>CAJTDD010000011.1 GCA_910574885.1 Lachnospiraceae bacterium | reverse complement strand
GCACTGTGTATCCGCTTACGGTTATACCAGCCCTCTATGTATTCAAAGATTGCCCTTCGGGCCTCTTTCGAATCCTGATAATTATGAAGGTAGATTTCTTCTTTTTTCAGTACAGAATGGAACGATTCGATACAGGCATTATCATAAGGGTTTCCCTTCCGGCTAAATGAATGCAGTATCTCCCTGCTCTTCAGGATCCTCTCAAACGATTGACTCGTATATTGGCTTCCTAAGTCACTGTGGAGAATAATCCCCTTTGTCTCCCTGACATTCAGACAGGCGTTCTTAACAGCTTCTATCGCCAGTTCTGCTGTCATGGATGTTCCATACGCATATCCGATAATCTTACGACTGCACAAGTCCATGACTGAAGCCAGATAGGTCCATCCTTCTTTTTGTACATGGATATAGGTAATATCGGTACACCATTTCTGGTTGATGGTTTCCGTCTCGAAATCACGCTTCAGAATATTCTCTTTATTATCGGGAACGGTTCCGTGATTGGCATGATGGTTGTATTTCTTTACTACAACAGAGCGAAGCCCTTGCTCTGCCATATGCCGCTGAACCCGTTTTATGCTGCAGGGAGTCCCGCTGCCATTGAGCGTACGGCATATTTTAACTGCCCCATACCGCTGCTTTGAATCTTCATAAGCGTCTTTTACCTTCTGGCTGAATTCCTTATATTCCTTCTGCCGGTTTGAGGGTACACAAACCAGAGCTTTGTAATAGGTACTCCTTGGGAATTTCAAGGCGCTGCAAAGCTGGGATACCGTATAATGGGCTAAGTTTTGCTGAATAAAAGAAACAATCTCAGCTATTGTTCTTTTGCGAATATGGCGGTCGCTTTTTTTAAGATTTCATTTTCAATTCTAAGGCGCTGGNTCTCTTTCTGGAGAGCCTTATACTCTTTGAGGGTAACGGTTTCCTCCTCGGACACATTGATAGGAGAAAGCTGTTTTACCCAGTTGCTGAGTGTACTCCGATTTACGCCATATTCACGTTCCAGTTTTGGATACGAGGTTCCTCCGGCATTATACAGATCCACAATCTGCTGTTTAAATTCCGGAGTGTAAGATTTTTGGTTCTTCGCCATGTTGAACATCTCCTTTGCTCTTTCACTTGATAGTATAGATTGTTCAACTTTTCCTGTCCACACTTATATACTAACACCAGCTTGCCGATGAGGTCGGCTTGCAAATGTGTGTGCCATTGGCACACGCTTACCCTCGGAGAGCGCAAAACCCGCCAGCGGGTTGCATTTTTGTTGGCATAGCCGACAAAAGTGCTTTTGCGTTACTTTCGCAGAAAGTAACAAAGGCTTACGCCTAACGGCGCAAAAAAAGAAAGGATGTGGTTTATGAAAAGGACGATTAGCGCAATGGTAGGAAAAGGCTCAATCAACCATAACAGCCGTAAATTTAAAGCGGAAAACGTGGACGGTGAACGTTCACACCTTAATTTAGATTATTGCAATGAGAATATAAAGAAAGTGTACCAGAAACTTTTTGATGAAGCATTACACCGATACAATGGAAAACAGACAAGGGCTGACCGCCGCATTGAAAATTACTATGAAAAAATACGGAACTCAAAACAAGAAAAGCCATTTCATGAATTAATTTTACAGATTGGAGATAAGGAGAACATGGGGGCAGATAGTGAAAATGGGAATCTTGCCCTACAGATTTTGGATGAATATTATGGAAAGTTTCAATCCAGAAATTCCAACCTTTATGTGTTTTCGGCGCACCTCCACATGGATGAAGCAACGCCGCATCTGCATATTGATTTTGTGCCATTTACAACAGGCAGTAAGCGGGGATTGGATACAAGAGTTTCTTTAAAACAGGCGTTAGCCATGCAGGGATTCAAAGGTGGTACTCGTGGCAATACGGAGTGGAGTCAGTGGATACAGTCCGAGAAAGAGCAGCTTGCCGCCGTTATGGAACGTTACGGCATTGAGTGGGAGCATAAGGGGACGCATGAAAAGCATTTATCAGTGCTTGAGTATAAAAAGCAGGAACGGGAGAAAGAGGTTGACCAACTTGTGGAACAGATTGCGGAGAAAAAAGAGGAATTTCAAGTTCTGTCTGACAGGGTAGAGAATTATGATAAGGGAATTGAAAATCTGAAAATATTAGAGCAGGAACTTGATGCTTCGCCAGAATACCGTTTATCAGAGCCGCAGGGATTGATGTCAGCGAAGTCTTATAAAAATAAAGTGGCAGAGCCATTAGTAAAAAAGCTGAAACTGCTTATTAAAACAACTCTGGTAAAGTGTTTTGAAGCGTGGGACAGCTATTACCGTTTGAATATTACCAATGGAAATCTTTACCGTGATAACGAGAAATTAAGAAAAATCAATGAGAAATTAGCAGGGGAAAATGATAATCTTCGTGCAGAAAATAAAAATTATAAACTGCTTCGCAAGGTGTTGGGGAGTAAGCAGACGGACAGCCTGTTGGAACAGGCAAATAGAATGAAGCAGCCTAAACATCGTGAGAAGCGGTTTAGAAATAATAGTGAAAGATGAGGTATAGATTATGGAAAAATATATAATAGACGAAAAAACAGGTATTAGGTATACGCTTAGAGGAGATTACTATTTGCCAGATTTATATTTGCTTCAAAATGAAACGCCGATGTATGGAAAGTATGGATTTCTAAGATTGGAGTATTTAAAAGAGTGTAAACGAGTGTTGTATATCAATTATTTGACTCAAGGGAAGCTGGTGAAGCATTTAAACGACATGGACATAGAAGCGACAGAACGGATTGAATTTTTTGTTGAGATAATGAAGCAACGGCAAGGAATTACGGAGAAATTAAAAGCTCAGAATCAAATTGAATGGGTGGGATTAATGAATAACATAAAAAATTCCGCAGAAGAAATCGTATTAAATGAATTGATATATGTGTAAATATTGTGAGCTGAGAAGTAGATTGCAGGTTAAACAGATAGAAGCCTTGAATGAAAGCCGATTTGTTCAAGGCTTCTTATAGGTTAAACCGTTAAATATGGTATTGTAATCTGTCCGAAAGATTTCAGCTAATGCAATCAATTCACTAATACGGATATTATAAGTGCCAGACTCTATCTGAGAGTATGCACTTCTGGAAATGGAAAAGTTACGTAACTGTAATTGTGCGACAACTTGTTCTTGGGTCAATTTTGCTTGATTTCTTAATTTCCTTAGATTATCTCCTAATGAGATGTCTTGTGTCTGTTTCAACTTCTGTGACATGACCGATTATTAGCCTTTCGTTTCATATTTCTATTTATATTATTGAGATTTATATTGATTCTAGTATAAAAATTGGGTATAATTGCAATTAATAGATTGCAAATAAGGGAGGATAATGAATAGAAAGGTGTTTCATAAAAATAAATATTAGGCAGTACGCTTATTTTTTTACTCATATACTACTCAAATATAAAGTAATATACTTCTTTATGTAAAATCTAATAATTTTAGGGTATAGAAGGTAGAATAAAAGCAGCATATATCGGGAATGAGGTGTAGGTTGCTTGTTAGATGAGAAGTATATTACAAATCGGATAAGAGAACTCTGTGATAAGAAACAGATGTCTATGTATGCGCTATCTAATAAGACTGGTATCAGCCAGTCATCTCTATCGAATCTGATGAAAAGGGGGAGTACACCTACTTTTTATACATTGGACAAGATTTGTGATGGATTAGGGATTACATTATCGCAATTTTTTTCGGAGGATATGGAGAAATTGGAATTATCTTCGGAACAAAAGAGGGTATTGGAAACATGGGAATCCTTGTCAGACAAAGAGAAAGCGGCAGTTGAAATCTATGTGAGGGGTATGAAGTTGAAATAAAGCAGCCTGAAATGGGTTGCTTTTTGCGTATCTGCCAGAAAGGGCAGAATATGAAAAAGAGAGTTAGTTTTGTGTTGGTAGCGGTGCTGTTTGTGATGGCGTCGGGATGTACCAAGAAGGAAAATCAGGAAGATGGGTATTCGTCTACGGTTATTACGTCGGGTGGAGAGGTTATTTCGGCATACTGTAATGGGGAAGATGTGACGGATGAGAGAAAGGCATTGGAGGAACAGACGAAGGGGGCGGTTAGCCAGTTTTTGAATCGTGATAAAGAAGAATTGGAATTTAGTATGTTTTGTATGATGGAGATGGATGGAATGTCGATTGAGGTTATAGTGGGAGAAGTGTCGTATACCTTTTTTTGCAGTATGCAGGGGGATATTATCAGTGCGGGGAGGACGGATGGGGAGACGTTTGATTTGAGAGGGGAGTAAAGGGATGGTAAATAGAATTGGTGTATGCTTTGTTTTTATCATTTTAGGATTAATTTGTCATTCTTTATAGTTTTTCTGTATGCTTTAAGGTATAATGTAAATTAAGTAAGATGAGATATAAGGAAAGGCAAGTCGTGAAAGTAATGTGAATATTTTCTAAGATAAATGGTGTGTAATGTATGAAGAATAGAGATTGAATTAATGATATGTAATGTGAAATTAGTGAAAAAATAGACTTGGATACGTAAATATTTTAGATTTTCATTGGTTTGTGGAAACAGAGTCACAATATTTTTTTAAACCTATCGAATTTGATAGGTTTAAAGAAAAACTTTGAGATAGTAATAATATTATTTTTTGAAAGTTGGAGAGTATTAACTAACGATAAAATGGAAAATTTATTTAACGAAAATATTATCTTTATTTTTTTCTTTGCAATGATTGCTATTTATAATTATTCTGATTTGAAAGAGTATCAGAGGATGACAATTATTTATATTAGTGTATACGCATTAACAATTTTAAAATTAATAGGCGTGAAATTGGCAGTATTGTTACTGGTGATATCTTTATTCTGTTTTTTTGAAATTTTTACATCTGATGAAATGAAATTTAAAATCTTGATAAATCCATTATATAAATTAGTGGACTTTATATATATATCCTTTTCTCAGTATGCTTTCGGGGGGATGTGTTGTGCGCTTCTAATGCTAAGGATAAAATTGCCAGAGTCACTTAATGAGCAGAATGTAGTTTTTGAGGTACTATCACTTTTGCTTTTTATTTGGACTTTAACGGCTACTTTGCAGCAAAAGTTTGTGATACATACTTTCGAGGAAATGTATAAAATATTTACCTGTTTTCCAATCAATGAAATCGAGTTCAATGAGAAATTGGATGAAGCTTGCGCTATATTAGTTTCTATTGAGGATAAGATGTATTTTGAAAGAAAAGCATATTCATTTGTATCAGTAAAATATATAATGAAGATATTAAAAAATAAGATTAGCACACAACGAGGAAGTAAAAAGATAGTCTGTGTTTTTTCAACAGGAAAATGCTTTATAAGAAATGTTTTTGACAAATCCAGAGGATATTCAACCATCCCAATGCAATTAGTTCGCTCAATAGGTATTAAAAGAGGAGATACTTATGACTATAGAAGAAAAATATTTCAAATTTTATATTCAAGAATGCTTTTTCAGGGAATTGAAAGGATGATGAAGGAAGAACGAGTATCTCGAAGACGACACTTTAAAAAGTATCTGTTATATATATACTTTCATAAGGTAAATACATTTTTAGGAGATGTTAGATTTAGTAAGTTCTTAAATGCTTTTGATTTGAAATATGATAAGAAAAATGATAAAGACATATATGATTGTACTAATGAAGGGATTTTTATTGCATGTATGGGGTTAAGTAAGAGAGCTGTTAATATTACAAGAGAAAATATTGATTATTATCTTCAAAGTATTGATAATGTTGAATTGGATTCGGATATTATATGTGACATGGTGGAAAAGATGATGGATAGACCATATGAAGGCAACTATTTAAAATAACAAGTTGTGTAGAATATAAAGATAACAGGTGATTAGAAGGCGCAGAGTACAGGAATTTTTGTATTGCTTTTCTTAACAAAATCGCTTATAATTTAAACCATAGCATATAGCTATTATCCGCAGTTGCAGGGCAAGTGTTATCAACAGAGATAACAAAATGATAACATTAGCTCATATAGGCAGGATAATATGGATATATCAAATAATCAAGAGATTTACATACTCGACAGAGAATAATTCCTAAACGAAATTAGTTAGGAAAAGTCGAGTTCGAGTGATGAAATGGGATTTGAGAACCTAGTGTTTATGTGGCTTCCAAACAAATTTGTTTAGGTAATGGCAACGATTTGGCAACATTTTCAACATCACGCACTAAATAATTACATCATTGGCATAAGAAAACCTTGCTGATTTTCAGATATGGAAACTGAATATCGGCAAGGTCTTTTTTATGCTTTCTTCTTTTTCTGTTTAGATGTTTTCTTTTCTTCTTTTTCGATTTTCTGAAATTCTTCCATAAGCATATCACTGACCGCCTGTGAGGGGACTTTCGCCCAATGCTTTGAGGTGTCCAGTTCCGGGTACTTGTACCGCCACTGGTCGTATTCCTCTCTGCTTATCTCGCCCTGTTCCAGTTTGGCAGCTTGCTCCTGCCATGCGTGGAACATATCGAACATGGACGTGTAAGTGGAATAGTTGGACTTGTCAAGACGCAGGCAGATTTCCCCGTCAATCTCCCCGATTTTCAGCCCGTACATATCTTCCAACGCAAAGAGTGTGTGCATAAGCCCGATATAGGTATCAATATCCGGTACGGTGAGGGCGTGGGTGCTTATATCAAAGATACCCGCCATTTCTTTTACAAGGTCGTGCTTCGGTGTCCGTGCTTCGGTTTCATACTGTGCCATGCGGACATCAGAGGTCTTTCCGAGAAAACCGAGGATTTCGCCTAACTGTTTCTGTGTCATGCCTTTTCGGTTGCGGAAAAAGCGGATACGTTTGCCGATTGCCATAATAAAACCTCCGTTATTGTGAAGTGAGGTAAAGTCATGCCAGCTCGATTACGCTCCGCTTCATCTCGCTGTGGCGGTGCGCCATATACGCCTGTCAGAAAGCAGTCCAGCGTGTGCAAGCACCCGCCGCCCTGTTTTCCGCCAGTCGTGCATGACTTTACTTAAACAAATCTGTTGAAGTCAGTATAACATGGTGCATTAGAAATAGCAAGAATAACTTAAATAAAAAAAGTTAAGATTTGCTCGAAAACCACTTGACTTAACGGAATTTATTTAGTATCATATCAACAAGACTTAAACAAAAACAGTTAAATATTGAAAGGAGAGGGTATCTGAATGACAGAGAAATCATTTATGACAGTGGAGGAAGTGGCAGCGGAACTGCGTGTGTCGAAGTCAAAAGCCTATCAGATTGTAAGGGAACTGAACGCAGAAATGCAGAAACAGGGCTATCTGACGGTGGCAGGACGTGTGAACGCTACATTTTTTCATAAAAAAGTATGTTACAGCGAATAGAAAGGAGTTGAGGGAATGGCTGTATACAAGGACAACGCTACGGGGACGTGGCGGGTTATCTACCGCTTTACCAACTGGAAAGGGGAGAGGAAACAGACACAAAAGAGGGGATTTGCAACCAAAAGGGAAGCGCAGGCGTGGGAGCATGAAGCCATGTTAAAGCAGGGCGCAAAACTGGATATGACTTTCGGCAGTTTCTTTGAAGTGTACGAAGCCGACAAGAAACAGCGTGTCAAGGAAAGCACTTGGGAGTCCAAAAGCCATGTGATACGGACAAAGATTTTACCGTACTTTGAAAACCGCAAAATTGCAGAGATAGAAGCAAAGGACGTGATTGCGTGGCAGAATGAGTTAATGGCGTACCGGGACGAGAAAGGCAAGCCCTATTCCGCAGATTATTTGAGGACAATCCACGCACAACTTACGGCGATATTCAACCATGCAGTAAACTTTTATAATCTTCCCTACAACCCGGCAAGACGGGCGGGGACGATTGGGAGTGAAGCCGTTAAGGAAATGGACTTTTGGACGAAAGAAGAATATCTGAAATTCTCCGAAGCCATGATGGATAAGCCACGTTCCTATTATGCGTTTGAAATGCTCTACTGGTGCGGTATGCGTTCCGGCGAACTTCTTGCCTTAACACCCTCTGATTTCGATTTTGAGAAGCAGACGGTCATGATAAGCAAGACTTTCCACCGTTCCAAAGGGCGGGATATTGTGACAAGCCCCAAAACAAAAAAGAGCAACCGCACAATCAAAATGCCGCCGTTTCTCTGTGAGGAAATGCAGGAGTATATCAAAATGCTTTATGACATTAAGCCGGACGAGCGTTTATTTACGGTCACAAAATCCTATCTCAATCACGAAATGGAACGAGGAGCGAAACAGGCAGGCGTTAAGAAAATCCGTGTCCACGATATTCGCCATAGTGCGGTTTCATTCTTAATCAATATGGGATTTTCGGTACTGGCGATTGGGGAGCGCATGGGGCATGAAGCGGAGAAAATCACTTACCGTTATGCCCACCTGTTCCCCACGGTGCAGACGGAAATGGCGGAGAAATTGGAAATGGAGAGAATGACAAAGGAGGATTAGGAACATGGAAAAATCACTGGATTACAAAGGAAGATGGCGCAATCATACGGTGGCGTTCCGGGTATCTGATGAAGAAGCAAAACTGTTAAATGATTTGGTGGCACTGTCGGGACTGACAAAGCAGGATTACATCACAAGGAGGCTCTTATGCCGGGACGTTGTGGTGCAGGGCAATCCGAGGGTGTATAAGGCACTGAAAAATCAGATGGCGGCAATCCATGAGGAATTGAAGCGCATGGAAAGCATAAGCCCGGACAATGACGAACTGCTCTACACGTTACAGGTAATCGCAATCACTTTGGACGGACTGAAAGGGGAAGATGAATGACAAATAAAATAAAAACGACTGCTCCCGTATCATCTGTTGGCGCAGATGGGAAACAGCCGATTATGAAAAATCACACTGAAATTATAGCAAATGAAACAGCACAAATCAATCTGCAAGCCACTGTTTTTCGTGGCTTTGACACAAATTGCCCGGAGAAATCCGGGCGGGGCGGCGGGCTTCAAACGGTTTCCATGACAGAACTGTATGATACGGTTTACCCGCCGAGAACGCCTGTTGTGGACGGCTTTCTGTATGGCGGCACTTATCTCTTTGTGGGCGCGCCGAAAGTGGGGAAATCGTTCTTTATGGGGCAGCTTGCCTATCATGTGGCAATGGGGCTTCCGCTGTGGAATTATCCAGTAAGAAAAGGGACGGTGCTATATCTTGCACTGGAAGATGATTATGCAAGGCTTCAGCGGCGGCTGTCCGTCATGTTTGGTGTGGAGTGTGCGGACAATTTATTTTTTGCAACGCAGGCAAAGACATTGAACGAGGGACTGGACGGAGAATTGGAGGGCTTTCTAAAAGAGCATAAGGACGCAAGGCTGATTATCATTGACACGCTCCAAAAAGTGCGTGAAGTCGGCGGGGACAGGTACAGTTATTCCAGTGATTATGAGATTGTGACAAAGCTGAAATCATTCAGTGATAAATATGGTGTCTGCCTGTTGGTGGTTCATCATACCCGCAAGCTGGAGTCCGAGGACAGCTTCGATATGATTTCCGGCACAAACGGACTTCTCGGTGCGGCAGACGGGGCGTTTATCATGCACAAGAAAAAGCGCACGGACAACACTGCGGTCATGGACATTGTGGGACGTGACCAGCCCGATCAAGAATTAACAATCGAATTTGACCGGGAACAGTGTATTTGGAAATTTCAGAAAGCGGAAACAGAACTTTGGAAACAGCCGCCGAACCCGTTACTTGAAGCAATCAACGAATTTCTGACAGAGGAAGTGCAGGAGTGGGAGGGGACTGCAACGGAACTTCTGAAACAGTTGCCGGATATGCAGTTATCGGCGAATGTACTTTCCCGAAGATTAAATGTAGTGAACAGCCAGTTGCTTAATGACTACGGTATTTTCTATGACAACAAGCGGGGGCATGAGAGGAAAATCATTCTGAAACGGCTAGAGCAGAAAGTGTAAAGTGCGACGATATGCGTCGGTTGCGACGGTATTTTTGATAGTGGGGCGGTATAGAAAATATCGACGCTATCGACGCAAACCGACGCATGGGGGAGCAGTAAAGCGGCGGGAAGCCGTCCCACCGTCCGTAAGGACGGTATGCTGTCCAACGGACAGCTTGCCCCCGGCAGGGCGCAAAGGCACTTTTGATAGAGCGTAGCCTGTCGAAAGTGCCTTTGCGTTACTTTCGGGAAAGTAACAAAGCCGAAGCGAAGAAACTTCGCTTTGCGCCTATTCGGCGCAGTAAAATCAGTATATAGAATGTGGAGGATATGCCTATTGGAAAGGACGATTAGCGGCATGATGGGGAAAGGTTCGGTCAATCACAATACGAGAGCCTTTAGCGCAAAGAATGTAGATAAGGAACGAAGCCGGGATAACGTGGAATTTTGCCACTCGGATATAAAAGAGGTCTATCACAATCTTTTTGATGAAGCGTTGGAACGCTATAACGCAAAGCAGAAACGGAGTGACCGAAAGATTGATGATTACTATGAGAAAATACGCCGGGGAAAGCAGGAGAAATTATTTTATGAGGTAATTTTCCAAATCGGCAATAAGGACGATATGAATGTGCAGAGCAATGAGGGGCAGTTGGCAAAAGAGATTTTATGTGAGTTTATGGAGCAGTTTCAGAAAAGAAATCCGAACCTGTTTGTATTCTCAAGCCACTTGCATATGGACGAGCAGACACCGCACATTCACATTGATTTTGTCCCTTTTATCTGCAATAGCAAGCGTGGACTTGATACGAGAGTTTCCCTCAAAGGCGCATTGTCGGAACAGGGCTTTAAAGGCGGCACAAGGGGAATGACGGAATGGAATGAATGGATTGAAGCGGAGAAGCAGGAACTTTCAAAAGTCATGGTGCGGCATGGCGTACAGTGGAAACAGTTAGGCACACATAACAAACATTTGTCTGTACTCGATTATGAGAAGCAGGAACGGCAAAAAGAAGTTGCAGAATTGGAACAGACCATTTCCGGCAGTAAAGAGGAATTATCAAATATTCTTCATCAGCAGATAGCGGCAGGGCAGGAAACGGAGCAGATACGGAAAGAGGGCGAAGCAATCCGGCAGGAAGTATCAGAACTTACTGCAACAAATCATCTGTTGAAAGAGCAGACGGAAACGCTGACAGAGGATAAGGAAAAGTTGTTATCCGAAAATGAAAAATTGGAGAAACAGCAGAAAAAGTTACAGCAGGAAATCAACAAAATGGTACAGTCAAAAGAGGATATGGAGCGCAACATTCACGCCTATGATGAAGATGTAAAATGGCAGTTGGCAGAGCCGGGGGCATTGATGAGCGCAAAGGCTTATCGTGATAAAAAGGCTTTACCGCTTGTGGAGAAATTGAAAGAAGTGGTAAAAAATCTGACTATCAAATGCGTACAGCTTGCAGAGCAAAGCAAGAAGCTGACCGCCAAAGTGTACGGACAACAGAAGCAGATTAGCCGCTTGACAGATAAGGTTATGGAGCAGAGCGACACCATAGACCGATTGCAGGAAAAAGCGTCTGATTTAGGACGTTTGGAGCGTCATTTCGGCAGGGAACAGATACAGTCGATAGTAGAACGGTCAAAGGTATTGGAACAGGCAGAAAGGGCAAATAAACGCCCAAAACGTGCCTTTGAAATGAGCCGATAAGAAAGGGAATTGATAGGATATGACAGATATGGAGAAGAAAGTTATGATACGGTTGTGCGCTAAAATCGTGGCAGATACAGACCTTTACGAAACGGATAAGGAAGCGCAAAATCTGATAGACTGGGTATGTCTGTCGGAACAGATAAAGGAGAACAATAATACAATCCGTAATCTGACCGGGGAATATAAAAAGATAGAGCCGGATTGCCGGGAGGGAGTGAGGGCGCAATTGGAGCGTATGAAAGAATTATGCAAAGAGCGCAACAACTTGTATGAGAAACAGAATGACTTGAAAGGGCAGAAATGGAAGATTGAGAAGTCGTTGGATCGATAAGAAATGTAGGGCGTGGCGGTTGTCATGCCCTATGTTTTTATGGTAAATGGAGAGTGAAAGTGATATAATCAAATTCGTAAATCATAAAGTTGCAAAGGTGGGGTATAGGTGAACTTGAATAAAATCAAATCTATTTTACCGGATTTTCAAATGAGCCACTTCAATATGTTTGATACGATTATATTTTTGAAATGGGAAACAACATTAGATAATAATTCTTGGGAAGAACATACAAATTTAATATTAGGTATGACCAGTCCAGATAATTATAAGATTTTCATAGAATTTGTAGATGTAAATTCTTGGCGCTTTCATGGAAGTGGTAAAATTTCTGGATTTTATATTAAAGATATGACCGTGAGAGGATATGAAAATAATTCAAAGTATGAGGTCGGTGATTATGAAGAAAATGAAATAGAATTTTATTGTTCAGATGTTATAATAAAGAGTTTTGAAAGACGATGATTTTATAAATGAAATTATGGATTGAAAGCGAGAATAGAGTATGAACAGGTCTGCAAGTGATATATTTAGATTAGAACACGAAATAATAACAAAGTGTGGCATATCGAAAGAACGTTTTCGTAAAGTGAGTGAAAACCAGTGGGAAAATATATATCAAAAGATTGCAGAAAAATATGCGGATAAAACAAAAACGTGGAAAAACGGTCTGCATTGGGCTAATACGAATGGTTATAGTCCTAAAAGCATGAAAAAACTTCTTGGGTGCTATGCGGTTGATTATTCAACATGGTTTCATTTTTTGCCTCAAATTATAAAAGAAGAAAATAAAATGGTTTATTTTCTAATCGACAAGAGCAGCGATTGGTATTGTGGAGAAGAATTTTGGATATTTGAAAGTTATGTATCTGAATTAGTGAAAGCCCTTGATTTACTAAATCATACAGCTTTTTTAGATAATGGCTGGTTAGATTATTATGTTGTTTCAAAAAAATATCAATGGATTATCGGCTTCAATCACCACGATATTGTTTCGTGTATTGGAGAGGGATTAAACCTTGACTGTTTCAAAAATCAATAGTTTTATTTTCAAAGAAGCGGAAAGATGAGATATTATTATATTTAAGGAGCGTCAATATGAATAGTCTACAAAAAGGTTCTATTTTAACGTTGCTGAAAACGGATGAAATGAGCAGCAACTATACAAATAATTATTGGTTCTCATATAAAGACTATCTGGACCCGGCAGATGATTTTACGGATTTTTGCTGTGAATGTCTTGAGGGAAAGCATGAATATATTGCCTTGATTGAAAATTTAATCAATAAAGATAAAACGGCAAAAATCTTTGTGCAGGTTTATGGGCTGGACAATAAAGACAAGGTTATAACCGCAGATACTTTGATTATTTTCAGTAAACTATCGCTTGTGGAAATAAAGCAGATTTTTAATGAACCAAAAGATATATTTCCGAGTGATATTGGAGAAGAAACAGATTTTTCACAACCAACTTTTATGATTGGGGATAATGGGGAATTGATTTCAATTACAGAACTATCCCATGAGGGGCAGCGCGTTTACTATTGCTGGTGGGACTAACGTTCTTGTTATTGAATCAATGTTTTTCCTTGTTGATGGTACAAACATGGTGCTAGCACCATGTTATGAAGGCGTTTAAGGAGAAAATGTGTGTTGGCGTTGTTACGCTTTAGGCTTTGGGAATACCTTATTTTACAAGGCATTTGGAATATGAACAGGGCGGGGAGGATATTTTATACCTCTATCCTCAAAAATAGCTTTTATTGCGTAACATTTCAAAAATCGACTACCTTGTCGGGATTGTGTTTCTGTTGAAAATCTTATATAGTTGAGGAAAGTATGGTATCCAAGAAAAACAAACGAAAAATAGTATATGAAGGAACAAATTATTATTGGTATGTGAGAATTAATGAGCATGGTCATAGAGTACATATTATATCAGATGATAAAAAAGTGCATTTGGAGTATCCTTTTTTGGATACGGAAATTCCTGTTACACCACAGGATATTAGAAACTATTTGAAACAATATTATGCCAATATCTTATAGGGAATACTTTTACGAAAAAGTACAAAAAAGGATTTTCAAAAATGGATTGCTAATTTGCGGGGATTTGCTATAATAGATGCGTGGCAACATTTTGGCAACAGAAAATCAGCAAGCCATAATAAATGATGTAAATGATGTAAAAATGGTCGTGTATTTGCATAAAAATTAAACAAAAATAGTTAATATCAACAAAGAACACGCCGAGTTCGAATAAACAAAAATGCTTAGTAAACCTAGTGTTTATGCGGGTTTGCGGACTTTTGAAAGGTCTTTTGATAACAAATTGATAACAGTTGTTTGAGTGCGATTATTCTTACTGTCAAGTGGTTTGTTGGTGGGAGAATGATTTGCAAGAGGTTTGGACGGCTGAAATAAATCCATATTAGAAACGCCCTTAGCTGTGGGTAGGAACTCATGGCTAAGGGCGTTTTTTGTCGTGCTTTTTAATTGATGAATGGGGGTGATAATTAAAGTGTTTTTTCCATAATGTAATTCGTCAAGGGGATATTTGACCTGATTACCTGCTGTTCCTTAATTGTATTATATCCCCTGTGAAGAAAAAACGGCTTTGCAGTGATGGAAGCATGTGTGGTTATTTTGCTTACCTCAAAAGCGTGTTCCAGTTTATCGCAGATAGCGGCGGCAATCCCTTGGCTTTGATAGTCCTTGTGGACATAAAGTCTGTCAAGGTAGCCTGTTTTGTCAATATCGCCAAACCCTGCTATGATGCCGCCTTTTATGGCGACAAGCGTAAAATGCTCGGATAATGATTGATTCCATTCATTTATGTTTACATTGCCAGTTGCCCAGACGTTTAACTGTTCATCTGTGTAGTCTTTGGCATTTATAGAGTGGACAGTCTGATAAAACAGCTCCGCTAAGTATTTACAGTCCGAGGGGCAGTATTCTCTGATAATCACGTTTTTTACACCTTCCAATCTGGCTTGGTTAGTCTGGCAGCTTATCTTTGAACGCTTCAACTAAGGCATCGCTCAATTCCTTAGAGGGGGCTTTCGCCCAATGCTGCATGGTGTCAAACTTTGGGTAATTGTACCGCCACTGGTCGTAATCTTCTTTGCTGATTTCCTCGGCAGAGAGTTTTGCAGCCTGTTCCTGCCAAGCGGTAAGCATTTGCAGTAACTCGGCGGCATCCTTATTTTTGTCTTTGTTGACTTTTAAGCAGATTTCACCGTCTGATTCGCTGACGGTAAGTCCGTAAATGTCCTCAAGGGCAAATAAGGTGTGCATAAGACCGATGTAGCTGTCAATGTCGGGTATGTCCAGAGCCTGCGGCGCAACGTCAAGAGCCTGCGCCAGTGCAGCCGTCAAGTCTGCCTTTGGCTTGCGTGAGCCAGTTTCATACTGTGCCAGACGCACGTCTGCGCTCCGTTCGGGAAAACCGACAAGCATACCAAGGTATTTCTGTGTCATGCCCCGCATGATGCGGAAAAAATGTATTCTTTCGCCAATCGCCATAATGTTTCACTCCTTGTTCGTATGTTTATAAGGAGTATAGCATATATGCTTAGAAAAAGTCAAGAATAAGCGAAACAAAAAAGTTTAATATTTTCTTGCAAACCTATTGACAGTAGCAAAAATGTTTAGTATTATGAATTAAGCAAAAACGCTTAACAAAAAACGCCGCAAGGGCATACCTATATGCCCAGAGTAATGGGCGGCAATAAGGAAAGGAGAGGTTGTATGGACAACAAATTTATCCGTGTGGACGAGGTGGCGCAGGAGCTTTCTGTATCGAAGCCTTACGCTTACAAGCTCATCAAGAAACTGAATGACGAGCTGAAGGAGCAGGGGGTTATCACGATTGCAGGGAGAGTAAACCGCCAGTATTTTCAAGAAAGGTTTTACGGAGCAGGAGAAAAACAGGGAAAGGAGATGGAGTAAATGCCAGTATTTAAGAATGAGGGAAATGGCACATGGTATGTGATGGCAAGGTATGTGAACTGGAAAGGGGAGCGGAAACAGAAATGCAAGCGTGGGTTTGCCACAAAGCGGGAGGCGCAGGAGTGGGAGCGAAAATTCCAGTTGCAAAATTCCGCTGACCTTGATATGGACTTTGAAGCTTTTACAGAGCTTTATGTGAATGACGTCAAGAACCGACTGAAAGAAAACACATGGCTGACAAAGGAGCATATCATTCGGACAAAGATTCTTCCGTACTTCGGGAAAATGAAGATTAGCGGGATTGGCACAAAGGAAATCATTGCATGGCAGAATGAGCTGCTTGCCTACCGTGATGAAAAGCGCAATCCCTATTCGCAGACGTATCTGAAAACCGTCCACAACCAGCTTTCCGCTATCTTCAACCATGCAGTGCGCTATTATGACCTCCGCTCCAATCCTGCGGCAAAGGCGGGCAATATGGGGAGTGAGGAACACAAGGAAATGCTGTTCTGGACGAAAGAGGAATATAAAAAGTTTGCAGATGAAATGATGGACAAGCCAGTTTCTTTTTACGCCTTTGAAATGCTTTACTGGTGCGGAATCCGAGAGGGAGAATTATTAGCCCTGACCGCCGCAGATTTTAGTTTTGATAAGGAAACAGTCACGATTAACAAATCCTACCAACGCCTGCACGGGGAAGATGTGATTACCTCTCCGAAAACGAAGAAAAGCAACCGAACAATCAAGATGCCGAAGTTTCTCTGCAAGGAAATGCAGGAGTATATCGGTATACTGTACGGTTTAAAAAAGAAAGACCGTATCTTTACAATAACAAAGAGCTACCTCCATCACGAGATGGACAGGGGCGCAAAAGCCGCAGGGGTGAAACGCATATGGATTCACGATTTGCGCCACAGCCACATCAGTTTATTGATTGACATGGAGTTTTCAGCGGTGGCGATTGCCGACCGTGTGGGGCATGAAAGCATCGAAATCAGACAACTGCAACCGTTGGAGGAATAAGACCGTCGCTTTTCGGGTATCTCCCGAAGAAAGCGAGCGGATTGACAAGGCGGTGCGCCTTTCGGGGCTTACCAAGCAGGACTATATCACAAGGCGGCTCTTATGCCAAGATGTAGTAGTGCAGGGAAATCCGAGGGTGTATAAGGCTCTCCGCAATGAGCTTTCCGCCGTCCTTGCAGAATTGCAGAGGATTGAAGCGGGCGGCGTAAATGAAGAACTGCTTGACACAATCGAACTGATTGCCGTTATCCTCGGCGGTCTGAAAGGAGAGTGTGAAGATGGCGAATAAAAAAGAAATGGCTACCCCAAATGTATCTGTTAGCGCAGATACGGAGCAGCCAATTCAAAAATGTACTGACCATAGTATATCCAACTATGACGAAAATATCAATAGTTTTGAGGAAATGCAGAGGGAAATGCTGTGGCAGCTAGACTCGTCCTATCTGAAAACCGTATCTATGGCGGCACTTTATGATACGGTATTTGATATACAGCCGCCGCTGATTGATGGTCTGCTCCAAAGAGGAACCTACCTTTTCGTAGGCTCTCCAAAGGTGGGGAAAAGTTTTATGATGGCTCAGATTGCCTACCATATCAGCATTGGAATGTCGTTGTGGGAATACAAGGTGCGGAAAGCGACGGTTTTATATTTTGCGCTTGAAGATGATTACCCACGTCTGCAGAAACGGCTGTTCCAGATGTTCGGTGCAGAAGAAACAGGCAACCTATATTTTGCAACAGAGTGTAAAACGGTCAATGGCGGTTTGGAAGAACAAATCAGAGGGTTTATGCAGGAACATCCCGAAACTGGTTTAATAATCATAGACACCTTAAAGCGTGTCCGTGAAGCTGGCGGTGCAGATTACAGTTACGCAAGCGACTATGACATTGTGGCAAGGCTCAAAGCATTGGCAGACAGTTACAAAGTTACGATGCTCATTGTCCATCACACCCGAAAGCAGAAAGCGGAAGATATTTTTGATATGATTTCGGGAACAAATGGACTGATGGGTGCAGCAGACGGAGCATTTGTTCTCAGCAAGGAAAAGCGAATTTCCAATAACGCCACGCTTGATGTGGCAGGCAGAGACCAGCAGGATATGAAAGTCCATCTTGTGAGAGATGCCGAGCGTCTGGTGTGGAACTTTGAAAAATCGGAAACAGAGCTGTGGAAAGAGCCGCCAGAGCCTTTACTTGAAAAAATAGCAGCTACTCTTTTTTCGGCGAGTGACAATTGGGAGGGGACAGCTTCAGAACTTTGTGAAAGGCTCGGCGTGGATATTAAGCCGAATGTGCTTTCCTTAAGGCTTAGTATCAATGCAAGCAGGCTGTTCCGTGATTATGGTATCCGCTATCAGAACAGCCGTACCCACAATGGCAGAAAGGTTTCCCTTTGGAAAGAGATTAATGGGGAAGCGTGACAAACGGTGTCAAAGGTGACAATGTTTATGAGCGCAGGGGCGTTGTCTAAAACATTGTCACCATCGTCACACATTGACACTGTTTGAAGTTTGGCGGAGAGTGCAGAGAGTGCCTTTTCAAAGGCGGCTCTGTCTCGTCTGCCGACTCGGTCGGTTCGCAGCTTGTGTGCCACTGGCACACGCTCACCCCTCGGAGAGCGCAAAACCCGCCTGCGGGTTGCATTTTTGTTGGCACAGCCGACAAAAGTGCATTTGCGTTACTTTCGGGAAAGTAACAAAGCCTACCAGCCGAGAAGAAAGGGCGTGATTTTATAAGACGGACGATTAGCGCAATGGTGGGGAAAGGCTCGGTCAACCATAACAGCCGCAAGTTTAAGAATGAAAATGTGGATGGTGAACGCTCCCACCTCAATGTAGATTACTGCAATGAGAATATCAAGAAAGTATATCATAAGCTGTTTGATAAAGCATTACAGAGATATAACGAGAAACAGACGAGGGCAGACCGCCGCATTGCCGATTATTACGAGAAGATACGGAACTCAAAGCAGGAAAAGCCGTTCCATGAACTGATTTTGCAGATTGGCGATAAGGAGAACATGAGTGCAGGAAGTGAGAACGGACAGCTTGCAAGGAAGATTTTAGATGAATATTATCATGGATTTCAAGAGCGAAACCCGAACCTTTATGTATTTTCCGCTCATATCCATATGGATGAAGCAACGCCGCATCTGCACATTGACTTTGTCCCGTTCACGACGGGCAGCAAGCGTGGGCTTGATACGAGGGTATCTCTGAAACAGGCGTTGGCGGCGCAGGGATTCAAAGGCGGCTCCCGTGGCGATACGGAGTGGAGCCAGTGGGTACAGTCCGAAAAAGAAAACCTTGCCGCTGTGATGGGGCGGCATGGCATTGAATGGGAGCATAAAGGTACGCATGAGAAACATTTGTCTGTCCTTGATTATAAAAAGCGGGAGCGGGAAAAAGAGGTCATTCAGCTTGAGGGGCAGATTTCGGAGAAAAAAGAGGAATTTCAAATATTGTCGGACAGGGTGGAGAATTACGACAAAGGAATGGAAAACCTAAAAACTCTGGAACAGGTGCTTGACACTTCCCCAGAATACCAGTTGCCAGAGCCGCAGGGGTTCATGTCGGCGAAGTCGTATAAAAATAAAGTGGCAGTAAGCAGATGGACAGCTTTTTGGAGCAGGCAAAAGCGGCGCAGAAGTTGAAACAGCGAGGGAAATGCTTTAAAAACAACAAAGAGGAAAGGTAGGAAACATTATGGAAAACAGGATTTATGACGAAAATAACGGTCTTTGGTATGCAAGGCAAGGCGAATACTATCTCCCAGAGCTTGCATTACCTCCCGAAGAAGAAAAGCCGGTAGGCTTATGAGGGCAAAGGCATTTGCAGTATATCAAAGAGCATAAGCAGTTCATTTATCTCAATCTACTGACAAGCGGCAGGCTGAATGAATACCTTGCAAGTGTGGATGAACAGGCAGAGGATATGTTTTCTCGGCTGGTAAGGGAATATGCCGAAAGGAAGGGGGTGACGGAGCAGTTAAAGGCAGAAAATCAGATTTTATGGGTTCAAAAGATGAATAATATTCGGGCTTGTGTAAGGGAAGTTGTGGAGCGCGAGGTAATCTATTTATAAGTTATAGGTGGCACTTCTGCCGTATGTGGAAGTGTCTCTCAATCAAAAAAATAGTTCGGAGAATTGAAAAATCTTATGAATTTGTGTATACTTGGAAAAAGAAATTAGATTGAAAAATCGGAATTTAGAGGAGGTAAGACTTTTGAATATTAGCAGCTATAAGAAATACATTTCAGAAGAAACGATGATGGGACCAAATAGTGTCAGGATTTTAGCTGAATTACTTGACAAATATCCCTTACAACTGACCGATGATGATTTGATTCTTGATTTGGGATGCGGAACAGGATTAACAAGTTTTGTAATTGCGAAAGAAACAAAGGCGAAGGTTTATGCAAACGACCTATGGATTAGTGCAGAAGAGAATGGGAAGCGATTTACTCAATGGGGAGTTGGTGAACAGATAGAGCCAATTTGCGAAGATGCGAACAACCTTCATTTTGAAGAAAAGCAGTTTAATGCTCTGGTTAGTATTGATTCTTATCATTATTTTGCAGGTCAAGAGGGATTTTTTCAAGAGAAAATTTTGCCGTTTATGAAAGACGGTGGGGTAGTTTTAATTGGTATTCCTGGTTTGAAAGATGAATACACAAACTGTGCAAAAGAGCTCCTATTTGATTGGCTTGGTGATGATGCCTATATGTTTAAAAGTCCAACACACTGGAAAAAACTTGTTGGCAGCCACGACAGAATTAAAACGGTCATAACATGGGAAATGGATTGCTTTGAAAAAGCATGGGGTGAGTGGATTGCAACAAATAATCAGTTTGCTTATGGTGACAGACAACACTTTGAAACAATCATTAGGCCATATACTTGTTTTGTAGGTATCTATATAAAGCTGAAATAGGCGCTATAATATAAATTCCAGTTTATCAGGAAGTTACAAGGAACGAAAAGTCTGAAATTGTGAGGATACAAGAGATGGTTATTTTAATTACAGGAGCATCGCATACAGGTAAAACAGCACTTGCTCAAAAGTTACTTGAAAAATATAAATACCCATATTTATCAATAGACCATCTAAAAATGGGGTTAATTCGCAGTGGAAATACAGAACTCACACCAATGAGCAGTGATAAGGATTTAACCGCATATCTATGGCCTATCGTTCGTGAGATAGTTAAAACGGCTATTGAAAATAAGCAGAATTTAATTGTTGAGGGTTGCTATATTCCGTTTGATTGGCAAAAGGATTTTGTTTACGAATATCTCGAAAATATTAAATATTATTGTCTTATAATGAGTGAAGGCTATATTAGAAGTCATTTTGCAGACATAAGAGGATATGCAAACACCATTGAAAAACGATTAGATGATGAATGCTATACGATGAAGAGTGTTTTGGAAGACAATGCAGAAGTATTACGTAATGCACAGAAATATCAATTAAACTACATACTCTTTGAAGATAAATATGAAGTCAATATTGATTTCTAGGGACAATTTCCTGTTTGTAAAATTGACTCCAAAACTTAGTGTTGATTTTCTTAACAAACTCGCTTTTAATTTAAGCCATAGCATATAGCTATTATCCGCAGTTACACAGCCAGTGTTATCAACAGCGATAACAAAATGATAACATTAGCTCATATAGGCAGGATAATATGGATATATCAAATAATCAAAAGATTTACATACTCGACAGAGAATAATTCCTAAACAAAATTAGTTAGTAAAGGTCTATCCGAAATATTATCCAAAGGAAGTAGTGGATTTCTTTTGCAGACATCATAGTAAAGAACACATTCTAAACGGAATAGCATCGGGAAATATGGGAGTGTTGGTGTATAATGATATGATTGTCGGAACAGGTTGTTTTGATGGCAATCATATTACAGGGGTATATGTGCTGCCCGCTTATCAAAATCAGGGCTGCGGCTCGCATGTTATGAATTGTTTGGAAAAGGAAATTTCTAAAACATATGATACGGTTATTTTGGACGCTTCGCTTCCGGCAGCGTGTTTATATGAGCATAGAGGCTATAAAACGGTGGGGCATGGGATATACGAATTGGAAAATGACGTAAAGCTGATTTATGAAATCATGGAGAAAAAGCTAAAAGAAAATTGAAAATGTGGATTGAGAGGAATTGAAAAATGAAATGCAGAATAAGAAAATGGGAGCTATCAGATGCAAAAGATTTGGCGGCTGCACTTTCAAATAAAAAAGTACAAGATAATCTTCGTGATGGGTTGCCTTACCCTTATACTGAACAGGATGGAAAAGATTTTATTTCTGCTATGCTTTCCGCAGATGAAAACGAAACCTTTGCTTTTGCTATTACCGTAGATAATACAGTGATTGGCAGTATTGGCATTTTTCGGCAAGAAAATATTCATAGGCAAACCGCCGAGTTAGGATATTATATTGCTGAGGAATATTGGGGCAAAGGCATTATGACCGAAGCTGTCAGGCAAATATGTGAGTATGTTTTTAGAGAAAGTGATATTATCCGTATCTATGCAGAGCCGTTTGTTTATAATATAGCGTCTTGCAGGGTGCTTGAAAAAGCAGGGTTTCAATATGAGGGTACATTGAGAAGCAATGCCGTGAAGAATGGTAAGGTAATGGATATGAAAATGTACTCTTTACTAAAAGAAGAAATAAGGGAGTGAATTTGGTGCTAAAAGAATATAAGTTTGGGTTCAATATTTATGGGCTATTATTGTTTTTGATTATAATGATACCTAACTTTATTTGGTTTGCTGTTCCAGCACCTAATGATGTATTAAGGGCGGAATCGGTTACTGAAGTGATTGACACCATAGCTTCTGTCTGTCAGGTTATGATGGTTATAGCTTTGTGTGTTTTTGTTAACGTAAAGAGCCATAAATTCCATATCACGCCTTTAATTATTCTTGCGATAATTTGTTGCTTAATATATTTTGCAAGTTGGGTAGGATATTATTCAGGTACCGTGAATACAGGTGTTATATTGGGGCTGACAATTCCCCCGTGTTTGGCGTTTTTGTTTTTTGCTATTGATAGAAAAAATATGATAGCAGTTGTGCCAATTTCCATTTTTCTAATTTGCCATTTGACATATGGTATTGTTAATTTTATTGTTTGAGGTTATATAAGTATGGATTATCGGATTAGAGAAATCAGAGAAAATGAATACTACATATTATCTGATTTTCTGTATGAAGCGATTTTTATTCCAGAAGAAATGGAAAAACCGCCAAAATCTATTGTTGAACAGCCAGAGCTTCAAGTATATATCGCTGATTTTGGGAAAGCAGATGATTGGTGCTTGGTTGCGGAAGTAAAAGAAAAGATTGTGGGCGCAGTATGGGTACGTGTTATGAATGATTACGGGCATATTGACGATGAAACGCCTTCCCTTGCCATATCGCTTTATGAAGAATACAGGCATTTGGGGTTAGGTACGGCACTTATGAAAGAAATGCTGCGATTTCTAAAACACAAAGGATATAAGCAGACATCTTTATCCGTGCAGAAAGCGAATTATGCAGTTAATATGTATCAGAAAGTAGATTTTCAAGTAGTAGGGGAAAATGAAGAAGAATATATAATGGTTTGCCAGTTGTAGCGTGGCAGAAGGAGATAATGAGAAATAATGAAGAATATGAAAATAGATGCTAACGGAACAGAAATTAGAGTAATGGGCGATGTCGTTAATGAGGACGCTTATATTTCGCTGACAGATATTGCTAAATATAAAAATCCTGATAATGCTTTTATTGTGGTGGCAAACTGGATGCGTAATCATTCCACGATTTCGTTTTTGGGCTTGTGGGAACAAATCCACAACCCCAATTTTAAACCTATCGAATTCGATAGGTTTAAAGCAGAATCGGGAGATAATGCGTTTACGCTGACGCCGCAGCAATGGATAAAAGCAACGGACGCAATCGGTATCATATCAAAATCAGGTCGGTATGGCGGCACTTATGCTCATACAGACATTGCCTTTGAGTTTGCTTCGTGGATTTCGCCAGAATTTAAACTTTATATTATCAAGGACTATCAACGATTAAAGAAAGACGAAGCAAACAGATTAGCGATTGGATGGGATGCAAAGAGAGAATTATCAAAAATTAATTATCGTATCCATACAGATGCGGTAAAGGAATTTCTGATAACACCAACATTGTCTCCGCAGGAGATGGCATATACATATGCTTCAGAAGCGGATATTTTGAATATGGCTTTGTTTGGGAAAACGGCGGCGCAATGGAGAAGTGAAAAAGGAATAAGCGGAAAAACGCCAAATATCAGAGATTTTGCTTCAGCGGAAGAATTGGTGGTACTTATCAATCTGGAAGATACGAATGCTGACTTAATAAGACAGGAAGTGCCGAAAATTGAGAGGCTGAAAATATTAAGAGAAAAAGCTTATAGGCAGTTAGAACTTTTGAAAAAGAACCAAGATACGATTGAAGCACTAAAGAAAAATCTTATTGAAGATACGGGAACAAACAGTTGATTTTCTAAGCAAAATCGCTTATAATTTAACACGGAACATATAGCTACTATCCGCAATTACAGAGATTACGGATATGCCTGACCATATGATTTATTTGAATAAGTACAACCTAAAATCCCATATAAATTATACATATGTTAGCCGATGTTAAGACCAAAGAGTTCAATAATTTCTTTCTGAAAAGCTGTTGTCGTTGTGTAGATCTGTTTACGTTTCCCTTCAACAGAAACTACCCGCAAGGATTTCATCTCATCTATCACTTCCTGCATATTATGGCTCTTGAACCATCCGGCCTCATTCATGATGTTTTTAATCTGAGAAGTAAGTATCAGGGCAATATACTGGATAAACAGCCGCCCGTCCATTGCTGCTGAGGAATGGATACGCAGCCTTTTCATATCAAGGTCATTTTTCAAGTCATCGAAGTGCTTTTCTATTGTATCCTTCATCCGATATATTTCAAGTGCCTTCACCGGATCTTTGACATCATTTGTCGCAAGCACAAGCCAGCCAACACGGTTCTTTCTGCAGACATCTATCGCTTCCTGATTGTATTCAACCTTCCTGCCCCGCTTAGGAGTCTCCTTGACAGTAAAAAATCTTTCGTAGTCTTTCTGATGCTCTTTTACCGTACTCCCTGAGCAGAGTTCCTCATATTCCATCAGAATCCGATGGCTGAACTTTTTCTCATCCAGCGCGGCTTTGATACTGTCAAAATAAACATGAAGGTAGCAGCGGTGCCCTTTCCACTTTATGAGTTCTGTGTCCGCATAGAGTTCTTCCCCAAGGACATCCATATCTCAAAGGCAACAAGGTAGGAAATAGACCACACTATTATTGCTTTGAAGATACAAGCAGAGGAATTTATTGGATGATACCCTTGTCCAGCCAGATTGATAAATATAAGCGAATTGTAGAGAAGAAAGAGAAAGCAGGAAAGCCCTGTGATATTATCACATATTGTGAAATTGGATGATAGCAGGCAGAGTGCATTTTTGATACAGGATATGTTTCCAATAACAGATGAGTACATAGAGCGAGAATATACTATAGCCGGAAATCATTTGATGCTGACAAGTGAGCATACTGCTAAAGAGATTGAACAGAAAGCAAAAAAGGTTATGGGTATGCTGAAGCGTGGTATAAAATTTATACCAACGCAGCCGAATGTGATAGCCATATTAGAAAAGTTGAAGCAGAGCAAATAGTTGTTCTTTAGGGGCGTTAATTACATGGTGCTAGCACCATGTAGATATGGCAGTCAAGGGGAAAATCTGTGATACCCGTATGATACCTGTTTGCTCTGAAACTGCAAATACGACGTGAAATATGGATATTATAGCTATGAAAACCCTTAAAAAGTAATCAAGTATTTAACAATTATGTTATAGCTATAGGGATTTTAAATAAACAAAAATGCTTAGCAAATCCAGTGTTTATGCGGGTTTGCGGACTCCCAAGAGGTCTTTTGATAACAAATTGATAACAGTCATTTCAGCGGCATTATTCTTGTTGTCTGATGGTTTATAGGTAGAAGAATGATTTTAAACTGGCTGGCAATGTTCAGAGCCATACTGAGAAATATTACATATTTCTCAGTTGTGGCGTATCCGCCAAATGGACTTTTGCCAATATATGCTCTTGAATGTAAACATTCATCGCATATATTGTCTAAATTCCGCTTGGCTCTGAACGAATCCATATTAGAAACGCCCTTAGCTGTGGGTAGGAACACATGGCTAAGGGCGGTTTTGCCGTTTTTATAACACGGTGGGCAATTATTTCGGTATTTAGTAATCTTTTAAGCGGTCTTTGAACTGTTCAGCCAAGGTATCGCTTAATTCCTTAGAGGGGACTTTCGCCCAATGCTGTGAAGTATCAAATTTCGGGTACTGATACCGCCACTGGTCATATTCCTCTTGGGTGATTTCTTTATTAGCGAGCCTTGCCGCCTGTCCCTGCCAAGCGGTGAGCATTTGCAGTAAATCATCGGCGGCTTTGCATTTGCCTTTATTGACATGCAGACAGATTATCCCGCCTGTTTCACAGACAGTAAGACCGTAGATGTCCTCAAGTGCAAATAAAGTGTGCATAAGCCCGATTTGACTGTCTATATCGAACAGCATGGAATGGTCAAGAGGAAAACGTGCTGCTCCCCGCAGCACGTTCTTATAGACGTTATTTGGAACTAGAGATTTTAATTTGACGTTTTTGTTCGGGAGATTGGAACTTTAGTTTGCGGGACGACAGGATGGGATGCTGGGGAAGTTTGTGATAGATTTCGTTTTCAGCTGGTAAAATAGGCAGTGTCGGATGCAGATAGCGGACAAAAAATCAATACACAATACCAGCCAGCAAGCAACGCCTTTGGATTGCCACGCCCATATGGGCAGCGGCAACCTCCGGCACTTGTCAGGGGAAATCCCCTGGCCCTTTTTTGACAACCATACTTTTAAAATGTTCCAGTCTAATGTATGGAAAAATTCAGGTTATTGTTTTGTAGAATCAATGTTGGAATTCAACTTTTCAGAATTTGAGCTATCGTTTCCTTTGGTACATTCCATAAATAAAGACCAGGCATATTTGAATTCCAAAGTAGACAGCAGTTCGTCATTCCTTGAACTGTACTGTAAGATAATATTTTCCAGCTTGCGGAAATCCTTCATGTCCAGAATACCCTCCAGCCAGTCGATGTCAAAATCGTTGTTCATAAGAATCTCGTCATTTCCCCAACTGCTGACGTACTTTTCGTAAATTCCATGGATTCTGCGTTCCGTTTCGTCAATCTCCAGAAAAATGTTTCGCGCTTGGCATCCCTGCTTGCAATTTTAATCGGGAATTCGCTATTATCAGAAGTTTCTATTGCAAATAAACCTTTGTCCGATTGTATGCGCTTTATTTCTGCAATAGGAAGTCCAGATTTTTCAATGTCTTTTAAAAGTATGGCTGCAAAATTTTTCATATCCATAACATCACCTGTTCCCCTTTAAATTAGTATATTTGGCGGCATTCTAATTCAAAATGAATGAAAATGCGGTGGACAGGTATTGTGAAAATGACATTACCCGGTTGGACACCTTTGTATTGTGCAAGCTCTGCACCGCCTTGGAATGTGAAAATTTAGTGTTCTGATATTTGTTTAGGGTTAGCGAGTTTCTGCAATAAATATAGAATCAAACTGTGAGCATGAAACAAATATGAAAATGTAGAGGTGGGAACGTGGAGGAAAATTACGGATATTTGGAAATAAGGCTGAATGAACTGCTGAAGAAAAAGGGACTGAGCAAGAACAAGCTGTCACATAAGGCAGAAATGAATTGGAAACAGATAGATAATTACTGCACGAACAGCATTACCCGGCTGGATGTGTATGTGTTGTGTAAACTGTGTACGGTGTTAGGACGTGAGATACAAGATTTGCTAGTATTCCATCCGCCGGGGGAAAAATAACCAGGTCGTTATTGAAAATATCAATTTGATAGTAGATTTATAAAACTCGCGCCACTGGTGCGAGAAATTAGCTGGAGCAATAATATCGTCATTATGGAAAAATGCAAAGACGATTTGCAGAGGGAATTCTACATCCAGATGGCAAAGCGGTATGGATGGACAAAACGTATTTTAGCCAATTTCATTGAGGCACAGACTTACGAAAAGTATTTATTAAATCAGACTAATTTTGATTTAACACTGCCGAAGGAACGCAGGATTCAGGCAAAGCTGGCAGTAAAAGATGAATATACTTTTGACTTTGCGGAACTGTCGCCGGAATACTCTAAGCATGAGCTGGAAATGCAGTTAGTAAACAATATCCGGGCATTTCTGATAGAGATGGGCGGGGATTTTACATTTGTCGGTAATCAATACCATTTGACCGTTGGGAATCGGGATTTGTATACTGATTTACTTCTCTTTCACAGAAGATTGAGGAGCTTGGTGGCAATCGAATTGAAAATAGGCGAGTTTGAGGCGGAATACGCAGGGAAGATGCAACTATACCTAACAGCACTGGACGAGCAGATAAAACTGCCGGGAGAAAATCCGTCTATTGGCATTACTATTTGTAAGAGCAAGGACAAGACATATGTGGAATATGCATTGAAACAGTCGAATGTGCCGATTGGGGTGGCGACTTATAAGTTGAGTGATTCTCTGCCGGAGGATATGAAGGAAATGCTGCCGGAGCCGGAGGAGATTGTGGAGAGACTGAAGATATTTCAATAGATGAGTTATTAGCGTGAAAGATTTATGATAAGGGACTGTGTGGAGGAAGAGTAATGAATAAAAAACCAGAATTTATTTAGCTTCATATGTAACATATAAAGAATTATATAAATGTGAAAAATATTGAATAGGGAATGTCAGGATTTTCCTGTAAGAATTCATAAAATACCTATTTGTAGGATTTTTTGACATAACTTACACAGAAATCCTGACACTCCCGTCGAATATGTCTATTGTCACATATTTTGTGCCTTTAGTCGAGGTACTCGCTATCTACCGTTTACTCTAATTGTTTTCGGAAGCGTTATTCTCCGAGTAGTAACGGAACGCTTTTACGATATAATCAGAAGCCCCCTCTCCGTATTTGCTATCAGTCATGCTTTTGATATAATCGCTTGAATATGCGTTGATAAGCATATTCATGTAGGATTTACTACAAGATATGGATACGTTAGTGCTGTTTTCCTGTATAAATGACCATATTTCCTGAACAATGGACTGAATTTTGGAAGAGGAAACATCTTCTGACAAATCAGCAGTTAGTCTGCCATACAGTATATCAGATTGTTTTCCGATTTCTTTCACTTCTTCCGTTAAATGTGTATCTATGAGTTCAGAGAAATGCTCTAAATTATGTTTCATGGCTTCGGTGTACTTTTCAATGCTGCCGAATTGCTGAATGGCAAGTTTAGCTACCTCTGCTTCATCATCTTTGATTTTTTGAATAAACATATCAAAATTTTCAATACTTCCCCAGTGCTTGATAACATCATCAGTGCTGTTATTTTTAAAATCCTCTAAAGCGGTAATGTAATCAGACAGGTCAAATTCCTTAAAACTCATACATTGTTCTCCTTTCTCTAAGCGGCTAAGAAGCTGTATAAGTCGGTCTGTCCGATTGCGTTTTAGCAGAAGCAACTCTTTTTGCCT
Organism: Lachnospiraceae bacterium; assembly: GCA_910574885.1. GTDB lineage: Bacteria > Bacillota > Clostridia > Lachnospirales > Lachnospiraceae > Sporofaciens. The sequence goes on along the minus strand of CAJTDD010000011.1, from coordinate 101,853 downwards.
TTTGAAAGCCTTGATTCTATCAAAGTCTGGTTTTAGCAGAATTTCTTTAATCTCTTTCAGCTTAAATCCCAATTCCTTAAAAAATAGAATTTGTTGCAGCTTTTGTAAGGCTTCATCATCATATAGGCGATAGCCGGATTCGGTCAATTTGCTTGGCTTTAACAATGCAATCTCGTCATAGTATTGTAATGTTCGTATGCTTATGCCTGTTAATTCGGCAACTTGGCTTATGGTTCGCATTCTTATCAGCTCCTTAAATTTGTGAAGAAGCAAGACAGAGATTGTCGGCTTATATCTATTCTGCTCCTATGAGTAAAGAATACAGTATCACGTTACGTGGAAGTCAATACTTTTTGCAAAAATTTTTCTCATTCATTTTCGGGATATATTTTAACAGATATTCCCCGAACACCTTTTTTAACAATCTTGCTGTCATCGAGAATACTCTGTTTAACAGCGTCTAAATCCTTTGAGAGTGCTTCAATCGCCCGTTGGTGTTCTTCCTCCGACGGGACGGTTTTCAGTGGCTAGGGGATTATGAGATTACGGCTGATGAAGTCTTAGGCGGTATTGCCCCGAAAGCAAATAAAATGGAACAGGCGAAACGGAACGTAACCAGTGGGTGGCGGCAGAGAAAGAACGGCTTGCGGAAATTATGCTAAAGCATGATATTGAGTGGGAGAAAAAAGGAACACATGAGAAGCTCTTATCAGTTTTAGATTTTGAAAAGCAGGAGCGACAGAAAGAGGTTGCGGAACTGGAACAGATAATCTCCGGCAGTCAAGAGGAATTATCCGATATTCTTCATCAGCAGATAGCGGCAGGACAGGAAACGGAGCAGATACGGAAAGATAAAGCTGTTATCTGAAAATGAAAGGTTGGAAAAATAGCAAAAAAGGTTACAACACGAACTTAACAAAATGGTACAGTCAAAGGAAATCATGGAGCGCAATAATCTTTATGAGAAGCAGAATGACCTGAAAGGGCAGAAACAGAAGATTGAGAAGTCGTTGGAGCGATAAGAAATGTGGGGCGTGGCGGTTGCTGTGCCCTGTATTTTATAGTGGCAGGTACAGAGAGAAAGTGCTATAATCGAAAGCATGATTTAAGACATGGGAGATGAAACGGCATGGAAATAAATATTGAGGATAATTTTACATTGTTATTTGATAAAAATAATAATACGGCATACAAAGCATTACAGATTTTGAAAAAAGAATGTGAGAACTCGGACAAGGTATATTGCTATATGGATAAGTTAGCCGATATGATCGACAGTGATAATTCCTACATTCGGACAAGAGGGCTTACGCTGATTTCCTATAACGCTAAATGGGATAAAGATAATAAAATTGATGAAATCATAGACGAATATTTGAAGCATATAGAAGATGTTAAGCCGATAACGGCAAGACAGTGCATAAAATTACTGCCTATCATTGCAAAGAATAAGCCGGAATTAAAAGAAGATATTTTTACGGCATTACAAAAAGCGGATATATCTATTTATGCAGACAGTATGCAACCATTGGTTTATAAGGATATTCAAAATTCTTTGGCAGAGATAGAGAAGCTATAAATTTATTGAGATTTTAAGGAGTGTGGAGTAATGGATAACTGGTTTACAATAGATAGAATTGATGCAAATACATATAGTATCAGTGAATACCGCCATTGGGAGGAAACACATTGTTATCTGTTGAATGGAAATAACGGAAGTCTGCTTATTGATACAGGGCTTGGCATTTCCAATATCTATGAGGAAGTGCTGAAGCTTACCGATAAGCCAATTATGGCAGTTGCCACGCATATTCACTGGGATCATATTGGCGGGCATAAGTATTTCCCGGATTTTTATGCCCATGCTGATGAATTGGATTGGCTGAATGGTAAATTCCCTTTATCAATCGAAACGATAAGAGAGATGGTCATAGACCGCTGTGATTTGCCCGAAGGGTTTTGCGTGAGAGATTATGAATTGTTTCAGGGTATGCCAACAAAAGTGCTGACAGACCATAACATCATTGATATTGGCGACAGGGAAGTTGAAGTGCTGCATACTCCCGGACACTCTCCGGGGCATTTGTGCTTTTGGGAAAAAAGCAGGGGATATTTATTTACTGGCGATTTGGTTTATAAAGATATTCTGTTTGCTTATTATCCGTCTACTGACCCGGAAGCATATCTTGATTCTTTGGAAAAAGTTGCGGTATTGCCTGTAAAAAAAGTGTTTCCGGCGCACCACTCACTGGATATAGAACCGGAAATCTTAATTCGTATGCGGGAAGCGTTTAGAAATCTCAAGGCGGACGGAAAACTTCATCATGGCAGTGGGACATTTGATTATGGAGATTGGGGAGTATGGCTATAGGAAATAGGCTATGACAAAGATAAACTTTTATTTCTTATCCAGAAATGCCCGGAAACACTGCATTTGCGGGCATTTGAAGCAATATGACGATTGAATTTACTACCAATTTACTACTTTTGCCGAACCTTACAAAGAATGGCATAATAAATTAAGGAACGTTCCAAATACGAAATCACGGAACGTTCCTTTTCTTTTGCTAACTATTAGGAAATGATTCAGAATCATCTTGGGTATCGCTGTCGGGGATAAAGCGGACAATCTTTGAAATATCACAATCTAAGATATTGCATAAGGAGTTCAATGTATTCGTAGATACAGATTCATCATTCATCAATCTTTTGATTGTCTTGCTATCCAGATTATAATTCCCGCATTTATTGCGGAGATAATAAGTTGTGATACCTCTCTGAACGAAGAGTTCTCTTAATGGTTCAAAGGAAATCATCCAAATTCTCCCTTTACTTTTTCTTTATTATTACACATAATAATTGTGGATAATATGAGGGTTATTCCTCGTATATTAATACGGATAGTACAATAGGGAATGTTGACAAAAAATACTGGGGGGGGGGTATTATTAATTAAGTAAATTTTATTTACGTCTCAATCTTGCACAAATCAGACGACAATCTGATTTTTGAGGGAAATTTGCAGAAGGGAAAGGAAATTGGAAGAAGCTCTCTTCTTACGGCAGGACTCCGCCAAATGAGAATACGGCAGTAAATGAAAATGTAGAAACGATTGACAACCCAAAAGAAACTAAAGGGAAATTGAACATCGGGCATATTGGCGTACTGGCAGGAAGTATCTTGGCGTTGGTTTCGGCGTTTATAAAAAACAGCGGCACATGGAGCGGTGAATCCATCATAATGCTGATAAGCTCCAGTAACGTTAATAACGGCGATGGGAAAACATATATCATGGTTTTAGCGGCACTCTTGATTGCTACGATTGTATTAGGCTTTTTCCAGAAAAACTTGATTATGCTTATTACTTCCTTAGCAAGTATGGGATGGATTATATATACATACAGGAAATGCGGGCAATCGTTTTTAAATGGAATCGGTCTTCTCCTGTTTCTGGCAGGTGGAATCCTTCTTGTTGTATCGTCCATAGCCGCTTTCCAAATCAGCAGAAGCCAAAAGGCGTAAAGGGGTGCATTCCATTCGGAATGCCGGGTGTGTCAATAGAGCAATCGGATTTAGTTTAGGAAGGAGCGCATGACCATGAGAAAAAAGGAAACATATGTGGGGAAGACTTGAGTCTGCCTTTCATGTTAAACCATGGCTAAAATGGATACGGTCGAGATTGACCGTGACAAAGAGGATACTCAAGATAAGAAGGACGATACTTCCAAGACGGAAGATAAGAAAACCGACGACAAGAAAGAGGAATCCAAGATAGAGGATAAAAAGACGGAGGATACCAAGACGCCGGACGACAAGAAAGAGGAATCCAACAAGACGGATACCAAGAAAGAAGATACGAAAAAACCGTCTACGTCCACGGATACCAAGAAGCCGTCTACCTCTACGGATACCAAGAAGCCGTCTACATCCAACGATAAGAAACCGTCCACACCGTCCAAGCAGCCGTCTACGTCCAACGACAAGAAGCCGAGCCAGCCAACGACCAATGACAAAAAGCCAGAAGCTCCGAAGGGATGCAGCCATAACTGGAAAGCAAACTATAAGACCGTAACTACAAAGGCAGCATGGGATGAGACTGTAACAGTCAAGGCGGCATGGTCCGAGCAGGTACTGGTCAGAGACGCATGGTCCGAGCAGGTATGTGTAAGAGAAGCACAGACCACTACCAGAAGCTACGACTTATGTTCATGCGGTGCAAAACTATATACCGAAGCTGAAATTCAGCAGCACTCACTGCTGGCATTCACGAATCCTGCAGCAGCAGCGAACTGCGGCAGCCGTAACGGTAAAACAGAAACCATTACGATTCCTGCGGAATACCAGACCGTAAACCACCCTGCGGAATACAAGACGGTAAACCATCCTGCCGAGACAAAGACCGTTCATCACAACGCAGAGACGAAGCAGGAACTGGTAAACCATACCTGTACGAAATGCGGGGCTGTGAAATAAACAGCATAAAAAAAGCGATATCCACCACGGATGTCGCTTTTTTTGCGTATGCCGATAGTATAACGGAGATAGCACCCAGCAAATACTGGGTGCTATCTTATAAGTTGTGCTCCAAAACGCCTACATGAATGTATGTGAAAATGACATTACCCGGCTGTACACTTTTGGATTGTGCAAGCTTTGTACCGCCTTGGAATGCAAAATTCAAGATTTGCTTGTCTTTGTCTCAGCAGAGAAAGAGCTGGAAAAATAGATATATATGCATAATCTGCATACCAGAAAACAGAACTAGCGTTTCTGCATTTCAATATCTTTGCCATTTCCAATAAAGTGTTGGTTTTAAGAACACGATAGCCGGATTCATACTGTGCGATACGAACATCAGCGTTGCGTTCCTCATATCCCAATTTCAAGCCCAATTCACGCTGTGTCAAGCCCCGGAACGTGCGTATTCTCTTTAGCCGCTTTCATATTGCCATGTTAATTCTGTCCTTTATGAAATCATATATTTAAGGGAATCATTTCTTTTGATATCTCATGTATATTTTTGCCGAAAATCCTTTCTGCTTACTGTGCTTTTCTTTTACTCTTTTAAATTCCTTGAATCCTAATGCAGAATAACAATGGATAGCGGCAGTGTTGACATCTGTAACGTCAAGTACATAATCTTCATAGGAGCTCTGTATTATACTTTCTTTCAACATAGATGTAGCAATTCCTTTTCTTTGGTATGTATTTCGGACAGCGACAAATTCAATATAGCCTGTGGTTGGCGGATAGTCTAATGATGATTCAAATTCTTCTTTTAACACTAAATTTGCAATGTTCCCTTTGATAAATCCAAAATTTTCTTTATAAGAAGCTATATCTGTTACTGCGGCTCTGCCATTGCAATCAGATATAGCTACGACACCAACTACTTTATTTTCGGATTCCGCCACATAAAACTTTGAAATCTGTATGCCTGTACTGATTGCGGTTGCTACGGTATGTGTATTTTTGCATAATACATTAAAGTCTTTTTTAAATCCCTCTGCGATACACAAAGCGATATCACTCCTATCATTTTCGGTAGCTTGTCTGATATTTATGTTCATGTAATTTCCTTTCAAAAGTTCGATTGTTTTATTTACTATATTTTAACACATTTCAAATAATACAGTAACAAAAATTTATCAGAAATGCTAAATCTAATAAAAAAGATAAGTTTAACAAATAGGATATTTGTAACTGCAGGGGAACTGGACGGGCAACAAAAACAGAATAGCCGCTTGACGGATAAGGTTATGGAGCAGATCGATACCATAGAACGATTGCAGGAAAAAGAGTCTGATTTGGGGCGTTTGGATCGTCATTTAGGCAGGAAACAGGTGCAGCCGATAGTAGACGATCAAAGGCATTAGAGCAGGCAGAAAAGGCAATTAAACGCCCGAAACGTGCTTCTGAAATGAGCCGATAGGAAAGGGGATTGATAGGATATGCCCTATAAAGTCAATGAAGAGAGAAAGAAAACGCCTAATTATCGACAGCTTGAACTGCTGAAAAAGAACCAAGAAACTCTTACTGTGTTGAAGAAAAATCTGATTGAAGATACGGAAACTAATAGTTGATTTTCTTAGAAAAATCGCTTATAATTTAGGCCATATTATTATAGTTATGATTGAGTAGCAGGAGAAGCAGATGGCAGGCAAATAACATCTTGCCATTGATGTGAACTCGATAGAGAATGATTTTTGTTAAGTTTCTTAGGTGGTGCTTTGGAAAGTGGAGAAAGTCATTTGGATTGTGTTAAAAGAATTTGCCTATAATAGAGCATCTTGCAGAGTGTATTAAAAGAAGTAATAAAGGAGTATGTATGCATTATCAAATTAGGAAAATCAGAGAAAATGAATATCCAATATTATCTGATTTTCTGTATGAAGCAATTTTTATTCCAGAGGGAATGGAAAAACCACCAAAATCTATTATTGAACAGCCAAAGCTTCAAGTATATATCGAAGATTTTGGGAAAGAAGATGATTGGTGCTTAGTTGCAGAAATAAAAGAGAAGATTGTAGGTGCGGTATGGGTGCGTATTATGGATGATTACGGGCATATTGATGATGAAACGCCCTCATTTGCAATATCACTGTATGAGGAATACAGGAATTTAGGAATTGGTACAGCGCTTATGGAAGCTATGTTGCAATTTCTGAGAGAAAAAGGGTATAAGCAGACCTCTCTTTCTGTGCAGAAGGTAAATTATGCGGTTTGTATGTATCAGAAAGCAGGTTTTGAAATCATTGACGAAAATGAAGAAGAATACATCATGGTTTGTCGGTTGTAAAGAAGATAAAAGAGATAATAGAAACACAAAGATGCTTATTTATTATGGTGAGAGGATACGACGACAACAATAAGGGAAGGTTAGTGTGCCGCCCGCATTATATTCAGTGGATCGGTAATTAAAAGTTGGAGAAAGATTATGATATATGAACTCGCAAAAATACAGGATGCGCAGGAGGTATATAATGTAGTACAACATACGATAAAAACAGTATATCCGAAATATTATCCGGTTGAAGTGGTGGACTTTTTTTGTGATTTACACAGCATGGATGCTATAAAAAGGATATTGAAAATAATTATGTAAGCGTTATCAAAATAGATGGGAAGATTATAGCTACAGGATGGCTTTGTGAAAATGGAAGATGAAATGGAGTTATAGCAATTATAGTGGCAGATACAAGGTGAAAATGATATAATCGAAAGTGTAGTTTATGAACAGGAGATATTAAAAAAATGAAAAGAACGATTCGAGAATTATTAGTGATGACAATAGCTACGCTGATTATTGCGGCGGCAGTATTTTTCTTTCTGATTCCCAGCCATGCGGCGGTCAGTTCAGTGTCTGGTCTGGCAATAGTACTGTCCAATTTTGTTCCCTTATCTGTGTCAGTGATTACAATGATCCTGAATGTTATTCTACTGATAGCTGGTTTCCTCCTTTGCGGACACGAATTTGGGTTCAAAACCGTATATACATCTATTCTGCTGCCAGTATTTCTTGGTATTTTTGAGTTCTTGCTACCGAACAACGGATCGATTTCCGGAGATGCCCTGCTAGACGTGGCCTGTTATATCTTTACTGTGAGCATTGGGCTTAGCATTCTGTTCAATATGAACGCGTCCTCCGGTGGGCTTGATATTGTGGCAAAGATACTGAACAGGTATTTGCATATGGATCTCGGCAAGGCGATGAGTATCAGCGGTATGTTGGTAGCGTTGAGTTCGGCATTTGTGTATGATAAAAAGACCGTGGTATTAAGTGTCCTGGGAACTTATCTGAATGGCATGGTGCTGGATCATTTCATTTTCGGACAGAACATAAAGAGAAGAGTCTGCATCATCTCAAAGGATAAAGAGAAGCAAATCCGTGACTGGATATTGTATACCCTGAAAAGTGGAGCAACCATTTATAAGGCAGAAGGAGCATATGGAGGTACATTCCAGAATGAGATTATTACGATTGTTGACAAAAATGAATACCAGAAATTAATGCAATATGTTACCAAGGAAGATCCGGCGGCGTTCATTACCGTTTATAATGTGAATGATATGCGTTATACGCCAAAGAACGGGAGAATTTAAAAGCTTTCCTGTTCTGTGACAAATAGCTATTACTACAATGATGAAACAAGGAGACGAAAGAATGAGTAATCCGACTGCTACTATTAAGCTTAACAATGGTAAGAAGATTGTTATGAAACTAAGACCTGAATATGCGTATAACGAAGTATGCAGCTTCATTAGCGCAGCAACAAAAGGATACTATAATAATTTTGCTATTCAACGCATTGTTCCGGGGGCATGGATTGATGTCAGCTACAATGCTTTCTTCAGAAAGGAATGTCAGTATTTCCTTCCGAACAGAATCGCAGAAGAGAGTAATGGAAACATCAAGGTGCCGGAACTTGGGGACGTGTGCCTGGGATATTTTTCAGATGAAGAGATTGCAGGAACCGAGTTTTTCTTTCCTTTGAAAAAAGTAGAAAAATTGGCTGGAAAGTGTCCTGTATTCGCACAGGTGACAGAAGGTGTCGAAGAACTGTTGAGAATGGAAAAGGTGGAGACATATCCCAATCCATATGAGCCGGTTGAAATCAACGTGCCGAGAACACCGGAAATTATTGTGAGTGTTGAGATTGAGACTTTCGGAGAGTCTTATCCGGAGCCTGATAAATTTTTCCCTGAACAGATTCCTGGTAACTGGCCGGTGTTTATTTCCCAGGTATGATACACGAAAAAAAGAAAAGTAACGATTTTAGATTATAAGGGGGTACATTATGCCTGATATTTTAGCTTTTACGATATTTGTACTGATATTTACAGTCGGTGAATATGTTGCCGTTAAGACGAAAGCAAACATAGACGTGGTTTTGTTTGTAGCAGCAGTCCTTCTGGTTGGGTTCTGGATAGGCCTGCCGGCATCCATTTATGAATTGTCAGGAATCCTGCCGATGGCTGGAATTGTCATTACGCTGCTAATCGTAGGTATGGGGAATATGATTGACTTTGCCGAGCTTAAAAGGCAGTGGAAGACGGTATGTGTATCAATTATCTCCCTGACGGCAGCATGTTTTGCGCTGGTATTCGTTGGTCAGTTCGTAATCGGTAAGGATTTTGCGCTTGCCGGCACACCGGTGTTCGGCGGGGGTACGGCCGCTACTGTGGCAATGAAGACAATCCTTCAGGAGAAGGGGAAGGAAGATTTGTCGGTATATATTACACTGCTGCTGGGCCTGCAGAGCCTTGTGGGGATTCCAGTATCCTCTCAGTTCCTCAAGAGAGCCGGCAGAGCATTCAAGAACAACAAGGCTGAGTTTGAAGTGTACAGCAGCGCAGTTCTTGGGGAGACAACGACTGCCAAGAAGCGGCTGATTCGTTTCCCGGAATCATTGGACAGACCATCCTTCCATTTGATGAAGCTTGGCGTTGTCGGCGTAGTTAGTTACTATTTTTCCGCAATTCTGCTGCAGCTGACAGGAATCAACGTAAGTTATATTATCGTTGCCCTGATTATGGGTACTATTTTCACTGAGATTGGATTCTTGGATGAGGATACGTTAGGGAAGACAGAGTCTTTAGGATTCATTCTGTTTGCCTGTGTTATCATTCTGTTTTCAGATTTCGCAACATGCTCGCCGTCAGACGTACTTGCACTTCTCGGGCCAATGGCATTCATTCTGTGCGTTGGCACATTCTTCGGATGTATTACGGGCTTTATATGTGGGAAGATTTTTAAAATCGAGCCGAACCTGGCAATCGTAATGTGCCTGACATGTATGTATGGATTCCCTGCAACCATGTATCTGTCGAAGGAGGTTGCGGAAGTAACGGCAGAGAATGAAATGGAGAGACAGACCATCGAAAACTATCTGCTTCCAAAGATGAATATTGCTGGTTTTGTAACCGGGAGCTTTGCCACAGTTCTTGCCGGAATTTTCGGGGGAATGTTGTAGGCATCAGTTTGATTCACAAGCAAATAGGGCTTGCATAAAATATGTAACCCCTATTTGCTTTTAATATTAATTCATTTTCAGCTCTTCCACAATATTATTCTTCTTAATCACTCTCATGGTATACATCATTGTCAGGAACACCACCAGGAACACCCCGGCTGCCGCCACGGACAGATACCCCCAAGGCATCAGGAAATCTACATCCGCCCCAGCCCCCAGCGTCCGGTACAACGCCGCGCTGATAAGCCCGGTCAGCAGGAATCCATATATCAGCGAGCGAATCCCATAAATCAAACATTCAAAATTCATCATTTTTCGGAACCCTTTAGGCGACATTCCCATAGAACGCAGCATAGCGAATTCTTTACGCCTAAGCATCAGGTTCGTGGAAATGGTATGGAACACATTTGCCACAGCAATCAGAGAAATCAAAACCACAAAACCATAAGTCAGCACCTTGACTGCGACAAGGGTATTCCTGTCCGTCTCGTATTCTTCCATCAAATTTTCCATATACCCGCAATCCGACAAACGCTGTTCTTCCATCTGGGTTTCAAGTTTCCGGAACGTTTCGTTTGGATTCTCACATTGTATCCCATAGACGGCGCTGAGAAATTCTGTCTGAAAATTTTCATAGAATTTCTGGTACATACATTCCGGCAGAATCATAAAGATTCCATCTGTGTATTCCCCAAAAGACTCTGGCATCTGCCCAACAGGATCTCCAAGCTCGAATTCCATTATCTTATGAAAATCTACGGCTCTTCCTTCATCGTCATACTCCAGATATCCGCCCTCAAACAACTGGTCAGTCTCTTCCGGGAAAATGGTTTCCTTCTCATACCGCTCAGTATCCGTGTTAAAATTTATTGCAGTATTCAGATATAACGCCTTCACATGGCCGCTGTCTTGATAGGAGGAAACTTCCACCTTTTGTTCCCGGGCAAATTGCCTGAAATCCGCATCATTTAAAATGAGCATATTTGCGTGAATCCAGACGGTGTCATCCGGAGCCGTTTCCGGCGTATCCCCCTCGGCAGACAATGTCTGGGAATAGATACTGAGAAGCCCTGTCTGCGCCCAATCCTTTGGAATGGCAAAATAAAAGGAGTCCCGATAATGTTTCGACACAGCCTGGATTCCTTCCGTCCGTTTCAGGACATGTTCTACGTCTGCCTCTCGTTCGTTTACATCTGCATAAAGGGTATACTTCAAATCCATCTCCGGCGCTTCCAGAACAAAAGCCCCCGTCTCTAACAGATACATATTAAACAGTCCCGCCGCCGTAAACAGCCCGATGCTCATGGTCAGAGAAATCACGGTGGCGCGGTATTTCCTGCGGTCACGCTTGTAATTCTTCTGCGCCATCATCCCCTCAAGCCCGAATAAGGATGAAATCCAGTTTCCCGTCTTGACTTCATTGGGCCTGATACGGATGTCCGTACTGGAACGGATTGCCTCCAAGGGCGTAATCTTGCGAATCCTTCTGGAAGGAATCCACACAGAAATCATAATCGTCACAAATGCAATGAAAGCCGCCGCCGCTACAGCCCAGATTGGGACATACAGCGGAATTCCCTTTTCCGTGCCATGAATCCAGTTGCTTAGCCCGCTTCCAATATAATGGAGCGTCACCCCGATTCCCCCGACTCCGGCAAGGATTCCCAGCGGGATGCCCACTGCGCTTACAAAAAATGCTTCATAGCGCATGGCGCGCCGGAGCTGCTTTTTCGTTGCGCCAATGGAGGAAAGAAGCCCGAACTGTACTGTCCGCTCCCGCATTGAAATGGAAAATGCATTGTAAATCAGTGAAATGGAGCCAGCCATAATGACTCCGACCAGAATCACCATAAGCCCTGTCAGCACAATCACCCAATTGGAGTTGTCCGCAATTCCAAGCCATCTCAGGAGAGAGTTGTTGTACATGACCGCCGTCCCGCCTTTTCCCAGGTTTTCATCTGAAAAATCAAAAACGTGGCGGGGCTGCTTCAATTCCAGAAATATGTCCTGATACTCTGTCTCCTCTTCCGTCGGGCCGGCCAGCACGTCATAACCCGGAGCCCAGAAGGACACGTCGGGCCAGGTAGCATAGACGCCCACCACGGTAAATGTCCGTGTCCCCGTTGGAGTAAATGTCTCGTCATCTTCATACTCATCATCCATATATTCATTTGACTGCCCGAGTCTGATGCCCTCATAGGAACGCTCGCCAAGTTCAAGCGTCAGCGTGTCGCCAATCTCCGTCTGGCTGCCCTCATCTTCATTTGCCAGCATAAATGCAGGAACGGCAATCTCATCCGCTGTCTTGGGCATCCGGCCTTCCTTCATGTGGGCGGGCAGCATCTCAAGGGCTTCCTTGGACAGTGAGCGCACATACAGATAAGGCATGGAAGGAGACTGCCTCACTACCGGTTCAAACCAGGCGTAGCCAAGGGTTTTCAGCACTGCCGCCTTCTCCACGTCTTCATGCTCCGAAAGGGAATGTGCCTGTTCAGAATCTGTGCCTGTGACGGCTACATGCCACTTGCCGTTTTGAGAAATGGAATAATCCACCAGAAATCTCTGGAAACTGGAGCCGAAGGTCGCCACTGCCGTAATCATAGAAGTAGATAAAATCACGCCGATTATGGTCACGATTGTCCGGACACGGTTTGCCTTCATAGTTTTTGCCGTTATTTTCGAGAAAATATTCATCGGCGGATCACCTCGTCTTTCACAATACGGCCGTCTTCCAAGGCAAGAATCCGGTCTGCCTGAAGGGCGATATTTTCATCGTGGGTAATCACAATGATGGTCTGGTGGTACACTTCATTGGAATAGCGCAGAAGTTTCATGATTTCCCGGCTATTCTCGCTGTCCAGATTTCCGGTAGGCTCGTCGGCAAGAAGGAGCGCCGGTGCGTTGAGCAGCGCTCTTCCAATGGATACACGCTGCTGCTGCCCGCCGGAGAGCTGGTTGGGAAGGCGCCCTTCCCTGTTTTTCAGCTTCAAAAGTTCTAACAGTTCCTCCATCCGTTTTTCGTTGATATCCCTGCCGTCCATCAACACCGGAAGAGACATATTTTCCCGCACATTCAGTACAGGAATCAGATTATAGAACTGGTAGATCAGCCCCACCTGGCGTCTGCGGAAGATAGCAAGCTCCTCCTCGTTCTGCCCATAGACATCCACGCCCCCGACCGTCACCTTTCCGGAGGTAGGGCGGTCAACACCGCCAATCAGATGCAGAAGCGTCGATTTGCCCGAACCGGAAGAGCCGACGATGGAGATAAATTCCCCACGGTTCGCTGAGAATGAAACATGCTCAAGCGCATGGACCGCATTTTCACCTTCCCCGTAAACCTTACAAAGATCCTCAATCCTTAATATTTCCATACGATTCCCCTTCTTAAAATAGACTCTCAGAAATGATGCAGATAATTTCCTGCATGCTTTACTCTCCTGATGTGCTTTCTAGTATATCCTGCCTACATTACCCATCCGTGACTATTCCATAACAAATCTGTCACTTAACGTATCATTTTAGCAATCCCTGATTAAAGAGAAGGACTTCCGACAGCACCACTAATCCTCCAAAGCCGATAGTATAAGAGTTTTATCCAACGAACAGCAGTTATGGACGGGCGGCTCCCAACACAGACAATTCAGGGACGTTTTTAATGGAGGTGAAATCCACTGCTTACGGAAACTTAGGAACGAAGGTTCTCCTGAGTTCCTTAGTTGCAGTTAGCAGTTAGTTCACCGAAATGTTGTCCCGTCTGTGTTGGGAGCCGCCCGTCCATAACTGCGTCCGCTACCCAAAACTCAGACCATCGCCTTATAAAACCGTATCCGAAACTGTCCGCCCCCTTCCTGTGCATTCTGCGCCCGTATCACCGCATTTTCCCGTGAAAGAATCATCTGCGCCAGAGCCAGCCCGATACCGAAACTATCCTTCCCCGCATTCTCTCCCCGGTAAAACCGCTCGAACAGATGGGGCAGATCCGCCTTTGGAATCCCAGGCCCCGAATCCGTAATCAGAAGCTCCGTGTAAAGCGGATTTTCCTCACAGCATATGGTCAGCGTCCCGCCATCCGGCGTATATTCCAGTCCGTTTTTGACTACATTCTGTACGGCTTCCAGCGTCCACCCATAGTCCCCGGTAAACGACGCACCGTCCGCCCCGCGGATGGCGCAGGACTTACAGTGAATGTCCATGGCAAGTTCAAAAGGCGCGATTGCATCCGCAAGGAATTTCTCCATAGAAACCGTTTCTTTTTGCAGTGAAATGCTCCCGGCTTCTAGTTTGGACATTTTCAGGAGCGCGGTGACAAGCCATTCGATTTTAGAAAGCAGCATTCCCGCCTCCCGGAGAAGCCTCCTTCTTGCATCCACGTCAAGTTCTGGGCTTCGCAGCCGTTCCAGAAGGATGTGGAGCGCAGTGAGCGGCGTCCGTATCTGGTGGGAGATATCGGCAAGGGCATCCGCAAGGGAAGTCTTCTCCTTTTGAAGAAGCGCCGCCTGTTCTTTTAACCGGATGGTCATCTTATAAATCTCATCCCGCAGGATTTCCAGATCTCCTTCCTGAAAATGTTGGAACTCTGGCCTGTCATTTCCATGCAGAATCTCATCGATTTGGCCCGCAAGCAGACGCATGCCCTGATAACGCCTGCTTTCCTTTGAAAGGTGCAATGTACACCAGAATAAACTGCAAAAAAACGCCGCAGCTGCAGCGTTCCTTCCTGACAGCATCCAACCGGCAAGGACAGAAAGAAGCGTTCCTGCCATGGACACCCCGATATATCTCACAAATCCTCTGTTGCGAAATCTCCACATAGTGTCATACCTCCATCCGATATCCAAGCCCGCGGACCGTTTTGATTATCTCCGGATTCTGGGGATCGCGTTCAATCTTGTCACGTAGTCGTTTGATGTAGACGGTCAGGGTATTATCGTTGACATATTCGCCGGCTATGTCCCAGATGTCTTCCAGTAATTGCCCGCGGGAAAGGACTTTCCCACGGTTATTTAAAAAGACAAGGAACAAGCGGTATTCTAATGCCGAGAGGAACAGTTCCTCCCCGGAACGGGTGACGACGCCCTTCTCGGTATCCACCTTCAGATTCCCTGCATAGACCGCGCCTCCGGATTTTCCGGCGCGTCTTAACACGGAACGCATCCGTGAGACCAGCTCCCGGGGGCGGAAGGGTTTGCTGATATAGTCGTCCGCGCCCATGTCCAGTCCTGTTACTACGGAAAATTCATCCCCAAGGGCAGTCAGGAATATGACGGGGATATCATATTTCGCTTTGATTGCCGTACAAGTACTGTAACCGTTTCCTTCGGCGAGCGTCACGTCAAGAAGGATGAGCTGTGGGTGTTCTATGTCAATTTGCTCCATTGCTTTGCGTTGTCCGTTGGCGGAAATGACCCCGAATCCTTCTTCTTTTAAAAATGCCGACAGATTCTCCACGATTGCCGGATCGTCTTCGATTAATAGTATTTTAGTTCCTAACATGTCTGTACTCCTTGTATTTTCTTAAATTTATCATAAAATTGCGACGCCTTCAAGGTATAACATGGATTATTGAAAGTGTTTATGCTAAGATAAGGAGGATAAAAGTAGATTCATATGTTTGTACTGCATCAAAAAAGGAACAAAAAAGCAAGGAGAAACACAATGATAGAAATCCGGCATGTAACCAAATGTTTTGACAGCATCAAAGCCTTGAACGACGTGACGTTTACCATCCCCAAAGGCAGGATATTCGGCCTTCTTGGAACCAACGGAGCAGGGAAAAGCACGCTGCTTAGGGCGATGGCGGGAATCCTTGCATGCGACGCAGGAGAGATTCTGATAGAAGGGGAGGCGTGTTACGATAATCCGCAGGGGAAGGAACGGTTTTTTTACCTGCCGGACGACCCATACTATTTCCCCAATGCAACCATGGAGACCATGACAGATTTTTACCGCAGGCAATACCCGGGCATGGAACCGGAAGCTGTGGAGTACATGGCAGAGCGGCTGGAACTGGACGCCCGAAGGCCTTTGCGCACATTTTCCAAAGGAATGAAGAGACAGGCGTTCTTGATTCTTGCCTTGTGTGCGAATACGGACTACCTGCTGTGCGACGAAGTGTTTGACGGGCTTGACCCCGTAGTGACGGAAGTGATGAAGGATTTGTTCCTCCGGGAAATGAAAGAACAAGACCGTACGGTGGTGGTTGCCGCCCATAAGCTCAAGGATTTGGAGGAGTTCTGCCAGGATATTGCAATCCTGCACAAAGGCGGGATGCTGCTTGCCGGGGATATGCGCAGGAAAGCGGGGGAGGTCTATAAGATTCAGTGTGTGTTCGACGGAGAAATGCACGAGAAAGCAGAGGAACTCCTTCATTCATATCTGGATGTGGTAAAGTTCCGGCAGGAAGGCTATTTTACAACCTTAATCGTAAAAGGACAGAAAGCAGAAATCTTAGGGCAGATACAAAAAAGAAATCCCGTGTTCTGCCGGGAGGTTCCTATGACGCTTCAGGAGGTATTTCTTGCGGAAATGGAGGGGAGCGGTTATGACGTGGGCAAAGTATTTCAGTAGATGGTTTCGGGAAGCGGGGCGTTCCCATCTTGCGGCAGTACTCTCATGGGGATTCCTGTCGCTCTATATGCTCATGATGCTGATGGAGGTTTCCGCAGATGGGGAATATGTTTTTTTCGGGATTGGGAGCATGGAATTATGTATCTTGTGCGCCGGGCTTGGGCTTGCATTTTCTATGATTGAGTTTTTCTACCTGTTTCAGGGCAGGCAGCAGGATTTCTATTATAGCCTTCCTGTGAAGAAAAGTACGGTATTCTTTAGCAGATATGTCCATGGAGTTTGCCAGTTTTTTGCGCCGCTTCTGCTGACCCAGATGATCCTTGGGGTATATGGGGCGATGAACAGCCAGAAGTTTGCCCCATATGCAGGAGGTTATCTGGGGAGGAGCATCGGGGCGTCGATGCTGGTTTTTCTAGTATTTTATCATACGGGAATGCTTGCCGTAGCCATTGCGGGGAAGATTGCGGCGGCAGTAGCGGCGGCAGCGGTGTTCCTTTTTTATTTTCAGGCGGCGGTACAGAATCTTTTTTACGGATATGTAGAGGAATTTTACCAATATTTTTACCGGATTCCTCTTTTGGAAGAAGTGAAAGAGATTCTGGCGCCATTGGGGATTGCCAAGGGACTGATGGGAACGGAAGTCTATGACTGGCAGGAGGTATGGGAATATGTGCCGGAGGGAAAGGTCATTGCTGCGGCAGTTCTCTGGGCAGGGATATTCTTTGGGCTGGCTGTATTGGCGCACAGGAGTCGGAAAACGGAGATGACAGGTCGTGTGTTTGTAAATATCCTGGCGGAGCGTGTTCTGGAAGCGGCTGTTTCATTGTTTGCTGGGATGGGGCTTGGATTGCTCATCATGGATGGGGCGCAGGTGAAAGGGCATGGTGCAGCGGCAGTGTTGGCGATGGGTGCCGGAGGCATAGCGGGTGTATGCGGGATACATTTGTTGACAGAGTGCCTTGTGCGGATGCCGGGAGCATCCCTTGGCCGGAGAAAAGGGCAGATGTGTGCAGTCAGCATTTGTGCGTTTGCCGTAGGATGTGCTTTTCTAGGGAATCAGGGCAGGTTTGACGGGTATGTACCTGAGCGCGGGCAGGTTCTTGAGGTGGCCGTGAGCGTCGGCGGGATTGATATGGGACAGAAACAGTTTATACGCGGGGAAAACGGGGATGATTCGATTGCGGAGGAAAGGCTTTTGCGGTATTCGCTGGCGGAGGATGAGAGCATTGACGAGGGGATGGCGTGGATTCAGGGAGTGGTTTCCGGGCTAGAGCATGGTCGGGATGCAGATGCAGTGCATGGTGAAGTGAGAGAAGCAAAAGAGGATAGACTTACGTCGGCAACCGTTTGCTATCATTTTAAGGACGGCAGCAGATGTTACAGGCGCTATCCGCTTAACGGGGAGGCATTAGAGTCATTTTCCCGGGTGTATGAAACGGAAGAATATAAGAAACGGGCGTATCCGCTGGTGGAAGTTGCGGATATTACAAAGGGGCAGGTCACATGGTCGGACGGTGTGGCAAAGAAAATGCTGGCAATGTCAGAATCGGACAAGGCGGCGATGCTTGCAGCGTATAAGAAAGACATTGCGAGGCTTAGGATGGAGATGTTGGGGACGGCATTTCCTATTGGATTTATGGAAATTATTTCCGAGGTAGATGGAATTTATCTGGAGGCAATGATTTATCCCTTCTTTGAGAGGACTTGTAAAATACTTGAGGAAGCGGGGGCTGATGTGGGAAAATCTCTTGTAGATTATGGAATTACGTCGGTGAAAGTAAAGGCTTCGTCTCCGGCGGGGCAAGGGTATTCCGGGGGTGTGCATATGCAGTTCTACGACAAGGAGAATGACATTGCCAAGTGGAGTGAGAAATTGATACCGGATAGCTTTGCGGTACAGCCTGTTCTGCGTCCGGTGGATTCTTCTGTGCAGGCCGAAGTACAGGTGGAAGATGAAGCCGCTAACGGCGCGGTGGTCGTGGATTGTTATGGAGTGGAAGAAAGGGGCGGAAAGTAAATGGAAACAGGGGAACCTGAGGTGCTGTTGATGGGAGCGGCGATTATTGACGTGCTGGTCCGTCCGGCCGATGAAGAGGTATTTCGGACAGGCTCTTATCCGGCAGAGGATATCCGGATGTCGGTAGGCGCGGATGCGCTGAATGAGGCGACTGTGCTTGCCCGTATGGGGAAGCCCGTCCGGCTTGTCACGGTGATTGGAAATGATTTGGCGGGAAGGTTTCTGATTGAACACTGCAGGCGGGAGGGAATCGGGCTTTCAGACGGATGTGTCCGGGACGGTATGGCAACGGGAATCAATGTGGTGCTGGTAGGGGAGGATGGAAGACGGAATTTTCTTACGAACGCCAGTGGGAGCTTGCGGAAATTATGTCTGGGAGATATTCAGACGCCATTTCCGAAGAGTGTGAAGATTGTCTGTTTTGCCAGTATTTTCGTGTTCCCGCAGATTGGGGCGAAGGAGCTTGCCTGTATCTTTGCACAGGCCAAGAGACAGAATAAGATTGTGTGTGCGGATATGACGAAATGTAAGAATAGGGAGACCGTGGAGGAGATGGCGGAGGCATTTTCCTATATTGATTATTTACTGCCAAACGACGAGGAGGCGATGCTTCTTACCGGGAAGGAGACGGTTTCTTTGGCGGCGGCGGAGCTTTTGAAAACGGGCGTGGGGAATGTGGTGGTTAAGTGCGGCCGGGATGGATGTCTGGTGATGAACCGGGAAGAATCTTATATGGTGCCTGGGAAAACAGGGACGCCGTGCGTGGATACTACGGGAGCGGGAGACAGCTTTGCGGCGGGATTTATTTTCGCATTGTCGAAGGGGCGGCCGCTAAGGGAATGCGCGGAGTATGGGAATGAATGCGGAGCGAGGGCGGTTGCTGTGGTGGGGGCGACGGAGTGGTTGAAAGGAGAAACATGTCATGGTATACTCACACGAAATTATTCTGCCGAATGATGATATCCCCTTTAAGATGTTCATCTTCGAGGGAAAGGACGGCAATTATGTGCGCAAGAAGCATTGGCACAGGTCGATTGAGATTTTTGCGCTTTTCGAGGGTGAATTGGAATTCTATGTAGATGAGGCGCGGTATTCGCTGCGGCCGGGAGAATTTATGCTGGTGAATTCCAATGAAATTCATTCTATTTTTTCCCCAAAGCGGAATCAGACAGTGGTTCTGCAGATTCCGCTTACCACATTTGAAAAATATTATACAGACGAAAAATTTATCTATTTTTCCCATAGTTCCAGATTGCAGGATGAAGAAGTCATGCATCTGCTTAGGGATATGTACCACACTTATCATGAAAAGCCGTGTGGGTATGAGTTGAAGGTTCAGGGGCAGTTCTATATGCTTCTTTATATTCTTGTGACAAAGTATCGCGAAACGGACGTGAATGAAAAAGTAATCCAAAATAGCCGGAAACTGGATAGGCTTTCCCAGATTACCGCTTACATGGAAGAAAACTATAGGGAAGATATTTCGCTGGAAAGCCTGGCGGAGATCTTCGGGTATTCGGCGACGTATCTGTCCAGGATGTTCCGGAAATATGCGAAGACGAATTACAAAGCATGTCTGGATGATATCAGGCTGGAGCACGCGGTGAAGGATCTTGCGGATACAAGGCTTCCGATTGGGGAAGTCGTACTTAGGAATGGGTTTCCGAACAGCAGGGCTTTTGTAAAGGTATTCAAGAAGCGGTATGGGATGCTGCCGAAGGAATACCGCAGGATGATGCAGCCTTTTTCTTAAAGATTTCTTAAAGAAGGAGGTTCAGATTGTACTTCGTGACAGGATGTGCTATACTCAAAAGCAAGAATTCTAGAAGGCATTCGTCTTTTATATTCTCACAGACAGTTCGTCTGATGTTTACCTGATAATATTTTAGAAGGCAGAATGTTACTGCCGGTCATTTTGCGCATGTATGTGGTAACATTTCTGCAGACAGCACACTAGGCAGAAAGGGGGATTATGGCATGGAGAAAGCGCAATATCGATATAGAGCCGCAGAAAACGTATAAGCCGGGGTATCCCATTGAGAAGCGGGGAATTTATTATCTTGCGCGGCGGTTGTCTTCCCAGCTGTCATTGGCTCTTGAGGGGACGGATTACTCCCAGTTGACAAAATGTTACAGTATTTGGATTTGCCGGGATGATGTCCCGCCAAAAGAGCGTTACAGTATATCCTTCTACGAGATGGCCAACACGAAGAATACTGCGCCGAATTCTATAGCGAAAGAAAATTATGATTTGATGACGTTAGTAGTTATCAAATTGGGGAATGAGGTGTATAATGGGGGAAAGGAAGATGATGGATATGAACTTTTGCATTTCCTGAATGCAATTATGTACCCGCATAAGGAGGACTTTATGGCTACGGTGACGGAGTACATTGATTATCCTGAAAATACGGATCTGTGGAAGGGGGTAACACAAGTGAGCAGCTTGGAGCAGGTTATCTTTGAAGGGGCTATCGATGATGCATTAAAGTTTGTAGAAAGAGAAACAAGGGAAGTCAGGGAAGCGCTGTATCGAGAGAAAGAAGAAGCAGAGAGGGAGAAAGAAAAGATAAGCCGGGAGAAAGAAGAGGTAAGCCGGGAGAAAGAAGAGGTGAGCCGGGAGAAAGAAGAGGTAAGCCGGGAGAAAGAAGAAATAAATCGAGAAAGAGAAGAGGTAGAACGAAAGAAAGAAGAAATAAACCGAGAGAGAGAAGAGGTAAATCGGGTGAGAGAAGAAGTGTGTCAAGTCAGAGAAGAAGTGTGTCAAGCCAGAGAAGAAGTGTGTCAAGCCAGAGAAGAAGTGTGTCAAGCCAGAGAAGAAGGAATCCAAGCGATTATTTTAGACAATTTGGAAGAACAGGTTCCAAAGGAAAGAATTGTTCTGAAGCTTCAAAAGCATTTCAATCTTACGAAAGAGAAGGCAGAGCATTACTATAAAAAGTATGCCTGATTTATTGTGGTAAAAAAGCATCACAAATATAGAAGGGGAACAGCAGAAAATGTGCTGTTCCTTTTTGTAAAAGACAAAAAAATACCATAAAAAGGCTAATTATTGCGTTGTATGCCCATAAAAAAGTTGATAAAATGACATTAATAAGCAACAACGCAAAAAGGAGAGAAGAAATATGGAGATTCAGAAGGTAACAGATGCCGCCTTCGGTGTCTACGGAAAAGTTCTGACAGGATATGACTGTGCCGAATTGTTGGAAGTGATGAAGCGGCAGCCTTGTCCGGCGGATGATGTGGTCTATGTCCCGTCTGTGGAAGCTTTGGAGAAGCTGTCAGTGGCAGAGGAGCTAAAAAAACGTGCATACGGCGGGCTTCCGATTCAGGTCGGGTATTGCAATGGGAACAACCGAAAACTTAATGCCGTGGAGTATCATCGCTCATCGGAGGTAGATATTGCAGAGAGCGACTTAATTCTCTTGCTTGGAAAGCAGCAGGATATTGAAGCAGACCATACATACGATACGTCTAAGATTGAAGCATTCCATGTGCCTGCGGGGACGGTTGTGGAATTATATGCGACGACGCTTCACTATGCGCCTTGCAGTGCGAAAGAGAGTGGATTCCGCTGTGTAATCGTATTGCCAAAGGATACGAACCTGGAGCTTGACTTTACGTCCGCAGCCGAGGGCGAAGATAAGCTGATTACAGCAAAGAATAAATGGCTGATTGCACATGAGGATGCAAAGATTAACGGAGCATTCTGTGGATTAAAAGGAGAGAACATTACGTTGTAATAATGCGATTGAAAATACCATTAATATGGCGGAATGGGTATAAAGTAATAAGAAAAATAGGAGGATTAGAACAATGAACAACATGCCAGAATTAAAGATTGGTGTAGTAGCGGTAAGCCGTGACTGTTTTCCAGAGAGCCTGTCCGTGACGAGAAGGGCAAACTTAATGAAAGCATATACTGAGAAATATGGTGAGGAAGGAATCTATGAATGTCCGATCTGCATCGTGGAGAGTGAAATTCATATGGTACAGGCCTTAGAGGATATCAAGGCGGCAGGATGCAATGCGCTGGTGGTATACCTTGGAAACTTTGGTCCGGAGATTTCCGAGACACTTCTTGCGAAGCATTTTGAAGGTCCGAAGATGTTTATCGCAGCAGCAGAGGAGCGGGGCGACAATCTGGTACAGGGGCGCGGCGACGCATACTGCGGTATGCTTAACGCAAGTTATAATCTCAAGCTTCGCAATGTAAAGGCATATATTCCAGAATACCCGGTGGGAGACGCGCAGGAATGTGCGGATATGATTCACGAATTTGCTCCCATTGCAAGAGCAATTGTAGGGCTTAGCGAATTAAAGATCATCAGTTTCGGCCCAAGACCGCTGAACTTCCTTGCATGCAACGCGCCGATTAAGCAGCTCTATAATCTGGGCGTTGAGATTGAGGAGAACTCAGAGCTTGACCTGTTCGAGGCATTTAACAAACACGCCGGGGACGAGCGGATTCCTGCAATTGTGAAGGAGATGGAAGCAGAGCTTGGCGCAGGCAACAAGAAGCCAGAGATTCTTGAGAAACTTGCCCAGTACGAACTGACATTGAAGGATTGGATTGAGGCACACAAAGGATACCGCAAATACGTTGCACTTGCAGGGAAATGCTGGCCGGCATTCCAGACACAGTTTGGATTCGTGCCTTGCTATGTCAATAGCCGGCTGACTGCACAGGGAATTCCGGTATCCTGTGAAGTGGACATTTACGGTGCGCTTAGCGAGTTTATCGGAACAGTGGTAAGCAACGATGTGGTAACGCTCCTTGATATCAACAATTCTGTGCCTAAGGATATGTATGAAGAAGACATTCAAGGCAAATATGACTATACACAGCAGGATACATTCATGGGCTTCCACTGCGGCAATACGGCGTCTAAAAAGCTGTCCTTCTGCGAGATGAAGTACCAGATGATCATGGCAAGGGCTTTGCCTGAGGAAGTGACTCAAGGGACACTGGAAGGGGATATCGTACCCGGGGACATCACGTTCTACCGCTTGCAGAGTACGGCGGACAATCGGCTGCGTGCATACATTGCGCACGGTGAGGTTCTTCCGGTAGCAACACGTTCCTTTGGAGGCATTGGGGTATTCGCGATTCCGGAGATGGGCAGGTTCTACCGCCATGTGCTGATTGAAGGAGGCTATCCACACCATGGTGCAGTTGCATTTGGACATCACGGAAAGGCATTGTTTGAAGTATTCAAATACATCGGGGTGCCTGTGGAGGAGATTGGGTATAACCAGCCTGCAGGCGTGAGATATCCGACAGAGAATCCGTGGAGAGCTTGTTAGGAGGAAAAAATGTTATATATAGGAGTAGATTTGGGAACATCCGCAGTAAAGCTGTTATTGATGGATGGCGATGGAAAGATTCACAAGATTGTATCAAAAGAGTATCCGTTATATTTCCCGCATCCGGGATGGTCTGAACAGAAGCCGGAGGACTGGTTTTCACAATCTATGGCGGGAATCAGGGAGTTAGTCGGCGAATGCAATAAAAGCGAGGTTGCAGGAATCAGCTTTGGTGGACAGATGCATGGTCTGGTGGCTTTGGACAAAGAGGACAAAGTTATCCGCCCGGCAATCCTCTGGAACGACGGACGGACCGGGGAAGAAACAGACTATCTGAATCATGAGATTGGAAAGGATAAAATATCCGAGTATACGGCGAATATTGCATTTGCAGGATTTACCGCGCCTAAGATTCTCTGGATGAAGAAGCATGAGCCAGAGAATTTTGAGAAGATTAGCAAGATTATGCTGCCTAAGGACTATCTGGCGTACTGCCTGTCCGGCTCATTTTGCACAGATGTTTCCGACGCATCCGGTATGCTGCTCATGGATGTGAAGAACCGCTGCTGGTCCAAAGAAATGTTGGAAATCTGCGGCATTACAAAAGAGCAGCTTCCTAAGTTGTATGAGAGCTATGAAGTGGTCGGGACTTTGAAGCCTGAGATTGCAAAACAGCTAGGTTTATCTGACCAGGTAAAGGTCATCGCAGGGGCGGGAGATAATGCGGCTGCTGCAGTCGGAACCGGGACGGTCGGGGACGGTATGTGCAATATTTCCCTTGGGACGTCCGGGACAATCTTTATCTCGAGTAAGTCATTTGGCGTTGACCAGAATAATGCGCTGCATTCTTTTGCTCATTCCGACGGGCATTACCACTTGATGGGGTGTATGTTAAGCGCAGCGTCCTGTAATAAATGGTGGAATGAGGATATCCTGAAGACGAAGGATTTTGCGGCGGAGCAGGCGGATATTACGAAATTAGGAGAAAATCAGGTATTCTATCTTCCCTATCTGATGGGAGAGCGTTCTCCCCATAACAATCCAGATGCGAGGGCAATGTTTATCGGGATGTCTATGGATACAACGAGGGAGGACATGACGCAGGCGGTATTAGAGGGCGTTACGTTTGGCCTTCGGGATTCTTTGGAGGTGGCAAAGAGTCTGGGGATTCAGATTGAACGCACGAAGATCTGCGGAGGCGGTGCAAAGAGCCCGCTCTGGAAGAAAATTCTCGCCAATATTATGAACCTCAAGGTAGACGTCATCGAGAGCGAAGAAGGACCGGCCCTTGGCGGCGCTATGCTTGCAGCCGTGGGATGTGGAGAGTATCCGGATGTGGAGACAATTGCGAAGAAGGTTGTGAAGGTCGTGGATACGGTAGAGCCGGAGCCGGAACTGGTGGCGAAGTATGAGGAGAGATACCAGAAGTTCAGGAAGATTTATCCTACGGTGAAAGAATTGTTCTAACAGACAACAGCAGGCAGGTGCAAAGATTCAAGTGGTAAACTGATCTATGCACCTGCTTTTTCGTCTATAGCTGCCTCAGCACATCTTCCACAGAATCCGTCACATCGGTGGCATACTCTGCGACCCCGGGCGCACCGTCGGACATGGCATAGCTCCTTCCTGCAAATTGCAGCATCTCCACATCATTATATTGATCGCCAAAAGCCATGCACTCTTCCGGCTTAATTCCCAGATGCGCCGCTAAGCCTGCAAGCCCGGTTCCTTTATTGGCGTTAGGCGCAATAAAGTCGATCCAGATCATCCCGGATGTGACAGCCTTGATCTCGGATTCAAACATTTTCTGGAAATAAGCTTCAATATTATCAGCCCCCGTAAAATCACAGACTGCAATCTTCAAGAAGGGCTCCGTGACGTCCTCTAGCCTGTCCACTGTCTTCATATCATAGCGGAGCACCTCCCGGATGTGCCGTATAAAAGCAGGATCCGTGGAATCCGTATAACATGCGGACTCACAGGACAGGAGACAGTGGCATCCGCCCCGTTCCCGGATAGCCTTAAAAATACGCAGCCCCAGCTCCCTCTCAATCAGGCCCTTTGAGATGACCTGATCACGGCATACGCACAGAGAGCCATTTTCCGCAATATAATGGATATCATCTTTGACCGGCGCAAAGAGAAGACGCAGATTGTAGTACTGCCTCCCGCTTGCGGCGGCAAACTGTATCCCCTTTTCTTTTAACCGCCTCACGAGCTCGCAGAACCCTTCGGGCAATTCCTGCGCTCCATTTTTTAATATTGTACCGTCAAGGTCGCTTGCAATTAATTTTATCATAGATAACTCCTTTGTGTTGTCAGCAGGTTCACTTCCTGCATTATAAAATGCAAAAATACGAAAGTCAAGTGAATTTGATGCTTGGATGTGTTGCGATTTACGGGCGGGGATATTATAATGTAGAAGGAAATGAAATGGCAGAAAGAGAGGATATATAGAATGAAAATAGGAATCGGCAACGACCATGCGGCGGTCGCAATGAAGAATGAAATTATGGAATATTTAAAAGAACTGGGACATGAAGCCGTGAATTACGGGACAGACAGCAACGAAAGCTGCAGTTATGCCGTATACGGTGAAAAAGTGGCAAGGGCAGTTGCAGCGAAGGAAGTTGACCTTGGAATCCTGATTTGCGGGACCGGCGTAGGAATCTCCCTTGCCGCTAACAAGGTAAAGGGAATCCGGGCGGCAGTATGCTCCGAATCATGCACGGCCCGTCTGGTCAGGCAGCATAACAACGCCAATATCCTTGCCTTCGGCGCAAGGATTATCGGAATCGAGACGGCGAAAGAGATTGTGAACGCATGGCTTAGCGCAGAGTTTGAAGGCGGAAGGCATCAGGAGCGGGTAGACATGATTACGGCAATCGAGGAAAAAGAAGCATAAGATAAGGGGAAGGCATACATGGCAGCAATTATATTTGACGTAGACGGCACGCTTTGGGATTCCACGGAGGAAGTGGCAGTTTCATGGAATCAGGCAATCCGGGAACGCACCAGCCTTGAACGCGTGCTGACGGGAGAAGAACTCAAGAAAGAATTCGGAAAGCCTCTTGACGAGATTATGGACGACCTGTTCCCGGAACTTAGCAAGCCTGAGAAGGAGGAACTGGCATACCATATGTATCAATATGAGAATGCGCATATAGAGGGTGCGCCGTGTATCCTCTATGAAGGGATGCCTGATACGGTCCGCAGACTAAGTGAGAAATATCCACTGTTCATCGTAAGTAACTGCCAGTCAGGATATATCGAGGCGTTTCTCAAAAACACAGGGCTTGGGGACTGTATCCGGGATTTTACCTGTCCGGGGGATACGGGGAAATTAAAAGGCGATAACATCCGGATTATCATGGAGCGCAACGGTATTGAAGACGCCGTGTATGTAGGCGACACAAATGGGGACGCTAAGGCCTGCAAAGAGGCAGGGATTCCCATGATTTATGCGGCATATGGATTCGGAGAGGTAGAGGGCGGTTATGTGACGATACATTCCTTTGGGGAACTGCTTGACATTGATTTTGATAAAGTGAAGTAGGATTTTATCAATGTTAGAATGAGGAAATATCATGAGTACGGAAAAAATAAGCGCAAATGAAATTAAGGCGAAGAACAGGCAGAACATCTATCACTATATTAGAGAGCGCGGCTCGGTATCTAAGCAGGAGATTGTTGTAGATATGCAGCTGAGCCTCCCCACAGTGACCTCAAACCTGGATTATTTGAAGAAGCAAGGGCTGATTGACACTTCCGGCAAAATCAGGAATACGGGAGGGCGCAGCGCCACCGCGTTTTCTTATATCAAGGATGCAAGGATGGCGATTGGCGTTGATATCACGGCGAACCACATTACGGCTGTGGCCGTTAATTTGTCCGGCGACATCGCCAGCATGGAGCGGCGGCGGATTCCGTTCAATCTGGAAGACGACGCATACCTCCGGGAAATCGGCAAAGTGGTAGAGTGGGTAAAAACAGAGGCAGAGATTGCAGATGAGAACCTTCTTGGGGTCGGGATTTCCGTACAGGGTCTGGTATCAGATGACGGAGAGTATATCGAGTATGGGAAGGCTTTGGACTTTACAAAACGGCGGCGGGAAGAGATTGCCGCATATGTACCCTACAGAAACCGCCTGATTCATGATTCCTATGCGGCCGGATACCGGGAAACATGGACAGAACGTAATTTCCAGAATGCATTTTATATTAGTTTAAGCAACAGTGTGGGAGGTTCGGTCATTATCGACGATGCAATCTATGAGGGAAATACCCATAAAGGCGGCGAAATCGGCCATATGGAAGCAGTATCCGAGGGTGGAGGATTATGCTACTGCGGAAGGAGGGGGTGTTTCGACACCGTCTGCAGGGCCGGGAAACTTGCAGGATACACGGACGGCAGCCTGGAAGAATTTTTCCGTGTCCTGGAGCAGGGAGACGAGACTGCAAAGAAATTGTGGGACGAGTATCTGGAACATCTTGCAAGGGCAATCCACAATATCCGGATGCTGTTCGACGGTATGGTAATCCTGGGCGGATATGTGGGAGCGCACATGGGGAAATATCTGGACGACATCTGTCGGAGGGTAGATGAGAAAAATCCCTTTGGAGACAGGGCGCAGGATTATCTCGTGGAATGCAGGTACAAAGTAGAGGCTTCGGCAGCAGGAGCGGCGTTGTTCTACATTGATGAATTTTTAGACCTTTCCTGTTGAAATTTCAGTACGTTTATGTTATTATATCCATAGTTTAGAAAATGCTTGAATAAACTGATTAACAAAGTGAGGAGGCAGAGGGAATGAGACGTGGGACGAATAGCCTGGAAGTAAAAAAGCTGAACAGGAACCGGATATTCCGCTATGTACACAGCCAGAGTGAGACAAGCATGCCGGACATCTCTGCCGCGTTAGATATCAGCGGGCCTACGGTCCTGACTATCGTTAAGGAATTAAAAAGCGCCGGGGTCGTGGAAGAAGTGGGAGAGCTTAAATCCACCGGAGGACGGAAGGCGAAGGCAATCGCCAGCGTCAGGGATGTCAGATATGCCGTCGGGATGGATATCACAGAGAATCATGTAGGGTTTGTCTATACAGACCTTGGCAGGAAAGCGCTGAAGCATGAGCGTATCCGTAAGCACTTTCGTAATGAGGAATCTTATTTCCGTGAGATTGGGGAACTTCTCGGGGAGTTCGTAGCCAGGAACCGAATTCCGGAAGAGAAGATAGAAGGGGTTGGAATCGCCCTTCCGGGAATCGTGGACAGACAGAAGAACATACTGAACGGCTCCCATGTACTGGGAATCCATGAGGTATCCTGGGAAAAGTGGGCGGCGCATATCCCCTACCCCTGCGAACTGCTGAATGACGCCAACGCCGCCGCCATCACGGAAGATGTATGCTGTAAGAGGCCGGAGAGCAACCTGGTTTATCTGTCGCTGAGCAATTCTGTAGGGGGAGCAGTCATTTTTGCGGATGAGATGAAGAGCAATGAGGGAATACCGGCAATTACGGATAACACAACCATGTATATGGGAAATAACTGGCGCAGCGGAGAGTTCGGGCACATGGTAATCCATCCAGAGGGAAAGACCTGCTACTGCGGCAAGAAGGGATGCCTGGACGCATATTGTTCGGCATTAAACCTTGCAGAACTGGAAGACGGGAACCTGCGCGCCTTTTTTGATAAAATGGAGTCCGGCAAGGAAGAGTACCGGCAGATATGGGACGAATATCTGGGAAATCTTGCGATTGCAGTAGATAACTTGCGGATGTGTTTTGACTGTGAGGTTGTCTTGGGCGGGTATGTAGGCAATTACATGAAACCGTATATCGGACGTTTTCAGTCTCTCGCCGCCGAAAAGAACATTTTCAGCGGAGGCGGGGACTATGTCCGGGTTTGCCAATGCCGGGAAGAGGCGTCTGCATACGGGGCGGCATTATATCAGATAGAAAAATATATTTCAAAAATATAAGGAGGAACAGTGAGATGGAAGGAACAATGAAGGTAGCTGTAATGAATGGAATCGGCGAGATGGGGTATACCGAGAGGCCAATTCCTGTACCGCAGGACAATGAGGTGCTGGTGAAGCTTGAGTATGTAGGAATCTGCGGAAGCGACATGCACTATTACGAGACTGGCAGAATTGGGGATTTTGTGGTAGAACCCCCCTTTGTACTGGGACATGAGCCCGGCGGGGTTGTGGTAGGGGTAGGAAAAGACGTGACCCATTTAAAGGTCGGCGATCACGTTGCATTAGAGCCTGGGAAGACCTGCGGAAAGTGTAAATTCTGTAGGGAAGGAAAGTATAACCTCTGCCCGGATGTGGTATTCTTTGCGACGCCGCCGGTGGACGGCGTGTTCCAGGAGTATGTGGCACATGAGGCGGCTCTGTGCTTCAAGCTGCCTGACAACGTAAGTACACTAGAGGGTGCGTTGATTGAGCCGCTTGCAGTCGGTTTCCATGCGGCAAAGCAAGGCGGCGCCCAGGCGGGACAGACGGCGGTAGTATTTGGCGCAGGCTGTATCGGGCTGGTATCCATGATGGCGTTGAAGGCATGCGGCGTATCCAGAGTTTACGTGGTAGATATTATGGAAAAACGTCTGGAAAAGGCGATGGAGCTTGGCGCAGACGGCGTCATCAATGGCAGGGAAGAGGATGTGCTGGCGAAGGCGAAAGAACTGACCGGCGGGGAAGGCTTCGACCTTGCGATAGAGACGGCCGGCACGGAGATTACCACGAACCAGGCGATTCAGGTAGTGTGCAAAGGGGCGAATATCGTACTGGTAGGCTATGGCAAGACTGGCATGATGAACATGATGATGAGCCTGGCGCTGGATAAGGAGATCACATTTAAGACCGTATTCCGTTACCGTCACATCTACCCCATGGCGATTGACGCGGTGGAGCAGGGCAGAGTCAACCTGAAAGGGATTGCGACCCATATCTTCGATTTTGACGATATCCAGACGGCGATGGATAGGAGCGTCAATGAAAAGGCAGAGATTGTGAAGGCTGTGGTAAAGATTGCAAAATAAAAGATAGAAGCATTTAAGAGGTGAAAACCGTTGAAAAAAGCGGGTTTCGCCTCTTTTTCGCTTATATCGGAAATTGTGCGCACCTAAAAAATATATAAAAATAATAAAAAAATGTTGAAATCTATGGTAAAATATGCTATTATATAAACAATTTAAAAAAGACTTAATTAAATACATTAATAAAGAAAAAATGAAATATTTTTGTTAAATATACATAAAAAAGAGAACTGAAATTTGTTGATAATACATCTTGTGTCTAAGAGTAAAAAGAATTATAATAAAAATAGCTTTTATAAAATACTTTTATAAAACGCATGAACAGAAAAAAATAAAAAAGCGGCAAGGAGTGCACAATGAAGGCACACAGTACGGGAACTGCCCGCAAAAAGCAAGGAGGAGAACAAGATGGGTATTATTGAGAAGATGAGGCTGGATGGCAAGGCAATCTATGTAACAGGAGGGGCAAGCGGAATCGGCAAGTCCGTGGCAACTGCATTCGCAGAGGCAGGGGCAGATGTGGCAATCGTAGATATCAATTTAGAAGGCGCGAAGGAAGTGGCAGAGGAGATTGCTGGGGCGACCGGTTCTAAGACGATTGCGATTCAGTGTGACGTGACGAAGAAGGAAGAAGTAGAAGCCATGGTCGCAAAGGTCGCAGATACATATGGCAAGTTGGATGCATGCTTTAACAATGCAGGAATCTGCCTGAATGTGCCGGCAGAAGAGATGTCATTTGAACAGTGGAAGAAAGTCATAGACATTAACCTGACAGGCGTCTTCCTCTGTGCGACAGCGGCGGGAAGAGTAATGCTGAAGCAGGGATACGGCTCAATCATCAATACGGCATCTATGTCCGGGCATATCGTGAATGTGCCGCAGCCACAGTGTGCATATAATGCATCCAAGGCAGGAGTCATTATGCTGACCAAGTCACTTGCCGTAGAGTGGGCGAAGACGGGAGTCCGGGTAAACTGCATCAGCCCTGGATATATCGGGACGGATCTTACACTTAATTCCGAAGCGCTGAAGCCATTGATTGCAAAATGGAATGAGATGGCGCCGATGGGAAGGCTGGGAAAACCGGAAGAATTACAGTCCATCGTCGTATATCTGGCAGGAGACACCAGCAGCTTCACGACAGGTTCCGATATTGTTGTGGACGGGGCGTTTACTTGCTTCTGATTCTGGCAGGATGAATCGGATATCCGGATGAAATCCGAGTGGCGCCGGTGTACTGGCCGGGCGTATATGGTTGGGGAATCCGGCGGATTGCCCGCCAGCCAGAACCTATGGTTTTGGCTGGGCGGTCAGTACACTTATGGAAATATATTTACATCTGCAAGGATCCATGCCGGGGCAGCAGGATTTGGCTATGGAGTTTTGCAGATATAAATATAAATGTTCACCCATAATATGGGATAGCTGATAGCGTAGCTATATGAAAATATATCATTCCAAAGAAGGAGGAAAGAGGTATGAAGAATAGAATTGTGGCAGCGCTCCTGTGCGTGTCCATGACCGGGCTCATGCTGATGGGGTGTGCGGATACGCGTGATGACGGCACTGTAAAGATAGGCATCACGATCCAGAATCTATCCAACGCTTACTGGGCAGGCGTCATGGGAAAGCTTGAACAGGAGATGGATGCGAGGGGATGGGAGTACACCATTGTAGGCTGTGACAATAACGCCGGGACGCAGGTGGGCCAGGTTGAGAACTTCATCATATCCGGATGCGACCTGATTATGGTTCATCCGGCAGACGCGAAGTCAGTTGAGGGTATCTGCAGCGAGGCGATGGAGGCAGACATCAAGGTTATGTGCTGGGATGACCCGATGGAGAATACCACGGCGAACTGGGTTCTGGACAACACGGAGCTTGGGAAAGAGATTGGCAAGACGGCTTCTGAATTCATCAATGAACACTACACAAAGGATGAGAAGGCCCAGGTAACGGTCATCGGGTATCCCTCCACGAAGGTTCTGCTTGAGCGGGCAGACGGCATCAAAGAAGGGCTGGAAGAGAACTGTGAGGACAACTACGAGATCATCGCAGAGGTGGACGGCTTGGAAGCTCCTGAAGCCCAGACGAATGTGGAGACGGTTATGTCAGCCCATCCGGATGCGAATGTGTTCGTGGGTGTCTGTGCAGGAGCTATGATTGACTCGAACGAAGCCCTTCTTGTAGAGTTTGGCAAAGGAAAGATTCCTGAGAGCTACGGCGTAATTACCACGGACGTTACCTTGCAGCAGCTAGAGTCCCTGAAAGCAGGAAATGAAGCGGTGCGGGCAATCGTAGGTTTTGAAGGCTCTAATGAGGATACGGCGAAAGCCTGTGCCGACATGTTTGAGCGGATTCTGTCCGGAGAAGACTTTTCGGCTGACAAGAATATATACCGTGCAATCGGGCCGATCACACCGGAGAATGTGGATAAGATACTCGAAGGAATGTAATAGAAAGTATAGTCACGGGGGACGAATATGAGTGAAGAATATGTATTACAGTTACAGCATATAAGGAAAGAATACCCGGGCGTCGTTGCGCTGAAAGACGTTACGTTGGAGCTGAAAGCAGGTGAGATTCTTGCGCTGATCGGAGAAAATGGTGCGGGAAAGTCTACACTGATCAAATGCTGTTCCGGTGCGGTCATCCCTACTTCCGGGAAGATTATCGTGAACGGGAAAGAATTTCCCAGCATGACGCCCCAGCTTGCGGCAGAAAATGGGATTGCGATCATTTATCAGGAATTTAATAATGTAAAGGAATTATCGGCGGCGGAGAACCTGTTCTTGGGACGCCCCATCCGAAAGGGAATCGTTATAGACAGGAAAGCCATGGAAGCCGAAGCGGCAAAGGCGTTTGAACAGTTACATATCAAGATTGACCCGAAAGCATTGATGAAGGACCTGACGGTAGGATATCAGCAGATGGTAGAGATTGCAAAGGCAATTCAGCAGAATGCCAGGATTCTGATTATGGATGAACCGTCTGCCCCGCTTACCAGCGCAGAAGTAGAGAGTATGTTTGAGGTGGTGGAACTCTTGCGGAAAAAAGGCGTATCCATCATCTACATTTCACACAGGCTGGAAGAGATTTACCGGCTGTCAGACCGTATCGTAGTCATTCGGGACGGGGAGTACGTAAAGACGCTGATTACGAAGGAGAGCCAGGTTGAAGAGCTGATTCAGCTCATGGTAGGGCGGGAACTGACGGAGACATATCCGCCGCGTGGAAAATGCATCGACGAGAACGAAGTGGTGCTGGAACTTAAAAATGTGTCCGGGAACGGCGACAGAGACATCAGCCTGAAACTGCATAAGGGAGAGATTCTGGGACTTGGCGGCCTGGTAGGCGCAGGGCGTACTGAGCTTGCGGAGATGATTTTCGGGTCTGTACCTAAAAAATCAGGGCAGATGTTCTATAAGGGGAAGGAGATTAATCCAAGAAGCCCGAGAGAAGCCATCGACTTAGGTATAGCGCTGGTGCCGGAGGATAGGAAACGCCACGGCGCCATGCTTGGAATCTCCATCAAGAACAATATCAATATGCCGGTTTACGAGAGGAATTCCCGTTTCAGCGTAATCGACGAGAAGCAGGAGCAGGAAATTGCCGAGAAGTACCGGAAGAATATGGCAATCAAGACGCCGAACCTGAATCAGTTAATCAAGAATCTAAGCGGCGGAAACCAGCAGAAGGTAATCCTTGGAAGATGGATGGCTGCGAATTCAGAGCTGATTATTTTCGACGAGCCGACCAGAGGTATCGATATCGGCGCGAAGTACGAAATCTATAAATTGATGAACGATTTGGTGGAAAAGGAAGGAAAGTCAATCCTGATGATTTCTTCCGAGATGGAAGAGCTGATGGGCATGTCTGACAGGATTCTTGTGTTGGCAGAGGGTAATATGACCGGTGAACTGAATAAGGAAGAGTTCAGCCAGGAGACGATTATGACGTTTGCGTCTGCGGCGTCAAATGAGTAGGAGGGTAGACCGATGAAGGAAAATAAATTAACGAATTTGATGAAGGGTCAGGCAATATGGGTAGTATTTATCGTGCTTTGTATTGGGTTTACGATTGCCAATCCAAGATTTATTACGGCGACGAATCTTTTGATTATGCTTAGGCAGGTAGCAGTATGGGGGATTGCATCCGTAGGTATGACGTTCGTGATCCTGCTGGGGGATATTGACCTTGCGACCGGTTCAATTATTACATTTGTGAATGTATTGTGTTCATATCTGATGGTACATATGGGAGTGCCGATGGCATTGGCGATTATCATCACGCTGGCTGCTTCCACGCTGATTGGCGTACTGAACGGGTTCATGGTATCCACCATAGGTATCCCGGCCTTGATTGCCACATTTGCCACACAGACGGCATTTTCCGGTATCGCGCTGATTATCTGCGATGGACAGCCGATCAACGGATTTACAGAGTCGTTTAAGGTCTTCGGACAGGGGAAGATAGGGCCTGTGCCTGTACCGGTCATCATCATGATACTTTGCTTTGCACTGGGTGCGTTTATCCTGAATAAGACGTATTTCGGGCGTTACTTTTACGCCGTGGGCGGCAATATCGAGGCGGCAAGGCTGTCCGGTATCCGTACGGGAAGGGTAAAATATCTGGTATTTGCACTTTCTGGATTTTTCGCAGGATTAGCAGGACTCGTACTTTTGTCCCGTGTTAATTCAGGAATGGGAAATGCGGGGCTTGGATATGAGTTCAAGGTGATTACCTGCGTGGTTCTGGGCGGTGTGTCCGTATCCGGAGGTTCCGGAAGGATGTCTGGAGTCGTAGCGGGGACATTTATCATCAGCGCGCTGAATAATGGTATGGTATTGATTAACCTGAATAGCTGGGTGCAGAATATCGTGCTGGGAATCGTGCTTGTGCTTGCCGTTGGATTTGACTGCTACCAGAAGAAGAGACAGGCGAACTGATTTTAGGGTGCATAAAAATCTCGGCAAAATCTTGGAAAATAGAAGGTTTGCCGAGATTTTTCAGAAGAAATGGTTTATAATGGAAGAATCAGGAGGTATGAAGTATGAAAGCAGCAGTTTATCATGGCCCGCAGGATTTGAGGGTAGAAGAAGTTCCGGTAAGGGAACTGAAAGACAACGAAGTGATGATACAGGTGAAATATTGCGGCGTATGCGGTACGGACATCCACATCTTTAACGGGGACGGCGGTTCCTTCGAGGTGAATCCGCCGCTGATTCCCGGGCATGAATTTTCCGGTGTTGTTGCGAAGGTAGGTTCGGCAGTCACAACGGTAAAAGAGGGGGACAGGGTCAGCGGCGACCCCAACGATATGTGCGGGGAGTGTTATTTCTGTAAGAATGCCATGCAGCATTTCTGCACCAACAATGTGGGCGTTGGTACGACGGTGGACGGCGGGTTCGCCGAGTACGTGATTATGCGGGAGAAGCAGGTGTATAAGTTCTCGGATAGCCTAAGTTTTAAAGAGGCTGCCATGGCGGAGCCCATTTCCTGCTGCCTGCATGGGATTGACCTTTGCAATATTAAACCCGGATGTACCGTCCTTGTCATGGGCGGGGGACCCATTGGCATGATTATGATGCAGCTTGCGAAGAATGCGGGGGCGGCACGGGTGATTATGTCCGAACCTGTGGAGGAGAAGCGTGAGCAGGCGTTGAAGCTTGGGGCGACGAAGGTCATCAACCCAATAGAAGAAGACGTACAGGCTGTCTTGGATGCGTATTGTGAGAATGTTGACGTGGTGATTGAGTGTGTAGGGAATATTCATACTCAGGCGGATGCGGTAAAGTTTGCGGGAAAAGGCGCAACGGTCATGTATTTCGGGCTGGCGTCCCCGGAGGAGTCTTATCCGCTGAAACCGGATGATGTGTTCAAGAAAGAGCTGACGATTACTTCGTCGTTCATTAATCCATATACATTTGAGCGGGCAATCCGCGTGTTGGAGTCAGGAATGATTGAGCTTGAGAGCTTGATTACGAATGTGGTTCCGCTGGATGATATTGTGGATGTGTTCACGAAACCGGAATACCGCAGGGCTGGAAAAGCGATGATTAAAATTGCTGACTAGAGAATGGGGTAATTCAAAGAATATTCAAGATTTACAAAAGGGGCGGCGCTTTATTGTGCCGCCCCTTTATCCGTGTACCTAATGGGCACACGTTCTAGCGCTTATACTGAGCCATGAATTCCTCAATCTCTTCCACAGTCTTAGGAATCTTTCCTGACAGCACCTCGCAGCCGTCTTTCGTGACGAGAAGCGTATCCTCAATCCGGATTCCAAGTTTCAGGTCGTCGAAATACAATCCCGGTTCCAGTGTAAACATCATATTCTCTTCCAGCGGAACATCATTATTCCCTACATCATGGGCATAAAGACCGATATAGTGTCCGGAACCATGGAAGTAGTACTTGGAAATCTCCTCTGGTTTTTGGATATATCCAAGCCGAATCAACTCGTCAGCCATGACAGACTTGCTCAATTCCTGAAGTTCTTCCTTGGGCTGTCCGGGTTTTGAAGCGGCAAGGGCTGCATCAAGGCCCGCCAGCACTACATTGTAGAGCTCTTTCTGCTGTTCGGTAAATTTCCCGTTCACAGGAAACGTCCTGCTGACGTCGGCGGCATAATACCCCCACTCGGCGCCAAGGTCAAAGAGGATCATATCCCCATCCAGCATCTTCCGGTGGTTGTCTTCATAATGCATACAGCACGCGTTGGCTTCCGAAGCCGCAATCGTAGGAAATGCATGCCGGGCATTCATAGAACGCAGGGTATAATCAAAATGCGCCTCAATCTCATACTCATACATATCCGGGCGCAGGTGGGCAAGAATATTCTCCACGCCTTTTGCCGTAATGTCACAGGCTTTCCTGTGCAGGGCAATCTCTTCGGGAGACTTTACCTGCCTCATCAATCCTAAATCGTAAAAGGTATTGTGCATCTTTAATGTGGGGTTATACTCATGGACCCGGGCGGCAAACTTTTGGGCCTCGTTCGTGGAAAATGCTCCTTCCCAGTTCGCAATGTCGATATAGACATTCTGTACACGGCCAGACCCACTGAAAAACGGGAGGGAATCCTCGAAAGTTTCCAGATATTCTACATTCTCAATACCTGTCTCTTCCTTTACGCTTTCTTTGGTATAGAATATCCCGAGCCATCTCTTCGCCATCTCGTTCGGATGGTCAATAAATAATACTTCCCGTACCTTCCCGGCGATCTTTGTAATCATAAGGACAGCCTTAGGCTGTGTAAATCCGGTCAGGTAATAAAAATTGGCGTAAGGGGTAAAATGATGCATCATATCGCCGCGGTCGCCCCTCTGCCCGCCAGAAAAGACGAATCCGGCGGATCCGTC
This sequence comes from Lachnospiraceae bacterium, assembly GCA_910574885.1. Lineage (GTDB taxonomy): Bacteria > Bacillota > Clostridia > Lachnospirales > Lachnospiraceae > Sporofaciens. The sequence goes on along the minus strand of CAJTDD010000011.1, from coordinate 63,577 downwards.
TTCTAATAAGTCGCTGTATAGTTTTCGCTTTGAAGCATGGAAATCTTTTGTAATCATAATCTTTCGTTATTTTCCTTCATAAATTTATATTCTGCAACAGACCTGTCAAAGCCCTCAATATGTGTATAGAACCACTGAATTACATTCTCATGTACTTTTTTCACAAAAGCGTTAGACGGCCCTTCCTCTTCCACCAACATCTCCTCAAGCTCCTTGATGGTGTTCTTGAACGCCTCATGCTGTGCCTTATGCTTCTCAAATCCCGGATATTCAATCTCCTGCTGAAGCTTTTCCTCGGCGGAGAAATGGAAGTCCGTATAATCCGCAAGATAGTCCATCATCTTGATTGCCGCGGTCTTCTCATTGCTCTGCTCGCAGCTGTCCAATAACTTGTTGATGCGGTCAATCAGCTCCTTGTGATGAGAGTCAATCATCTCGTTGCCAGTTACCAGGTTTTCACTAAATTCTGCATACATAAAATGTATCCTCCTCTTAAAATTAAAGTATATCTTCATCTTCCCGCCCAAGACATGGGCAGGAAGGTTCAATCTAAAATCAGTAAAGCACGGCCGTGTCCTTCTTTAAATGGGCTGGTGGGACAGCTTAGTCGCCTTCTTCTCCTGCGTGGCATACACAAAGGGATAAATCACGCAAGCCAGTGCAAAAGCCGCAATCACATCCGTCACGGAGTGCTGCTTCAAGAACACGGTAGATAAGATAATCAATACGGCAAGCAGATAAGCCCCATACTGTATCTTCCTGTGCTTTTTAAGCGCCTCGCTGTGCCAGATGGCGATACAGACGCCAAGGGAATTAAACACATGGATACTGGGCAGCACGTTCGTCGGCGTATCCGTGGCATAGACATGTTTCACCAGCTCGACGAAAATATTATCTCTTGCAAATGTAGCCGGACGCAGATTCAGCCCATTGGGGAATACGGTACATAAGAACAGGAAAAACGTCATCCCGACTATCAAGAAAGCGCTAAGGCGGTAAAACCCTGTCTTATCCGTAAAGAAAAAATATCCGGCGGCAACAGCCACAAACGCAAACCATAACAGATATGGCACAATAAAATATTCAACAAAAGGAATGTAATCATCAAGGGGCGAATGAATCAGGAAATAATGGACGTCCGTCCTTTTCTCCAGATAAATGAACCATGGCATATAAATGAATCCATATAACAATACCCATGCGTGCCGATATTTTTTTATAAAGTTCTTCGTCCGTTGGATGATGCTCATAATTATTACCTCTTTTACATAAGCCTGAAGATCAATGCGTTTAGATATAGGCGTTCTCTAAAGCATATTCATGGTTCAATCCGAATTATAACATGAAAAAAAAGAATCAACAACAAAGTTCATGGTTTGTTAATAATTTTCATTCCTTTTTTCAAATATCTGCATGTCAAAATGCTGAGAACCCTTTTTTAGCATGTCCGGAGTATTGAGTGTCCATACGGCGACAGGCACATGAAAAATATGTTTAAGAATCCAGACATTGACAATCGGCAGATCATTCAAGTTATAAGAGATAAAATCCGGCCTCCCTAAAAAATTTGATAATAAATGCTTTACCATGAAGCGGAAAAGCCATGCCTCTTTCAAGGGATCGCGGGTCAAATTGGACGAAAGCTGCCCGCGCAGGATGTGGGGCGCGTTCAGTCTGAACCAGCGGATCCCGATGGTGTTGAAGGACTGAATCAGGCAAGGGCCTTGGTAATGGCTGAGGCAGCGCATAGTCTCACGGCAAATGTACATCGAGGAATCCGGAATTTTAAGCTCAATCAGCAGGGGGACCCGTCCCTTTACGAGGGAAAGCACTTCGTCAAAAGAGGGAATCGTCTCGGCAGTACCGCAAAGGCGGCAGGATTTCACCTCCTCATAGGTCAGATTTTCTACCGTGTCCGGGCGGCCGCAGAGCCGTTCCAGCGTGTCGTCGTGAAAGACTACCAGCCGCCCGTCCCTGGTAAGGTGGAGGTCGATTTCAATACCGTACCCTTTTCCCAGCGCGGCGCTAAAGGCCGCCATGGAATTTTCGGGAATACCCTTCTCTATGCAGTGATACCCTCTGTGGGCGAACATGGTGTGCCTATAGCGGCGCATATCTCTTCGGCGGGTGAAGCGCGGAGAGATGGCGAATATGTATAGTAAGAGAATTATTGTCAATATGATGAAAATAAGTACCAGCATAACACGTTCCTCTAAAAAATCATCTGTAAAGGCGCTGCAATGATCCGAAGCTTTTCGGAGTGCAGCGACATGGAAACTTGCGTCTGACGAAAGACCGGCTCTCCGTCCGTATGGAGGGGGAGAGGGCTTTGGCTTGCAATCTCCATTTTCCTGCAGCGATAGATATGGACGCCCCGGAAACGGGTATGCCAGCCCTTATATGCCGTAGGAAGCAGGGACAGTATCTTTAGTTTGGACAGCCCGGATATGACAATGACGTCCAAAAAATCATCTTTGCAGTCCGCAGCCGGGCAGAAAAGAAAACCGCCGCCTTCGTAGGGCTGGTTCATAGCCGTGGCAAAATAGGCTTTCGGAAACTTCATCTTGTGCTTATCATCCAATGTCACGGTAATCTGCCCGGGAGTGAGGGTAAGGATTTGGTGCAGCGCAATTCCCACATAAGTCAGCTTCCCGAGACCCAGTCTGTTTAGCAGCGGCTTTAAGGGGGAAACCATGGCTTCATGGCAGATGCCGGCGTCAAAACCTATCCCCGAGCTTACGGCGAACCGCCGTTTCCTGCCGTCATATGTAAGGATACCGATATTGGCCGACAGATAGCGGGTAGGCGAAAGGATATTGGAAAGCGCCGGAAGCGGGTCGGTGGGAAGCCTGAGGCTTCGGGCAAAATCATTGCTTGACCCGGTGGGAATGTACCCAAGGGTGGCTTTGGACAGATACGCAATACCATTAACTACTTCATTGATTGTACCGTCTCCACCAAGTACGATGATGGTGTGGCATTCCCCGTCTCCGGTAATCTTCCGGGAAATTTTTACGGCATGCTGCCGGTATTTTGTAAAAAATACCTCATAGGGGATTCCCTGCTTCTTTAAGGCGGGTTCCACTTGACGGCTCCATATCTTGCGTCCTAAGCCGGATTTAGAATTCGGGTTGACGATGAAGGTGTATCCAGATGTCCTCATAAAGACCTCCTTATAGATAATATCTATAAATTGAAAAGTTATATTATAATTAATGATTGGATTTATTGGAAGGGCAGCGTTATAATACACTTACAAGATATTATTGTAAATGGTTTCACTACCATATTCCCTTCTAAAAAATCCTTTGAGTCCGCTTGCTCGAAGGATTTTTACTTTTGGGTTTTGAAAAGCCCGTCCAGATATATTTCCAGAGAACGCCGCATATTTCCCTCAAAATCTGTGTCGCCGCCTTTCAGGCACCACTCAAAAACATTTCCTATGACAATCATCCGGATGTCTGTGGAGATGTCTTCTAAGCCGGACGTGGGAGACACAACGCCGGCGTCGATTGCTTTTCGCAGGTAATCGGATACCGTTACGATGGGGTAGGGGCGCTTTGTCCAAATCAGCGGATTCAGGGATTGGTTCTTGGGCGTATAATAATTAGCCATAAATTCTACGCCCAGGTTTTGGCAGTAATGTACATAATTCAGGTATACATAGACGATTGCCTGCTTTGCCTCCTCTGGGGTGGCAGGTAAATCCAGAAGATTTGGGTCGATGCCGGGCTGCTCTTCTATGTAATAGGAAAGGAGGTCGTCCTTGGTCTTAAAATGATGGTAAAAACTTCCGTTGGAGACGCCGGCCTCTTCGCAAATATTCTTGATGGAAAGCTGTTCGTAACCTTTTTTTTGCAAAATGTTTTTTGCGGCGCGGAAAATTTTTGCCTTTGTTTCCTGTGATTTTAACTGCTGCCGGGACAGCTCTTGGATTTCCTGGTTCATATTGTAGCTCCTTGAGAATCGTTATCTTATCCTTTCCTGCGTTATACGTCACAGTTGAACGTACACGGTTAAAGTTCTTTCTGTGGTATACGATTATAACATAGCGCAGGAGGATTTTCAAGAAAACCGAGTGAACTCGGTATCTGCCGTCAGAATATATCTATTGATAGCATAGACTGCGGCTGATTAGAAATTCAGACGCGGTGCTTTGCCGGAATTTTTAAACAGAGTGAACTCGGTATTGAGTATTTCGTTGCAGATTTGGCAGATTTTAGTTATAATAAAAAATAGTGTGAGGAGGTCCGCGGTAAGCGGGCGTTACTATCATCTTACGGTTGGTGATAAGGGAAATTTTAGAAAGGGTATAGAGCATGGATATTAATCAGAAGATTACGGAAGAACTGGGTGTGAAGAAATGGCAGGTGGATGCAGCAGTCAAATTGATCGACGAAGGCAATACCATACCATTTATAGCAAGATACCGGAAAGAGGCGACCGGAACTCTGGACGATGAGCAGCTTAGGAAACTGCATGAGCGGCTGACTTATCTTCGCAATCTGGAGGAAAAGAAGGAGCAGGTATTATCCAGTATCGAAGAGCAGGGAAAGATGACGGAAGAACTGAAAAAGCAGATTCTTGCGGCAGAGACACTGGTAGTCGTAGAAGACTTGTACCGCCCTTACCGCCCGAAGAGAAGGACACGGGCGACCATAGCAAAAGAAAAGGGGCTTGAGCCGTTGGCTGCGGTCATTACACTGCAGAAGACAAAGCAGCCGGTTGAAGAACTGGCTGCAAAATACATAGATTCCGAGAAAGGCGTTAATACTGTGGAGGAAGCCATTGCCGGAGCGAAGGATATTATCGCCGAAGGCATTTCCGATGAGGCAGATTACCGCATCTGGATTCGGAAGATTACCGCGCAGAAAGGGCGTGTCGTTTCAGCGGCGAAGGATGAGAAGGCAGAGTCCGTATATGAGATGTACTATGACTTTGAAGAGCCGGTGAACCGCCTTGCGGGACATCGGGTTCTGGCGCTGAACCGGGGGGAGAAGGAGAAGTTTTTGTCCGTGAAGATTGAGGCACCGGAGGAGGATATCATCCGCTATCTGGAGAAGAAGACCATCCATGGGGATAATCGGTTCACAGCTCCGATTTTGAAAGCTGTGGTGGATGACAGTTATAAGAGGCTGATTGCGCCTGCAATTGAGCGTGAGATCCGCAATGATTTAACTGAGAAGGCAGAATCTGGGGCGATTGAGGTATTTAAGAAGAATCTGGAGCAGCTTTTGATGCAGCCGCCGATTGTGGGGCAGACGGTCCTTGGCTGGGACCCGGCGTTTCGTACCGGATGCAAGCTGGCAGTCGTTGACCCTACCGGAAAGGTTATCGGAACAACGGTCATCTATCCGACGGCACCCACGACGCCCCAGAAGATAAAAGCGTCGAAAGATCTTCTCAAGAAGATTATCGCAAAATATAATATTACTTTGATTTCCGTGGGAAACGGTACTGCTTCCCGTGAATCAGAGATGTTTATTGTAGAGCTGCTCAAAGAGATACCTCAGAAGGTGCAGTATGTAATTGTCAACGAGGCGGGGGCTTCCGTATATTCTGCAAGTAAGCTGGCGTCGGAGGAATTTCCTAAGTTCGACGTAGGGCAGAGGAGCGCGACGTCCATTGCGAGGCGCCTGCAAGATCCTCTGGCAGAGCTGGTGAAGATAGACCCTAAGTCTATCGGCGTGGGCCAGTATCAGCATGATATGAACCAGAAGAAGCTAAGTGAAGCGTTGTCGGGCGTGGTAGAAGACTGTGTGAACCGGGTAGGAGTCGATCTGAATACGGCATCTGCGCCACTTCTGGCATACATTTCCGGTATCTCCGGGACAATCGCCAAGAATATTGTGGCATACAGGGAAGAGAATGGGAAATTTGCCAACCGGAAGCAGCTTCTAAAAGTCGCCAAGCTTGGGCCTAAGGCTTTTGAGCAGTGTGCAGGTTTTATGCGGATTCAGGGAGGGGACAACCCGCTGGATGGCACGAGCGTACATCCGGAAACCTACGAGGCTGCGGCAAAATTGCTGGCGAAGCAGGGCTTTGCCGTGGAGGATATCAGCGGAGGGAAGCTCGTGGGCCTGTCGCTGACGATTAAAGATTACAAGAAGCTGGCAGAAGAGCTGGGAGTGGGCGAGATTACTTTACGGGATATTGTAAAGGAGCTGGAGAAGCCGGCAAGAGACCCCCGTGACGAGATGCCTAAGCCCATATTGAGGACGGACGTCTTGGAAATGAAGGATTTGACCGAGGGGATGCTGCTGAAAGGCACGGTGAGGAACGTCATTGATTTCGGCGTGTTCGTGGACATCGGAGTCCATCAGGACGGATTGGTGCATATTTCCGAGATTACAGACAAGAAGTTTATCAAGCACCCGTTGGAAGTGGTGAGCGTCGGGGATATCGTGGATGTCAAGGTGCTGGGCGTTGATATGAAGAAGAAGCGCATCCAGCTTACAATGAAGGGGATTTCGTAGGCCGCGGCTGGGCGGTAAAGCAGTAAGAATGAGGAGTTCATTCCTGATAAAGAGAGGTGCCGGAAACCGTTGGTGGGCGGCATCCCTCTTTTTTTTGTGCAAAAGTGGGAATGACTATATTGACAATTATTTTATTTTGCCTATAATAAACTTATCAGAAGGCAACTCGTAAGAAGGTAACTCGTAAGAAGGCAACTGATAAGAAAGTGAATCATAAGAAGGAGAATGATATGTTTTATTGCCGTGAAAAAGAAATTAATACGATGAACCAGCGATATGATAAAGGAAATTTTGAATGCATTGTCATTTATGGAAGAAGACGTGTGGGCAAGACGGCTTTAATCAATGAATTCTGCAAAGGAAAGCCTGCAATCTATTTTTCGGCTTTGAATGCTTCCTCTCAGGAGAATCTGGAAGCTTTGTCCAAAGCAATTTACCTCTATAAGAATCCGGGTGAGATTCGTGCGCCTGTCTATCAGAATTATGAAAATGCACTGGAAGCAGTCACGGAGATTGCGAAGGAGCGGCGTGTTGTTTTCGTGATTGATGAGTATCCTTATCTGGCAAAGGCAGAGAAGTCGATATCTTCAAGGTTACAGCATGTGATAGACCATGTATGGCAGAACGGACAGCTCTTTTTGATTTTATGCGGTTCATCTATGACTTTTATGGAATATCAGGTATTAGGGTATGAGAGTCCGCTGTATGGAAGACGGACGGCGCAATTCAAAATACAGGCATTGACTTACCGGGAGATGACGGCATTCCATCAAGAATTGGATGTGGAAGATCAGGCGTTGTTATACGGCATTACAGGAGGGATTCCCCATTATATTAATAAGCTGGAGGTTGAAGGAGATATGGATGAGGCGTTGAAAGAACATCTGTTCAATGCATCCAGCTATCTGTTTGAAGAGCCGGAGAATCTTCTCAAACAGGAGTTGAGAGAGCCGGCGGTTTATAATTCTGTCATATCCGCAGTCGCGGGCGGAGCCAGCCGTGCAAATGAAATCGCCACGAAGGTTGGAGTGGAATCGGGAATTTGTGCGAAATATCTCAGGGTACTTCTGGAACTAGGGATTCTGAAAAAAGAAACGCCCGTTACGGAAAAAACAGGAAAGAAGACAATTTATGGCATAGATGATAATTTTTTCCGGTTCTGGTATCGTTTTGTCCCGGGGAATATGTCCGCAATCAGCGCCGGACGGATGGAACAGATTTACGACCGGGCAGTCAGGAAGTATCTTTCAGATTATATGGGACTGGTCTTTGAAAAAATGTGCCGGGAATATTTGCTGCGGTATGCCCAGGACTTACCGATTTTATTGGGCGAGGTAGGCCAATGGTGGGGAACAGATCCGAAGACGCACAAGGAAGTGCAGATAGATATTGTGGGCGTACCTGTGGAAGGAAGGGAATATATTATCGGTTCCTGCAAATATAAGAATGTACAGATAGGTGTGGACGAACTGGAACTGCTTCGTCAATATGCGGCTGTGTTCAATCGGGGGTGCAGATTCCATTATTTCATATTTTCAAAAGGGGGGTTTACGCAATCTCTTCAAGAGCTTTCAAGGCAGGGAGAGGTCACACTTTTGACGCTTGAGGATATTTATAGGAGATGATTGTTATCGGTAGGTTCTGTTGGTGGTCATGTGCTTGGGGCGATTGGTAAATAGCATGAGAAGCGGAAGTATTCGCGTAAAATATCTGAATATTCTAATAAATATAAAAAAGAAATAAAATATTAAAAAAATATATTGACAAACATGAATAAGTGTGATATCTTATATTTAACAAATAACAGAACCGAATTACAAGACAGACGCGAGCTGTAAGTGATGGGATGTTATTTAAGAATCAACACAAGTGTTGGAAGAAGATTCTTGAGAAAGAAGGCGCTGAGTATCAGGAGTCGAAGAGTTTATGAATAGGAGGTACGGACCACCAAGAACTTAAACTTATTTCCGGGATTTAAATCAAGATACCAGAATCGGCAAGTGAATTGGTAAAGCATCGAGAATCTTGGACCGAGGAAGAAAGAGGTAAAAAGAATGATTGAAGGGTTAGAGTAAAGGCGGATATCAATGAAAAGGTTGGTATCCGTCTTTACATGTTTTATATTCGGAATAATGCCTTTTGCCTCCAACGCAGCAGTGTATTTCTTGCGTGGTTTTACCGCACCAACCCTTTTTCTATTTCACAGGTATGGATCTTGGTTCTTTCATCATAATTGATTCCAATCAACAATATTTCCCCTCCGTAATCCTTTAACACTTCCGGATATCCCTTATCTTTTATCTGGCGAATCGCCCCTCCTGATGTCTTGTTCCATTTTAACTCGACGACCATCGCTGGAAGCTTCGTAAGTCTTTTGGGAATAAACACAACGTCGGCGATCCCTTTCCCCGACGGCAGTTCTTCAATCTTCACATACTGGCCAAATGTTACAATATATGCAAATTTTATCACCGCCCTCAACGCCAGTTCGTTGTTGTAATAAACCGGCGCATACTGCTCTTTCCGGATTTCTTCAATAGCCCTGGCCACCGCATCTCCATTTCCTGCAACCGTGTCGTCCAACAGCTTTCGGGAACGGCGGATCAGTTCCATCCATTTGGGATTGACATCGTTTCCCTTCAATATATTCCTGAATTCATTGCGTACTTCTTCATTCGGTATCCGCACTGTATGCTCCGATTTTCTATAAGTTAAATACCCCAGATGGGTGAGCAGCGTAAGGATGTCATCCCTGCTCCGGAACGTTTGAAAATCATTCTGGAAACTCCAGGTATCTACCTCAATCTCCTCTCCGGTAATAAGCCTGGAAACCATTTCCTGCATGCCGTCAAAATCCATATTAATATATGTTTTCAAAGATTCTGCCGCAGACGATTCTCTCCAGAAAGAGCGGCATTCTGCCGCCTCCATGGCCCTTACGACAGAAAACGGATTATAGATTGAACCCACCTCATGGAAATCGTATCCGTCATACCAGGCTTTCACTTTTTCAAAATCCATTTTATTCTTCTTACAAAGTTTCCGTACCTCTCTCTCAGTAAAACCCGTAAACTCTGCAAACTGATCCGGGTTCAGGATTGAATACTCCTGAAAATCCGAAATCGCAGATTGGGATCCATTTGCATCCCATTCGTCAATAATGAAGATAAATGACTTCCCCTCCGGCTTCTCAACATAGCGGACCAGGCAATCCGTAAGACTCTTCTGCCACGGCAGTTCGGGAGCTTGCAGCATAAGTTCCTCATGGATTGTCCCAACAATCATATTGGGTACGTCCCTGAGTGGAATCCCCTGTCTCTTGGCAGCAGATATGAAACCAGTAATATCCAGATAGATTACATTGTATTGGTTTAAATAAGTACGGTATGATTTTGCCTTACCGATATTCCGCTTTGCAAACAAATGATGGGAATCGCAGGAGCAGTCATAGTATGCACACAGCATCTTTGCCGCATAGGATTTTCCAAAACGCCGGGGTCTGCTGATACACAGCAGATTATTGGGCCCGCCAATCCTCTGGTTGACCAGCCGGATCAACCCCGTCTTATCAATATATTCACCTCTGCAGATCTGCTCAAAACCGATATTCCCCGGATTAAGATAAATCCCCATTCCTGCCACTCCTTACCTTCAAAGCCTCAAATCACTCCAAACATCCCTTCGATCTCCTCATCGTCCATCATCCGGCTGCTTCTATTCCCGGCATTCGCAAGCATCGCCTCCACCCGGTTCGCAAGCGTCACGTCAATGAACCTCCCTACTTCGATTCCACGAAGTTCAAAAAACAGCAGCGGATTCTCATCTAGCCTCACCCCTACCCCGTAGAGCGCTGCAGCCACATGCTTGCAGAGCAGCGCCCAGTCCGGGCAGCTGCAGTTAAAACTAATCTCCCGGGGAGCCGGGAACAATCCGTCCTTGCCCTGGAATAATTCCTGCATCTCTTCCGGAAAGTCTCCTGCCAGTAGCGCCTCCAGATTTTCAAGTTTCCTTCCACATCTTTGGATAATGGACTGGCATCGCTCCTCCGACAGGGGGCTAATCCTAATCTCTACCTTATAAGGGGTCTTGCGCGTCCCCTGCACCCTCGCAAGGAGCTTGCCCTTCTGGATCTTCAAGTCAATCACTGCGCCGGTTCGGACATAGCGTTTTCCACGGTCCAGACGGCTTTCGTAATCCGCATACCGCTCCAGATTATCGCACCATGCCTTCCCCCACCAGTGATTGACAATGCTCCTTCCCTTTATTACGACAGGCTCTAATACCTTTCCCTTTGCTTTCTCTTTCTTCTTGCTTTCCGCCGATTTCTTCCGCAGTTCCGACGCATTCGGCTGGCTATATTGCGGGAACTCTCCCCAGTATTTGCTCATCTTGAGCCCTCCTTCATCCGCACGCTCCCTGACGGGCGCACATGCTTGCCCATCGAATTTTAAATATCACCGCCCGGCTTCCTACCCAAGCCTCAGAAGGGACATCAGTTCATCATTCCCAAGCTCTGTAATCCAGCTCTCGCCGCTGGATCCAATTACATTCTCTGCCAGTTCCTTCTTGGATTCGATGACCTTGTCGATTTTCTCTTCAATGGTCTTCTGGCACACCAGCTTATGCACCATCACATTCTTCTTCTGCCCAATCCGAAACGCCCGATCTGTCGCCTGGTTCTCCACAGCCGGATTCCACCAGCGGTCAAAGTGAATGACGTGGTTTGCCTTCGTCAGGTTCAGCCCGGTGCCTCCTGCTTTCACGGACAATACGATGAACGGCACGTACGCCTCTCCCTGAAACGCCTCCACAATCTTCCCCCGGCTTGCCACAGGCGTCCCGCCGTGCAGCACGTAACCGTCCGCATGGAAGATTTCTTTGAGAAATGCCGCCAAATGGTTGATGATCTCCCGGAATTGGGTAAATACCAGCACCCGCTCTCTCTTTTCATAAATGGTCTCGCAGATTTCCCTTAGCATCGCGAATTTTCCGCTCTCTTCTTCCGCAAATGTCTGCTGCCCCAGATACTGGTCCGGATGGTTGCAGATCTGCTTGAGCTTTACGATGGTAGACAAGACAATGCCGCACCGCTCGATTCCGTCGGATTCCATCACCCGCTTTTCCATTTCATCCACGACATTCCGATACAGCACCACCTGTCGTTTTGACAGCCCTGCATAATCCATCGTCTCCAGTTTCTCCGGAAGATCCTTGATGATACGCTTGTCTGTTTTCAGCCTTCTTAACATAAACGGGGCCACCATGGATTTCAGCCTTGCATAGTTTTCCGGGCAATCCTTTAACTTCTTACAGAAATCACGGAACTCTGTTGACGTACCCATCAGCCCTTTGTTCAGGAAATCAAACAAAGACCAGAGGTTCGTCAAATCATTTTCAATAGGCGTTCCCGTCATGGCGATACGCATACGTCCGGAAAGCTGTTTAATCTCCCGGGTCTGCTTCGTCCCGGGATTCTTGATTGCCTGCGCCTCGTCCAGTATGATACACGACCACTGGATTTCCCTCAGCTCTTTGATCCGTGAAACCATTCCGTAGGTCGTGATATTCAAAAATGTGGGTTCTGCTTTCACCATCTTCCCTAAGGCGGCTGCCCCACCGCCATGGAGAATAGATAAATCCATGCCCGGAACAAACTTTTCCGCCTCCTTCTGCCAGTTCCCAAGCAGCGACGCAGGTACGACCAGCAGCACACGGGCAGACTTATCCTGTTTCCTGAGCTTCTCCAGATAAGCTAGGACCTGCAGGGTCTTCCCAAGCCCCATATCATCAGCAAGGCATGCGCCGAACCCTAACTGGTCCATATAGCCAAGCCAAGCGTAGCCGTTTTTCTGGTAGGGGCGTAGTACAGCTTTTACCGTGCCGGGGACGGCAGCCTTTCGGATCTTCTCTGGTTTCCTTAAATTTGCCAGCAGGGAGGACAGCCATTTCCCGTTTGTGACCAAAACGCCTACATCGGCTGCTTTCCCTTCCGTGCCTGCCCCCATCTCCATCCGGAGGGCTTCCATCAAAGTAATCTCCCTGTCTTGCCCTTCCATTTCCTTCAGCAGCCGTTCCAGCCGGGCATGGTCTACCTCAATCCATTTTCCTTTCAGGAACGCCAGCCCTTCCGTCTGTGCCAAAAGCTTACGGATGTCTTCTTCCGACAGCTCCACGCCGTCCACCATCAGCTTGGGCTTCATAGAAATCAATGCGTCAAACCCAAGCATGGACGGCTTCTCGTCGCCTAAGCTCACCGCCATGGATACGGCCGCTGCATTCCGCTTCCACCAATTGGGAATCCGGCACAGAATCCCAGTCTCCTCAATCTCTTCGATCTGTTTCAGGAATGTATATGCCTCTTGGGATGTGAGCTTTAGGGGATGGAACAATTCCCCGCTGTCCATGAACCCGCCGATCAGCTCGGACACCTCCGCCGCACGGTTCAGGCAAGACAGCAGGGCAAGCAGCTTGCTCCGGTCATTCTGGTATTCTGTCAAGGCATATTTCAGAGGGACATGCCGGATCTTCCCGTGTTCTCCCTTTGTGGCGTACGTGGCAAGGAAGGCGAACGGGAAATCCGGGTCTTTGTTCTCCACCAGATGAAAAAATACCCGCTCGGGAACGCGCAGCTCCTGATTCTTTTCCGTCAGGTACATCTCCACCGTACCGTCGTAGTCTGCGATTTCTTGGGAGAAGATTGCCTGAAGCTTCCGGAATACGTCCCGGAGCCATTTTTTCGTAATATGCTCTGCGCCGATTGCAAAGGGAACCGCCCACAGAAGTTCTTCGGCAGCTTCATCGGTCAGTATTACCTTTGCTTTTCCCCGCGCGATTTCCAGTTCCGGCAGATCTGTGAGCCCGCCGAAGAAGGCGGCGGCCACCTGATAAAGGAAGCTCTCCGAGGGGGTTGCATCCTCCGGTTTCCCTTCGAGGCCGAACCGGTAGAGGGACGGGTATCCTCCGTCTATAGTCCACTGCTTTGCCTCCTCAAGCGCCGCTTCCGTGTCCAGGGAAGATACGTCGGGCATGAAACCCTCCTGCGTAAACAGGAATTGGATTGCAGTTCTTTTGTTCGATTTTGACGTCATCGTCTGTACTCACTTTCTGGTTATTATTTTACAGAAATGCTGTTGTATTTTAGTATATATAATTTGTTAATTTCTTGTATTTTATCATTATTTTAAGGGGAATTCAACGATAAGGAAAAATTTAAAATCACTTGACTTCTATTTTTTTTGTGGTAAAATATGTTTTGCATCAAACAGTTTAATATCGAACAATTTGATATCAAACAGATGGGAGATTCTGATAGGTCAACAGCAACTCGTGAAGGATATCAAATATAGAAAAGGAGGCTGATATGAAAAAAAGGGAAGAACGGATTGGTTTCGAGATACGAAGGCTCGATCATATGCTGGCGAGAAATGTGCAGGCCCGTGTGAAAGCGGCAGGACTTGACGAGGTCACGCTGATGCATGGCTGGATCATCCGCTATCTGTATGAGAAACGGGATGAAGATATTTTCCAGAAAGACATCGAACAGCACTTTTCCATAGGGAGATCCACCGTCACGAACATCATTCAGTTGATGGAGAAAAAGGGATTCGTCCTTAGGGAATCTGTGGAACATGACGCTCGGTTAAAGAAAGTGGTTCTGACAGAGAAGGGCGTGCTAAGCCATGAGATGATTGAGAATCTGATCGAAAACCTTGACATGAGCCTTGTCGAAGGGATTACGGACGAGGAATTATCCGTATTTTATTCTGTAGTTAAGCAATTAACTGAGAATCTTTCCAGGCAGGATAGGAGCAATGCTGTGAATACTGGAATAGAGAAAACGCATACCGGTAACAGAGAGGAGGAAGTAAATGATCCGGACTATATTGCATGAAGTAAAAGAATACAAGAAAGCCTCAATCGCGACGCCGTTGTTCATGATTCTGGAAGTTTTGATGGAGATGATGATTCCATTCCTGATGGCTTCCATCATAGACGACGGCGTCAATGCGGGCGATATCGGGCATATCTACAAAGTCGGGGGAGTCATGGTTATTGCGGCGTCCATCGGCCTGCTGGCGGGAATGGCAGGCGGAAGGTACGGCGCCAAGGCAAGCGCCGGGTTTGCAAAGAACCTGCGGGAGACCATGTTCAACCACATCCAGACATTTTCATTTGCAAATATTGACAAGTACAGTACCGCAGGGCTGGTGACAAGGCTTACAACCGATGTAACAAACGTCCAGAACGCCTACCAGATGACCCTTAGGATGTTCACCCGGGCGCCGGCAAGCCTTTTGTGCGCTATGGTCATGGCGTTCCGTATCAACGGGAAGCTTTCCAGCGTCTATCTGGTGGCAGTGGTGATTCTCGGCATCCTGCTGGCGTTGATTATGAGCCATGCGACGGGATATTTCCAGCAGGCATTTCCCAAGTACGATGATATGAACGCGTCTGTCCAGGAAAATGTGTCTGCAATCCGCGTGGTAAAGGCTTATGTCCGGGAAGAGCAGGAGACGGTCAAGTTCCGGAAGGCAAGCGAGAACATTTACAAGATTTTTATGAAGGCGGAATGCAACCTCGTATACAATGCTCCGCTGATGCAGTTGACGGTTTATAGCTGTATCCTGCTGATTAGCTGGATTGGGGCGAAGATGATTGTGGCCTCAGAGCTTACCACAGGCGAGCTGATGAGCCTGCTGGCCTATTGTATGAATATCCTGATGAGCCTGATGATGCTGTCCATGGTATTCGTCATGATTTCTATGAGTATGGCGAGTATCCGTCGTATCTCAGAAGTGTTAAATGAGAGCAGTGACATCAAGAACCCGGAAGAGCCTGTGCATGAAGTAACGGATGGAAGCATTGAGTTTTCGCATGTGGATTTCGCTTACCGGAAGGACAGTAAAAGCCCTGTGTTAAAGGATATTAATCTCAAGATAGAATCCGGCGAGGTGATTGGAATCATCGGTGGGACCGGAAGCGCCAAGACCAGTCTGGTGAACCTGATTAGCCGTCTCTATGACGTGACGGGCGGGGAGATCCTTGTAGGGGGAAGGAATGTCAGGGAATATGACATGGAAAGCTTACGGAACCAAGTGTCCGTGGTACTGCAGAATAACGTGCTGTTCTCCGGGACGATTCTTGATAACCTGCGGTGGGGCAACCGGGAAGCAACGGAGGAAGAATGCCGGGAAGCATGCCGCGCGGCCTGTGCGGATGAATTCATACAGCGGTTCCCGGAAGGGTATGAGACTCATATTGAGCAGGGCGGCAGCAACGTATCCGGCGGCCAGAGGCAGAGGCTCTGCATTGCCCGGGCATTATTAAAGAAGCCGAAAATCTTGATTTTGGACGACAGTACCAGCGCGGTGGATACGGCGACGGATGCGAAGATAAGAAAGGCGTTCCGGGAGGAGATTCCGCACACGACGAAGCTGATTATTGCACAGAGGATTGGAAGCGTAAAGGACGCAGACCGCATTATCGTGATGGATGAGGGATGCGTGGACGGATTCGGGACTCATGAGGAGCTTCTGCGTGAAAATGCCATTTACCGGGAGGTCTACGAGTCCCAGACCAGCGGCGGCGGAGATTTTGATGAGAAGGCAGGTGATTAAAGATGGCGGGACCGATGAGAAGAGTACCAAGGGGCGTAAAACCTCAGGTCGAGAATCCAATGAAGATATTTAAACGGCTGATGGCGTATGTGTTCCAGTATTATAAGTTCCATTATATGGCAGTAATCGCATTGATTTTCGTGAGCGTACTTGCCAATGTACAGGGAACCATGTTCATGAAAAATCTGATTGACGATTACATAACGCCGTTCCTCATGACGGATGCGCCGGATTTTTCGACTCTGGCAAATGCAATCGCACGGGTGGCGTGTTTCTATGGCGTGGGGATTCTGTCTACCTATACGTATAACCGAATCATGATCAATGTGACGCAAGGCACGCTTAGGTCGCTTAGGGACGATTTGTTTGCCCATATGGAGCGTCTCCCCATTAAGTATTTTGACACCCATGCCCATGGGGATATCATGTCTGTCTATACCAATGACATTGACACTCTGCGCCAGATGATCAGCCAGAGCATCCCTCAGGTGGTGAACAGCGGGATTACCATTGTCAGCGTATTTGTCAGCATGGTGATTCTGAGCATTCCGCTGACGGCTGTGACCCTTGCCATGGTGGCGGTGATGATTTTAAGCTCCAAGGCGGCAGCCGGAAGGAGCGGGAAGTATTTCCTTGAGCAGCAGAAGAACCTTGGGGCTGTGAACGGGTATATCGAGGAAATGATGAACGGGCAGAAGGTGGTTAAGGTGTTCTGTCATGAGGAGGAGAATCAGAAGGCGTTCAAGGAGCTGAACGACCGTTTGTTCGTCAGCGCGGACAGGGCGAATACCTTTGCTAATTTCTTAGGGCCTATCAATGCCCAGCTTGGAAATATCAGTTATGTGGTGTGCGCGATTGTGGGCGGTGCGCTGGCGCTTAATCATGTGGGCGGATTTACGCTGGGAGGGCTTGCAAGTTTCCTGACGTTTAATAAGAGTTTCAGTATGCCCATCAATCAGGTGAGCCAGCAGTTAAATGCCGTGGTCATGGCGATGGCTGGCGCCCAGCGTGTGTTTGCCATGCTGGATGAGAAGGAAGAGCAGGACGACGGGTATGTCACGCTGGTCAATGCCGTAGAAGAAAACGGAAAACTTACGGAAAGCAGCGCCAGAACCGGAAGGTGGGCGTGGAAACATACCCATCAGGCGGACGGCAGCGTGGACTATGTGGAGGTCAGAGGCGATGTTGTGTTTAACGGCGTGGATTTTGGCTACAGCGATGACAAGATTGTACTCCATGATGTGAAACTGTTTGCCGAGCCCGGGCAGAAGATTGCGTTTGTAGGCTCTACGGGGGCAGGGAAGACCACCATTACGAACCTGATAAACCGGTTTTATGATATTCAGGACGGTAAGATAAGATACGACGGGATTAATATTAATAAGATTAAGAAGGCAGATTTGCGGCGTTCCCTTGGGATTGTATTACAGGACACCCATTTGTTTACCGGGACTGTGATGGAGAATATCCGTTTCGGGAAGCTGGATGCGACGGATGAGGAGGTCGTGGCGGCGGCAAGGCTTGCCAATGCAGACGGGTTTATCCGGAGGCTGCCGGGTGGGTATGATACGATGCTGACCGGGGACGGAGCGAATCTAAGCCAGGGCCAGAGGCAGCTCCTTGCGATTGCGAGGGCGGCTGTGGCAGACCCGCCGGTGCTGATACTGGATGAGGCCACCAGCTCGATTGATACCAGGACGGAGCGGATTGTGCAGGATGGAATGGATAAGCTGATGAATGGACGGACGACGTTCGTGATTGCACATAGGCTTTCGACGGTGCGCAATTCGGATTGTATTATGGTCTTAGAGCAGGGCAGGATTATCGAGAGGGGGACACATGAGCAGTTGATTGAGGAGAAGGGGCGCTATTACCAGTTGTATACCGGGAACTCAATTAGCGCATAAGGTGCAAGCATTTGAAGGCAAACGGCGGAGCTGTAGGGAGGAGCAAATTTGTGTTTTCTCCCTAAGCTCCGTTTGTGTATTTTATGATGTTAATGCAAGACCAATCAACCGATTTGTATGGTCTGCCATAAAAAGAGGAATATTCAGTATGTCTCCGTCTAATTTCAAGTTGTCCAAAGAGTACCGGATGCGCAATTTTACTTTGTCGCCGAATAATTCTTTAAATTTTTTCAGGCTTTTGCTTGCCGTATTCGCTTCCGCTTTTACTTCAACAGGGTAGATATCGTTATCCCGCTGTATCAGAAAATCAACTTCGTAGGGAGGATTGTTCTGGCTCCAGTACCTTGGAACTACTTCAAACTGCGTGAGTAGTGTCTGTAGTATATAATTTTCGGTTAGTGCCCCTTTGAATTCTGTGAATAAACGGTTTCCTTCCCCAAATGCGGTCGGGGCAAGCATGGACAGGCGGCGGAGAAGCCCCACGTCTGCAAGGTAAATCTTGAAAGCCGACAAATCGTCATAAGCGGCAATTGGAAGTCCGGGCGCGCTGCTTCGGTATATTTTATGCACCAGTCTGGCATCTGCCAGCCATTGCAAGGCGTTCTCATATTCTCTTGCCCTTGCGCCTTCTTTGATTACTTTATAGAGGAATTTCTTATTTTCTCTGGCGAGTTGGGAGGGGATGGACTTCCAGACCATTGAGATTTTCGGAAATTCACTTACATTCGGGTGCTTTGCAAAATCGCGTTCATATGCGCCGATGATGCCGGCCAGAGATTCCTGCATGGCGTCCACATCGCGGGCTTCTGTCCACATTAGTACAGATTCCGGCATTCCCCCAGTAACATAGTACATCTTTAATTTTTCATACAAGGGGTTAAAAAATGCATCCGGGAGCGGTTCCGGCGTATCAATGCTGTCCAGATAGGCGGCAAGATTCTCGTCGCCATTGGCCATCAGGAATTCTGTAAAGGTCATAGGGTCAATCTGCATGAAATTTACCTTGCCTACCGGAAATGAGGAGGGCTTCGCCAGAGCAATCCCAAGAAGAGAACCTGCACAGGCGATGTGATACTCTGGGGCGTTCTCGTAGAAGTATTTCATGGAGTTAATGACCTTGGGACAATCCTGCACTTCGTCGAAGATGATGAGGGTTTTCCCGGGGAAGATTTTTTGCCCGCCGGCAAGCATGAGGTTCTGTAAAATACGTTCCACATCTTTCGTTGTCTCAAAGAATTGCCGGTACTCCTCGTTTTCATCAAAATTAAAGTAGGCTGTATTTTCGTAATACTGCCTGCCGAATTCTTTTAACACCCAGGTCTTGCCTACTTGACGGACGCCTTTTAATATTAATGGTTTCCGATAGGGGGAATTTTTCCAGTTTAGCAGCTTCTTCATGACGGTTCGTTTCATAGCAGGTTGCTCCTTTCACAAAATTATATGAAATAACGTGGCAATAATCACATATTTGTTAATAAAAGTGTGATAAAAATCACATTTTTATTATATTTTATTGTCGATAAAATATCAAGGTTTTTTATTCTTCTATTATGTGTAATTTTTAAATGTATCTTTCAAACTTCCCGCAAATGGTTGCAACTTGCCTCGAATTTTCTTATAATATAGTCAAATATGTCGTATGGGACCGAAAGAAGAATAAGGCGGTTCCGAAGGAGGATAAACGTGCAAAAATCAGATGAAAAATATCAGGCGTATGTGCAGATTTTAAAGGAGGAGCTGGTTCCGGCAATGGGGTGTACCGAGCCGATTGCCCTTGCATATGCGGCGGCAAAAGCGAGAGAAGTCTTGGGATGCATCCCGGATAAGGTCAGCATTGGGGCGAGCGGGAGCATAATCAAGAATGTGAAGAGCGTCATTGTCCCGAATACCAACCACCTGAAAGGGATTCCTGCTGCGGCGACGGCGGGGATTGTTGCCGGGAAGGCAGAGAAGGAGCTGGAAGTAATCGCGGAGGTTACGGAAGAACAGACGAAGCAGATGGTGGAATTCCTTGATACCGTTCCGGTCAGCGTGGAGCACATTGACAATGGGATTACATTTGACATTATCGTAATCGTGTTCAAGGGTGATTCTTATGCAAAGGTGCGGATTGCCAACTACCATACCAATATCGTATTGGTAGAGAAGGACGGCGAGAAGCTTGTGGACGTCCCTGTGGAGGGAGAGAGCGAGGAGGGGCTGACGGACCGGAGCCTTCTGGATATGGAGAGTATCTGGGATTTTGCGAATACGGTGGATATTGAGGATGTGAAGGAAGTGCTTGACCGTCAGATTGAGTATAATTCTGCCATTGCCCAGGAAGGCTTGAAGGGAAATTATGGGGCAAATATCGGGAGTGTGTTGTTAGATACCTATGGGACGGATGTGAGGACCCGTGCAAAGGCTATGGCAGCGGCAGGTTCGGACGCGCGTATGAACGGGTGTGAGCTTCCGGTTATCATCAATGCGGGGAGCGGGAACCAGGGAATGACCTGTTCGCTGCCCGTACTGGAATATGCGAAGGAGAAGGAAGCGGGGAAGGAGAAGACTTACCGTGCGCTGGCGTTATCGAACCTGGTGGCAATTCATCAGAAGACGGGCATCGGAAGGCTGTCGGCTTACTGCGGAGCAGTGAGCGCCGGGGCGGCAGCGGGCGCCGGGATTGCGTATCTGTGCGGCGGCGGATATGAGGAGGCGGTACATACGGTAGTCAATGCACTGGCGATTGTGTCTGGTATGGTCTGTGACGGCGCGAAGGCTTCCTGTGCGGCAAAGATTGCGGCGTCGGTGGATGCCGGGATTCTGGGATACAATATGTACCTGCGGGGACAGCAGTTCTATGCCGGGGACGGTATCGTGACCAACGGCGTGGAGGCTACGATTACGAATATCGGACGCCTCGGGAAAGAAGGCATGCGGGAGACGAATGAAGAGATTATTAAGATGATGATTGGAGAGTAACGCTGCGTCTATAGGTTGGATAGAAAAGAGCGGGTTTAACGATGGAAAAATGGATGGACAGATTTCAGAAAAATACGCTGCTTCTGGGGAAGGAATATTTTGACAGGGGCAGGGTTATGGAACTTGAGGAAGCGGACGGCGTTTATACGGCGGCGGTAGTCGAGCGGCGCAGATATGAGGTGAGGATTACCGGATATGAGAACCCGGAGTCATGCAGGATGAACTGCAGCTGCCCCCACGCTAAGAGCGGGAGCTGCTGTAAGCATATGGCGGCGGTTTTGTACGCGATTAAGGACTTTGAGGAACAGAAGGAAAAATATACGTGGAAGGACGGACAGATAAAGACAGGAGCTATGGAGCCTTATGCGTATTTTGACAAGGTCAAGATTAAGGAGTCGCTGCACTTGCCGTTGGATTCGGTACGGCAGGGAAAGGCGCTTTTGGCGGCGGACAAAATCAAGCTGGAAACGATTGACGTGGGGTATTTCGAGGGATGGGACGAGATGCTCGGGATTATAGAGGGAGTGGTGGACAGCGGAAAGACCTGTTTCCCGGTCCGGATTGTATTTGCAAGAGACAAGGTGGTGTCGGCGGACTGCTGCTGCGGGATGTACGCCAGGAATTTCTATCGTTACTATACGCAGATGGACAACTGTGAGCATATTGCGGCGCTGATGCAGCTGCTTTCCGAGTATTTGGACAAGAACCGCCTGGGGGACGCCACTGACTTGTGGGGAAACGAGATTATCCGTTCTTTCCAGACGAACCGGGCGAATCAGACCATTTCTGATGTTATGGGAAGCGATGAGAGCGTTATGCTGAAGCCACGGCTGGTAAATAAGGATGGAAAACTGACAGTTTCTTTTAAGATTGGGCAGAAGAAGATGCTTCTAATAAAAGATCTGTTTGAGTTCTCATCAAACGTAAGAAATTCTGCCATGGGAAATTATGGTACGAATATGCAGATTAACCATAGGCTGGAGAATTTTACCCCCCAAGGGAGGCTGTGGATTGAGTTTATTGGAAGCCTTGTAAGGGAAGAGATTGAGTTCGGCAACCGAGTGATTGAATCAGGCGCGTATACCCGGAAATCATTGGTAAAGAAAAATGAGATGGGATTGTTCGGGTGGCGTCTGGACCGTTTCTATGAGATTGCTTCCGGGGAAAGGGTTCCCTATGAAAAGAAGGATGACGACGGTAAAAAGAAATGCGAGTTGACATGCCGAGACGGGAATCCTAAGATTGCTATGGTAATTCGGAAGAATCAGTTGGATAAGGGAAAAATTTTCCATGGGATTTCTGTGGATTGTAATATTCCATTTCTGTTTTACGGCGTCAATACCGCATACTTTATCGAAGACGATATTTTATACAGGCTGGATGAAGAATTCCTGAGAAAGATCCGTCCTCTTGTTATGAAACAGGGCGCAGTAGGCAGATCTTTCCGGATAGGGAGAAATACGCTGTCAGACTTTTACTATTCTGTGCTGCCCCAGATTCGTGACGTAGTAGATGTGACGGAAGAGGACGAGGAGGAGATTAACCGCTATCTGCCGCCTGAGGCAGAGTTTGTGTTCTATCTTGATGCGGAAAATAACAATATTACCTGTAAGCCCCATGTGCGCTATGGCGAGGTGGAATTTGCAATTTTAAAGCCTGAGGAGGAGCATGGAAATATTCCCCGGGAGGAGCATAAGGAGAGAGAGATTTTGTTTCTGGTCCGGCAGTGGTTTCCGCATTTGGATGAGAAAAAGCGGGAGCTTGACTGTGGGAAGGATGAAGAGTGCATGTACCAGGCGCTGGCTAAGGGCGTAGACGGGCTTTTGAATCTGGGAGAGGTACAGTGTACCAACCGTTTCTCCAACTTGAAGATTACACGGAAAATGAATATGTCGGTGGGGGTATCTATTTCCAGCGGGCTGTTAAATCTGGATATTGCTACGGAGGATCTGCCTATGGAGGAACTGTTGGATATTCTTTCCAGCTACCGAAGCAAGAAGAAGTATCATAGGCTGAAAAACGGTGATTTCGTAGACCTTGAGGACAATTCTTATGAGATGCTCAGTGAGATGATGGATTCCCTGCACTTGTCTGCCAAGGATTTTGTCAAAGGAAAGGTAGAACTTCCGCTGTACCGGACTTTGTATCTGGACAAGATGCTTGAGGAGAACGAGAGTGTCTATAGTGAGCGTGACAGCCATTTCAAGAACTTGGTGAGAGGATTTAAGACGGTAAATGATTCGGATTTCCAGCCTCCTAAGTCCCTTGTCAGGGTGTTGAGGAATTACCAGAAAAATGGGTTCCGATGGTTACGGACGCTGGAGGCATTTCAGTTTGGCGGGATTTTGGCTGACGATATGGGGTTGGGAAAGACCTTACAGGTCATTGCTGTGCTGCTTGCGGCGAAGCAGGAAGGAAAGGAAGGCACATCTCTGGTGGTAGCACCTGCTTCGCTGGTGTTTAACTGGGGGGAGGAGATCCGAAAATTTGCTCCTGAACTTGAGTTTCTTCTGATTGCAGGGACTCAGGAGGAACGCCGGAAAAAACTTGAGAACTATCAGGAGGCGGATGTGCTGGTCACTTCTTATGATCTGCTGAAACGTGATGCTGTGTTCTATGAGGGAAAGGAGTTCCTGTACCAGATTATTGACGAGGCACAGTATATTAAGAACCATCAGACTGTGGCGGCAAAAGCTGTGAAGGTTATCAAGAGCAAGACCAGGTATGCGTTGACCGGGACGCCGATTGAAAACAGGCTCAGTGAACTTTGGAGTATTTTTGACTATTTGATGCCGGGATTCTTGTATCGGTATGAGGTGTTTAAGAGGGAGATTGAGACGCCGATTGCCAAAAATCAAGACGAGGCGGCAATGGAGCGGATTCAGAAGATGACCGCGCCGTTCATCCTGCGGAGATTGAAGAAGGATGTACTCAAGGATCTTCCGGATAAGATTGAGAAGACTCACTTTGTCAAATTCGAGAAAAAGCAGCAGGAATTATACGATGGGCAAGTGGTGTATATGCGGCATCAGATTGCCGGACAGGACGGGGCAGAATTTCGGAAAAATAAGCTTAAAATTCTTGCGGAGCTGATTAAGCTCCGGCAGATCTGCTGCGACCCGTCGTTGTGTTTCGAGAATTATAAGGGAGAATCCGCTAAGCTTGAGGCATGTTTGGAATTGGTGCAGAGGGCAGCAGAGGGTGGCCATAAGATCCTGTTATTTTCGCAGTTTGTGTCGATGCTGGAAATTATCAGGGAGAAGCTTGAGGCAAATGGTATGTCCTATTACATGATTACTGGGGAGACAGCCAAGGAAAAACGGTTGAAACTGGTGAAGAATTTTAATGAGGACGATACGCAGGTGTTCTTGATATCTCTCAAGGCCGGCGGCGTGGGGCTGAACCTTACGGGGGCGGATGTGGTGATTCATTATGACCCGTGGTGGAATCTTGCGGTTCAGAATCAGGCGACGGACCGGGCACACAGGATTGGACAGGATAAGAAGGTTACGGTTTATCAGCTTATCGCAAAGGGGTCCGTGGAGGAGAAGATTCAGAAGGTCCAGGAGTCGAAGAAAGAGCTTTTAGAGCAGGTAATTGGAAGCGGCGCGGGGCAGCTTGGGAATATGAGCAAGGAGGATTTCCTGGAATTGTTGGAGTAGGGAAAGGTGTTTGAAAAAAATAATAAAAAATGTGAAAAAAGTGTTGCATTTTGTTGGCAGGTATGGTAATATAAATCTCGGTCAGCACGGAATGTGAGTACCGAGATATGGCTCCATGGTCAAGCGGTTAAGACATCGCCCTTTCACGGCGGTAACACGGGTTCGATTCCCGTTGGAGTCATTTGGGAATGCGCCGATATGGTGCTTTTCTTATAAGCGCCGATGTGGCTCAATTGGCAGAGCAGCTGATTTGTAATCAGCAGGTTATCGGTTCGAGTCCGATCATCGGCTTAGTCCTATAAGGGACTTAATGATTTTGGACCTTTAGCTCAGTTGGTTAGAGCAATCGGCTCATAACCGATCGGTCCTGGGTTCGAGTCCCCGAAGGTCCATTGCTTATGGTAAGGAGGAACCCGCAGGGCGGAGGATTCCTTATCATATAGTGAAGATAGATATTTTTATAGTTTGGCCCAGTGGCTCAGTTGGTTAGAGCGCCGCCCTGTCACGGCGGAGGTCGAGAGTTCGAGTCTCTTCTGGGTCGTTGATATGGAGTATTTGGCGGATGTTTTTTCGTTAGATACGAAGTGTCATAGTTTCATAATTTGGGATCTTAGCTCAGCTGGGAGAGCATCTGCCTTACAAGCAGAGGGTCATAGGTTCGAGCCCTATAGGTCCCATTTATGATGTGAGAACATCATATGGAATGCCGCAGTGGCGGAACTGGCAGACGCCCGGGACTTAAAATCCCGTGGGTAGTGATACCCGTACCGGTTCGATTCCGGTCTGCGGCACTTGTAAAAAGGCTTATTTTGCGGATTGATAAGTCTTTTTTTATTTTTGATGAAGGAGCATCCCTCCAAATCATCCCTCCCGCTTTTGCTCGATCTGTGCGGGATAATTCCCCATAATTGCTTCAGCAGATTGTACTTTTTTACTGAAATCAAAATGGGTGTAAGTATTGGCAGTTGTAGTAATCGTACTATGCCCTAGCCATTCCTGAATGGCCTTCAAGTCAACGCCGTTCGCATACAGCAAACTTGCACAGCTATGCCTGAGATCATGGAAGCGTATCAGCTTCAGGTTATTCTTTGTCAGGACGATTCTAAAATGCTGGCTGACGTATCCTGGTTTTATCCTATTTCCCATCTTATCTCTGAGAACATATTCCAAATAATCTTTGTTATAAGCGTTACCACATAGCTTCTGTTGCTGCTTCTGCTGTTCTTTCAATTCTATAAGCGCATCTTCGAACGGTTTCACCAAAGGAAGCGTTCTTGTGCTTGACTTGGTTTTTGTTTTATCTTTTTCGATAGTAACTAAGTGGCCGTCTAAATAAATATCCGTAACAACGTGTTGAATAGAGATGGTCTTTTTCGCGAAATTAATGCAGTTCCATTTTAAACCGACAATTTCGCTTCGTCTCATACCATAAAAGGCAGCCAGGATAACAGGTAATTCTATAGGAGCTCCACATCCTCTATACAGCGATTACCAGGGCGAAATGCAAGGTTTATCTGGTTGGAGACTGGAAGGCAGTATGCCAGTGTATCCATACGGATGACAGCGGAAAGCGCAATACAGTCTTAGGGCAGAGAATCCAAGGATATTATGATGCAGAACAAAGGCAGAAACCAAAAGAGATGGAACAATTGAAGCTGGCAGTTTAAAGAAAAAGCTGTAAACTGCCATAAGAAAGGGAAAAACGGATGATAGAAAAAATACCAATTAGTGATACGAGAGAAGGTAACTGCTGTCCGGTATGTAACAGTACAAGAATTACAAGGCATGAACAGAGGAATCTGCAGGTATCGGTGAATCTGTCTACGGAAAAGCCTTTTTGCATGAAGAACGGACGGATGAAGCCTTTATCAAAGCGTGAGAAAGCATTTGCTTTTGACTAGGCTGATCTTGCTAACGGAGGCGGCTGCTGGTCCTATGAGTGTCGTAAATGCGGCTGGCAAAGTGGTCTTTTTACAGAGTGAAGTAAACGAGGTGGAAGAAAATGGAACAGAAGGAATTAGAATTTACAAAAGAAATGTTAGAACGCAATGACGTACTAGACAACGCAGTATATAAAATGTGTCTGACATTTTTGCAATTTGAAGATGATGAAAATTCAGATGTGAAATTTCCATGGGATATATCCATACTGGGGGAGATACGGGATTTGACCGTCGAGTTATTACGGGAAAAATGGTATCCTGTGTGCGATCCCTGCATTGTATGCGATGAACCGAACCGGTATTGCGATATTGAGGAATGTTACATGCATAGCTGTAATTTACATCCATAGGAGGTAGGAATGAAGCTGATGATTTCTCTCATTTTGGGAGTATATCTTATGAGGAAACACGGGATTGCGGAAATGATCCTGGTATCATTAGGTATATTCCTGGTTTTATGTATGGTATTTCGGTAAATTATTAAAAAAGTGTAAAAAACAGAAGAATTTTCCAATCTGAAAGAAATGCAGACTATTACTCTTATGAAAGGGTATCGTCTGCATTTCATTTTCACGAAGAGAATGAAAGGAGCGTAAGCGAATGAAAGAAAAGTTATATGACCGGTCAGAGGCGGTTGCAGCATTGAATCGTGTAGAGGGATTTAACCCGATGGAACTTGCAAGGACACTTACTAAGGAGGGACAGGAGGATCAGCTTTATCTGGACGTGAAGTACCGGAAGCTGTGGTTTCGCCTTGTCTACCCGTTAGGAAAGATTGTCAGCAGTATCCGAAGTTTTACGGAGAACATGGCAATCGTGGAGGCAAGGATCTATCTGGATAAATGCGACGCAGAGGAAAATTACGTTGCCAATGCCTTTTCCCAGAGGTTCCGGACCAATGATCCGAATTTTGGAGACAAATTTTTGGAGATGGCGGAAACGGCTGCCGTAGGGCGTGCGCTCTCTGATGCTGGGTTTGGGTTACAGTTTGCAGATGTAGGGGAAGAAAATGATCCCATGCAGGTAGATGCGGGAATCCAGATTCCAAGTATGACGGCGCAATCCCAGGTACAAGGAAATGATACCCCGCAGGGAGGCATGACGTGGAACCCACAGATGCAGTCTGGTATGCAGGGAAACAATATCCCGCCTGCTAATCAGTATGGACAGAATCTACAGCCTGCCATGACAGGGAACCCGCAGATGCAGCCTGCCATGACGGAAAATCAAGGTATGAAGGCAACCGCGCAGAACCAGGGCAATCAGTCACAGACTATGCCGCGGGGAACAGCTAATCAGCAGTCTTCGGCGTCGGCACAATCCAATCCTATGATGAACCAGTTTTATCAGCAGGCTCAGGAAAAAGGCACAACGATCGGGCAGAATCCGTCAGTAATGCCCCAGATGCAGAATAGTTCTGGAAATCAGAACCAGCAGGCAGGTCAGATGCCGCAGATGCAGGGAAATTCCCAGGCTTCCAGTCAGTACTCTCCCACCGCTTCTCTGGATGAATCACTTCCGGTAGAAGAACTGGTACAGCGCATGACGTATGAACAGGCTACGCAGGTAGTGATTACCGGGAATGGGAAGTTTGGCGGCAAGACCATGGGACAGGTTGCAGTAGAAAGCCCAAAGAATCTGGAGTGGTTCGCACAGAGTTATTCTGGCAAGAACCATCTGATCCCGGCTGCAGCCAGAGTCCTTTTAAATGCGGCTATGCCAATGGCTGGTTAGTCAGAGAAATGAACCCTTTTTAAATTAAAAACAGTTACCAGAGTTATTCCAGAAAGCTTTACTTAATATCTGCGTATTCTATACGTATAATATTATCTATTGAAAGCAGATTGGGAGTTCCCGGAATGCTCTGATAACGAGAGGAGGCGTGTTTATGGATGTATACCCGTCCGGGCATCCCGTAATGCATACCCCTGACGGGGTGGGCGGGCTGCGCCCGACAAGGTATGATATATCTGGATTTGGCTACGACATCCGGGATGTGGTGCAGGTGCTGAATCTTACCATCCGGCGTAAAAATGCGAGGTCGTATGACGTGGACTGTCCATTTTGCAATCACAAGACGGGAAAGCTGAACATCAATATTGAAAAAAATGTGTTCCGCTGTAATTATTGCGATGCGCACGGCGGGATGCTGGATCTGTATTCCAAGCTGTATAATGTCACAAAAACGGAGGCAAACCAGCAGATCCGGGAGGCATTGAATCTCGGACAGTACCGGGATAATTACCAAAAGCCAGTAAGACTGGAAAGGGATTTGGAACCGCCAGCACCAGTAAACAGCGAACGGGCTTCAGATCTGGAAATCGACCAGACCTATTCCCAGATGCTTTCCATGCTTACACTATCACGGAAGCATCAGGAAGACTTGCAGAAACGCGGATTAACGCCGGAGCAGATTGCTGTACAGAGATACCGGAGTGTTCCGTTATTTGGAATCAAAAAACTGGTGGAACGGTTGGAAGACAAGGGATGTACTATAAAAGGAGTACCTGGGTTCTATCAATGTGAAGATGGAGCTTGGAGTATCCATTTTACAGCCAAAAACTCTGGTATCCTGATTCCGATTCTCTCTATGGAAGGACAAATACAAGGATTCCAGATACGGCTTGATTTTGCGACAGACTCCAGAAAATACATCTGGCTTTCCAGCGCTAACTATCAGATGGGTGTCTCTTCTGGCAGCCCGGTGCATGTAATCGGGAATTTGGATGCTGAAACAATGTATGTGACAGAAGGGGCACTAAAAGGAACGATTGCCCATTATCTGTCCGGAGATACATTTCTATGTGCGCCAGGCGTCAATCAGTACCGGAGCCTTCATCCTGTATTGGAAGGTCTTTCAAAAAGAAATCTGAAGCTGGTTTTTGAGGCTTACGACATGGACAAGAAAATGCGGGTGAAGTGTGACGGAAACCACAAAAAATGCGGGGAATGTCTGGATGCCGGTGTACATGACTACTGCCCTTTTAAAGCGAAAAAGAGGGAGATCCTACAGAACGGCTGCAAGAAGCTTTATGAAGGCTGCCGGAATCTTTCACTGCCGGTCCAGAGGATGATCTGGGACATGGATGAAAGGGGTGAATGGTGTGGCAGGATAAAAGGGATAGATGTTTTTTACTATGCCACCAGAAGAGATACAGTGAAACAATCAAACGGGAGTATTTGAAACATAAATTACATAAGCCAGAGGATACAGCACTCTGGCTTTTCTGTAGAAGGCATATGAAAGCGCGCTTTCAGAAGATACATTTATTTATCAGGAGGAAACGATACATGAGAAAAAAGAGAGATTATGCATATTTGATTTTACTGCTTGCTTCTCTTGCAGTTTTTGCATTTGCAGCGTGGAAGCTGTTTGGTATTTATTCAGAATATCACAAGGGAACGGAAACCTATGAGGAACTGCAGGATTATGTGCAGGAGCCGAAAGAAAAGGACGAGCCATCATCAGAGGATGGAACTTCAAAGGAATCACCGGAGGATACCGAAAATATTTATCTGCAGGTTGATTTTGCAGGGCTTAAGAAAGTGAACCCGGATGTTATCGCATGGATTCAGATTCCGGCTTTGGATATCAGTTATCCGGTGGTACAAGGGAAGGATAATTACTATTACTTGCACCATATGTTTGACGGTCAGGAAAATAAAAACGGGAGTATCTTTGTGGATTATCATAATCAGCCGGATTTTTCAGACAGCAATACCATTGTCTATGGCCATAATATGAAAAACGGTTCGGTACACTTGACCGTTACAAGGACCAAGATCTATACCAGCAGTATCCGTATTTTTATATCTATGTTCCGGGAGCTGTACTGGAATATCAGATCATATCCTGCTATGCTGGTCGGAACGGAAGCATTGGATATACCTACGCCTTTCCGGATCCAGCGGATTTCCGGAAGTTTGTAGATACGCTACTCTCCTACTCCGGGTATGATACGGGAGCAACGGTAACGGGTTCAGACCATATCGTGACACTCTCGACCTGCGTGAATACAGACAGGAATTATCGCTATCTTGTACATGAGAAGCTGGTACAGAAAATTCAGAATTAAGAGGAGAACCAAGAGATGATAGATTTGGAATACAGCCGTTATATCACGGAGCTATTGGGCATCGGCATTTGGCCGGTGCCTTTTTCCATGCTATATTCAGAATAATACTAACAGGATATGATTTGGAATAAAAACTTATCTGAGCATGAATTAATAAGAATCGGTTGCACTTTACATGTCTCACACGTACAGAGTATGTATCAATGACAAAGGAGTGGATGATATATGATTAAGAAATTAAGAGTTGCGGTAGACCATGGCAACCGGAATATGAAGACCTGTCATTTTATTTTCACAAGCGGACTGAATGTGCTGGATAAGAAGCCTGCCAGGGGCGAGCAGTATCTTCAGTATGAGGGAAAGTATTATACCCTCAGTGAGCAGCGGATTCCTTACCAGCGTGATAAGACTTTAGACTTCCGGTTCTTTATTCTCACACTGTTTGCGCTTGCAATGGAGTTGGAAGGGAAGGATCCGATTCAGCCGGAGGATGTGGTTCAGATCCAGCTTCCTATCGGACTGCCGCCGAAGCATTTTGCAGAGCTTTATGAAAAGTATGAGGCTTTTTTCCGGGCGGAAGGCAAAGTATTGGATCTGAATTTTAACGGAAAGATTTATCATATCTGTATTCAGGAGGTACGGGCCTTTGTACAGGACTTTGCGGCCATGATGACCATAGGACAGGATATTATGCAAGTCCCGAAAGCAGTCGGTATTGATATCGGAGGCTTTACAACCGACTATCTTCTGATGAGGAAAGGAAAACCTGATATGGGATATTGCGATTCTCTGGAAAAGGGAGTGATTACCATGTATAACCAGATTATCTCCAGTGTCAACAGCGAGTATGACATGCTGCTGGAGGATACGGATATTGACAGTATCCTTGCCGGGAATACACAGTATTATGATGACAGCGTGGTACGTATGACAGAGAGCATGGTGCAGGATTTTGTGACAGATCTGCTGAATAGCATAAGAGAGCGCGGAATAGATACGAAGACATCCTATACGGTTTTTATCGGCGGCGGTGCTGTCCTGCTGAAGCAATTCCTTGAAAGATCGGATCGTCTTGGAAAATATCTGTTTATTGAAGATCTGAAGGCTAATGCCAGGGGATATGACCTGTTATACCGCGCATATGAGAATGGGAAGTGATGGATATGGCGAAGAAAAATCCGTATGTATTTACCATTGGATTTGATGAAACAGATCCAGGCCATGTACGGGCTGCCGAGATTCTGAACGGAACGAAGAAGAAGGCCCAGTTGATTGCTGCTGCTATTTTAAGCTATGTAGATGGTGTTGATTCAGAAAGAATCCCTGATTTTCATGTGGAATCATTTCAGCCTCTTTTGGAAAAACTGATACAGAAGGAACTGGAAAAAGCCATGAGCGGGTGCCTGGCAATCTCTGCTGGTAAGGAAGATCAGTCTTCAGATTCAGTTTTGGATCTTTCACCTGAAGAAAAGGAAATGGATGAAAGCATAACCCAGAACATCATGGAGGCAATGGACACCTTCCGCAAGAACTAATCAGGTTTATAACTATTAAACATAGCTGTTATAAAACGTAACAAAGAAAAAGCAGTCCCATCATAGGCGGGGCTGCTTTTATCATATTCGGACATTTTTTTATTTTCCATCTAAACTCACAGATTTACCACAGATTACTCACAGATTCGTTTTTTATACTCAAAAACAATGGTTAAGTCAATATGGGATGCAAAAATAAAGACTATTGGTTCTGGGATACTGCGGATAAGAGACCGCGCAATGTCCCCAGTGCCAGGCGCTTTGTTTCATTGGAACACTGATTAAGTTCTGCGATAATCTGTTTCATGGCAGAATCCATGGGCTCGTTTTCACCATTAAAGACTGCATCTATGGATAAATTCAAATAAGATGCCAATAAGTACAGATTTTCAAACCGGGGATTACCATTGTAATTTTCAATATCAGAGATGGTGCGGAGAGATACATGCACCATTTCTGCAAGAGCATTTTGGGACAGATTTCTTCTTAATCGTTCTTCTTTTACCGCATCTCCTAATAATTTCTTAGCCATCATTTGTATCACCTCACTTAGTTCTTATATTTTACATGAGATATGCACTATATGAAATGCGTTAAGATACCTGTTTTCACGTATTATATTGCGTGTTCGATGTGTAACAGGCAGGAAAACAAGGAATGTAGGTTTATATATGGCAGGAAAGGAAAATGTGCAGTAAGTAGTTTGTTAAAAAAATCGTAACCGCATGATGGATGCATGAGACTCGTACACATGCAGTATATGCTGTGCCGATATTTCATATAGCACATGAAATCCGGTTGTTTTTTAATGCTGTCAGACTGGTAATATGCCGGTTTGGCAGTATTTTTTATGTAGAAATAGAGTCTTCCATGGAGCTCCATTGCCGATCTCCACCCTTAGAAATCTTTGAAACAAATTGATTTTGAAGATTTTGGAGGGAAAAATATGAATGAATATGATTATATAGGAGATAAAACAAAGAATTACTTTACTGCATATCTGCAGAAATGTATCCGGTGGAAGAGGTGGAATTATCTGAAGAAAAAAGAAAAGATTGGCAGAATGGAAAGACCTTTAGAAGAATCTTTAGAGAATTTTAGTTCTTCAATAGACGAAATGCTGGAATTGCGTTATAAAGAAGCCATTCTTTCAAGAGAACAAGAAGGACGATATCCAGGATGGAATGAATTATCAGATCAAAGGCTTACAGAAGCCCTACTGATGCTTCGGGAGGATGAAAGGTGTTTCATTTATCAACATGTTTTTGAGGAAAGAACTTTTAAAGAGATAAGCTGCCTAAACGGAGTCAAAGAAGATAAAGTAAAAAGTATTTACTATTATGCTATTCATAAAATCCGTAAATGGATGGGAGGTGACTGATGATGGAATTTGAAAGGGTTTTATTTAGAGCCAAGCAAGGAGATGAGAAGGCTATAGAACAGATATTGGAGATGTTTCGGCCAATGTTAATCAGAAATTCTTTAATACGGGGAGTATTTGATGAAGAGCTATATCAAGAGCCTGCGATAGAAACATTAAAATGTATACAGTGCTTTAAACAATTGGAGTAGTGGGATGAGAGATAAAAAGACACTATGAACGAAATCGGGGACAGAATAGGATAACCTTCTTGTTAAACTGCTGATTTTGTTGTAAAAATAAAGTAACCTAATTGTAAAATTTTTATAAAAGGAGACTGATGAGATGGGAACAAAAAAGATGAAGAAGACTGCGGCAGTTATCATTGCAACAGCAACCGTATGTGGAATGACGGCGGGATGTACGCCGAAAGAAGAAAAAATTGAAGTGAATGCCTCCACTTCTCCATACGAAGATATGGTGGATTATTTTGAGCAGGAAGGATTCATTTTGGAGGACTGCGAACCGGTTGATATCAATGAAACAACAGGATATCTCACAGACAATACAAATGGAGAGTTTACTGAGACGAAAGTGGCGGATAAAGCATATGATTATGATGGACTCTGGCTGTTCTGGTGGGATCAGGAAAACAAGACGGATTTATATGGCAACTATGAGTCTATGGCTGCTAACAAGGGAACGATAGTCCTTGCCGGAGGCGCCGCGGTTCTTGAGACGGAAGCGGCAAACGGAGCTTATGCGATTGCATTTTCAGAGGACTATGAAAAGAAACAGGACGCGGCCAAAGCGTTCGAAACGCTGGAAAACGAATAGCAGCTTCAATATAACTGTGAAAGTACAAAAGCAGATGCTCTGAAATTAAGAAAAGGCAGGGAAACAATATGGAACGGGTTTTTGGAAAAGACAGGGGCAGCATGGGAAGCTTCTTCCGTATGCTGCAGAAGGCAAGACTTCCTTATCTGTGGATTCTTGCATATATTGCCATTACAGCTCTTCTTACCAACGTAGGAATCAGCGTAACGGAATACACGGCCGAACTATTTGCCGGAAATGTGAATTTTGGCGCCGTGGTTCTTCCGTTTTTGGCTTTTACATTACTATCCCAGCTGATCGGTTCGGTCAGTAAGATTATGAGTAACTTGTGCGTTGCGCGAATTGACCGTAATATCAGGAAAATGATCTGGAGTAAGACCGTCAGGCTGCCGCTTCGATATTACGAAAAAAATAAGCCCAAAGAAATGATTTCCCGTATTACAACGGATATCACGGCGATCAGTCAGCTTATCATGCAAGTATTTGTTGCTATTCTCACTTCCGCATACACGCTGGTCATTACGCTGGGAAAAATCGGATCTTACGACCAGAAGCTGATGATTGCTCTGATCGCGGTTCTTCCGCTGAATTTAGTCATTGCATTTGTTATGGGAAAGATGAAGTTCGGTGTGTTGGATCTGGTAAATCAAAAAAATGCAGAGCTGACACAGACGATTGCAGAAAAAACCAATAATCTTCTTCTCGTCAAATCTTACGGAAAAGAAGAAAAGGAGCTTCAGACAGGGCAGGAGAAGATGAAAGGGTTCTATAAGAGTTCGATTCTGAATGCGTGGCTGGGATTCGCAACTCCGATGTATGCATTGGTGGGCGCTATGCAGTTTATTGTGATCGTGATGGTAGGCCGAAGCTTTTATTCATCCGGCGCGTTAACCCTTACCCAATGGATCGCCTATTATGGATTCGCGGTGAACATCGTTAATCAGCTCAGCGCATACTGTGTATATTGGACAACCTTCAAGGGTTCCCAGGGAGCGACCAGAAGGGTAGCCCAGATTATGGAAGAAATGGAAGAAGACATAGAAGCCGGCGAGCATGTGGAACGTCTCAGCGGCGATATTGAATTAAAAGAGGTTGATTTCTCTTATGAGGAGAAACCTATATTCGATAAACTCAATCTGAAGATACCGGCGGGGCGCGTGACGGCGCTTATCGGACCGTCAGGGAGCGGAAAGACGACGCTTCTGAATCTGGTGGAGCGTATGTATCCGGTTTCGGGAGGTAAGATTTTATTTGGGGGCGAAGATACCGCGCGGTATTCGCTCAAGAGCTTCCGAAGCGAGATCTCATACGTAACGCAGGAAAGTACATTGTTTGCAGGAACGATCCGCGACAATATCCTGTTCGGAATTAAGAGAGAAGTCACGGATGAAGAACTGGAAAAAGTATGTACGGACGCGGAAATTATGGATTTTATCAGGGAACAGCCGGAGGGATTCCTGGCGGATGTAGGCGAGCAGGGAGAGAAGCTTTCCGGCGGACAGAAACAGCGGATTGCTTTTGCGAGGGCGCTTCTAAAACAATCGGATTATCTGTTTATGGATGAGGCGACCGCGGCTATGGACATCCGGGGAAAAGATCAGGTATGGAAGAGTGTGAAACGGCATATGGAAGGTAAAACCGTGCTTATGGTTGCCCACGACAGACAGACCGTACAGAAAGCAGATTATATCATAGTAATGCATAACGGAAAGATTATCTGTCAGGGAGAACCGGCGGAAGTATATGCCGAGAATACATATTACCGAGAATTAATAGGAAGTGAGGGACAGGGCAGATGAAAAACAACAAACATGTAATATCGTTTTTTCTGAGCTTTTACAGAAGGCTTTCAATTCCCTGGTGGCTCTACCTGATCGCATTCGGAAGCGGCGTGGTTTATGCCGAGGTCGGAATGAGAGTATCGGAGTATCTGGTCCGTGTGAACAAGGGGGAACTATATAATTCTGTTATTTTAGGTTATGTCTTTTTTACGATTTTTAATGCATTGCTGGGATTTTTGCGGCCGCTTGTGGAAGAGTATGCCAATCAAAAAGTGATCCTGCGGGTAAGGTTTTCGATGTGGAGGAAGATCCTGCATCTTCCGATGGATCAGTTCGGAAAGGGACAGCCGTCTTCGCTGGTGTCGGCCGTTACGAACGACGTAACTCAGGCGACTCTGGTGATCAGCGGAATATTCTCAGGAGCTGCGTCGCTATTCGGATTTGTCCGCGCCTGTATGATCTTGTATCAATACAATTCGCCTCTCGCAGCATACCTTTTGCTCTGCATACCGGTTGCGGTAGCAATGTTTGTCATCGTCGGCAAGCTGCAGTTTACCATAATGAAAAAGCGCTATGCGGCGTTGAATGAAATGACCACCTTTTTCTCCGAACACCTGTCGGCCGGGAAATATGTAAAAGCGCAGGTAATGGAAGAGAAAGAGCTGGAAAGCGGATATGCGGCAATCGATTCACGGTATAAGGCAGATATATACTATGCTTTCATGGAGCAGATTCAGGTTCTGACCAATTCCCTCTACTCCCTTCTTACGACTGTCGTAATGGCAGTGGGCGGTTCCAGATTGATTAACGCCGGGAAAATGGAAGCGACAGGGATTAATATGTTCAGCACCTATATGACGCAGGTGAATCTCTATATGGCGGAGCTTTTGACGGTGTGGCAGAATGTGATGGGCTCGAAAGGCGCGCTTGTCCATGTCGGGGATATTCTTGATATGGAAGAGGAGCATACGGAAAAAGGCAATTCCTGGACAGAATCCGAGAACAGAGACATTGTGTTCAAAAACGTGAACTTTGGATATGGGAGCGAAAAAGAAATCCTTCATGACTTTTCCGTTTGCATTCCGGGAGGAAAGACGACGGCGGTGATCGGTGATAACGGTTCCGGAAAATCTACGGTCATGAAACTGATACAGGGATTCTACCAGCCTGATTCGGGAGAAATATGGGTTGGAGGAAACAAGATAAGCGAAACGAGTCCCCGGGAATGTCATAAAAAATTTGGCTATGTACTTCAGAACAATCCGCTGATGTCAGGTACGATCCGGGATAATATTCTGTATGGCACAGAAGGAGAGACACCGGAGGAAGAGATGAAAAAAGCGGCAGGAGAAGCCAGGGCGGATTCTTTTATAGATGCGCTTCCCAACGGATATGATACGACTCTTGGAGAGGCGGGGAATCGTTTGTCAAGCGGTCAGAAACAGAGGATAGCCATTGCCAGGGCATTGATTGCGAAGCCGGATTATCTGATACTCGACGAGGCGGGGGCGAGTCTGGACCATGACACATATATGAAGATCTATCATGGTATCAGGAAGAAGATGGAAGGCAATACTATTGTTTTCATCGCCCATGATATGCGCGAGATTGCAGAAGCAGACTATCTGGTCGTTATGCATCACGGACGTCTTGAAGCCTGCGGAACCCATGAAGAAGTATTTGCCGTAAGCAGGACTTATCAAGAATATCTGCAGTCCACTGAGGCGTCTTAAAAGAAAGAAGGAATGATTATGAAGAAATTTACGATTGTGTCTTCCCTGCTTTTCGTGTTACTGTTTTGTGGGATGGTGGGATATGTGGCGTCGTCCGAAGACTTTACGCCTCCAAAGGAGGAGGAAGAAGCGGCCGTGCCTGAAGAAGAAGACAGGGAAGCGCCTGTCTGGAATAAGACGGTGGATGAACTCGTCTCATTTCTGGAGGAGAAGGGGCTGATCCATGCAGACAGTAAAGTGACGCTCAGTGCGGAAGGTCTGTGTACACTTGCTCTAAAGTATGACGGAGCCGAAATATACTGGTGGGATCTGGAGAATCTGGATCCGGAATCTGGCGAGTATCAGGCATATGAGAGTCTCAGGACGAAAGGCGAGATTGATTTATATGGAGCCGGTACGATTATTATGCCGAAGAAAAACGGTCCTTTTGCACTTTTATTAACCTATTATGAAGGCGATGTGCAGGCGTTAGAAAAAGCGTTTGGAGAATTTGGTCAGGAGAATTGATTGATGAAAATGAAGCTTGTTCTGGTAGAAAATGATGAAACATTGTGTACAGAGCTGAAAGAATTACTGGCGTTTTATAATGTATTTGACATTGTGCATACCTTTGACGGAATCAATGAAGCCAATAAATATATCTGCCTGAACGAGGTGGACGCGGTATTTATCAATATCAAAACAGGGAATCCAAGATACAGCGGGGACGGCTCTTTTCTGGCATACAATCTGTCCCAGATAAAGCCGGACGTCCTGGTGGCGCTGTATTCGGAAGAAAAGTTAGAGGCGGGGCAGGTATTTGACTGTTGCTGCGATGAATACTTTCGGCTTCCGTTTGATAACCGTGTGCTTCAGCGGGTGGTTAAGCGGCTGCAGTATTTGTTTGAGCTGCTCCAATACAAACGGTTATCCGTGAACCGTTCTATGATGATCAAGACGAGAAACGGATATCAGCTTGTGGATATTGATAAGGTTCTCTTTATCGAACGGACGGACCGAAAGAACAAGATGGTGATGGTGGACGGAAAGGAAATGCTCCTTTCCGGATATTCTATGAACGAATTGGAACAGATTCTGGAAGGTTATAATTTTTACCGGTGCTACCAGTCTTTTATCGTGAATCTTTCCAAAGTATCTTATGTCCGGGCGGATAACGAAGCGAAAAATTTTGCTCTGATTTTCGACGGATATGCGGGGGAAGTCATGGTGAGCCGCGAGAAATATACGGAAGTGCTCCAGCTTTTAAAAAGTAAATATGCGAAGCTTACGCTTTAGGAGGAGAAAGATGAAGTCAAAAGTTTTATCGTTTGCCGAGTATGATCAGGTGGATATCAGTATGTACAAGAAAGTATTCAAGCTTGACGAGAAGGCGTACAAGAAAGAAATAGATTTTATAAAGAACAAGAACAGCACATGGGAAGAAGCGGGGGAAGTTACGGACGGAGCGCTTATTGTATGCGACATGGAATCGGCAAATCCGTTTTTTAGCAGAGAGAACCTGAAAATCATGGTAGGACAGGGATTCTTTCACAAGAAGCTGGAAGCGATGTGCGTCGGGCTGAAAAAAGGGACGGCCGGTGTGCTGGACGTCGACGGGGAGAAAGTGACCGTAACGGTTCGTTCCATTCAGCAAAAAAAGATTCCTGTGATCACGGACGGGATGATAGAAGCTCTTGGAATTGAAGGAGTGAGCAAGGTAGAACAATATGAGGCTCGTCTGATCCGGGAACAGAAAAAAAAGATTGCGGAAAACGAGGGATACGAAGCCGTTCAGTATGTGATGAACAAAGTATTTGAGGCCAGTACGTTCGATCTTAAGAAGGCTGACTGGAAAGAAATGACAGATCATGAAATTAAGAGATTGAAGGAAATCTCCAGAGAACAGGGGTTGAATCTGGAAACCATGACGCCAGAGGAATTTGAAGGGAAGATGCCGTTCTCAAGCTATCATGAATTATTCGTAAGCGTGCAGAACGATTCATGGGACAGGCTCTGCGGCTATCTTCTGGGGCGGGAATACGCAGAAAAAGACGGCGTCGGATATACGATGGAGCAATACCGGGAAGATATGGAAGAGTACGTGAAATTCTGGCATGAAACGAAAGAAAATGCAGAAAAGATCAATACTTATGAATATTCGGAAATTATGTTTTATGTAAATTATTATTACAATAAGGTAAAAGAATACGTGACAGAGAATTTTTTTAAGGAGGAAAAGTAGATGGCAATTCAATATGCGGATGATGAGAGTTTTAAGGAGCAGATTAAGGAAGGGTTCGTGATCGTGGATTTCTTTTCCGCAACATGCGTACCGTGTAAAGCCTTTTCCCGTATTTTGGAAGAGCTAGACGCGGAGCTTCCTTTTATCAATATCGTGAAAGTGAACACCACAGATTATCCGAAGCTTGGCAAAGAGAATCGTATTTTTGCGGTTCCAACCGTTCAATTCTACAAAGACGGTGAAAAGAAGTTTGAGAACGTAGGCGTGATGGAAGTTGAGGAAATAAAAGAGAAGATTACAGAATTCATGTATTAAGAGGGAACGGATATGGAAATCGGGGAAAAAATCTATGGATTTGAAGTTAAAGAAAAGAAGTATGTGCGGGAGGTCGAAGGAGATATTATTCAGATGGAGCACCTGTCAACCGGAGCGCAGGTCGTCGTCATAGACAATCAGGACGTTAAAAAGAGCTTTTTGGTTGGATTTCGGACCATACCAAAGGACAGCACGGGAGTTTTCCATATTCTGGAGCATTCTGTGCTGAACGGTTCCCGCAGATATTCGGATAAAACGATGTTCGTCAATCTGATGAAACATTCCATGGCAGAATTTGTCAATGCAATTACATATCCGGATCATACGGTATATCCCTTTTGTACAGAGAATGAGAAGGATTTTATGAATCTGACGGACGTTTACCTAAACGCGGTATTTTGTCCGAATGTTCTTACGGATAAAGAGATCTTCGAACAGGAGGGCTGGCATTTTCAGTACGAAGACGGAAAAGCTCCGGAGATTAACGGCGTTGTCTATAATGAGATGAAGGGAGTTTTCTCGTCCCTGGACAGTATATTAGAGGATGAAATGTCTAAGGCAATGTTTCCGGAAACGGCTTATCGTTTTGTTTCAGGAGGATTCCCGGATACGATTCCCGCGCTATCTTATGAGGAATTTCTGGAATATTACAGGACATTTTATAATGCTTCCAACTGCTGTATTGTTCTATATGGGAAAATGAATACGGAACGACTGTTTGAGTATATTGACAAAGTTTATCTGGGAAAAATGAAACGCTCAGAACCTGCGAAGCCGGTTATGCTGCAGAAACCCGTAAAGGGAATCCGAAATAAGCTGTATGATAAGGAGAAGTTCGGCGATCAGGGTGTGTTTGCGTCATGCACCTATAGTCTGGGTGATTTTGACAACCGGGAACGTATGAATGCAGTCTATATCCTTATGCAGGCGATTATGGGGGAAGACGAGGCGCCGATGAAGAAAGGGCTTATTCAGAGCCTTGGGATCCCGGAGATTCAGTATTTTATCATGGATGGTATCAGACAGCCCTATCTTGCCGTTAAAATAAAGAATACAGACAAAGAAACTGCCGGCCGGTTGAAAACGGTTATCACAGAACAGGCGGACAGACTTTGCAGAGAAGGAATCGGAGAAGAGCTATTGGTTTCGGCGATCAACCGTCTGGAATTTTGGATGAGGGAAAAAGGCGGGGGCCAGCCGGAGGGAATTGAATATGTACTGGATATTGCCGGCGGATGGGCGCAGGGAACCGGACCTTGCGAGATGATAGAATTTGAAGAAACATATAGGAAAATGAGAACCCTTGTAAAGGAAGGATACTTTGAATCACTTCTGAGGGAAATCCTCCTGGAAAATGATCATGAGGCAGAGGTTTCCCTGGAACCTCTTGAAAAGGCTGAAGAGAAGAGGCAGACAGAAGAAGAGACAGAAGACCTGCCGGGTCTGTCTGCGGATGATCTGCTTCCTAAGAAGGAGGAGCCGCTCACAAGGGCGGAGGAAGAATCCGGTATTACATATTTGAAACAAGAGATCCCTTCAAAAGGAGTGGCATATCAAAGCTGCTATTTTGATATCAGTGATCTGGAGCCGGAGAAAGTTCCTTATGCGAAGCTGTTTTCCGAACTTCTGGGAAGTCTTCCTACGAGAACGCACAGCCTGGAAGAATTAGTGATTGAGAAGAATATGTGGCTTGGAAATGTAAGGGCTTATCTGGAAGCGTACACCAATACAGATGATATCCGGCATGTCAGGCTTAAATTTGTGATGGATATCAGCTGTCTGGAACAGAATCTTATGAGAGCGATAAAACTGGGGGAAGAGCTGCTGTATGATACCATTCTGGAGCAACCGGAGATCATTCTGAAAAGGATCAGGCAGAGCCGGATGGAACTGGAGAGGGGATTTGTTACCAGCGGAAACAGTTATGCGTCCGGACGTGCGGCCGCACACTATATGCCGGAAGGAGCGGCAAGGGAACGCTATAACGGAATTCACTATTATCAGTTCTTAGGAAAGCTTCTGAAGAACTTTGACGCGGACCAGGGGCAGATGATCCGGGAACTTAAGGAAATTCAGGAGAAGCTTTGCCGTAAATCTAATCTGGTGATGAGTTTTACAGGCACAGAGAAAGCTTACGGCGATTTCCGCCAGTTGATCGCAGCTTCCGGGTTCTGCGGCAGTGCAAGGGAAAGGGAACCCGGATGGTATCAGGATAAATT
The DNA here is from genome assembly GCA_910574885.1 of Lachnospiraceae bacterium. Classification (GTDB taxonomy): domain Bacteria; phylum Bacillota; class Clostridia; order Lachnospirales; family Lachnospiraceae; genus Sporofaciens. The sequence continues at coordinate 20,934 of CAJTDD010000011.1, read as the reverse complement.
GCTTCCCGGGAAATCAGAGGCATTTATCATTCCGTCGGAGGTATCCTATGTTGCGCTTGGAGGAATCGGGGAATATACCGGTGAGGATTATCTTCTTGGCAGAATGGTGAGCTTCGATTATCTGTGGGCAAAGATCCGCGCTGAAGGAGGGGCTTACGGCTGCCAGATGTCTGTACTCCCAAATCAAAGCTGGGCCATGAGCTCCTATCGAGATCCGAACGTAAAAAGGACGATAGAAGCCTTCCGCAGCGCTTCAAGTTGGCTGAAAGATCTTGAATTAGGAGAGCAGGAGCTTCTGAATTATAAGATTGGCGCAGTTGCCGGATATGACCGGACTCCCAAAACATATGTACAGGCAAAACGAATGGATTCCTGGTATCTGAGGCAGGAAGGACCGCAGGTCAGGGCAAAGGTCAGAGAAGGGTTGTTAAATGCGTCGGAAGAAGACTTGAAAAACAGGCGTCAGGCAATGGAGCGCTTTGCAGTAGAGGGAACCGTCTGCGTTCTTGGAAACAGAGCGAGGATCGAAGAGGCGGCCGGCCAATTCGACAATGTAACGGTACTGATGGAGTAAATATACGGAGATGTGAGAATGAAAAGAGAGGATAATATTTATCAGATATATGTGCAGATTCTGAAAGAAGAACTGGTTACAGCCATGGGATGCACGGAACCCATCGCGATTTCTTATGCGGCTGCAAGAGCAAGGGCGGTATTAGGGGAATTGCCGGAAAAGATTGTAGTAAAGGCAAGCGGAAGCATTATTAAAAACGTAAAAAGCGTTGTTGTTCCGAATACCGGCGGTTTAAGAGGAATAGAGGCCGCAGCCGCAGCCGGCGTTGTCTGTGGAAATGAGAACAAAAAACTGGAAGTTCTTTCGGAGATAGAGTCGGAGGACATAGAGCGTATTAAAGGTTATTTGGGACAGGCAGATATCAAAGTTGAATATCAGGAGACAGGGCGTACATTTGATTTGTCCGTATGTGTTTATAAAGAACATTCCCAGGCAAGCGTCAGGATTACGGATTATCATACCAATATTGTTCAGATAGAAAAGAACTGGGAATTCATCCGTGACGATTTGAAAGACGAGAAAATAGAAAAAGCGAACAGGGACGTTCTTTCCATGGAGAATATATGGGAATTTGTCCGATGTGCAGATATTGAGGATGTGAAAGAAACCCTGGATAAACAGATAGAATGCAATATGAAGATTGCCAGGGAAGGTATACGCGGAAATTATGGGGCAAATATCGGAAGTATACTGCTTAAAATGGAAGGCGATGCTGTGCAGGTACGCGCAAAAGCGATGGCAGCAGCCGGTTCTGATGCAAGGATGAACGGCTGCGGACTGCCGGTCGTGATTAATTCAGGAAGCGGCAATCAAGGCATTACCTGTTCTGTTCCGGTATTGGTTTATGGAGAAAGTCTGAACTGTGATATCGAGAAGATCTATCGGGCATTATTGTTGTCTAATCTTACGGCTATTTATATAAAAGCAGGAATCGGGACATTATCTGCATATTGCGGGGCAGTCAGCGCAGGCGCCGCCGCAGGAGCGGGAATCGCTTATCTGCATGGAGGAGGATATGAGGAGATCAAGCATACAGTCGTGAATGCGCTTGCAATTGTATCCGGCATTGTCTGTGACGGCGCTAAAGCGTCTTGCGCAGCGAAAATTGCATCATCTGTAGAAGCAGGAATTGTCGGTTATTATATGTATCTGAATGAACAGGAATTCTGCGCGGGGGAAGGAATTGTGGCGGAAGGAATCGATCGGACGATTGAAAATATAGGAATACTCGGCAAGGAAGGAATGAAAGAAACGAATAAGAAGATTATAGAGATGATGATAAAATGAAAAAGAACACCAGCGAAAAATTAATGAATTTATTGGGCGTTGCAGCCGGGAATGCAATATTGGCGCTGGCCGTGGTTGCTTTTATTGTTCCGGCAGGGATTCCGATGGGAGGAGCTACCGGCTTGGGAATTGCCGGGAATCATTTTTGGGGAATTCGGACTTCAATCATCGTCTTTAGCTTGAACAGTATATTGCTTATCATAGCATGGTTTATTCTGGGAAAAGGATTCGTAAAGAAAACTCTATTGAGTACATTTATCTATCCCTTATTTCTTGAACTGTTACAGAAAATTCCAGGAATCACAACTATGACAGACAATATACTGTTGTCTGCCATTTTTGGAGGACTTCTTGTAGGCGTTAGCATGGGGATTGTGGTAAGGGTCGGAGGATCGACGGGGGGAACGGATATTATTGCCCTAATAGCAAACAAAAAAACTTCCCTTTCAGTCGGCGTCACGGTGTATATGGTAGATTTTGTGGTTTTAGGCATACAGGCTTCTTTCTCTGATATGGAGCAAATACTTTATGGGATTATACTGACTCTTCTGGCAACGGTTGTGATTGATAAAGTTGTTCCGAATGGAAAGGTCTCTATGCAGGTGATGATTATTTCAAGAGAGTATAAAAAGATTCAGGAAAAAATATTGCAAGACATAGAAGCCGGAGTGACGCTTTTTCACATACAGACGGGATATAGCGGTGAAGAACAAAAAGGAGTTATGTGTGTGATTCCAAGACACAAACTATTTGCTTTGAAAGAGATGGTCTGTGAAACAGATCCGTTTGCGTTTCTTACCATTAATCAGATTAACGAGGTGAATGGTCAGGGATTTACCAGAGAACGTATTGCATATGAAGAACTCAAAAAGGAAAGAATATAAACTTCCTGTATCAAGATTTAATATCGGACTTCCATTGCTGGTATGTATAAATTCGATTATCTAAAATAAGGTTTTCAAAAATATATGAAAAAAGAAACGATGAGTTACATTAGGGGACAATTAGATGATTCATATACCGGAGAAAGTGTGGACATTTTGGTATAAATCATGGAGACGGTTACCAGTTTATAAGAATAAAAGAAAAATGAAGAATCCCGGAGGAGTAATCTTCCGGGATTTTTTTTGACTTAGAAGGTTGCGTTTAGCGCTGTCTGCCGTACAGAACTGGTAGAAATATATGAAGAAGCACGGTTTGGTATGGTGCTTTATGCGGGAGACGGAAGAATGGCTACATATGGTTATCATCGAATCAGTACACGGGATCAGCATCTTGACAGGGGGATTCATGAGATTCAAATATTTTGCAAGGAGCACGATTTGGAACTGGAAAATATCTTCACAGACCAGCAGACGGGCAAAAACTTTAACAGGCCGAGATACACGGTTCTTGTGGAAGAGGTTCTTCGGGAGGGAGATATACTGCTTGTGACAGAACTGGACCGGTTAGGCAGGAATAAACGGGACACTATGGAGCGGTTCCAGAAGATAACAAGGAGCAGTATCCGTGAGAATCCGGACGGGGAGAAACGGGCAATTCCGTCGAATATGATTAATTGTTTCTGCATGTATTCAGACTATACCCCGCTCACGCTGGATGAATGGATACTCTGCGACAGGAAAAGGAGAGAAAAATTATGTGCGGAAGATTCTATGGAGATGGGGAGACAGCCAAAGAGATTGAACGGGTGATTCATAGCATAGATCTGAAGATACAGAAAATGCGTTTAGGGGATATCTACCCGTCCCAGTCTGCCAGTATTCTGACTTGTTACAGCCGACAGATAAATCCGTTGTTGGCAGGTCCTACAGCAGAAAAATCACCGGCAAGTTCCAGAATAAGGAGCGTTTTATGATTCTTACCACACAGGCAAACGCTTCTGTCAGTCCTGTCCATAACCGTATGCCGGTGGTTTTGGATGAGAGTGAACTGGAAGACTGGGTTTATGATGATAAGTTCACGGAATACGTGCTTCATAAAATTCCGCCAAAACATTGGAGGAAACAGGAATATGAGCAGCAGAGTCTGTTCCTGACATGAAAAAACCATCTGGTGATTATGGTAATCTTATCACCAGATGGCACTGAAATTCAGTCTGTTTTGTTTCCCTGCTGTTTATATTGTCTGATGGTTCGCAAGCTGCTCTACTTCTGCAACACTAAGAGCAGAGTATTCCGCAATCTCCTCGACCGTCAGCTTTCCCATTTTTAGCATCCTGAGTGCTGTTTCTTTTTTGCTTTCGTTTAAAATAGTTCTTGCTTCTGTTTGAATCAATGGTCCTCTCATCATAGCACCTATGCCTTTCTGCACGTTTTCAATATCTTCTTCTGAGGTATTACATAGCAGGATAATCTGGCTGTCTGTAAACCCTTGCTTAATTATCCTGATTATGATTCTCCGCCTATGTTTTCATTAGCTTGATTTCTCATTTACAATGTCATATACTTATGTCTCTCTGTCTAAAGTCCTTCAAAATGCTATGTTGTATCCTATTTAGACAAATTGGTAACGCTCCAACATATAAATCGGCAGAGTTTCAATTTTATTATCAATGCCACCTTTTGTATCTCCCTTTAAATAAAGCAATTTATGTGCTTTTCCCTGTTCCAGTGCTTTCAATGCGGTGACGGCCGTTCCTTTGCCGGATTTTACTTCTACCAGATAGCGGATAGATGAATGGACACTCTGCACAATGAAATCAATTTCACCGCCCCGGTATGTGGCAAATGCTGGTGTTTCAAAAACAATCTCTTCCGGAAAATCCTGTCTTTTTTTCAGGTTGATATAAACATAGTTTTCATTCAGCGTACCTGAGATGGATCTGGAATCTATACCAGTCCGGGACAAATAATAGTTTGCCAGTCCAGGATCCATAAAATAACAGCGGCTTGCCGGTTTAAAATCAAAGACGTCCATTTCTGTGATCTTGGCACAAAAACCAATGATGCCTGAGAAATACAACCAACTGATTGCCCGGTTGCAGGCGGCTTTTGAAAGATTACTGGAATAATCCCTGGTCACCAGTTTCTGCAGTTCTTCGCTGATGCTGCCCTCTGCCAGCCCCCTGCTCTCCCTGCATAAAATACGGCAGACAGAAAGAAAAATCTGGATAAATACACTGGTATCCAGGATATCCGTAAAATATCGGGTAGATTCATTGGTAAAGGTATCAATAATTTTCACAAGAGCCCCCCTGGCTTTTTCAATGTCCTTCGTTTCCAGATAGGTTTTGACTACGTTTGGATATCCGCCGATCTGGAGGTAGATGTCATATGCCGCTTTTAATAATTCGTAAACATTGCTGTCCTGTGGTGAATCTAACTTCAGACTGAGATATTGTGTATACAGGTTCCTGTCAAATGCCTGGAGGAACTCACCGAATGACAGGGTATAAATGGAAATCCGCGTCATATCCCCGCTGGAATATCGAAATTCCGGCTCTAAAATCTGTCCCAGGTAGCTTCCGGTTACAATATAATGCGCCTGAAAGTGTCGGGTAAATTACCGGATGCAGTTATAGATTTCGGCAGACTCCTGTATTTCGTCAATAATGATTACTGTATCGTCAGAATCAATAAAGTCAGGTTCAAAAAGACGGAGTGCGTCATGAAGGGGATGTTTCGGGCGTTTTGTACCGGGTATCCATGATGTAGCCTGTTTGTAGCATTCCAGGAACTGTTTTCCGCTTTGTTCAAAAAAGTTGATATAAATTTTATGCTTAAAATGTTCATCTGCAAATTTATTGATGATATATGTTTTTCCCACCTGCCTGGCACCGTTTACTTCTAAAGTGCTTCGGTTTTGTTCATTTTTCCATTCCAAAAGTTTATCATAAACGGTTCGTTTCAGATACATTGCTTTGGCTCCTTTCATAATAAGGTTTGTCCTGATATTGAATTACCAGCCTTGCCCAAAATGCATGGCTGGTAATCATATGTATTGTTTTCTTTTCTATTTTATCATGCTTTTTGTATTTACTCAATTCCTATTCAAACTACTTTGCTGCTTGAATTTATTAAATTTTCCGAATTATCCCTGATTTTTGTTGATCTTCCGCAACCCACGCAACAGGTTTTCAGAGTTTTCCTGGTAAACCGTATCCTCATCTACCGTTTCGTCATAGGTGCCGGTCAGCTTCTGGTAAGCCGTTGCCGGGTCCATCATGATGTCCTGGAATGTGGGATATTCGCTCTGGAGGGCGGAAAGCTTCCCGTCTACATCGGGCAGGATCTGTCCGAGCAGATCGAAAATCTCGGTATTTGCAGAACAGGTAATACACCGGTAAGGGAGATGAAGGCCGGAAGCAATCGCTTTAGCGCCTTCGGTCTTTCCCGTCCCCGCAGGTCCTCTTAATAAGAAGTTCCGCATGGGTGACACGGTATTTGTGGTTAATTTGGCGTGTTCGCAGATCCGTTTGATCTCCGGCGGTATGATGTACCAGTCGGGGATCTGCGGCACGGTGAGTTCTTCCTGGGGAGTCAGTGTCCGAGATTCGGACAGGATGTATTTGCCTGCGAAATCTTTTTTTGAAACGCTCGCCATTACTTTTCGGGTAGATGTACCGGGTTTTACGACCTGGAAGGTTCCAAGGATGACATCTGTTGGAGAATAAGTGCCTTTCTGTACTGTAAATGCTTTGAGCTGTGGAATGGAACCGTTAGTTGGCGTATCATTTGGAATCCCGCCGACTGTCAGGGAGGTTCCATAGCGGATACGCCGGTAAAGGTTATCGCAGAGGATTGCTGCAGTCTCTGCCGTTTCGTCCATGTTTGGATAGCCGTTATCCCGGTCTTCCTTCAGCTTCTGGTAATGCTCATTGAACTCGTCATCCGCCATAGCAGTTGGGATGAGAGCAAAGCTCAGGGCAGCGCCGCTTTTGTCATTTTCCTTCAGCATATATTTTTCCGGATTGCTTTCCGGATCCGGAGGCATCTGGTAACAGCCCGCCGTAAACTTGCCGTTTGTCCGGTTGTAAACTGCTACGTGGAGTTCTCCGGTCTTGCTCGGATATTCCGCAATCGTGAAATTATTTCCCTGGCTTCCGATTGCACCAAGTTCCTCCGGCGGTTTCCCGCCTGTGGGTGACTCCAGTTCCAGATATGCCAGGATTGCCCGAAGCGTCGCCGCATGGAGCGTGGAACGCTTCTGGGGCTGTATGCAATGCTTGGAATAAACATTTTTAAATACCGGGTCATCCGTATAATCCTCGAACGGTTCCGGCAGCTTTCGCTTAAAGGACCAGTTGGGTAATATATTTCCATTTGCCATATAATCATTCCCTCCCTTCTATGCCCAGGATACTTCCAGGGTGTCATTGGTTTCCGCTGCTTTCAGCTCATCACGGGTAAAGATGTCCATGAGGGCTGCCCAGTAATCCCTGGGTGGGAAATGCTGGAAGGTATCTTTTATTTCCGGAGTATTGTTCGTATAAATAAATATTTCCCCGGCTTCATTGATAAAAAGCTTCTGGTGTCCCCTTGCCTGCAGGTCGCCGATCAGTTCCGTCAGTAACGGCTTCCCGATGAGGGAATATCAGGATTCCGGATCTACATGGACGGGAGGTTCTGCTGGATTTTCAGGATTACCAGGCATAGGGTTATCTGAATTCGTCCTCCCCGGGCTGGGTGTGAAATCTGTAATAGTCATCATGAAAAGCTTCAGATGTCCATACCGGTCCAGGGAAATATCCGCGAAGTTATAATCTCCTGTATGAAAGGTCCGGATGCGGATGATCTCACAATTCAGCAGGGACTCCGCCTTGATGGGCCGGGTATATTCCCAGGACGCATCCGGGAAAGTTGCTTTGATCTTATCGGTGATCTGGTAACTGCTCTGTCGGATCAACAGCGTTTCCATGTCAAAGACAGGGCTTTTCTGCCGGTTTTTCCCACGCTTCTGTATGTGTGAATGGGTATCTCTTAAAAAGGCTGGAACTGAGATACGCGGCAGCATGGGAATCAGAAGGAAAAGAAGACTTCCTGTGATTCCAGCGATTGCGATGCCGGCAATGACAGTCCGATTCATTTGTTCCGGAGTAAACAGCAGGGCCAGGAATAAAACCAGGGCGGCTGCTCTTATAATCTTGATACTGTTATGTTCTGTTTTTCTTGTTTTCATTTGGAATTCCTTTCATTGAAATTTGTGCAAAAAAGGAACTGCAATATCCGGATTGGATACGCAATTCCTTTCTTTTAGTGATTCGCGGAAGCGGCTGCCGCTGGCAGGCTCCGTAACCGGGTGATTCTGAAGTTATGCAGTGAAGGGAAGCTGTGAGGCCATGCCTTCCGGGATGTTGGTAAACCCGTCTCCGGCAAAGCCGCCCTGCGGCGGTGTCTGGCCGTACTGGGCATTCCCTCTCTGCTGCTGGTACATCTGATTTCCAGCCGAACCATTCTGTGCAGGGGCATTTGCCTGGTAAGAACCGCCTTGCGGGGCTCCTCCGTTCGCAGGCTGCGAACCGTTGCCCATGTTGCTGCCTCCGCTTGGATAACTGCCACTTGCAGTACCATTTCCGTTATTCGGGTAGTTGGCACCTGAATTTCCGTTACCAGCATTGGAATAATTACCATTCGCAGTACCATTGCCGCCATTTGGATAGCTGCCTCCACCGGAGGGATTGCTGCCGCGCGGATAGTTCCCGTTTCCGGCAGCATTTCCATTGGCAGGATATGCGCCTCCCTGTGCAGCGCCGGCAGGATTCTGATAGCCGCCGTTTTGCGGGCCTGGATTCGGATATCCTCCGGCTCCCGGCGTAGCCGCGCCTCCATTGTACGGCGGTGCGCCTGCCTGGTTTCCTCCTGCATCTCCTTCTGATTTGTTGGAAAGGCAGAACTGCCAGTCCCGTACATTGATCTTGGCGCCGGAACCGGCCTGGCCTGCTCTCTGTCCCTGACTGTAAACAAAGGGATGGAGTTCAAGATCTCCATAGATATACAGGCAGGTCCCTTTCTTAACTCCCGCTTTCGAAAGCCGTTCTGCCAGATGCTTGTTCAGATAACACTGATAAAAAACGGACTCATACGGATTATCCGGGTTATTCTGTGCGTTCTGGCTTCTTTGTGAAGTGGCAAGGTCTAAAGAGATGTACTCCGTACCGTTGTTCCTCCCCTGCTGCATGACGGGATCCTTAGTGACCCTTCCCATGAGATGAATGATTACTGACATAAAATTTCTCCTTTCTGCCCTCTGGGCGTTGAAATAATAAAAATAGGTAAAAGAATAGGAAATCCTTGATTCAGATTTCCTAAAAATAAAAAAAGAGCCATTAAGTGACCGCAGGGTGCGGCTATCCTAATGACTCTGATTTCCAAACTTAAACTCGCGTGTGCTCTGGAGGAATGGTCCAGACTCCCGATGTGAGATAACACAAAAACTTAAATACATGATTATAATAGCACAAGATATAGTGTGTGTCAATTTTAAAAACACAATATATAACATTTCGAAATCAAAAAGCAAATTTATATGCCACAAATCTTGAATTTTTTTGAAATTGTGGCATATTAACTGGTGTTAATAGAATTTTAGAAGAATTGTCCGTATATGAGTGTCCAAAAAGTATCTTTCAGAAATCCTTCTTTTTCTGAGAATTGCCCCGTGTTATAATAAAGAATATTGAATGTATATGATAAAAATAGAATTGGAGGAGTTATAAGATGAGGATTTTAGTAATTACCGGCAGCGCGCACAAAAAAGGGACATCATCCTGTTTGGCGGATGCCTTTATCAAGGGAGCAGAGGAGGCAGGACATGTAGTCTGTCGTTTTGATGCGGCATTTAAAAATGTGCATCCCTGCATTGGATGCGATTCATGTAGAAAGAATGAGCGTGTCTGTGTATTTAAAGATGATATGCAGGAGTTGAATCCGGAACTTTTAAAAGCGGAAGCAGTCGTGTTTGTTTCACCGATTTACTATTATGATATAAATGCGCAGATAAAAGCGGTGATTGACCGGTTTTATGCAAATAATTCGGTATTAAAGGGTGCAGATAAAAAAGCAAGCCTGATGCTTACATATGGCGATGAGACCGAAGAATCCGCAGAAGGAGCCATTGCTTCTTTTAGAGGCATGGTAAAATATCTGGAATGGGACAATGTGGGGATTGTCTCCGCAAAAGGTTGTTACGTACTTGATGATGTTATAAATTCAGAATATCCGAAGCAGGCGTATGAATTAGGAAAGAGTTTATAGAAAGATCATGGGGAGAATTGAAAATGGAACGGTGTTCCTGGTGTTTGTGCAATGAAAAAATGATAAAATACCATGATGAAGAATGGGGCGTTCCGCTGTATGACGACCGGAAACAATTTGAGTTTCTAATGATGGAAGTCATGCAGTGCGGACTGAACTGGAACATGATGGTTCAGAAAAGGGAGATATTCCGTAAATGTTTTGATGATTTTGATTATCAGAGCGTGGCAGAATATACAGAGGAAGATGTCCAGAGGATTATAGATACAGAAGGAATGATAAAGTCTGAGAGAAAGGTTCGTGCAGTAATCCATAATGCTCAGTGTTTTTTGAAGATACAAAAGGAGTTTGGTACATTCAGCGATTATTTGTGGAGATTTACGAAAGGCAAGGTAATTCTGTATATGGGCCATCAAAAAGGAAGTCTTCCGGCAAAGAACGGACTTTCAGATGAAATCAGCCGGGATTTGAAAAAGAGAGGGTTTAAATATCTTGGCTCTGTGACAGTATACTCCCATCTGCAGGCTTGCGGGATAATCAATGACCATACAGAGGAGTGCTTCCGCTACAAGGAAGTCATGGAAGGAAAACAAGCAGTCCGTAAGAGAAGAAACATAGAAGGCTGATTCTGAACGAATGAATGGAGATGGAGAGTATGAAATATAAAGTGAAAGTAACTGTAATTGATAAAAAACTATATCCTGAACTTCAACAGCAGTATTGTGCGGATCCTGCTTCCGGAGCATGTCAATGTTATAATGTGGGTGATGAATTCATTTTTTTCAGGGATGATGAGAGGGATGATTTCTGGAATATGGGACTTAACACACTGGTTAAAACAGAAGCTGATCCTGATACTGTGGCAGGCGGGCCTAAAATGCCGCATTGTTCTGAGGCGTGGGATGCAATCTCGCGATATATCTATGCGGGATTACAGGGTGGCTCTATTATGAAAGGGTGGATGAAGGAAGAAAACACAATGATTGCTTGCTGCTCAGATGGTACAAGACCTGTAATTTTCAAAATTGAACGAATAGACTACGAATAATAGTGGAGATATTAAATACGATAATATAGTTGAAAATGCAATACGGTTGTAATATAATTGTATTACAAAAAGGAGGTGCTTGTTATGGCTAAGGAGGCAACCCTGCAAGTAAGAATGGATTCAGAGTTAAAGGAACAGGTTGAATTATTGTATAAACAACTGGGAACATCTTTTGCAGAGGCGGTAAGAATATTTGCAAGGCAAAGCGTGGAGGATCAGGGAATGCCTTTTTCCATGCATTTATCAGCAGCCGGGCGGAAAAGAACATTGGGGATTGCAAATGGAAAATATAAGATTCCGGATAATATTGATGAGAATAATGACGAGATAGCAGAAATGTTTGGGGTGAAATACACGTGAGGATTTTGCTGGATACGCATATAGCACTATGGGCTATTGCAGATACGTCAAAGCTGTCGGATGAAGTGACAGAACTTCTCGAAAAGGAAAGTAATGAAGTATTTTATAGTATGGCCTCTGTATGGGAAGTTGCAATCAAGCATATAATCAAGCCAGAAAATATGCCTGTATCAGAAGAAGAATTTGTCCGGCTGTGTGAGGATACAGGATTTACCAGGCTGCCGATAGAGGCAGGACATATTTTCCTGTTAAAGACGTTATCACGACCGAACGATGCACCAAAACATAATGATCCATTTGACAGGCTTCTGATAGCGCAGGCTAAATATGAGAATTTAGTATTACTTACACATGATTCCCAATTTCCATATTATGGAGAAAAATGTGTGATGAGTGTGTAACTAAGTCTGCCGTCCGCAATACAAAAATTATATTACCAGTATAATGACAAAGCGTGATATAGGTGATATAGTAAGTACAGATAAAAATAAAGCGGACGAAAATAAGTCCAGAAAGGAAAGAATCATGACAACAGTTAATTTCGTATATTACCTGAATAGTGAACATTATGAGACGCTGCACAGTAAAGAAAAAAAGCAGGGTTTGATTTTGGTACGCTCATGTAAGGTAAGAAAACGGAAAATAACTGTGTGATTAAAAAGCTGTCTTTCTACACAGGAGACTGACAGATAAAAACATGGATATCAGATGCCGCTTATCTTGTATGAGGTAGGCGGTATTTTTTGCTTTAATAAACAGAAAAGATTCCATTGGAAAGTTTTCTGTGCGCGCTCCATTAGCTCAGCTGGCAGAGCACTCGACTTTTAATCGAGTGGCCGTGAGTTCGAATCTCACATGGGGCAGTACCGCCTGGATATTTGTAAAATGACAGGAGGTGAATGAACATGGAGCTGCCGACAATAGATATGATACGGACAGGAAAGAACCCGGAAGCAGATGAACCGAAAAAGAGTTCCAGATTCTCCGCATAAGCTTCAGCCAGCTCTTTCTGTTTGTCCGTCAGATGGAATACATGATCTGCAAAATAGGTATCACCGGCATATTTCACAACATAATTGTGACGCGTAAATGTAACCGTTTTGGTCTGAGGTGCGGTGGAAGTGCCTTCGGTACTTCCATTCCCAGACTCGCCTTCCGCACCTGCGTCAACTTTAACTTCCATGGTGACGGTCTCCGTTGAGACATCATAAGAAAAAAGATCATCCTTATTTTCCCGGATGACCTTCTGAAGCTCTTTTATATTTATTTCTTTGTAACTTTCCCTGCTGGCACAGAACTGTGCAATCAGCAGGTTGGAGTTAACAGAAATGGAAGCGGCATAAGGATCGGTGATGGATACGGTATCCCCTTCCGGAACCATGGACGCTTCCTGCTGGATTTCCGCCAGCACCTCATCGTGGCATTCCATTAAAACCTCCACGATTGCCTGGTTTGCTTTCTGCAGGTTCTCATTGATCAGGGTGCCGCTGTTTAATACGCCGGAGTTCTCCGATAAGTCCCCGAAGGTAAGTCCGGGGAGCATGGTCAGGAACAATACCGGCAGCATCAGCGCTGCGGTTTTGCTGTTCTGCCAACTAGATCCGCTCCTTTCTCTGGGGAGCCTGCGGAAGCTTCTGGACAATGGATTCATGGTAGGCAACTTTTCCATCCTCCGTTTCGTAAGGCGTCTTATTGACAGTGGGCTGGGCGTACTGCTTGTACCAGGTAGCGCCGTCAACCGACTGCACGGTATCATAAGTTCCCGGTGTGGGCGCCAGATACTGATCTGCATGGTACAGGGCAAACTCCCGGTTCCCGGAATCTTCCGTGGTCTCTGTCCCGGTCATGCGCCCGCCGCCGATTTCCATATTGGTATATACAGGAAGCGGCGAGTTCTTGTCTTCTTTCATTCCCATATAGGAAATGAAAGCTTTTTCCGCCTCTTCGCCCTTGATGGAGCCGACCTGGCTGTAATTTCCCTGGGCGATGTTGCTGATGACGTTATTGGCAAAATCCCCGCCTTTATTTAGGGATGAGTGATACATGGCACTCCCGATGCTAGAGTTCTCTGTATACCCGGTTACGTTATTGACAGCACTCCGTTCGGTCTGCCTTCCCACGGATCCGGCGAGTCCGCCAGACAGGAAATTTCCCCCTACGGCTGCATCGCCCGGAGAACCGGATTTCCGGTATCCGCTGCCTCCGCTGCCGCCTCCCTTCAGGTGCATGGCCCCGGCCAGACTCCGGCCGGCGATCAGAAGTTCCGCCATCATGTTTCCGCCTGTATTCCCCACGTTGATGCCAAGGCTTGCCATGAAGGAGTCAATCTTCTGGCTGACCTTCAGAAAGGCAATGGCGCATAGGAACCAGATGAAGACATTTCCGGTTACAGCCTCTTTTCCCTGCTCTGCCACAGCCTGCTCGACATCGGCTTCCGTAAGCTCTGAAGCAAAGACTGGCATAGAATAAAGAAGTACCATACAGGCGACCAGCAGAATGATATACAATAGTTGTTTCTTATGTTTCATCATCTTCTCCTTTCATCAGATGGACAGCGGGTTCGCAAGGAAGGTGCCGACCATGGAGGTAAACAATCCTAAGCACCAGGCGTTCATTAATAATAGGAAGAACTGCCCTCCCAGCATCCGGCACCAGCTCTTGAAAATATTTCCGGTAGACTGGGAGGCACCAGTGGCAAAGGCGACCGGCGCTGTAAAGACCAGAACCCCCAGAAGGATATACCGTTCTGCCGCTTCAAAGAGGAGCTTGATGTAATTCCACGCCAGGATCAGTACCAGGATCAAGGCAATCAGAGCCACCGCCCCATTTGTACAGACTCCTAAGATAACGGTGATGACTGAGTTAAAATCTGCAAACTTTAAGGAGGGCAGGTCGTCAGTCAAGATCCAGCTGTAAGGCGTTCCGGCGATATCCAAAAGCAGATCCACAATGTCCTTTGCATAAAAAATCAGGAACAGGAAGAGGAAGGTCCGCATGGATGATTTCAGCGGATCCTCTGCCTCCACCCCTGCCCCTGCGAAGTAATTTTTAAAGAGCTGCCAGACCCAGTTTAAAAGAATAAGCCCGATGGCCAGAGCCAGAAAGATCTGGTACATGCTCTCGGCTGCCGGGAAGTAACGGAGGAAGGTATCCATGGAACAGCCCAGTGCGCCCAATACTGAAGTGGTGATGAGATCCAAGATGTTCATAACCTGCTCTGCAATCCACTCCACGATTCCGTCTAAGATCTTCATGCGGATGCCTCCCTTCTTGTCCTAGCCATTCCACTGGCCGCCCGCAAAGAACGGGGTGATGTAGGCCATGATAAATCCAAGCCCGTTTAAGATTGCCCAGGTGATGATGATCCGTTTGAGCCATGCGCGGGATTCATCCACGGTCTTGCCGGATTTGGAGAAGTTCATCATCAGCAAAGCGACGGATGCAGTCACTACGGCGGCGATGGTGGAGATCAGGACAATCTGGTTGTAAACATCCTTCATGATCTCCTTTGCCTTGTCCCACACGTTTGCCGCCATGACCGGCTGGACGCTGCAGGCTAAGAATGTAAATAACAGTGCTGCCGTATAGAGGTATTTCATGTAGTCGATATGGCGTTTTTCACCATGCGGACGATGAAAGCGTTTCATGAACGATTTTGGATTCGGCGGTGTTTCCTTGACTTTGTGTTGTCTCATATCAGTGTTGTCTCCTTATTCTGAATCAGGCAGGGAGACGGTGCGTCTGCCCTGCCTATGGGTAATGCCTGAGATCAGAATTCCTATAACCTGCCGTTCGATCAGGAATGGAAAGACTAACTGTCCTTATGAAAAGGATGGAATACCGATTCCAAGCAAGTTTCCTGCCTCTGGCCGGATTTCCCGGTAGTGCAGAGAATGCGTCACTGACGTATTCTCCTGCATTTGTGATAAAAAAAGCAGCCCGGTCAATACAGGCTGCTTCTTACGGTTCCATATGAAGTTGTAAGTCTATTTTCACCTCCTGCAGCAAAAAACGCAGCCAATATCCAGGGATGAGGCAATGCCCTGATATTGCTGCGTTGTTTCTGCACATAATTTTGACAATATCAATTTTAACATATGACTTTTACGGTGTAAATCGCATAACTGTGCCAGTTTAAGAAATTATTGTGCCAATTTTGTATCAGTTCCAAAAGCGTTGCTGCACGTTCTGGTAGATACTGTTTGCTGGTTACGGGAACAAATATACTGATAGAAATGGTATCCACGCTTTTAGCGTTGGTAGGAAATGGAGGTTGAACAAATGCAGGGATTAGGAAAACGGATCCAGAAATGCCGGGAGGAGGCAGGAATGACGCAGGAAGCGCTGGCAGAACGTGTGGGGATCAGCTGGAACTACCTTGGAGCGATTGAACGGGAAGTGAAAACTCCAAAACTGGAAACACTTGTGCGGATCATCAATGTCCTTGAGGTATCAGCGGATGATGTGATGCTGGACGTGCTGCGTGTCGGGCGGAAGGCGCGGTGCACAAAGTTAGAGGAAAAGCTTCAGAGCCTTCCAAAAGAGAAACAGGATAAGATCCTGCGGATTCTGGATTTTCTAATAGAGGAAGAAAGAAAATAGCCTGTGCTTTGCAGATTATTTTTATCTGAAAACAACAGGTACGCACTATAATACTGGAAATATATGGTAATACGGCAATATATGATGAAAATGCTGTTTGTGTTTGCTATACTGATTCTGATAGCGTTGGAACTATATCTATTAGAATTATGGAGGGAATATGAGCAGAAACAAGGCAGTATTTGGAATCGGCATCCTGTGTTTTACTGCAGGGATGTATTTTGGAGGAGCTTTAGCAGAGGTTAAGAGACCGGAGTTTCCGGCTGAAGAACAGGAAACGGGGAGGACATGGGAAAAGCAGGAACAGCCTCCGGCAGACAGCACGCTTTCGGATCCGGATGGACCGGGAGATAATGAGGCATTGATTTTCTATCCAGGAGCGAAGGTGGAATATACCTCATATCTTCCATTATTGAGTGACTTGGCAGAGCGGGGAATCGACTGTTTTCTTATTAAGATGCCGTGTAATCTTGCGTTTTTCGGGCAGAATAAGGCTGAAAAGATTATGGATTCTTATGAATACGATCACTGGTATCTCTCCGGGCATTCTCTGGGCGGGGCGATGGCGGCATCTTATGCTTCCGGACATCTGGAGAGTCTTAATGGTCTGGTGCTTCTGGCAGCATATCCAACGAAAAGCCTGAAGTCGGATTCCTTTTCTGTCCTGTCGCTCTATGGAAGTGAGGATGGTGTTCTGGATATGGAGAAGGTGGAGGAAGGGAACTCGTTTATGCCTGCAGATTATGTAGAAATCTGTATAGAAGGCGGAAACCATGCACAGTTTGGAAATTATGGGGAGCAAAAGGGCGACCATGCTGCAGATATCAGCCGGGAGGAACAGCAGGCGCAGACCGTGGAGGCCATTTTGAATATGATGAAAGCTCATAAGGATCAGAAGCAGGAGGAAGCAATGATGACTTATGAGCAGATTAGCCCACAGGAGGCAAAAGAGAGAATGGATAAAGAGGCGGATGTGATTATTCTGGATGTCCGGACGCAGGAGGAATATGATTCCGGGCATATCAAAAACGCCGTATGCCTGCCAAACGAAGACATTTTAAGTGAACCGGATATACTGCCGGATAAAGGTCGGCAGATCCTGGTATACTGCCGGAGTGGGAACCGAAGCAAACAGGCGGCACAAAAGCTTGCAGATATGGGATACGAAAATGTTCTGGAGTTCGGCGGGATTCTGGACTGGCCTTATCCGGAGCTGGTAGAATAAATTAATTTATGAGGGGAGACCAAAATGATCAATAGGGAAGACATGCTGGAACTGACCAGGCGGATGACGTCGGCCCGGACATCCATGACAAGGGTTGCCGGGTGCTACATAGACCGGGACGGAGAGTTTGATGGGAGCTTCAACACCAATTTTCTGAAGCTGTCCGGTTCCGACAGAACTAGAAATCTGAAACTGGCAAAGACGGTGCCGTTTTCTGATACGAATAAGAATCTGAAAAAATATGAGTTCGCACCGAAAGCCCAGAAGCCGGGAAGCATGTGGCAGTTACTTATGGCTATGAAGGAATGCGGGCTGAAAAACGATGCGTTGATGGATACCTTTTATGATGTGGTGATGGAGCGTTACCACACAGATTCGGAGTATGCCATCTTGGTTTTCCATGACCGCTACGATATTCCGGCGAAAGCGTCAGATAAAGAGCGGCTGGGAGAATCGGAGGAAGTGTTTGAATATCTGATCTGTGTAATCTGCCCGCTTTCTGGTGAATATGAGCCGGGAGAACCGGAATGTGGATTCCTGTTTCCGGCATTTACAGACCGGTGCGGGGATCTGAACCATGTAAATGTCTATCAGAAGAATCCTGACAGGCCGCATATGGAAGTAGTAGGGGAGATTCTAGGGGCAGAATAAATGGACGTACTTTTAAGAAGAAAGGGAGATGCAGGATGGCATACAAACCAGAACTTTGGGCTGAAGCAAAGAAAAAATGCCGGTTAAATGAGGAAGATATCCGGATGGCGAAGGAAATGGGGCTGAATCCGAAAAGCCTGATCAAGAATATCCCCAGTCCCAGGGAACAATGGAAACAGCCGGTGAAAATCTGGATTCGTGAAATGTATGAAGAAAGGCATAGAAAAAGGAGAAACCGAACGGCATCGTCTTAGCGGTGCTGTTTTCTTTTGTATACCTGTTCATGTATCCCCTAATACTTTCCCTGTGGAATATACAGCTTTCAGGTAGGAGGACTTTGTCAGCCGAAGTATAGAAACTGCCCAGCCGCAGATAATATCTAAAAAAGACTTTGAGGTGAATAATATGGCAGTTGCACATAAAGGAAGTATCTCTATGGGGCTGGTACTGATCCCCATCGGGATGTATAAGGCGACACAGGATAATGATATCCATTTTAACCAGCTTGATAAGGAAAGCAAAGCCCGTATCAAGTACAAGAAATACTGTAGCCATTGCGGAAAAGAAGTGACGGCAAATGATATCATCAAGGGTTACGAATATGAAAAAGACAAATATGTAGTTATGACAGATGAAGAACTGGAGAAGATCAAGACCAAAAAGGATAAAACCATTCATATCGTCCAGTTTGCAAAGATGTCTGAAGTAAATATGATCTACTATGAAAAAGATTATTATGCAATTCCGGATACAGGCGCAGAAAAAGCATATGAACTGCTTCGCCAATCATTACTCTCCCAGAAGAAAGTTGCGATTGCTAAAACCGTAATGGGAACCAATGAAAAACTGCTGGTATTATATCCCACAAAGGAAGGAATTATCGTAAAGACGTTATTTTATCATGATGAGATTGCAGCCATACCGAAGGCAGTTCCCAAGATGAAATTAGATGAAAACGAACTCAATATGGCAAAAATGCTGATTGAAAATATGACAAAGCCCTTCAAGGCAGAAGATTTTCAGGATGAATACCAGGCCAGGCTCCGGGAAGCGATCATGAAGAAGATTCAGGGCCAGGAAATTGTTGCAGTGGAAAGCAGCAGTCCGTCAAATGTGATCGACCTGATGGAAGCCCTGCAAAAAAGCCTGGAATTATCAAAAAATCCGGATGAGGACAGCCAGAAACAGCTTACAGGTACAGCGTGATGGAACTGTATGAAAACCGCAGTGCGAGCCCTATGCTGATTGCACAGCAGATGGAAGCCTTCGATGATCCGGACTGGATCTACGAACTGAAGATGGATGGATTCCGCTGCCTTGCTTATATTGATAAGGATACTGTAGACTTTCGGAATAAACGGAATATGCAGATGCTTTCGAAATTTCCAGAACTTGCAGAGATTTATAAAAATGTAAACGGCAAATGTATTTTAGATGGGGAAATCGTGGTGCTTGCAGGCGGTGTACCGGATTTTTACCGCCTGCAGAAACGCACCATGCTGACAGATAGATTTAAAATCGAAATGGAGGCGAAACGGTTTCCGGCTTCGTTTGTAGCATTTGACTGCATTTACCAAAAAAATCAGGAACTGGTTTTCCAATCCCTTATGGAACGGAAGCACAAGCTTTCCACTATGGTTACAGAAAATGACAGGATTGCCGTATCCCGCTATATAGAAAAGGAAGGGCTGGCGCTTTACCGGGCGGCAGAGACCAGGGAGCTGGAAGGGGTTGTGGCAAAACGAAAAGAGAGCCTGTATCTTATGGGCAAGCGTACAAAAGACTGGGTAAAATTTAAGCGTATGGCAGATGAAGACTTCATTGTTGCAGGTTATATTCCAAAAGGCGGACATACCTTCAGTCTGGTGCTGGCAAAATACCGGCTTGGTTCGCTTGTTTATAAAGGCCATGTCACTTCCGGGGTGACAAAAGATACAGTTGCGCGGTTGGAAGAAACCGGAAGGAATCCGTTCCGGATGCTGCCGACAGGGAATGAAAACGCTGTCTGGGTGGAGCCGGGTTTGGTCTGCGTGGTGGAATATATGCCGAATACGCTTCAGTCTTTCAGGCAGCCTGTCTTTAAAGGGTTCCGGGATGATATTTCCCCGGAAGAAGTGCAGGTAAATGAAAGCAATTTGAAATAGCGTCCGGCGTTAAGAAGATAACTCATGCCATCCTTTGAGAGACAATATATAGAAAAATCCTAATGCTTGTGTTAATATGGTGATATTAAATCAAGAGTTGTGGAGAGCGTTTCTATGAAGATACTGGTAGATGCAGATGCCTGCCCGGTTGTTTCGATTGTGGAGCGTGTGGCGGAGAAATACGGGATACCTGTAGTTCTGCTGTGCGATACAAACCATGTGCTACAGTCTGAGTACTGTGAAGTCAAAGTGATTGGAGCCGGTGCAGATGCAGTGGATTTTGCACTGGTTGGACTTTGCTGGAAAGGAGATCTGGTAGTGACGCAGGATTATGGAGTGGCTGCCATGATTCTGGGGAAAGGTGCTTATGGAATCCATCAGAGCGGAAAATGGTATACGGATGAGAATATCGACCGCATGCTGATGGAACGGCATATCAGTAAGAAGGTACGGCGCTCAAAATCAAAGCATCACCTGAAAGGGCCTGCAAAACGGACAGCAGAGGATGATGTAAGATTTAAGGAGTCGCTGGAACGGCTGATTCAGAAATTGTGTGGAAAATCTATATTGTAAGATATTGTAAATTTTGGTAGAATATTTATGGGTACTACTAGAAAAACGGTAGGCGGTTGGTCCTTCACCAGAGGGACTGGACTCTCTGATTACATAGAGATCCCTGCAAAGGGAAATCATAACTTCTCGGAATCTCAATGAATGAGATTCCAACCGAAAATTGACAACTGAATATCGTGCAGGAAAAGAAGTTTGAGAAAAATGGACATAAACATTGGACATAGCGGGTACTATGCCTTGAAAAATCTTATGGGATCGCTTAAGATATCATTATT
>CAJTDD010000010.1 GCA_910574885.1 Lachnospiraceae bacterium | reverse complement strand
ATGGCCATTTTTTAGGGATTATTGCTTTTAATAACTAGTTTTTGAATGTATTATATAGTTTTGGGTGAGTTTGCGGGTCTATTCTATAGTCCGGTAAATTGGGAAAGTTTTAATATAATGGATTCTCGAACCCGCATACCGTCGAAATCTTGCTTATATTATAGTTGGTAGAGCTGAGCAGTTCTTTCGCATGGTTCAGCCGGACTTCATTGATGTACTTTTTGGGCGTGTTGCCCGTGTATCTGGAAAATTCTTTGATGAACCAGCCTGTGCTTGTTCCATACGCTCTTGCCAGTTGTTCGATTGTCAAATCCTGATTATATTTTAGATGAATCGTTTCGAGGATTTCCTCCATTTCCATATTATAGCCATTCCTGTTCCTGTGTTCCTGTTTTTGTGCTTCCCGTGCGAGCAGCCAGACAAGCTCCTGTCCTTTTAGGCTGGTAATCTGGAGATAACCTTGCTGCTTCATAATAAGCTCGCGGATAATCCCTTCAAACAAGGCAGGTATGTAAGAAGCCATCCCAGTATCTATGATTTGTCGGTCTAACCCTGCCTCACGCAGCAGTCCGGGAATATCGTTTCCGGAGAAATGCAGCCAGTAAAACTGTGCATTTTCAGAGTGGTGAAAAGAATACTGCTGTATTTCATAGGGATGATAAAGGACGGTACATCCCTCGTCCAGTATGGATTCTCTGTTGTCCAGTATGAAATGCCCTTTTCCCTGATGGATATAAATGAGCTGGAAGTCCCTTCTGCCGTACAGACGGTTAATATGCAGGTCCTTATTGCCGTTAAATGAAACCCTGCCGCAGCTATGCACCAGAAAGGGAAGGTTTACGTTATAATTATCAAGATCTTCATCAAAGAGATATGCTGAAAATTGTAGCATACAATAAGCTCCTTTCAATCTGCGGGGATGGATAACCCGATACCGTCTTGCGGGTTCAATTTTGTCTATATATCAGATTATAAATGATATTCCCATTACGTCAATGATTTTCTATAATTTGGTTAATAATTGGTGTTAGAATGTGAGGGGAAAATTATGAAGGCTATGAAGAAATCATACTGGGTGGGATTTTCTGTGCTTGAGGTTTCGTATTGGAGTTTCCATGCTTCATTTATCGGGTTTTTAATGTCATATCTGTTGTCAAAGGGAATTACCAATACGGCTGTAAGTATCTTTTTGGCATCCTACCTGTTTGCGGCATTTCTGGGATCGTTTGTGTGGGGGATGGTGTGCGACCGTTTCCACACCAACCGGAAGGTTTCGATGGTGTGTTTTTTAGCGGCGGGGATGTTGATGTACTTGATTTATTTTTCTTACGGAAATATTCCTGTGCTTGCCGTTTTATATCCATTGCTGGGGTTCGTGTCATTGCCCCATGCGACGAATATAGATTCCTGGCTTTTGCTTACCTGCGGAAATAATCTGTCGGTCTATGGGAAAATCCGCTGTCTGCCGTCTCTGATGTATGCAGTCACATCTGTTGTGCTGGGGTGGATAATTGCTGACTTTGGTTATCATTTTATGCTGGTTTTTGGGACCATTTTCTTAATCACGGGTATTGCTGCCGCATTCATGCTCCCAGATGGTAAGGGCGCGGTATCGGAGAATCGGGAATCCGGTTTTTCTATCCGTTCTCTAAAACAGGTATTTGTAACGTGTGAGGATGATTTGGCGGGTGAGAAAGCCATGTCGTCTAAAAGAATGTGTGCCGGACTCAATCCCAGGGGGTATGGTTATCTGATTCTGATACTGATGTTAATCGGGCTGGCGGTCGCGCCAATGAATAATCTAAAGACGGCGGTTCTCCAAAGCGTTGGAGGGAATGTCTCGGATATCGGAGTCGATGCATTTATCTGTGCGATTACCCAAGTGCCGTTCATTGCATTGGCGGATAAGATGGAAAAATATTCTCTTCGCGTGCGGTATGTCTTGATAACGCTGCTGCCGTTTATGACGATGGTATTGGCGTTTGGCGCCGTATCGCCGGTTATGGTTTTTGGGGGTTCATTTCTCTGTAATATGGGAGTGGGAATTTTATTGCCTACGATGCGGAGTGTTACGGAGAGAAGTGTTGCGCCTTCTTTCCGTAATCTCGGGCATAATATTGCAGACGCGGTATATAACTGCGTGGCTGGGATTATCAGCCTGCTGTATTCAGGTATTGTGATAGATAAGTTCGGGGTGAAGAGTATGCTGCTGATTTGTATCCTGATAGTTTCTGTTCCGGTCATAATAACTTGTAAGGATGCAGTATGGCATTGGTGTACAGCGGCAAGAATACATGGGAAGATGATGCATAAAGTGAATATGTTTCATAAGGGATGATAAAAGAAAATCTGTGAAGGGAGTAATAGAATGAGGAAGCAGATGGTTTATGGCGTGGACTTAGGATGGGCGACTCAGTTGGAGACAATGGGATACCGCTGGCTGAATGAAGCGGGTGAGGAGACGGATTTGTTAAAGGCATTAAAGGAGTTTGGAGTGAATGCGGTGCGGTTCCGTGTTTTTGTGAATCCGCCGGAGGGCGCTTTCTGGCAGAAGAAAGAAGATGAAATCTGCATGCTTGGCTTCTGTGACGCCCTCAACGTGCTTAAAATGGCAAAGCGTGTGAAGGAACAGGGGATGAAGCTGATGGTCGGTTTTCATTACAGTAATCATTTTGCAGACCCGGAACATCAGGATATTCCCAGAGAGTGGAGGAATGATACGGATATCCAGCTTGAGAGGCGGGTCGCCGACCATACGCGGGAGGTTTTGAAATTGTTTGCAGAAAATGGGGCGTGCCCGGACTGGGTGCAGGTGGGCAACGAGGTCAATAACGGACTGATGTGGCCCCGGGGGAGTCTTAATGAGGCGCCTAAGCAGTTGGTACGTTTCCTGAATGCAGGGTATGATGCAGTCAAGGAGGCCTGTCCGGACTGTAAGGTGATTACCCATTTGGCGGAGGTGTGTAACCGGGAGTTCTGCGGGGCTTTTCTGGATAATTTTTTTGCAGAGAAGGGAAGGACGGACATCTTGGGATTCTCGTATTACCCATACTGGCAGCAGTTTAAGAGCAATAAGGATATGCTGTCTGAGAAATTGAAGGTGTATTCCCAAGTTTATCAAAAGCCTGTGATGATTGCGGAAGTAGGCGGGCTTGAATATGATGACGAGGGCAGCTATAAGATTGTGAGCGACTGTGTGGGCGCAATGGCGGAACAGGACGGGCAGGAGGAATGCGGAGTTTTCTATTGGGAGCCGGAGGCGGCCTCGGAGATACTGCCGGATAAGTATCCCCTTGGCGCGGCGAAGCTGGTAGGGGAGAAAACGTTAAAGTTCAATCAGGCGCTTAGGGCATACCGGGATTTTTAAGCAGGCGGTATCTTATGCCCATATAAAATAGAAAAATATGAGAAAAATAAATCATATTAAGGAGGAGAAAGAAATGAATTATGCAGAAGAATCACTGAAAATGCATTATGACCTAAAGGGAAAGATTGAAATCGCATCAAGGGCAGCCGTGAATTCCAAAGAAGCGTTAAGCCTTGCCTACACCCCGGGAGTCGCAAAGCCTTGCCTGGAGATTCAGAAAGATCCGGAAAAGAGTTTTGAACTCACCCGCCGTTGGAACACGGTCGCCGTTGTGACGGACGGAACGGCGGTTCTTGGGCTGGGTGATATCGGACCGGAAGCGGGCATGCCGGTAATGGAGGGAAAATGTGTCCTTTTCAAAGCCTTTGGAGATGTGGATGCGTTCCCGTTGTGTATCCGCAGCAAGGATGTAGATGAGATTGTAAGAACCATAAGCCTTCTTTCCGGAAGTTTTGGCGGCGTTAATCTGGAAGATATC
The DNA here is from genome assembly GCA_910574885.1 of Lachnospiraceae bacterium. GTDB lineage: Bacteria > Bacillota > Clostridia > Lachnospirales > Lachnospiraceae > Sporofaciens. The sequence goes on along the minus strand of CAJTDD010000010.1, from coordinate 143,752 downwards.
TCTGCCCCGCGCTGCTTTGAGATTGAAGACAAATTGAAGAAATGCTGTGATATCCCAATCTTCCACGACGACCAGCACGGAACGGCGGTGATTACCTTAGCCGGGCTCCTCAATGCATTAAAAGTAGTCGGTAAGGAATTAAGCGAAGTCAAGATTGTGACGTCCGGAGCCGGAGCCGCCGGAATTGCTATTATTAGGCTGCTCATGTCCATGGGGCTTAAAAATGTAATCATGACTGACCGGAAAGGCGCCATTTACGAAGGCCGTGAGGACATGAATGATATTAAAAAGGAGATGGCTAAGATTACCAACCTCAACCATGAAACGGGAGAGCTGTCAAAGGTGATACAAGGCGCAGACGTTTTCATCGGCGTATCGGCGCCAAAGACTCTGACGGCAGATATGGTCAGAACGATGGCAAAAGATCCGATTATTTTTGCCTGTGCTAACCCGACCCCTGAGATTTTCCCGGAAGAAGCCAAGGCTGCCGGCGCGGCGGTAGTTTCTACCGGACGCTCCGATTACCCGAATCAGGTAAATAACGTACTCTGTTTTCCGGCGTTGTTCAGGGGAGCTTTAGATGTGCGTGCAACAGAGATTAACGATGAGATGAAGGTAGCGGCGGCATATGCGATTGCCGGCCTTGTGTCAAAGGAAGAGCTGAACGCGGAATATATCCTGCCCCAGCCTTTCGACCCCCGTATTAAGGATGCTGTCGCGGCGGCAGTTGCAGAAGCGGCAAGAAAAACGGGCGTGGCCAGGATTGGTTAAATGCTGTGGCTGATTGAGAAAAAATTTTTATCTTGAAAATGTTTATCTGTCAAAATTTATTGTAAATGCTCTTTTTTTGTGATATACTTTAGAATAATCAAAAAAAGATATGCAGAATTTGTAAAAGTACACTTTTTTTGCAAATGATGAGGATGCTATGGTTGCGTATATGAGGTCGAAAACAGAGTTGTGTGAGAGGTTCGTAATGAGTCTGGTATTTCTGATAAGAGAAAGGATTTTGACGGAATTGAATATGGACGATGGGCAGAAGTGAGATTTTGTGCTCACTTTTACCGAGCGACTGTAAAATAGTGTGGTGTTTGCCATGCTATTTTGTTTTAAGGCAGTAGCTTTAAAAGCATTTCAGATGTCATCATGCAAAGCGGGGGAAAAACAAATGAAACAGAGAGTGCGGGCTGTCTGTGCATAGTGAAGGAGGAGAATGTATGTTTAAAAAAATGAAGCTGACGCAAAAGCTGGCTGTTATTATCGGCGTGATTCTGGCAGTCAGCCTAACTGTCCTTGTAGGCATTACAGTCAAAATGTCTGAGACTGCCATTACAGAGGCTACTTATGGGGAACTAGAAGCTATCTGTAGTTCTAACGCCACGGATATCCAGATGGTATTTAATGAGGCGGAGACGGCTGCCAATGACATAAAGGCGTTTCTGGAGAAGTCTTATCTGCAGGCAGAAGCAGACCCGGCACAGAACGTGGTGCCTACGGACCCGACTGTCGTTGCGCTCTGCCAGAGCAGTATCTATGGAAGGGTATTGACTATTCTGAATTATGACGTCGAGGTGTACCTGCGGGAGACTGCCCGGAATGCGGCGATGAATAATGAGGATCTCGAGGGCGTCGGCGTACTGTTTGAGGCGTATAAATTCCAGGAAGACATGAAAGATTATGGTTTCTACATAAGCGAGCAGAATGCTTCCGAAAAGGTGGAGCCGTTTGGCGCATATGAGGTGTATTCTCAGGAGGATTATTATAAGCTGGCGGCTGAGAAGAAGGACAGCGTGGTTACAGACCCCTATGATTATAACGGCGTTTCCATGGTTTCCTATGCAAGCCCGATTATCCATAACAATGATATGAAGGGTGTCGTGATGGCGGACATCAATGTAAGCAATTTCGATAAGGTGGAGACGACCAATGAAGACTACCCGAGTATGTACTGCACGATTTACAACGCCAATGAGAAGATTATCTATGACAGTGAGTCGAAGGACGATATCGGTAAGTCTCTTTCCGACTTTACCCCGAATGCCAAAGAACTGAAAGCAATTCAGGATAAGATGGATGGGGATACGGAATTCCAGATTGAGACGACGAGGGAGGACGGAAGCAAAGTTACTCGTTTCTTTACGCCGATTAATGCGGCTGGCGAGACTTGGTGGGCGTTGACAGCCGTTCGGACGAGAGACATTGACGCGTTGATAATGACGACGATCTATTTGATGATCGGTCTTTCCGTGGTGGTTCTGCTTGTGATTATCTTTACAGTCATCATGGTATTGAGAAGAGTATTAAAACCGGTCAAGGATATCGTTGAGGCGGCGAACAGCATTGCGGAAGGGAATCTGGACGTAGAGCTTGAGGCTGCAAATGAGGACGAGATTGGTATATTGTCGAATACGTTTTCACAGATGGTTGGTACACTGAACCGAATCGTTACGGATTTGAAGTATGTCTTAGAGGAGATGGCGGAAGGCAATTTCACGGTGAGGACGAAGGCGGAGGACAGTTATGTCGGGGCTTTTGAAGGGGTTCTGCTTTCTGTGCGTAAGATGAACCGCAGGCTTAGCAGCGCGCTCAGCCAGATTGACAATTCAGCGGATCAGGTGTCTATGGGAAGCGACCAGATGGCGTCAGGCGCCCAGGCTCTCTCCCAAGGTTCCGTGGAGCAGGCGGCTTCGGTGGAGGAGCTTACGGCAACGATTGCGGGGATATCCGAGCATGTGCAGGGGACTGCCAAAAATGCGGCGGACGCCAGGGATATTTCGGCGCAGTCCGGCGAGGAAACGGCGGTCTGCAACCAGCATATGAATGATATGGTCGCGGCCATGGACGAGATTGGCAAGCGGTCGGCGGAGATTGGTAAGATTATCAAGACGATTGAGGATATTGCGTTCCAGACGAATATTCTTGCGCTGAATGCGGCTGTAGAGGCTGCAAGGGCCGGAGAGGCAGGCAAGGGCTTTGCTGTCGTGGCTGACGAGGTGCGTAATCTTGCCGGGAAGTCGGCAAGCGCTTCTAAGAGTACGTCTGAGCTGATTCAGGGAGCAGTCAGCGCCGTGGATACAGGTATGGGGATTGCCAATGAGACGGCTCAGTCGTTAGAGAAGGTGGTAGAGAGCAGCCGGGCGATTTCCGAATTGGTTGATAAGATTGCCGTGGCGGCAGTAGAACAGTCTTCATCGCTGGAGCAGGCTACGAATGGTATGAACCAGATTTCCAACGTTGTACAGACGAATTCGGCTACGGCGCAGGAAAGCGCGGCGACCAGTGAAGAGCTGTCCAGCCAGTCCCAGATGCTTCGGAATCTGGTGAGACAGTTTAGGCTTAGGAAAGAGTAAGAATTTGAAGGGGCTGCTGCAAAATGGAAGAAATTAATCTTTCCGTTTTGCGGCAGCCTCTTTCTTCTGCATAATTGTTTCCGGATTTCCGTTTTCGGATTATTATTTCCACAGATGACTATTCTATATATGTGAGCTATGTGTAATCTGCCGGATATCCGGCACTGCCAGCAGGAGCGGATACAGGACGAATGCGATGATAAGCCCGCCAAGCCCTTGAATTAAATTAGCGGGAACGCTTGCTAAGGCGGCGGATGCCCCATAGAGAGGTATCTCGCAGAGGAAATATCCTCCGGCTACGAGGACGATATCTGCAATTCCTCCGAGTATGACTGCCATGCACTGGCTCTTAGGCGTCTTGCCCAGCTTATGGTAGAGGATACCGGCGATCCATGCGATGATTCCTTTGACTGCGAAGGTAATCGGCACATAGATGAAATAGCCTCCCAGCAGGTCTGCCATGGCGGAGCCGATTCCTGCCGCCAGCAGCCCCCAGATGGGGCCAAGGATGACGCCGGAGAGAATGACGATGGCGTCTCCGGGGTGTATATATCCGCTGGTTCCCGGCGTTGGGATGCGGATGGACATAGTGGCAACGCACGCCAACGCGGCGAATAAAGCTGTCATGACAATTTTCTTCAGATTCGTATTTGTGTTCATTTGAAAGCCCTCTTTTCTTGTTCATATTATGTAAAACATAATGGTTTTACCAATGTAGATACTTTATATCATATCTGGATTGAAAAAAAGAGCCAATAATTATAAATATGACCATGCCAGTTTGAAAATAAGCAGTTGTTCTGATTAACCTTGAGAGAGAGGGTGAGATTTTGTATAATGGGAGTAACCAAACGGAAAAATGTGTTGCTGACGGCGGAGGACGCAGGGGGAGGCAAAGATTTGGGGAAGTAAGAAGGAGGTCTGTGTGTTGAGGAAAATGTTTAATATCAATGGCGATTGTAAACCGTTGCTGCATTATATGGTGAATATAGAAGACAGGCTGAACGAGGTAAAAAAGATGGTGGAGCAAGGGAGTTATTTCACTATTAACCGGGCAAGGCAGTTTGGGAAGACTACGATGCTGAGAGGGCTGGCGGAGTTTCTTGAGAATGATTATATGGTGATAAGCCTGGATTTTCAGATGTTGGGTGCAGCTAAGTTCAGGAATGAGAATATATTTTCAATTGCATTTGCAAACATTTTTATTGAAGCAGCGGAGGGAATAGATGACACAGGGGTGTTGGGGTGTGCGTTAAGTTCCTTTCGGGAGGCTGTAGAAGAGCATAAAAGTGAGATAGAATTATTTGAATTGTTCGGATATCTCAGCGAAGTATGCAGATGTTCTGAAAAACCGGTCGTATTGTTGGTTGACGAGGTTGACAGTGCGAGTAATAATCAAGTTTTTCTTGATTTTCTTGCACAGCTTAGGGGGTATTATATTAATCGGGACGTGAAAGCAACGTTTCATTCAGTAATCCTCGCAGGTGTTTATGACATTAAGAATATCAAACATAAGATTCGGGCAGACGAGGAACGTAAATGGAATAGTCCCTGGAACATAGCGGTAGATTTTCAGGTTGATATGAGCTTTTCGACGGCTGATATTGCAGGGATGTTGGGACAGTATGAGGCGGAACGAAGGACAGGAATGGATGTGGCAGGGATTGCAGGGATTATCTATGACTATACTTCTGGGTATCCGTTCCTTGTTTCTTATATTTGCAAATTAATTGATGAGCGAGTGGATACTGGAGAGATTGATATAGGGAATAATGCTGGAAGAAATGAGAGGTGGACAAAAGAGGGTGTGTTGGCGGCGGTGCGTTTTTTGCTGTCAGAACAGAATACTTTGTTTGAATCATTATTCAACAAGCTTGAGGACTATCCGGAGCTTGAGATAATGCTCCGTGACCTTTTGCTTTGCGGGAAGGACATTCCTTATGTTGTGGGGGTACGTTCTGTGGAAACTGCACTGATGTTCGGTTTTGTCAAAAAAGTGGGACATAACGTGGTCATAGCGAATAGGATTTTCGAGACTCTGCTATATAACTTTTTTTTGGCTGCTCCCGCTATGCAAAAAGAACGAATCTATGATGAGGCTTTGCGGGATAAGAACCAGTTTGTCCAGAATGGACGGTTGGACATGAAGCGGTTGCTGGAGAAGTTCGTAATTCATTTTAATGATATATATGGGAATTGGCAGCAGACTTTTTTGGAGGAGGATGGACGCAGGTATTTCTTGCTATATCTAAGACCTATTATTAATGGAGTGGGAAATTATTATGTGGAATCTTGGACACGTAATATGGAACGTACGGATGTAGTCGTAGATTATCGGGGAGAGCAATTCGTGATAGAGCTTAAAGTGTGGAGAGGCAGTGCATATCATGAGCGCGGGGAAGGGCAGTTGATTGAGTATCTCGATTATTATCATTTGAATCAGGGATATATGATTAGCTTTAATTTTAATAAGAAAAAGGAGATTGGAGTGAAGGAGCTGGAAATCGGAGAAAAAGTGTTGATTGAGGCGGTTGTTTGAATTGGATAGAATTATAATCAGCCAAACGCACCCGGTTTATGCGGGTGCGTTATTATAAATCAGCATACGTTGTTTCTCAAGCCGGGATTGCAGGCTTTTCAGGAATTTTTCATTGCCGATTACTTTCAGCATAGGCCCAAAGGACATGACTTCAATCAACAGCTCTGTTTCCATGTTCTGATTATAATAGATGAGGCATTCATATGTGTTTTCGCCGATTTTTGCGGTGTTCTTCTCATAATTGGCGAAATGCAGCATGGCGCGCTCAAGGGCGTTGCGTTTGTTGACAATATGCAGTGTCAGCGGCTCTTTGTAGTAAGAATTCCGAATCAGAGAATTCAGGTCAATGTCGGAAGTTAGAGTCTTGTCTGTAAGCCGGACCCTTTGGATGCGGGCGACATTCAGGATGTCAAGCCGCATTCTTCTATGGTTGGAAGTTTTCAGGGCAAGGAGACGGAACTTGTCATTTTTTACAGAATACTCAAGTCTGGCGGGAACGTAGTAGTGATGGACGCGCGTCCCGGCGGGGGAGGTATAATCAAGCTCCACATAGGCCTTCCGTTTCTGCGCTTTTAGGAGCGTACGGAAATTCTGCCGGTATCTTTCTTGGATGGTATCGGATTCGTCCGTATTGGCTCTGGTAAGGTCTGTGTTGTGTGTAGATGCTTGGCTTTCGTTAGCGGCGGTATGGAGTAATTTGGACGTAACAGGATAGGGATCACCGTCGGCAAAACGGTCGTAGCAGCAGAATTGTTCCTGCCGCCAGAGAGGTTCTACGGATACTAGCATTTCGTTCAGGGCGTCGGTTTGTTCACGGTCAAGAAAGAGCCCGATGCGCGGGTCGGACAGCAATGCCTTGAGGTAAGATTTTTCGAGGGCGGAAAGCGGGACGGTAAAGGAGGGTGATAGTTTGGAAAGGTAGAGTTCACCATCCCGGTCAAATAGATTCCATGCGCCGCTTTCCAGCTTAGGGATGATGGAAATCATACTTTCCCCGAAGCCTTCGCTGTTTATCTGGTTGTAGATATCCTGTATGGACAAGGCGTTCTGACGGCATAAAATATGCCGCATTACCTGATAATAGCAACTGTAGATTTCTGAAAATAGTTCCATATGTTGATTCCTTCTATTTATTGTATAATGTGCAGAAATTAATTCGCTCTGGGATGCCCTTAGGGGCCCTTCTATCATATCTCATACATTTCATACATTTCCTGCAAGTCCCGGTAAAACCTCTGTTCTACGGATTTTGCCGTACACCTAAGTTCCAGTATCCTTCCGATAAAGGTACGGATCCAGGGCAGCATTTCGTTGCAGTCAAAGGCTTCTGTCTCGTACTGATAGACGTTCCGGGCAATCCTTGTGACCCTTCCGCCTCTGCCCTCCCGTTTCAACCGGTCTACAATATAATTTTCCGTCGGCTCTAAAGCCTGTATGGTCATGGTCAGTTTATCCAGATGATGTCCTTCTTCCCCTTGAAAAGAAACGCCCCACAGATACTTCCGGTTATGGTCAAGTTTCTCCGTTAGTTCGTCATAGTCTGGGGAGGAATCCAGAGGGGTCACGCATTTAATAGAATCCAGACGGAAACAGGAGAAGCGGTTTCTTTTGTGTACATATCCGCACAGGTAACGGCGCCCGGTTCTTGCGCTGATAAATATCTGCAAAGGGACGCAGGCAGATGTGGTCTTCGTCTCTGTCCGGGAACTTTTTAACTCGAGTCTTACCTGCGCTTTTTTGTTCATGGCGTCCAGTAGGGAAAGAAGTATCTCGTCCTCCAAAGTATGTACGCAGAAACTATGTTTTACCCGGAAGGTCTGATTCTGGCAGTCTGTCTGTTCCGTTAATTCATTCCCGACCACTCCGAAGACTTCTGCCATCTGGTAAAATGACAGGGCATCTTGTATATTTTCATTGGAACGAAGCCAACAAGGGAGTGTAAGGCTTAGGGAGAACACCACTGTTTTCCCGAGCTTTTGTTTCTCCAGTAAGCCTTCTTTTGCATAGGCATTACATTTCCGGCGGACGGTCTGGATGTCGAACAGGGCGTCGTATTCTGAAAGCAGGAGGTCGGTGATTGCTTCCGCTGTCAGGGGACGTCCGTCTTGAAGGATATCAAGAATTAGAAAATGCAGTACAATATCATTGTCCGTGAAGCTCTTGGTCTTCCATACCCGGAACAGGGGATTGGTGTCCAGCAGGTTGCTGTCAATGGCAAGGGAAATGTTGGAGCCGCCGGATACATGGTCTTTGCGGACATAGGAACCAAGCCAGCTCTCAAGCCTTCGGCGTTCATTGTCATAGGTGCGGGGGCTTTTGCCTTTGAATTCGTTCCGGGTCTTGAAGCCGTAGACAAAAAAATCACGGACATATTCTCTGGTCTTTGGAAAACTTTTTACCAATTCCTGAAATTCTGACATTGCTTCCTTCCTCGTTTTGTTTTGCACGATTGCGTTTTTGTAGCTTTTGAATTTAGTATATCATATGGGAGTGGGATTGTGTTCGCAACTTTTTTAAAATGATAATCTGGAAAATGTCGGATATAATACATTTAAGAAAGGACGGGGATGATATGTTTGTGATAAGCAATGAAAATACGAGATTTCCAATAAAAATATGGTTGGAAAATGATAGTCAGTTGGAAGGAACTTGCCTGGAACAGGCGTATCATCTAGCGCAGCTTCCGTTCCTACATAAATGGGTATGCCTGATGCCAGATACCCACACAGGAAAAGGGATGCCAATCGGCGGGGTAATCGCGGCGAAGGATGTGGTGATTCCTAATGCGGTAGGCGTTGACATCGGCTGCGGCATGGACTACATTTCCACAAATATCCGTGTGGAGGATATCAGGGAGATTCAGACCGGGAACGGCACAATCATCCAGTCGGTCATTGGAAATATCATGCGGTCGATTCCGCTGAACACTGAGCGTTACAGAGAACCTCAGGCGTCGGCTGTGCTGGACCTGGCAAAACAGGAGATAGAGAAGTATGAGAAGAACGAGGAACTCCTGACGCTTATCGAGGACGGGTATTATCAGGTGGGAAGCCTTGGAGGAGGAAATCATTTTATAGAATTGCAGGAAGACCAGGAGGGGTATCTGTGCCTGATGATACATTCCGGCAGCCGCCATCTGGGGAAGGAAATATGTGATTATTTTCACAAGAAAGCAGCAGAGCTAAACCGGAGATGGTACAGTGAAGTAAAAGAGGAGTATCATCTGTCGTTCCTTCCGGTTGGGACAAAAGAGGGGCAGCAGTATATTCATTGGATGAATCTGGCGATGGATTACGCTTTTGAGAACCGGGAGCGTATGCTTGAGAAGACCTGTGCAATCGTGAAAGAAACGATTGAGAAGCATACAGGGCTGACCGTGGAATTCGGGGAAGAGATTAACTGTCACCATAACTATGCCGCATTAGAGAACCACTATGGAGAAAATGTCTGGGTACACAGGAAAGGCGCTACCAGAGTAAGGGAGGGAGAGCTTGCCGTAATCCCTGGCGCCATGGGCTCCTACAGCTATGTGGTGGAAGGGAAAGGCAATCCCTTATCCTTCTGCACCTCTTCCCATGGGGCGGGCAGAAGTTACTCAAGGTCAGGGGCCATGAAAGCATTCAGTACAGAGAAGGTTATGGTGGATTTGAAGGAGAAGGGCGTTGTGCTCGGGAAACGCAAGAAAAACGACGTGGCAGAAGAGTGCAGGTTTGCTTATAAAGATATCGATCAGGTCATGGAGCAGCAAATGGATCTGGTCACGCCAGTCAGAAAATTGAAGACGGTAGGCGTCGTGAAGGGATAGGGGAATTATTTATTGCGCGCGGGTATCGGGAGTTACTCCCTGCCCGGCGGTGCCTGCAGCGTGCTGTCAGGTATACCATAAATATTTCATGTCTTAACTTACTGTTAAGGAGGATGTGCTGTCGAGGGTTCAAACCCCTCCCATGTAAATGGTAGCTCAGAGGTAGAGCACACATGAAAATGGCAAAGACTTTCAATAGTCTGCGGTTCGATTCCGCTCTCAAGAATACTTTTATCCCGAGTTCGCGCACAGGATGCGGATTGGCCTGCAGCCTGTAAGTCTGCCTCCTGTCTGGAATGTATGGCGGTTATTTCCGCAGATAACGAGGTAAGTGTGCTGCTTATGTGCATTTGCCTCGTGAAGCAGAGGGACAGGGGGATTTTCGGTTCTGCCGGGATTGATGTATGAGGTGGGGACACAGCATATGTCAATGGCTGACGGTTGTCAACGGCAGGATGGAGTAAAGGGAAATGCAGCCAGAATGGAAGAACAGCAGATGCCCTTCTTTCGGACTAACTGCAGCCCCGGGCTTCCGCAGCAGGTCAATGAACGAGGGATAAAAGTATACCCAAGGGCACACAATAGTTAGGAGGAATGTGATATGAAGTATATGATTAAGGATAATCAGGCAGGATTTGTGTTAAAGGACGGCGTATTTCAGAAAATGATTACATCCGGTACATATCATTTTTCTAAAATGCTGGGCTACAGTGTTGAAATCGAGGAAATGTCCGGCGAGGTCGATTACATGGAAGTACCGTATCAGGTATTGGCAGGGGATTCTGCATTCCTTGGGGCAACCTTGCACGTGGAGATCCCAGACGGCTCGGTGGGGTTCATTTACATAAACGGAAAATTAACGTCATTTGCCAATCGGAAGGAATATACATTCTGGAATGTATTTGACAAGTATGAGATAAAGATTGTCTCTATGGCGGAGACGGAGATTGGAGAGGATGTTTCAAAGCAGATGCTGTCATTGGTTCCTATGAATCTTTATACGGAGATGTCCGTAGGAGAGGGGGAGACGGGGCTTGTGTATTATGACAATGTACTCCAGAAATCAGCTTCAAAGGGGGTGTACCGTTTCTGGAACTATGCCCGCAGCGTGACATATCGCGTATTCGATCTGCGGCAGCAGGAGCTTGATATCGTGGGGCAGGAGATTCTTACCAGAGACAAGATTGGTATCCGTATGAACGTGTCCTGTATGTATAAGATTCGCGATGCCGTAGAATTTGCGGCAACAGTCTCGGAGCTGAAAAGACCGCTCTACTCGGCGGTGCAGTTAGTTATCCGGGAGATTGTGGGGAATTATAAGCTGGATGAGCTTCTGGAGTCGAAAGAACAGATTTCTAAGGAAATCTATAAGGCTTTAAAGGCGCGGGAGACGATGTTCTGTGTGAATTTCCTGACGACCGGGATTAAGGATATCATACTGCCAGGGGAGATTCGGCAGATTATGAACGCCGTCCTTGTGGCGGAGAAGACGGCGCAGGCAAATGTGATTTCACGGAGAGAAGAGGTTGCTTCTACCCGGTCGCTGCTCAATACGGCGAAGCTGATGGATGAGAATAAGACGCTTTATAAGCTGAAGGAGCTGGAGTATCTGGAGCGGATCTGCGAGAAGGTCGGGGAGATATCGGTGAATGGGAATATGGGGATTGTGGAACAGTTAGGGAAGATGATTGGGGCAGGGGCTTGATTGTTTATAACGGTTCTTTGGGGGTGGCGCATATCTTGCGGTGTAAAGCAAGGTTATGCGCCAATAAAGATATATGCGGAAAATATAAATTGTGACGGCAGTCAATGAGTGATATAATAATGGCAGAGAAAATCTTGAATTAGGGAGGAACTGTAGACATGGATGTTGGGACAATAGATATATTATCGGTATTATATGACAATGTTATAAATTACGATAAAATGGCATCCGAATTAAATAGAACGGATAATAGTTTTAATGATTTACTAAAAGGAGCCGCGATTGAGGATGTCAAAAAAGATATATATAATAAATTTAATATCAAAGTAAATGTACCGGATAGTAAAGACGAATGTACCATTCCTTGTGAAGTATTATATAGAATGAATAGCGATACTGTATTGAGAGAAAAGGTATATACGGTATTGGCTGATTATAAAAATACGAAGAGTACACTAGCCGGTTTTTATCCACCGGTAAAAAAGTATACGCTTGCATTTGACGGACAGGGAAATGTGATTTCTTACATTCTGGAACCAGATATGGAGAGATTAGAAGAGGATTATGGTAAATCAAGTAAGAAAAATTATAGATTTGACAGAGTCTCTTTAGAAACTTGTAATTATAATGAGATCATCAATAATCTACTTTTCGGTTTGTATCAGGGGTGCGAGACACAGTGTTCCATGATGGCGGCAGATTTTCTGAAAAAGTTACGGCTGACAGATGTAAATTAAAAATGTATGTAGAGATGACTATGGAAAGGGGGATATCCTGTGGGAAACTACGTGAACACTGGTAATGCAGGCTTTGCCGCCGCTGTCCGTGACACTTATGTAGATAAAACGGAATTGATTTCATTTATCAACAGTACGTTGGGAACGAAACGAAAACTTACCTGTGTCAGCAGACCGCGCCGTTTTGGTAAATCCTATGCCGCTCAAATGTTGTGTGCTTATTATGATAAAAGCTGTGATTCTGGAAGTTTGTTTGCAGGTTATAAGATTGCAAAGGACTGTTCCTATAAAGAACATTTGAACCGGCATGATGTGATTTACCTTGATATTACATGGTTTATTTCTATAACAGAGAATATCAGGGATACAGTGTCAAATCTACAGGCGAAAGTAGTGGAAGAGCTTCGGGAACTCTGCACTGATGTAAAACAGGAACAGACATTGCCGGAAACCATTGCCAGGATTCATGAAGCGACCGGAAAACGATTTATTATCATCATTGATGAATGGGATGCGTTATTCCGTGAGGCGAGGGATGACCATAGGTTACACGAACAGTATATCCAGCTTTTGCGAGGTCTGTTCAAAAGCAGCGGCCATACAGACAAGATGATAGAAGCAGCCTATATGACGGGAATCCTGCCGATTAAAAAATACGGTACGCAGTCGGCAATGACCGATTTTAGGGAATATACCATGATCCAGCCGGAACCATTGGAGGAATATATGGGATTTACGGAGGATGAAGTCCATAGATTATGCCAGAAATCAGACTTGGGATTTTCTGCAATATGTGAGTGGTATGATGGGTATGTACTGGGAGATAATACGCACGTTTACAGTCCAAAATCGGTCATGGATGCATTGGCAAGAAACAGGATAGGGAACTATTGGACGCAGTCCGAAACGTATGAATCATTGAAGATTTATATTGACTTGGATGAAGATGGTCTGAAAGAGGCGATTGTTCAGATGCTTGGAGGAGCGCACCTGAAGATAGATACGGGAACATTCCAGAATGATATGACTTCGATAAAAAGGAAGGATGATGTCCTTACGCTGTTGGTGCATTTGGGTTATCTTGCGTATGATGCCAATGAAAAGCGTGTTTTTATTCCAAATGAAGAAGTCAGACAGGAGTTTGTACGTGCCGTATCGACTGGCAGGCATCAGGAAATTGGGAAGTTGATAAGGAATTCCGATTTCCTTCTGGAACAGACGTTAAGTATGGATGAAGAAGCAGTTGCGGCAGCGATTGAGGAGGCACACAGTGCGGGGACAGCGCCTGTTTTCTACAATAATGAACAGGCTTTGAGGAGTACAATACGATTTGCGTATATCAGTTGTATGGATGAATATATGAAAGTGGAAGAACTGGCGTCAGGGATTGGTTATGCGGATGTAGTCTATATTCCGAAAAAGGGATCTTCTTTGCCTGTACTTTTGATTGAATTAAAATGGAATAAGACGAAGGATGGTGCGATTCAACAGATTAAAAAGAATAATTATCCGCAAGTTTTTCGAGACTATGGAGGGAATGTGCTTTTGGTTGGAATTTCTTATGATACTAAGAATAAAAAGCATACTTGCAGGATAGAAAAGTGGACGGAAGAGATTTAGTATTTCAGAGATATCACCAGTCAGTCTGAGAGAAGGCAAGAGAATTTTTTGAGTTGCCCGGTATTGGCTTTTACAATACCGGGTAATCCGACGTTCTTATCTTTATACCGTACATGCAAATAATTATCTGTTTTCACGGATAACCTCCTCAATATTCTTATAAGGCACTTGCCGGAACATATTCTTGATTTCGTCCGTACATTCAAGTGCAATCGCAATCTTTGTCAGAGACAATAATGAGATTTTCCCGGTAGCTTCAAATCGTTTCACAGAGCCAAAACTGACGCCGCTCATCTCGCTCAATCTCTCCTGTGATGATTGTCCAGACTATTTTGCTTTCAACGATGAATACATGGCAACGCTCAGGATAATAGCTCCGCCCACCAGTTCCCGTATACTGGGAATTTCTCCAAGGAACAACAGCGCATAGACAATTCCATAAACGGTCTCCATTCCGGATACAATCCCGGCGGTCTGAGCTTTCACACTTTTCTGGGCGGTTACATACAGAGAATGTGCGAAAGCCGTACAGACAAATCCCACGAAGGCGACTCCCGCGAAATCCTGCGCCCTCCATGTTGTGTCTACAAGAAACAGCGCCGGAAGCAGCACGATGGCGGCAGACCCCTGTTCGTAGAGACAGATGGTGCGGGCGGCATACCGGGCTGAAAAATATCGGTTTGCCAGCGTCAGGACCGCATAGGTAAGGCTGCATATCATCCCCCAGATAATACCGATGGTGGTATGGTTCGCCATAGAAAATTCTGGTATGGTAATGAGTACGCCGATGAACAGAATCACCGCACTGATAATGCTCTGCCTTCGTATCTTTTCATGGAATACGACTGGTTCTAGGAATGTCAGGAACAGTGGGAATGTGGAGAATGTGATTGTCCCGATTGCCACTGTTGACACTTGGATGGACTGGAAGAAGGTCGTCCAATGGGCAGCCATGACTGCGCCTGTGAGAATAATCAGAAAGACGTCTTTTTTGGAATCAAGCCGCAATCTATCCTTTTTTACAAGTGCGATTACCAGCAGTAATGCAGAAGAGCATACGACTCTTCCAAGGGCTACCATGACTGCGGATACTTCTACAAACTGTGCGACAACGCCTGCAAGCCCGAAGAGCATTACGGCGATATGCAGGTATAGGATATTTTTGTTAAAATGTGTTTGTGTGTCCATTGCCTGGGTTCTCTCCTTTGTCTGCTAAACAAATGCTTCTATCAGCAGTTTGTCTTTGTATGGAGTTTCTGTAACTCCAATCTCTTTCTCTTTATTAAAATTGAAGGTAAGCATATACCCTGTCTTTAAATGATGATGCTCCAGATAACGAGCCAACTGCGCTTCCCCTTCCTGATGCCTTGAAGCGCCGCGCCAGAGCTTGGTTTCTACAATAAATTGTTCCCCGCCGTAATCAACAATCAAGTCGGTACGCTCCCGGTTTCTGGTTTCTGCTTCTATATAACAATTCCCGGTTCCGTTGATAATTGGTTTCAAGAACAGCATGAAATAACGCCGCCCGTCATCTTCATAGAACTTCTGTCCACGGTCGCCGTAAAGGGAATCAAAATGCTCTACAAATCGTTCTAACACGAATCGCATATTTAAACGCCCATTCTCAATAAATCTTGCCTTATCTTTTAATGCGGCATCATAGATTTCCTCCTGTTGCATAGAGGGGACTGCAAGGAAGAAATTATACAGTAAGGTCTCGAAGATTCTGTTGGCGATCAGAACCTGGCTCTTTGAAACCTTTACAAAACCGAACATAAGCGCGGCTTCAATCGGACGAACACCGATTACATACGCAATTTCTTTTCCTGTAAACAACAGGTCGCGGAGCATGTGTTCCAGATCAGGGTAATCCTCCAGTTTATTAATGAGGGAATCAAATAACGTGTTTGATTCCGTAAGCAATATGCGGACTGCATCTAAGAAGCCTGTCTTTGTCCATGTAGATTTTGAGGAGTCTCCTTTTACAGTAATCCTCTCGTCCATAAGTTTACAGAGGCGGGAAACCAGGAATGGATAGCCGGAAGTATAATCATAGAGAAGCCCGGATATCTCCGGAATATTCATGCCTGTATGGTGGTCGCATTCGTAATCTTCAAGCATTCCCGCAATCTCTCCGGCAGAAAAGCTCATATCGATGAGAAAATCCGCAGCAATGTTCCAGGGACTGTTATTCTTGTGTGCCTCGTCCGGACGGAGCTTATGACGGATGTTTCTGATATCGTAAACACCGGCAAGAATCACAGACTGGAAGGTAGGTTTTATATCTCTGTTCATGTAATAGCCCCGAAGCTGTGCAAGGAAATCCATAAATACCGTGTTATTTGTAGCACTGTCAACTTCGTCAATCATCAGGACAACTGGTCTGTCAGATGTGCCGCACCATTGGCTTAAAATCTTGAATAGCGCCGAGAGGGTGGTATTGTTCAAAGATTTCCCGGCAGACATGGACAGCTTCTCTTCAATATCCTTGGGGATATCCGGCACGCAGTCCAGTAGTTCATTAGAAAAAGCGGATGTAAAAGCCATTTCATTTTCAAAATCCCCATGGCTCATCATCTGGAAATCCAGGCTGATTACCAGATATTCGTCTGCCAGGAAGCGTGCAAGCGCCCTAAGGGTTGTGGTCTTACCGTACTGGCGGGCGCGGTTTATTGTAAAATATTCTCCCTGGTCAATCATCTTTTTGATTGCATTCAGCTTTGGCTGAATATTGACCATATAGTGATAATTTGGTTTGCAGTCGCCATTGATATTGAAGAATCTGCTCATTTTTTGCACCATACCTCTCTGAACGGTTATGAAATACGGTTTAATACTATCATGTGATGGTGGAAATAGCAAGTGGATAGGAAGCAGATTTAGCAGCGCATTATATGATCCGCAGGATAAGATTTATGCAGTTTAACTAAAAAGTCGGTATAGAAATGTTAAGAAAACGTGCAGAACTGCAAGATAAAAGCGGTGGTATTTTCTGTCTTCCCGCCGTATACTTGTTTTACAACAAAACAAGAGAGGAGAACCATATGAACTTAGGTAACAGTTTATTCCATGCACGGAAAAAATGCGGGCTTTCACAGGAAGAGGTAGCACAGCGGTTAGGAGTGAGCAGACAGACCGTTTCCAAATGGGAGACAGATGAGACGCTTCCGGATATTCGCCAGTCCAAGAAGATGGCGTTACTTTACAACCTGTCACTGGACGAATTGATTGATTTTGATATTGACATCAGGGAAATTCAGGAGGCAATCCAGCGGACGAGCCAGGAAACCGAGGAGAAAATCGACTGGACAAGCGCATGGGGAAAGAAGTACCCCATCTTGCTTAGCTATCAGAAGGAAGTCAATACGCCTAATTACGAGGTGCGCCTTGGTGTGATGATAGACGAACTAAAAGCGGAGTATGGATATTCAGAAATGGATGCATTTCTGGTGTTGAAAGATATTCTGGCGAAGGTATGGAAGGAGCGGAAAGCTCGTATGAAATAATTAGATGGCAGGAGGATTCCCGGGGATTTTTCCGGATTCTCCTGCCATCTTAGCAATCGCTATTCTTTTTGAATAAACGGATTTCCCCGGTCAGAGCCAGACGTTCAATTCAGCGGTCCGGAGTAGTGTCTGGAACGGTAGTCCCGCGGTGACATCCCGTATACATGTTTAAATGCCCTTGAGAAATGAAGTTGGTTCGGGTAGCCGACTGCATTTCCGATATCTTTTACGGGCAGTTTTGTGGTGACCAGGAGTTGTACTGCCTTGCGCATCCTGAAATTTATCAGGAATTCCTGAGGGCTGACTCCAAGATTCTCCCGGAAGATCTTCCCAAGATAATTGCGGTGGATCTTACAGGAATCCGCGATATCTGCGACGGAAATATCCGTATGGAAATTCTGATCAATGTAGGTCATTGCCCATTCGAGATAATACCGGCTCATTCCCTCAGTCTTGGGCGTAGTTTTGGCAGATGATGAGCGCATCAGACAGTCCAGAAACATATACAGATGGGACATGAGGTGGAATTGCGTTTCTTTTTCATGATGTACGATATAAAGCATCGTTTCTTTTAATTTACCGGAAAGCACCTTATCCTCTGTGCGATAGACCGGATTGTTGACAGTAAGTCCGGCCACCATCATGGCCTCTTTTGCGTGCATGCCGTCGAATTCGATCCAAGTATACTCCCAAGGGTGTTGTTCATCGGCAGTGTAAGTCGTGATCTGTTCCGGCACAATGAGAAATCCTTGCCCGCTCCGAATATAATAAGTATGGTCACAGCCCTTGGCATCTGTCGCCTGCAGTTTCCCTGCACCCAGAGATTACATAATGGAAGAGATAATGAGAACGGATATGCGGTCCAAAAGAGGAGAGCGGGTCATTTTGAGCATACCCGAACTGATACATGCACAAGTCTATAAAATTTTGATTCTGAAATACATGGAAAATATCATTCATAATAAAAGGGTTCTCCTTTGGCGGGTATCTGTATAGGAATATTCTTCAATATCATTTTAAGCACAGTGTACCCCAAAATGCAAATATGAAGAATAAAGAAAATTATAATTGTACAAATAATATATTATTTGTGTTAAATGGTTGACAAATTTGTGAAAAGTGATATTATTAGTTTAATCAATAAACTGTTTAATGATTAAACTAATAAAAGAAAGGATGAGAAGAATGATTTATGACTTTGACCGTGTAGTAGACAGAAAACAGACAAATGACATGAAATGGAATTCAAAAGCAATCAGTTCATACGTGCATCTGGAAATCCCGGAAAATATAATACCGATGTGGCTTGCGGATACGGAATTTGCATGTGCCCCTATGATTGTAGAGGCTTTGAAGAATCGGACAGAG
This sequence comes from Lachnospiraceae bacterium, assembly GCA_910574885.1. Classification (GTDB taxonomy): domain Bacteria; phylum Bacillota; class Clostridia; order Lachnospirales; family Lachnospiraceae; genus Sporofaciens. The sequence goes on along the minus strand of CAJTDD010000010.1, from coordinate 125,122 downwards.
AAAGAGATTTTTGGCTATTGTGCACCTATGGAAAGTTTTTATGAGGCAGTATGTTATTGGCAAAAGAAACGTTTTGGATGGGAGATAGAGCCGGAATGGATCACCTATATTCCGTCAGTTGTAGCAGGGGTGAATATTGCGGTTCGTACATACAGTAAAGAAGGCGAGGGGGTGATCATCCAGCAGCCAGTGTATGATCCTTTTGCGTCCATTATCAAAAACGCTAAGCGTAAGGTTGTGAATAATGGTCTGATTTGTAAAGACGGACATTTTGAGATGGATTTTGACGAATTGGAAAGGCTGGCGGAAAGACCAGAGAATAAAGTCATGATTCTGTGCAGTCCCCATAATCCGACCGGGCGAGTCTGGACGAAAGAAGAGTTAGTGCAGGTAGAAGAGATTTGTATTCGGAATGGGGTAATGCTTGTGTCGGATGAGATTCATGGAGATATTGTATACAAAGGACACAGGCATTATCCATTGCTCAGCCTGGATGACAGATATACTAAGAATGTGATTCATCTTACGGCACCGGGCAAGACATTTAATGTGGCCGGACTGAAAGGAAGCATTTCCATTATTCCAGACCAGAAAATCAGGGAAACATTTGTGCAGACACAGATTGCCATGTCATTAGACGTCAAGAATACGTTCGGAATCGAATGTGTGATTGCGGCATATACGGAAGATGGGGCGGAGTGGGCGCGTCAGGAAGTGGAATATATGGAAAAAAACGTGGATTATCTGGAAAAATATCTTCATGAGAATATGCCGGGCGTTACGATGATACGGCCTGAGGGTACGTTTCTTTGTTGGCTGGATTTGTCCGGGCTGGGGTTGAGTGATGAAGAAATCTTTCAAAGAATAATAATGGATGCAGCGGTAATCTGTGTTCCTGGTCCATGGTTCGGTCCCGGCGGCGAAGGACATATTCGGTTAAATTTAGGGTGTCCCCAAAGTATGCTCGTGACAGCGCTTGATCGAATGAAAAGAGCGCTAAAAATTGTTGGATTGTCTGAGGTGTAGAAGTAGACTGGACACGCTTTCTTAATTTTAGTAGAATGATGTCAGAAGAATAAAGAAAGCAGGACAGACGAGATGACAAAGATTAAAGAAGCCCTCAGATTGCTCGAGAATTTGTATATGGTAGAACGCATTGTTACGGCAATGGAAAAAGAACCGAAATACTACGGGACAGAGGAATTGCTTTACACAAATGAAGTACATACTTTAAAGATTATTGCACAAAATGAGGGAATTACGCAGAAGCAACTAACGGATAAGATGTTCCGTACAAAAGGTGCAACTTCAGTTATGATAAAGAAGCTTGAAAAAAAAGGTTTAATTATCAGACAGGAAGATAAAATGGATGCAAGGATATTAAGGCTGTATCTGACTGATAAGGGAAAGACCGTGAATGAGGTTCATCTTAAATATGATGAAGATAAGATGAGTGAATTAATGCGAGAGGTCTCTCTTTCTGACGAAGAGGTGAATAGTACCAATCATGTTTTGGAACTATTCATAGATTTTGCAGGAAAAAGAATCTTATAGTGCCGCAGCACATGGAGGAGCTGTAGGCAGAAGGTTTTCATAGTGAACTGGGGAGCGGACTTCATAGGTACGGGCGTTGTATGTGGAGGAAGTCATATGAATGATATTATGAAGTTGGCCAGTGGTCCTGTCATGTGGACGATTTCATTGGTCACAATAGGAATTGCGATACTGGAGTCAGTCCTTATCTATCAAAGGGCAAAAAAATTTGTTGTTAAGACCAATCTCTTAACATCTGGGGAAATGAAGATGTGCATGAAGACAGGAGGGATTGTTGCGATTGGCCCGGCGACATCAGCTTTTGTTGTTTCGCTCAGTATGATATCCATGCTTGGTGCGCCGATTACATTAATGAGGGTGGGGATGATAGGAGCCCCGGCAACAGAACTGATGTCCGCAGGAATCGGAACGGAAGCGGCGGGAGTTGTACTGGGAACGGATGCCCTTACTGGTCCGGCGCTTGCAGCGGCGCTATGGTCCTGTGCGATTTTAAGCAGTGGTTATCTGATTCTGGTACCGATCATGACACGTGGCCTTGGTGTGACACTTGGAAAGGCTATGAGTCCGAAAGAAGACGGAAAGAAGTCCATATGGGTCATTATTTTTGGAGCGATTCTGCCGCTGGTGGTCTTCGGTGCGCTGGCGGTCAGTCAGGTAACAAAGAGTGTGATTCATGCGGCGACCTTTGGTTCTGCGGCTGTTGTGATGCTTGGCTTAAATAAAATAGCGAAGAAGAATAATACCGGGTGGCTGAAACAATGGGCAATGGGAATCGCTGTACTTTGCGCAATGATTGTCGGTGGAATCATGAAGAACATATAGGAGGTCACAACGATGAGTGATACGAACAAAAAAGATTCTATGGAAACCAATCACATTGATAAGTTGTATCAGGATGAATATATCAGGCACATACATAAAATCGGCACTGTTACGATGATGGCGCTTCTTGTGATCAGCTTTCTGCCTGCAATTTATGTGTCCTTTGTGAAAGGAATGCATCCGGGATGGGGAGTGATTGGGAAAGCAGCAGTCACATTGTTGGGGATTAATGTATTCCAGTGGATTATTGAGCCTATTATATATTTTCCAATGATCGGCATTACGGGCTCATATATTGGATTTGTGGCGGGCAATATTACTCCGATGCGGATTCCGGCAGCTATTGCGGCGCAGAATGCCGTTGATGCGAAACAAGGGACAAAAAAAGGCGAATTTGCAGGTGTAATTGGGATTGTGGCGTCAGTAATCGTCAATTTTGTGGTACTTGCAATCGTCATTTTATTTGGGAGTTATTTGATCTCAATTCTCCCATCATCTGTTAAAGATGCGCTTCAGTTTGCGTTGCCGGGCGTATTTGGCGCATTGCTGGTAACATTTGTTTCAACACTATTGAAATAAGGAGGCTATATATGAATTATATCGATTTGCACTGTGATACATTGATGCATGCTTTTCTGAGAAATAAGACGGATATCTATGATATGCCGGAGACCATGCTTGATGTGAAGCGCATGAAACAGGGCGGCGTGTTGGCTCAGTTTTTTGCGGTGTTCCTTCCGCCGGCGGGGGCGGAGAAAATGGTGGGGCGTCCGCTTCCTTCGGATGATGATTATATAGACCTTTTGGTAGGAATTTTACGGAACAGTATAGAGATGTACCCAGAGTGTATTGCAGGGGCTTATGGTATGGATGACTTGGAAGAGAATCAAAGGCAGGGAAAAATATCGGCATTTTTGACGATTGAAGACGGAAGAAGTGTAGCCGGAAAAATCGAAAAACTAAAGGAATATTATCAGAAGGGAATACGCCTCATCTCTTTGACATGGAATACGCCCAACTGCTTTGGGTATCCGAATTCTAAGGATGCGGATGTGATGGAGAAAGGGCTGACTTCATTTGGAAAAGAGGCTGTGGAATATATGGATGAACTTGGGATCGTGACAGATGTTTCACATCTGTCTGACGGTGGTTTTTATGATGTAGCGCAAGTGTGCAGAGGTCCTTTTGTGGCGTCCCATTCTAATTGCCGTGCTCTTATGGAGCATCCAAGGAATCTGACGGATGATATGATTAAGGCACTGGCGGAAAAAGGCGGTGTTGCAGGAGTGAATTTCGGCCCAGAGTTTTTAAATGGCTCGTATGCCAAAAGAACCAGTCGTATCGATGATATAGTGGCGCACATTTTGCATTTTGTCAGGTACGGCGGAGAAGAATGTGTTTCAATTGGTACAGATTTTGATGGAATCAGCGGAGAATTTGAAGTTGGGAGTCCGGATAAGATGGAGTTGTTGTTCGAGGCATTAAAAAGAGGTGGTATGTCAGAGCGGCAGATAGAGTTGCTGGCTTATAAGAATGCAATGCGTGTGATGAGAGAAGTGTTGGTGAGATAAGACTGAAAATGCAGTTGGCTTAATGGCTGACTGCATTTTTTTTAGTTTATATCAAAATGCAAACAGAAATAAGAAAAACGGATAAAAATGTTTTATTAGGATATATAACCGGATTGCACAAGCTATTCCAATACCTTAAATACATGGCTATAATATGTATAGTCCAATAAAAGGATGGTGTTCAGATAAATCCGGCCGGTATATTTGAAAAGAGTAATTTTGGTATATTTTTGCGTCTATTCAAAATGACTCTACAGAATTCTGTTCCCAAAAACAGGTCTTGGAAGGGATTCTGGGAGTGGATGAACAAACGGGAGGAAAGAATATGGATAAATGGTTAAAAAAAGGAATGGCTGCCACGGTTGCAGGAACCATGGTCTTCGGGCTTGCGGCTTGCGGTTCAAAAGGAAACGGCGGTTCTGCAGACGGGCATCTGGTATTCCAGATCTGGGATCAGGGACAGAAGGCGGGCATGGAAGCCATGGCAGAAGCCTACACAAAAGAGCATGAAGGCGTTACGATTGAGGTACAGGCAGTCGGTTGGGACGAGTACTGGACGAAATTGGAAGCGTCTGCCACGAGTAATTCTATGCCGGATATTTTCTGGATGCATTCCAACCAGATCTACAAATATGCGGACAACTGGGATTTGATTAACTTGTGTACGACCTATGGTGATATGAATGGAAAATGGGATGTTGCAATGCTCCCGAAATGTCCGAATCCGGCAAACGGCGATGGACGTGCTTCTATCTCAAACAGCGTGTCCTACGCGACGGCGGCAAAAGGAAAGAACAAAGAGCTTGCCATGGATTTCCTCGAGTTCTTAGGCTCAGAGGAAGCGCAGAAGATTCAGGGTGAGTCCGGCGCGGCAATCCCGGCGTATAATGGACTTGAGGATGCATGGGTACAGAGCTTTGCAGACAAGGGATATGAGCTTACCCTTGAGAATCTCATCGGGGAGTTTGAATACAGCGTGAAATATGTGAACAATCCGTCCAGACCCTCCTGGGAGCCTAAAGTAGAACAGACTATGCTTGACATTTATGCGGGAAGTGTGACGATAGACGAGGGCATTGAGAAAATGCAGTCTATCGTGACAGAGGAAATGGAAGAGTAGAGAAAATAGTGATAGATGGGGGAATTCTTGATGAACAGAAAGAAAAAAGGATTTGACCAGGATAATAAATGGGGCTACCTCATGGTAGCGCCCACCATTATTGGTCTTCTTGTCTTAAATGTGTATCCGCTGATTGATACTATCATATTAAGTTTTTCATCTGCACAGGTATTTGGCGGACGCAAGTTCATAGGGCTTGCCAATTACACGAAGATGTTTTCAGACGCCGAGTTCTGGCGTGCCACATGGAATACGGTGCTGTTCTGTATCCTGACGGTTCCGGTGGGAGTGCTGCTTGCGTTGGTGATTGCAATCTTGTTGAATGCTAAGATTAAAGGGAAGGTAGTGTTCCGTGCGATTTTCTTCCTCCCGATGGTCGTAGCGCCGGCGGCAGTCGCCATGGTATGGAAATGGATGTTTAACTCGGAGTACGGGATTATCAATACGGTGTTCCATACCAGTATTGACTGGATTACGAACCCCAATGTGGTGATCATTACCGTGGCGATTGTGGCAATCTGGAGTGCACTGGGATATGACGCGGTGCTGCTGTTGTCAGGCATCCAGAATATTTCCAAGAGCTATTATGAAGCGGCAAGCTTAGATGGGTGTACGAAACTCCAGCAGTTCCGATACATTACCCTTCCCATGGTGTCGCCTACCTTGTTCGTGGTATTGATTATGCGGCTGATGGCGTCTTTAAAGGTGTATGACCTGCTGTATATGATGGTGGGAGAAGGCAATCCGGCGCTGAGCAAAGCGCAGTCGCTCATTTACCTGTTCTACCGGGAGTCATTCATATCCGGGAACCGGGGATATGCATCGGCGATTGTAATCTGGACGGTGCTCTTGATTGGAATGATTACGGCAGTTCAGTTTGTAGGTCAGAAGAAATGGGTTAATTACGAAGTTTAGGGAGGTGGTATCACATGAGACAGAAGAAAAATGCGACAACGCTGCTTACATATATAGCTTTGCTCATCGGTTCGGTCATTATGATTTCCCCGTTTGTGTGGATGCTTCTCACCTCTTTTAAAACAAATGCGGAGGTCATGCAGATACCGCCGACAATCCTGCCGGCGAACTGGGATTTCAGCTCATTTTCAAAGGTAGTGGATCTGCTTCCATTTGGGAATCTTTACCTGAATACGGCTTTGATGATTTTCCTGCGGGTTGTCTGTGCGGTAGTGTTCTGCTCCATGGCGGGCTATGCATTCGCAAAATTGAATTTTAAAGGGAAGAACATTCTGTTTACACTGATTATTGTCCAGCAGATGATACCGGGACAGATTTTCATTATTCCGCAGTACCAGATGATTGCGAAGATGGGGATGACGGATACCATATTTTCGTTGGTATTTCCGGGTGTTGTCAGTGCGTTCGGGACATTCTTTCTGAGACAGGCGTATATGGGGATTCCGGATGAGGTGGCGGAGGCGGCATATCTGGACGGGTGTACCAGATGGCAGACGTTTACGAAGATTATGTTTCCGCTTACGAAGTCCTCGGTTGCAGCGCTCTCGGTATTTACGGCGGTATTTGCCTACACAGATTTGATGTGGCCGTTGGTTGCGAATACGAATATTAATTCTACGACGTTGTCGGCAGGACTTTCCAGCCTGAACGGGCAGTTCAGCACGAATTATCCTGTGCTGATGGCGGGTTCGCTTCTGGCAATGCTGCCGATGGTAGTGCTGTATCTGTGTTTCCAGAAGCACTTCATCGAGGGCGTAGCTATGACAGGAGGAAAATAGACAGACACTTTCTAATTTATTGCACACCTTTTGGACAGGGCATTCCTTTGTAGTTGGAGGGATGTCCTGTCTGTGTTTTTTGATTCTTGTTTTCATGAAATATTTCTTATTAAGTTATCGTGCCGCAGATACCCGTCGATATATTATATATGTATCATATGGATTATGTTCTGGCAGAGACAGATTTTGATAGAAGGAGGTCGTAACTATGAGCCAATGTACCTGTTTTCATGGCATCGGATATCAGCCGATCACGCCGTGGATGGATAAGATTTCTTCCGCACAGATGGAACAGATTCGGAAGAATTTCCCATCTGTGAAACCGATGAATGATACGCCGCTTGCGCTCCCCAAAGACACGTCTGTTGCTGCGCCGTCCAAGCCGTCTCCGGTAGTGATTGAGTATGGACCGGTGAGACCGGTTCATACAGGGTATGCAAGGATTGACAATGCGATTACAGATGCTTTGAGAGGCAAGAGCCAGGAGTTGAAAGACAGCGTCTATGATATTATACGGAGTGATTTCCTCCCCAACAATGTACATGGAGTGGAGGAGACGGACCGGCTGGCGCGGATTAGTTTGGGCGTCGAGAAGGCGGAGTATCTTGCGAATCAGTTCATGGATGAGCGCTCAAGAGGTTCTTTTATGGATGCCATGCGTTCCATTGCCAGAATCGGCATGGAAGGCAAGCGGGTTGGCTCCTGTAAGATGGAGTATCAGGTAAAGCATGCAATCGGTCTGGATGGAAATGGTTATGTACATGAGGACAGCAGGGGAGAGGTCAGATATGCAATGGAAATGTACGATACTGAGTCGTATGCAGAGTATCAGAAGATGCTGAACGCTTCCGGAGAGGATACGGGGGAATCGGCGATGTTTTTGATGCGTTGGATGCTTAAAAATATTGACCTTGTTGTTGCGGGCAGGCCGGGATACCAAAAGTATCAGGATGAGCAGTATGAAAAATTATATCAGGTAAAGCTGGACCGTACATTTTCCGGGACGGATAAAAGCAGTAAGGATAGTTTCCTTTCCTCCATCAAGGAAAAGTTAAATGCAAACCGGAACTTGCAGATTGATATGTTCATGGGGCAGATTTCGCAGATGGCGAAGGCGCCGGGCGGATATCTGCTTGGCAGGAGAATGATTCTGACGGGACGGGCATAGATTAGGAAATAAAAGGTATTGCTGACAATCCCCCTCTTTCTTGACAAGAAGGAGGGGGATTGTTAGACTTATATTATAAAGTACGGCGTCTGTTTTTGCAGATATATGGTGAAGAAGATGAACGATAGCAAGATTTCTAAAAAAGATAATATAAAGCTGGCGGTCAGTATCGTGTTATGGATATCTGCGCTGATTTTAAGTGCGGCGGCAAGGCTTTTGAGCAGTTTTGCCCAGTGGTACAGTACACATATCTACCCGCTGTGGGTAGGGAGCATTGGCAGGCTGATGGGATATTTCCCATTTTCCGTGTCGGAAATGTTGTTGTACCTCTTGCTGATAGGGTCAGTCATATGGATAGCCGGGAGAATTGTAAGAAAGACAGGCAGGAGAAGCCTGTACAGTGGGTTTCTGGATTTGTTCCTGCTGGCGGCAGTCCTGTGTTTCCTCTACGTGGTAAATTGTGGAATCAATTATCAGCGCGAATCATTTTCAAGCAGTTCAGGGATTCGGACAGAGGAATATTCTTCTGAAGAATTAGAGGAGGCGTGCATTTGGCTTACCGGTGAAATCGCCGGTTTAAGCGGCAAAGTAGAGCGGGGCGAGGATGGCGGTATGGAGCTTAACATCCCGGCAGAAGAAAATGCAGTGAAGGCGATGAAGGGACTTTCCCAAGAGTATCCGGAGCTTACCGGATATTTCCCAAAGCCTAAGGAGCTGGTAAATTCATGTATTCTTTCAATCCAGAATCTAACAGGAGTCTATTCACCCTTTACAATTGAGGCAAATTATAACGGGGATGTGCAGGACTATGTGATTCCGTTTACTGCATGCCACGAGTTGTCCCATCTGCGGGGATTTATGCAGGAGCAGGAGGCGAATTTTATCGCTTTTCTGGCTTGCAGTAAATCGGGGGAAGATGCATTTGCATACAGCGGGTATCTGTCGGGTTGGATACAGTGCATGAATGTGTTGTATAAGACGGATTACGATGCATGGAAGGAGGTGCGGGGGACTCTGTCGCCGGAGGCGGAGGCTGACCTTAGGCTGAACCGGGAATTTTGGGCAAAATATGACGGCGCTATAGCGGAAGTCTCGAATAAGGTCAATGATACATATTTGAAAGCAAATGGACAGAAAGATGGCGTGAAGAGCTATAACCGTATGGTGGATTTGATTGTGGCTTATTACCATAGTGAAGTTAGATAATGTGGTCAATCAGGTTTGAATTGTGAGAAGGAGGAAGAAGATGAGTAACGAAAATTTAGTAAAAGAAAGGTCATGTATTGACTGTGCCGTAAAGAACTGTGATAAGATGGATAAATCTTATCCCGAATTCTGTCTGACTACGAACATGAATCCAGAGGTGTATCAGGAGGCAATGGCGTGTTATGAAGAGGAAGAGAACCATAAGACGATGGTTGCCGCGGCAGAAGTGGAGTATGAGCATTACTGCCAATACACGAGAGTTGAGGAAATCATGGAATTTGCCCGGAAGATTGGGGCGAAGAAGATTGGAATCGCGACCTGCGTGGGGCTTCTGAAGGAGAGCCGTACATTGGCGTCTATTATGAGAAACCACGGGTTTGAGGTCTTTGGAATTGCGTGTAAGGCGGGGGCGACGCCGAAATCTTCTGTCGGGATTCCAAAAGAATGCAATGGGATCGGGCTTAATATGTGCAATCCTATTTTGCAGGCAAAGATGCTGAACCATGCGAAGACAGACCTCAACGTAGTTGTGGGACTGTGCGTGGGGCATGACAGCCTGTTCTACAAGTATTCGGAGGCGCTGACTACGACGGCTGTGACCAAGGACCGTGTGCTGGGGCATAATCCGGCGGCGGCGCTTTATATGGCGGATACCTATTATAAGAAGTTGAAGGAATGAATATTTTAAAGGCAGGTGAAAGGAATGGGAGGGGCTTTGTATTCTGCAAAAGCATACCTATTCGGGCATTCCGTGATACCTGCCCGCAGGGCATGAATTACGGTGTACCCTTGGGTATCCCTCGTCGGACGGATAATGGATACGTCCGGCAAGGGATCTTGCTATTACAATTTTATTCCCGACAATGCATCTGCAAATGCAGTATTAATGGGTTCTTCTTTCTGCTTTTTCAGATATTTCTGAACATCTTTCTTGGTGACTCCCGCGCCTTCCTTTTCCCTCCGCGCCTTAAAGGCAGAGAGCTTCTCCTTGTATCCGCAGGCACAGACAAATGTCTCGTCGTCCCCTTTCTTGATTAGTTCCATTTTCTTATGGCAATTCGGGCATCGTGCATTGCTTAGCCGCGCCACCGTCTCCCGGTAGCCGCATTCCCGGTCCTGACATACCAGTAGCCGTGCATTCTTTCCATTCACGGATAGCATCCGTTTCCCGCAGCGTGGGCATTTGGTATTGGTCAGGTTGTCATGCCGGAATGAGCCGTCTGCAGAGCGGATTTCTTCAATCAATGCGTCGGTGTACCCTTGAATTTCTTTCAGAAATGCTCCTTCCTTGCGGCGGCCTTTGGCGATATCGGCAAGCTGCATCTCCCATTGTGCCGTAAGCTCCGGCTTTTTTAAATCCTCAGGAACCAGCGTAAGGAGCTGTTTCCCCTTAGAGGTGATGAGAATCTCATTTCCTTTTTTCTCAATCAGGAAGGAATGGAATAGCTTTTCGATAATATCGGCCCGTGTGGCGACCGTTCCTAATCCTCCTGTTTCGCCGAGAGTCTTCCTTGCCTTGGCGTCTTCGGATTCCATATACCGGACAGGGTTCTCCATGGCAGTCAGCAGAGTCGCCTCGGTAAATCTTGCCGGGGGCTTCGTCTTTCCAGTCTGGACGGAAATATTGGAAATCGGCAGCAGCTCTCCCTTTTTCAGGGGCGGCAAAGACTGGCCGGATGTCTGGAATCCAGAATCTTCTTCTTCGTCATCAAAATCATCTGTTTCATAAACAGCCTTCCAACCCGGTGCGAGAATCCGTTTCCCTTTTGCGATAAAACTTTGTCCGCAGGCTGCTGCGTTCAGCGTGGTCTGCTCGTACTCAAATGCAGGATAGAGGACGCTGATGAAACGCCGCACCACCAAATCGTAAATCTTGCGCTCCTCATTGCTCAGATGCTCAAGTAATGCCGGTTCTTCAGTAGGAATGATGGCGTGATGGTCGCTGACCTTCTTGCCGTCCACAAATGATTTGCTGGTCTTGACGGGCGTTTTTAAAAGCGGTGGTATGAGTTTTTTATACGGTCCGACATTGCAGGCTTTCAGCCGTTCCTTTATGGTAGGGACGATGTCTTCTCCAATATAGCGGGAATCTGTGCGGGGGTAGGTGAGTACCTTGTGGTTTTCGTATAAACGCTGCATAATATTCAGGGTTTCCTTGGCAGAGAATCCAAAGCGGCGGTTCGCATCACGCTGGAGTTCCGTCAGGTCATACAGGCCGGGTGCAAACGTCTTTTTCGCAGACTTTTGTACGTCTGTGACGGTAAGGGACTGCCCTTTGAGGTTCGTGTGTAAATCCGTAATAAAGGATTTATGGAAGGAACGTGTGCTTTTGTTTTTCTGATGCTGCCATGCCCACTTGACCGTTCCGGCAGTGCAGGTAAGCCCATAATATTCCTCCGGGCGGAACGTGCGGATCTCTTCCTCACGCCTTGCGATGATGGCAAGGGTCGGGGTCTGGACACGTCCGCAGGAGAGCTGGGCGTTGTATTTGCATGTCAGCGCGCGGGTGGCATTGATTCCCACCAGCCAATCCGCCTCGGCGCGGCTTCTTGCCGCGTGATATAAGTCTAAGTACTCCCGTCCGTCCTTTAAGTGTGAAAAGCCTTCCCGGATTGCCTTGTCCGTGACAGACGAAATCCAGAGCCTTCGCACTGGTTTCTGGCAGTTGGACTTTTCCAGAATCCAGCGGGCCACCAGTTCCCCTTCCCGCCCGGCGTCTGTGGCAATGATGATGTCACCGATATCCTTGCGGAACAGTTGGGATTTCACGTTGTGGTATTGCTTTGCCGTCTGTTTGATTACGATAAGTTCCCATTTCCTGGGAATCATGGGCAGGTAGGATAGATTCCATTCTTTGAATTTCTTATCGTACTCTTCGGGATCTGCCAGAGTGACGAGATGCCCTAACGCCCATGTGACGACGTACTGGCTCCCTTCGATGGCCCCGGATAGATTCTTGCGGCAGTTCAGCACACGGGCAATGTCACGGGCGACGGAAGGTTTTTCTGCTAAAATTAGTGATTTCATTTACTGTACTCCTTATTATATACTTTAACGGACGGAGTCCGCCCGCCCCATAGGGGCATGAATTACGGTGTGCCCTTGGGTATACTTTAACGGACGGAGTCCGCCCGCCCCATAGGGGCATGAATTACGGTGTGCCCTTGGGTATGCTTTATCAAACATAGCGGATTTATAGAGATTTGTCAACCTGAAAACGATGGTTTATTCTATTATGAAAGCAAGGTTTTCAGCCGATATTACAAGTATAGCATGAGGTTATTCGGAAAAAGAAAAGAGGGATATCTATGAAAGTAACGAACAGCAAAGCGTACTCAGATCCCAAGGTTGCACTCTACCAGATGGATTCCCGGAAAAGTGTTGAAAATAATACGGCGGCTGCCCAGACGGATGCGGCATCTATGATAAAGTATCTGAAGCAGACCTATAAGAATATTAATTTTAGCGTGATTTCATTTGAGAACCATCAGCAGATTTCACAGTATGGGGCAGGACAGACAGGAACGAATAATGTGGCGATTTCCGAAGAGCTGTTAGAGAAGATGAGTACAGATGAGAATCTGCGCCAGCATGTGGAGAATATTCTGAACCATATGGATCAATATCAGAAGTCGGCGAATGTAGAAGCCTTGCTGAAAAATAAGGAACTGGTAGGCATGGGGCTGGTAATTGGCGAAGACGGCCAGGTATCCAAGTGGACGGCAATGCAGAAGAAAGACGAAAGCACCCAGCCGACTTGGTGGCGGGATAAGAAGTCTACCTCCTTCTATGCGAAGAAGAAGAGCCCTAAGGTCAACTCTTACAGCTATTCCCATACGTCGAGCATGATGCGGCTGGCAAGCGCAAGGAATGTGACCTCGGTAAAGGGGTTGATTTCTGCGAAGTATGGGGAGATACAGAGGGTGAAGTCTCAAGTGTCTGACCCGGCGGAGGCGGCAAGGATAGTCCGGAAGATTAAGTCCGTAATCCAGAGCGGCAATATTAAGATTGCAAGGCTTCACAAGGAAGAGAATTTAAGGCTTCGGGAGAAGGCGGCAGAGCGGAAGATGAAGGATAAGCTTGCGCTTCAGTTAGCGCAGGAATTGAAGCGCAAGCAGAAGGCGAGGATGGGGCAGGAACACTGCCAGACAGCGACGGCACATATGGATGATGTGACGCCCAATTCTTCCATGAACGACGAGCAGTTTAAGCAGATGGCAGAGCAATATGTGGATTCGCTGTCGCCTACGGCGTTATCTGCAGAGATTGCGTCTGTGTTGGGAGGTACGGCGTCCGCAGGGGTGAGCGTAGAAGTGATGTCGGCGCCTGTCACGTCGGTGGAATTTATTGATTGTTCGGCGTAGCCGAGAATAAGATAGGTCTGGTGGGAAATATCGTATTTCCCGCCAGACCCGTTTTAATATATATATAATTAAAGGAGGAACCATAATTTACCTATCGCTTTTTAAGAATAGCCTCAAGGACTTGACGTGAGGCTGTTTCCGAAGCTTTCTGGTTCTCTGCCGCAGCTTCCTTTAACTCTGCCCGGAGAATCGGAATCTCCTTAGGAGCGTCGATCGCAAGCTTCACCCAGTCAGTTCCGGCATCCACGACAGTCAATGTGATATTGTGGTTAATGGAGAGGGATTGTCCTTTCCGGCGTTGCAGTATAAGCATAACATTAATCCTCCTTATGGGCAATATCACCAAGCGCATGGCGGAAGGTGTATTCAGGCTGATCCAGAATGACCTGTTTTGCCTTGCGGTTCAATGCGTTAACGGCAAGCGGGGCTTTTAAGTTCACTGTGGATTCCGCAACGGAATCGCGGATCACGCTGATTACATAATATGAGATATCTTCGGGAGAGTCCGCGTCTAGTTCCCGGAGATCCTGTTTGGAAAGAGCGGGAGCATAGTCGGGAAACAACCCGAATGGATTCATCAGTATAAACGAAAGCGTCTCGTCATCCAGACATTGCAGAGAAATCATGGAATCATCTTCCTCCTGGAACGGGATGGGGAGATACTGCGTGTGGGCTTCAAAGCCAATCAGTCCATTGATGATGTGAATAGAATCTGCTTCTTCATAAGAAACAGATCCGAAATATTTAGCATTTATATTCAACGTATTATACCTCCTAAGGATTACGAATACCCAAAAGACATCCCGAAATAAATGCCCTGAGGGCGGACTATCGTCCGATAAGGTATACCCAAGGGCACACCGTAATCATGCTCTGCGGGCGGGTGGACTACGTCCAACAAAGTAACTCAGTAAGAGTGTACCAAGCAATAGGGGGCTGTCCTACAGTGTATGCTCCAAAAATAATATGTGAAAAAGTAAGGGCTTTGTTAAGCCCTTACGTCTATTGGTTCATAGTTCGGATCAGCGCTCGGCGGTACATAGAGCGGTCCGCCAATATATTCGATGACAACATCGGGATGCTGAGTGATGGACATCTCAATATTGCCCGGGATAAATTCAAAATTGCCGTTTGCTACCTTCAGGTCAAAATTCAACTTATCCATCTCATAATTGATCGTCAAATCAGCAGCTTCATAGTTGATATCTACAGGGGCAGAAGGGGTGAATCCAAGCTGGAATTCTCCGGTAGCAGGAGCTGTTCTCTGCTGCATGATCTGTCCGATTACATCTTGACCGATATCTGCCTTTAACAGAAGCTTGCCTTCCTGTACGAGCTGTGCCGTTGCGCTGTAAGCGGCTTCTTTTCCTGCCTGTGCTGTCTGGGCAACGCTTCTGGCCGTGGTAGGCACAACCGAATTCCTTGCCTCAGAAGAATCCAGGTGCAGTTTTACAGGACGACTCTTGATCGATAGCCCGCCGTCGTTACGGCTGATCTCCAACTCTGCCTTCGCTCTGGAATATTCCAGCCGGGCATTGTTGACTTTCAGCTCATATTGAATGGGGACTGTTGTAATTCTGATGAGTTGATTCATAAAAGACTTCCTCCTTTCTCATTCCTATGCTTTTTATTATTTCATGAAATCAATAAATGATGGTGTCAATATATTGTTGCCAACCTTGAGCGATGCATTGTAAGCATATTGCGCCCAAGAAAAATTCATGATAGCTTCTGCCATGTCAACATTCACAACGTTGTCAATCTGTGTAGCAAGGCTGATCTCGTTTGTCTCTAACCTGTCTTTGGTAGTGGTCAGGAATTCTGTCTGCGTACCAAGGGTCGTTACGGCTTCCAGTACGTCGTTGCGTCCATCGTCAAATTTTTCCAGGAGATCCTTGTACTTGTCATAATCAAAATCAGGTTTATCTAATTCGTCCGCGATCTTTCCCATCAACAGAATCATATTCTTCGGATCGCCGTCGTCATACTTGCCGAAACCTACCAGATTAATGCCGGGAAGGCTGGTATTGAATGCGCTGGATGAATCAATGGTAAAATCATCGTTGATATTCAATCCGAATCCCAAGTCAACATAAACAGAATCTTCCGACAGTTTTTTCAGCCGATCCGCAGCATTCGCTGGATCACCGTCGCCATTGACAAGGTTTCCATCGTCATCATAGAGAAGACCGGTTGTGACGTCTACGTTCCGGTAGAACAAAGCCTGATTACCGGCATTATCTTTGCCAAGCTTAAAGGGCGGTTTCTGACCGTCGCTGCCGGCGAATACATATTTCCCCTCATAGCTTGCGTTCAGGCTCAGGAGGAAACTCTCCTGAGAGCCGCGCCATGCGTCGGCGTAGGTCTGTCTGGTTTCAAGAGAACCGTTGGTTCCGTTTAATGCTTCCAGACCGTACTGCTTGCTCAGTTGTTTTCCAATCGTGTTAAGCTGCATCGCCGCATCTTCCTGGGCATCCTGAAAAGACTGTACGTCTTTTACCAGCTCCAGATAATCGTTATTTCTGACATATTTACGCTCCAGAACAGAAGCACGCAGCGCGCTGGCAGGATCTTCTGCCGTTGCGTTAAATTTCCGTCCGGTCATTACCTTGACTCTTGCGCTGTCCAGATTCGTAAGAGAAGTCGCAAGATTCGATTTGTAATTCCTTAATATCTGATTCGTAGTAATTCTCATGTTATACCTCCTGTTACCTTCCGACTACGCCTGTGCCGTTAATCAATTTGTCAAGAGCTTCGTCCAATGTTGTCAAAAATCTTGCCGCCGCACTGTATGACTGATTATAGTGCAGCAAATCCATGCCTTCCTCATCCAACTGCACGCCGGATACGGCGTCCCTTGAATTGGATGTCTGGTTCAGAACCGAAATCTGATTCGCCAGCATGGTTTGGGCCGATTTATAGTCAATACCAAGTGTTGCCTCAATGTTGGCAAAACAATCATGAAAACTTCCTTTGTAGAAAGTAATGTTATTGCCGGCAGAATTCGGGGCGGAGAATGAGATATTCTTTTCCAGCAGCTTTACCATATTCAGGACATTCTCGTTGGCGGTAGAACCCGTTTCCTTGTCTACCGTCACATAATTGTTGGAAGGACGGATACCGTAGCTTCCGTTCGCCCATCCGCTTGCAATCTTAATATTGGAAGCGGTAAACTCCGCAGAGCCGTCGCTGGTTTCAAATAGGGGATACTGATATACCTTCTGCGTTCCGTTAGAGCCGTCAAGAAGCGTTCCGTTCTTATCCCTTGCATAAAGGGGATTCCCGTCTTTATCAAAGGTCTCAACGACATTGCCGTCTGCATCTAACATATTCGTTGGATCGCCGTTGGCATCCAATACCGTGTTCGCCTTGTTAAATTCCGTAGCAAAGGTATTCACCAGAGAATCCAGTACCTTCTCATAATAACCAAGCCCTTTGAAGTCCGTTCCGTCGAAATCTCCGGATTTATTCAGGAAATCCAGAGTCCCTTTTAAAGTACCGGAGCCCAAAATATCGGTAACGTCTGTAGTTGCGCCTTTTGCCTCAAAAAGGGTCAGGGATACCGGCTCGTGATCGACATCCACATCGAACTGGGCATATAAACTGTCTGAAATCAGGGAGTGCTTTTTACCCTCGATATCTGTGAAGTCTACATTCAAGATTTCTACGTACTGTCCCGGTCCGACTTCCTGGTTCTTATATTTTACAGAGATTGGAAGATAACTTCCAAGTTCGTCTAACAGCGTGTTCCGCTGATCCTGTAACTCAAGAGCCGGATTGCCAAGAACATGGCTGCTCTTGATGCTTTTATTCAGCTCGGAAATATTCTTGAGCATATGGTTTAAGTCTTCAATATCGGTAGTCTTAAAGCCCATCTGCATATCTTCCCTGACATCCTGAAGCTTGACGGAGTTCTCACGGAACAGATTCAGAAGAATCTGCATATTGGAGCGCACCATCGTATCATGCTCCTGATTGCCAACCTGAGTAGAAAGTGTACTCAATGAACTGGTAAGGGAGATGAAAGCGGCGCGAACCCCTTCCATCGTAGCCTCGTCAAAAATGGGGGTCAACTGTTCAAAACCGGCCGCATGTGCGTCCGTCGTTCCCAGCTTGCTGATCTGGGAGCGGTACTGGGCATCCAGAAACGGATCGCGTAACTGGGAAACCGCTGTCATCTCAACACCGAAACCAACCTTGATGTTGGACTTAGCACTGTAAAAGTCACCCTTCTGGGTATTCAGGCTGGCAAGGTCAAGACGCTGCCTGGTGTATCCAGGGGTATTGATATTCGTAATATTCTGACCGACAACATCCAGAGCACGCTGGCTGGCAGCCATACCAAGCTGTGCGGTGGTGAAACCGGCAAACGTAGAGCGTATCATAGCAATTCCTCCTTCTGATCTATCCGCAAGCCATATCCGCCATATCTAAGCCGGATATTCGTGTATATCCGATCATCTGGGGCAAAGGCTTCGCACAGGTATTAAATGGAACGACTGGTAAAGTTGTTCCGTTTGTTGTCATTTTTCTTCTGTCCTGCAGCAGAATATGTGGCCTTTCCGGGGCCTTCTGCAGCTAACGCACGCTGTATCACATGAAGATTCACTTCAATGATATCCCTTGCGCTTGCGCTGACTGACTGGAAAGTGCGGACCCGTTCTGCTAACTGGTCAAACAAAGGATTCAGGATAGCAGCCGCCTCTTCCGGAGCACATTCCAAAATCTGCCGGAACGTATATCCTTCCATACCGAGACGCTTCTGTTCTGATTCCCGCTTCTGCTCCAATCCGCGTAATTGAAGAACAGCAGCCTGCTCCTTATGCATGCAGTCTTCCACAAATGAAACTCGGTTTTTCACTGCCGCATCAAGCTTCTCCTGTTCTATCGGAATTAAATGATCAAAAAGAGTAATCAACTCTTCTATAATCTTAGTAAAAGCTGTAAAATCATTCATCCCTTGTCTATCCTCCTACAGCAGCAGCATCCGGGCTGCTATGGCATGGGTGTCCACATGGTACGTGTTCGCTGTAACCTGATTCTGCAAATTGTGAATCTTATCTGCAGACGCCATATTCTTAATCTCAGAAGACAACTGCCGGGCAAGTGACTTGGCAAACGTATGCTCTTCAATCTGTCTGGGGTCAGACTTTATAATAATAGCATCGAAGTTGTGTTCGTCATTAGAAACTACAGAAGGAGTAGAACTTTCCTTGGTATGAATACGCAGGTCTGTGAAGTTGTTCATCACATTATTATTAGTTGAGATTTTCATACTGGACTCCTTTTTTCATAAATTTTTGTAACGTGATTATCTTGTTATATTATGAATATCGGCACAACTTCGGGATTCATAACACTAAAAACGAAGTTACTTAACGCCCTTGAGATGATTCATCAGGACGTTAGAAATATTTTCGCAGGAAGCCTGTGTGCAGACTGCCCCGATGTTGTAGGCGACCATAGGCATACCGTATACGACACAGGATTCTTTATCTTGTCCGATGGTAAACGCGCCGCTCTGCCGCATCTTGAGAAGGCCGTCCGCACCGTCGCGTCCCATTCCGGTCATGATGATGCCAACCTTATTGATGGAGACGTTTGCCGCGATTGAGTTAAACAGGACGTCTACAGACGGGCAGTGGCCGCTCACCTTGGCGCCGGGACGGCACTGGACGATGTAGTTGCGCCCGGAGCGGACAACTTCCATCTGTTTAGCGCCGGGCGCAATCAAGGCCAGGCCAGGATGGATCACGTCGCCGTTCTTTGCCTCGCGCACTTCCATGTTACAGATACGGTTCAAGCGCTGGGCGTACATTTCCGTAAACCCTTCCGGCATGTGCTGGGTAATGACCATACCGGGGATGTTGCCGGGAAGCCGTTTCAATACCTCAAGGGTTGCCTCAGTTCCTCCTGTAGATGCGCCCAGCCCGATAATCGTGGAATCAAGGACATTGCGTGACAGCGCTGCAAATGGCATCGGTCTTGCCGTACCCTGTGCTGAGCGCGGACGGGCCGTTCCCGGAGCGCCTGCAGGGGCGGGAGCCGGCGCCGGCGCCGTTGAGTTTGGCGCGGGCGTATTTGGCTGGCTGATGCGGACTTTTGCCTTTGCGGCCGTCATAACTTTTACGGTGAGGGATTCAAAGAATGTATCTTTTGAATTTCTCACCGTCATATCTGGTTTGCGTACAAAATCAACCGCACCGGCTGAAAGTGCATCGAATACGCTCAAGTTCAGGGAGGATACCAGAACGACCGGAAGCGGATTGGTAGGAAGTAACTGCTTCAAAAATTCGATTCCGTTTAGGCCGGGCATCTCCACATCCAGAGTGAGTACATCCGGATGCAGCTGAGGAATCTTCTGTTTGGCATCATAGGCATTGATAGCATAGCCGATTACTTCTATGCCGGGTTGGGATGACAGATGTTGAATGAGCGCCTGCCGAAATAGAGAAGAATCGTCAACGACTAATACTTTAATTTTGTTATTCATAAAAAGGTTCCTTTCTTACGCCGATACTGCGTATCCATTATAGTTGTAGGGATAACCATGGAAAAGCCGCTTCTGAAACATCAAAAGCAGCCCATTCCTTCTGTTTTTATAATTATCAAATTTTACGATAGGTAGCAGGTTTCAGATATTTGTAGGGCGTTGTTGTCTTGTTCAGGCTCTCTGAATGACCGATCAAAAGGTATCCGCCGGGGTTAGTCGCATTAAAAAAACGCTGCACTAACGCATCCTTGGTTGGCTGATCGAAATAAATCATCACGTTCCTGCAAAAAATCACATCGAACTTCAATTTAAATCGAATCGGGTCCATCAGGTTGAATGTCCGGAAGATTACATTGGACTGAATCTCCGGGGCAACGGTAAATGTACCAGGCTCACCCGCAGGACGGAAATACTTTGACTTCCATCCGGGATCGAGTTCCTTTAACGCCTCTTCGTCATAGACCGCGCTCTTTGCCGCCTTCAGGGCGTTCTGGGAAATGTCGGTTGCGAGAACCCGCGTATCCCATGCGGCTGCCTTGGAACCGAAGAATTCCTTCAGGATCATGGAAATCGTGTAAGGTTCTTCCCCGGAAGAGCATGCCGCACTCCATATACTGAGGACTTTATCCTTCTTTGTCTCTACAAGATAGGGAAGGATAGTGTCCTTGAACAGAT
This sequence comes from Lachnospiraceae bacterium, assembly GCA_910574885.1. Lineage (GTDB taxonomy): Bacteria > Bacillota > Clostridia > Lachnospirales > Lachnospiraceae > Sporofaciens. The sequence goes on along the minus strand of CAJTDD010000010.1, from coordinate 104,395 downwards.
CAAAATGCGCCCTTTCCCGCATAAAAAACGTGTAGTTTGTTGTAAGCTTATTCAGCATTAATTCGATATCTTCCGGTTTCTTATTCGTAACCAGATTATCGATATACTCTCCGAAGGAGGAAAATCCTAAGGAGACAATCGTGTTAGAAAGACGGCCGACGATCAACTGGCGTTTTTTTGACAAGTCTATTCCGTAGTTCTGATGAATGAACGTTATCAATGTCTGAAAATCACGGTCATTTAGAGTTAACATAGTTCTGGCTCCTTTGTATTAATTAGTATGACTGAACAAGCTGCTCACAATCCAGGAACAGAATAACCGAACGCTCAGATGAAGAAATCATCCCGCTGATCAGTTCTTGCTGATTCTCTACCGGAACCGGTGAGATTCTCTCCTGGTCAATATCCATTACCTGCTGAACTGCGTCTACGATAATGCCGATGTAGACGGAATTGATGTTCAACACGATAATACAGGTTGAAGAGGTATATTCGATTGCAGGTTTCCCCATACGCAGACGGATATCAATGATTGGGATAATCTGCCCACGTAAGTTGATGATACCCTTGACATAATCTGGAACAAGGGGAACCATGGTAATCGCATGGTTCGTAATAATCTCAATAACGTAGTTGGTGCTGACGCCGATGTTAAGCCCGTCGGAACTGAATGTTAAGAAACGTTCCGTTGAGATTGGCGTCCCATCCTCCATAACTTCGTTCGCTGCTGTATTTACTGCTGTATCTGCTGACATAATTATTCCTCCAGTTTTCTGTACACTTTAATATTGCCGAGTCGCCGCGTATAAGTTGCTGATATCCAGGATTAGGCTGATATTGCCGTCGCCGAGGATGGTGCAGCCGCCGATTCCGGAACTCTTGATGTTGAAGTTGCCAAGGAACGGTGAGAGAGGCTTTACCACTACCTGCTGTTCTCCAAGCAGCTCATCCACGAACAGACAGTAGGATATGTCGGCAGTTTCAACCCAAATCAGGATACCGTCTTCAATATTGGTAACTTCTGTCTCAATATTGTATAACTCATGTATTCTTATAATAGGATAGAACGCATCCAGGCACTTAATAATCTCGTTGCCGTTAGCATCCAGGATGACTTCTTCCTTCTGCGGCTTAAATGACTGGCGGATATTGGCAATCGGTATTGTAAACAAGGACTTGCCTACGGAAACCTCCATACCGTCCGTAATCGCCATGGTAAGCGGGATTTTGAGGGTCGTACAGCTTCCCTTGCCCGTCTCGCTTGTGATGGAAATCGTTCCGCCGACTGCCTCTACATTCTTCTTCACTACGTCCATACCTACGCCGCGGCCGGAGAATTCGGTGACTTCTTCGTTGGTAGAGAAGCCGGGCAACAGGAGAAGAGAGAGGATTTCTTTCTTGGAATAATCGCTTGCCGGTTTGGTCAGGATTCCGTTCCGTTCTGCCTTGGCAAGAATCTTTTCCGGATTCATTCCCTGTCCGTCATCGGAAATGGAAATGATAACTTCGCTTCCTGTATGGGCGGCGGAAAGGATAATCTCTGCCTGAGGGTTCTTGCCTGCGGCAATACGCTCTTCTGCCGTCGCTTCTACGCCGTGATCCATGGAGTTACGGACAATATGCATGATCGGGTCGCCGATGCTGTCCACAACTGTCTTATCTACTTCCGTATTCTCGCCTACCAGAGTGAGGCGTACGTCCTTATTAAGCTTCTTCTTCATATCACGGACAATACGGTTCATCTTCTGGAATGTTCCTGACAGAGGAACCATCCTAAGGGACATTGCAATATCCTGAAGGTCGTCTGTTAATTTGCGCAGCTGGCGCGCTGACTTCGTGAAGTTGTCGAGTTTTAAATTCTGTAAATCCGGCGAAGATGTTACCATAGATTCGGTAATAACGATCTCGCCGACGATTGCTACCAGACTGTCCAGTTTGGACAGGTTTACACTGATTAAGCTCTGCTTTACCGGAGCGCCGTTGTGGGCGGAAGCGGCCGGAGCGTTGCTTGCGGCCGGGGCATTATTGGATGCTGGGGCGCTGCTTGCTGCCGGGGCGTTATTGGATGCCGGGGCGCTGCTTGCCGGCTCTGCCGTTGCCGGGTGTGACTGTGAAGCCTGAGCCTTCTCGACAGGCTTCGCCGATGCATTTTCAATTACTTCATAGGAATGGATGCTGTTCTGCAGTTTAATCGCCTGGAGCGCCCGCTCTAAGTCTTCCTCGTTCGCAACTGCGATAAAGAAGCCTTTCTCCACAATCGTCTCGCTGGTGTCAGAATTCGTCTCCACATCATTCGGATAGTGTTCAAAGTGCAGGTCAATCTCTCTCAGTGACGTAATTACCATAAACGCACGAAGATTCTCCATACCGGACCCTTCTTCAAAATGAATCCGTATGAAGTAACGTAAATTACTTTCCGGGCAGCCGGCAAGTTCCTGGTTGATACGTGCGATTGCTTCCCCATCGGCAACCGGCATCTCGGATTCGGCCTTCTCATCCTTGGAAGAATCAGCAGCCGGCTTGCTTCCGGAAGAACTGATTTTTTCCAAAAAACTATTAATATTTGCGATGATGTGGTCGATATTAGTGCTAAGGGGCTCATCGTTTTCGATTTTTTCAACCTCTATACGAAGAGCATCCGTTGATTGGAACATCAGATTGAACAAATCATTTTTGTGTGATTCGTCAAGAGCATCCATCCCGTTTTCACGGATATAGAAGAACAAGTCCTCTATATGATGTGCAATCTCCATCAACGTAGAGAATTCCATCATTGCAGATGATCCTTTGATCGTATGCATGATACGGAAAATCTCATTAACATCATTCGTTGTGAACGTTGCATTCTTTTCCGCTTCTATTAAGAGTTCATCCAGCTGTTCCATAAGAGTGTTTGTCTCATAAAGATACATTTCAAGCATGTTATCCATAATCTTAGTACCGCCTTATCTAATAATGTTAATTATAATATGTTAAAAAGTATTATTTTTATGTATATCGTCATAATGGCGGAAAAGGATAAGAGTAAATTATAGAGTAGGTGAAAAAATGTCAAATATTTTAAAAGTAACGAACCCAACCGTGGCGTATGAGAATAATAATACCATAAATAAACAGACTCCTTCCCAGCAGGCGGAGGATCTAAGCATTAAGAACCCTGTCGAGGCAAACCGGGTAGGAAGGGCGGACGGCCGTACCGAGTCGGGCGGAGACGACGGAGGGCAGAAGGGTATTTCTTATGAATCGAACTTCGGAAGTTTTGTTGCGTCCCTGCGGGATGTGCCGAGACTCGGAGAGATTATGACCAAGATGATCTTCGGCGGGATGGCGAACCTTGTGGAGTCAGGAATCGGCAAGGGGACGGCGGAAGAGATCCAGGCGTTTTTCCAGATGCTTGAGATGTCCCCGGAGAAGCTGAACGAGTTCATGAAGAGCCAGATGGCGGGGGCGAACCGGCTGCAAGGACCGCTGTTTGACGTGATGCGCCAGATTATGGGCGAGGCTACGACGGTGGAACTCAAGGCGGGCGTGCTGGATTTCCTGAAAAAATATAATGACATGTCTTCGGGCAAGCATATCCTTGAGAATATCAAGGGGACCCTTGAGGATATTGAGGCGCGTATGTTCCGGAATGACCGGGAGGGCCTTCAAAGGCTCGCTATGCGGCTAAAGCCCCATTCTACGGACAGCAACGCGGCGAACGTGCGGATGCTCAAAGAGCAGATTATCCCATACATGGGCAAATATGTGGCGGAGAACCGGGAGATGGGGAAGCTGCGGGATCTGGTTACATTGGTTGCGTTCAATACGGCGCGGTATGAGAGCGGCAGCCTTGACAAGGTGGTGGAGGCGTTCCAGCGGCTGATGGATTTCCCGACATTCCATAAGCATTTCCAGGGAATGACGGGGAAGGATTTTCGTAATATGCTGCTGAATGTGGATTACGACCGGGCGGCAGGTAAGAACGAGGTAACGGATAAGCTGCTGAATATTATGGAGGCTGGCGTGAAGGGTGAAGCCGGTGTCGAGAATAAGGAGCAGTTTGTCAATATTATGCGGAGTGTGCTGGTGAATGAGAGCGTCTATATGCCGGTGATGCATGTGATGCTGCCTGTGATATTGGACGGCGTTCCGATGTTTTCGGAGATGTGGGTTGACCCGGATGAGGAGTCGGGGAATCCCGGCTCTAAGGAGCGGGGCGTGAAGCTGCTGATTAAGTTTGACATGAAAGATGTTGGCTTTTTTGATATGATGTTGTATTATGAGAAGGGGAAGATTGATATGCTGCTCCATTATCCGGAGGAACTGTCCGGGCATGAGGGCGATATCCGCGAGGGTATCCGCAATATTATGCGCAAGAATAATCTGGAGTTGGAGTATCTCGGCGTTGAGAAGGGCAAGGCGCCGATCCCGGTGCATACCGCATTCCCGAAGATATTTGAAAGGAGAAATTCTATCAATGTCACAATATGAGGACGTGATGAACAAGAAAGCAGTCGCACTGCGGTATGATGAGAATAAAGACGTGGCTCCCGTGATCGTTGCTTCGGGACTGGGGTATATGGCGGAGCGCATCGTGGAGATGGCGAACGAGAACGGCGTGCCTGTGTATGAGGATAATTCCCTGGCAACGGTACTGACGCAGCTGGATCTTGGCACGGCGATCCCGGAGGAGCTGTATCAGGCGATTGTGGATATTTATGCTTATTTTCTGAAATATAATCCAGAGAAGAAGCGGGAGGCTGAGGAGGCTAAGGCTCGGGCGGCTGCCGCGGATGAAGAGGATGAAGAGAGCGAAGAGGGGGAGGAAGAGGAAGGTTAGAAGTAGAAGCGTATTAAGAAGCGAAGTTGATAGGATGCAGAAGGTCTGTGCCCGGCTTCGCTTTTTTTATTTATTAAAGAAATAATAGAATTGGCCGATATATATAAGGTATACCTTAATGGACGAAGTCCACCTGCCCGCAGGGCATGTATTACGGTGTGCCCTTGGGTATGAATTAATAGATGGGAAGAGGAAGATGCGATATGACGAAAGCGCAGAAAAAGCAGGCAGAAGATTTCCTTAAACTGCTGGGGCGGGCGCATGATGGGATTCGGAAGACTATAGAGACGCATAATCACGCTGCGGCGCTGGACTTGCTGTCGCAGTGTCAGGAGTGCGCCATTCAGTTGGGCGGGATTATTGAGGCGGTAGAAGGCGAGGATTTTGTTACGATTCCTTTGATTGAAGATTATTGTGAACTGGCGTATCAGATTTATGATAAGATTTCCAAGAATTCCCCTGTGCATGTGAATCAGATGTGTAAGGCATTGCGTAAGTTGTTGATTAAGATGGAGAACAGTGTGAAGCATGATATCCCAGAACGCATGGAGGTTGTGTTCTTGCCATATAAAGCCTCTATGTGGGATTCGCTGGAAAGTGTGTGGAAGGCTGCGGACGAGGATCCGGACTGTGATGCGTATGTCGTTCCGATTCCGTACTATGACAAGAATGGCGACGGTAGTTTCCGAGAGATGCATTATGAAGGGAACGAGTATCCGGATTATGTTTGTGTTACGGATTTCCGAGAGTATGATTTTGAAAAACGCAGACCAGATATGATTTTTATTCACAATCCTTATGATGAATACAATTATGTCACGAGTGTTTCGCCGGAGTTTTATTCTAAGAATTTGAAGCGGTATACGGACAAACTGGTCTATATCCCCTACTTTGTGTTGGGGGAGGTTGATCCGGAGAATGAAGAAGCTGTGGAAGGAATGGCACATTTCTGTACTGTGCCGGGAGTGTTTCATGCAGATGTTGTGATCGTGCAGTCGGAGAACATGCGGAAGGCTTATATAGAGGCGCTGACAGCGGCGGCGGGGGAGAAGACGAGAGCCTATTGGGAGAAGAAGATTCTGGGACTTGGTTCGCCGAAAATGGATAAGGTCCTGGAAACCTCGGAGGAAGAGTATGAGATACCGGGGGAGTGGCTTAGGGTTCTTGAAAAACCGGACGGGAGCAGAAAAAAAGTGATTCTGTACAATACGAGTGTGACGGCGCTGCTTGAGCAAGGGGATAAGATGCTGCAAAAGATGAAGTCTGTATTCCACACTTTTAAGGAGAATGTCCAAGATGTGGCGTTACTGTGGCGGCCTCATCCGTTGATTAAAGCGACCATTGAATCGATGCGCCCTCAGTTGTGGCTGGACTATAAGCAGATAGAAGAACAGTACCGGGCGGAAGGATGGGGGATCTATGATGATTCCGTTGAGCTGAACCGGGCGATTGCCCTTTGCGACGCTTATTATGGGGATGGAAGCAGCCTTGTTCAGCTTTGCCAGAAGGCAGGAAAACCAGTAATGATACAGAATGTGGAGATTGTATGATGGATTTGGAGTTGACAGCGGGATACCGCACTGCGCTTGCGGACGGAACTTTGGTGCCGGATTCCCCAAAACATATGGCGACGGAAGAATTATACAGGGCATATCCAGGGGATAAGATTCATCTGTGTGATGATAGATATGTATTTGCTCCGGCTGTGTTTTCGATGGAGAGAGAGCAGGAATATATCTATAGTTATGCGTATCAGGCGGAGGAGAACTGGGCGCATTATACCAGGAACCTTACCCCAGACAGTTACAGGCAGGAGGACTATATATTTGAACAGGACTGCTGGTTCCGTGTCTGTGTCAGGAGGATGGACGGGGAATATATTGGAACAGAGGACATCGGACGTGCAGGGAATCTGGTAAGGATGAATGACAGCCAGGACAGCGGCCGAACAGAGGAAAGGCCGAAGCCCTGGTTTCGGCAAGAAATAGCGGACACCGTACATGCTATCAACCATATTGTGAAAGATATGGGGACTTCTGTGGAGGACAATGAGGAAAAGGCTAAAGCGGCGGAAGGCGGCAAAGAACCTGGGAATCGTATTATGAAGCTGTGTCTGCTTACGGATACACACTATACCGTGAATGGGACATGGGAAGATACTGCCTGTAACATTAGAAGCGTGGCGCGGCAGGCAGGATACGATGCGATTATCCATATGGGGGATTTTACAGACGGCATGCTTTCTAAAAGGCTGACGGAAAAGTATGTGACCCGGATTCTGGATGATTTGGAGTCATGTCAGGTCCCGGTCTATGTGACGGTGGGAAACCATGACAGCAATTACTTCCGGAACAGGAAGAATACCTATACGGTTGAAGAGATGCGCCGCATCTATCGGCTGGACGTTCCGGAAGACAACAGGCTTGACTATTTTGTGGATATGTCAGAGTATTCGGTGCGGATGGTATTCTTGTCCTCTTTTGACGACGGGGAGCGTATCCGGTATGGATATTCGGAAGAACAGCTTGGTTGGCTGAAAGAAACTCTGTACTCTTCTGAGGCAGGGACAAGATTTTTGATTTTTTCTCATGATGCGCCCCTTGCAAGACTGGATTACTGGAGTTTTCATGTGAGGAATGGAGAAGAGCTGCTGGATATTCTGGAGGAATGTAATGCAATGCCCCAGTATCAGGTTGCAGGATTTTTCTATGGGCATACCCATGCGGATTATGTTTTCGGAGAATGTAGTTTCCCTGTAATATCGGTAGGATGTGCGAAACTTGAATATTTTACCGATAAGAAGCCTAAGGGAGCAGTGGCATGGCGGCGGGAAGCGGATACTGTGACGCAGGAACTATGGGACAGTGTTCTCATTGATTTTGATGCGCAGAGATTGAGAATGGTACGTTTTGGAGCCGGGGAAGACAGGGAGGTATCCTTTGCAAAGGAGGAGAGCGTCTATAAGAATGTGGAAGTCTTACGGCGTACGAACCGGACGATGAAGATCTGGGCTCACAGAGGGGCAAGCGGGCATGCGCCGGAGAATACGCTTCCGGCGTTTGAGATGGCGCATTTAGCAGGTGCAGATGGTATTGAATTGGATGTACAGTTATCGAAGGACGGCGTGCCGGTGGTGATTCACGATGAACAAATCGACCGGGTGAGCGATGGAGTAGGGAATGTACGGGATTATACGTTTGAGGAATTGAGGTCATTCAATATGAATCGGCAGTTCCCGGCGTATGGGCGGGCAGCAATCCCTACGCTTTCGGAAGTCTACGATCTGGTCAAGGGAACCGAGATGGTCGTGAATCTGGAATTGAAGAACAGCGTCGTGTTTTACAAAGGGCTGGAAGAACAGGTGTTAGAGCTTGCCAGGAGGAAGGGGCTGGAAGACAGGATTATCTATTCTTCCTTCAACCATTATTCTATGCGGAAGATAAAGCGTCTTCTGCCGACTGCGCGAGTGGCGTTTCTCTATTCGGACGGGATTCTTGACGCGGCGGAGTACGCCAGACAAAACGGTGCATATGCAATTCATCCATCCCTGGGGAATATGATGTATCCTGATTTAGATATAGTGCGGGAAAGCCATGATAGAGGAGTCAGGGTTCATGTGTGGACGGTGAATGAAGAGGCGGATATTGAGAGGATGAGAGCTTTGGGCGTGGATGCGGTAATTACAAATTATGTGGAGAGAGGGTGAGGTGGGGATATTTTATTAAGTTTATATATTATATTATATATAATGATTGGTTGTATTTGAAACAGAACGAGAATATAACAGTTTATGACAATATTGAGTTAAAGAGGAAAATAAGTTTCGGAGAAAAATGTGGTATGGAGGTAAATGACTATGAGACAGAGATACTTCAAGAAATGTACGGCGTTTATGTTGGTTGTAACGATGATTATGGGGTGTTCTATGTCTGCATCTGCCGAAAGCCTGGGGCAAGGAAGCGGGACGGGAGTCGGGGAAGTGGAAGGCAGTGTGAAAACGGACATATATCAGGTTATTTTGCCTGCCAACACAGACGGCGTATTTGATTTTATCTTAGATCCCCAAGGGCTTATCAATAAAACGGATGCGGCCGCATATGACGGAAAGAAGTTTGAGGCGGGCTCAACCGTGTTTTTTGAACGTAAAGACGGCGAGTCAGAGGAGGATTATTGTAATACCAGTGATTTTGTTACGATTACAAATAAAAGTTCCATAGCGGTAAATGTTTCCCTTCATGTGAGTATTGATTTGTCTTCTGTTGAAGGCATTACGATGACGGATGATAAGGAATTCACGGAGGATACCGGAACAAGCCTTTATTTGGCGATTCTGGATGGAGAGGATGAAATTCCCATCAGCGAGGATGGACTGAAGATGGATATCACGATAGATGCCGCGCCTGAAGGGGCGTATGAGTATGTCTATGATGAAAGCAGGGATGAGTATAACTTTAGGTTAAGTGATGATCTTGGAGGCGTAGAGTTTCCTAAGTATTCTTTCCAGCTTACGGGGGCGGCAAATGGGAAAGGCGACTGGTCAGAACTGACAGGGGTAAAACCGGAGGTGACGGTCGCCTGGGAGATTACGCCCAGTGAAGGGTAGGCGGGATGGAAGATGATGGAAAGGTGAAAGCGGGTGTAAATACGGATATGAGTAATGAAAAAATTCTTGTGACAAGAGCTTCGATGCCGCCTTATGAGGAGTATATTGAAGCAATACGCCCATTATGGGAGAGTCATTGGATTACCAATATGGGGCAATATCATCGAGAATTGGAGAAAAAGTTGAAGGAGTATCTGGATGTGCCGGAGCTGTCGCTTATGGTCAATGGACACATGGCGCTTGAAATGGCGATACAGGCATTCGATTTTCCGGAGGGGGCGGAGGTGATTACAACACCGTTTACCTTTATCTCTACTACCCATGCGATTGTCCGCAATCACCTTCAGCCGGTTTTTTGTGATGTTAAGGCAAGCGATGGAACGATTGACGAGTCTAAGATTGAGGAACTGATTACGGAAAAAACCGTGGCAATTCTTCCGGTTCATGTCTATGGGAATATATGTAATGTGGAAGAGATACAGCGGATAGCGGATAAATATAGTTTGAAGGTGATTTATGACGCGGCGCATGCCTTTGGCGTGAAGTACAGAGGGCGGGGAATTGGGAATTATGGGGACGCCTCGGTGTTTAGCTTCCATGCTACGAAGGTGTTTAATACGATTGAGGGCGGTGCGGTGACATTTTCGGAACATAGGTTATATGAAAGACTGTATAATCTTAAAAACTTTGGGATTCGGGGGGAGGAGCTGGTGGTATCCATAGGCGCAAATGCGAAGATGAATGAGTTTGCGGCGATTATGGGGTTGTGTAATTTGAAACGTGTCAGCACCATAATGGACGAAAGAAAGGAATTGTGGCAACAATATCAGGATAGACTTTCTAATATAGCAGGAATTAAGTTGTTTTATAGTCATTCGGAAATAAATAAGAATTATTCGTATCTCCCAATTATAGTAGACGAAGGATATGAGTTGAGCCGTGATGAATTATATCGTAAACTTCGGGAACATAATATTTATTCCCGAAAATATTTTTATCCATTAACATTAGACCAAATGTGTTATAAGAATAAATTTAAGCAGGATAATTTGAAAGTAGCGAGGAACCTGGCAAATCAAGTATTGGTTTTGCCTTTGTACTCAGAGCTTTCTATAAATGACGTAGATAAAATATGCAGCCAGATTGGTTGAGGAATTTGATTGAGATAAATAGTAGAGAGGTATATGCGTATGAAAGTATATTTACATATCGGAACATATAAAACGGGATCAACAGCATTGCAGTCGTGTATGACGCTCAATAGAAGCGAGCTGTTAGAAAAGGGTGTTTATTGGGGGGAATATAGCTTGTTGAGTAATTCGCATTCTAATATTGCTTATGGCTTATTGAGGGATGCGTTAATAAAAGAGGAACTATTTTTTGATTATAAGCAACATCCAAGGTTTAAGAATTTAGCTGATGCTCCTCGAAAGGTAATTGAAGACGTTGTAAAAAATGCAGAGAGAAATAATTGTAATACTGTGATTATATCAAATGAAGCTATGTTTGCAGATGCTTTTAGAACGCTTTGTGGTTTACAAACATTATATAATCAGGAAATATATGATAAAATAAATGCGGATATGCGGCAGGCATTTTTCGATATCTTAAAAGAGTATTTTGATGAGATTGCGATTGTCTGCTATCTTAGACGTCAGGACTTCTTTTTAGAATCTCAGTATAATCAATTTTGTAAACAACCTTGGTATGGAAGCGAATGCAAATGTATTGAATTTGAAGAGTTTGTCAGGTATAAACCACTATCGCTGGATTATCAGAAAGAGTTGATTGGTTGGCAGCGTATATTTAACGAAAGTAAAATGATAATAAGACCTTACGAGAAGTTAAATAAAGATATTATTTTTGATTTTTTTGGAGTCATACTAAACTGGAAGGAGGAAGAAATTGAAAGGTTAAAGAAGATTAATAAATCAGGCGCCAATATTAGATGGCATAGAGATTTAGTAGAGTATAAAAAATCTATAGGTATTGAAGATAAAAAGCTGAATCGAACTTTAAATGAATATGCAGAACAGACAGAGAGAATAAAGGATTATGCTTATTTCAGTTCAGAAGGACGAAAAAAATTTTTGTTAATTTATGAGGAGTGCAATTCAAATATTTCAAAAATATATTTTGACGGTAATGAATTTTTTGATACTTCGATGGAAATAGAAGAATATAAAGGAATTAGTTATGATAAATTTCAGGAAATTACAAGATACGTAATGAAAAGGTTGGTCACAGTTTAAATAATTAGGAAAATCCCCTTGCTCTGCTAATACAGAGCAAGGGGATTTTTCAATGAAAACAGTACGTACAATTTTATTTATGCAGCTACATTAACTAAGAATTTTACTTCTGTGCCGTCGCTGAATGTTACGATAAAATAACGTGTACCGCCAACGCCGCCGCTGCCAATAGCTGTATTCTTAGTTCCGTCTATGGTCAATGTTGTACCGGTAAGTGAATAACAGGAAGCAGGAACGGAAGCTGCTACAGTAGTTCCGTCTTTTGACATATTAATAGACGAAATCGTTGCTGTAGAATCTACGTTTTTAACAGTAAAAGTATTAGTGTTGCTTATGCTGTATGCTTTTCCGCTTATACTTGGCTGGCCAACCTTTGTGATAGTCCAAGCAACCTTTGCAGTAACTGCCTTGTCAATCTTAGACCAATCTGCTGCTGAATCACAAGCGCCTTCTAATTTATAAGAGATTTTCTGAGCATCGGTATCGGCAAATCCTGGTGTTAACTCGTAAGTATACCAATATCCATTAGGGGATTCTTCAACACCTTCAACTGCAGACGTGTTAGCTTTTATCTGATACCCCTTTGTTACCGTGGTTCCATCAGCTTCCGGAACTTTCGTTACGGTTGCAGCAGCGCTCTCATAAGAAGCAGACGTGATAGCTGCGGCGGCATCTGTACCCTTAATAAGTCCAAGATAGAGAGACGGTGTTTTTGCACTGGCTAAAGCATCCTTAGCAGCTAACGTAACGTCTCCTGTATCCAGAGTAACAGATAAACCAACCTCTACGTCATAAGAGCTTTTGTTATAGATGGTAATTTCATCACTTGTGTCTGAATAGGTAGGATCTGTTGCACTTCCGGTCGGTGCATTCTCAAAGTATACGGCGCCTGATGCGGTTGGATACTTAGCGCTGTCAGCCTTATTCAATAATCCCTGCGGATCAAGAGTAAAATTGACATTCTGAATTGTAGGAAGCACAACGCGGAATACGTCTTTGTTGACATATCCTTCCAGCGATCCGTCGCCGTTGATTTCGGATGATGCTGAGCCTGGATCTGTTACGTCCTCAGCAAATACTGTTGCCGGTGCCAGTAACAGGGTTGCAGCCGTTGAAGCTGCGATGATTTTTGCAATCTTTGTTTTTCTCATAGTTCGTTCCTCCATTTTAATTAATTTTCGATGGTAATCGTCATATACATAGATAGAGAGCTAGTTTCGTTAAATTCATCATCTACCAAATGATATGTAATGATAGCGTCGTGAACGCCTTGCACCGGAGCGGAATCCAGCTTAATGTCGTTCAAATGGCTGCCGATTTCCAGATATGGAGACTTATAGATATCTTCTTCTTCGTTATCCGCCAGTGCGATTGTGAAGTATACGGTGTTCCGGTTGCTTACAGAGTTCTCCACATAAGCATTCGTAGAAGCTGAATTACCGTCAGGAAATACCCAGTTTGTATTCATTGATACTTCATAAGAACCGACAGGCGTCTTCGCATCTTCCTCCATCTGGCTGATGACCTCGTCAACATTATCTGGAGTCACGACATTGTTGTAAGCCTTTCCTTCCCCTTTCGGAAGAAGCTTCACAATAATGCCGATCAGAACGCCTATAATAATTATAGCGATAATGATTACTATAATCAGAGGTTTCTTACTCTTGCCCGCTTTTTCTTGGGTGTTGACGTTCTCATTAGCTGTATCTTTGGACATGATAATGTACCACCTTTCTGAGATTTACATTAGTGATATCGACAAGCCAATATGAAAACATAATACTTCAAGGGTAAAAAAGTTTATATATTATATTTTATATTTGTGAAGACAAAAAAACTGTGATATAATTCAGTCCATACAGAAAACAAGAGATGGTGTTAAGGAGGAAGGAGACCTTGTCAAATCGCGTACACTTAGACACATTGGAAGCTGAGGCAATCTATATCATGCGGGAGGTGGCGGCAGAATGTGAGAAGCCGGTGATGCTGTATTCCATCGGAAAAGACAGTTCGGTGATGCTTCATCTGGCGCTGAAAGCGTTCTATCCGGAGAAGCCGCCGTTTCCCTTTTTACATATAGATACGACCTGGAAATTCCACGAAATGATAGAATTCCGCGACCGCATCGCAAGGGAAAAAGGAATTGAGATGTTGGTATATACGAATGAAGAAGGCGTGAAACAGGGAATCAATCCTTTTGACCATGGCTCTGCTTACACAGATATTATGAAGACACAGGCGTTGAAGCAGGCGCTTTCAAAATATGGGTTCACGGCTGCATTCGGGGGCGGAAGGCGTGACGAAGAGAAGTCCCGTGCAAAGGAACGGATATTCTCTTTCCGCAACGAAGCCCAGGCGTGGGAGCCTAAGAATCAAAGGCCGGAGATGTGGAATCAATACAACACCCAGATTCATAAAGGGGAAAGCATGAGGGTATTTCCTTTATCGAACTGGACGGAAAAGGATATCTGGCAGTACATTGCGAGAGAAAATATTGAGATTGTACCGCTTTATTTTGCGAAGACAAGACCGGTCGTCTATCGGGACGGCAATATCATTATGGCAGATGATGACAGGATGCGTCTGCTACCGGGAGAGAAGATAGAAAACAAGTGCGTAAGGTTCCGAACCCTGGGGTGCTATCCGCTAACCGGGGGCGTAGAGTCAGCGGCGGATACGTTAGAGGCGATTGTAGAAGAAACCCTGGGAGCGGTTACGTCGGAGCGGACAAGCCGCGTGATTGATCATGAAGCGGCAGGAAGTATGGAGAGACGCAAGAGGGAGGGATATTTCTAAACTATGAATGGATTATTGAAATTTATCACTTGCGGAAGCGTGGACGATGGTAAGTCTACCCTCATAGGACATATGCTGTATGACGCAAAGTTGATTTTTGCGGATCAGGAGCGCGCGCTTGAGTTAGACAGCCGGGTCGGAAGCAGAGAGGGGAAGATTGATTATTCCCTGCTGCTGGATGGGCTGATGGCGGAACGTGAGCAGGGAATTACAATAGATGTGGCGTATCGATACTTTACAACCGATAGACGCAGTTTCATTGTGGCAGATACGCCGGGGCATGAGGAATATACAAGGAATATGGCGGTAGGGGCGTCGTTTGCAGAACTGGCAGTAATTCTGGTGGATGCGTCACAGGGAATCTTGATGCAGACAAGACGTCATGCAAGGATTTGCAGCCTCATGGGAATTCGATATTTCTGTTTTGCGGTAAATAAGATGGATCTGGTTCATTATCGTGAAAGTGAGTATAAGAAGATTGAGAAGGAAATTAAAAAACTGGCTATTGATTTGGATTTAGCCGATGTTACCGTGATTCCGGTATCGGCGACGGAGGGAGATAATGTTACAAGGCGGTCGGAACCGATGAAATGGTATCAGGGGCCGACGCTGCTTGGCTATTTAGAGGAGGTCAATACGGGCGCAGGGACAGAGGAAGGTTTCGTGATGCCGGTTCAGCGGGTATGCAGACCGAACCACACTTTCAGAGGATTCCAGGGGCAGGTTTTAGCGGGACAGATATCGGAAGGGGATATGGTAACAGTTTTGCCAAGCAGGGAAAACGCAAAGGTGCAATCCCTCCTGCTGGCAGACAGGAAAGCGGAAACCGTAGAGAAAGGGAATCCCGTGACGATTCAGCTTAATAAGGAGATAGACGTATCCAGAGGGTGTGTGTTCGTCAGCGGAACGAAGCTGAAAGTCAGCAATATGTTTTCAGCGTCTATATTATGGATGGATGACACGGAGCTGGTGCAGGGAAAGAATTTCCTGATTAAGATTGGCACGAAGACCCTTCCGGCAACGGTAATGAAGATAAAGTATAAGGTGGATATTCATTCGGGCGAACACCTGAACGCTTCCCGGCTATATAAGAATGAGATTGCGGTATGTGATATTGTGACGGCAGAAGAAGTTGTATATGATACATTTCGCAGACACAAAGAGATGGGATGCTTTGTACTGATTGACCGGGTGACAAATATGACGTCTGCTTGCGGTGTGATTGAGCATTCACTTCGCAGGTCTGAGAATATCGTGTGGCAGAAGCTTGACATTACCAGAGAGATTCGGGCGGCGAAGATGAACCAGAAACCAGTTACGCTTTGGTTTACCGGACTGTCTGGCGCAGGAAAGTCTGCGCTTTCCAATGAGATTGAGAAAGCGTTAAGTGTGTCCGGACACTATACGATGCTGCTGGATGGGGACAATGTAAGGATGGGGCTGAATAGTAATCTGGGCTTTACGGAAGAGGACCGCATTGAGAATATCAGGAGGATTGCGGAAGTAGCAAAGCTTATGAACGATGCGGGGTTGATTGTACTGACTTCGTTTATATCACCGTTCAGAAGCGACAGGGAACGGGCGCGGATGATAATAGGGGAGGAGAATTTCGTTGAAATCTATGTGAGCACCCCGTTGGAAGAATGTGAAAAAAGAGACGTGAAAGGGCTTTACAGGAAAGCAAGAAGCGGTGAACTCCCGAATTTCACAGGTATATCAAGTCCCTACGAGGCGCCGGAGCATGCGGACATTACCATAGATACCACAGGTATGTCATTAGAGGACGCTGCAAAATATGTGCTTGAGGAGATAGAAAAATATGTTGACCATGAGACTGGACAAAGAGTTTAAGAAGAGACGGAAAAAATATTATGCCGGAATGATTCTTGCCGGCGTTGTCGGTTGTTTTTTATGCGCGGGATGCGGGAAGGAGCCGGAGAAAGACAAGACGGTAAATGTGGCGTATTTCCCGAACATAACCCATAGCCAGGCGCTTTTGATGAAAAACGAGGGAGCATTAGAAGAAGAGCTGGGCGACAACGTTAATGTGAAGTGGACGTCGTTTAATGCGGGACCGGACGAGGTGACGGCGCTCTTTTCCGGTGATATTGATATCGGGTATATCGGACCGATCCCGGCAATCAGTGCAAATGTAAAGTCGAAAGGGGATGTTGTCGTCATATCCGGATGCTCGGACGGTGGAATGATGCTCCTTGCCGCTCCCGAAAGCGGGATAGAGACGGTTTCAGACCTGGCGGGAAAGAATGTGGCAGTGCCCCAGATTGGCAATACCCAGCATTTGGTATTCTTGGATCTTCTGGCGGAGAATAACCTTGCGTCTGCGGATGCAGGCGGAAACGTGACGATTACCGCAACAGCAAACGCATATATTCTCCAACTGATGCAGAATGGGAAAATTGATGCGGCTTGTGTCCCGGAACCCTGGGCGGAGACGCTGATGAAGGAGTGCGGCGCCAGGGTAATATGCGATGAGAACGAGGTTTGGAGTAAAGGTTCTTATCCGATTGCCGTGGTTGTGGCAAGGAAGGAGTTTATGGAGGAAAATCCTGACATCGTAAAAAAATTTCTTAAGATTCATGGAGAAATGACCGATTATCTTAATAGAAATGCCAAAGAAACCATGAATGCAATCAATGAAGAGATTGAAGCTGCCACGGATAAGTCGATTGATACGGATATTTTAGAGGCATCTCTTCAGCATATTACATTTAATCGTGATGTAAATGCCGATACGGTGGACGCTTTCGCGGATATATGTGTGCGGGAGGGATTTACGGCAGAGGGCCCATATGAAGGGTTTTTGCAGACAGAATGAGTTCGTGTTTGGGAAAGGTGGTTTAGGCATTGCTTGAATTGAAAGACGTATCAAAGCAGTATCCGCAGCAGGGGGAAGATGTATTGTCCAGCGTATCACTCAAGATAGAAGACGGAGAGTTCTTCGGGATTGTGGGACCGTCAGGCTGCGGGAAGACGACGCTTCTTAATCTGATTGCGGGGCTTGAGCTTCCAACGCAGGGGACGATATTAATGGACGGCAGGCCGATAACTGGGCCGGGGAATGACAGAATTATGATGTTTCAGGATGCCGCATTGTTCCCCTGGCTGAATGTAATCGAGAATGTGAAGTTTGGATTGGATGTGGCGGGGTATTCCAGGGAAGAGCAGGAAGAGAGGGCGCATCGGTATCTTAAACTTGTTAAGCTGGATCGGTTCTGTAATTACCGTGTCCATGAAATCTCAGGCGGGATGAAGCAGAGGACGGCTCTGGCGAGGGCGCTGGCGATGGAGTGCAGGATTTTGCTCATGGACGAGCCTTTTTCGGCGCTGGATAAGCAGACGACGAACGTGTTGAGAGAAGAGCTTGCACAGATTTGTGCTGTGGCAAAGAGGACGATGATCCTTGTAACCCACAGTGTGGAGGAGGCGGTATTCCTGTCTGACCATGTGGCTGTCATCGGCGCGGGAAAGACTGGATTGAAGAATGTTTATTCCATTGACCTTCCAAGGCCAAGGCGCATAGAATCAGAGGAGTTCCTGAGATATAGGCGGGCGATACTTGATGAAGTACGGATCGAGGTAGAACAAAGTGAACAAGAAGAATTTGACTAGAGAGACGTTCTGGAAGGAGAAGCTGCCGGTAGTTCTGTTTTATATTTCGCTTCTATGTGTGTGGCAGCTTTTGTATTGGGTTGGAACGGAGCAGATGAGATGGTGGAAGAGTTATTCCTTCCCAAGTCCGTTGGGAGTGATGGAGACTCTCAAAAGCTTGATCGATAAGGGGACTTTGTTCCAGGCATTCTTATATAGCCTTTTTCGGGGTGTGGCTGGATTTGGAATATCAATTGCAATAGGCGGTGTGGTTGGAGTGATTTTGTCGTTGAATGACGGGATTCACCGATGCCTGCATCCCTTGCTGATGGGGCTTCAGACGCTCCCCAGTATATGTTGGGTTCCATTTGCCATATTATGGTTTGGGCTGGATGAAAGCGCTATTTTGTTTGTGGTGGTTATGGGGTCTGCATTCAGTATTGCACTGTCTGTGAGGAACGGCATCCGGAATGTGAATCCATTATGGATGAAGGTTGCCAGGACCATGGGAGCAGATAAGAAAAAGTTGTATATAAAAGTAATCATTCCGGCGGCTATGCCGGATTTTATTGAAGGATTGCGGCAAGGGTGGTCATTTGCATGGAGAGCGCTGATGTCAGGAGAAGTGATGAGCGCGACGGTAGGATTGGGACATACCCTGATGATGGGAAGGGATCTTGCAGATATCAACCAGGTCATGCTTGTTATGATTGTGATAGTGGCAATCGGGGTTGTGATTGACCGGTTTGTGTTTGGAAAGGTTGAGGAGCGTATGCTTAGGAACAGGGGTCTTTGAGAGACGGCTTTGTCCTAAGAGATGTTTAAAAATAGAAAGTTTATATATTATATTAAATATATTGGGAAGGAACATAATGGTAAGAGTAATTACATATGGGACATTTGATCTCTTTCATGAAGGACATTACCGTTTGCTGCAGAGAGCAAAAGCTTTAGGAGATTATCTGATTGTGGGCGTGACGACAGAGAACTATGACAAGGCAAGAGGAAAGCTTGGAGTTGTGGACTCTGTGATTACGCGCATTGAAAATGTGAAAAAGACCGGGTTTGCCGATGAGGTTATCATCGAAGAGTCGGCGGGACAGAAATTTAATGATATAAAGAAGTATCGTATCGATATTTTTACGGTGGGGTCTGATTGGACGGGCTACTTTGATTATCTGAAAGATTGCTGCAAAGTGGTGTATCTGGAACGTACCAGGAATATTTCCAGTACGATGCTGCGGGAACAGAGACAGCATATTATGAGGATTGGAATTATCGGGAATGGAAGGATTGCCAATCGTTTTGTGCCGGAGGCAAGGTTAGTAAGCGGTATTACGGTACAGGGGGTCTATAACCCGCATCCCCACAGTGCAAAGAGGTTTGCAGAAAAGTGGGAGATTGATGGGTATGAGGATGTGGAACTGTTTTATGACGCCGTTGACGCGGTATATATAGCATCACCCCACAAGACGCATTATGAGTATATTAACGGGGCGTTGGAGCATGGGAAGCATGTGCTGTGCGAGAAACCTATGGTTTTACAGAGGCGGCAGGCAAAGGAAGTGTTTGCGCTGGCGAAGAAACGGGAATTGGTCCTTTTTGAAGGAATCAAGACGGCCTATTGTCCTGGGTTTCAGAAGTTGTTAGGAATTGCCTATAGCGGGGTGATTGGGAGTATCCGGAATGTGGAAGCTTGTTTCACAAAGCTGGAGCAGGAGAATAGCAGGGAATTGACTGATCCGGTTTATGGCGGCAGTTTTATTGAGCTTGGGAGTTATGTCATGCTTCCGATATTGAAGCTGATGGGCGCTGATTATGAGAAAGTTTCTTTTGACACGATTAACGGGGAAAAAGGGGTAGACCTTTTTACCAGGGTGACATTGAAATATCGAAATGGACTTGCAACGGCAACCTGTGGTTTGGGAGTGAAGTCGGAAGGCAGGCTCTTAATTGCAGGCACGAAGGGGTATATCCTGGCGGAGGCGCCCTGGTGGAAGACTTCGTATTTCGAGGTGCATTATGAGGATACAAGCAGGGTAGACAAATTCTCGGAGGTGTTTCTGGGGGAAGGGCTGCGGTATGAGATTAGTGATTTCCTGACCAGACTCAACCATGGAGAGAAGGATGACTTTAAGCTGACAAGAGGGGAGACTGTGGCGTTGGCGGGGATTATGGAAGAGTTTATGAAAGCGAGCAGGGAGTAAAGGGACGATACGGCATGAGAAAAGCAGAAAAAAAAGAAGTATTGGAATTTGTCAATAGTTTTTATCAAGCCCATGAAGAAATCAAGAAAGCGTTGGAGCAAGGAAGGACGGCATCCGCCTGGAATATGCTTTGCGAGTGCCAAGAATTTGCGATTCAATTAGGGGAAACCATTGAAAAGCGGGAAGGCGAAGGACATTCTGCCGTTTCTTGTGTGGAAGAATATTGTGAAGAGCTGTTCTGTGTATCGGAGACAATCAAGGACGTGGGATACAATGTAAATAAAATATGCAGGCGGCTTACGAAGCTGTTGGTGAAGATTGAGAACTGTGTGAAAAATGAGATAGCAGTCAGAAAAGAAGTAGCATTTTTCCCTTACAAAGCGTCTATGTGGGACAGCCTTGAGAGTGTGTATCTTGCGGCGAGGGAAGACCCGGAGTGCGACGCATATTGTGTGCCGATTCCTTATTTTGACATGAATCCTGACCGCTCGTTTGGGCAGATGCACTATGAAGGACTTGAATATCCGGAAGGGATAGAAGTGATTGACTGGCAGACGTATCAGTTTGAAGATCGCAGGCCGGATGTGATTTATATACATAATCCCTATGATGATTGGAATTATGTTACCAGTGTGCATCCAAGGTTTTACTCGGAAAATTTGAGAAAATATACGGATACGCTTGTGTATATTCCCTACTACAGCACGACGGGAGGAATGGCGGAAGCACAGAAATTATGCCCTGCGTATGTCTATGCGGACTATATTATCACGCAGGCGCCGGGATTCCGGGAGTATTTTGACGAGAGGATTCCGGATGAAAAGTTTCTGCCTTTTGGCTCGCCCAAGTTTGACAGTATTATAAGAAAATGCAAGAACCCGCCGGAGCCTCCGAATGATTGGAAAGAGAAGATGGAAGGGCGGAAGGTGTATTTTTATAATACAAGTATCAATGGGATGCTTGCTGATACAGAATGTTTTTTGAAGAAGATGCGGTATGTATTTTCCTGTTTTGAGGGGAGGAAAGACGCATGTCTTTTGTGGCGTCCTCATCCATTGCTGGAATCTACGTTTGAAACGATGCGGGTGGGATACAGGCAGGAGTATTTGGAGTTAAGGCGGGAGTTTCTGGACAAGGGGTTGGGGATTTATGATGATACCCCGGATATGGAGGATACGATTGCTTTATGCGACGCGTATATTGGAGACGCCGCAAGTTCGGTGCTTTCGTTGTTTGGGATTGTGGGGAAACCCATATTTGTATTGAATAACAGGCTGCATAGTGAACCGGATGAGGATAGTTGGCGGGGGGAGATTCATGCGGGGCTTCTTTATACTGAGAAGGATAGATTTTCCATAACACAAGGGAACAGGTTGTATGTGTCAGAACCATTTGCTCATGACTATAAGTATTTATGCGACCTTTCAGATTATGTTTACGGTGGGGATTATAATGTAGTCCATGAGTTTGATGGGAAATTTTATGTGTGTCCACAAAATGTACAAAATATTTTGGTGATTGATACTGTTGGGAACAAAAAGAAGGTGGAATTTGAGCAGACAAAAATAAAAGAGAATTCCTTTGCATGGTCGATAAAATGGGAAAAATATCTTATTATGCTGCCTCTGAAATATCCGGCTATCGTTGGGTATGACACGGTAACAGGAAAGACTACATATTTAAGAGATGACTTGGATACGTTTGTGAAGAAAAAGGACGAAATTACGATAACCGGAGGGAGCGGGATAAAGAATGAGAAAATTTATCTGACGTCTCCAACCGATAACAAGGTTTATACATTCAAAATGAAATCAGGAGAACATACTATTTGTACGATACCAGTTGAATCTGATTGTGGATATAGAACTATAATTCCATATGGGGAAGAATTTTGGCTGTTACCTTATATGGGTGAACGTCTGAATATTGTTCGGTGGAATCCGGATACAGATGAAGCAAAGGCATATCATCAGTTCCCAAAAGGATTCAAATGCTTGGAACCAGTCCATGGAAATGAGTGTACGGAAAGACCATTTAGCGGCTGGACATTCTATAAAAATTATCTGTACCTGACACCGGATTATGCCAATATGTATATTAGAATTAATATAGATACGGGAGAAATGGAAGAGTGGAATCCTCCTTTTGAGTACGGGGAAGGAAGAGAGTATTTTTATACAACTGATAAGAGTTCATTTTTGTGGGGGTCAGGCGACGGAAACGGGAATGTGATGATTTTTATAAATTCCGAGAGAAGATTATATAAAATTAATCTTGGAACGAATGATTATACGGAAGTAGAGATACATTTTGATGTGGATGAATTAAAAGCACACGAGCCGGGATTTTGTCATTTTTCGGAAGGTCTTAGGTATTGTTGTAATGAGAACGCATTCAATTCGATTCGTAACTTTCTTGATGACTCTATTAAGGGAAATCGGTTTGATGAAGATCAGCAAAAAGCGGCATATAAAGAAATTGCATCAAACAATGATGGAACTTGTGGAGTAAAGGTACATGAGTTTATGAGCAGATTATAATATATTTGAGGAATAAAAATGATACAGATTGACCAGAAAACCCTTCGGCAGATCCAGGCAATACAATTGGAGATGTTGGAAGAAGTGGATAGAATATGTAAGAAATGTAGGATTCAATATAATATTATAGCCGGAACGCTGTTAGGAGCGGTGAGACATGGGGGATATATCCCGTGGGATGATGATGCAGATGTTGCGTTCCTCAGGACTGAGTACGAGAGATTTAGGCAGGCAGTGAAGACAGAATTGGATTCCTCGCGTTTTTACTTTCAGGATCACCGAAGAACTAGAGGATATCGCTGGGGATATGGAAAACTTAGAAGGAAAGGAACTGTATTTCTTAGAGAATATCAGGAGGATATGCCCTATAAGCAAGGGATTTTTATTGATATCTTTCCCCTTGACGGAATACCGGATAATTATTTGTTACGAAGTATAAATAATTTTGAATGTTTTTGTGTTAGAAAAATTCTCTGGTCAAGAGTGGGACGAATAGCAGAAAAAAATATGCTGAAACGACAATGCTATAAGCTGTTGTCGGCGATACCTGAAAAAAGGGTATGGAATCATTATCATAGAATGGTTATCCGTGCAAATAGAAAGAGAACCAGAATGGTCAGGATTTTAACATTTCCCACCCCTAACAGGGAGTATGGGTATTATAGAAATTGGTATGAAAATAGTAAAGATTTTATGTTTGAGGGGAAGATATTTCAAGGTATCAAAGATTATGACAACTATCTTAGTTTTAAATTTGGAGACTATATGAAACTACCGTCCTTGGAAAAAAGGAAAACACATCCAGTCAGCGCCATAATGCTGTTGGGTGAGAGAAAATTAGCGGATTGATAAAGAGAGGAAATATGTGTATGGGCAGATTATGTAAGAGAGGAAGAAACTGGCTGCAGGTTTATAACGGGGATGGGGATGTAAGGGAGTGCAGTTGGACCAGTGATGGAGTCATAGGAAGTCTTATAGATTATACGATTCCTGAACTTTACCATGGAGAAGCTGCAAAAAAAATGAGAAAGCGTTTGATGGAGCAAGATTATTCTAAATGTGTAGTTGATGGGTGTCCGTATTTAATGACAGGTGAAATATGTAATATTCAAACAGAGTTAGGCGAAATACCAGAATATCCGGAAGAATTGTATCTAGCTTTTGAAAATGACTGTAATTATCGTTGTATGAGTTGTACTGTTCATAATTATTTGGAGGGAAGGACGAAAGAGGAGTTAGAACATAATTATGACATTATAGAATCAAGAATACGGCAGGCATTGCCATATGCAAAAAGAATTGGTGCAAATGGGCTGGGGGAATTATTTACAAGCAAAAGAATACTTCGATTATTATCGGAATGGAAACCTTTAGCGCCGCCTGAAGAATGTTCCGTTCGTTTGGAGACGAATGGTTCGCTATTTGATAAGAAACATTGGGAACAGATAGAGAATCTTGGTCAATATAATTTAGAGGTAGCGATTACCGTTATGAGTTTCGATGAACTGACGTATCAGCGCCTTTCCGGTGTACAATATCCCATAAGGAGGATTGAGGACAATTTAAGGTTTGTAAAAGGGCTTCGGGAAAAGGGAATCATAAATATGCTGGAAATTGCAACTGTCGTTATGGCGGATAATTTTAGAACTCTTCCAGAATTTGCTCGTAGATGCATAGAAGAGTTTGGTGCAGATTATGTGCGGCTTCGACCATATGATAATTGGGGGGCACAAGATGAAATGGAGGAATTCTTTACAAATATAAGAAATCCAAAACATCCCTGGTATTCTGAATATAAAGAGACTATGGCACATCCATATCTTGCGCATCCTAAAGTACATGATCATAGTGGAGGAAATGATGCATATACGAGAAAAAGTGTTCCCTTTGAGCTGTCGGATATGAAATGGAGGATTTTAACTAAGATTTTGGAAGAATCAGATAAGGTGATGTCTTCAATATCAGAGATAAATAATCTTGTGATATATGGGATGGGAAATATAACTCATATTCTTGTGAAAGAGATGAATGCACGAAATATTCCGCTGTTATGTATTATAGATAGTTATAAGGAAAGCGGATGTTTCGAGGGAGTTCCTGTATATAACATAAAGGAAGTAAAAGGTTTAGTAAATAATGAAATTTCTATCATAGTTATGTCGCTAACGGGAATTTCTGATGTATATAAAAACTTAAATGAATATTGTATACAGGGAAAGGTGATACCAATTTGGGATATTATAGATGATGTTGAGATTTCAGATAGATTAAAGTATATAAATAGATTATAGGGTGATTATTTTTATGTGGTCAGAATTTGAAAAAATTTACAAACAACTGCAAGATGAAGAATCAAGATTTATTTTTTTGAAAAGGCTGCAATATAGCCTTTCTAACCAAGACAAAGAAAGCATGTATTCAATAGCTATCCGAAAACCTGATGATGGAGAGCATAGTCTTTATACACTTTTGAAAGAGCGGAATCGTTATTCTAAAGAACAGCCAGTTATTATTTTTGGAGCTGGTTTTAGAGGTAAAATATATAAACCTTTTATTGAAGGATATACGGTTGGGACGCTAATTGCCTATTGCGACAATAAAAAAGAATTGCAAGGAACGATTATTGAAGGAATTCCAGTGTTGTCTGTTGAGGATGCCTGTAGTCAGGAACCAACTGCATTATTTATTTTACTAGGTGAGAAAGCTAGTGAAGAAATGAAAGAGCAGTTGATTGGATTAGGAATAGAAGAAGAGCGTATTTTTAGTTATCCATCTAAAGAAAAAATTTATGGAGTACAATATTTTGATATGAATATAATCAGGCGTCCATCAGGCGGCGAAGTATTTGTTGACGGAGGATGTTTTGATTTGAAAAATACTTGTCATTTCATGAATATTTATTCGGAATTTAAAAAAGTATATGCTTTTGAGCCGGATACATTAAATTATAAAAAATGTATAGATGCTAAAAAAGTGTATTTAGATGATGACAATAGGGTAGAGTTTATAAATAAAGGATTATGGAGCAGAGATGAAAAATTAAGTTTTTCGGGAGGAGAAGGAACTTCGTCGCATCTTTCTGAATATGGAAAGACAACAATTGAAGCTACATCCATTGATAATTTTTTTGATGGACGGGGGGAGGGCAAAGTATCCTTTATTAAAATGGACATAGAAGGGGCAGAATTAGAGGCGCTAAAAGGCGCACGAAATACCATTTTAAAGGATAAGCCGGATTTAGCAATTTGTGTTTACCACAAAAATGAAGATATTATAGAAATACCCAGATATATTCTGGAATTAGATCCGGAATATGAATTATATTTGCGGCATTATGATTTGGCAGAATATGAAACAGTACTATATGCTGTCAGACCGAGAGTTACCTCGTTTGAATTGGCAGACTTTAAGTGGAAAATATTAACTAAAATCTTGGATGAATCAGATAAAGTAATTTCGACAATTTCAAGAAAATGTAATCCTGTAATATATGGAATGGGAAATTTGACCTATGCGCTTGTGAAAGAGATGAGAGCACGGAATATCTTACCGCTATGTATTATAGACAGTTATAAAGAAAGTGGGAATTTTGAAGGGATTCCTGTATATAACATAAAGGAAGTAAAAGAATTAGAAACTAAAAAGATTTCAGTTATAGTTACGCCGATTAATGGTGTATCAGAAATATATAAAAAGTTAGAGGAGAATGGAATACGAGGGGAGATAATACCTGTTTGGGATATTATAAATGATTCTGAAATTGCAGATAGATTGAAATATATTAATAAGCTGTGAAGCGTATATATGGGAGTGTAGATATTGTTTGAGAAAGAAAAAGTGGTGGATATATCAATACTTTGTAAAACCTATAATCATGAGAAATATGTCAGGAAAACATTAGAGGGTTTTATGATGCAAAAAGGAGATTTTGAATACGAAATCTTAATTCATGATGATGCGTCTACAGATGGTACAAGAAAGATATTAAAGGAATATAAGAATAAATATCCGGATAAAATAACATTGATTCTTCAAGAGGAAAATCAATATTCTCAAGGAATTGAAATTTATCGGACATTTCTTTATCCATTAGCAAAAGGGAAATATATAGCTTTGTGTGAAGGCGACGATTTTTGGATTTATGGTCGAAAATTACAAAAACAATATGAACTTATGGAGGCGAATCCGAATATTTCCTTGTGTTATCATAATGCACTGGTATATCGAGAAGAAACAGATTATTTGCAGCTCAATGTATTTAATCATCCATCTGGTTATATAGAGGATAAAGATATTATATGTACCACAAAAGGCTGGTATCCAACTGCATCCTTTTTTGGACGGACCGATTATATAAAGGAACAACCAGAACTAAAGGCGGCTACGGTCGATGAAGGATTACGCACATATATGGCATGTAAAGGGGATTTGTATTTTATTAATGGAGCGTGGAGTGTATATCGAGAATTTGCCAGCGGTTCCTGGAATGAAAAATATCGTAAGGATAAGACGCTTGCATCCAAATATATTGAAGATATAGTAAGTTATTTTACAAAGTTTGACGATTACTCAAAAAATAGGTTTTCTGACCATTTGCATACAAAATATATGCAGGCTGTAAGAAGATTTTTTGGAGTTAATTTTGGGTGTGGATATACAGTTGAACAGTTTGAAGACGGTTTGGAGGAATTAAGAAGTGCTTCGGGTCATTCTATTGCCCATATATTAGAAGAGTTTCATGACGAGTATATTATTTGGAGTATTGATTATTATGAATATACTGTAAAAAACAAGATAAATGAATTATTTCATAACGGGTATAAACTATACATTTATGGGGCGGGAGCCGAAGCAGTGAAAGCAGTTGTTGTGTTAATGCGTTGGGGTATCAATATAGATGGGTTCATTGTTACAAAGAAAAAAGATGGAATGGAGACATTACTTGGGTATCCAATCCATTCAATAGAGGAAATGAAATTTTTTGATAATATGTATATCTGGCCGTGTCTGATAGATGGCAGAGAAGAAGTGTTGGAAACTTTAAATAATTTGCCATTTTGCAAGAACCTGATATGAAAGGATATACCTTATTGGACGAAGTCCACCCGCCCGCAGGGCATGTATTACGGTGTGCCCTTGGGTATACTTTTGAAAATAATGCAGTTTGGAAAAGGACAGAAGAATGATAGATAAAATAGAAGGCCCTTTGCTGACAGTCATACTCCCTATCTATAACGTGGAATATTATCTTGACAAATGCATAGAAAGCGTAGTTAGCCAAACATACAAAAATATAGAAATCATCCTAGTAGATGACGGCTCTACAGACCATTGTGGAGAAATTTGTGACGGCTGGACGAAAAAAGATTCCAGAATAACCGTATTACATAAACACAATGGCGGCCTGGTAAGCGCCCGGCAGGCAGGTTTAAGGGCTGCTTCCGGGGATTATATAGCATATGTTGACAGCGACGACTGGATCGGAAAGGAAATGTATGAATCCCTTATGGAAATAGCCGTTTCCCATAACCCAGATTTAGTGACCAGCGGATTAATCCGCGATTATGCCAATCATACTGTGGTGGAAAACGAGAAAATAGAAGCAGGCGTCTATGAAGGAGAAAAGCTGCACGAGTTATTACATCATGTCATTCATACAAGCCACTTTTTTGAATCAAAAATTAACATGCATATTACCAATAAGATATTTAGAAGGGAAGTATTAGTAAAATACCAAATGGCAGTACCTACAGACGCCAAAGTCGGGGAAGATGCGGACGTGGTATACCCCTATCTTTTTGAATCAAAAAAAATAGCCGTATCCGGAAGATGCTTTTATCACTATGTGATGCGGGACGACTCTATCATGGGGGCGTCTGCGGCACATAAGAAAAGTCTGGAAATCATGCAGGAAATATTCTGCAGGTGTATTTCCAAAAATGAAGAAAGAATACAAAATATTAGAGAACAATTATCCCAGATAGCGGCCTTTTTCACAAGCATGTCCGCCCCTGAATCCATAGTTCGGCTGGAAAACGGTATCCTTTTCCCATTCCAGGATGTTAAGCGGCATGACAAGGTTATCTTATACGGGGCAGGGAGGTTTGGGAAAGCAGTGAAAGAACTGTTCATGTCCAAACAATATTGTGAAATCCTGGCATGGTCAGATAAAGCAGAAACAGACGGTGTCATTCCGCCTGAAAAAATTCCAGAGTACCAATTTGACAGACTTATCTTAGCAGTTATAAACGCGGCTGTGGCAGACGAGATTGAGGACATGCTGCTAGAAATTGGAATCGACAGACAGAAAATATGCCGGGTAATTCCAAACTGGAATATGAGAAAACAGGAATAAAATAAAGTTTTAATCGAGTGATGAGGTGTCGTTATGTTCATAAGTGTGATTATCCCGTTATATAAGGGTGAAAAATACATAAGCAGGATCATTCGCAGAGTAGAAGCCAATGTGATAACAGAGGGATGGGAAACAGAGATTATCTTTGTAAACGATGATCCCCGGGATTTCTTTGAAGAAGATTGTTATATCAGCCAGGTAAACATACAATTTATAAACCATAAACAGAACAAAGGAATACACCAGACAAAAATTGATGGTTTTAAGAAAGCAAAGGGACAATATCTCTTATTCCTGGACCAGGACGACACGATATCAGATTCTTATTTTGCAAGCCAGTTAAAGAAGGTTGGAGAATATGACGCCGTATTCTGCAACGGTTTCCGCAGACAGGGAGAGTCCATCTATTATCCTGGCAAGATGGAAAACTGTAGGTTTCATTTAGAAGAATATCTTGCGATTGGATACCCTTTGATATCCCTTGGTCAGATGTTGGTTAGGAAGGAAGCAGTACCGAAAGGCTGGACAGAGAATCCAATGGCGCATAACGGCTGGGACGACCATTTATTTTGGATATGTATGCTGCATGAACAAGCTGCGATTCAATATAACAGCGAATATTTGTATGTCCATGAAGAGGCAGGAGAAAATGCATCCTTCGATTGGATATCCATGAAGAACTCGGGAATTGAGTTTAGAGACAAGGTGATCGGATTAAATATTTTTGATGAAGATGATAACAGAAGATTTACCGATACGATAGAAAAGAGAGTTGCAAAATATGATAAATACATAGAATTGGATTATCTCCTCAATTTTGCAAGAAAACAGGATATCAATGCTTATCTATACACAAATTCAATTCAGACAGTTGCGGTATATGGAGTCGGCGTATACGGAAAGAAACTTTGCCGGATGCTTGACAATCAAAAGGTCTGCATTAAGTACGGGATAGATAAGAACGCCCTTAATAAGCAAGCTGCCTTTCCAATATATGAGAACGTAAGGGAGGATATCCCGGTAGACTGCATCATATGTGCGACAGGGTTTGAGGATGAAGCGCTCAAAGAGAAGATAACGGGGAATGTATTGACCATGAAAGAAATCTTGCAGAAATCAAAAAAGTGCGGCTGTGGGTAATTTCAGATAGGGAGCTGACGGAATGACAAAAAAAGAAAGAATAAGTGTTTTAGCGCTATACGCAGCAGATGTAGAGGTAGAGTGATAGAGACGGGATTTGGCTGGATTATGGTATTGTTGATACCGTCATTATTTCCGGTAAATTATATCAGCAGCAAATGATAGAAAATTTAAAGCAGGGGGGGAGTGGTTGAAAAATGGGGCGGTACCTGTGGGAAAT
The DNA here is from genome assembly GCA_910574885.1 of Lachnospiraceae bacterium. Classification (GTDB taxonomy): domain Bacteria; phylum Bacillota; class Clostridia; order Lachnospirales; family Lachnospiraceae; genus Sporofaciens. Next base: position 73,851 of record CAJTDD010000010.1, on the reverse strand, counting down.
CCTGGGGAAATATACGAAGACGGTTGTCTGGGGGACTGGTGTTTTTTATACGCGATACGGGGAACTGTTAGCTCGTCAGTTTGCCTATTTCGTAGACAACGATGAACAAAAATGGGGGCGCTTTCTGGATGGAAAAGAAATCTGCCCGCCTGAGAAATTAGCGGAAGAAGACGATAAGAATACGTTGGTGATTGTCTGTAACCATTATTTTGAAGAGATTTCCAATCAGATAAAACAATACGGCAAATTTTCCTTGATTGACATCGTAACCATGGGACTTCTGCACGGAAAAGAAAGGAACGTTACGGAACAAAAACCTATGAAAGCCGACCGGCTGGTTGCCGTATACGGAGGTATCCATGCAATGTGGCAGACAAACGGTTCAAGAAGATTCATAGAAGGGCAGCTCTCGCAGCTTCATCGGGCAAACTTTCATACAATCGAGGTGATTCCACTGCTGTTTTATCGGAAGGGAGAGAGGGACAGCGTCTATCTTGCGCTGAGTGCAGACGGCTGCTATTATGGAATTTTTTCGGTTTACGAATTCGTGGAAATGTATCCAAAAGTCAGGGGATTCATTATTCACAGCCCGTATTACAGCCATGATATGGCAAAAGTATTGCTGGATTCGATTGTTGTGGAAAAAAGTATTTTATATTATATTCATGATTTTTCCTGTATCTGTTTTTACCGATTTCTGCACAAGAACCAAGAAATGTGCATTGATGAAAATGGAAAATTTTGCTGTAGTTCATGCAGTGAGAAATACAGGCACAGAAAAAGAGTGGATTTCTACCGGGCATTGTTTGAAAAATATGAGGTGCTGCTGGCGGCGCCATCGGCAGATACGAAGAAAAAGGCAGGGCAGTTTTATCAGAATGTCAGGATTATAGAACTGCCTCATTTGGAATATGAAACGGAGAAGTTCCGGAAATCTGTGAACAGCCGGATTAAGATTGCCTACATCGGGGCTGCTAGTTGGCAGAAGGGGTGGGAGCCATATGTTCGGTTGGTAGAACGGTTTCATCAAAAGTACGATTTTTACTGTATGGGAGATTGCCCTGAACACCTGAGAATCCAGAATGTTACTTATGTTTCCGTAGGGCTTTACGGCTTTCAGGGGATGACCTCTATGACGGAAGCACTGACAGCATATGACATAGACATTGCCTACATCGGTTCCCTCTGTGCCGAAACCTATAACTATACTTATTATGAGGCGTATGAGGCAGGATGCTTTATCATCACGAATACGAAGAGCGGGAATGTCTGCGCCCAGGTGAAGCAGAATGGAAATGGCCTAGTGTTTTCAGACGAGGATGAGATGACATGCTGGCTGGAAACGGAGAATGTGGGACGGGATATCCAGAATATGGGAAAGAAAATTAAAAATGTCAGGGACAGTGGGAAATTCCTTTCATATTTGGAATAATGGCGATGCTTTCCAAATGATGAGTGGTGGGGGAAGGTTTTTGGAAAAGGCAATGGGATCTTATTGGAGAAGAAAATGAGTTTGCAGACTAAAGCGGCTTATATGGAACTGCCGCAATATTTTTGGAAATAAAAGAGACGAGGAAAAGAAATGTTAATCAGTATCATAATGCCTGTATATAACAACGAGACATATTTCCCGATGGCGGTAGAAAGCATCCTAATGCAAGGCTATCCCGATTTTGAGCTGATCATAATCGACGACGGCTCCACCGACGGGACGCCTGCAATCGCAGATGAAATGGCAAAACGCGACGGCCGCATCCGGGTGATCCACCAGGAGAACCAATGGATATACGCAAGCTTTAACCGGGGGATCGAAGAGGCAAAAGGAGAATATATCTATATCCTGAACTCTGATGACAGGCTGCGTAAAGGAAGCCTAAAACGGATGGCTGACAGCGCAGGGAAATACAGGCCAGACATAGTCTGGACAATAGTCCTCACCCATGTATGCGATGAAAAACAGGATCTCCTTATTTGCAACAAAGGCAGGGCAGACCGCCACGTAAAAGAAGAAGCCTACTATCCGGACGAGAGGGAGGTAAGGAAATATTGGCCATATTTTTACGGTAGCCTCCTTGCACATAACCAGGCAAATCTGTACCGCAGCGAAATCATGAAAAAGCACAGGTTCAGGAACGATGTGTACGGGGCGGATACGCTGTTCAACATCAGCATAGCGCCAGACGTCAAATCTGCGCTGATACTGAAAGAGCCTGTTTATGATTACTTAATCTACCAGCAGCCATCCATGAACGCATCGGTCGGCAAATATTATCCCTATGAACACGATATGTTCAATGAAATATACGTTAGGTATAAAAGTATGTTCCAGGGATGGGGGCTTCCGGAGGAAAGCTACCGGGAAGTCTTGGGAAATTTCAGGTTACGGCAAGTATCAATGGAGATCCGTTCACTGTCAGCCACAAATTGCCCCATGACATCCAGCGAAAAACTGAAACATATCCTATGCAAAGTCCCGGACGCTGTGGTATCTGCCTGTGCACAGTCAGACCACAGGGAAGAAGAATTAGAAAGCCGCATCCTATCCGGGATGAGGGAACTGCTTCTTCGGGAATCCATAGAAGAAACCGACGAAATGTATTTTGCCTATGAACTGTTAGATTCCCTCTTACGGTACGAAAAAGAGGAAGAAGATTACAGGAAAATCGAAAGGGCAATCCGGCATCCATCCAACCCGATGCATATCGGACAGATATTTTACAATCAATTGAAAGGGAACGGTTAGCAGAAGAATCCATGGAGACAAGTATCTTTAAAAATAAAACTCTATTCATCACCGGAGGGACAGGCTCCTTTGGGAATGCGGTTTTAAGGCGTTTTATCACAACCGATATCAAAGAAATCCGTATCTTCTCCCGGGATGAAAAAAAGCAGGACGATATGCGGCACGAATACCAGGCCAAATACCCCCAGTATTTTGAGAAGCTAAAATTCTATATCGGGGACGTCCGGGAAATCCAGAGCATCCAAAACGCCATATACGGCACGGATTACGTTTTCCACGGGGCGGCGCTGAAACAGGTTCCCTCCTGCGAATTTTTCCCGGTAGAGGCGATCAAAACCAACGTCCTTGGGACAGAAAACCTCCTGACGGCGGCAATCGAAGCAGGGGTAAAGAAAGTCATCTGCCTGTCCACGGACAAAGCGGCATATCCGGTCAACGCCATGGGGACGTCAAAAGCCATGATGGAGAAAGTCGCGGTTGCGAAATCCAGGACCGTACCCCAGGAAAAAACCAGCATCTGCTGTACCCGCTATGGAAATGTCCTGTGTTCCCGGGGGTCTGTGGTCCCACTGTTCATCAGCCAGTTAAAGCAAGGGCATCCGATGACCATAACCGATCCCGCCATGACCCGGTTTATCATGAGCCTTGAGGAGGCGGTGGATTTGGTGTTGTTTGCATTTGAACATGCCAGAACCGGGGATATTATGGTGCAGAAAGCGCCCGCCTGTACGATTGGCGATCTGGCAGAGGCGACGGCAGAGATTTTTGGCGTCAGCCATTCGTTCCAGGTCATCGGCATCCGCCACGGGGAGAAGATGTACGAGACGCTGCTCACAAATGAGGAGTGTGCGAATGCGGTTGACATGGGGAATTTTTTTCGGGTTCCGTGCGACCGGAGGGACTTGAACTATGATAAATATTTTCGTTATGGCAATACAGACCGGAAGAACCTGGACGCGTTTACATCCGATAATACCGAAAGGCTGGGAGTCGGGCACGTAAAAGAAAGGCTGTTGGAGCTTGCCTATATACAGGAAGAATTGCAGGGATGGGGGCATTAGATGAAGGCTTTGGCAAATGGTTTGATTGCAAAGAAAAAAGTACTATGGCTGTGCAACATTGTGCTGCCTGATTTCAGCCAGGAATTTGGGATTAAGAGGAACAACTTTGGGGGATGGATGACCGGGATGCTCCACGGGATGGAGAAGGAAGAGGGGACAGAGGTGAGCCTGTGCTTCCCAATCATAGATAAGGTCCGGTTAAAAGAAGGCACGTGTAAGGGGCATGACTATTATACGTTTTTATATGATGTGGATGCGGTGACGTATACCGATGAGTTAATCAAAACATTTGAAGATATTTTGGAGAAGAGCCGTCCGGACCTGGTTCATATCTGGGGGACTGAATATCCCCATACGACGGCGATGCTGCTGGCGTGTCAAAGGAAAGGGCTGCTGGAGCGGGCGGTAGTGAATATCCAGGGGCTGGCGTCGGTCTGCTCGAAACATTATCTGTGTGGGATACCGCAGGAATACAGAGAATGGAAATCGGAAAGTGGAATCAGCATGGAGGACGAACGCCGTCAGTTCGAGGAACGGGGAAAATGTGAGGTGGAAAGCCTGAAACTGACACGGCATGTAATCGGCAGGACCGATTGGGACAGGGCGTGTGCCGAAGCAATCAACCCCCAGGTCCAATATCATTTCTGTAATGAAATATTAAAGGATATTTTTTATGAGTATGCGGGATGCTGGGACTATGGAGCTTGCCAGAAACATTCCATCTTTGTGAGCCAGGCGTCGTACCCTATAAAGGGATTCCATTACCTGTTGGAAGCCCTGCCTGTGGTAATCCGGAAATATCCGGATACCCATGTATATGTTGCGGGCGCCAATGCTTGGGATACAAAAGGGAAGAATCCGTATTCCCAATACATCATTGAGCTTATGGAAAGGTTTGGTTTGACGGAACGGATTTCGTTTTTGGGAAATCTGAATGAAATCCAGATGATCCAGCAGTATAGGAATACCAATGTATTTGTATCGGCGTCTGTGATAGAGAACGAATCGAATTCATTAAGTGAAGCCAAAATGCTAGGCGTACCGTCGGTTGCTTCGTTTGCAGGAGGGGTAGGCAGCCGGATTGATTCGGGGACGGATGGGCTTTTATATCCTTATGACGAGCCTTCATTATTGGCATACTATATCAACCGTATTTTTGAAAATAAGGATGGAATCTGTGAGCGTTTTTCTAAAAATTCGGCTGCCAAAATGTTAGAAGTGAATCATCCAATGAGCTGCGTTGGCGGGACGAAAGCCATCTATAAAGAAATAGCAGGATGAGAAAAAGGCGTTAGGCTGAATACAGATAAATCCATTGAAGGGAGTAGGAATGGCGTTAGTATCTATTATTGTACCAGTATATAATGTGGAAAAATATTTGGAGCAGTGTATTAACAGCCTGCTAAACCAGACCATGAAGGACATAGAGGTAATCTGCGTAGATGATGGCTCGACGGATTCTTCTTCGCGCATATTAAATGAATTTTCCTCCCGCGACCCCAGGGTACAAGTAATCTCAAAAGAGAATACAGGATATGGGGACAGTATGAATAGAGGGATTGCAAGGGCAAAAGGAAAGTATATCGGAATAGTAGAAAGTGATGATTATGTGCTTCCGGATATGTTTTCCAGTCTTCTTCGGGAAGCGAAGAGAACCGGCGCCGATGTCGTAAAGTCTAACTATCATTCCTTTTCCGAAAGCTCTGGGTTAAACTATGAAGAAATATTAAATGGGATACCATACCACAAAATTTTGAACCCCAAAGACTATGAAAAAATCTGGAAGATCATCCCCAGCATATGGAGCGCTCTTTATAGAAAAGATTTTTTGAAAAAAAATGGGATTATGTTTCATGCAACGCCGGGGGCTTCTTACCAGGACGTTTCTTTTGGGTATAAAGTATTGCTTTCAACTGAAAAAATGGTCTGTGTGCCGGAAGCATATCTATGCTACCGAAGCGACAACGAAAATTCTTCCGTAAAATCAACGAAAAAGGTATTCTGCATTATGGATGAGTTTGGAGAAATCAAGAAGTATATCAGACAGAAGCGGCTGGAATCAATGATGCCGATTATCTTGAGAGAACAATTCACACATTATACAGGGAATTATTACAGGATAGATTCCATATATCAGTATGCTTTTTTGCAGCGGATGAGAGAAGAATTCGTGCAGGACTATGAATCCGGGTATGCAGATCAGAGTTTGTGGTCGGAGAGTGACTGGGAATTGCTGCATCAGATTATGAGGAACCCAGAGGAATATTTTGAGTCAACGAACATAGATTACCTGAATAAATATAAATATAAGGAATATGCGATAAACCATTGCCTGCCTAAAATCGGCGCAGAAAAAATAATAGACAGTGCAGAAAGGATTATCATCTATGGGGCAGGAATGTATGGGCAAAAATTATTAGGAAAGCTGTCTGATAAGAGTAAGATTATTGGATTTGCAGTGACCAGTTTAAAGTCTGATATGCCGAAAGAAATACAAGGGATTCCGGTATATGGAATCCAAGATTTAAAGGGATTTCATTCGGAGGCAGTGGTTCTTGTAGCTATGAAAAAAGTTACGCAGCAGCCAGTGCTGGAAGTATTGAAGAGTTATGGATTTCAATCTGTTATTTCGATAGATTCCATCTGAGAAGCGCAGAGATATTTTTTGAGGAGGAACGTAAAATATGCCGAGGATTTCGATTATCATGCCATCGCTGAATGTGGCGCCGTATATACGGGTATGCATGGACAGTGTGATTCGGCAGACATTTCAGGATATTGAAATCATCTGTATTGATGCAGGCTCCACGGACGGAACGTTAGAGATCCTGCATCACTATATGGAGCAGGATTCGCGTGTCAGGGTATTGCATTCTGAGCGGAAGAGTTATGGATATCAGGTGAATATAGGCGTTGCACAGGCGCTAGGAGACTATATTGGTATCGTGGATACGGATGACGAGGCTGCCCGCGATATGTACGAAACATTATATAAGACGGCCGTAGAGTCAGGAGCGGATTATGTAAAGGGAACGGCAGAGGGATTTTTTACGTTATCCAATGGAGAAAGATACCGTTTCCCAATCAGTTCTTTCGAGTTTGGAAAGTATGAGAAAATTAAGGAGTTATCGCCTGAAAATACGCCATCACTTCTTGGGGAGGACAATTTTTTATGGTATGGGCTTTATAAAAAAGAGCTTTTTAAGCAGGTAAAATTGCAGGAGACAGAAGGGGCGGCGTTCCAGGATATCGGAGCCCTTTTTCAGACACAAATACATGCAAAAAAGGCTGTATACACAAAAAAAACAGTCTATTATTACCGACAGGACAATATGAATGCATCTTCCTATAATATAAGGAGTTTCCAGTATGTAGCGAATGAGTACAGCTATTCAGAAAAATTTGTAAATGATTTACCATTCAAATGGCGTGCTTTCTTTTATCGTAAATTATTTTTTCATGTTATGGATCGGATGTATGCAATGGCGGTATCCGGAAATTTCTGTGAAGATATATGGTACGATATAAGAGATGTTTCTAAGCGCTTAAAGCAGGCAAATGAGAGAGGGTTGTTAGCAGGGAAAGATGTTTCGGATGAACAATGGGCAGAATTAGAGATGCTTTGGAAAGATCCAAGGTTATTATATGATAAATATTATAGCCAGATTATGACGGAGAAGAAAAGCTTGGTAGATGTTATCCAACATGTGGGGAATAGTTCCATGATTCTATTTGGCAGCGGCAAGCTGGGCAAGTTTATTCATGCGCAGTTTTTGTACCGGGATTATAAAAATATTGTTGCTTATTGTGACAATAACTGCTCTATGTATGGGAAACAACAGTATGGAATAAGAATTTTATCTCCAGAGCAGGCAGTCATTGAATTTCCAGATATCAAATATGTGATAGCGAATAAATATTATGCAGAAGAAATGAGAAAACAACTGGTTTCATTAGGCGTAAAAGACAGCGACATAATGGTATATACTAATAGCTGTGATATTAGGCTATTTGGCGTCAGTTTAAATGAAGTCGATTAGAATTCAGAGTCCGGGCTCAAAGACCCATTTGTTTGTGCCTGAGTGAAACGAAAGGAATGACGTAAATATGAAAAAAATCGGTATATTTATTTGTAACTATAATAAAGTAGACTTTGTCGTAAGATGCGTACAGGCAATCAAAGAGCAGACCTTTCAGGATTTTGACCTTTTTGTAGTGGATAATGCCTCTACGGATGATTCGGTATTGCAACTTCACCAAAATTACGAAGACAGCGTTACGATCCTGCAAAATTCTGAGAACCTGGGCGGCTCCGGAGGCTTCGGACGCGCTGTACGGACAGCCCTGGACATGGGGTATCCGTATTTTATGCTGATAGATAACGATGCTATGTTAGAGAAGCATGTGGTAGAATATTTATACGATTATATGGAGACCCATGAGTCTGTAGGGATATGCGGCGCAGAGATTTTAAGCCTCCAGGAGACAGAGCGGATTATGGATCTGGGCGGTAGGATTGACTGGGAATCTGGTAAATGGGACGGGGCATTCGGAGGCGGAAAAGATTTAAAAGGAAGGGCGGTCATTGATTGCGATTATGTTTCTAGTTGTTCGGTGATGGCAAGAACGGAGGCAGTGCAAAAGTTCGGCGGATTCCCAGAGGAAAACTTTATCTACGGGGATGACGTGGAATGGTGTACCAGGTGTTGGCAGGCAGGGTATAAGGTTGTTATGGACAGCCGTGCAAAAGCATACCATAATACACAGACATCAACGGCAGAAGTACGGAATATGTTCAAACGTTATTATTGGGAGCGGAATCGATACCGGTTTTTCACCCGATATCTTCCGCAAGACAGGCTGAACGGTTTCTTCCAGATGATAACCAGGGAGTTTTTTTCAAAAAATTATGGCGCAATGCATAAGAAGATGTATGGGACGGCATTTACAGAATGGAACGCATTAGATGATTTTATGCACGGGATTACCGGAAAGGCGTCCGAAGGGAAGATTGTACCCTATGTGGAAGAAAACAATGGTCTGGCAGAACGGATCAGGCAGGCAAATTCAGTGGTAATTTATGTGCCGGGACAAGAAGCAAGTGATTATGCATGCTTAAATAATACCTTACGATACATTTCAAAATGGAAAAAAGATGCGCGGGTCACGGTTACGTTCCAGTTAGAAGACGAAGACCAGAAGGAGGATGGGCTGATTTTACAGGTATGTGAACATGTTACGAAAATAAAGGAAAATATCCTGCCCAGAGTATATATAGACTTATGGAGAAATGCTGTCCTGAATGAAATTGATTACCAATATTTTACCAGGTTTGAACAGGCATTAGCGAATTTTCAATCACTATACCGTCCTTTATTCGAGGAACTGGTAGAACGATTGCAAAGGGAAGGCGCGCCGGTATGATGGGGATACATTTAAGGGGAACCTTCGACAGCGTATTGAATGAAATGGGAGGCAATCCGTTCTGCATCTTTGGGCAGGCGAGGCAGGCACAGGTTTTCTATCTATACTGCAAAGAAAAAAATAAAGTGCAAGATATTAAAGCGTTTATTGTCTCGGACATGACAAGGGTTGTAAGAAAGATTCCCATGCTCCATGGAATTCCCATAAAAGATATCCACTGGCTGCAGAAACAGGGAAACACATGTAATCTTTTTCTGGCGGCAAGGGAAAAAACAGTCCAGGAACAACTGGCTCCAATGCTGTCGGAACGATTAGAAGGAAACGCATACTATGTCAGTGATTTTACGAATAATATCATGTGTTACCGGTATATGCATTTATATTATGAAGATATCCTGAGCCGCTATATGGTATCAAAAAATATATATGACGAAGGATATCTTAACATATGGGAACCTGGGAGTGAGAACAGATATAAATATTGGTGCAAGGTGGGGGACGGTGTCCGTCCGGATTTGGATATCTTTAACGGAAATGTAGGGATCGATCATTTATACGCAAGACAATTGGGAGATTACCATTACCTGAATGGGAGAGAGGAAGAACCCTTGCAGAGGGAATCTCAGAATCACAACCGTTTCAAGATCTATATGGTAAAATCCCATTTTGACAGAGAGTTAAAAGAGGAATTCTATACCCCATATACTGAGACAATTCAGGCGGGGGCGGCGCTGACAGAGGAACGAATTTCGGAGATTCAAGATGATATAGGGGAGAATATTTCCATAAGAAACCGGGATTACTGTGAGATGTCGGCAGTATACTGGATATGGAAGAATGAAAAAGAGAGCGATTATATTGGACTGTGTCATTATCGCCGAAGGTTTGTCATTGATGAAAATGTAGTCAGTTATATGATATCCCACAAATACGACGCAGTGTACACAGTCCCCAAATTGACAGACGGGGGATTGAGGGATGAATTTGTGGAAAGGTATTATTTCCTGACGCCGGATGTATGGGAACAAACAGAAAAAGCGGTAAAAAAGCTTTCCCCGGATTATTATGAAGCCTGGAAATCTTTCGGCAAATCTTATTTTAACATTTCCTGTAATATGTTCATTATGCGCCGTAGGACGTTTGAAGACTATTGTTCCTGGCTGTTCCCAATCCTGGAAGAGGTGGACAGACATTATATGGGGCAAGGGAGACAATGCAACAATCGCTATCTCGGTTATATAGCGGAAATGTTGAATACTGTGTATGTTATGAAAAACAAGGATAAATTAAAAAAAGGATTCGTGGAAATGAAGATGCTCCTATGACCTGTTCAGATGAATGGACCCAAGGGGCATGCATTACGGTGTGTTCTTAGGCATACCCATTCTTATGTCAGAGTTATTCAGTATAGTAGAGATTGTGGTATGATAGAGACCTAGTCAGAGATATGGGCAGCGGTAGGGAGGATGAGGAGATGGTAAGGAAACCAGCCAACGCGATGGAACGGGTTGTAGGGGATTATATAGAGAAATACCAGGAGAAGGATTTTCATGACATTTTTTTAGACGATGAGCGGCTGGAGGCGGCTACTTATCTGAGCGAACTTCCGAATGGGCTGATTGGATGGTATCCATTTGAAACAGGCAGCACGGTTCTGCAAGTAGGGAGCTGGTTCGGCGCGTTTACAGAGATGCTGGGCGCAAGGTGCAGGAAGGTTACGGTGGTTGAGGACGACCCTTACCGTGCCGATATGACACGGATAAGATTGGGGAATCATGCTTATCTGGAGATTGTCAACAAAAATATCTTTGACTATTGCGGAAAATGTGAGACATTGTATGATTATGTTCTGATTGCGGTAGATGAAACCCATGACTGCATTCCGGATAAAGAGGCTTATGCTGAGATGCTGCGGGCTATAAAATCAGTGTTAACTACAGACGGGAAACTCTTGCTGGCAGTGCCGAATCGATTTGGGGTAAAATATTTTTGTGGGGAGCCTGATCCAAATACAAAAGTAAGGTTCGATGGGATGACCGACGAGGACACAGGGCTTTACCGATTTAGCAAGGCGGATCTTCATGAGTTGATAGACGGGTTGGGATTCCGGTATTCTAAAATGTACTATCCCATGCCTGACCACCGGCGCGCGCGGGTAATCTATACAGAGGAATGCCGCCCGGGGGCTGATATGCGGGAGCGGCTTGACGTATATGTGGATGATAAGTTAGGGCGCGTGTTGGATGAACCAGTATTACTGGATTATTTAACCCAAAATGACGTAATGCCCTTTTTTTCCAATGCTTTTTTGATAGAAGCCGGAGATGGGCCTTGCAGTCAAGTGATTTATTCGGCAGTCTCAGCAGAGAGGGAGAGGGACCGGGCATTTGTCACCAATATTTATGAGGATGGAACGGTGCGTAAGATTCCGTTGTACCCTGAGGGGAAGGCTGGGATTGACAGGCTTCTAAGCAACACGCAGGAACTTGCCCAAAGAGGAGTTCCCGTGCTGGAGATGGAAGAAGAAGGAGGTGTGGCGGTCATGCGGCAAGTTTCGGAACCGTCCCTTTCACTTTATCTCCGCGAGGTGGGTAAGAAGGACGCCCAGTCCTTTATCCAAGCCATAGACAAGCTGCACGGATACATCTTGCAATCATCGGAGCATGCTTCAGCAAAGGAGAATTGTATGGCGCATTGGGCGCCGGAAATATCCTGGGGAGCCATTCTCAAGAAAGCATTTATCGAAATGATTCCAGTGAACTGTTTCTGCAGCCAAGGGGATTTTTTGTTTTATGACCAGGAGTTTACGAGAGAAAATTGTCCGGCGAATTATGTACTCTTTCGGGCGCTGCGGGATATGTATGGTTTTGCGCCGGAGATTGAGGAGGTTGTGCCGCTTAAAAACCTCAAGGAAAGGTACGGGTTTTCTTCTGCCTGGGAATATTATGAGAGGGAGGAGGAGCAGTTTCAGAAAGAACTCCGCAGGCGAAATATTTTCAGCGGTTTTTATCAATGGGTCCGATATTATGGAAATGTGATGAAGGAAAACAGGAGAAATTTAGACAGGAGGAAGGGCGGTATGGAAGGCGGTTATTTTGACCCATTTTATAATCTTGACGGCAGGAGGGTGGTTTTGTTTGGTTCAGGCAGGATTGCGGACGATTACCTGGAGAAATACGGAAGAATATATGCGCCGTTTTTCCTGGTGGATAATAACCGGGAAAAATGGGGGAGCAAAAAATGTGGGATTGAAATTAAAGCCCCGGATTCCTTGAACAGGCTGATGTACGGAACATACCGGGTGATTATCGTTATCAAAGATTATGAGCCGGTTGTGAAGCAGCTTGAGGCGATGGGAATCCGGGAGGACAGTTACCGGATTTTCAGCAGGGAGATGGAACCGTTATTAGGTGAGAAGATGGTGGATGCAATGTCCGACGGCAAGTATCACATGGGTTATGTTACCGGAGTTTTTGACCTGTTCCATATCGGACACCTGAATCTCCTCAAAAACTGTAAAAAACGATGCCATTATCTAGTTGCGGGTGTGCTTACAGATGAGCTTACAATGCAGGATAAGGCAAAGACTCCATTTATCTCGTTTGAGGAAAGATTGGAGATTGTGAAGCAGTGCAGGTATGTGGACCGGGTTGTGGCTGTTGATGCCCATAATACGAATAAAATTGATGCATGGAAGGAACTGAGGTATGGGTGTCTCTTTTCAGGGAGCGACCATGAGGGGCAGCCATACTGGGTTTGGCTACAGAGGAAACTGCGTACGCTTGGAGCGGAGTTGGAGTTTTTCCCTTATACGCAGAGTACCAGTTCTACGATGCTGCAGGCAGCAATAATGGGGGCAGTGGGAGATAAGAACCGTGTGCAGGCGGATTCCAGGTATTAAGAAAGGCAGTAATATGGAGATCATCTGTTCATCTGCCGGCATCGTGAATCCGTTTCGCCCCGGACAAGGGGTTATGGATATGGTGGACGCCGGTTTTCAGAATACATCGTTAGAGTTTGATATGTCCTGTTCCAGTTATGAGCTGGAACATTATGGAGAGATTCGCAAGGATGAGGAAGGGGAGGCAGACAGGCTGTTTCTTCCTGTTTCGGAGCATCCGGAAGAGGTTCGGAACTTTTTTGCAAAAATGCATGGGGAGTGTGTCCGGAACTATCTGCGAATCCCGGTCGCCCAGGCGCCTTGCCTGCCACGGGATACGAAGCGGGGGGATTTGGCGGGGAGGCTTACAGAGATTCAGAAGGAATGTATTCGCTTTTGCGGGGAGATTGGCTGTGGTTATATTGTGGTTCGTCCGTTATATGCAGATTATGGGACAGAGGCAGTCCGTGAAGACACTTATGCCAATTCTTTTTGTTCAGACAATGCGGGGACCGTCTGGGAAGGTGAATGGCGGATAAACCGAAAGTATTACCTGGGTCTGGCAGAGACGGCCCGTGAAAACGGTGTCATGGTTTTGCTTGAAAACCAATGCCGCAACCGGAATGGCCGGATGGTGCGAAGCGTTTGTTCCGACGGTGAGGAAGCCGCAATGTGGCTGGATTGGCTAAACCAGGAAGCCGGGGAGCAGCGTTTCGGGTTCTGCATGGACGTGGGCGTGTTAAGCCTGTGCGGGCAGGACATGTATGAGTTCGCCCTTGCGTTAGGGGATCGGCTTAAAGCAGTGGTTTTAAGGGATTGCGACGGGCAGAATGAAGGCTCTTTGCTTCCGTTTACCTGCGCTTGCTTTGGAAAGCCGCGGACGGATTGGCTGCGGCTTTTGCGCGGGCTTAGGGAGATTGGGTTTGACGGGCAGTTAATCCTGGATGCCTTTGACACGGTGGTCACATTTTCCCCGCTTTTGCGTCCGCCCCTTCTAAGGCTTGCAAAGGCGACGGCAGACTATTTCCAATGGCAGATAGGGATTGAGAATCTGCTGAAGAAGTACCGGAAGATTGTGCTGTTCGGCGCAGGGAATATGTGCCGGAATTATATGAAATGCTATGGGGAGAAATACCCGCCGTTGTTTACCTGTGATAATAATGAAAAGACATGGGGGACGGTATTCTGCGGCCTTGAGGTGAAAGCGCCTGGGGCGCTGAAAGACCTGCCGGAGGATTGCGGGGTTTTTATCTGTAATATTTATTACCGTGAAATTAAGCGGCAGTTACAGGCAATGGGAGTAGAGAATATCGAGTTTTTTAACGATGAATATATGCCGTCGTTTTATTTTGACAGGCTGAAAGGGGTGTAGCGGTATGGTTTCCATAGGCGTACAGACGAAGGGCGTGGTAGAGGATGGGGACCCGAAAGCGGGATTTGAACTGCTGAAAAGGGTAGGATTTTCTAATGTTGATTTTAGTTTGAATTCGTATCTTCTGAATACGTCGCTGTACCGATTTGAGCTGAATGGTTTTTTTGACCAGACGGTTACGGAATTGGAGACCTTTTTCCGACCCCATAAGGAGGGGGCGAAAGCCGCCGGGGTGAAGGTCCATCAGATGCATATGCCTTATCCATTGTATATCCCTGGCGGTAAGAAGGAGATCAACGACTACCTGTGGAATGTGGTTGCGCCGAAAAGCATGGAAATCTGCGCTTTTTTTGGGTGCCGATATCTTGTGGTGCATGGGTTCAAGCTGTCGGGGAACCTTGGGTCTGAGGAAGCCGAGTGGGGGCAGACGGAGCGATTCCTGGACTTTCTTGCGCCGATGGCGAAGGAGAGGGGGATTGTGGTCTGTATCGAGAACCTGTACGATGTGCTGGGAGGGCATGTGGTGGAGGGACCTTGCTGTAACGCGAGGAAGGCGGCGGAACGGATTGACCGGTTTAATGAGAAGTACCATGGGGAGGCGCTGGGGTTTTGCTTTGATACGGGGCATGGGAATTTGGTGGGGATTGATTTTGAAAAGTTTCTGGTAAGGCTTGGGCATCGGCTGAAGGCGCTGCATATCCACGATAATGATGGAGTGGGGGATTTGCACCAGATACCGTTTGCGTTCACGAAGACGAGGGAGAATCGGGCTTCTACGGATTGGGAGGGATTTATCAGAGGGTTAAAGAGGATTGGGTATGAGGGTGTGTTGAGTTTTGAGACGGCGCCGGCGCTGACGGCATTTCCGGGGGAGATGAAGGAGGCGGCGCTGAGGTTTATTGCGGGGGTTGGGGAGTATTTTGCCGGTAAAATTAGTTCATGACAATACCAAGTTATACTCTATTCGGTCAAAAATTGGGGACAAGAACTGCCTGCTTCGTTTCATACAGACAGTTAATGATTCCAATTTTTGACCAGATAGGCCAGTTATTCTAAGATCTCAATTTTACAGGAATGTTTTTTATCCTTTTTACTATATGCAATACCTACGGCAAGAATCCTTCCGGTATATGATACAAGTTCCCCAAGTTTCCCCTTAAACTTGAGCGCATACTTTCGGTCTTTGATCTGCTGGATTGCCTCTTCTGGCGTATGGTCAATCTTTAATTCAAGAATGATGCAGTCAGCTTTTTTATCTTCCGGGTAGAAGATAAAATCGACATATCCGATTCCAGCTTTATCCTCTCTTTCAATCCGATAGCTGTCTCTTGCGGAAAGATAAACCAGATTTATCAGTGCAGTCAGCTCGGATTCGTTATTATAGCTTAATAAAGGCGTTTCTGTATTATGAGCATATTCTAATATCGAAAGCATTTTGTCCGTATCCAGCGACAATGTTGCCTTCAACATCTGTTCTGACTTTTGAGAAAGGCGATATACATATCCTAAGGCTGGCTCCCTGCGAATCATATCTACGAATTTATCCATCAATTCTTTATTTGGAATAGATACCCGTCCGTTTTCTACGCATAAAAAGCCATACACAACCATTGCGGATAGAACTTCATCTTTTGTCCGCAATTCCATAGAAGTAGCGGCATATTCCTGTATGTTTGCCGGAACCGATTCACCGGCAGCCATAAGCGCAATATCATCTCTCACATCATCTACATTTTTACGGACATAATAAAATATCTCATCATATGGACCTGAATTAGTCCAATAATTGCTGAGCTGGTTATCGCTTAGGGCGCATACCACGGAGCGAGGGTTATACAGCCGTTTCCCTGACAACGTTTGGTATCCATCGTACCAAATCCGCAGCTTGTCACGGCTGATGGAAGGTTTTTCCGTAAGTTTTAGGTAGCGTTCAAACAAAATGTCTACTTCTTCATCCGAAAATCCAAAATATTCCCCGTATCTTACTTTTGTTGCCATTGTGTATTCTAAAAACATATTCAATTCAGAACCGCTTGAATATTTCGCAATCGGTAGGATTCCCGTCATATACGCTAATTCTACATATGGCTGATCTTTGAGCAGATTGCTGATAAAATCTATAAACGCAGCCTTATCCGAATCGGTCACGAACTGTCTGTGAAAGATAAAATCCCATTCGTCAAGGACAAAAATAAATTTTACATCATCCTCAATTTCCAGAATTTGGTTCAGCGCATCCCAAACGGCAGTCTCACAGTCGATTCCTACATTGGGGAATTCACGGATCAGATCCTCAAGAAGCCTTTTTTGAATTCTTGTAATATATTGAGAATAATTCTTGCATTCTGAGGGCATTTCATTAAACATAATATGAATGACATTATGTTTGTTCAAATGTTTATGATACCATTCCCTTCTGCTGACACTCAATTTTCCGAATATATCGCTGGTATCCATACCTCTCCCGAAATAGGAGGCGATCATGTTTGCCATAACTGTTTTCCCAAATCTTCGGGGTCTGGTGATGCAGACATATTTATTTCCAATCGTGCCTAACTGTTGAGGCGCATGGTCGGAAGATTCTAATAAAGCGGCAAGTTCGTCCAATAGAGCCGTTTTGTCTATAAAATATGCAGCCCTTGTCTCACTTTGGTATAATATAGCGGGTTTTTTGCTGTTTAGATAAAGCCCCATACAATCATTTCCTTTCAGATAAGGTATGAATTGAGTATAACATATTTGAACAAGGTGATAAAGGGAAAGGCTTATAAATGTTATTGAACCAGAAGCCTAAAGTTGTTATACTATATACGTTAAGCTTTCATTTAAACATGAAGAAAGAGATTGGAGTCCGGAAGATTCGGATAAGAGATAAGTTGTTGGTAGAGGCTGTAGTTTAACATTTCAGATAGAAAGGAAAAAGAAGATATGATCATCGCATTAATCTTATCCGGCGGTACGGGTACAAGGCTGGGTTCTGACATCCCCAAGCAATACATCGAGGCAGGCGGCAGACCGGTGATTACCTACAGTATCGAACAGCTTTATCGTCATAGTGGGATAGAAGCAATCCAGATTGTCGCAGACCCTGTCTGGCAGGGAAAGATAAGCAACTGGCTTACGGCATATGGTTTCTCAGGAAAATTCAAAGGGTTTTCCAGACCCGGCGGCAACAGGCAGCTATCTATCCTCCATGGATTAGAGGATATCCGGGAATATGCGAAAGAAAGCGATTATGTCTTCATCCACGACGCCGCCCGGCCGCTTTTGACGAAGAAGCAGATTACGGACTGTATCGAAAGCGTCGTCGGGCATGACGGAGTCCTGCCTGTGCTTCCGATGAAGGATACGGTTTATTTAAGCACAGACGGGAAGAAGATAACAGCGCTATTGAATCGGAGTGAAATATATGCCGGACAAGCCCCGGAGTTATTCCGGCTTGGTTCTTATTACGAAGCCAACTGCCGCTTATTGCCTGAACAAATCTGGCAGATTAACGGCTCCACAGAGCCGGCAATCCTGGCAGGACAGGACGTTGTAATGATTCCCGGCGATGAGGGGAATTTCAAGATTACTACAAAAGAAGATTTGGAAAGATTCCAAAAGATCGTAGATGCAGAAGTACATTCTGCATAATATGGGGGTAGGAAAATGAAAGCATGGGTTTTACACAATATAGGAGATATCAGGTTCGATGGGGTAGAAGAACCAACGCTTAGGGAGCAAGAAGTGTTAGTGAAGGTAAAAGCAGCTGGAATCTGCGGTTCGGACATCCCAAGGATTTACCAGACTGGAGCCTATTCTCATCCCCTGATACCCGGACATGAATTTTCCGGTGAGGTGGTGAAAGTCGGAGCTTTGGCAGATACCGCATTACAAGGGCAGAGGGTTGGTATATTTCCATTAATTCCATGCCGCACGTGTCCGCCTTGCCGTAAGATGCAATATGAGATGTGCAGAAGTTACAGTTATCTCGGTTCGCGTCAGGACGGAGGCTTTGCCGAGTACACGGCAGTTCCGCAAGAGAACCTGATACCGATTCCTGACAGCGTTACATTCGAGGACGCCGCCATGTTAGAGCCGATGGCTGTGGCTGTCCATGCCATGAGACGGATTGGGGTAAGTGCAGACGATCATATTGCAATCTGCGGCGTCGGCACAATCGGGCTGCTGCTATATATGTTTCTGCGGGAAGCGGGTGTGCAGAATATCTATGTGTTTGGGAATAAAGACTTCCAGAAACAGACGCTCCAGAAACTGGGGCTTCCCAAGGAATGTTACTGCGATATCCGAAAGAACAGTACCCAGCAATGGATTCAGGAACGGACGGACGGCATAGGCGCAGATGTCTTTTTCGAGTGTGTGGGTAAGAACGAGACGCTGAAACAGGCGGTAAACCAGACTGCATTTGCCGGGAAGATTATGCTGGTCGGTAATCCGTCTGGGGATATGGGGCTGGAGAAATCGGTGTATTGGAAGATACTGCGGAACCAGCTTACCGTGAAGGGGACATGGAATTCCTCATTTACGGGAGAAGAGTCCGATGACTGGCATTATGTACTGAAACGGCTCAGGGAGAAACGGATTGCGCCTTCAGAACTGATTACCCATCGTTTCCCTCTGGAAGAGTTGGAAAGAGGGTTTCATATCATGCGGGATAAGACGGAAGATTATGTGAAGATTATAGGGCGGTAAGGAGAAATCCTGCTGCCTTTAATTTATTAAATGGTAGAGGGCTGACGTGCCTTGCTTTGGGGCAAAGCGTAAAATCGAACATTTGGCAAAGGCTTTTTCGTCATATAGCGATTACCCGCTTTTATCATACGCAACAATTTGGAAAATAGCAATAGTTAGTTGTGTAAAACAGGAAATCGTTTGGAAACATATTGACAAATTTATAGATTTGTGGTTATATTAAAATATGAACACATGAATGATTGTTCATATGAAAATAAAAATTGCAGGACAAATGAATTGTTTTATCAAGCTAGGAGGGATTTTAAATGGAAGAGAAAGAAAGGATGAATATAGATTCTGGTGGGCGTGGCCATGCTAGTGAAAATCATACGCATGAAAGCCAATGCAGCTGCGGACACAGTCATCATATACATGAATCCCAATGCAGTTGTGGAGACACCCATATGCATACGCATGAGGAGTATTCCCATGAATCCCAATGCAGCTGTGGCTGTGGCCATGACCATTCGCATAGTCAAGAGGAACATACCCATGAGAGTGAATGCGGCTGTGGCCATGACCATCACACCCATGGCCATCATGACCATGCTCATCACGCCCATACCCATGAACCCGCCCAATCTAACGACACTCCCGCCATGCCAGCCGGTGTCCCTAAGAGAATTTACATCCTCAATAACCTGGGCTGCGCCAACTGTGCCGCAAAGATGGAGCGGCAGATCCGGGAACTCCCGGGGGTCAAGATGGCAACCATCACATTTGCAACGAAGCAGTTAGCAGTAGCGGCAGACGACCCCGACGCATTGCTCCCCGAATACCGTAGAATCTGTGCCTCCATCGAGTCAGAGGTCACAGTGACGCCCAGAGAGGATGGCATCGTCGCACAAAAAAAAGAAAGCCCGTTTGCAGAAAATAAAAAGGATCTCATAGCAGTAGCGGCAGGCGCCGTCCTGTTCATCACAGGCGAAGTCCTAGAGCGTGCAATGCCGGGTTTTGCTGTCACTCCCGTTTTGTTTATTATAGCATACGCCATTCTCGGGCTTGAGATTGTATGGACGGCAGTAAAGAACCTGGCGAAAGGCCATGTATTCGATGAAAATTTCCTGATGAGCGTAGCGACGCTGGCGGCTTTTACCATCGGAGATTTTGCAGAAGCCGTAGGCGTCATGTTGTTCTACCGGGTGGGCGAGATTTTCGAGGACATTGCCGTAAGCCGCAGCCGCTCCCAAATCATGGAAGCCGTAGACCTGCGGCCGGAGAATGTCAGCCTGATAGAGGGCGGCGACGTGAATATAATCCCGGCGAAGGATGCGAAGGCAGGCGATGTCATCCTCATCCGCCCAGGCGACCGTATCCCGTTAGACGGCAGGATTATAGTAGGGCAGAGCCAGATTGATACATCGCCTGTGACGGGAGAACCTGTGCCTGTGAAAGTATTTCCGGGCAAAGACGTATACTCTGGCTGTGTCAATGACACGGGCGTATTGAAACTTGAGGTGACAAAACCTCTCGGCGAATCCATGGTAACGCGGATTCTTGATTCCGTGGAAAATGCGGCTGCAAGCAAGCCTAAGATTGACCGTTTTATCACCAAGTTTGCCAGAATCTATACGCCTGTAGTGGTTGCGGCGGCTGTCCTTACGGCTGTGGTTCCGTCCGTCTTTACCGGTAATTGGAACTACTGGATTTACACGGCAATCACCTTCCTTGTCATCAGCTGCCCATGCGCGCTGGTTTTAAGCGTCCCTCTTGCGTTCTTCTCGGGGATTGGCGCCGGCTCAAGACAGGGAATCCTGTTCAAAGGCGGCGTCGCCATTGAAGCATTGAAGGACATAAAAGCTGTTGTAATGGATAAGACAGGAACGATCACCAAGGGGAATTTTGTGGTACAGAAAATCGTGAATCTGAACCGTCTGACGGAAAAACAGATTTTAACTGTGGC
This sequence comes from Lachnospiraceae bacterium, assembly GCA_910574885.1. Lineage (GTDB taxonomy): Bacteria > Bacillota > Clostridia > Lachnospirales > Lachnospiraceae > Sporofaciens. The sequence continues at coordinate 52,731 of CAJTDD010000010.1, read as the reverse complement.
GGCAGACTGTGAGTTAGATTCCACCCACCCAATCGGAAGAAGCATCGTCACAGAGGCAAATCAGCGCAGCCTAAAGCTTGTGCGGCCGCAGCAGGTGGAAGAGATATCCGGCAAAGGAATCCGTGCGGTATTCCCAGAGGGAACGGTACTGTGCGGAAGCCAGGGCTTAATGGAAATGTATCAGGTTGACACGAAGAACTACCGTAAGGACGCCTATGGAACCGAGGTCCTGGTGGCGATAGACGGAGAGCTTTCGGGATATCTGGTAATCGCGGATGTGATTAAGGAAGAGGCGAAAGGGGCAGTCAGGCGGATGAAATCCCAGAACCTTGTCACGGCAATGCTGACAGGCGATGCAAAAGACAGCGCCGAAGCCGTAGCGCAGCAGACCGGGATTGACGAGGTACATGCACAGCTTTTGCCGCAGGATAAGCTTACACATCTACAGGACATCCGCAGGAAACACGGGGCTGTGATGTTTGTGGGCGACGGGATTAACGACGCGCCCGTCCTTGCGGGGGCGGACGTAGGGGCAGCCATGGGAAGCGGCGCAGACGCGGCAATCGAGGCGGCGGACGTGGTATTCATGACCTCTTCTGTAGATGCGATTCCGGAGGCGGTAGGGATTGCCAGAAGGACGGGGAGGATTGCCATGCAGAACGTGGTGTTTGCCCTTGTAATTAAATTCCTGATAATGGTACTGGGATTTCTAGGATACGCAAATATGTGGATGGCGGTATTTGCCGATACGGGCGTGGCAATGCTCTGTGTCCTGAATTCTATCCGCGTATTATATTCAAAAAAATCATTACAAAAATATTAATTTTACTTTCATTTTATGCCAAACGGTTGAAATCAGGGATGCCGTTTGGCATAATTAATAATGGTACTGTATTTTCGCAGTATGGATGGATGTTCATATCCATGGAAAGGAAGGCATAATATGAAGAAGACAGAGGCGGAGCGCTGCGAAGTGACGTTTGTCCATGACGATATCGTCCGCCGGATTGGGACGAAGATGCCTGAAGAGGAACTGCTGAAGGAATTGGCAGATTTTTATAAAGTATTTGGGGACTCTACCAGAATTAAGATTCTGTGCGTGTTGCTGGAGGCGGAGGTGTGCGTCTGTGACCTTGCCGAGATTTTAGGCATGACCCAGTCGGCAATCTCCCACCAGCTCAGGGTGCTGAAACAGATGAAGCTGGTAAAGAACCGCAGAGACGGAAAGACCGTATATTATTCGCTGGCTGACGATCACATCCAGACGATTATCAGCCAGGGTATGGAGCATATTACAGAGTAGTTTCCCGGTGTTTTGGATACCGGGCAAAGAGGCGGGGCAACATGACAAAGCAGCTGAGAATAAAGTGTATTGTCTATATTGTAGGAATCATCGTCTATGGCGGGGCAATCGCAGCGTCCATGCGCTATCCGCTGGATAACCGTGTGAAGTTTGTCTGGTTTCTGGCGGCGTATCTGATTATCGGGTCTGAGACATTCTGTAGGCTTTGCGAGAGCCTGATGCAGAAGAGAGTCATGACCGAATATACGCTGATTATACTTGCGACGGTGGGCGCTATCGGAACCATGCATTATACGGAGGGTGTATTCGTCATGGCGTTGTTTGGGTTCGGGATGCTGCTAGACGCCTATTCCACTGCAAGCACGAAGCGGACGATTCAGAAGCTAATCAATATCCGTCCAGAGTATGCCACCAGGCTGGTCCGCGGCAAGGAGTTTAAGGTAGACCCTTCCAATTTGAAGCCGGGACATGCGATTATCATCAAGCCGGGGGAGCGTGTGCCGGCGGATGCCATGGTAACATACGGGATATCGGATGTAGATACCAAGGCGTTGACAGGGGAGGCGGTTCCCCTGTCTGTGGGAACAGGAGACAGGATTTACAGCGGTTATATTAACCTGAGTGCGGCGATTGAGGCCATGGTAGTAGGATCTTATGAAGATTCGGCTGTCACCAGAATTATGAGGATGGTGGAAGAAGCCCAGGAGCAGAAGTCGGAAAGCGAGAATTTTGTCGGTTCCTTTTCCAGGTTTTATACGCCGGCGGTGTTGCTTTGCGCGCTTGCGATTATGATATACCCGTCCATGACATTTTCTTATGGGAATTGGGATGCATGGATTTACCGGGGATTGATTTTTCTGGTTGTCGCATGCCCGTGCGGTCTTGTGCTGTCAATACCGTTGGCATTCCTTGGCGGGATTGCGTCGGCGGCAAGGCAGGGTATCGTGGTTAAGGGAAGGAATCATTTGGAAGATTTGGCGAAGGCGGATACCTTCATCTTTGATAAGACAGGAACCCTGACGGAAGGGGTGTTCCATGTTACGGATGTACGGGCCTTCCATATGACAAGAGAGGAACTGTTGGGGATTGCCGCCCATGTGGAGAGTTATTCCAACCACCCGATCGCCCAGTCTTTGCTTACGGAATACCGCAGGCAGGTAGATAAGAGAAGGGTGGGCAGGATGCGCGAGATGCCAGGGCTTGGGGTCAGCGCCGTGTTCGACGGGGAACGTGTTTATGTGGGAAATAAAAAATTGATGGACCGGCAAGGCGTCGTTTGTTCGGAAGTAGAAGAGCCGGGAACCGTGCTTTATATCGCCATCGGGAAGCGTTATGCGGGTTATATTGTGATTTCGGATTCTGTGAAGGAGAATACGAAGGATACTTTTGATTATCTTCGGGACAAATGCAGCGCAGTCCTTGTAATGCTTACCGGAGATACGGAGAGCGGAAGTATCCCGGTTGCCCGGGAGCTTGATATGGATTATGCTTATGTGAACCTGATGCCGGAGGATAAAATGGAGTTGGTGGAGGATTTCCTGAGCATCCAGGACGCCTCCGAACGGCTGGTATGCGTGGGCGACGGAATCAATGACGCACCGGTTTTGGCGCGGGCAGATGTGGGAATCGCCATGGGAGCCACGGGCTCAGAGGCGGCGGTTGAAGCGGCGGATGTGATTCTTTTGGAGGACGATTTACATAGAATCGTGGACGCAATCAAGATTGCGAAGGAGACGCTGAAAGTCGTCGAACGCAATGTAACCTTCGCGCTGTTCATCAAGGCATTGGTACTGCTCCTTTCAATCGTAGGATATTTCAGTATGAGCGAGGCGATTACGGCGGAAGTAGGGGTAATGTTTATGGCGCTGCTGAATTCAGCGTGGGTTGCGAAATATACCGTGTAGTTACGCGCCAGGGTATATGGCATTGCGACTGGGAAGAGTATTATGGAGAAGCAGATGGGAGATAATTCATGAAGAAAAGAAACCGGAGAAGGCGTACGAAGAAGAGGAGGGCGAATCGGATTGCGGTCGGGATATTAACGGTAGTTTTCCTCCTGTTGTGCCTGTTCCTGTATCTGTGCCTGACCGTCTGGAAGGGCAATCCTTCCGAGGAAGGAATAGAATATCTGAAAAATGGGCAGTATGAAGAAGCAATCGAACAATTCGGACAGGCTGTGGAGAAAGAGATCAATGTGGCGGACGCCTACCGGGGAATCGGGCTTGCCCGTTGGGAGCAGGAAGACTATGAGGGTGCGCGCGACGCATTCCAGAAGGCTTTGGAGCAGAAGACGGAGCAGCCGTTTACGGGAACCATCTACAATCTCCTTGGGATTTGCGAGATGAAGCTGAATAACCCCGCGTCTGCGAAGGACTACTTCCAGCTTGGAATCGGGCTGAAAGGCAACAGCGCAGAGCTTGACCGGGAGATGAAGTATAATTTGATTGTGGCGTTTGAACAGACCGGGGACTGGGAGAGTGCAAAGGCAAAACTTGCCGAGTATACCGCCGAGTATCCCAACGACGCCAATGCATTGAAAGAGCAGCAATTTTTGGAGACAAGGTAAGGGATTAGCAATATGATTGAGTTGGCAAAGGAGACAGAACGTGTGATTCTGGTCGGAGTATGCGTTTCCGGGCAGGAGGACACGGAAGATTCCCTTGAGGAGTTAAAGGATTTGGCGGATACTGCCGGGGCGGATACCGTCGGGAGGCTCATCCAGAACCGGGAGCAGGTACATCCCGGTACTTATATCGGAAAAGGGAAGATAGAGGAATTAAAAGATTTATTATGGGAACTTGATGCGACCGGCATTATCTGTGACGATGAACTTTCGCCGGCGCAGATGAAGAACTTGCAGGACGAGCTGGATACCAAGGTGATGGACAGGACTTTGGTGATTCTGGATATTTTTGCCGCAAGGGCTTCTACCAGCGAAGGAAAGATTCAGGTAGAACTGGCCCAGTTAAAATACCGGCAGACCCGCCTGACGGGATTTGGTACGGCCATGTCCAGGCTTGGAGGCGGAATCGGAACCAGAGGGCCGGGAGAGAAGAAGCTTGAGATGGACAGGCGGCTCATCAAGAGCCGGATAGCCCAACTGAACCGGGAGCTTGCAGATGTCCGGCGCCACCGGGAGGTCACGCGGGAGCAGAGGTGCAGGAACCATGTCCCTGTGGCTGCAATCGTGGGGTATACGAATGCCGGGAAGTCTACGCTGCTGAATGCATTGACCGGGGCGGATATCTTAGCGGAGGACAAGCTGTTTGCAACCCTTGACCCCACCACCAGAAGCCGGAAACTTCCGGGAGGGCAGGAAATTCTGCTGACGGATACGGTCGGGTTTATCCGGAAACTGCCCCATCATCTGATTGAGGCGTTCAAGAGTACGTTGGAGGAAGCGCGGTACGCGGATTTGATTCTGCATGTTGCGGATGTCTCGAATCCTCAGATGGATGAGCAGATGTATACCGTATACGAGACGCTGCAAAGCCTGGGAGTCACGGACAAGCCTGTGGTAACGGTGTTCAATAAGCAGGATAAGCTTGAAGAAGACGCCGGGGTTATCCGGGATTTCCATGCCGATTACACTGTCAGGATCTCTGCAAAGACGGGGGAAGGGATTTCGGAGCTTCTAAAGACCGTGGAAGCTGTTTTAAGGGAAAGAAAACGGTTGATAGAAAGTCTCTATCCTTATCAGGAAGCTGGGAAGCTGCAGCTCATCCGTAAGTACGGGGAACTGTTGGAGGAAGAGTACCGGGAGGATGGGATTTACGTGCGTGCATACGTCCCGGCAGAGATATACGGAAAGATTAATGCAACGCTGTATCCTTAGGGGATTCTCCGAAGAGTTTTCGGTACGCCCGGGTGAAGGTAGAGTAATCTTTAAAACCGCAGTCAAAACAAGCCTGTGTACTCTGTACACCGGATAGAATCAGTTCTTTCGCAAGCAGGAGCCGTTTCTGGGAAGTATACTGCCCAAGGGTATAACCGGTTTCCTGCTTGAATAGCCTCATCATATAATATTTACTGATAAAGAAATGTTCAGCAAGCGTATCAATGCCAAGCTCGCCGTCCAGATTCTCATTGATATACCGGAGGATATCCAGAATCTTAGAGTTGCAGTTATGCGTATCGATGAATTCCAGCCGGTTTTTCATTGCGGCGCGGTTCAGGTGTACCATGAATTCCAGGAACAACACCTGACGGAACAGCTCCGCCGCATATCCGTCGTCCGTGAAAGATTTCTCAAGCTGGGAAATGGAACCAAACAGGGAACTTTTTTCCAATGACGGAATCCGCAGGACGTTGGAATGTTCCGCCTCGGCTTTCTGGAAACAATAGCTGAGGTCATAGGTATCTGTCCTGTAGGCGTTCATAAAATTAACGGAGATATAGACGATGATTCTGTCATATGGGACAGAATTGTCCACATCCAGCCTGTGGATGTCATTATGCCTGACAAGCACAATGTCATAAGGCTTCAATTCATAGGATTTCCCTTCGATAATATAGTTGACATTTCCTTTGAGGAAAATGGTAATCTTGTCAAAGTCATGATAGTGGTACGCCACCTCTCTGGTTTCCTGGTCTGTCAGATGGAATAGGCGGAATTCGCTGTTCAGATACCCTTTTTTCACATATTGTCCCATTTTATACTCCATACGATTTAATGGCATTTTGCTGCCCAGGCGGTATGTTCAGTCGGTTTCTTTCATATCATACTGTAAGATGGCAGTATTTGCAATATAATTGGCATGAATTGTGTTGAAAAGGGAAATAATGCCTGTTATGATAAGGATATCGGAAAATTGTAACCGTCAGAAATGATAAGTGTAAGAAGTGCATGGAGGTATGGAATGAAGGTTGTATTAGAGCGTTATCACGGGCTTGGCAATGATTATGTGGTATTTGACCCGAATAAAAATGAATTAGAGCTGACCAGGGAGAATGTGAGGATGATTTGTGACCGTAACGCCGGGCTTGGCTCAGACGGTGTGCTGGAAGGGCCGATCCTTGAGGCGGACGGGATGCATGTAAAGGTCTGGAATCCGGACGGGAGCGAGTCGGAGACCAGCGGGAACGGCGTCCGGATTTTTGCGAAATATTTAAAAGACGCAAGCTATGTCCAGAAGAAGAATTTCAAGCTGTATACCGGCAACGGCCCGGTGGAAGTGACCTTCTTAAATGAGGATGGAAGCCGCCTTAGGGTGTCCATGGGACGGTTATCCTTCCGAAGCGACGATATCCCTGTGACGGGCGAGAGCCGGGAAGTGATTAATGAAGATATGGTATTTGGGCGGACGCTGTATCCGGTCACTTGCGTATCCATTGGAAATCCCCACTGTGTCATCCCCATGAGGGAGATTTCAAAGCCATTAGTGTGCAAAATCGGAGACTATGCGGAGATGGCAAGATATTTCCCCAACCGTGTGAATACCCAGATTATGAAGGTGGTTGACAAGGAGCATGTGGCGATTGAGATTTATGAGAGGGGCGCGGGTTACACCCTTGCGTCGGGAACCGGCGCGTGTGCTGCTGCAGGAGTCGCTTACAAGCTGGGAATGACCAACAATAAGGTAATCGTCCATATGCCTGGCGGGGATTTACAGGTGGAGATTGAGGACGACTGGACTGTGTATATGACAGGAGATGTCTTCTATGTGGCAAAGATAACCCTGAGCAATGAATTTGCAGAGAAGTTGAGGAATGCCGATGCGGAAGCATAGATTTTGTTAGAAAGATGCGGCAGACTGCCCGAAAGCTGGTATTTATGGTTTATAAAGCTGTTTTGGGGAAGTCTGCCGCAATCTGTTGAAGCCGTTTTACGATTAGAACCGAGAGACAGGACAAACAGAAGTCATGCAGATAATGCCGACAGGAGTGAAAAGAGGAGGTCGCTTATGTATGAGATATATCCGTGTAATGAAGAGGATAAGAAGACCATTATAGACGGTCTAGTTGCCTACAATCTGACCCGTGTCCCGGCAGTGCAGGAACAACTGTTCATTGATTTGAGCAGAAAAGTAGTTTCGGATACTGGGAAGGTGTTAGGCGGTATTATAGCGAGAATGTACTGCTGGAATTGTGCGGATGTGGATGCATTGTGGGTTTCGGAAGCACATAGGGGAACCGGGCTTGGGAAAGAGCTGCTTATGCAGGTCGAGGAGGCTGCCCGTAGTCATGGCGCACGTCTCATTCATCTGGATACGTTCGATTTTCAGGCGCGTGCCTTTTACGAAAGTCTTGGGTATGAAGTATTTGGCGTACTCGAAGACTGCCCGGCAGGGCATAAACGCTATTACATGAAAAAGTTTCTATAAACATTCCTTTCATTCCCTTAAATGCCCCTTTTCGTTCCATTTCCCCGTAGAAAATATAGTTTTTGCCGATATAAAAACAAAACACTCCAAAGAGAGCCATTAAATCAGTGGATTTAGAGAAGGGAGAGAGGCAGGATGCGAGGAGGATATGTGAACACAATTGAGGATCTGCGTTCCGGGCATTACAAAAATTCATACGGAGTAGAGGGAATGCTGCTCACCGGAGATCCCAGCCAAAAAAGGATCATAGACGTATCGGATGAGATGAAAAATCTGGTGTTTGAAAACGTAAAGAAGGCATACTATCAATATAACGGGATGTCAGGGGATAATCAGGCAGAGGAAGAGGCATACCACGGCGCCCGCAACGAGTATTACAAGACCCTTGCCCGGGACGACCGTGTGCCTGCATCATGGACGTTAAGCAAGCTAGAGCAAAAGCTGGCACAGGAGGTATCAGGGGCCGTCAGGGAGAAGATACCTGGGTGGAGCGCGGGACAGCAGATACCCAAAGACCTGTTAGACGAGATTTTTGCAGACGAGAAGATTACGTCTATCGTCACTGGGGATATCAAGGAAGTGCTGGGCAAAACAGCCGGTACGCAAGGGACGGGAGACGCCTTGGAACGAAGAGAAGACCAGATTCTCATAGGGCAGGACGATGCAGGCAGCGCAGACGGGTTAAAAGGGGAGGACCAAGAATCAGAAAAGCGTTCCGGCAGGGTCGCCTTTAATCAGGGAAAACGCGCCCGCCAGCTTGCCTCGGCAAAAACAGCGGCGCAGGTTCAGATGGTGATAGGCCTTTTGAAAAAGGATTTGTCAGACTGTGAGTACGGCGTCGCTAACGATATGTGCGATGAAAATGAAGTGGCAAAAGTCAAAGCAATGCTGGAAAAAGCAATGCAGCGCATGGGCGAAGTCTCCAATGCGAAGGAAAGCGAAGAACAGAAGGGAGGAGACAGTTTCCTCATTAATATGCTCATGTAAAAATTACTGTTGTGAATATCCTCAAAATGTTTTAAAATAGAGTCATGATATTTTAAAAGAAAAGGAGTATGAGGATTAGATTGAAGAACAGACAAAAGACCAGAAAAGCGGCTGCTGTCTGCTTGGCAGCCGCATTTGCAGCATCTCTCATCGCCCCGGCAGGTGCAAGGACAGTATATTCCGCAGGGGAATCATCGACGGACAGCGCCGAGGAGTCAGATCTTTCAAAACTCAAATTATCAGAAAAATTAAAACCAGACGTCATGGAAAGCGGGATGCGCGTCGTGGTGATGGAAGGAAAACTTATCACCGCAATCACTGTTTTTCCGCGCAGGATGGATTATTCCCTCCCTTCTTTCCCGGAAGTGAAGCAGAATCCTGAACTGCCCAAAGGATGTGAGATTACCTCCCTTACCATGATACTGAATTACTATGGTTATGATGTTGACAAGACCGTGATGTCAGACGTATATCTTCCCAAGGCTCCCGAGAACCTTCGTTATGGAGCAGACGGAAGGCTTCTGGGAACGGATTTGAACCATTATTTTATAGGAGATCCCAAAGGGGACGGCCATGTCTGCGGCACTGGGGCAATCGTGACCGCGGCGAACGCCTATCTGGGAGAACAGGAGAGCGACCGGCGTGCAATCGACCAGAACGGCGCCACCCCCGAGAAATTATACCAGCTTGTCTGCCAGGGAATCCCGGTAATCGTCTGGGTGACAATTGATATGGCAGAACGCAGGCCGACTGCAGGGTGGAACACGGAAGAAGGAGCCTACGTGGAATGGAGTACCAACGACCATACGGCTGTGCTTGTGGGGTATACCGAGAATACGGTCAAGATTGCAGATCCTTTGGAAGGATTGGTAGAATATGACAAAGACAGGTTTGAAGCGGCGTTCGCGTCCCGCTCCAATCAATGCGTGATTCTGCAATAAGCCCGTGACCGCTGGGGGAAAGGAGAAGAGATGTCGCTTCAGTTTATATTCGGGCCGTCAGGCTCGGGGAAATCATACGGCTTGTACCAGTACGTGGTGGAGGAATCCATACGCCATCCACAGCGGAACTACATCGTGCTGGTGCCGGAACAGTTTACCATGCAGACACAGAAAGATCTGGTCATGGCACATCCCAGACATGGAATCATGAATATTGACGTACTGAGCTTCGGGAGGCTTGCCTACCGGGTATTTGAAGAGATCGGAGGCGGGATGCTTCCCGTGCTGGACGATGTTGGAAAGAACCTGATTCTCAGGAAGATTGCAGGGGATTATGAGGCAGAATTAAGCGTGCTGAAAGGCAATATGAAGAAACTGGGATACATCACCGAGGTCAAGTCCGTGATCTCGGAATTCACCCAGTATGATATCGGGGAAGAGGAACTCCTTACCGTCATGGCGTCTATCGGCAGCCAGTCCCGCCTTTATTACAAACTCAAGGATATTTCCATCCTATATAAAGGGTTTACCGACTATCTGAGCCGGAAATACATTACAAAAGAAGAATTGCTGGATAGTTTGAGCCGGGTAATCGGCCAGTCGGAGATGCTTAGGGACAGCGTCGTCGTTCTGGATGGATTTACCGGCTTTACGCCTGTACAGAACAGGCTTCTTTTGGAGCTGATGCGCCATTGCCGCAAGGTGGCCGTGACAGTGACCATGGATGAGCGGGAGGACCCTTATGTGTACAGCCATCCCTACCAACTGTTTGCCCTCAGCAAGCATATGGTCAGCACACTTATGGGCCTTGCCAGAGAGAACCGGGTGGAGGTGGAGGAACCCATCTGCCGATACGAAAGACCTGTATACCGTTTCCGGGGAAATGAACCTCTGGCATTTCTGGAGCGGAACCTGTTCCGTTACCAGACAGGGACATTTGGGAAGGAGCAAGATGCAATCCGAATCCATGCGGCAAGAAACCCATGGGAAGAGTCGCTGGCGGCAGCAGGAGCCATCCGCCGCCTGGTACGTAAGGAAGGGCTTCGTTTCCGCGATATCGGCGTAATCGTAAGCAGTATGGAGACTTACGGGGACTATCTGAAACGGGCGTTTGATTTGTATGATATCCCAGTATTCATGGATCATAAGCGGAACATCCTGCTGAATTCTTTCGTGGAATACATCCGAAGCCTTCTGAATATGGCACAGAAGAACTTCAGCGACGAGAGCGTGTTCCGTTTCCTGCGCACAGGCTTATCCGGATTCACCACGGAAGAAGTGGACGAGCTGGAGAACTATTGCCTGGGGCTTGGAATCAGAGGCTATAAGAGGTGGCAGGAGAAGTGGCTGCGCCGCCTGAAACATATGCGGGGAGAGGATTTAGAGCGGCTGAACCACTGCCGTGTTGCGCTGGTGGAGAAGGTAGACTCCCTGATGTTCGTGTTGAAACAGCGCAAAAAGACGGTAAGAGACATCACCTGCGCCGTGTATGAGTTCATGGTTCAGGAGAATCTGCAGGTCAGGCTGAAACGGCAGGAGGAAGAATTCCAGGAGGCGGGAGAGCTTGCCCTTGCCAAGGAGTATGCGCAGGTCTACCGGATTGTGGTGGAGCTGTTCGATAAGTTCGTGGAGCTTTTAGGCGGCGAGGAGGTCAGCCTTGAGGAATACTGCCAGCTTTTGGACGCGGGGCTTGAGGAGGCGAGAGTGGGCGTGATTCCCCCCAGTACGGATCAGGTGGTGGCAGGAGACGTGGAGCGTACCAGGCTCAAGGACATCCGCGCGCTGTTTTTCATCGGGGCAAACGACGTGCATCTGCCGGGAGCTCTCCTTCGTACCGGGCTTCTGTCGGAGCGCGACCGGGAACATTTCCAGAAGGAAAAACTTGCCCTTGCCCCCGGAGGGAAGGAGAAGGCGTATATCCAGAAATTCTACCTCTACATGAACCTGACGAAACCGTCGGACAGGCTTTTTATCTATTACAGTAAGGTGTCGTCAGACGGGAAGAGCATCCGTCCGGCATACTTGATTCAAGACTTGCGCAGGCTGTACCCGCACCTTGAGGTGCAGGACGAGGAAGAAATCAGCCTTCCAAAGCGGGAATTGACGGAAGAATTGGGGATTGACTGGCTGATTCGCGGGTTCCGGAGCAAAGGCAGCGGCATGGACGAGGTCTGGAGGGAGTTGTATACCTGGTATAAGAAGGATGAGAGATGGCAGAAGAAGGTTGAGAGCCTGCTTGCGGCGGGATATTACCGCCGTCCCATGGACGGATTGACCCAGAAGGCGGCGCGTAAACTCTATGGAGAAGATTTTGAGGACAGCATTACCCGCATAGAACAGTTCTCGGCCTGTGCGTTTGCCCATTTCCTCACCTACGGGTTAGGGTTGCGGGAGCGGCAGCAGTATGAATTCCAGGCGGTGGATTTGGGAAATGTCTGCCATGGCGCATTGGAGCGGTATTCTAAGAAGGTGGAAGAAAACTGTTACGATTGGGTAGAAATCCCGGAGGCAGTCCGGAAACAGTATGTAGAGGAAAGCGTGGACGAGGCGGTGACGGACTACGGCAATTCTGTGCTTTACCGCTCCGCAAGGGATGAGTATATGATTGTGCGCATGAAGCGGATGCTTGGGTGTACCGTGTGGGCGCTGACCCGGCAGTTAAGAGCCGGGGATTTCCGCCCGTCGGCATATGAGCTGCGTTTCTCCTACGGGAAGATTGACCGGGTGGATACTTGCACGGAGGATGACCGTACCTATGTAAAGGTGGTGGATTACAAGACCGGGAGTAAGGCGTTCGATATTATTTCCTTGTATCATGGTTTGCAGCTGCAGCTTATGGTGTATATGAACGGGGCTTGCGAGCTGGAAGCCAAGAAGCATCCGGAGCGTGAGGTGGTTCCGGCAGGGGTATTTTATTACCGTATCAAAGATCCGCTGGTGGAGAAGCTTGAGGAAACGGAAATCGAAGAGGCAATCCTGAAAGAATTGCGCCCGGACGGTATCGTCAACTTAAAGGAAGAGGTCCTTTTGCATCTGGATCACTTAAAGGGCGGGGAATCCCTTGCCGTCCCTGTGAAATACAATAAAAACGGCGCATTGGCGAAGGGGTCGAAGACGGTGCCGGAGGAGGAATTCCTGCTGATGATGCGTCATGCCGCCAGAAAGGTTGCCAAATCCCACCAGATGATTATGGATGGCAATACAGAGGCGGCGCCTTACCGCAAGGGAAAGGAAACAGGATGTGATTACTGCCAATACCGGCATGTCTGTGGTTTTGACCGGAAGATTCCCGGGTACGTTTACCGGGAGATTGAGAAGGTAAGCAAGGAAGAGATTCTTGGGTTGATGAAGGCGGATGAGGAAAAAGGAGAGTCATAGAGTATGGGTGTAACGTGGACGAAGGAACAGCAGCAGGTCATTGACGTAAGAGACAGGAATATCCTGGTGTCGGCTGCGGCAGGTTCGGGAAAGACGGCTGTCTTAGTGGAGCGTATTATCTCGATGCTGACCAGGGACGCCGAGCCTGTAGATGTGGACCGTCTGCTGATTGTGACATTTACCGAGGCTGCGGCTGCGGAGATGAAGGAAAGAATCCGGGGGGCAATCGAGAAGAAACTTATGGAATGCCCGGACAATGAACATCTGAAACAACAGGCGACGCTGATACATAATGCCCGGATTACGACCATCCACAGTTTTTGTCTGTCTGTCGTGAAGGACCATTTTCATGCCATTGATATAGACCCGGGATTCCGTACCGGGGAGGAAGGAGAACTGAAACTGCTGCGCCAGGAGGTGCTTGGGGAGGTGCTGGAGGAGAAGTACAGCCAGAAAAGCCAGCGGTTCCTTGATTTTTCACTGGCGTATGGAAACGGGCGGGACGATAAGAAGATTGAGGAGCTGATTCTGAAAATCTATGAATTCTCCCGCAGTTACCCGAGTCCGGAAGAATGGATTCGCAGATGCATGGATGCGTACCGTCCCGACAGCATAGAAGAACTAGAAGCCAGCGAATCCGTGCGTCTGGCGATGGAACATACTATGGAGTATCTGCGGGAAGCCGACGGCCTGCTTACGGCAGGGCTTGCCATTTGTCAGGAAGCCGACGGACCGACGGCATATGAGCCGACGCTTCTTGGCGACCAGCAGATGATAGAGGGGCTGCTTGCAGCCGGTTCTTTCGAGAAAATGGCAAAAGCCATGGCGGGCGTTTCCTGGGTGCGCCTTGCCGCCAACCGGGATAAGACCGTGGACGGGGAGAAGGCGGCAATGGTCAAGGCGATCCGGGATGAGGTCAAGGAGATTGTGAAAGATTTAGCGGGGCAGTATTTTTACCAGAGCGCGGAAGGAATGCTTAGTGACCTTAGGGCGTGCCGGCCGGCCATGGAAGAGCTTGCCGAGCTGGTACTGCTGTTCTCGGCGCGGTTCGAGGAAAAGAAGCGCAGCCAGAATATGATTGATTTCTCGGATATGGAGCAGTATGCGCTAAGGATTCTGGCCGAGAAGACGGCGGAGGGGTTCCGTCCTTCGGCGGTGGCGCGGGAGTATCAGGAGCAGTTTCAGGAGATTATGATAGACGAGTATCAGGACAGCAACTTGATACAGGAGACGATTCTTACCAGTATCTCCACCGTGTCTTCGGGGCGTTATAATATTTTCATGGTGGGGGATGTGAAGCAGAGCATTTATCGGTTCCGCCTCTCAAGGCCAGAGCTTTTCATGGAGAAATTCCATACTTATGAAACTGCCTGCGAAGCGGACAGCCATACGGAAGACCGGGAGAATGGATGCTTGAAACAGAGGATTGACCTGCACAAGAATTTCCGCAGCCGGAAAGAAGTCCTGGACAGCGTGAATTTTATTTTCCGGCAGATTATGACCCAGAAGCTTGGCGGGATTGCCTATGACGACCAGGCGGCGCTTTATGTGGGGGCGGACTATCAAGAGGGGGAACATCTCGAAACAGAGGTCCTGGTCATAGACAGTGACCTTCCGGAATGGGAGGATGAGCCGGGAAATCCGGGAGAAGACGGCGAGTCGGCGGGACAGCCGGATAAAGGCCGGGAATCCGTGGCATCTGCGAAAATGACCGACCGGGAGCTTGAGGCGCGGGGGATTGCCTCAAGGATACGGGAACTGAAAGAGCGGCATCAGGTTATAGATAAGAAGACTGGAAAGTTCCGCCCTGTCCGGTACTCGGATATCGTGATTCTCACAAGAAGTATCAGAGGATTTGCCGACGTGTTTACGGAGGTGTTGAACCGGGAAGGGATTCCCGCATATGCAGGGACGCGGGAAGGATATTTTGAGGCCCAGGAGATTGGCGTGCTGCTGGACTATCTGCGCATCCTTGACAATCAGCAGCAGGATATCCCGTTAGCGGCGGTGCTTGCCTCCTCCTTTTGCAGAATGACGGAAGAGGAACTTGCGAAGGTCAGGAGTGAATACCGGGAATTCCCGTTCTGTAAGGCGGTGGCCTGTTACCGGGCAGAGGGGAGCGACCCGAAGATTCAGAGAAAACTGGAGGAATGCCTGGGACAGATGGAGGCGTTCCGCAGAATCGTGCCCTATACGCCGATTCATGAACTTCTGTGGAGGATTCTGGAAGAAACAGGATACGGAGACTATGTTTCTGCTTTGCCGGGAGGTGAGCAGCGGCAGGCGAACCTTAACATGCTGGTGGAGAAAGCGAGAGCCTTTGAATCCACCAGTTACAAGGGGTTGTTCCATTTCGTGCGCTATGTGGAGCAGCTCAAGAAGTATGATGTGGACTACGGGGAGGCAAGTATCGAGGACGAACAGGCGGATACTGTGCGTATTATGACCATCCATAAGAGCAAAGGACTTGAGTTCCCTGTCGTGTTCGTGGCAGGTATGGGGAAACGGTTCAACATGCAGGACGTAAGGAGCAGCGTAGTCCTCCATGCCAGGATGGGCGTGGGCTTGGATGCCGTTGACATTGAGAAGCGGACGAAGAGTCCCAGCATCGTCAAGAAGGCGATGCAGAAAGAAGAGGCGTTAGACAGCTTAGGAGAAGAACTGCGTGTATTGTACGTCGCATTTACCCGGGCGAAAGAGAAGCTGATTATTACCGGGACAATCTCGAATCTGGAAAAGAAACTGGCAGGATATGAGCTTGCCGGCGGGCAGAAGGAGGAGGCTCTGCCTTTCGGCCGTCTGAGTAAGGCCAATACCTACTGGGACTGGCTTCTTCCGGCGCTGGTACAGATTCCGGAGGATGTGCCAATCGTAAAGAAAATACTGACCTTCGAGGATATCGTGCGGGAACAGGTAGAGGAAGAGACGGCAGGGCGCATCACGAAGGCCATGTTGGAGCAGTGGGATACGGAAACCGTCTATGAGCCGGCGATGCACGAGACGCTGAAGGAGCAGTTTTCCTACTGTTACCCCTATACAGGAAGCCGGCGCCAAAAGCTGAAGTTCACGGTGTCCGAGCTAAAGAAACGAACATACCTGCTGGAAACGGCAGGGGAAGAGCTTGGAGAGTTCGGGGAAATGCCCTACGAAGAGCCGGATGTGGTTCCCTTGGTTCCTAAATTCCTCCAGGAAGAAGAGGAACTGACAGGGGCGTCCCGGGGTACGGCATACCACAGGCTGATGGAGCTTCTGGATTTTTCACGGGAGTATGACAAAGTCAGCCTTTTGTCGGCTGTGGGTATCTTCACCGAAGAGGGGAAGATGAACCAGGACATGGCGGACTGTATCCGTATAGAGGATATCCTTGGATTCCTGAAAAGCCCGGCAGGACGGCGGATGAAGGAGGCGGCGGGGGCAGGGAGGCTGTGGAAGGAGCAGCCCTTCGTCCTTGGCGTTGACGCAAGGGAGATTTATCCCGATGAGCAGGAAGGCGAGCAGATTCTGGTACAGGGAATCATCGACGTGTATTTTGAGGAAGAAGACGGCCTGGTGGTGTTAGACTATAAGACGGATAAGATTTTCCGGGCAGAGGAACTTGCAGAGAAATATCACGCCCAGCTTGATTATTATGGCAAGGCGTTGGAGCAGATGACGTTAAAGAAGGTAAAAGAGAAGATTCTCTATTCCTTTACGCTTAGGAAAGAGATTGGAGTTTAGGAATGTTATGGATAGGATGTGTCTGGCTAATCGCGGCGAATATGGCAGGATTCTTGCTGTTTGGCTATGACAAACGCTGTGCCGTGAGACATAAATGGAGAGTGCCGGAGAAGACTTTGTTTCTGGCTGCCCTTCTTGGAGGGAGTGTTGGGAGTTATGCAGGGATGCATCTGTTCCGGCATAAGACCCGGCATTGGAAGTTCCGGGCAGGGATTCCGTTTCTTATGCTGCTGCAATGTGCGTTAGTCTTATGGATATTAAGAGTTGATTTGAATATTTAGCGGAAGAAGAAAAGGAGGGAAGCTTATGAAATATTCAGAAAACCCGGACAAACAGTATCATATCCAGGTGGGAAAAGGCGACGTGGGGAGATACGTAATCCTCCCGGGAGATCCCAAGCGCTGTGCGAAAATCGCAAAGTATTTCGACGATGCGAAGCTGGTTGCGGACAGCCGTGAATACGTCACCTATACAGGATATTTAGACGGTGTAATGGTAAGTGTGACGTCAACCGGGATTGGAGGCCCGTCTACAGCAATCGCCATGGAAGAACTGGTGATGTCAGGGGCGGATACATTTATCCGGATCGGAACCTGCGGCGGCATGCAGACAGAGGTTAAGAGCGGCGACGTGGTGATTGCCAGCGGGGCGGTACGGATGGAAGGAACCAGCCGGGAGTATGCGCCTTTGGAGTTCCCGGCGGTTGCGGATATCCGTATTACGAATGCGCTGATGGATACTGCCAGGGAACTTGCGGCGGATTATCATGTAGGGGTGGTACAGTGCAAAGATTCCTTCTACGGGCAGCATTCCCCGGAAACCAAGCCGGTCAGTTATGAATTGCTGAACAAATGGGAAGCGTGGAAACGGTTAGGCTGTCTGGCATCGGAGATGGAGTCGGCAGCGCTGTTTGTTGTCGCAAGCCATCTGCGCGTCAGGGCCGGTGCATGTTTCCTTGTGGTGGCGAACCAGGAGCGGGAGAAAGAGGGGCTTGACAACCCTGTGGTCCACGATACGGACAGGGCGGTCCGGGTGGCAGTGGGCGCGCTGAAAAAAATGATTGCCAGAGATAAGGAGGAGGGCAATGCCAGAAACTGAAATACAAGAATTGATTGGAACTGCCATAGGCCAGCTTGCGTATTCTTATGCGCCGTATTCCGGTTTCCGGGTCGGCGCAGCCCTTCTGGCGCAAAACGGCAGGGTTTACACTGGCTGTAATATTGAGAACGCAGCGTACGGCCCGTCAAACTGTGCCGAGAGGACGGCATTTTTTAAGGCGGTCAGCGAGGGCGTGCGACAATTCCGGGCAATCTGTGTTGTGGGGGGACCCGAGGGAAGGCTTGATGCATACACCCCTCCTTGCGGCGTCTGCCGGCAGGTGATGATGGAGTTCTGCCAGCCGGAGGAATTTGAGATTATCCTGGCTACAGGAATCAAAGACTATAAGGTCTATACATTGAAGGAATTGCTGCCGCAGGGGTTTGGACCGGGGAATCTGAGTAAGGAGAGTGAGGAAAATGGACCGGGAAATATTGAAATATGTTGACCATACGCTACTGTCCCAGACGGCGACCTGGGAGGAAATAAAGGAAGTCTTGGATGACGCTGTGAAATATGGGGCAGCCTCTGCCTGCATTCCTGCCGCATATGTAAAGCAGGCGGCAGAATATGTGGGGGAGAAGCTGCCTGTCTGTACGGTAATTGGGTTTCCCAACGGCTACAGTACGAAAGAAGCGAAAGTATTTGAGGCGAAAGACGCGATTGAAAAGGGTGCGTCGGAGATTGATATGGTGGTAAATATCGGCTTTTTGAAGGATCGGCGGTACGGTGAGGTGGAGGACGAGATCCGCGCCGTGAAGGAGGCATGTGGAGAACGGATCTTGAAAGTGATTATTGAGACATGCCTTCTGACGGAGGAAGAGAAAATTAAGATGTGCGAGATCGTCACAAGCGCAGGGGCGGATTTTATCAAGACGTCTACCGGATTTTCTACGGCGGGAGCCACATTTGCGGATGTGGAGCTCATGAAGAAGCATGTCGGGGAAAAAGTCGGGGTGAAAGCGGCAGGGGGAATCTCGTCTTTTGCGGATGCACAGGAATTTGTGAGGCTTGGGGCCCGGAGGCTTGGGACTAGCAGGCTGGTCAAGATTCTGAAAGGATAGATTCAAATTATTTGATGGGGTGAATTGAAAATAGACAGGAGTTATGTTAAAATCAAGAGAGTGAAAAAGGGCTGCAAAGTCGGCAGATAAAGGAGGTTTTCATAATATGGAACAATACAAGCAGGAATTCATAGAATTTATGGTAGAATCCGATGTATTAAAATTTGGTGAATTTACTTTAAAGAGCGGAAGGAAGTCTCCATTCTTCATGAACGCCGGCGCATACGTAACCGGCACACAGCTTCGCAGGCTGGGGGAATATTATGCGAAGGCAATTCATGACAATTACGGTCTTGATTTTGACGTGCTGTTCGGACCTGCATACAAAGGAATTCCATTAAGCGTGGCAGCGACGATGGCAATCAGTGAATTATACGGCAAGGACATCCGCTATTGTTCCAACCGCAAGGAAGTAAAGGATCACGGGGACACCGGCATTCTTCTTGGAAGTAAGTTACAGGACGGGGACAGAGTCGTAATCATTGAGGATGTGACCACATCCGGCAAGTCTATTGAAGAGACATTTCCGATTTTGAAGGCTCAGGGCAGCATAGAAATAAAGGGATTGATGGTATCCTTAAACCGTATGGAAGTCGGCAAGGGCGGCGAAAAGTGCGCGCTGGATGAGATTACGGATTTGTATGGTTTCCCGGCAAGGGCAATCGTGTCCATGGACGAGGTAGTAGAATATCTCTATAACCGAGAATGTCAGGGAAGAATTATGATCGATGATACATTAAAAACAGCAATCGACGCATATTATAAAACATATGGCGTAAGATAGGCGGTACATGCAGGAGGGGAAATCTATGAATGAAAAGGCATATAAGGCGATGAATTTTGCCGGAATATCAAGTATCGTGGTGGGTATCATCGTGGCAGTCGTAGGAGTTACGGCAGGAGTCATTACAATCGTGGGCGGCGCACGCCTGATGAAGGAGAAGCGGGGGCTTACTTTTTGAGCCGGAACCAGCGTAATCGAAGAATCCGTTTTTTCGGGAAAATATTATTTGTATTGTATATTGCATTCATTATCTATTTCCTAATATTTTCAGACTGGTACGGACGGACGGGAGAGATGGAGGACTACCACTATAATCTCGTGCTTTTTAAGGAGATTAAGAGGTTCTGGAACTATCGGGATAAGGTCGGGATGTTCGCCATGTTCACGAATTTATTTGGAAATGTAATTATCTTTATGCCGTTTGGCTTCTTTATGCCTATGGCAAGCAAGTACAGGAGTTTCTTTTCCACAGTTTTCTATAGTTTTGGGCTGAGCCTGTGTGTGGAGACGTTTCAGCTGATTACGAAGGTAGGCAGCTTCGACGTGGATGACCTTCTGCTGAATACCATAGGAGGGCTTGCCGGCTACGTCATGTTCGTGGTCTGTGCGGCAGTAAGGAGAAGATATGTTAATAGGAAAAAAGATCGTTACAGAAGAAGATAGGGCAAAAGCGCTGGCGAAAGCCAGAGAGAAGCAGCGGAAAAGAATCACGAAGTACGGGCAGGCAAAGCCACGCCATGCGAGGAAGGGAATCTATTCCTGCTGCTATGCTTTTGTCGTTCTTCTTCTGTTGTTTTTGATGGTTTCCATCTCCTACCGTGAGAAGGGCGAGATTGGCATGCTGCTTGGGTTCGTAGGCCTCGGGACGATTGCGCTTGCGGGAATCGGAACATGGCTTGGAAACCGGGGAATGAAGGAAAGAGAGAAGAATTACATAACCTGTAAGATAGGGATTGGAATTAATATGGCTGTGCTGTTGGGTCTTGTGGCAATTTTTATCCGGGGATTCGTACGGTAGGCGGCGCTCTTAGACGGCGGCAGAAAAAAGGAGTCAGGGCGAAATAAATAGATAATAGGTTGACAAAAATGTGAGAAGGAGGTTCGTGGGATGATAGACGAAAGATACGGATTGGCTGTCGGAAGAATCCGTGAGATGAAGGATGAGGATACGGTAGAAGCCTCGTTTCGGGAGTTTTTCCGGAAGATGGCGGAGTTTGTATTGATGATTGATGAGGTCAAGACGTTGGTCGAAGACGGACAATACGGGAATTTGGAGCTTGGGGAGCTTGAAAGGTGGAATCACCGTCTGTATCAGGATATTCTGCCGGAAGCATACGGGTCAAGTTTTGCGAATCCGGCTTACGCCGTCAGGGAGTTCGGCGAGGAGTACGGGCAGATTTTGAGTTTCCTCTATACGGAACTTCGAGGGAGCATTGCATACGTATTTGAGCAGAAAACAGAATATCTGGATATTCTGTTTGAACTTCTGATTGAGATTTATAACCAGTTCGAGGAGGGAAAACCGGAGATTGGCAGGATTCGGGACTGTATTTATTGGTATGCCAGCGATTACTGTGATGTTTTTGCGGCGGACAAGGTCCGCGCACTGATTGACCCGGCAGAATCCTTTGCCGTGGACATCGTTATGAACTGCGATTTGGACGACTTGCGTTACCTGTATCAGTTCGGGGAATATATCAGTGAGAATGAGTTGCGTACCGCAAAGCATCTCAGGGAGCTTCCGGAGGATACCATCCGGAAGATGGCAGACGTTTACACGGAAGGCTACCGGGAGGGATTCGTCAATACGGGAAAAGACCTGTCGAAGAAGGAAGTGGTAGAAATCCGCTATGTGCTTGGGTTCGAGCGTGTGCTCAGGCAGGCAATCCAAAACTTCGGGGAGATGGGATTAAAACCTGTGCTTTACCGTTCCGGAGTCAGTGTCCTTACAAAACAGGGACATTTGAAGACGGGATATTACGGCGCGGTTGCCAATAAGCAGTATGAGTACGACCATCGGAACGACCAGGCTTTGTTTTTGGACAAGAAGTTCATGGAGCGGAAACTAGAAGTCATACAGACGACCTACGAGCATTATAAGGATATGGCGTGCAAATACGCAGGGCCGGCATGTATTGAGATGTTCGGCGAGGAGCCCTTTAGCCCGGAACAGAAAGACGAAGTGATAAAGCTCACCAAGAAACAGGAGGAGCTTATGCTTCAGCTTTCCAGCCGGCAGAGCCAGATTACGGATCAGTATATCCCCGGGGATGAACGAAGTTTTACGATTATCTCCTATCCGGTGCCTGAGATTGGGGAACAGTATGAGGAGATTTTTGACGAGATTATACGCATTAATACGCTGGACGCCAAGACTTACGGGAAGGTGCAGCAGACAATCATTGATGTGCTTGACCAGGGGGAATACGTCCATATTCTCGGCGGGAACGGCAACCGGACGGACTTAAAGGTCATGATACATGAGCTGAAAAATCCCGAAAAAGAGACTGCATTTGAAAATTGTGTGGCGGATGTGAATATTCCTGTGGGCGAAGTATTCACGTCTCCGGTACTTGAGGGGACCAACGGGGTTCTGCATGTCAGCAAGGTTTATCTGAATGAACTGCAATATCGGGATCTTGAGATCACATTTGCCGACGGGATGATAAAGGATTACCGATGCGGTAATTTTGATGAGGAAGACAAGAACAAGGAGTATATCTACGAAAATATCCTTCATAAGCATCCGACCTTGGCTCTGGGTGAGTTCGCGATCGGCACAAACACCACGGCTTATGTGGCGGCGAAGAAATACGGGATTGAGGACAAGCTGACAATATTGATTGCCGAGAAGATGGGCCCTCATTTTGCAGTGGGGGATACCTGCTATAGTTGGAGCGAGGATGTCAGGGTGTATAACCCGGATGGGAAGGAGATTGTGGCGAAGGATAATTCGGTTTCCATCCTGCGCAAAGAGGATGTGTCGAAAGCCTACTACCAGTGCCATACAGACATCACGATTCCTTATGAGGAATTGAAGCGGATTGCCGTAGTCACCAGGGATGGGCGTGAGATTGTTCTTCTTGAAGACGGAAGGTTTGTGCTAGAAGGTACTGAGATTCTGAACGAGCCGTTTCAATAGTAAGTAAAAGTATGTAAACAGTAATGGACGCGGATTTTAATTTAGAGAAAGGATGAAAAGGATATGCCAGGAGTAGGAATTGTAATGGGCAGCGACTCAGACTTAAAGGTCATGAGCAAAGCTGCGGCGATGTTGGAAAAATTGGGGGTTGATTATGAGATGACCATCATCTCAGCACACCGTGAGCCGGACGTATTTTTTGAGTGGGCGAAAGCGGCGGAAGGAAAAGGGATGAAGGTGATTATCGCAGGCGCGGGTATGGCGGCGCATCTGCCGGGGATGTGTGCGGCATTGTTCCCGATGCCGGTGGTGGGTGTTCCGATGTCCGGAAAGAACCTTGGAGGGGAAGACGCATTGTTTTCCATCGTTCAGATGCCTCCGGGAATCCCCGTGGCGACGGTGGCCATTGACGGAGGTATGAACGCGGCGATTTTGGCGGCGAAGATTCTTGCGACGTCTGATGAAGAATTGCTGAATCGGCTGAAGGATTATTCCAGAGAGATGAAGGAGACGGTTCAGGCAAAAGCGGCGAAGTTAGACGAGATCGGGTATGAAGCGTATTTAGGATAACCTGTGGTTTGTGGGACAAAGTTTATTTCAGAAGTATGATACAGTCAGGAAAAAGGAGAGGCGGATATGGATTACAAGAACGCGGGAGTGGATATTGAAGCTGGTTACAAGTCAGTGGAATTAATGAAGAAGCATGTAAAGGAAACGATGCGCCCCGAAGTGTTAGGCGGTCTTGGTGGATTTGCAGGTGCATTTGATTTGAGCGGAATCAAGAAGATGGACGAGCCAGTACTTCTGTCGGGGACGGACGGATGCGGGACGAAGGTGAAACTTGCGTTTATTATGGATAAGCACGATACCATCGGGATTGATGCGGTGGCAATGTGTGTAAACGATATTGCATGTTCGGGAGGCGAGCCGTTATTCTTCTTAGATTATATTGCATGCGGAAAGAATTATCCCGAGAAGATTGCGTCAATCGTAAGCGGCGTGGCGGAAGGCTGCAAGCAGTCCGGCTGCGCTCTGGTGGGTGGTGAGACTGCGGAACATCCAGGGCTTATGCCGGAGGAAGAATACGACCTTGCCGGATTCGCCGTTGGTGTGGCGGACAAGAAGGAGATTATTAACGGTGAAAATATAAGACCGGGAGACGTGTTGGTGGGCTTGGCGTCAAGCGGCGTCCACAGTAACGGATTCTCTCTTGTCCGTAAGGTATTTGAGATGTCAAAGGAATCACTGGATACATATTATGAGGAATTAGGCAGAACCTTAGGCGAGGCCCTCCTTGAGCCTACGAGAATCTACGTGAAAGCGTTAAAGGCAATAAAGGACAGCGGCGTGAAGGTCAAGGGATGCAGCCATATTACAGGCGGCGGTTTCTATGAAAATATTCCAAGGATGCTGCCGGAGGGCGTAAGGGCAGTCGTTGAGAAGGACAGCTATGAAGTACCTGCAATTTTCAAGCTTCTGGCAAAGAAGGGCGAGATTGCGGAAGAGATGATGTACAACACGTTTAACATGGGACTCGGGATGGTGGTTGCCGTAGATGCCGCCGACGTGGAGCAAACCATGGCGGCAATTAAGGCGGCAGGCGAGCAGGCGTATGTTGTAGGGCGTATTGAGCAAGGAGATAAGGGAGTTGCGTTATGCTAGAAGTATTGGTACTTGTATCAGGAGGCGGAACGAACCTCCAGGCGATCATAGATGCTGTGGATAGCGGTGTGGTTACGAATACCCGGATTGCGGGAGTCATCAGCAACAATAAGAACGCTTATGCTTTGGAGCGGGCAGAAAAACATGGGATTGCAAACCTGTGTGTCTCTCCTAAGGATTATTCGTCCCGGGAGGAATTCAATGAGAAATTTATGGATGCCGTGGATGGGTTCCGGCCGGATTTGATTGTCCTGGCAGGTTTCCTTGTCGTGATTCCCCCGGCTATGATTGAAAAATACAGGGAACGGATGATTAATATTCATCCTTCCCTGATTCCCGCTTTCTGCGGGAAGGGGTTCTATGGGCTGAAAGTACACGAGGCGGCTTTGGCGCGGGGGGTCAAGGTAGTGGGGGCTACCGTGCATTTTGTGGATGAAGGGACGGATACCGGACCGATTATCCTCCAGAAGGCCGTGGAGGTGGAACAAGGGGACACGCCGGAAGTTTTACAGAAGCGTGTGATGGAACAGGCAGAGTGGAAGATTCTGCCCCGGGCGATTGATTTGATTGCCAATGGGAAAGTGGAAGTCCGGGATGGGATGGCTTATGTTCTTTCATAGCCATCGTGTACATCCAATCAGAGCAGATGAATTCAGCGGGAGAGATAGAGTGAAGAATATAGAAATGGAGGGAATCAGAAGATGAATGTGTTGATTGTCGGCAGCGGCGGCAGGGAACATGCGATTGCCTATTGTGCGGCGAAGAGCGAGAAGGCAGATAAGATTTACTGTACGCCTGGGAATGCCGGGATTGCGGAGTATGCCGAATGTGCTCCTATCGGCGCCATGGAATTTGATAAAATCGTAGCGTTTGCAAAGGAAAAGGAAGTAGAGCTTGTAATCGTAGGCATGGACGACCCGTTGGTAGGCGGGCTGGTAGACGAGTTAGAGGCGGCAGGAATCCGTACATTTGGCCCAAGGAAGAATGCGGCGGTTTTGGAGGGCTCGAAAGCATTTTCCAAAGACCTGATGAAAAAATACGGGATTCCAACGGCGGCATACGAGAATTTTACCGATGCAGATAAGGCGCTTGCATATCTTGAGACGGCAAAATTCCCTATCGTACTGAAAGCTGACGGGCTGGCTCTTGGAAAAGGCGTCCTGATTTGTAACACGCTGGAAGAAGCGAAGGAGGGCGTTAGGACCATCATGCTGGACAAGAAGTTCGGGGATGCGGGAAACGAGATGGTAATCGAAGAATTCATGACGGGGCGGGAGGTGTCCGTGCTGTCCTTCGTGGATGGGAATACCATCAAGACTATGGCCTCTGCACAGGACCATAAGCGTGCGAAAGATGGGGATAAAGGCCTTAACACCGGGGGGATGGGGACATTTTCTCCAAGCCCGTTCTATACGGAAGAAGTGGAAGATTTCTGTAACAAATATATTTATCAGGCAACCGTAGATGCGATGAAGGCAGAGGGAAGGCCCTTTAAGGGCGTGATTTTCTTCGGGCTGATGCTGACGGAGGAAGGTCCTAAGGTGCTGGAATATAATGCAAGGTTCGGAGACCCGGAGGCTCAGGTCGTCCTGCCGAGGATGAAGAATGATATCATCGAAGTGGCGGAGGCATGTATTGACGGGACGCTTGACCAGATTGACCTTGAGTTCGAGGACAATGCAGTGGTATGCGTGGTTCTTGCAAGCGACGGTTATCCGTTGGCTTATGACAAGGGGCTCCCGATTACCGGGCTTGAGGAATTCAAGAAGCAAGAGGGATATTACTGTTTCCATGCGGGGACGAAATTTGAGGGAGAGCAGATTGTGACCAACGGCGGGCGTGTGCTTGGCGTTACGGCAAAAGGCAAAGACCTGAAAGAAGCCAGAGCTAATGCGTATGCGGCGACGGAGTGGGTAAAATTTGACAATAAATATATGCGTCATGATATCGGGAAGGCGATTGATGAGGCGTGATGGATGACGGAACGGCAGGAGAATACCAAAGTCTCCTGCTGTTTTTGCGTGCCAGTATATCCCTCTTTTCGTCAAAATACTTATCAATATGACAAATAAATGAAATTTACTCATGGGATATATCAATTAGACCAAATGTAGATATACGTGTAGAATAAAGTATGTATTATAAAGAACAGGAGGTTATGAAGAATGAAACTCAAAACTATGTCACGCATTACAGCGCTTGCTATGTGTATGACGCTCGCACTGGCTGGATGCGGTAATTCTGGAGATTCCGGTAATTCTAATAGTTCTAAAACAGAGACGAATGATTCCGGCGAAAAAGCCGGAGCCGGAAAAACTGAACTGAAAATTGCGATTGCAGCGAATCCGCCGTCATTGGACCCGCCGTCTGTGAACTCAAACGTGGTAGGCGGAATCGGAATCCACGTATACGAGCCGCTGTTTGCCATGAATGGAGATTATGAGCCTACGCCGGTTCTCGCAGAGTCTTATGAAGTCAGTGATGATGGTATGGTATACACAATCAAATTACGTGAGGGCGTAAAATTCCATAATGGAGAGGAAATGACGGCAGATGATGTTGTCGCCTCCATGAACCGCTGGCTTGAATTGTCTGCAAAAGCGAACACATTGATTGGCGGCTCCGTATTCGAGAAGGTTGACGATTACACGGTATCCATGAAAGCAAATGAGGCGTCTTCGGATATTATCATGGTACTCGCAAGCCCGATTCAGTTTGCCGCTATCTACCCTAAAGAAGTAGTTGACGCGGCCAGCGACGAAGGAATCAGCGATTTTATTGGGACAGGCCCATATAAGGTTGCCGAATGGAAACAAGACCAGTTTATTGAATTGGAAAAATATGAAGGCTATCAGCCGTCAGAAGGTGAGAGCAGCGGGCTTGCCGGAGAGAAAAAGGCATCAATGGAAAAGATTACATACGAAGTGGTTACAGATACATCAACCCGTATCGCCGGAGTGAAGAACGGGCAGTATGATATCATTGAGGAGGTTCCGCTTGAGCAGTACGAGGAATTATCTCAGGAACCAGGGTTAGAGATGAATGTAAACCGCGGGGGTACGTTGAATCTTTTCTTTAATACCACGGAAGGTATCATGGCAAACGAAGATATCAGGCAGGCGGCGCTGGCGGCATTGAACTGTGATGACATCCTGTTGGCAAGTTATGGAGACCCAAACCTCTACGAACTGAACGCGGGCTGGTGTGATCCAACAGATGCCCAGTGGGGGACGGATGCCGGTAAAGAGTATTACAATCAGCAGGATACGGACAAAGCCAAGAAGCTTCTCAAAGATGCCGGATACAACAACGAGCCGATCATTCTTGTTACAACACCAGATTATGATGAGATGTATAATGCAACATTGGTTGTGCAGGAACAGTTAAAGCAGGCAGGCTTTAATGCCGAGGTAGAGAGCTATGATTTCAGCACCTTCATGGAGCACCGCGCTGACCCGAAGCAGTTCAGTATGTTCATTACAAGCAACAGCTATAATATGCTGCCGATTCAGCTTTCCGTTCTTGACAGCGGCTGGGCAGGGCTGGACCGCCCGGAGGTAACGGAAGGGATTGCGGCAATCCGTTCGGCAGAGTCAGATGAAGCGGCAGCTTCTGCATGGGAAGATCTGCAGACCTTCCTTTATGAGTATGGCGCAGCTACCGTTCTTGGCCATTATACAGGTGTAACTACAATGAATGCCAATGTAGAAGGAAACGATTATCTGCGGTTCCCAATTTACTGGAATGTAACCGTTTCAGAATAATTGTCAGGACAACGGCGGAGTGCGAATGCCTCCGCCGTTTTTTTGGAAATTGTGCTATACCAGATAGAATCCTGAAAGGAAGGAGTAAAAACGGATATGTTGTCTTATATTTTTAAACGAATTTTATCTTTGATTCCGGTTTTGTTTGTCGTATCAGGCGTCGTGTTTCTGGTGGTCTATATGATACCCGGTGGACCGGCGACTGCTTTGCTTGGAATGGAAGCGTCTCCTGAGCAGATTGCAGAAATGAATGCGCAGCTTGGATTCGACCGGCCGTTTCTTGTTCAGTATGGAGAATGGTTCGTTAACATTCTGCACGGAGACTGGGGAGACTCTTACTTTTTGCAGCAGTCAGTCGCCGAGGCTATTGGGGAATACTTCACGCCCACTTTAAGCCTTGCAATTCTGGCTCAGATTTTTGCACTTGTGTTATCTATTCCGTTGGGAATACTTGCTGCATATCGCAGGGGAACCGCTGTGGATGTGACGGCAGTATCCATATCCTTGTTAGGAACGGCCATACCCAGCTTTTTGCTGAGTATGTTTCTTATGCTCTTTTTTAGTGTTTCCCACCACTGGTTTCCTGTGGCAGGTTATGCAGGGCTTGAAGAAGGCTTAGGAGAGCATTTGAAATATCTGTTTGTTCCGGCGCTGTCGCTGGGAATTGTGCAGGCTGCCTATATAACCCGTATGACACGTGCGTCTCTTTTGGACGTCCTTTATAAGAACTATGTGCGGACAGCCAGAGCCAAAGGACTGAAAGAGAATATTGTAATCC
The DNA here is from genome assembly GCA_910574885.1 of Lachnospiraceae bacterium. Taxonomy (GTDB): domain Bacteria; phylum Bacillota; class Clostridia; order Lachnospirales; family Lachnospiraceae; genus Sporofaciens. Next base: position 23,790 of record CAJTDD010000010.1, on the reverse strand, counting down.
TGAAATACGCGCTGAAAAATGGCGCTCCGGCGATTCTTACTGCGATAGGGCAGTCGTTTGGCAGCCTGATTACAGGTACGATTGTGACAGAGACCTTGTTTAACATCCCGGGGCTTGGCATGTTAACCATTGGTTCCATCAACCGAAGAGACGTGTTCGTAATCCAGGGAGTGGTACTTTTTGTCACTTTACTGTACGTGCTGGTGAACTTGGTTGTGGATATTCTATATGGTTTTGTAGACCCAAGGCTCTGGCCGGGACGCAAGTAGGAGGTGTGAAAGATGCGTTTAGGACAAAAACATACTTCTTCCGTGAGTGAAGCAATTCTCAAGGAACAGAGACAGCTCAGAATGGAGCGGCTGCTTGCCAGCCCGGGGCTAATCATTGGCTTGGTTGGTTTCTTGGTGATTCTTCTGACCGCGGTCCTGATTCCGCTTTTCAGTTCGGTAGACCCGAATGCCATGGTCGTGTCGGAGCGGTTAAAGCCGCCTTCCGGTGAACATTTTTTTGGTACGGATGAATTGGGCAGAGACCTTTTTACCCGTATTATGTATGGAGCAAGGGTATCCCTGTGGGTGGGAGGCAGTGTGGCTGTTTTTTCCTGTATCCTGGGAATTATCTTCGGTCTATATGCCAGTTACTTTAAAATACTGGATCAGATTTTAATGAGGATTTGCGACGGATTGATTGCCATTCCCGGAATCCTTCTTGCCATTGCCCTAATAGCGGCGCTGGGGACGTCAAGCTGGAACGTGATCCTTGCGCTCGTCATTGTATATACGCCAAGTGTTGCAAGGACGGTTCGTGCCAGCGCTATGGTCATAAGGGAACAGACCTATGTGGAAGCGGCAAAAGTACAGGGATTCAGTGATTTCCGCATTTTATGGAAATTAATCCTGCCGGGAGTCATATCACCGCTGACCGTACAGGCATCCTTTATCTTTGCACAGGCAATCATCTCAGAAGCGTCGTTAAGTTTTCTGGGAGCCGGTGTCCCTGCGCCTGCGGCAAGCTGGGGAAACATGCTTCAGGCAAGTAAGCAGGTGATATCTAAGGCGCCATGGACGATGATTTTTCCGGGCGCTGCGGTGGTTCTGTGCGTACTGAGCTTAAACCTTCTTGGCGACGGGCTGAGAGATTTTATGGATCCAAGGACTAAGGGAGGGGCAAAACGGTGATGAAGGAGAATGATAAGATGCTTGAGATCAAAGGACTTAGGGTATTGTTCCCAGTCCGTAAGAAGTGGCTGCCCGCCGTTGACGGAGTGAACCTCAATATCCGGTCAGGTGAGATTACAGGAGTCGTAGGGGAATCTGGGTCCGGAAAAAGCGTTATGTCACAGTCGATTTTGCGGCTGAGGGATTACGATACGGCAGTACGCTATGAAGGAGAGATACTTTTTGAGGGAATCGACCTGTTAAAGCAGCCGTTGGCAAAGATGCGGGATATCCGGGGAAACCGTATTTCGGTAATCTTTCAGGACCCCCTGACCTCCCTAAGTCCGGTACATACGGTCGGAAACCAGCTTAGTGAGGTATTGGTTCTGCATAAAAAGATGTCAAAGCAGGAAGCCAAAGAACGGGCAGTCCAGATGCTTAAAGTTACAGGGATTCCCAATCCCGAAAACTGTATGCGGCAATATCCCTATGAATTGTCCGGCGGTATGCAGCAGAGAGTAATGATTGCAATGGCGCTGGCATGCGAGCCAAAGCTGTTGATTGCCGACGAGCCGACGACAGCTCTGGATGTGACGATACAGGAGCAGATTCTGCATCTGATCCGTGAATTGAATGAAAATTTGGGAATGTCTGTATTGTTCATTACACACGACATGGGGGCAGTGTCCCAACTGTGCCATAGCGTCAGAGTCATGTATCTGGGACAGGTGGTGGAAGAGGCGTTAACCGAAGAGATTTTTGAGAATCCTCTTCATCCCTATACAAAGGGGCTGCTTGCCTGTATTCCACATCTGGGCGTGGCAAGGGGAGAACACCTTTCCATGATTCCCGGTTCCGTTCCCTCTCTCTCGAAGATTCCGGAAGGCTGTCATTTTTGTACCAGATGCAGCGAGGCTGACGAAAGGTGCGCGAAGAAGCGGCCCCCGCTGTGCGAGGTGTCGAAAGGACATCTGGCGAAATGCTGGAAATATGCAGGGAACCCGGATAAAGGGCAGGAGGTGGAATCATGAGTACATATTTGCTTGAGATTAAGGGGATTAAGAAGACCTACTCTGTACGCGGGGCAGGAAGAGCATTATTTTCCTCAAAGGAACGCATGTGCGCTGTAGAGAATATGTCGCTTGGCGTCAAAGAAGGAGAGACTTACGGGCTTGTGGGAGAGTCCGGCTGTGGAAAGTCTACGACCGGGCGTGCCGTCGTAGGCTTAACGAAGGTTGACAGCGGTTCGATTCTTTATGGCGATAAGGATTTGTGTAAGTTGAGTGAAAAGGAATTTAGGCCCTTACGCAAGGAATTACAGATGGTATTCCAAGACGCCTTGTCAGCGTTGAACCCACGCCGACGAATTGGAGAGATTTTAGAAGAAACGCTCGCCATCCATGGTATAGGAACTGCATCTGAACGCAGGGAACAGGTGATGGAAATACTGCAGCGCGTGGGACTTTCGGAAGAGCATTATTTTCGGTTTCCCCATGAATTATCCGGAGGGCAGGTTCAGAGGCTTGGGATAGCAGGAGCTTTGATTATAAAGCCGCGTTTGATTGTCTGTGATGAACCTGTATCGGCGTTAGATGTGTCGATTCAGGCACAGATTTTAAATATGCTGATGGATTTGCAGAAGGAACTGGGGATCAGTCTGTTGTTCATTTCTCACGATATCGGAGTTGTACGATTTATCTCTGACAGGGTAGGCGTCATGTACCTTGGGTCGTTGATGGAAGAAGCAGAGACGGAACAGCTATTTGCACATCCGCTGCACCCTTACACGGAGGCGCTTTTTGCCGCTGCCCCAGACCCATTTATTAAGAGGCGCAAGGCGGCCGCTTTGACGGGAGAACAGCCGGTAAGAACAGAAACCTTCCAAGGATGTGCATTCTGCACACGGTGTCCGCATGCTGATGAGAAATGCAGGAAAGAGGCGCCAAAGCTTAGGGAGGTTGAAAAAGGGCATAAGATTGCCTGCCATTTACACAAATAAAAGGTTCATTCATACCATCGATAAAAGTGGAAGCCGGAAATTACCGGCTTCCACTATTTTGGGGTTAGTATATCCCCAATTTATCCAGATATTTATCTATCTTCTTCAACCGCTTCTCAATCCCATTTACCTTATGGCTGATGGTATCAAGCAATATCTCGGCCACAAACTGTGGGCCGATTAAAGAATTAAAAAATGCATTGCTGTCAACCGGAACCGTAATCAGTACCGTCGCATACTGTGCAAGCAAGGCGCTTGGTTTATCTGTAATCACGACGATTCTTGCCCCTGCTTCTTTGGCCATCTCCGTCGTCACCCGGTCTAAGGAAGAATACCGCGGAAAACTGAAAACAACCAGGCAGTCGTCTTTCGTAATGTTGCACATATGGTCAATGGGGCTTAGGGCAGCCGTGTTGGTGCAGGTCACATGGGGCAGGATATGTTTCAGGTACAGGAGAAAAAAGTCTCCAAGGCAGGCGTTGCCCCGGGAAGCAGCGATGTACTTACGCTTTCCTGCAACGATGACGTCGGCGGCCTCCTCAAATGCGTCTAATGTATTGGTGGTAAATAAGGTTTCCAGATTTTGGATAGCGTTCTTAAAATGCCGGTTGATGTAGTCTGAATTACGTTCAAGCTTCGCCCGTTTGGCAACCCGCTGGGCAGGCACGGTAATCGTGTTGGATATGCTGAGAACCTTGTCCTGATATTCCTTGCGCAGCATCTTCTGAAAATCCATGAACCCGCTAAAACCTAAAGACCTGCTGAACCTGATGACCGAGGATTCGCTGACGTTCAGCTTCAAGGCAATCTCGGTAGACGTCATAAAACAGGCGTCGGCGGAATGATCCAGGATATATTTGGCTATCATTTTCTGGGTCTTTGTCAGATTGGCATTATGAATTAATTCGCTCAGTTCGCTCATAGAGTACCTCCGAAGTTTTCATGTCATATAATGATTTAAGCATGAATGAAGAAAATATGCAAGAAAAATTGTAGATACAATTTTAAATTTTGAAGTATAATTAAATAATTCTGTGAAAAAAATAACTTTTATTGAATAATGTAAGGACTTGTGGTAGTATTATTGAAAAGAAAAAAGAATAATATTATTCATAATGATGTATATATGAATAATATTATTCATCCCAAATGAAATGTTCGGATACATTATTATGGTATGGAGGTCAAGGAAGATGAAGGTTGGAAGTGTCAGGGAGATTAAGAACAATGAGTTCCGGGTAGGGATGATACCCGACAATGTGAAGAGTTATGTGAATGCAGGGCACGAAGTTTATATTGAGAAGGGAGCCGGTAACGGTTCCGGATTTACGGACGCAGAGTATGAAGCGGCGGGCGCGACAATGCTTGATACGGCGAAAGAAGTATGGGATACGGTAGAGATGATGGTCAAGGTCAAGGAACCGCTTCCGGACGAGTATCCGTTGTTCCATGAGGGGCTGATTTTATATACCTATCTGCACCTTGCTGCAGACCGTCCGCAGACAGACGCCCTCCTTGCCTCTAAGGTGAAGGGTGTTGCTTATGAGACTTTGATGGATAGAAACGGCAGTCTCCCCCTTCTTGCGCCTATGAGCCAGATTGCCGGACGTCTCAGCGTACAGGAAGGCGCGAAGTACCTTGAGAAAATCTACGGCGGGGAAGGGGTACTCCTTGCGGGTGTACCGGGAACGCCTAAGGCGAATGTGGTCATCCTTGGGGGAGGTTCTGTGGGAACCAATGCCTGTAAGATTGCAGTGGGCATGGGGGCGAATGTAACGATTCTAGACGTGAATCTCCAGAGGCTTGCATATCTGGACGATATTTTCGGGGCAAGGATTCAGACTCTTGCATCCAACGACGCCAACATTGAGAAGTCCGTGAAAGAGGCTGACCTTGTAATCGGGTCTGTCCTGATTCCGGGGAAGGCTGCGCCTAAGCTATTCAAGAAAAAATATTTAAAAGAGATGAAGCCGGGCGCGGTGTTTGTGGATGTTGCCGTTGACCAGGGCGGGTGCGGCGAGACGACGCGGATGACTTACCATGACGACCCGATTTATATTGTAGACGGCATTGTCCATTATTGTGTCGGCAATATGCCGGGCGCAGTTCCGCGGACGTCTACGATTGCGTTAACCAATGCTACTTTGAGTTACGGGCTGCAAATCGCCGGCAAGGGACTTGAACAGGCTTGTAAGGAGAACGAGGTGATTTATTCCGCGATTAACACATACGACGGAAAGCTGACCTGCAAGAATGTGGCGGATAGTTTTGAAGGGTATGAGTACGTGGATGTGAAAAGTGCAGCAGGTTGCTGATGTTGAACGGTATATGATAAATGTGTCAATCTAATGTTCGGGCATATTTGAAAGGTGGTTTTTTTGCAGACCAGAAAACCATTTTCGGATATGCCCGAAAATTTTTGCCGTGATATGTTTATTTTTTCCATAAAAATGTTAAAATATAGGCATTAAATCGTATAAAGCAAGATGGAATGGGAGACTATCATGGAACTTGAAATAAGTATTGAAGATTTGCTCAAAAGGGAAAAAATAGAATCAGACCGTATTGAATTCAAGTCAGGCTGGAACCCGGATGATATTTATCGCAGTGTATGTGCATTTGCCAATGATTATAACAACAAAGGCGGTGGATATATTATTATTGGTGTTGCTGAAAAGAATGGCGTTGCGCAAAGACCAGTACAGGGAATACCGGAAAATGAATTAGATAAGATACAGAAGGAAATGCTAGGATATAATAATTCTATGGCTCCAACATATTTCCCTAAGGTAAGTACGACGCAGGTGGATGGGAAATGGATATTAATTATTGTTGCGAGGGCAGGACAGCAAAGACCTTATAAAGTACCAGAGTACGTTACAAGTAAAAAGGGTAAGAAATATAATTATTATATTCGTTATCTGACCAATTCGGTAAAAGCCAATCAGGAGCAGGAAAGAGAGCTTATTAACATGGCAGACCAGACGCCGTTCGATTGCAGGGCTAATCATAAGGCAACATTTGATGATATTTCACCGATTCTGTTAGAAGACCATTTGCGCAAGACAGGAAGTAAATTATCTAGACAAGTCAGGGAACGGGGAGTAGAAGCTATATTGGAAGATTTACAGTTATTGGAAGGACCTTTGGAGCAAAGATATATTCAAAATGTTGCATTGATGATGTTCTGTGACTATCCGGAAAAGTTCTTTCGATATACTTATGTGCAAATGACTTCATTTCCAAAGGGAAGTGTAGAAAATCCTAGTTTGAGTGAGGATTTCCCGAATATTACAGGGTCGGTTCCACAGATGATAAAAGGAACAATGGAGCGGTTTAGAAATATATTTATTCGGGAGAAAGTCATAAAAATTCATGGGCAGATGGAGGCGCTTAGAATTGTGAACTATCCATATCAGGCGATTGAAGAAGCTGTGGTCAATGCATTTTATCATAGAGACTATATGTCCTGCGAACCAGTGACAATAGAGATAGAGCCTGATTGTGTAAATATTATGAACTTTCCGGGAATTGACAGATCGATTTCGGAGAAAACCATAGCTGAAGGAAAAAGATTTGTGTCAAGATATTATCGGAATCGAAGACTGGGAGAATTTTTAAAGGAAATAGAGTTATCGGAAGGTCATTCTACCGGGATACCGACAATTCAAGAGGAGCTGAAAAGGAACGGTTCGCCAAGAGCAGAATTTTTTACAGATGAAGAAAGAAGAGCAATGCGTATCAGGATACCAATTCATCCTGCATTTTTAGAAAAATCGGCGATTGAGGCAGAAAATCCGGCGGTTGAGGCAGAAAAATCGGCGGTGGAGATAGAAAAGTCGGCGATTGGAATAGAAAAATCGGCGATTGAGATTATAAAATCGGCGGTTGAAAATCAAAGATATAGCGAACCGACGCGAAATAACATTTTAAAGATATACGATGCCTTAGAAAAGGAGCAGGTGTTTGGGGCTGCCGAAATTAAGGAAATATTGGGATGTTCGGATTCAACAGCCAGAGCAATACTGATGAAAATGAGGGATGATATGGAGATTATAGTTACAGTGACAGGTCAAGGAAAAGGAAAATATCGATTCGCATAGGGAGAAAAAAGATAGACATATTGGAGGTGGTCTGCATGTCCGTAATTTTCCACATAGATGTGAATTCTGCATATCTTAGTTGGACGGCAGTAGAGGAATTAAAGAATGGTAAGAAGCGAGACCTGCGTCAGATTCCCGCAATTATCGGCGGCGACCAGAAGACAAGGCACGGCGTTGTGCTGGCGAAGTCCATTCCGGCAAAGAAATACGGCATCCACACAGGCGAGCCGGTGGCAAATGCGTTCCGCAAATGCCCTGGTCTTGTGACTGCGCCGCCTGACCACAAGCTGTACAGGAGGTACAGCGACAGGCTGATGGAATTTCTGCAAAGCTATACCCCGGTCATAGAACAGGTAAGTGTGGACGAGTGTTATATGGATTTTTCCGAAAATGTGAAGGACTATCATTCTCCGATAGAAGGCGCTATGGAAATCAAGAACGAGGTATACCGAAAATTTGGATTCACGGTGAATGTGGGCATTTCCAGCAATAAACTGTTGGCGAAGATGGCCTCGGATTTTGAAAAGCCTGATAAAGTACATACCTTGTTCCCGGAGGAGATACCGGTGAAAATGTGGCCGTTACCTGTGGCAGAGCTTTATATGGCCGGTAATGCCAGCGTGGAGATCTTGCGGAAGCTGGGAATATTCACAATCGGGGAACTTGCCCGTATGGAGCCAAAACTTCTGGAACTGCATCTGAAGAGCCACGGAAGGCGGCTGTGGGAGTTCGCTAATGGTATCGGTAATGCGGTGGTAGAGCCGGAACCTGCGGAAGCGAAAGGAATCGGCAATTCCACCACCCTTTCCAGGGATGCCGCTACTGAGGAGGAGGCAAAGGAAGTATTGAAAATACTTGCCGCCAGCGTAGGCAGGCGGCTCCGTGATGCCGGACAGAAGGCAAAGATGCTGAGCGTAGAGATTAAATACTATAATTTTGAAAGTGTTTCCCATCAGAAACAGCTTGATAAAGGGACGAACCGGGACGAGGAGATTTATGAGGAAGCAGTCCAGTTGTTCCGGGAACTTTGGGACAAGAATCCAATCCGGCTGTTAGGGATACGCAGTTCTAAATTGGCGGAGGAAGATGAGCCGGAACAGATGACGATTTTTGACCCACAGTTTCAGTATGACCCTAAGAGGGAGAAGACGAGAATGCTCGACCAGGCATTAGAGAAAGTGCGTATGAAATACGGGGAAGGGATTGTTACAAGAGGGAGATGAATTTTTTGAAAATCAATAAAAACAAACAAATCATTTTATGGATTTTGCTATTGGCGACCGTTTTCAGGCTGTTTTTATCTTGGAAGATTCCGGTGGCGTATTTTACAGAGCAAGCGTATGACGATCAATTAATGTATAATCATGCGGTTTATATTTCTGATTTTAAATGGTTGGGGAGATATTCCCATACAACACTGATCAAAAGCATTTCCTATCCGTTTTTTGTTGCGATCTGCCATTGGCTGTCGCTTCCCTATTCTATCGGACTGGGATTACTGAACATCATTTCTGCTTATGTTTTTATAAAGGCGGTCGATAAATTAATACCTTCACTGAAAGGAAAAGCGGTGATTTATTTATTGATGATATATTCCCCGGCAGGATTTGATTATTTGATTGCCCAGAGAACCTATCAACCGGCAGTAGTACCATATGGCACTATCTTGGTTTTTTCATGTGTGATTGCTGTTTTTCTAAGAAGGAATGAAGATAGTTTCAAAAAATGGGCAATCGGCGGTGCATTTTGTTTGCCTTGTTTTTATTATATCAGGGATGATTCTCTATGGATTCTGCCCTTTGTCTGCGTAGTGCTGTTTGTTACAATCGGTTGTATCATCTATAAAAACAGGCGTATAACAAAAGAAGTGGTGAAAAGGGGGCTGTTGGTCTTGCTTCCGTTATTTTCGCTTGCATTTGTCACCCTTGGGTTGTGTACCGTAAACTATTTTTGCTATAAAGAATTTGTGACAAGCGAACGGACAAATTCTGAATTTGCCGAAATGATGAAGCGGCTGTATGTGATAGAAGACGACGCTCCGTTAGACGTGTGGTGCTCGAATCATGCAATCAGAAAAGCAATGGATGTTAGCCCAACATTAAAATCGATTGAGAAAGAGATGCTGAATCAACAAAATAGCTGGAGTGACGGTACCGGTGAGGATATGCGTGGAGATTTGCCAATGTGGGTCGTTCGTTCTGCATTAAATGAGGCAGGATATTTTGTAGACGCAAGGGTAATGAATGATTTCTGCGGGCAGATCACAAAAGAGCTGGATAAGGCTTTTGAAGACGGATTGTTAGACGGAGATGACCGGATACATTTAAGTTGTGTTCAGGTACAGGATGAATATATAGAAAATGGAAAATATCTAAAGGACTTTGTGAAATATCTAAAAGGGATTGCCACATATCAATGCTCAATGCCAAAGATATGTGAGGAGAGTTTAAGTACGGGCGACGTCTACTCAATCAGATGCTGGGAGGCGCTTTTTCATAGTTTCACGGTGTATCCTGATGTGGTTCATGAGAATGGGGCGATCGTAAAAGATCCGGTTTCTTCGTCAAATTATGTGATTGAAAAGATTGTCGGTGCGATATTTAGCGTCTATCAAAAAGTAAGTCCGCTTGTCAGCATTATAGCAGCCGTTGGATTCCTATTTATGACGATATTTTTATTTCATAATAGAAATCATTTGGAGATGTGGTTATTCGTTTTAGGAGTCCTTATGTCTGCAATTTTGTATATCGCTGCGGTCGATTTATTTACAAGCTGGTTTGCGAAAGATATGGAACCTTTTATTTATATGTATCTTGCCGGGGCGTACCCGTTAATCCAAATTGCAAAATATTTGTCGATATATCAGAGCGTCCTTATAATCAAAGAATTTCATTGTCCGTTAAAGTATATTCAAGGGCACCCCGTAATGCATGCCCTACGGGCAGGCGGACTTCGTCCAACAAAGTATACCCAAGGGCACCCCGTAATGCATGCCCTACGGGCAGGCGGACTTCGTCCAACAAAGTATAGGAGAGAGAATGGATAAAATTGCTGTAATCATACCATGTTACAATGAAGGTGTAACAATCGAAAAAGTAATTAAAGATTTTAAGAATATATTGCCGGAAGCGGCCATTTATGTATATGATAACAATTCTACCGACGGAACAGACAAAAAAGCAAAAGAAGCCGGGGCGATCGTCAGATATGAATACAGGCAGGGAAAAGGGAATGTGATAAGGAGTATGTTTCGGGACATAGATGCACAGTGCTATCTGATGGTCGATGGGGACGATACCTATCCTGCTGAATCCGCGCCTGAAATGGTAGAACTTGTCTTAAAGAAAGGCGTAGATATGGTGATTGGGGATCGTTTGTCTTCTACGTATTTTACAGAGAACAAAAGACGGTTTCATAATTTTGGCAACCGGATCGTCAGGAATTTGATAAATTGGCTGTTTCACAGTAATATAAAGGATATTATGACAGGATATAGAGCCTTCAGTTATCTATTTGTGAAAAGTTTTCCTATCTTATCAAAAGGATTTGAAATCGAAACGGAAATGACGATTCATGCCCTGGATAAGAATTTTTTGTTAGAAGAAATGGCGGTCTGTTACAGAGATAGGTCGGAGGGCAGTGAATCGAAACTGAATACCGTGAGTGACGGGATAAAAGTTCTAAAGACAATCGCTACGTTATTTCGGGATTATAAGCCGTTAGTATTTTTTTCGGTTGTATCTGCAGTGTGTAACCTTGCGGCTTTGGGTTTATTTTTGCCAGTATTGCTGGAATATTTTGCAACGGGATACGTGTTTCGATTTCCGACCTTGATTGTATCGGGTGTATTGGCTACGATAGGGATATTAATGTGGATATGCGGTCTGATACTCCATGTCGTTGTAAAAAAACATCGTCAATTGTATGAATTGTTCTTGAATCAATTAAAAAGTGAAAAGAAAGAGTAGAAAGCTCTTTCTTTTTATGTTATAGTATGCCTAGAACAAAAGAAGCAGACATAAATCAGACATAGAAGAATAGGTGATACCAATGCTGATAGAAATCGATTTTAACAGTGATGAAGCCCTCTACATCCAGCTCCAGAACCAGATTATCATGGGAATCGCCATGAACCTGATTCAGGAAGGAGACTCCCTGCCCTCTGTCCGGCAGCTTGCCAATACGGTAGGAATCAACATGCATACTGTGAACAAGGCATACTCCATCCTAAAGCAGGAGGGATTCATACAGCTAGACCGGAGAAGAGGAGCAGTCATAGCAATCGACATGGACAAGGCAAGAGCGCTGCTGGAGATGAAAGAACAGCTCCGCGTACTGCTGGCAAGAGGAAGGTGCAAGAATATTTCCAAAGAAGAAGTGCATGCCCTCGTAGACGAAATCTATGAGGAATATGGTAAGGTATAACAGAACAAGGAAAGGAAAGGACATTCATGAATTATACGGAACAGGCGAACAAGGTATTGAAGATAGCGAGGGATACGGCAAGGAAGCTCAACCATCCCTACGTGGGGACGGAGCACCTGCTCTTAGGGCTTCGGGAAGTCTATACCGGCGTTGCAGGCCAGGTGCTTGGCATGAACGGGGTAGACGAAGAGAGCATCCGCAAAGTCGTGGACGAACTGGTATGCCCGGTAGGAGAGACGGCTGTGGCGCGCCACCCGGAGACGAGCCCCAGGCTTACGTACATTCTGGAAGAAAGCATGGCAGAGGCAGCTCATTTCCGGTCAGACAAGATAGGGACAGAGCATATGCTCCTTGCCCTTCTCAGGGACCCAGACTGTGTGGCGACCCGGATACTGCTGACCCTGAATATCAATATGCAGAAAATCTATCAGGACATCTTCTCTGTCCTCGGGGGCGATCCCAAGGAATATCAGGATGAGATGCTTACGGGCGGCGGCAGGAAACGGGAAGGGATGTTAGAGCAGTTCGGAACCGACCTGACTGCACAGGCAGAAGAAGGGCGGCTTGACCCGGTCATCGGAAGGGAGTCGGAAATCAACCGCTTGATTCAAGTGCTGAGCAGAAGAACCAAGAATAACCCCTGTCTTGTAGGGGAGCCGGGAGTCGGGAAGACGGCCGTGATTGAAGGGCTTGCGTCCCGGATTGCCGCCGGGAACGTGCCGGAAGGGATGAAGGATAAGCGCATCCTGACCATGGACTTGGCCGGGATGATTGCCGGATCCAAATACCGGGGTGAATTTGAAGAGCGGATGAAGCGCCTGCTGCAGGAAGTGAAGTCCGCCGGGAACGTCATTCTGTTTCTGGACGAGGTGCATACCATCATCGGCGCGGGAGGTGCAGAAGGGGCGATTAACGCATCCAATATCATGAAACCATCCCTTGCCAGAGGTGAGGTACAGCTAATCGGCGCTACGACCATCACAGAATACCGGAAATATCTGGAAAAAGACGCGGCGTTGGAACGCAGGTTCCAGCCGGTCACTGTGGAAGAACCGACCGAAGAACACTGCCTTGACATCCTGAAAGGGCTGAAAAAGAGATATGAAGACCACCACCGCGTAGAGATTGAAGAGACTGCGTTAGAGGCTGCCGTAAAACTGGCGAGCCGTTACGTGAACGACCGTTTCCTGCCCGATAAGGCAATCGACGTACTGGACGAGGCATGTTCCAAGGTAAGCCTGCGGGGATTCAAGGTTCCGGACAATATCGCCGGGATGGAAGCGGAAGTGGAGGAATTGACCGCGGCGTTAGAGGAGGCAATCCGAGGCGGAGATATTCCGGAGGCAGCCCGCATCCATAAGGAGCAGGAAGCGGCAGAGAAGAAGCTCTCTCAGGTAAAGAAACGTTTCCACAAGAAGAATCAGGAACGGCAGCTTTCCGTCGCAGAGGAAGACATTGCAGAAGTCGTGTCCCAGTGGACGAAGATCCCGGTGCAAAGGCTTGCCGAGACGGAGAGCGTAAGGCTTAACAAGTTAGAAAAAGTGCTCCATCAGCGGGTGATCGGGCAGGACGAGGCTGTTACCGCAGTTGCGAAGGCAATCAAGCGGGGAAGGGTGGGACTGAAAGACCCGAAACGCCCCATCGGCTCCTTCCTGTTCCTTGGCCCTACCGGCGTCGGAAAGACGGAGCTTTCTAAGGCGCTGGCGGAAGCTCTCTTCGGAAATGAGGAGTCCATGATAAGGGTAGACATGTCGGAGTACATGGAGAAACACAGCGTCGCCAAGATGATTGGGGCGCCTCCGGGATACATCGGACATGACGACGGCGGGCAGTTAAGCGAGCGGGTGAGAAGAAGGCCCTACTCGGTGATTCTTTTCGACGAAATCGAGAAGGCACATCCGGACGTATTCAATATCCTGCTGCAGGTATTGGACGACGGGCATATTACGGATTCTCAGGGGAGGAAGGTAGATTTCCGTAATACCGTCATCATCATGACCAGCAATGCCGGCGCACAGACCATTATCGACCCTAAGAAACTAGGCTTCAACGTCAAAGAAGACGTGGCAGGAGACTATAAGCGGATGAAGGGAAATGTCATGAAGGAGATTAAACTGATTTTCCGTCCGGAATTTTTGAATCGGATTGACGAGATTCTGGTATTCCACCCGCTGAATGCAGAACAGATGAAGAAAATCGTGGGCCTGTTGTGCAAGGAATTTACTGCCCGGGCAGAAGAGCAGCTTGGAATCCGCCTTGCCATACGCGATTCGGTAAAGAAACATATTGTGGAGACAGGTACGGACCAGAAGTACGGCGCCCGCCCGCTGCGCCGCGCAGTGCAGAACCAGTTAGAAGACGGGCTTGCGGAAGCAATCCTGAACGGAGAGGTTTTAAGGGATTCGGAAGTGGTGGTAGGACTGTCTAAAAAAGAAATAAAATTTATACCAAAGACTACAAATCCAGACGAAATTGAGATATAATAGGGGTACAAAAGAAGAACCTCAGGAGGAGAGATAAATATGGCAGCAGTGAAAGAATTGTTAAGGACTGAAGGAGACGGCACCCTAAGCTTTGGAGATTATACGCTGGCAAGCAAGACGAAGCTTGACGGATATGATTTTCAGGGCGACATTTACAAGGTGAAGACTTTTGCTGAGATTACCAAGTTGGAGAAGAACGGCATGTTTGTATATGAGTCGGTTCCGGGAACCGCTGTAGAGAATTTTCAGGCAGACGAAGATACGGTTTCTTTCAAGGTGTCCGGGACGAAGGATGCACAGTTTACGCTGGAACTTGGGGCAGACAGCGAATACGAGGTGTATATGGACGGGATCAACGTTGGGGTCATGAAGACGAATTTGAGCGGAAAGCTGAGCGTCAGCGCAGAACTTGAGCCGGAGCGCAGCGTGGAAGTGAAGGTAGTCAGAAAATCATAATTTCAATAAGAGGGGCTGCAAAAAGCGGCTCCTTTTTTAGGCATAAAAGGAGTGCAAATATGGCAAAAGCAAAGAAGAGCGTGTATTTCTGCCAGAACTGCGGGCATGAAGAGTCGAAATGGCTGGGGCAGTGTCCGGCATGTAAGGAGTGGAATACATTTGTGGAGGAAAAAGTGAGCCCTGCTTCAGCAAAGGCAGTAAAGGAGCAAAAGGACGCCCAAGTCGTTACCCTGTCCGGCATTGAGGCGGACGAGGACGACCGCATGGACACCGGCATCGAGGAGCTGAACCGGGTATTAGGCGGGGGAATCGTGAAAGGCTCGCTGGTATTGGTGGGCGGCGACCCGGGAATCGGCAAGTCAACCCTTTTACTGCAAGTCTGCCAGCGTCTTTCGGCGGCAGGGAGGAAACTGCTCTACATATCCGGAGAAGAATCCTTAAAACAGATAAAGCTCAGGGCAAACCGCATGGGAGAATTTACGGATAACCTTTACCTTCTGTGCGAGACAAGCCTTGATATCATCCGGGGAATCATCGAACAGCAGAAGCCGGACATGGTGGTGATTGATTCCATACAGACCATGTACAACGAAGAGGTAGGCTCTGCGCCGGGAAGCGTTTCCCAGGTGCGGGAATCCACCAATATTTTCATGCAGCTTGCCAAGGGACTTTCTATCTCTATCTTCATTGTGGGGCATGTGACCAAAGAAGGTACGGTAGCAGGCCCTAGGGTGCTGGAGCATATGGTGGATACGGTCTTATATTTCGAGGGAGACCGCCATGCTTCCTACCGTATCTTGAGGGGCGTAAAGAACCGTTTCGGCTCCACCAACGAAATCGGCGTGTTCGAGATGCGAAAAGAAGGGCTTACGGAAGTCAAGAACCCGTCGGAGTTCATGCTGAGCGGCAAGCCGGAACATGCGTCCGGCTCTGTGGTCGCCTGCGCAATAGAAGGAACGCGCCCTATGCTCATGGAGATTCAGGCGTTGGTGTGCAAGACCAATTTCGGAATGCCCAGAAGGACGGCGGCGGGGCTTGACTACAACCGGGTCAACCTTCTGATGGCGGTACTGGAAAAAAGGCTGGGACTGCCTCTGTCAGGCTATGACGCCTATGTCAACATCGCCGGGGGAATTCGGTTAAATGAGCCGGCGGCAGACTTAGGAATCGTGCTGGCGATTGCATCCAGCTATAAGAACCGTCCCATTGCGGAAGATGTCATCGTGTTCGGCGAAGTGGGGTTAAGCGGCGAAGTGCGGGCGGTGTCCATGCCGGAGCAGCGGGTGTCAGAGGCAAAGAAACTGGGATTTACTACCTGCATCCTTCCGGAAGTGTCTGTAAAGACAGTAGGAAAAGTGGAGGGTGTGCGGATCATCGGCGTAAAGAGCGTGGGGGAGGCAATCAGCGTCGGACTATAATGTGAAAGGAGACGGATACAATGATACATATAGCAATCTGCGACGATGAACGTTTCCTTGTGGATTCCCTGACCGCCCTCATCCACCAATACGAGCTGGAAAAGAGCGAGGAAATCAAGATTACCGTTTACTATGACGGCCTGGAACTGATTGAGAAATACGATACCACCATCGACCTTATTTTTCTGGATATCCAGATGAAGCTGGTGGACGGCCTTAGGGCGGCAAAGCGTCTGCGGGAAATGGACGAGAAGGTGGGCATCATCTTCCTGACCACACTGACCCAGCATGGGCTTAAAGGGTACAAGTTTCAGGCGTTGGACTACATCATTAAGCCTTTAAAATACGCCCGCTTACGGGACGAGTTGGACAGGTTTCTTCTGCGCCGCCAGAAGGAGAAAAGCCCATTTATTGTGGTAAATAATGACTCCGGGAGATACAAAATCCTGCTGAACAGCCTTCGTTACGTGGAGACATTTAACCGGAACCTGTTATTCCATTCTGAACAGGAGAATATCATTTGTTACCGGAGCATGAAGGAGATCGCCCAGGAATTAGCGCCCCATGGCTTTGTGCGGTGCCATAGAGGATGTCTGGTGAATCTGGCTTATGTGAAAGCGGCCAGAAAATTAGAGATTACGCTGATTACGGGAGAGACCCTTGCTATCAGCCAGCCGAAACGGAAGGAATTTATGGAGCATCTTACAGAATATTGGGGGGATATGCTATGATACGGTTCTTAGACGTTGTCTCTTTCCTGCTTTTGTGGGGAAATGCCTTTGTAATCTTCCTGATGTTCCGGACCCTCCTGCCAATGCGGGACAACTTGGCGGTACGGGCGGCGGCGTTCCTCTTATGCCCGTTTCTGTTTAACGTGGTGGTATTTTCCAACGACCTTGCAAGCATCCTTTTGCCGCTGCTTGGCTTTATCCCATATATCGCGTTATTTTACCGGGGCGGGTGGATGGAGAAGCTGACGGCCCTGATGGTGTTCTACCCGGCCGTAATCGCCGTAAATTATCTGATGGAAGATACCGGTTCAAGACTCTTCTTCTGGCTTACGGATGCCCCGGATCTTGTCTATGATGGTTGGACACAGGAAACATTGCTCATAAGCACCTTTATCCATACCTGCGCCCTTCTTCTCAGGCTTTTCTTCTGGCTTATGGCATGGCTCGTCCTGAGGAAATATCTAATACAGATTATCAAAGAGATTACGGTGAAAATGTGGATGCTCGTGGATATCCTTTTGATTGCCCCTGTGGTATCCATTTTCACGATTATCTATTTTATGCCGGAGGAGATGGCAATTGTTTACCCAATCTGCGGGGCGGCGATATTCTCAAGCTTCGGCGGAATTTATCTGGCGGCATATATCAGCAATGCGCGGAAGGTGGAGTACGGTGCGCGAAGGCTTAGCATGGAGCTTGCGTATATTCAAGACAAAGTGGATGAAGAAGAGCGTGTGAGGAGCATTTACCATGACATGAAGAACCACCTTCTTGTACTGCAGGCGCAGGACGGACATTCTCAGGAGGTGGGGGCGTCCATTGAAAAACTGAAGGAAGAGTTGGAAGATTATGAAGCCTACTACCATACGGGAAATGATTTTCTGGATATCATTATCCGGGATAAGTTAAGGAAAGCGTGGGAGAAACAGATTGATTTCCAGGCGGCTATCCGGTTTGAGGCGGGCGGATTCATAGAACCGCTGGATATCAGCGCTATTTTCGGAAATGCGCTGGACAACGCTATTGAAGCCAGCGAGAAGGTTTCCGAGAGCATGCGGCTCATTACGGCAAAAGCCGCCAGGATTCATGATATGTTGGTGGTGGCTGTGGAAAATAATATGCTGCTTGACGGGCCGGGGGATGGAAGGACCAGCAAGGAAGATACTTTTTTGCACGGGTTCGGGTTGTCGAATATCCGAAAAGCTGCGGAAAAGTACGACGGGCAGTGTACGGTGAAGGCGAAGGACGGGAAGTTCGTGCTGAAAATCATGATTCCGATTCCGGAGTAGGGATAGTATTCTTTCGGAGGGGAAGGGTGCCGGAAAGGAGAAGTTTGTCTTTTCCGACACTCCCTTATTCAGAAATAATCCTTATGCCTTAGAAGTAGAATAGTTCTTCAAACTTTTTATCCAATGCAATGCACAGTATCAACGCTAATTTCGCCGTAGGGTTAAATACCCCTGTCTCGATTGAGCTGATAGTCTGGCGGGAGACCCCTACCAGCTTGGCAAGTTCGTTTTGGGAAAGCTTTTTTTCCATTCTGGCCTGTTTCAAATGATTCTTTAATATCAGTTCTGTCTCCATGTTTTTTACACCGTCAGAAAATTTCATATAAATAGCCTGCAAAGAGTCCGATAGCCAAGGCGTACCATAAAATACCATAGCACAAATCGCTTTTCTTTTTCAGCCTGCTCCATCTGTAGATTAATTGCCCTCCGGCCATAAAACAGTAAATCGCATATACGTCGTAGTATGGAATACCGGCTATGATTTTTGTGATCATTGCGATAAGGCAGCCCGCCAGTCCTGCTATCAATCCCACCTTACACCCTTTGTTATAAATGTCAAGCTCCATCTCATCCATCTTGTTAGGCTTCTTCTCTTGCGCCCTGCGCAATACTTCGTTTTTATCCATATGTGACACCTTGCCTTTCCTGTATGCCAAGTTTTCTTGTCAATTCTATTATATATGTGTCAAGTTTTCTTGTCAATAGTTAATGAACATTTAGATTTTACCCCGTAAATATTAGATTAAGCATTTTATATGGCAGGATTTCCTGATTTGGCTATACTGAAGCTGCAAATATTTAAGAAAGAAGTGAGGAAATCTGACATGAGTATTTTAAGTACGGCGAATCTAATGAAACAATACGGAAAAGAACCAAATATCGTGAATGCCTTAAACGGAATCGATATTTCCATAGAACAGGGAGAATTTGTGGCAATCATCGGAACCTCCGGAAGCGGGAAATCCACCCTGCTCAACATGTTAGGAGGCCTTGACCGTCCCACCTCAGGAAGCGTGCGGGTAGATAATTTTGAGCTTAGTAAGCTGAACGACGAGGATTTGACGGTATTCCGCCGCCAGCGGATTGGGTTCATTTTTCAGAATTATAACCTGGTTCCTGTCTTGAACGTATATGAAAATATCACCATGCCAATCCGTCTCGACGGAAAGAAACCTGATCGGAAATTCATTCAGGAGGTTATTTCCCTTTTGGGCCTGGAGAAAAAAATCTACAACATGCCCAACACCCTATCCGGCGGGCAGCAGCAGAGGGTGGCAATCGCAAGGGCGCTGGCGGGCAAACCGGCAATCATTCTGGCAGATGAACCCACCGGGAATCTGGACAGCAAGACCAGTGACGAGGTGATTGGTCTTTTAAAGGCCACGAGCAAGAAATACGATCAAACAATCGTGATGATTACCCACAATCCGGAGATTGCGGCGCAGGCAGACCGCTGTATCCGGATTGAGGACGGACGTACATTGGGTGAGGCATAAGGAGGCAGGGACTATGGGAGAGCATAAATCTGTAAAAAAAGAGTTGTCTATGGAAAGAATCCTGACGGTGCGCAGCCTCAGAAAGAACAGGGGACGCAATCTTGTGGCAGCATTGGCTGTTGCCATGACGACGATGATGTTCACCACATTATTTACCCTAGCCCAGAGTATGGGAAAGACCATGACGGAGATGTCCCTGCACCAATCCGGCACATCCGCCCATGCAACCTGTAAGGACATGACAGATGAACAGATTGAGCGGGTTGCAGGTCATCCGGATGTGGAAAAAAGCGGATGGAGTATCGTGGTAGGACTTGCAGAAAACCCAGAGTTTGCCGGACGGCAGGTGGAAATCCGTTACGGAACCGACCAGTATGCAAAGGATGATTTTGCATATCCGGCCACAGGCAGAATGCCCCGTAAGGACGGGGAGATTGCGCTTGATACCCTGGCCCTTGAGCGGCTGGGAATGGAACGGAAGCTTGGGGAACAGGTAACGCTTCAGTGGAAAAAAGACATCCGTTCCGATGAAATGACAGAGAGTACGTTCACGCTCTGCGGATTTTGGGAGGGGAATCTCTCCGCCTATGCAAGCATGGCCTGGGTCAGCGAAGGGTTCGCCAAAGAAGCCTGCGGCGGATACGCCGAAGACGGGCAGGTCTGCGGAATGCGTATGATGGGAATTTCCTTCGGCAGCACAGAAAACATCGAGGAAAAGACGGCAAAGGTTCTTTCGGATTGTGGGCTGTCCAATCTTGATTTCCATATGAACCTTGCCTATTCCGATGAAATCCAGAAGAGCATTTTGACGGAAAATCTCCCCATGTACGGCGCAATGGCATTGGTATTCATTGCCGGGTATCTGATTATTTACAATGTATTCCAGATATCGGTCGTCTCAGATATTCAGTTCTACGGGAAATTAAAGACTCTGGGCATGACAAAGAAGCAGATTCGTAAGATGATACTCGGGCAAGGGTGTCTGGTGTCTCTTGCAGGAATTCCGGCAGGGCTCTTGCTTGGCTATTTTCTCGGTATCGTACTGTTTCCGGTGCTGGTTTCCAAGCCGGGGACGGATGCGCTGATTTCCGCAAATCCAGTCATTTTCATCGGTTCGACGGTGTTTGCGTTGACGACGGTATTGATTTCCTGCTTGTTGCCGGCTCGGGTGGCGGGGAAGGTTTCCCCTGTGGAAGCCCTGCGGTATACGGAAGGGGACGGTGGTTCTAAGAAAAAAAGCAGAAAACGTGAAAAGGGCGCTTCTCTTCCCGGGATGGCGTGGGCGAATCTGTGGCGTGACCGGAAACGTACATTCCTGGTAATCGGTTCTCTGACCTTGGGGATGGTCTTGATGAGCTTCTTCTATGCGAAGAATGCAAGTTTTGACATGGAGAAGTATTTGATAGAATTGGCAGCGGCAGATTTTCAGATTGACGATGCGACCAATGAACGTGTCGAGGGGTATGACCCTGCAAGCCGCACGATTGATGATAGCCTAGTGGAAGATATTTTGGCGCAGGAGGGGCTGGAAGATTTCGGACGTCTGTACTGCCGGGAGGTGCAGATGCCCCTAAGCCGACAGGCATGCGAGAACTTCCGGGCATTTTATACGGAGGAAACGTTGGAGGATTTTGCGTCCTTTGATCCTACCTTCCCGAAATGGAAGAAAAAATACGACGAGGCGCTCTTGGGAAATGCGGCTGTCCATACGGTCTATGGAGCTGACGGGCTGATTCTTGAGGCGGCGTCAAGCGGGCGGTATGTCATGGAAGGAGAATATGATGCGGAAAAATTCGCAGGCGGAGATTACGTCCTTGCCATCGGTCCTTCGGCAGAAGGCGATGAAATTCTTCCCACGTATTCTGTAGGAGAGAAGATCCGGATTGAGGGCAGGGAATTTACGGTCATGGCAGTACTATTGCCGCCAAGCCCGCTGGTCGAGGGGACCAGGGAAGTCTTTGATGTCCCGTTAGTCATTCCGGCTGATGTATTTACACAGTTGTGGCAGGGAAGCAATTTAAGGAAATTTTATTTCAATATAGACGACAGCCATATGGAGGAAGCGTATGAGCTGCTGAAAGAGTACCGGCAGACGAAGGCGGTGGGGATGAACATTGTGTCAAGGAAGGAAATCGAAGCACAGTACGAGGCGGAAACCCGTTCCTCTGCCGTCATTGGATACGCCATCAGCATCGTAATTGCGTTGGTAGGGATATTGAACTTCATTAACAGTATGGTGACGGCAATCATTTCCCGAAAGAAAGAATTTGCCATGATTCAGAGCGTGGGGATGACGAAACGTCAGCTTCGCAGGATGTTGGCCCTGGAAGGGCTTTCCTATGCAGGGATTACGCTGGCAGTATCGTTTGCTCTGGGAACCGTTACGGTGGGCGTCTTTGTACGGGCAATGGTGGCAGGCGGTTATTCCACGTTCCGGTTCACCTTGCTGCCATTAGTCATATGTACTCCGGTCCTGCTCCTGTTTGCGGTTCTTGTCCCATATATTTGCTTTCGGAATCTTGAAAAACGAAGTGTGGTGGAGAGACTTAGGATGGCAGATTAGAGCGTGTTTCAGACACGCTCTATAGTATTCATTTAAAAAATATGGAAAAAAATGGAAAATCTCTTGACAGATATCGCAGAAAGAAGTATCAAAATAGAAGGAGATGATAGAAGTAAGGAAATGAGTTTCGGAGGTTTGGGTCGATTATGGAGATGGTTCTTAGATTAAGAAAAAATGGTATGAGTGAGATAGGCTGGGAGCGGGGCAGTAAGGGCTGTCTGCTCCTTGTGTTGTCATGTATATTGTATTGCGGTGTCGGGATGGATAGTGCAGATTACAGGGCAAAGGCGGAAGATACTGTGGTGTATAGTCAGGAAATTAAGCAAAACGGCAGTATGTGTGACGGATATACGGAACTTATTTGCAAAAATGCAAAGAAGACGTTCACGCTGTATGGCTGGGAGCAGGAAAATGCGGCGGCGCACACGCTGGCAGAACAGCGAAAGCATACAGGAATCACAGAACGGGTGCAGCGTCTGGAGATAAGAGAAACTAGCATAATACAGGATTTCGGAAGTTTTTCCGGGATTTTTCAGGAGACGGATATCCCGGTCATCGAAGAAACCGAGGCAGATATTCCTTTCATCGAAGAAGAAACGAAGGTAGATATTCCTTTCATTAAAAATGATGAAGATGAGACAAATGATGATATGTCGTCTGTTCCGGACGAAGAGGAATCTACAAAGGAAAATTATGAAATTAGAGAGATTGCCGGATTTTTTGTCGATAATTGGGGTTATATTGTGGGGGTTACGGAGGCGCTTTCTTTCACAGATGGGATTTTGGCAATCACATCAGATTCAGAGTGTGTCGGAATCAAGGGAAATGCATTTGCAGATGTCGAAGAGGATGTGTTTGAAATCTTTATTCCGGCAAATATATGTGAGATTGAGTCAGGAGCTTTTGATGTTTTTTCAAATCTAATGTATATCGAAGTGTCAGAAGAAAGCCTTTACTATGATAGCATGGATGGGATTCTGTACTCAAAATTAGGGGAAGAAATCGCATATCCGGCAGGAAGATGAAAATATTTGAAAATAATCAAAAAAGTTGTTGACAAGATATGACAGATATGGTAATCTAATTGAGCTGTCAGATGAGCAAGGAAATACAAAACATGACAGCGAAAAAAGTTTGAAGAAACTTGAAAAAAGTTGTTGACAAGCGACGAAAGATGTGATAATCTAATATAGCTGTCGCGAGAGACGACAACAGGAAAGAACCTTGATAATTAAACAATAGACAACAACCCTGAAAATTTCTTGAGAGAAAATTTCAGAACGTGGAATCGAATGGATGAAGAAGTTTGGCTAAGCTAAATGGATTTGAAAATTCAAGACCAACCTTATAAACAGTAATAACGGGAAAAGAAAAAGCGAGCATTTTTCTTGACCGAGATTAAACTTGATTATTTTAAGGATGCTTCGACAGTTCTAAGCTCGTGAGAAACCTCGCTATGAACTGTGAAGCGTCTAAAAGATGCTTCGCAATACTAAGCTCTTGGGAGACCTCGCTAAGTATTGTGAAGCGTAATACGACTAAGGTTCGTGAAAGACCGAACCCAAGTCTTTATTACGAGAGTTTGATCCTGGCTCAGGATGAACGCTGGCGGCGTGCCTAACACATGCAAGTCGAGCGAAGCACTTTGATTGGATTCTTCGGATGAAGAT
>CAJTDD010000009.1 GCA_910574885.1 Lachnospiraceae bacterium | reverse complement strand
GATCCATGGCCTTTTGCATTTCAGGCGCAAAACAATACCGACAACAACGTGCAGCATTTTTGACAGGATTGTGCATTTGCAGACAGCACTGCGCAGTCAATAGGATAAATGTCGGAAAAATAATTCGCTGTTTGCGTTTCCATCAATTTGACGTCCGACAATCATTTGGCAGCAATGATGCTGCAGCTCTTGTGTCCATTTGCCCCAAACCTGTATATTTCACAAGTTTATTTGTTTCCTCCTTCCTTCATTTTTTTAATATGTTTAATATTTACACATATTCGACAAAAATTCCAATCGTTTTTTTACATAAAGTATGCATATTTATTAACATATTCTATAAACTTAGGACAAACTGGCATTTCCTGACCGTCCCATATCCCAGCAAATCCAGGCACAAAAACCATGAAGTTAAAAATGCCAGAAATCTTGAATATACAAAGACTTCTGGCATTTACGCTCAACATATTCTATTCACAAAATACATATTTTCCCAATCTGTCAAATGCTTCCTGTATCATGGAAAGGGGCGAGGCAAGGTTTATTCGGATGTACCACTCACCATGGAACGCCTTTCCGCTCTGCCAGAACACGCCTGCCTCAAATCCGGCTCTCATCAGTTCTTCCATCGTCTTGCCATGTTTCCGGCACCATTCCTCACAGTCGATGAACAGCATATACGTCCCCTGAGGGCGTGACACACTCACACCTTCAAAATGTTCGTCGATATAATCGCAGGCATATTTTACATTGCCTCCAATCACTTCTCGGAGTTCTTCCACCCATTCTCTGCCTTCCGGACTGTAAGCTCCTGTCAACGCATGCATGGATAGTACGTTTATAGAATTATAATGGCCAAGAGACGCTTCTTTCCGGATTCTCTCCCTAAGCCAGTCATTATATATAATATGGTAGCTTCCAATCAGTCCTGCCAGGTTAAACGTCTTAGATGGGGCATAGAAGGCGACAGTACGATTCCTTGCATCTTCTGATACAGACTGGGTTGGGATATGCTTGTTGCCGTAGAGAAGGATATCTGACCAGATTTCGTCAGAAATCACATAAACGTCATGCTTTGCATAAAGCTCCATTACCTTCTCGACTTCCCATTTTTCCCAGACACGTCCTGTAGGATTGTGAGGAGAACAGAAAATTGCACAGTGTATCTTATTCTTCACAATTTTTTCTTCCATATCCTTAAAATCCATTCTCCAGATGTCTTTGTCATCCTTCTTTAATGCGCTATGTACGATGTTGTAACCGTTATTCTTCAATGTTTTGGTGAATCCGATATAAGTCGGCGCATGTACCAATATCGGATCTCCCTGAGAACAAAGGGTATGGAGTGCGCTTGCCACACCGCCGAGAACACCGTTTTCGTAACCTATATGCTCCTTTTCAAGCCCGGTCACGTTATTCTGCCGTTCCTGCCACTCAATAATCTTGTTGTAATATTCCTGAGATGTTGCAAAGTAACCATAAGTCGGATGCTTTGCCCTCTCGATGATTGCCTCCGTGACTGTAGGCACCGTTGCAAAGTTCATGTCTGCGACCCACATCGGGATACAATCAAGCCCATCCCTTACTTCTATCTCTTCCCCTATGCCAAAGGAATTCGGAAGGATATCAACGGCAAGGGCATCTTTGCCTTTTCTGTCAATAATCGTGGTAAAATCGTATTTCATTCTAATCTCCTTTGTTTGTTTTAATTATACCTTATTGGACGAAGTCCATCCGCCCCGTCAGGGGCATGCATTACGGTGTGCCCTTGGGTATAGATATTTGTTATATATGAAAATAATTATTGCTCTATACTATACACCCACAATCCCCGAATCTGGCTCGCAATATCGGCATACACCCAGCCCTTGCTGCTGTTCTTTTTACTGAATGGGTCGTTGACTATGACTTTTCCATCCTCATACCCGGTCAGGACGATAAAATGCCCGTTTTGTGTAAAATCTCCGGGACTCATACTGCAAATGATTGGTTTACCCTGCGTCAGCTCCTCTATCACTTGTTCTTCCGTCATCTGCGGTACATCATAGCAGGACAGATTCCAATTCGCCCCGGCTTCTTTCATGAAAGCCCAGTAAGTGTCGTTATTCTCATCTACATAATAATTCTCGGTTCCGTATGCCGCAACCTTCGCCGGCGTGATAGACGCATCACCGGTAAGCCCGGACGCAACCATCGCCATACAAGTAGGACCGCATCCGCTGACAGCAATAATGCTTGTCCCGTAAGGCGCATAGCCCCAACGCTCGTCATACTGGTACAGATTCGGAATCTTCCCTGCCACCAAGTCTTCCCCTATCGTTTCTGCGCTGGGTATATCCTTCTTCTCTCCATAATGTTCGACAAAATCTATAGTCTCCACATTCTTGTCTAATAATTCAATCACACTCTCCGGATATCCTTGCTTGACAGCCTCACTCTTGATTCTCTTTGCCCTCTGCTCGTCAGTTTCAATCTCTACCGTGACCTTGTCCGCCTTTTTTGTATTTTCCGCCTTCATAACCTGCTTTGCCGCCAGCTCATCCTCCCGCTTCTGTGCGTGACAGCAAAAAAGTATTACAATCAAAAAAACCAACAGCCAACTGAGCAGAAATATCTGACGCTGCACCTGTCTTCTACGCTTGCGTGCCCTTATCCTTCTGCTTGCATCCATCAATCATCCATCCCCTTGTATTACCTGTGCCGACAGATACGGACCCTCATTCCGCATATATCGACAATATACTCTTCTCCACATCGTTCATTATACTCCATGGTTCGGCATGTGGCAACTTAAAGTATTCTTAATTTTTGCTTCCTCCAAGAAAAATTTGCCTTATGAACATTTTTACAAGCCTATCTTTACAACATAATCATATTACAACAAAATACACCTCAATCCCTCAGAACACCACATCGTTCTGGGTTTTTTATTTTTAGCATCAGACGATAAGCTTTAGTATCTCTAAATTTAAAACTTCTCTTGTCGAAAAACGTCGCACAAATGTAATTGAAATATAAAACTCAAACTTCGCACTTGAATAAGTGCCTATGCCCCTTGAAAATTCAATAAAAACTGGCAATAAAATAGCATGAAACACTCTGTTTTTGGTATAATTGAATTGTCCAGAAACAACATACCAGCGGAGGCTCATGCTATGAATAACAGTATAACACAAGACAACCAGAATGATAACCAGATTTCTAAAACTATCAAAAGATTTTTCGCCAGATTCCATGTGGCGTCTGCCCTGAAAACAGCGGGCGCTTATCATAAGAAAGGTACACCTGTGACACAGATTTTTCAGTATCTGTTCCTTCTGATCTTTTCAAACAGAAGCATGTACATGAATCTGCTGTCGGGAAGAAATACGCCGGCTTTTGCTAAAGATACGGTATACCGCTTTATGAAATCAACACAGATCAACTGGATCAGGTTCACAACGATACTTGCATCAAGAATTATCAAGGATGCCGTTGTCCCACTAAATAACGCGGACAGGGAAAATGTTCTCTGCATTGATGATTCTATGTTTGAAAGAAACCGCTCCAAGAAGGTGGAACTCCTTGCAAAAACTTACGACCATGCAAAACATGCTTATAAGTTTGGGTTCCGTATGCTGACCCTGGGATGGACTGACGGAAGTACGTTTCTTCCAGTCAACAGCATCCTTTTATCCACGGATAATAAGAAAAACCGTGTGAATGAAGCCGTCAGCCTTTGCTCAT
This sequence comes from Lachnospiraceae bacterium, assembly GCA_910574885.1. Taxonomy (GTDB): domain Bacteria; phylum Bacillota; class Clostridia; order Lachnospirales; family Lachnospiraceae; genus Sporofaciens. Next base: position 144,430 of record CAJTDD010000009.1, on the reverse strand, counting down.
GTGAGATAAAGAAGTAAAAGAAGTGTAAAAAATTTTGCCGTTCCCTGTCCGGCTGACTGCCGGACGGGTCGGGCTTTAGTCGGGCAACTCTACCTTGCCGACAAAAGAGTAATAGATTTCGATTTCCTGTCTGCGGAGCTTCCCCCGGCGTTTCCCGTCAAGGGCTTCCGGTTCGTGGATAACGATTTTCTCCACAAACTCCCGTAACAGGGTAGGGGTGAGTTCCTCAAAGCTGGTGTACTTGCGGACTACTTTCATAAACTTTTCAGCGTTTGCCGTGGCTTCCAGTGTCCTTGAAAGCTCGCCCTGCAGAACGGCGGCTTTCTCTTTCAGTTCCTTTTGCTCGGCTTCGTAGTCTGCCGAAAGTTCCGTGAAACGCTCGTCCGATATGCGCCCCGCCACGCTGTCCTCATACAGCCGCTTGAAGATAGCGGAGAGTTCCGCAATCCGCTTTTCTGCCGCTTCCAGTTCTTTCTTCTTGGCGGCGTTCCGGCGTTTGCTCCCGTCCTCGGTCTGCTCGGTCAACAGCTTCATGAACCGGGCTTCGTGCTTGGCGGCGTAGCTGGTGACTTTCCGTAGGTTCTCGGTCACTCCGGCGGTTAAAAGGTCGGTGCGGATAAAGTGCGCCGTACAGTCTGCCGTGCGCTTCTTGTAGCTGCCGCAGATATAGCAGTCCTGCCGCCGCTTGTCCGTCTGATAGCGTTGCTGGTACATGACGCTGCCGCAGTCGGCACAAAAGAGCAAGCCGGAGAACAAACCCACTTCATCATAGCGGTTAGGGCGTTTGCGCTGCTTGCGTAGCTCCTGCACACGCTCCCATGTGTCCTTGTCGATTATCTGCTCGTGGTGGTTCTCAAAGATTGCCTGTTTGTCCTCGCTGTTGTAGATAATCTTGCTGCACTTGTAGGATTGTGTGGTGGTCTTGAAGTTCACAAGGCAGCCCGTGTATTCCCGGTTTTCAAGGATATGTACCACGGTGTTCGCCGCCCACTTGCACTCGTAGCCGGGGTGGTAGCGGCGGGTTCTCCCTGTCCGGCGGTATTCCAGCGTTCCCGGCGTGGGGATTTCCTGCTCCGTAAGCATACGGGCTATTTTGGTCGGACCGTTCCCGGCAAGGCATAGGCTGTAAATCTGCTTTACCACGGGGGCGGCTTCTTCGTCAATGATGAAATTTTCGTCCTCGTCCATGAGGTAGCCGTAAACAGGCTTGCTTGTGACGGGCTTCCCACTCATGCCTTTTGAGCGTTTTACCGCCCGGATTTTCTTGCTCGTATCTCTCACCAGCCATTCGTTAAAAATATTACGCAAGGGCGCAAAATCGTTGTCGCCCTGTGCGCTGTCAACGCCGTCATTGATGGCAATGAAACGGACGCCGTTCTGTGGGAAAATCATTTCGGTGTACATTCCCACTTGAAGATAGTTTCGCCCTAACCTTGACATATCCTTTACGATAACCGTTCCCACAAGCCCCGCTTCAATGTCGGCAAGCATGGACTGGAAGCCGGGTCTTTGAAAATTTGCCCCGGAGAATCCGTCGTCCGTGTACCATTTGAGGTTGGAAAAGCCGTTCTGTTTTGCGTAGGCTTCAAGGATTCGCTTCTGGTTGCTTATGGAGTTGGATTCGCCTTGGAGCGTGTCCTCGTGCGACAATCTCGGATATAGGGCGGTAATCAGTTTTTGGGTGGTCTGTCTTGGCATAATGTCCTCCGTTTCCGACAGCCAGCCCCACTATTCCGTAGGTCTATTATACCATAGGGCGGGGCTGGCTGTACAGTCCTTTTTGCTACTTTATGTCGAAAAATATCACATTATTTTATTAAGGCTTATCGCATTACATAGCGTGTGCGGCTGTTCCCCCGGCTGCGCTTTCCGCTTCCAGCACTTTCATCATCTTGTCGGCGGCGGTGGCGGTAGTGCCTTGTTTGAAATAGCCGGAAACCACAAGGACGGTGTTCCCCCGGCGTACTTCTGTCACGCAATCCGCGCGGCGGGCGGTAGTGGCGGTGCTTTTCTTGGGCGTGTCGGTCATAGGCAAATCTCCTTTCCGTTCAGCAGCTTTTTAAGCTGTTCCATTTTCTCCCTTGCTCTGGCTTTTCTGAAATTCTCCCCGGTAATGCGGACGGGGGTACACATTTCCGTAAGGCGGTCATATATCCGGGCATGGGCGGTGTCCTCCGGGTTCTGCAATTCCTCCAGCGTCAAATTTGTTGTGACAATCAGCGGCTTTCTGCTGCGGTATCGGCTGTCAACCACGTTGTAAACCTGTTCAAGCCCGTATTCCGTGCCACGCTCCATGCCGAAATCGTCAAGGATAAGCAGAGGGAAGCTGCAAAGGCGGGCTATGTACTCGTTCCTGTCCTTATAGCTGGCGGCAAGGTCGTTGAGTATCAAGGCAAAGTTTGTCATGCACACGGAAACCTCTTTCTCCATAAGGGCATTGGCAACACACCCGGCAAAATAGCTTTTGCCTGTGCCGACATTCCCCCACAAAATCAATCCATAGTTCCCGGTGCTTACCCGTTCCCATTGCTCCACATAGGAATAGGCTTTGTGCATTTGGGGGCATTTCCCGTTGTCGTTTTCAAACGTCCATTCCCGCATAGCCGGGTCTGTAAATCCCTTTCGTTTCAGCCGTTCCACTTCCTCCCGGTGCTTGTATTCCCGGTGTCTGGCTTCCAGCGTTTCCCGGCGTTTGCGCTGGCAGTCACATTCTTTCGGGTGGCGGTCACGTCCGAAAAGGTTTTTCCCCTCGGTGAAGTAGGCTTCTTTGGGCTGGCGGCAGCTCCCGCAGTACAAAAGCCCGTCCTCGCCCGTGTAGTCCTCCGGCTGTGGCTCTGCTTCTGTGGCAAGCCGGAAAATGGCGTTATCATAATCACACATAAAATCGTCCTCCTTGTTCATGGTCTTTTACGCCCTGTTTACGGGGCGTTGTGTCTATGCGGTCAAAGGCTCTCGCCCTCTTTGTAGGAATAATCGGGGATTCCTTTTTTCGGCTTCCCCTTTGCCTTGTCATCAGCCGCCCAACGCCGGATAGTGGCGGCATGGTTCTTGTAGTTCTTCCCGCTGGAAGCGATATAGCTGGATAGACGGTCAATGTAATACTCCCATTTGCCGGGAAGCTCCTCTTGCAGCTCCGCAAGCTCTTTTTCTGACAAGAATACGTTTTTGTATCTGCCAAAAGGGGCGGGGGCTGTCTGTCCTTTCTTTAGCTCTCCCTCTCTCTTTATCTCTAACTCTATATCTATCTCTTTCTCTATCTCTATCTCTGGTGGACAAATGTCCGCCCCGTCTGGTGGACGTTTGTCCGCCACGGCTTCCGGCAAGGCTTTCTGTTCCTGCAAAGCCAGCCTTGCACGGCGTTTCCTCTCCCCCTCGGTAGAGGACTGACCGATTAAGAGTTCTATGTTGCTCATGTACAAAGCCCCGTTCTGCAAGGGTTCTACAAGCCCCAGTTTCATAAAAATCTGCAAAGCCCTCTCCACTGTGCCGACTTGCTGGCGGGTGATGGTGGCTATCATCTGTGCGGTGTAGGGGATATTCTCGGCAAGCTGGAGCTTTCCCCCGTTTTTCAGCGATTTTAGGTACATCTTCAAGAGAATGTTTGAGTAGAGCATACCGTCCTGCATACTTTCCAGCAGCACGATAGCGTCCTCGTCAAAATAGCTCTCTTTCAGCTTTAGGTAGTAATATTTGCGGTTGTCTGCCATTCGTTCCTCCTTTGGTCTGTTTTGGGCTTCTGTTACGCTTTAGAACGCCGTTTTCGGGGGTAAAGGATATAACTATCGTCTACCCTTTGAGGGCGGTCAAAAAAGCCTTGATTTACGGGGGTTTGGAATATCCTAAAGCGTGACATTTATCCCTCTGTTTCCGCTTGCGCTGTGCGGCTTTGATTCTTTTCATGCGTCCGGCGCAATCCGGGCAGTATTTCCCACGGTTTGACTTGGGGAGAAAATACCCGCCGCACTCGGTACAGCGTTTCCTGTCTGCCCGGTGGAGTAGGGCGGCTTCCAGTTTCCCGTCCAATGGCAGCACGGCGGCAATGAACCAGCGGCATAAAAGGGAATAGCTGATACTCTGGACGCATACGCAAGGCTCGCCGTTATCCAGCAAGATACAGTTGCCGTTATCGTAGTTGCAGCACTCATGCACAAGGCGGCGGGCGGCTCTGTGTTGCTGGTAGTCCATGTAGGGGCGTTTACCGTTCATTTTCCCGCCCCTTTCCCCGTTCCGGCTCACGGCGTAATATCTTGTCAAGATTGCTTTTCACGGTCTGCAATTCCCGGACGTTCTCTTTCTTCTCCCGGTACTCGTTGTAAAGGGCGTTTTTCTCTTTGGTAAGCTGCTCAATCTCGGTCTGTAATGTTTTGGACGCTGGCAGTTTGGAGATTCCCTGTGCCTTGAAATACCGGGCGGCAGATTCGGAAATGATAAACTCGCTTTCGTGCTGCTCCCGGTAGGCTCTCCGGGCTTTCTCCGTTTTCTGCGCCCGCAATCCGTCACGGGCGGGCTTGGTCTTGATGTACGCCAATAGCTGTTTCTGCAAGTCCTTTTTCTCCCGCAAGGTGCTTTCCACGGCTTTCAGTTTCCCGGTGGTTTCATGCAATCCGGCACTGGCGGCGGCAAGGGCGGCTTCCAGTTCCTCCGGGGAAGAAAAGCCGGATTCCTCGTAAATGCTCATGGTCGCCGCCATTTGCTTCAAATTGTGCAAGGTCGCCCACTTTTCATAGCCCCGCCCCTTGCCCTCGGCTTTCTTGGCGGCTATGTCTACCATGCGTTGTACTCCGTCATTTTTCGGGGCGTTTATGGCGGCTTTGTTGCGCTGTAAGCGGTCTTTTATGCTGCGGGGGTATTCCTGTTTGGGTGCGGGCGTTTCGGCGGCTCTGGCGGCGTTCTGTGCGTTTATGGTGAGTGTTTCCAGTACGGCGGCACGGTCAAAATCATCACCCAGTTTCCGGGCGGTGATGGGCTTCGTCCTGTCCGGCGTGAGATACGATAATCTCCCCCGGCTCTCCTTGACGGTCACACCCTGTTGCAGCAGCTTCCCGGAAAAATCCTCAAAGGAAACGGCAGAGGACAGGGCTGCTCGGATTGTGCGCCGCAGCTTCTCCTTGTCGGTTTCAAACTTGGTCTGTTTGGGCGGCTCTCCTGTGGCGGCTTGGGAAGCGTTCTCTTTATCAAGTGAGGCTTGTCCTTTCCGCTTCGCCCAATACTCACGCTCGGTAACTCGGTTCTTGCTCCCGTTCAGCAAGTCAATCTGATAGAGGTTTTCCCGGTGGCACATCTCCATGACTTCCGCTTTGAAGTATTCCATAGCTGCGTCTGTACAGCGGTGCTTGCAGCCCTCCCTTGTGTCGGCTGGTCTTTCCATGTACGGCAATAGTGGTACTTCCGCAATCCGTAGGGAATTGATTACGATATGCACATGAATGTTGCCGCTGTGGTTATGCCCGTCCGGGTGGGTGCATACCAACGCTTGATGTCCGGGGAAATGCTCTTTACAGAACTGCTCGCCCAACGCTTGCGCCCGGTCTACGGTCAAGCCGTTGTCTGGTGCGTCACGGGGGTCAAAACTGATAATGTAATGGTGGCTCTTTACGTCCTCCCGTTTTTGGTTCTTGCCGTATCGGAGATTGGAACGCATACAGGCGATTGCAAAATCTTCATCACCGCAATTCAGAGAGGAAATGCGGTAATCATCACGGAGAACAAGCCGCCCGTTTCCGTCCAGTGTGGGCTTCATGGTAAACTCGTCATGCTCAAAGGTTAGGTATTGCTCGGCAGCTCCATAGTCGGCATTTTTAGAGCTGATATGTTTGAATGTTGCCAACGGCTTCACCTACTTTCTGCAAGACTTCAAACTTCAAGGCGGCAAGCTCCGCTGTGGCGGCTCGCACTTCTTGGGAGAGGGCGTTATAAGGTGCGCCGTACTCGTTCAGACAGCGGGCAATCTGATTCAAGTTGCCGCCGATTTTTCCGTATTCGGCTGTGAGTTTTCCAACGGCAGAGAGTAATTCATCATTGACCAGGGAAACGGTAATGACCGGGCGTATGCTTGATTTGATAAGGGCTTGCCGGATAAACTCGGCTTGGCTCATTTTGCAGAGGGAAACACGCTCGGAAAACTCGGCGTATTCTTCCTCGGTCAAGCGTGTTTTGATTACCCGGTGGCGGTGGGGTGTGTTGTATCTTTTCATGGCTGTGAACCTCCTTTCGTGGGTAGATTTTTTCAAGCGGCGCAAGCCGCAAAAGGCGGGCTTGGGGTGGCAACCCCAACAAGATTCCCATAGGACAAAATGAGCCGGTAGGCGAAATTTGGTACTGTGGTAGAATCTTGCTCTAAGAAAGTGGCGGCTTCCTCTGTACTGGCTTCCCTCAATACCTTTAGTGCCGCAAGCGGGGATTTTGCCAAAGTAACGGCGGCATTTCTCCCCCTACTACCTACAAAACCACGCAAAGCAAAAATGACGGTGATTTGCGGAAATTTCCCTCTATTCCTTACAAAACCGCACAAGCCGGAATAGGCGGAAATTTGTGAAAATTTCTTTTCGCCTGCCCTCCACGGAAAACCTGTGAATTTGTCAAACGGGAGAGGGAATTTCTTTCTATCCCCTTTGCACGGCATAATACTGGCGATTTTTGAAAATGCCAAAAATGAGCGCAAAAAAACAGGAAACCTTTTCTTGATTTCCTGTCTTGGTGTGCCGTTCTATGTAGCGGCGGTTATCATTCAGTTTTCTTTTGACTACAATTCCACAAACTGGAATTTGACAGAATCATTATCAAAAATAAATTTTCAGCATTTCCGCACAGTATCTATCCAAACAAATATACGTTCATCTGTTTGTTTCCCAATCACACCACCATTTGCAAATGCTACTGCCTTTGATGCAGCATTGTCCAACTGAATTGTAACAAGTACTCTATCAATTCCAAGACAGCTGGCTTCCTCAAGTAAAAGCTCAAGAATTTTCTTTCCATATCCTTTCCCACGGTACTTAGGAGCTATTCCATACCCTATATGCCCCCCCGCTTCACGAAGCGCATCTGTGAGAAAATGCCTGATAGAGCCAAAACCAACTGGCCTCTCATCTGCATAAAGCCAATATGTAGTAGACGGCACTTTCCAACCGTCTTTAAGTCCAATCTGCTCGGAATCTGCATATTTTCTCTTCAACCAGTCTTTATATTCCTCAAATGATAACCCGTTAGCATTGTTCATTAACCCGTTCTCTTCTTTGGGAATTTCTTGTAACATTACATATACATCCATTCCATCATCTACTGATAATCTCCTAAGCTCTATCATTTTTATTGTCTCCCCTCAAATCCCGATTTGTTGTCGCTTTATTATATATCCATTTTTCAAAAAATGAAAGCGATTTCTTATACTTTCTGTTCATCAAAACGGAACTTAAACAGGACAGTGACAAGCCGCTGTTTTATGCTGTCCTCGGTATCCCTGTCGATATGCCCGTTTTCAATGGCGGCAATTCGGATTTGCTTGCTGTAATGCCGTAAAACCTCGTCCACGGCTTCCGGCTCTCCGTTGGTCGCCCGGACAATCGTTTCATAGGGCAAAAGGTTCGGATTTCCCATGTGAAAGCACCTCCATTTCTTTGTGCAGAAGCCGTAAAGTCCTGCGGATTTGATACCCGGTCGTACTCCGGCAGCGTCCGTACATTTCCCCGATTTCCCGCTGTGTGTAATGCCCGAAAAAGTAAAGGAAAATGATTTCCCGGTTCTTCTCCGGCAGAGATAACAGGGCGGCGGCAAGCTCCCCATTGGTGAGGATAACTGTTTGACCGCATATCGTAATGGGGTATTCTTCATAGGGTGCTTCAAAATATTCGTCTGTTGTGCTTAAAGGATAAAACTTTTCTTCTGTGAGGTATTCAAGGGATATTTCTTTTTGCCGCCGCCTGCTCCTGTCACGCCATGCGTTGATAGCCGCAAAGCGTATGACGGTCTTGCAATAGCCATTAAAAGTATACATGATGTGTTCTCTGTATGCTTCTGTATAAGGCATAGATGATTCCCCCTTTCTCCCACATGGGGCGTTGCATAATTGATAGTTACATTTTTATATTTCAAAGAGGCAGCTTTTTAGGTTGTTGCTCGTTGACTATCTTTTATCATTCAGCCAAATAAAAAAGCTATTTTTTCAGATATTGCAAAATCGGTTCAATATACTTTTTGTCTGAAATGTCATAAGATGAAGAAATCATTTTTACCATTATTTCTTCCGCTTCTGTCTTATCTTTTTTTGATTTAAGTGTTTTTACAAACATTTTCATCATCAGTTTAGATGGCGTAGACATTTTTTCATAATTGAACCCTCCCGGACAGTAAAAGGTCTTTACTTTTTTCTGTTCTGATTCGTTGAAATTCCGTTTAAGGGCTATATCTATTTCCGGGTTGTCTATCGGGCTTCCTCCAACACAAAATGCAATCAGCTTCTTGTTTGTCCATTTATCCATATTTTGCTTAAACCAACTAATTTTACTGATACTGCCCGCACAAGCCCAACCTCCAAAAATAATTGCTTCATATGAAGCCAAATCTTTCTTTTTTGCGACTGATAATTCAAAGCAATCAGCCCCCGTTGCTTCCGCTATCCATTCAGCATAGCGTTTTGTAAATCCTGTTTGTGAAGTGTAAATTACGATTGTTTTCATCAGCCTAAATCTCCCTCTTTAATTTTCTATTGCATTTTCAACAGCTTTTAAGATACATTTACTACTTACCGTAGCTCCCGATACTGCGTCTATATCTAATGACTGTTCTTGCACTACATCATTGACTATACTTTCTGCCGTACTCCCCAGCCCATTATCGTGTTGCAAAATAGTAATATTGGTTATCCGATGATTGCTGACTGATACCTCAACTTTCACATGGACGGGGGTAATCGAATATTCACCTATATAATTCCCGTCTTGAACACTCGATATATCGGGCATAGATACAGAAATATTTTGAACATTCCTAACCATATTTCCAATTATGATTTTTCCTACAATAAACAAAAATAAAACAACAATAAATGTTATCAGCAGCACTTTTTTACTTTTTTTCATCTGCAATCCTCTTTTCCAAATTTTCTATTCCGGCATATAGTCTTGATAAAAGAGTAAAAAGGGTTTCAATTTCTTTGTCTGTATAAACTTCAAAAAGATATTTCAATTCCTCTTGGTATTCAGAAAAGTCATTTGTATAAAAGTCATTTACCTTTTCTGTGGGGCAGATACACATAGCTCTTGTATCATGCGGGCTTTGTTGAATAGTAATAAACCCTTTTTTCATCAAAACATCAGCCAACTTTTTGATATTTTGTCTTGAACAGCCTAACAAATTTCCCAATTGAGTAAATGTTAGCTGTTCTTTTGATTGCCTGATTATTGACAATAACATAAATTGCTTTAATGATACCTCTGGAATATGGTTATCAAAAAGCGTTTGTAGCTTATTTCCGGCGATAAATAATGTACTGAAAATAGCCTTTCTTTGGTTCTCCGTAGAACTTGAAAATCTTTTAGTCAAATCATCTAAATTCATGTAGCCCTCCTTATTGGCAACTTGTTGCACTTTTGATTATAGCAACAAGTTACCTATATGTCAATATGAATGATAGAAATGAGAGGGATTCCGTAGTAGTCGGCACTGTGCGTAATGTGCATAACTTGCTATCTTATGGAGTTGTGGGAAAGTCTGTTTGCAGAATGTGGGAAAGCTGCACTTTAGCTTTTCCATGTTCTGTGAACGGACTTTTCCATGACGGAATAGCAAGTTATACACATTTCCACGGTGCTTGTCTTTTGGTCTTTGTTTTCTTTGGTTCGGAATAGTGTGGTGCTGGCGGTCTATCTCTTGTTTTCGGTTGCTTGCTTCTTTACCGTACATGAGCATTGATAAAAGGACTATCGGTTATAAGCGCCGCAAGCTTTCCATGACCAAAGGGACGGAAGCTATGTTAGAACTTCTGAAAGCCGCTAAAACAACAGGGATTCCTGCAAAATATGTCCTCTTTGACAGCTGGTTTTCTTCTCCCAAATCGCTTCATGCTGTAAAAAATCTTGGCTATGAAGTGATTGGAATGATTAAGAAAACCCCGAAAATGTTCTTCCGATACAATGGAGAAGAACTCTCCCTTATCGATATCTACAAGAGGAACAAAAAACGCAGGGGACGTTCCAAATACCTCTTATCAGTGGATGTGGAAGCCATCAAAGATGGGAAAGCGGTCCCGGCCAGGGTTGTATATGTCCGCAACAGGAATAAACGCAAGGAATACCTCTGCCTTATCACAACAGATACATCCTTATGTGAAGATGAAATCATCCGCCTTTATGGAAAACGCTGGGATATCGAAGTATTCTTCAAAGTCTGCAAGAGTTATCTCAGGCTCAGCAAAGAATGCCATTGCCTTTCTTTTGATGCAATGACCGCCCATACGGCAGTTGTTTTTACCAGGTATATGATGCTGTCCATCGAAAACAGGGAATCAAACGACAACCGCTCACTTGGAGAACTGTTTCTGTACTTTTCTGACGAAATGTCTGACATCACATGGATGCAGGCATTTCAAATGCTGCTTCAAATGTTCCGGAAACTTTTAGAGGAACACTGTGATCTTGTTGATGAAAAGATAGATGAACTGGTTGACACTTTTATCAGCACCCTGCCATCCCTGCTACAATCCCAATTAATAGTAGCATAGTGTTCCAAAAGGCTGTTCTTTGATAATTAAATTATTGCCAGATATTGAATTTTCAAGGTGCATAGCTAAAATCCATGTGCGAAGTTTGAGTATAAAACATTTACCCCATAAAAGATTTACTTCTTAACCATATAAACGCCAACAGAAGAGATTAATTTAACAACGTGCACAGACATTTTGTGAGGAGGGATTACATTTGGCCAATTCATTACGGACATATTTTCCAATGCTTCAAAGCCGTGAAGAAATCTTGGGGAAAATCCATGGTTCAAAAGAACTGGAAGAAATCTTTCACAGTTGGCAAGAAAAACAGCGGGAAGAGTTCCTCGATTTCTGTACGGGCGCAAAAGGCGTTAAGATGCTCTATGACTTTTGTATAAAGGCAATACTGAATCCGGAAATTTATCCGGAACGGCTCGAAGAGTTAATCTCCTTATTGCTTGGGAAAAAGGTAAAACTTTTGAAGGTACTTCCCAATGACAATACACGGATTGCGGACGAATCGTCTCTGCTAATCATGGATTTTCTAGTTCGGTTATCAGACGGAAGCGTCGTCAATGTAGAAGTCCAAAAGGTAGGGTACGCTTTCCCGGGCCAGCGGAGCGCCTGTTATTCTGCGGATTTGTTATTGCGGGAGTACAAACAGGTACGCGGCGAGATGACAAAAAAGGCTTTTTCCTACCGCAAGATTTCCAATGTCTATACCATCGTCCTATTCGAGAAAAGCACTCCTGAGTTCCATCAATTTCCGGATAAATATATCCACAAATTCCAGCAAGAATCAAATACCGGGTTAAAGCTCAACCTTTTGCAGAAATTTGTCTTTGTTGCGCTTGACATCTACAGAAAAAACCAGCAAAATAAAAGTATAAAGAATCGGCTGGACGGATGGCTTACTTTTCTGAGCAGCGATGCGCCGGAGGATATCATTGCGCTGATTGAGAAGTACCCGGATTTCAAGCCGATGTATGCGCAGGTATATGAGATTTGCCAGAATATAGAGCAGGTGATGGGTATGTTTTCAAAGGAATTGTATGAGTTAGACAGAAATACGGTACGGTATATGATTGATGAACTTCAGGAAGAAAATAAACGATGGAAAGAACAGGATAAGCGGAATCAGGAAGAGATTGAACACTGGAAAGAGGTAAATCGCCGCAATCAAGAGGAAAACCGCCGTAATCAAGAGGAAAACCGCCGTAATCAAGAAGAAAATTTATATTTGAAACAAGAAATTGATCGTCTGCGCAAGGAATTAAGACAAAAACAGGGTTAAGGTTATCTTGCATGGCCAGCATTAAGCAACTCCAGAAGCCCATCTGGGAGAACTTGGGAGCAGTTCACTCCCCGCTTTTCTGCCAGGATAGTCATTCATGCCGGAAACGAGACATTTTTGCGGACTGCCCTGGTATCAGTTACCTATAATTGAATATAAGGGAATCACATTGAGGATAGTATACATACCTACTGCCAGATGATTCCGTTTGACAGTAGATTATGCTATTTGCTATCAATTAACAGCGGATTGACTCACATTAACATCACGATGGAAACAAGAGGGATTGAAACCCGCACAAATACGCCGTTTCAATCCCTTTTTTCACTATTCCCATTCGACAAGTTATTTTGTTTAGCTCACCAAAAATATAGTTACTTTTCGTTATATTGATACTTTTTTAACTTCTTACCCGTAATGATACAAACCATACTTCCACTTACTCCAAGTATAAACATCATAAGTGCCGCACCAGAACCTTTTCCTGTACCAAAAAGCATTTTTAGAATTGATAAATCATCATATACAGCCATAAGCGGTTCGCATACATTATCTACCATAAAACCACCCAAAAACAATCCGATTGGGATGGTAAAAAACTGAAACGTATTACGACACGCATAAACACGTCCCTGCAATTCTATCGGAATGGTACTCCTAAGAATCACATCCAAATTAGCACTCATAACAGGTACAAGAATCCACCCAATGATCTGTCCAATACACCACAATATCGGTTCTCTGGAAAAAGCCAATAAAAAATTTTCAGTCCCTAACGAAAACAACATTGTCAAATAAACGACTTTAACCCTATCCTTTGGCTTAGGTAAAACCGAAACGATCAGACTGCCAATAATCATAGCCACACCGGAACAGGAAGTAACAACCCCAAGAACATAGTGACCTCCTTTAGGATTCGGAAGTACATACCCTGGTAATGTTGCATCAAAAGCAGAAGCCACCAGATTAACACCTGCCATAAATAAGATCAGCGTCATAATCATTGGATTGTCTTTCAAAAACCCAATTCCTTCTTTAGCAAGAACAAATACACTTTCTTTTCGTTTACGATTGCTTTTTGGAATGCTAATAAAAAACTGCAATGCTATAAATGCGACTACAAAGCTGCCAATATCTACTGCTATCACACCATTAAGTCCTGTAAAAGAATACAATGCTGTAGCAATCAGAGGGTTTAATATGGATATCAGCGACCCTGACAAAGAACGAAGGCCACTTGTCTTCTGATAATACTTTTCGGGAATAATAAGCGTCATAGCAACTTCTGATGCCGGTTGCTGCACTGTATTCATTAATCCCGAAATCGCATTTAAGACATACAAATGCCATACCATCAAACGGTTTGTACTAAATAATCCCAATACTACTACGGTACAAAACACTGCAAGTGCATCGCAAACAATCATTGTCTTCTTTTTATCGAACTGGTCTGTCAACGCTCCTGCAAATATACTCATTAACACATATGGTGCATAAGAGCATATAGTAAGTGCTGCAGTACTTAATGAAGAACCAGTCTTCTCATACAACCATAAAGTTAATGCAAATGCTGTGATACTGCTGCCAAGTTGAGATACACTCTGGGTACTCCAAAGAATCAAAAAATCTTTCAACTCATATAATTCAATTTTCTTTGTATTATTCATTTCTTTGCTCCTTTTCATATCAACTATTTCTTGAAACAGAAGCAAAGCTTGAGGATATCAGCCTAATGCTCTTCCTCCATGCAGCCTCCTCAAGCTCTGCATGGAGCTACTACAATACAAAGTATCATTTTTACTTACCTTCCATTTAGATCGAACAACTTGCATAGCCGAAAAATTATCTCTCACCTATATTATATCTACCAGTTAGCCCCATGTAACCACCAAACCAAAAGCCTTTTTCATTCGCTCAAAATCTGCTCCTATTGCCCGCAGTTCTCTGTTTTCCTCCAGTACATCCTCCAATCTTTCAGAAATCCTGTTCTTTCGTTCAGATACTCGGGCATCCGGCTTTATGAAATAAACGAAAATACAGACCCGGACTTCCCGGAAAAACACATAGCCGTCAGTTTCCGCTACCACCTGCTGGACAAGTTTCTGTTGGAATGGCAGCTTCGCAAAAAGCAGCTGGCAGCCGGGGAGATTACCAGAGAAGAATATCTGGAATGGAAGCTCAACTGGCCGCAGACCGCTGATGATTGCGGCAAACATACACCATCTAAGCAATGGCGAAAAGAATAAGATACACAAAAATATCCCTCTGGAAACAACCTCTGAAAATGACTTAAAATAAAGCTTTCTTGAGATTTGTGCTTTATTCCCATTCAATCGTCCCACACGGCTTCGGCGTCAAATCATACAGCACCCGGTTCACCCCCGGCACCTCATGGGTAATCCTCTCCGTAATATGCTCAAGCAATTCAAACGGCACATTCTCCACCGTAGCCGTCATGGCATCCACCGTATTCACCGCACGCAAAATCACCGGATACGCAAACGTCCGGGCGCCGTCTGCGACTCCCACAGACCGAAAATCCGGAACCGCCGTAAAATACTGCCATACCTTCCCCTCGAGTCCATTCTTCGCAAACTCCTCCCTAAGGATCGCATCTGACTCCCGTACAATCTCAAGCCTCTCCCGGGTAATCGCCCCAAGACAGCGAACTCCAAGTCCCGGTCCCGGGAACGGCTGGCGGTATACCATGCCGTCCGGCAGGCCCAACGCCTTGCCTACCACGCGCACCTCATCTTTATACAAAAACTTCAAAGGCTCCACCAGCTCAAACTTCAAATCCTCCGGCAGGCCACCCACGTTATGGTGCGCCTTCACACCGTCGCTCTCGATAATATCCGGGTAAATCGTCCCCTGAGCCAGGAACTCAATCCCTTCTTGTTTGCGCGCTTCTTCCTCAAACACCCGGATAAATTCCGCACCGATAATCTTACGCTTCTTCTCCGGCTCCGCTACATCCGCCAGCTTGTCCAGAAAACGGTCTACTGCGTCCACATAAATCAAATTGGCGTCCATCTGGTCACGGAATACCTCCACCACCTGCTCCGGTTCCCCTTTCCGGAGCAAGCCATGGTTCACATGCACACACACTAACTGCTTCCCAATGGCTTTAATCAAAAGTGCAGCCACCACAGAAGAGTCTACTCCTCCGGAAAGCGCCAGCAGCACCTTACGTCCGCCTACCTGTGCCTGAATCTCTGCCACCTGCTCTGCAATAAATGCATCTGCAAGCTCCTTCGTCGTAATCCGCTCCATACTGTCCGGTCTGGTATTATTTCCCATAGTATCCTCCTATTCTTTGCCGTTAAAGCAATACGTACACACCTTGCAAGGCTCGATCCCGATGGACTCTAACAAGTCGTCCAGTCTGTGGAACCTAAGCGAAGTGAAATTCTGCTGTTTTCTGATATCCTCAATTAACTGCGCATACTTGCAGGAACATGGATTGGCGTACTCATCCAGGACCTCCTGCGGGCATTCGTCCCCCTCACGCTTCCGAATCATCTGTCTTGTAATCAGTTCCATCTCTGATTTGGAACGTGAAAAGTTCAGATACTTACACCCATAGAGCAGCGGCGGGCACGCCGGACGGACATGTACCTCCTTCGCCCCGCTGTTATACAGAAATTCTGTCGTCTCCCTAAGCTGCGTCCCCCTCACAATAGAGTCGTCAATCAACAGAAGCTTCTTATTCTCAATCAATGCCTGAACCGGAATCAGCTTCATGCGGGCAATCAAGTTCCGCTGGCTCTGGCTGGTAGGCATGAACGACCGGGGCCAGGTGGGTGTGTATTTGATAAATGGTCTTGCATATGGAATCCCGGATTCATTGGCGTAGCCAATCGCATGGGCAATCCCGGAATCCGGTACGCCTGCCACCACGTCCGGATGGACGCTGTCCCCGTCCCGCTTCGCAAGCATACTTCCGCATTTGTAGCGCATCTCTTCTACGTTGACCCCCTCATAGGAAGAAGTGGGGTATCCATAGTAAACCCACAAAAATGAGCAGATCCGCATCTCCTTGCTTGGCTCCCTAAGGGTCTTTACGCCCTCCGGCGTGATAAACGCCACCTCCGACGGGCCTAATTCCCTGTAATCGGTATATCCCAGATTGATATACGCATGGCTCTCGAAGGACACGCAGTACGCATCCTCCTTCTTTCCTATTACAAGAGGCGTCCTTCCGTACTTGTCCCTCGCCGCATAAATACCTTCCTTGGTCATCAAAAGCAACGTCATGGAACCGTCCACAACATCCTGAACATACTTGATTCCCTCCAGGATAGAGTCCTTCTCACAGATTAACGCAGCAATCAGCTCCGTCACATTAATCTGCCCGTTGGTCATCTCCTGAAAATGTGAATGTGTACTTTCATATAGTTGGTTCAGCAGTTCATCATAATTGTTCACCTTGCCAACCGTCGTGATTGCAAAACTGCCCAGCTTTGAACAGATTAAAAGCGGCTGCGGCTCAAAATCCGAGATACATCCAATCCCCAGATATCCCTTCATCTCGCCTACGTCACGGTCGAATTTCGTCCGGAACGGTGAGTTTTCAATGTTATGGATTGCCCGGTTGAAGCCGTCCTCTCCATAAGTAGCCATCCCGCCCCGCCGTGTGCCAAGGTGTGAATGATAATCCACACCATAAAAAAGTTCTAATACGCAATCCTTCTTTGATGCTACACCAAAAAATCCTCCCATATAAAATCTCCTTCTTCTCAGCTTCATAAATAGCCTGCCATACCATTTTTCTATACAGGTTATTTATTTTCCTTATATGTCCATTCATATCATATCACATCCGCCGGCAAATGACATCCCTAAATCTGACAAATCTCTGTCCCTTCACCCTATGCTTGTCGGGCATATTCCACACATTTCCCCGTCATCATTCCACATTCTTTCATTTCCTCACTGGTACGCACAGATGCTCACATTCCCACTTACGGGCATACTCCAGAAATTCTTTCATTTCCTCACTGGTCAGAACCGTGTTCTTACGGCACTCCTCTATCGTACATCCCTCTCCCAGCATTTTCAGTATTTTCTTTTCTTCCTCATTCCGGGGACATTTTTCCCGCATCTCTTCATCATTCATTAATCATCTCCCTTAGCTTCCGGTTCACAAGTCCGGGGTCTGCCTTTCCTTTCATAGCCTTCATGGTCTGCCCCACCAACGCGCCCAGAGCCTTTTCCTTGCCTCCCCGGTAATCTTCTGCCGCCTGCGGATTGTCCGCAATTACTTTTTTCAATACTTCTTCAAGCGCGCCTTCGTCATTTACCATTTTGAGCCCATGCTCTTCCACATAAACTTCCGGATCAACGTCCTCTGAAAATATTTTCTCAAACACTTCCTTTGCCACAGAACTGTTGATTGCCTTGCTTTCCGTAAGCTCCACCAGCTTCGCCAGATTTTCCGGTGAAAACGTAATATCTTCCGGCTCCATATTATGGTCTTTCAATAGGCGCAGCGTCTCCACCATCAGCCAGTTGGACACCTTTTTCGGCTTGCCGCAGATTCTCGTGGCTGCCTCGAAAATGTCTGCCATGTGCTTAGATGCCGTGATGATTTCCGCGTCATACTGGGGGATATCAAATTCTTTCTGATATCGCTTTAGCTTCTCCGTCCTAAGCTCCGGCTGTTTTTTTCGTATCTGTTCTATCCACTCGTCGCTGATGACAATCGGCACAAGATCCGGCTCCGGGAAATAACGGTAATCCTGCGCGTCTTCCTTGGAGCGCATGGCATAGGAGGATTCCTTGTTGTCGTCCCATCTTCTGGTTTCCTGGACGACGGCTTTCCCTTCCTCCAATAATTCAATCTGGCGTTCCCGCTCTCCCTCGATTGCCCGGGCGATTGCCTTAAAAGAGTTCAGGTTCTTCATTTCCGTCCTGGTGCCGAACTCTTCCGTACCTGCCTCCCTCACAGACAAGTTAACGTCGGCCCGCATGGAGCCTTCCTGAAGCTTACAGTCCGAAGCGCCCAGATATTGGATAATCATACGCAGTTTTTCCAGATAGGCGATGACCTCCTCTGCCGAGCGCATATCTGGCTCGGAAACGATTTCCACAAGGGGGACTCCGCTTCGGTTGTAATCCACCAGAGACGTATCGTCCCACTCGTCATGAATCAGCTTCCCGGCGTCTTCCTCCATATGCATCTCGTGAATACGGACTTTTTTCTTCCTGCCGCCCACCTCGATTTCTACGTAGCCCTTTGACGCAATGGGAAGGTAGAGCTGTGAAATCTGGTAGTTCTGGGGATTGTCCGGATAAAAGTAGTTCTTACGGTCGAATTTACAGACCCGTGTAATGTCGCAGTTGGTGGCAAGGCCAATGGCCATGGCGTATTCCACTACCTTCTTATTTAATACGGGCAGTGAACCGGGCATTCCCGTACACACCGGACAGGTGTGGGTGTTGGGCGCGCCGCCAAATTCTGTGCTACAAGAGCAGAAGATTTTCGTCTTTGTCGCAAGCTCTACATGGACTTCCAGTCCGATTACGGTTTCGTACATCTTTGCCATTACGCCTCGCCTCCTTCCATCTTCCTATCCGTATGACCGCTGACAAAACCCAATGTCTGCTCCAACGTATACGCCGCACGGATAATTTTATTTTCCTCGAAACAATTTCCGAGTATCTGCATCCCCACAGGCAATCCCTTGGAATCCAGCCCTACAGGGACGCTGATTCCAGGCAGCCCCGCTAAGTTCACGGAAACGGTATAGATGTCTCCCAGATACATCTTGAGCGGGTCGCTTAGGCTATGCCCGAGCTTTAGGGCCGTCGTGGGCGCTGCCGGGGCGATGATGACGTCGAACCTTGCAAAGGCGCGGTCGAACGCCTCTTTAATAAGAGCCTTTGTCTTCAATGCTTTCAGGTAATAGGCGTCATAGTAGCCGGAACTTAACACAAAAGAACCCAGCATGATTCTGCGCTTTACTTCCGCACCAAAGCCTTCATTGCGGGTCTTCTTATACATATTGTGAAGCCCTTCATATTCTTTTGTGCGGTAGCCGTATTTTACCCCGTCAAAACGGGAAAGATTAGAACTTGCCTCCGCCGACGCAATCACATAATATGCCGGGATTGCGTACTTAACAAGGCTTAAATCAAATTCTTCTACAATCGCTCCCCTGCTTTCCAGTATCTTGACCGCCTCCAGAATCTTCTCCCTGACCTCGTTATCCAGCCCGTCGCCAAAATAATCCTTAGGTATCCCGATTCTCATGCCGGTCACATCATTTACCAAGGCGGCGGTAAAACCTACATACCTGCTTCTGTCAATGGATGTGCTGTCCTTGGAATCATAGGATGCAATTACTTCCAAAATTGCCGCGCAGTCCGTCACGTCCTTTGCAATGGGTCCAATCTGGTCCAGCGATGAACCGTAGGCAATCAATCCATATCTGGACACCGTCCCATAGGTGGGTTTCAGCCCAACCACCCCGCAGAATGAGCTGGGCTGGCGGATGGAGCCGCCGGTATCCGAACCAAGGGCATAAGGGCTTTCACAGGCGGCCACTGCCGCGCAAGAGCCGCCGGAAGAGCCGCCGGGGACATATTCTAAATTCCATGGGTTTCTCGTGACGCCAAAATACGAAGTCTCCGTTGTGCTTCCCATGGCAAATTCATCCATATTGGTTTTCCCGATGATCACCGCGCCCGCTTTTTCCAGATTGCATACCGCCTCTGCCGTAAACGTGGGTTTGAAATCTTCCAGAATCTTTGAACTGCAAGTGGTTTTCATTCCTTTGGTACACAGGTTATCCTTTATCGCTACCGGGACACCGGCAAGAGGACTCTCAAGCATCCCTTCATCAATCTGCTTCTGCACTTCTTCTGCTCTTAAAAGGGCGCCTTCCCGGTCAATGGTCACAAAACTGTGGACGTCCGGTTCTGCCTTATCAATCTGCGCAAGGCATGCATTTACGGCATCTGTAACGGATAACTCTCTTGCTTTGATTTTCTTTCCCAGCTCAACTGCCGTCATACTTGTAATATCCATCTTCCATCCGCCTCCTATCCAATCGTCTTGGGAACCTTGAAGCATAAGCCTTTCCTTAACGGCGCGTTAGCAAGGGTTTCCTCACTTCCGTCCTTCTGGCTTACCGTGTCTTCCCGGAACACGTTATTTACCGGAAATACGTGGGACATAGGGGTAACGCCCTCTGTGTCCAGTTCATTCAGCGTATCAATATAATCCAGCATTTTCTCCATATCTGCTTTGGCATTCTCCTTTTCCTCGGCGGATAATTCCAGTTTTGCAAGGATTCCCACATATTCGATTGTCTCGTCTGATATCTTGTTTGCCATATCCAGTATTCTCCTTTACTTCTTCTAAGGCTCCAACCTGCTCATATCCCTTGGGAACAGCGTGGTCTCCCGCACGTTGTCCTCCCCCACCAGCTTCATGGTCAGCCGTTCCAGGCCAATCCCAAGCCCTCCATGAGGCGGCATGCCATGTTTGAACGTATCGAGATAGTCTTCCATCCCCTCTTCTGACATTCCTCTTGCAGCAATCTTCTCCCTCAGCATCCGATAATCATGGATACGCTGCCCGCCGGTCGTAATCTCCATTCCTTTGAAGAGAAGGTCGAAACTCAACGTATATCTCGTATCCTCCGGGTCGTCCATCGCGTAGAACGGCCGCTTCTTGGAAGGATAGTGGGTCACGAAAATGAAATCGCTGTCCCATTCTTCTTTCGCATACCGCCCAATGAGCAGCTCTTCCTCCGGCTCCAAATCAAAGGGATTGCGCATCTGATGTCCGTATTTTTCGGAAACCCGCTCTTTTATCTCATGGAACTTCACTGCCGGAATCTGGGACACATCCGGCAGGGTGATATCCAGAATCCTAAGTTCCTTTTCGTAATCTTTTTTTAGCATTTCCATGGCGTACTGTAAATATCCTGTCTCCATCGCCATAATATCCTCGAATCCGTCAATATAGCCCATCTCAAAATCCAGGCTGGTGTACTCGTTCAGATGCCGTTTTGTGTTGTGCTTCTCCGCCCGAAATACGGGAGCCGTCTCGAACACCCGGTCAAACACGCCCACCATCATCTGTTTATAGAACTGGGGGCTTTGCGCCAGTACGGCGGGACGGTGGAAATAGTCCAGCTTGAAGATGTTCGCGCCGCCCTCGGCGCCTTTTGCGCCAATCTTGGGTGTGTGGATTTCCGTAAATCCCTCGCCGTAGAGGAAATCCCGGAATGCCCGCACAAGCCCCTCCTGAATCCGGAACTTGGCCCGCTCCCGGATGTTCCTAAGGGCGATGGAGCGGTAATTCATCTTCGCCTCCAATGAAGTGTTCAGTTTCCATTTGCCAATGGCAAGGGGCAGCATTTCATCGGACGGCTGGCTCAAAATGCGGATTTTCTCCATCCGGATTTCTATCCCGCCCGGAGCTTTCTCATTTTCTTCTAAAATGCCTTCTACCTCAACCGTGGAAGCCTCCCTGATATCTTTCAGCTTAAAATCTGCGGCGCCTTCTTCATACACTCCCTGAAGAAGCCCTTCTCTTTTCCTAAGGATTACGAATGCTACCGTACCCATATCGCGGATTGCGTGGACGGCTCCATTGACCTTCACCTTCTGCCCGGGCTTTGCCTGCCCCAGTAACTCGCTGATTTCCAATGTTTCCTTCTTTCTTACGCCTGTGAAATAATCCATAATTGTCCTCCTTTTCCCATCTGACTGTTGCTGCTGTCATGTATTCCGGGGGTGAGACATCCTGTAAATGATAAAATCTCATGGTCAATAATCGTAGGATTTTATCATCTCAGGACAACGTAAAAAGTCCCGGAATACATGTCTGTATTCCGGGACGGATATTCTGATACTATCCGCGGTACCACCCGCATTGAATCCTAAAGAAATGATACCGGACGTCTGTCCGGCAACCGGATTCCCCTCTGCAGAAACCACATGCAGCGCCTAGTGTACTAGCATATGATTCCTCACGCTTAACGCGCGCCCACGTACCGGCCTACTTAGGTTCGACCGGTCAGCTCCGGAGTGTTCCCTATTGTCCTTATTCCTCAAGAAGCGCTCTCAGTCGGTGACACTTCATTCCTGTCAAGTTCCAAAGGACAGAGTCTCTTTCATAGCCTTTTAAAAATTTGTCTCTTATCTTAGCACACTCTTTTTGGGATTTCAAGCATTTTTTCATCGTTTCTGCCTTTTTCCGCCTTTTCATCCTGCTCCCGCCACCCTCCCATGACTTGTGAACTTACAGTTTCTATGGTAAAATCCATATATCAGAGAAACCAAAAAAGGAGTCTGACGAATATGAAATCTATCAATATGCCAATAGGCAGGTCTGGATTCGAGGATATCCGAGAAAACAACTATTACTATATTGACAAAACCGGTCTGATTCAAGAGTTGATAAAAACTCATGGAACACAGGTCACTCTAATTACCCGCCCGCGCCGTTTCGGGAAAACACTGGCAATGTCCATGTTGGAATCATTCTTCGATATCCAGAGAAACAGCCGGAAGTGGTTTGAAGGTCTGGAAATATCCCAGAATCAGATTCTTTGCGGGCATTGGATGAACCAATATCCGACTGTCTTTGTATCTTTCAAATCTATTGACGGACTGACATTTGAAGCCGCTTATGAACAATTGGCAATTGTGATTGCCAGATTATTCAAAAAACATCTTTATCTGATGGACAGCGGCAAGATTACAACTTACGATAGAAAAATAATAGATGAGCTTATCTCACAAAATGCCTCGCAAAATACAGTAAAAAACAGTCTTCTTATCATGACAGAACTGTTAGCCGCTCATTACGGAAAACCTGTAATCCTGCTGATAGACGAATACGACGTACCTTTAGCCAAGGCAAGCGACAAAAATTACTATCCCCAGATGCTCGACATCATGAAGGGACTCCTACAGGCATTCAAGGATAATCCTTCCCTAAAATTTGCCGTTCTTACAGGCTGTCTCAGAATTGCAAAAGAAAGTATATTTACAGGCGTCAACAATTTTGTATCAGATACCATCTCTGACACGCGGTTAAATGAATACTTCGGTTTTACCGAGCCGGAAGTTTTGGCAATCCTGAAAGACACAGGCTGCATGGAGCATGCCGACCGTGTAAAGAAGTGGTATGACGGATATCATTTTGGGAACTTTGAGCTCTATTGCCCATGGGATGTACTGAATTATGTGAATAAAGTCCGGACAAACCACATTACTGAGCCGGAAAGTTTCTGGGAGCACACCAGCGATAACTCCATTATCTCCAGTTTTCTTTCCCGCAATACGAGTACTGTCAAAGAAAAGCTGGAAATACTTATGGCGGGCGGCTATATCAAGGAAACGATTACAGAAAACCTTACTTATGATGTGCTGAAATCCTCCGAAAGCAATGTATGGAGCCTGCTCTATCTGACTGGTTATCTGACCCGGGCGCTGCCGGAAGAAATGGATTCATGGGATAACCTTGAAAAGGGCCAGATTGCATTGAAGATTCCAAACGCCGAGATAAAAGAGATTTTCAAGAAAAGTATTAACCAATGGTTCAGCAGCAGGGCTGTCTCCTGTAATTATGGGAAATTGTGGCAGAGCCTTTGGAATGCAGATACGGAAGATTTAAGCCGTCAATTATCGGATTTGCTGTTCGATACGATTAGCTATCATGACTATTCAGAGAATTTCTATCATGCATTTCTCACCGGGTTGTTTGCCGGGACAGAATATATCGTTGAATCTAACTATGAGAACGGTCTGGGACGGTCGGATATCGTAATTAAGGACCGTATCAACCGGCGGGCGGCCGTTATAGAAGCAAAGGCGGCAAAAGGCGAGGATAAACTTATGTCAGAATGTGAAGAAGCATTGGCGCAGATTGAAAAAAGACAGTATGCAAAAAAAGTGGAACGATCCGGGTACGGTAAGGTCTTGTGGTTTGGGATGGCATTTTATAAAAAGAAATGCTTGGTCAAGAGTAAATAAGCCAGATGTAAAACAGTAAAAATACGGTTCACATCCGGCTTTTCATTTCACTATATTTTATCCTTACATACAGTCACCTTGTTAAACGCCCCTACGAACACAACTCCTTTTACTACAGACGACAGTGTCAACGCCCACCAGATACCGTTAAGCCCCAGCGGTGACGCCGCCAACGCCACCGCAAGAGGCACTCTTGCCGCGGTAAAAACAATGCTGATAATACTGCACAGCTTCGTCCTGCCAAGCCCGGACAACGCGCCCACCGTCATCAATTCCACACACATGAACGCCTCGCTGATTCCCACAATGCGCAGATAATCAATAGATATCCCCACGACATTTGCCTCATGGAAGAAGATTTCCGAGATTGGTTTCGGCAGCAAGATAAATGTCAGCGTAATCAAACTTCCCCATATAGCGATTGTCCGGAAGGAAATCTTGTATCCCTTGCGTACCCGCTCCATCTGGCCTGCGCCATAGTTCTGAGCGGTAAACGCATTAATCGCCGCCGCAAACCCGTCCGCCGTATTCCAGGATACCGCCTCGACTTGTCCTCCCACACGCTGTACGGCGACCGCACCCGGCCCGAAGACGGCGACCATGCGGGTCAGCACCATGGAAATACCGCAGTATACCGTCCCCTGCAACGCCGTAGGTACTCCGATGCGGAACACTGCCTGAAAGAACCTGCCTTCCACAGGCTTTATCAGTTTCATCCCGGCAAGGACATTGTCCGCACCTTTTCCCTTCCATGCCCCCAGGATCATTACCAGCATAACGATGAACTGGGCAATCACCGTCGCGATTGCCGCCCCCACGACTTCCATTCTGGGAAACGGCCCAATCCCAAGGATGAGTACCGGGTCTAAGGCCATGTTGACGATAAGGCCGATAATATTTGCCAGAAGGGGCGTCTTAGAATCCCCCTGTGCCGTGTAAATTCCAGTCAGCACTACGGTCATGTAGGAAAATATTACCAGCCCGCAGGTTATCCGCATATAGCTTTCCGCACACTGTATCGTCTCTTTGTCTCCGAGATGGAATAAGGCTACAAGGCCGTCTGTGAAGCCTACGCTTACGATTGCAAATAATACCCCGAACAACAGTGTGAGCTGTAACGCCGCCCGGGCGTACTCGCCCGCCTCGTCCTTCCTGCCGCGCCCGAACGACTGGGCGACATTGACCTGCGCTCCCATTCGCGCAAGGGATGAAAGTCCCTGGGAAAGCCATACGTACATGCCACCCACACCGACGCCAGCAACGGCTTTCGAGCCAAGCAATCCAATCCACGCCATGTCGGTAATGCTGTAGACTGTATTTAAAAAGGACGACGCCATTATCGGCATCGCCAGTGCAACCAATGACCTTAAAATCGGTCCCTCCGTTAAACATACCTGTCTGTTCTTCATTCCATCACTCTCTCTAAAATTTTATCCTGTCGTCCAGTATAGCACATCCTGCAATATTAATCTATACATTTTCGGACTGAGTCCGACCGCCCGCAATTACAGCAAGTAATTGTTCTCCCTGTCTGCAATCTGTAAGCCGACTAACTTATAGGTCGCATACCCTCCCATTATCAACGGCTCTTTTTTGCATATTTCTTCTGCTTCTTCACGGCTTTCTGTTTTTAGGATATACATGCCCGCCATTCCCGGATAACCCTTAAAGATGCCGCAGATTTCCAACTTTCCCTCATCGTCCAGCTTTCTTATGTTCTCAACATGTTCCACAACTACCTGTTTTGTCATTTTATTATAGGTCTTGCTTTTCTCAATCATCATCATGTACATCATTTTTTCCATACGTTATTCTCCTTTTCATTTTATTTTTCTCATTATGGTCTATTCATATACTCCTTTTAAGGCATACGAACTCCGTCCAACAGGTGAAATCTGGCACCGCATAATTTCATTTTAGAGACATATTGCATCTGGAATATAAATAGTTTATCATAGAATAGTGACAAAAACTGTCACTATTTAGGAAGGAGATTCAAAATGTCAAAAGCAGAACGGCTGATTGAAATGATGATAACAATAAATGCAAAAAAAGATTTTACCGTAGGGGAATTAGCACATGAATTTTCCGTATCGAAAAGGACGATACTGCGTGATTTACAAGAATTAGAACAGGCTGGTTTTCCCCTATACTCCGAAGTCGGGGCCGCGGGCGGATATCATATCCTGAAAGAACGCATTTTGCCGCCAATTGCTTTTTCAGAAAACGAGGCAAAAGCCATATTCTTCGCCTGCCAGGCCTTGCAATTTTATCGTGACTTGCCTTTTGAGCAGGAAACCCTTTCTGTCTTAAAAAAATTTTTAAATTGCCTGCCATTAGATATTCAAACCAGCATCACACAGATTCAAAACAAGGTCGTGTTCTGGATTCCGGACAGACATTGCGATTCTCCCCTGCTCAAATCAATGTTTTTGATTGTAATGAACCGCCATGCCGCGACAATACGGTATTCGGGGGCACATTCTGAGAGTACGCGCACAATTATACCGGTCGGCTTATATGCCATGAACGGACTTTGGTATTGCCCGGCTTATTGTACTGCGGCAAATCAAATCAGAGTTTTCCGGGTTGACCGTATCAAAGAAATCCTGGCGGAAAATCCCTATCCAAAAGGGAAATATCCTATCCCCGGGTCAATTCAGGAATATCTCGAAAAAACCGAGGAAAAAAAGGATTGCCACATTAAAATCAATCTGACAGACATAGGTGTGAAACGCTGTGAAAGCGAACCTTTGCTTGCAGGGGGATTAAAAATATTTCCAACTGGAGGCGGAATCATCGACATGGAAATAAACCTTGCTGCTTTAGAATGGATCGCCGATTATCTGCTGACATTTGGGAACAATGCCACTGTGTTAGAACCAGCGGAACTCATAGGGCTAATTCAGCAAAAAATATACGAATTACATCAGCATTATTGCATATCAAAATAATGGCAAGCGCATCGGCTTTCGGGGTTACGGATGGGATTCTGTGAAATACGATGTAAACAGTAAAATATTTCAAGATTTGGTAACAATCGCTATATAAAGGGGAATTACCTTGTTAATCCATCCCGCTTATGCTATCATATGTTTAATTTGTTTGTTCTTTTTTCGCAGATATTTTCTTACCACACAGGAGGCGCTGATGAAGCCACTAAAAAAGATTATCAGTCGGTATATGAATCTTGTCACATTAATCCTAATTTCCTTTTTAACAATCGTTATCGTTTATGTTCAGCTTGATGACACTCATCAACAGGCGTACAATGATGCCATCATGACGTTTCAGCAGATTGAGCAGGTTCTTGAACAGAACAATGCCGAACTTGCGGAAACAAAGGAAGAATACAGCCAGACCTGCCTTTACAATGCACAGGCCATTGCTTATCTGATTCAGGCGAAACCATCTGTGCTTGACAGCGTTGACGAGCTTAGGCGAATCGCCGTATTCATGGAAGTTGATGAAATCCATATTTTTGATAAGACCGGACGTATCTTTGCCGGAACCCACCCGGAATACTTTGATTATACCTTTGATTCCGGCGAACAGATGATGTTTTTTAAACCTATGCTGACCGATAAGTCTCTAAAACTTGTGCAGGACATAACGCCCAACACCGCTGAGGAGAAACTGATGCAGTATTCGGCCCTATGGAGCGCTGACGAAAGCTTTATCGTACAGGTTGGCATGTCTCCCGTCAATGTCATGAAAGTGACTCAGAAAAACGAACTTTCCTACATATTTTCTCTGTTCCGCGTGAATACGGAGGCAAGCTATTACGCGATTGACCGAAGGAGCGGAGAGATTGTGGGCTCTACAGATTTAGACTGTGTACATAAAAACATCGAGGCGATTGGACTCAATCTCAACGACATTGCCGGGCAGCCAAAAGGATTTCATGCTACCGTCAATGGCCGGAACTCTTTTTGCGTGTTCAAGTCCTTTGATTCCAATTATATCGGACGCGTCCTTACTGACCGCGCGCTTTATGAGTGGGTTATTATGAACACTATCGTCCTGTTTTCCTGTCTTGTCATAAGCGCTGTCGTCCTTATGCGCGCTGTGACCAGATATATGAACCGCTATGTCGTGGATGACATCTATTGCATCAATCAAAAACTCCACGCCATCGCCGCCGGAAATCTCGACGAAGTGATCGACATTCAGAGCAGCACAGAATTTTCGCAGCTAAGCAGCGATATTAACCGGATGAAAAAGAGCCTCTTGGATAATAACCGAAAGATGTCCTATGTGCTCAGCAAAACCAACATGTACATTGGGGTGTACGAGTATAACGAACAAATGCTGCCGGTACGCTTTACAGAGTATGTGCCGCAGATCCTCGGGCTTACCCCTGAAAAGACAGAACAGCTATCCGGCGATTACCGGACATTTCAGGAGTTTCTTACCCGTCTTCGCAGCCAGCCATTCGCCAATGAGACCAATGTCTTTAAGCTGAATGAACGCTATATCAAGATTGAAGAACTCAACGAAAGCGGCAATATTTTCGGCGTCCTCATAGATGTGACAGAGGACACATTAAAACGCTTAAAGATTGAACAGGAGCGGGACTATGACAGCCTGACCGGATTGTATAACCGCCGGGGGCTGGAGAATTTTCTCGCCGCCTGTTTCCATAAGCCGGAAAAATACTGCGTAAGCGCTCTTGTGATGATAGACGCTGATAATTTGAAAGTAATCAACGATACCTACGGCCACAAAGAAGGCGACGCTTATCTGACGCAGCTTGCCAGCCTTCTCGGAACATTTGCACCCGGCCACAGCATTGCCGCCAGACTGGGAGGCGATGAATTTGTCCTGTTTCTATACCAATATCAGACAAAAACGGCGCTGTCTGGCGCTGTTATAGCGCTGGAAGATCTGCAAAATAGCAGCCGCGCCCGTCTGAACGACGATTTGGAGGTTCCTTTAAGTTTCTCCTTTGGTTACTGTCTGACGGAGGGACACGCCGATTACCATACGCTGTTAAAAGAAGCAGACGAGAAAATGTACAAGAACAAAAAGTCCCGTAAGTCCTAATGTACTGACACATTTACTTTCAGTCAAATGAAGCAGAATGAATTTTCAGTCTGCAAGGCGGAGGAGGGAGGCGATGCGGTGGCATCGTTGACTGACGACAACGTGGCAGATGGAAATTCAGACAAGTCCTTTGACGAAATGTAAATGTGTCAGCACACTGGAACCAAATCCATCCGGTCAAGCGTTCATTAACTTTATATCTCTGAGATACATAACGATACAAATGATCGTTAAAACCGCTTCCACAACCGGTTGTGCCGCAATCACGCCATTCAGTCCCCAAAAGTAACTCAAAAGAATGACTCCCGGTATAAACAGCGCCGCATTTCTTAACACCGTAATAGTCAGGGATTTGATTGCTTTCCCTGCAACAAAATGTCAAGGACTTTTTAATCATGATGCTGTTTTTTTATGTATGTAATCATTAACTATGATACGTTTTAACTTATCATGCGTTGTCTCCGTACTGGTTTTACTAAAATAAAGAGATACATCATAAGTTGCTTTTCCAATATTCTTTCTAATCTTCTGTGCTGTATTATCAGTGATATGATTCTTTTTTTGCATATTATCCTCCTAAAATAAAAAAGCGATAAAACTATAATAGCTTTACCGCTCATAACTAATAATCATTATGAAATTCTTATACAAACTGGAATATCTAATTTTAAAAGAAACGACAGACTATGAACCTTATTCCATTGTGCGGAGTTGCGCTAACTGCTTGATTAAATCCTCGTTGTTTTCTTCGAGAGTTTTTGTGGGGTCAGAACCATTATACTTGTCACAAGGAACTTTCTCACATTTTCCACAATGCTTTTGCAGACTATTTATTTTGTATTCATCATTTTTGCAACTTCAGACTCCAACGTTTCTATTGTAGGAAGACTGCGTTGGTATTCTTTGCTGAGCGCATTGCTTAATTCGTATCCTGCAATACCAATCGGCTGTGAAACTTCTTCTAAAGAATATTCTGCCACAACATTATCCTTATCCTTGCAAATAAGCAAACCTATTGCCGGATTATCGCCATCTCCTGTTAATTGCTTATTTACTGCGGTAACATAAAAATTTAATTTTCCAACATACTCCGGTTCAAATCTCTTTGTTTTAAGTTCTACGACAACATAACAGTGAAGTTTTATGTGATAAAACAGCAAATCAATATAAAATTCACGCTCTCCAACCCGTAACTGAACCTGACGTCCCACATAGGAGAACCCCGTTCCCAACTCCAACAGGAACTGTGTAATTTGATTTACCAAAGCATCTTCCAATTCTTTTTCATCATAATCATCCCGCATCGTTAAAAAATCGAAACTATATGGATCTTTTAATGTCTGTACAGCCAAATCAGAAGCATTGGCAGGAAGTTTATCCTTAAAATTCGTAATGGCTTTTCCCTTACGCTCATATAATCCGCTTTCAATCTGATGTTCCAATACATCCCGGCTCCAATTATTTTCTAAAGTATACTGTGCATAAAAAACAGCTTCACGCACATCTTTACATTTAAAAATAATACGCTGATTATGTCCCCACGGAATTGTTGTTATCAGCCGGAAAATATCATCAGACCTCAATTCGTCTACAACTTGTTGACCATTTACAGCTTTTGCATAAAAGCGGTACCATAGCCGCATCGTTTTCAAATTCGTTTCTGAAAATCCTGCCATATCAGGAAATGTCTTTTTTAAATCAATACTCATCTGCCGCAAAAGACCTTCTCCCCATTTTGAATGTTTCTGCCGATTTACGATATCCGCGCCAATATGCCAATAAAGTTCTAATAGTTCTCTATTCACTTTAATAGATGCTTTAATCTGACTGTTTCTAATCCTGTCTTTAATCAAAGCAATCCATTCCCTGTATTCATCAGTCACGATAAATTTTACCTCTTGCTTTTTGATGCCGGCTTTCATCTTTTCCTCCATAGTATGTATCAATTCATTATAAAATCATTCATTGTCAGATACAAATTATCTCTTATCCTTCCAAAAGGTCAAATACATTTGCGTAACACATTCCATCATGCCCAACAAAATATGCATTAAGAAAAATACACTGATTGAAATGAGCCATTTTATAGCTGATGCTGGAACAATCAGGGCTAAAAATACATATGCGATTAATATTATCATATAAATAATTTCTACCATAACATAATATGAAATATTGGACAATAAGACTTGAAACAAACTGAGTTGTTCGTCACCAAGCTTTTTATAATGTATCTCATTTGACTTTTCACTTTTCAATTTCCTTATATTTTCGTTATCAGAAGAAACCAAAATAGTTATTATGGCTAATAAAAAAGAAACCAAAGTAGCAATTCCACTTATTTGAATACCGACAAAATCTGAAAATATCGCTTCGATGTCAACGCCATCTCTAACATCTATAGCAAAAGCGCCTATCAATACAATGATACCCGTCGCTAATGGAATAAGATATTGCCTCCACAGTTTTCGTCTCGTTTTTATATAATCTCTGATTGGCAGAAATATAAATAAAGTTTTCATATTTTATCTCCTATTTGTTTCAATAAATTCCTGCGCTTTGTTAAAAAAGTCATAACTATCAACCTCGTCGGTTGTGCTTAAACGTTCAACCGAAATAAAATTTTTCATCTTTATCAAATCCGTAGATGCTTCAAAACTTCCATACTTTTTGGAACCACTTGCCTTAATTCTTTTTATCCTGCCATCCCCTTGCATAGCCTCATAATATGCCTTTATTAAATTATCTGGAAACTTTCCCCCTTTCTTTGGTGGTTTTATCCTGATTTCTACGTCATCCGCAATATCAGAGGTTCTTTCTGCAAACCGTAGGAAATCATTTGGCAGACTATCCTTATATACTCCTTAATAATTACTTTCATGCACTGCTAAGTAGCGTTGTTGCCCCTGTGCTAATCTAATACATAGATGCGTCTTTTCTTCATCTCCATCCCGCCGCTGTTTTCTTGTTCCTAAAGGTTCCATTGTTTCTGTATTAATTTCATTACGAACATGATTGTATTTTGCTGATTTAAAAGTAATATTATAATTTCCATTTCCCATGTCTTCAAACGAATCCAGCCATACAACCTTTTCGGCAAAAGTTAACTCTTGTCTTCTGTCTTTCAAGCTCTTTTTCAAAGTATACTCCAGCATTTTTGAAAAAACATTCGTAATTTGCGCAATGTATATCCTGACGCACTATACCCCCATGAAGATTATTTTTATCCAAATATTTTTTTAATACCGCAAATTTCTTAGACGTAAATTTATCAATGTCTTCGCTGTGTCCTGATTTTGAAAAACCGCCTTTTGTTTCTATAATCCATGTATTTCCTTCTGTATCATAGACTATATAATCGGGATAAAAAGATTTTTGTTTTCCGGCATTATCCTCATACACAATGGAAAAATACTCATTGCCTTTATCTCCATTTTTGTAAAACCATTCTATATGATTATTGGATTCACAGTATTTTTCAAATATTTTTTCAGGTTCTGATCGAACTTCCGCTGAAGCCCTATACCCTTTATATACATTTTTGATCAGTTCCATTTGATCTTTATCACTGCCGTCATACGCAAACATATAATTTAATGGAAAACTCCACGGTTTTTCAGTTACCATATTCGATTCTATCTTTATCTGTGCCGTTTCTGATGCCATTGCAATACGGACATCATCAATTAAGCGGTGCTTATTATTAATGACAAATGCATACAACTCTCTGATTTCTAATATCAAAAGAGTATACTCCGAACGCAAATCTTTCAAAAATAATTTGCGCATGATTGCATTCATATTATTGTAATCAAGACCTACCTTCATTCCAATTTCAGCAACACAATGATGATATTCTTTTCCATGTTTGTGTGTCGTTAATTTTTCCCTGATTTTTATTTCATTCAAATTATCAAATTCTTCTTTGGACAAAGTAGCCAGTTCTCCTGACTTGGTATAATCTATAATATCTGTGTTGAAATCATATTTGTGTGCTTCTAACTTTTTTCTGTTTTCTATAGCTTTACCATCCAGATTGTATTGGTTGGAAAAATACTTCTTTATGACCTTTAACGCCAATTTTGCATCTCTTGGGAAAGGAACATTTGTCTTTTGCTGGCAAATAAGGGTAAAGTGACTATATTCACGTTTCAAAGTCAAGTTTCTTTCTTCCAAGGCCCCTTTCCCTAAACTCCTTTTTACATTTTCTGTAAATTTTTCGTCCAAAGTATAAAGATAACAGCAGTCCAGCAAATCATCTTCATAATGCTTGGCTTCCGGCATCCTGCGGATTCTTCCAATTGTCTGAATCTCAAATGTTTCACTCATATTATCACGCAGCTTGACAAGTATATGTGCTCTTGGACAATCCCATCCCGTCGCAATAGCTTGCTTAATAATTACGACTATTGATTCCGCATTATTTTCCGAAATGGACTCTAAGTTTTGTTTCTTATCTGCAAGCCATACCGCTAATTGATTATTTTCATATGTAATTCCTTGTGCAGAAAGATAGGTTTCGATGCTCTCCAAAAGAACATCAGACTTATTAGGTAACTGAACAACTATCAATGGATTTACATCAACTTTCCTTCTCAAAAATTCCGAATGCAATTTGCGGCGTTTTGTAAGCGCCTTATCCATGAGATAAGAAACCTGATCTTCAACGCTTATATTCTGTTCAAAATTCTCATTAATAAGCAGCAATTTTTTTATTAGCCCTTCTGCAATGACATCTTCTTCCGGGATTTCAATTAAATATGCATCCTTATAATTCTTTGGTGTTGCAGAGCATCGCACAATCTTCTCAGTTTTAAAATAATCAATAATTTCTTCTGCCTTAATGGTATCATTTTGGTGAGATTCATCCACAATAATTTTAAATGTCAGTCCTTCTTCTAAGGCATGGAAGATGCAATCCAAAAAATTAACCCGTTCACTGTCTTTTAACGCATTATTACCTTTTTTGGTGAGTTTCTCCCAATTGATAAAGCAGCAGTCATTTTCTTCAAATCCGCCTGCCATAACGTCGCATAACAATTTTGTTCGGCTTCCATGAATGTATCTATCCATTTTTTCCTTGCTCTGTTCCTCAAGATTTCCTTTTCCCGGAGTAAGCCAAATAAATACCTGCTTGTTATAACTTTTCAGATACTCGTCTTTGTCACACTCCATTGCCTCCATCAAGTCTGCAATTGCTTTTAATTGGAAATCTGCCAACTCTATGTTCATATTCAGCCCTCCAATTCCCTATAGTAATAATCAGGAATGTTATTTATCTTAATATTTAATTTTCGCACTTTTTCAGCCTGTTCACCAGAAAGAAGTATATCATGTCCTAAATAAATTATTTTGCAATCTGAATCCTTGTTGAGCCGATTAATATAATCGTCTGCTTCTTTTTCAGTTAGGATAATTGCAACTTCTGAATTATTTATGAAATCAATTCCATTTTCCAATTCTACCAGTTCACGGATATGCAGAAGCAATTCATCAGCATACTCATAATACAAGCGGTCACTAATCGGGATATAATCAATTTTGTAATATTTCAGGCTTTCAACATATTTTTCCTTTTCAATTACCCTTTTCAGACGCTCATATGTAACGTCCTTGCAAATATTGTTTTCATTATTGGTACAAAGGATAAAACGACGCAATCCACAATCCTCTGCATTAAGCTTCATTACCGCATGTCCCGTAGTTCCTGAACCTGCAAAAAAATCAAGAATAGTTGCTTTCTTATCACAAGACATTTTTAAAATATCTTGTATGAGTTTTGTAGGCTTGGGATGTGTAAATACTTTTGCTACCCCAAAAATATTTTTTAATTCTTGTGTTGCATCAGCATTCAATCCATGTTCATCCCACCAAGACTCTGCTTTTCTCTTAGACAATGTACGATTATTAAGAAAAACCTTCTGAACAGGTCTAGCTGTTCCGTTCTTACCAAAGATAATTCTGCCATCTGCTATGCGTTTAAGCACTTCTTGCTCATTAAAAACCCAGTATCTGCCTTCAGGCGGATAAAACACATCACCATTTGCTGGATTGGTAATTGCGAAATCAGGTCCTTTATGATTCGCAGATAAATCTGTTGTTGTCCATGGTCCACGCGGATCATTGTCAGGATTCTTATATTTTTTTCAATTTCTTCTTTAGATACTTCAAATCCCATATCAAAGATATTATCTATTGATTTTGAAAAGCAAAGTATATAATCATGTACAGGTGGTAACCAGCCCATATTATTACCATTTGTTTTCTTCTTCCATAAAATAACTCCCACAAAATTATTTGCTCCAAATATTTCCTCACATAATAATTTTAATTGTGCCATTTCATTGTCATCTATTGAAAGAAAAATTACACCAGAAGGTTTCAAAAGCATCTTAGCAATTTTAAGTCTGTTATTCATAAACGAGAGCCATTTGCTGTGATTAAATCCATCTGTTGTTTCTACATATGTATCATCATAAATAAAATCCTTGGCACAAGGAAACAGCAGCTTAAAAACCGTATGCAGTATGGCGAACTCTATCACAGGAATTTCTACAGAGAAGTTACAGAGATGTCAATGTAGTCCAACACGTTCCCACATTTCTTTTTCTGGATTTGGGCTAAGCCGTACCACATGTTCATAGCCAAGTGATAAAAGAATCTCTTCAGCTTGAATATAACCTGCATCAAGGAACTTTGCATCGTGACAGTCAGAATTGATAATCACCTCCCCACCCCAAGCTTTCCATTCTTTTAGTAAGAATGCTGCCGGGTAAGGCTCTGACATATATCCTCTCGCAACGCCTCCTGTATTCACCTCAAGCAGCGCATTTGTTTCAACCATCGCTCGTAAGGCATCAAGAGCCATTATACGATAAGCTGAAGAATCTTCGTCATATAAATGCAATGCAGCATTGTTATACCTTACAAGATCAAAATGTCCTATTATTGCCGGTTTTGATTCAAGTACATAGTCCCGAAACAGTGAAAAATACCGTTGCGCCATTTCAAGCCCATTACCGTCACAGCATTCATTAACATATTTCTGCATGATCTCTGATGGTGCATCCACTCCACTATAACTACCGTCCGGTCTCGTAAAATAATGCATGGAAGCAATAAAATAATCGTAATCCATTAGATCTGCGCAACTAAAGATATCTCGCTCTATACCAAGATATATTGCCATACGTCCTTTGTATTCTTGCTGTACTAGGCGTATCGCCCTTTTATAATCACCTTCTCTTGAAGGAGCAATACAATGCGCCGAATCAAACATCTGAGGTGCGTGAGAAGTGAAACCAAGCGAAACAAATCCCATTTTATATGCCATTTGAGCCATGTCATGTGCAGTTGACTTTCCATCACAAAAAGTTGTGTGAACGTGCGCCGATGATAATATTTGTCTCATGCTTTACCACCTTTAGTTTAAAAAGATATCATGTTATTCGTTGGTTTATCTGAGCCAAAATCCCCAGTTTTTCTCCAAATTAAATAAGGTATGGGATATTTTAATCTGATGTATTTTCCGTCAGATTATTTCATCTCCATACCTTTTGTGTTATCCTTCTATCTGGTACACATAAAAAAGGACAGGAACCCTCACACATCATGGCGGATGGATCCGCCATAGACAAAGTCTATGATAACAGTAATCACACAGGAATGCAACGAAATTTATATTTAAAATTTATATTGTTAAAAAGGTAATCGCAGCCTATATTACGAAAAGTAAAATTGGTGTAAAACTTAATACCCATATCTCTTCCTATATTTCAGCAGCATCGCCCCGGACAATACAAGCGCCATCAGCTCCGCCGCCGGCGTTGCCAGCCAGACTCCATTTACGCCAAAAAACAAGGGCAGTACGATCATAGTAATCAACATGAACACGAAAGACCTTGAAAATGCAAGGACTGCCGAGACTACTCCGTTGGACAATGCGGTGAACATCCCGCTGGCAAATATATTGAATCCTATGAACAGAAGCGCTATGGTGCATATCCGGTTCCCTGTCACGGCAAGACCGTACACCGGGTTGTCCGGGCGGGCAAATATGGACACCAACGGCTTTGTCAGCAGAAAGGATGCCGCCACTGTCACAAGCGAAATCCCCGCAATCACTTTCAGGCTGGTTGTGACCAGTTTTTTCATCTTCTCATGGTTCTGCTCTCCATAGTAGTAGCTGGTCATTGGCGCGACCCCGTAGGAATACCCCGTATACAGGGAGCTTGCAAACATGAGCACATACATGATAATCGTGACGGCGGCGACTCCATTTTCCCCTACATAACGAAGCATCGTCCAGTTGAACATCATCGTGATAATCCCGGTGACAAGGGCGGTGGCCATCTCCGAGCATCCGTTTGCCGCCGCATTTGCCAGGACTCTGAACCGAAAGACCGGCTTCTTAAAATGCAGAAGGCTCTTTTTCCGGCTGAATACGAACATACCCGCGACGGCTGTCACAGAATATCCAAGACCCGTCGCAATCGCCGCGCCGCCGATGCCCATCTGGAATCTGGCGATGAACAGATAGTCAAGCGCCATGTTCAGGACGCCGCCCGATACCGAGCAAATCAGAGAAAGAGTGGCCTTTTCGCTGGCAATCATATAGAGCGTGAAGTTATTCATCAGGAGGATTGGAACGGTAAATATCAGGTAGCGGCTTAAATATTCCACGCAGTACCTCTCTACGTCTGCCGACAGGTTCATCCCTGCGAAAATACGCCCCATTATTAGATATCCGACTGCGCACATGGCAAGCCCCACAAAGACATTTACCAGAATCAGGAACGTGAAGTCCTCCTTCGCCTCCTCGCTCTTATGCTCTCCCATTTTTTTCATGATAACTGCGCTTCCTCCGGTCGCAAGCATGGTAGAAATTGCTGTGACAAGCTGGATGATCGGCGCAGTCAGGTTGATTGCTGACAATGCGTCTGTGCCGATCAGGTTCGACACGAACAATCCGTCAACCATTGTGTAAAATGACATAAATACCGACATGGCAATCGTTGGGACGGCGAATTTCAGGATATTTTTCAGTGATACCGGTTTATCGTATGCATTTTGGTTTTCCATTTTTTTACCCCATTTCCCTTGTATTTTCTTGCTGTGTAAGGTATCATAAACCATACAGTAACTGTACAGTCAAGATGATATTCTAAATTTTCGGAGGTAACTTGTGGAAAGAAAAAGTAATTTTCTCACAATCGGGCAGTTTGCCGCCATGCACGGACTCAATAAGAAAACTTTGATGTGGTATGATGAGATTGGGCTGTTCAAGCCTGCCGCCGTCAATCCGGAAAATGGATACCGTTGTTATAATTACCGGCAAAGCCCGGTTTTGGAGACGATACTTCTGCTGCGGGAACTGGATGTTTCCATCAGCGAAATTCAGGAATTTATGAGAAACCGATCTGCCCAGAGGTTAAAACGTCTTTTGGAGGAAAAAATAAACGACCTTGATATGCAGACGAGCCATTTACAGGCGCTTAGGACGACGCTATGTACCCATTGCAGGAATATGGATACCTTGCTGACCATGGACTTGTCTGAAATCAGTATCGTTGAGAAGGAGGCGCGGTGTCTGGTCACGGTGGATATTCAGAAGGACACTTCCTTTGAGGAAGAGGTGGAACTGATTACCGCCGAGACGGAGAAGTACCGGCTTGGGCGTCTCCATGAAGCGTCCTATGGGTCTATGATTCCTGTTTCCAGCCTGCAGAATGGGAATTTTGACGATTATACGAAACTCTTTATTGAGATACCATTTCTGGATTACCAGGCGGGGCTTCATATTATGCCCGGCGGGAAATACCTGCGGGCGTTCCACAAGGGAGAATGGGAGCGGATACCCGAACGGTATCAGGCGATTCTAGGCTATGCAAGGGCGCATAGCCTGACGCTTCATGGGTTTTCTTATGAAATGGGGATAAATGAAAATGTCATTGACCGGATTGAGGATTATATTGTGCAGATTGAGATTCCTGTCCTTGGATGAAGAATGTGTTTTCTTTCGTCTTCAGGAATTCATCTCCTTACGGTACTGCTGCGGCGACATTCCCGTCTTCTTCTTAAAAATCCGGCTGAAATAGCTCAAGCTCCCGAAACTCAGATAATCCGCAATCTCCTGCACCTGTCTGTCTGAATATTGCAGCATATTACAAGCCGCTTCCACCTTAATATTCAGGATATATTCTACTACCGGAATCCCTTCATGCTGCTTGAATAATTTGGACAGATACTCCTTGGAGAT
Source organism: Lachnospiraceae bacterium (assembly GCA_910574885.1). GTDB lineage: Bacteria > Bacillota > Clostridia > Lachnospirales > Lachnospiraceae > Sporofaciens. Next base: position 105,136 of record CAJTDD010000009.1, on the reverse strand, counting down.
TCCTACCTCCTCTGCAAGATTTCCCAAATCAATCGTTTCAAGCCTTCTGGATATAATCAGTTTCTTGCACCGCTCTACATACTGGTTGGTCATGCCGGACTGCTGTTTCTTCCTGACCTGTGAAGCGCAGTATATATGTACTTCCTTTACTAAATCATAAATCTGCGTCACATTTTTGCATGCTGAAAGCCGCTTTAGATAAATGTCATTGACCAGAAACCCTTCTTTGGACGTCAGCCCTCCCCGGATTGCCGCCCTTGACGCCAGAGAAATCCCGATTACCGCCATGTATTCCTCATTCCTAAGAATGTCCCCCAGTATCACAGGATGGGGCAGGTAGAGGAGGTCGTAATTTTTCTTCAAATATTCCACATTCCCCTGTTCGATATGCCGATACAGGACATTCTCATCTGCCTGCGTATGGTTGGACTGGAAGGCGTCGCTCTGCCTCAGTTCTTCGTCTACCAGAGAATACATCCGGATATCTTCGTCCTCCTCCAGGCAGCTTTCCAACAAATCGATGCCATCGCCTGCCGGCAGTCCCTCTCCGTCTGATAAGATATTCAGAACCAGATTCGCCGCTAAAAGACTCACCCTTAACTGCACCCTTGGGAAATCCTCGATATGGTTCCTCCTCATGTAATTCCTAATTTTATCAGAGTCCAACGCCCCATATGCAAACGGCCCAAGCAGGTAATCGTATTCCGTTCCCTTTAAGCCGTACATCTTAACCGGAAGTCCCTCTCCGTAATCCGTAACGGCAAAGTCTTTGGCAGAAAGTTTTTGGAGGGTTTCCTGAATAAGCGTATATTCATACGTGGGGATTTTCCTTGGCACAATCTCATATGTTTCTATCTTAGTCCCATATTTATCATATAAATAAATGGGCAATTGGGTCAGCATTACGATTGTTCTTAACAAAATCTGTCTTTTCATTGCGGCTGCTTTCTATCTCTTTGTCTTCGTCTGTTTTTACAAATTACACATTATATATAACAATTCTGCGAACACATGTCAAGCATGGCTTTAGAATGAAAAAGACGGGCAAAAAGCAATCGCTTCCTGCTCGTCCCTTTTGTTCGGCTACCAGATTCTCTTCGCAGCATCCTCCTTCGATACGAATGGTCCCGGAACCGCTGATACACCGCGGTGTCCGCCGAGATAATCTTCCGTAAATATGATCTCTGTCCCGTCCGGATTCTCAAACCTCTGCTCTGGCTCAAATGCATATCCAAGGATATCGCTGTTAATAATACCCGCCTTGAATCCTTCCATCAGGTCATACACGTTGGTCTTTAAGAAATATTCTCCGTCCCTTTCTTCCAGTTCTACCGTCGCCTGATTCTTATCATCCACCAGATTAGACGTTTCCTTCTTGAAGGCTTTCGCACCGTTAAAGTATGCATTTCCGTTAATCCATACTGGCAAATGCCCGAAATGATGCTCCATTAATTTGAACATATTTGCCGGCTTATCCATCTCGAAGTTGGCAATCCATTCGTCATAGGTAGGATACTCATTGAAAATCTCGGTTCCTGCCACCTGATTATCGAATCCGAATTTCTTCGCTTCTTTGGCGTCCTCCATGGGCTGGTAATTCTGGATGAAGATATTGTTGTAAATACGGTCGTCTCCGTGAAGGATTGTCATAAAACCTGCCACTTCTGTACGGTGTTGGATATGGTATGGCGTGTAACGCGGCTCTCTTCCTGCCTCAACTTCTTCGGAGTGGTCGGTTCCTGCCCCTACCATTGTAAATGAGCCCAGCATCAGGTTATGTACGCACGCAACGCCTTCGGTCGCAAAGCGGACTGCCGCACGGGAAAGCATGATATTATTATCTATCAACGTCGGTCCATGGCTTACTTCCACGAAAATATCCTGGCTGCACATTGCCCCTTCTGCCATCGGCGTTCCCTCCGGCGAGTGGTTATCGTGGAGAAGGTTCTGGGAGATACGTGTCCCTTGTGCTTCCCAGTCTGTCCAAATCCCCATGGTGGAGTGATGAATATGGTTCCGGCGCATTACTACGTCAATGGCAGCGTGAAGCTTGATTCCTGAAATCTCTGCGCCGCCTAACTGCTGCATATTGTTGATATGGTGGATGTGGTTATCCTCAATCAGGCTGAACACGCATCCCATACGTCCAACGATACCGGTCTGCTCGCAGTGGTGGATATGGCAGCGCCTTACGATGTGGCTTCCTACCGTTTCCTTTGTCCAGCCGTGGTACTGTCCGCGGCAGACTGCGTCGCGCTCCATCTGGGTCGGGCTTTTTACCTTCTTTCTTGTGAAATAATGGTCGTTTTCCTCGTCATAGTATTTTCCCAGAGAAATTCCGCTGCATTTGCTGTTACTGATATCGCAGTCTTCGATGATCCAGCCTTTTGACCAATGGGGGCCAATCATGCCGTCCTGATACGCGGCTGGGGGAGCCCATGTTGTGGCGGCTTTATTTACCGTGAAACCGCTGAAAGTAATGTAACCTACCCCTGTCTTTGAGGGCATGAAGCAGTTTCTCCTGACGTTGATTTCTACCTTTTCCTGGTTGGGGTCTTTTCCCTGGAAATTTGCGTAGATAACCGTTTCATTGCCGTCCTGCTCGGTATACCATTTGTACACAGACCACTCTGGCTCCCATGACGGCGGATACACTTCGCCTTTGATGCATTCTTCTAAAGACTCTGTCTCGTAGAGCTGGCGGTCGTTTAAATAGACAGCTCCTGTATGCCGTACCACTGGGGCAAAATACCAGTCGCCGCCTACGAATGTGGTGTATGGATTGTAGTTTCCGAAGACGCCGTTATCGATACGGTATACCCAGACGTTGTCTTGGTGGCGGAGCCATCCTGTGGCCGGCTCTGCGCCTGTGATGACTGCGCCTAATGGGGTTTCGCTGCGGTAGGTGATGCGGGCGTCTTCTGTTCCGGCATATATTGGGTCTACAGATTCGCGGTAGATTCCCGGCGCCACAATGACTTCGTCGCCGGGTCTTGCTGCTTTTGCCGCGTCGTTGATGTGTTTAAATGGGGTCTCTTTTCTGCCGTTTCCCTGCTTGGGGGCGGCGGCGTTGACGTAAATCTTCATAAAATGTATACCTCCAAAATCCATATTTGCTGTTTGAATGTATTTTAGCCTGTTTTATGGATTGGTGTTTGCATAGAATCGGATATCTTTGCACTATTTGGAGATATATTTCCCAAACTCCTCTTCACAAAATCAACAAACTCCTTGACAAACATACCAACGGTATGTTAACATGCAAACATACCAAAAGTATGTATAAGAGGTAAAAGCAATGGCACGAAATAAGCACCCGGAAGAAACCGTCAATCGAATATTATCTGTCTCTTTCCGTCTATTTATGGAAAAAGGTTACGAGCATACTTCCATCCAGGATATCATCAATCAATTAGGTGGACTCAGCAAAGGCGCTATCTACCATCATTTTAAGTCAAAGGAAGACATTTTATTAGCCGTTACAGACAGGATGACGGCTGAATCGAACCAACTGCTTACCGTAATCCGTGACTGTCCAGACTTAAACGGCAAAGAAAAGCTGAAAACAATTTTTAAAGAGTCCATCTCCCGCCGCGTACAGAATGACATTTTCACGGTAGCCCCAGATTTCCATAATAATCCTAAGCTTCTTTTCAGCCTTTTGCATGACACCGTTGATAATGTGGCGCCTGATTATATTTTGCCCATTATTAGGCAGGGAATTTCAGACGGTTCTATCGAAACGGATTATCCGGAACAACTTGCCGAACTGATTTTACTTGCGGCTAATGTCTGGATGAATCCTATGATATTCGACAGCACCGAGGAAGAATCCCACCGTAAGTTTATGGTTTTCAGCCAGATGATGCAGGGATTCGGACTCGATATCATAGACGATGAAATGTTAGAAAGATTACTGGAACTGACAGCTATTTACCAAAAGAGCAAATAAAATGGAGGGTTAGAAAATGAATCAAAAACTATTTTCAAAAGATTTCACCTTAGTCGTCGTTGGTCAGATTATATCACTCTTTGGCAACGCTGCAGTCCGGTTTGCGTTACCCTTATACTTATTGAATCTGACCGGCTCGTCTGCGCTCTACGGAACCGTTACCGCGTGCGCTTTTATTCCTGCTATTCTGCTTTCCCCGGTTGGGGGAATTGTCGCGGACAGGGTCAATAAGAGAAATATTATGGTAATATTGGATTTCTTTACTGCGGCGGTAATCCTGACATTTTCCCTGCTTATGGACGGGGAAAATATCATTTTGCTTCTGACGGTTACGTTAATGCTTTTATACGGCATTGCGGGCGCATATCAGCCGTCCGTACAGGCAAGTATTCCTGCGCTTACCAGCCAAGAACATTTTATAGCGGCTAATTCTGTTATCAATACCATAAGTTCTTTTGCTTCGCTAATCGGGCCTGTGCTTGGAGGTATTTTATACAGTACATATGGTTTAAAGCCTGTATTGTGGGTTTGCATGGTATGTTTTTTTATATCGGCGGTCATGGAGATTTTCATTCAAATACCGTTCCGGAAACAGTCTTTGAAGGGCGGTATTTTGAAGACGGCAAAAAATGATTTTGCGGAAAGTATCCGGTTTATCCGGATAGAGAAACCGGTAATCGGAAAAACCCTTCTTGTAATCTGCGGGATTAATTTATTCTTAGCCTCCATGATTACGGTCGCACTGCCATATCTGGTAACGGAAGTATTCGATTTAGAAGCCGCGCAGGCGAACAGGCTTTATGGTTTTGCAGAAGGGGCGTTGGCGGCAGGAGGACTTTCCGGCGGTATCGGCGCAGGTATTTTTGCAAACAGGCTGGAAGTCCGTAAAGCGGGGAATCTGGTGATTTCCTGTGCGGCGAGCGTGTTTCCGATTGCGGCGTCATTGATATTGTTTTCATCTGGAATGATTAACTACATCGTTATAACTGTATGTTGTTTTACAATTATGGTATTTTCAACGGTTCTTACCGTGCAAATGATGTCGTTTATACAGGCGGAAACTCCGCAGAATTTGATTGGGAAGGTGATTGCGGTTATATTTACCGTTTCGATGTGTGCGCAGCCCTTAGGCAATGCGTTGTATGGCGTCCTGTTTGAGATTTGTAAAGGGTTTGAATATGCTGTGATTTTATTTTCAGGCGCTGTTTCGTTGGTGATTGCTGTCCGTACAAGGAATATTTTCAAGAAGTTTTCGGTGTAAATTGCTCTAATTCAGGTACGGCGGGAGAAAACTTTGTTTTATTTGACAGAAAATTGAACCGCCACCTGATATTATAAGAATCCCCTCTCCCTACAGGAGAGGGACTGGCAAATTCAATTTCTTGTTTCACAGGTTTGGAAATTATCTATGCTTTATCGATTTAATCATTTCAATAGCGTCTTGATTGACAAGGAGATTAGCTAAGATGAAACTTATTCCAACAAATAAAGTAATAAATAGCCCACTTACGAAAAACTGAAAATAATTGCTAATTTTAATGTTGATAAATCTATAAAGCAATACGTAAACGAAAAACAAGAAATAATTAATTCCAAGTATAGAAACTGTTTTCATAGGTTTTCTTTTTAGTATTACAATATCAGAAATGTATGTGCAGTAGATCACTTTTAAAGGAAGCGCAACTACCGTTGCTGACAAAACACCCTCTATTCCCATTTTCCAGACCAAAATCAATGATAATAATAAATTAATCATTGCTTCTGCTATATTAACTTTAACTGCAGGTTTTTGCCTGAATGATATGCCTATCAAGTTTCCCGTTACATATCTGCTCCAAGAAAGAATTTGAACCAGGCAGAACAAAAGGGGCAAAAAATCATAAATATAATTCGTGTCATTCACGCCGCTTGTGTATAAATTCACAAAAGGTATAATTAAAAAGTAACATACTGACATTAAGATTGATATGCTTCCTACAAATACGCTCATAAATGAATCATGTAATTTAATATATCTGTCAATATTACCACTATTATACTCCAAACCAAGATGGTAATTAATAGATGAGTACACAGAGTTTAAAAGACCCTGCAAAGCGACAAACACCATATTGTATATGGAATACACACTTGATGCTGATGTCGAAACAAAAATCGAAAGAACAATCATATCCGTCGAAGAAAACACGACCCATGCAATCTCAGAAATCAAATTCGCATTTTTATCAGGTAATATTGCATCTCCAGTGTCAACATTATAGTTTATCCACCCAAATTTATTTTTCATATATAAATAGTAGAGTACAAGTTGGATGAGCGAAACTACGAAGTACCCAAACTGAATAAATGCGATATTCACAGAGCGCAAAGAAAGCGCCATCTTAACACCATAACAGAGAATCCGGCTTATAAGTGAAAAAATATTAATAATATAGGAACATCCTTTAGCTCTAAGAAATGTGATCCAAGTATTTATAAAATAGAACGTAACTACAGATGTCAGCCCTTCAAAGAGAGTATAGATACAGATAGTCCAATAGGGAACAGAAGTTTTCAATATGAAAGGAAGTAAAAACGAAAGCAAAATAACCGTCAACAAATACACAAACGATACTCTTTTGTAATATTTTCTTGCAAGCGAAGCCACAAACGAAATATCGTCTCTATCTTTTTCCTTGATTGGTTTATAAAAAGCATTTCTTGCTGATACCGAAATTCCAGCTTCAAGAAGCGCCATATATGTAAAAATCTGCCCAATCGTGTTGATTAAACCATTTGTATCCGATCCATAATTGACTAAAACAATTCTTGGAACAATGAGACCCAACGCTATAACGATGAGCTGGGTAACAACACCAACCGTCAGATTTGTCAATGTTTTTTTCTTTTCATTCATACTTTGCCCTATCTTATCATCCGTTTAATTGCAAATTTTGCCTTATCCTTAATTGTCAGGGACTTATTGCCTGTAATCATATTGGAATATGCTTCACTTTCATCTGTATCTGAAACAAATGCTTCTAGCAGAACAGGATAAGAAGATTCCATAATAAACGCATCTGTTCTTTCTTCAAATTCCTTTTTTGTCTTTGCTGTAATATATTTAAATCCACATGTTTTTGCCCATCCCTCTGCATTTTTAAAATGCCCTGAAGCAGCAATGTATCTGTCAATACTTTTTAAGTTTCCACCCCAGAGCTTGAACTCAACTCCTCCGGCGTTATTTACGACCAATATTTTTAAATTGTTCTTTATATGACGTATACTAATAGAATTTAAATCATATAAGAAAGCTAAATCTCCAATAATCAAAAAAGACATTTTGTCAGTAACCACACTTTGTCCAATAAGTGTTGACATGCCTCCATCAATTCCAAAAGCTCCGACATTAGAATAGCATTCTATTGAAGGATCTATATGAAACATATTCCATATTCTCAGGCTATTTAGAATAGAAAATTGCAGTATAGAATTCTTTGGTATTTTTTTTGAAAGTGTCTGTGCAATTGAAACAGCAGAAAATGGTACATTGATATCTGTTTTAATTGAACAAAAATATTCAGACCATCTTTTGTAAAAGTTATGTGCTGGCGGCTCTTTCACTTCTAACGCATTGAGCTTTTCAAAAAATTCCTGCTCATCAGCCTGAATAACCAGAGTCAACTTATCATAGGTATCAACTATATCACCGTCTATGGACACTCTCCAGTGTTCAACTCCTTGAATATCATTTCTTGAGAAAAGATTATAAAAAGGATAATCCCCTGTTTGTCCGCCAATCGTAATTAATATGTCCGGTTTTAGATTTTCCATAAATACTTTAAAATCTATTACCAGTAATGGTAAATTCCCTTGAATCGTATATTTCCCATGGTAGTTCGATAGATGGTTCGTATAAACCACAACGTCGTTTCTTTCACAAAATTTCTCCAACTCTGAGACAAATTCGTTACAAAATGGCAAATGTTCTCCAATACAAACTAATATTCTTTTCTTTTCAATATCAAGCTTTCCTATTTCATTTATTCCGATTCTCCTAATTGTCTTTATGTCAGGCTCTGTTGATTTCAATGGGAAGTCAAGCCACGGAACGCAAAGCTGCACAGGACCGTTGCCGTTATGCGTCAGCTCGAGGATTGATTCATCGATCTGCCGTGACGAATAAAGAATATCGTTTTCATCCGCAATACAAGGAAGTATGTATGAGTGTTTGACACAGTCATTCGGAAGCGACGCCTGATTCGGCGCCTGCATATATTCCTGAAATAGGAATCTGGGATGTTTAGACATAGTAATTGCAAGAATCGGAATCTTTTTATAAAACCCTTCTGTAAGACCAGGAATATAATTCCGTGTAGCCTGCGCACTTGTGCAAGATGCCACGATTGGTTTCCTCAGTTGAAGATATAACCCAATTGCAAAATAAATCGCACTTCTTTCATCAACAACTGAATAGCAGGTAAAAAAAGAATCGTCTTGTACCGCTTTTGCAAAAACTTGATTCGTTCCACCCGGACTAATTACAATTTGATCAATGTTATGTACCTTGAGAGAATGTACAATCAGTTCAATGTTTTTAATATTATTCATTACATTATGCTCACTTTAGTGAGTATCCTCCATCCATCAGTATGGTTTGTCCTACCAAAAAATTACATGCATCACTTATCATAAACACAGCCATTTCCGCAACTTCTTCGGGAAGGCATATTCTATTCAAAGGATTCTGAGCGCAATAAGTATTATTTCCTTGTTCTAAAGAAAACGGCTGCATTCCAGTCTTAACAATTCCTGGCGCTATTGCATTTACCAGTACCCCATCTTTTGCTAATTTTAAACCCAAGCCTCTCGTCAAACCTCTTATGTCCCATTTGACCATTCTGTATGGGTACGCCGCTCCAACGAATCCCCCCTGAGAATCTATGTTTATTACCTTCCTATACTTTAACGGACGGAGTCCATCCGCCCCGCAAGGGGCATGCATTACGCTATGCCCTCGGGTATAAATATTTGCTTTTTGTCCGCTCCAATGTCTGCAAAGCTCCTGAGTCAAGAAAAAAAGACCTTTACTATTTGTATCATATATTACATTCCACTCTTTTTCACTCACATTGGGGAAAAATTCATGCGGCTGTAATCCTGCGTTATTAACCAAACAATCGATCTTCCCATCAAACATAAGCAAAACTATTTCAAGCTTATTTTTTAAAGAGTCTATATCGGTTATATCCCATTGTAAATAGTCTATAGACGTTCCAATCGTCTCCTTAGCCTTTTTCAACTTTTCTTCATTTCTACCTGTAATAATTACACTTGCTCCGCAAGAACAGCACTTTTTAGCAATTTCATATCCTATCCCGCCAGAAGCGCCAGTAATTAATATATTCTTTCCGTCCAGACAATGAGCATAGTCAATCTTCGATATCTTAATCTCGTTATAACCTCCAAACCTTATTGCCGATTTGAATCTTTTAATTTTACTAATAAATCCCATCTTTATTTTCTATACTCCATCTATAATATATTTCAATCTTTTTTTCAGTTGTTTCACCTTTTCTTCGATGAGAAATTCTGTTTCTTGAATTTTCCCATAAAGCAGTTGGTAATTATTTACATATTCGACGGTCTTCTTAATTGCAAGGTCAGTGTCATATTCTTTTCCATGAATTAAGTAAGGATAATTTAATGTATTAAATAATCCCTCAAATTTACGGCTATACGTTACTGGTATTGCGGCTACGCCTGATGAAAAGGCCGCGATAGCCGAATGCATTCTAGCTCCAATAAAGCAATCCATATTTGCGATATAACTTTTAGCATCAATTGGATTTGTAAAAATTGGTGATAACAGTGTTTTAGGGAATTCAGCGTGCAAAGCCTTCAAAGTTAAGTAATCGTCATCATGTGCTTCAGGGTTCAAATCTATAACATGGGGAATTAAGTGAACATTCCATTCTGTACAATCCACATATGTCTCTATAATTGTGCGTATGTACTTCCTGTAATTAATAGTTAAGCCAAATTGGTCATCACTGTTAAATCCGCCTTTCCACAACAAACCAGATATATTAATTCCAAGATTTTTCCTGGCTCTATCCACCGTATATCTAGTTTTATCATATGGAAGCATAAATGCAAGATCAATACATTCCGTAATGTCTTTCTTCACTCCTAATTTTCTCAAATATTCTATAGATACTTTATCTCTGGAAAACACTTTATATGCTTTCGTAATGATTTGAATCGCTCTTTTTCTGATTACATCATCAACGAAAGGACCATATGTCTGCGGCATCAATATGTATCTCCGATTGAGCAGCTCTGCTGCCCATTTACGTTTTATCAAACCCATGCAATATTCTTTTGAGTAAATATCAGAGAAACTATCTCCCATGGTAATATCAAATACAAAGTCACATTTTGCAATCGCTCTAATCCATCTAAGTCTAGGCTCCTTAATCCTTAGAGGTACAGGGATAAAATCAATATCTGGAAAATACTTGGGGAATTCGCCACAGCATTCTGAATCTAATACATATATCGTCAAATTCCCCTCTTTTCTATTTGCCTGTAAGAAATCTATAAATGCGTAAGAAAGGGCTTCACACCCTTTATTAGGAGATTCTAGTTCAAATCCCAACAGACCTATTTTCATTCCCATTTCTCCATTCTCTTATCCATTCTAAATACTTGCATCCATCTTTTTTCGTAGGCTCAAGCATCATGCCCTCTGCCCACTCATTCCATGCATTAATAAACAGATATTCCTTTTCTGATATACAATCCATAAAAATACGGAACAATCCTTTATCATACGGTGTAATAACATATCCCCTTTGCTTATGTCTTGGGGTATTATCCCATTCAAACCAAACGCATGGAATTTCCAGTTCATTTTTTTTGTAACAATTTATTTTTTGTTTCATCAGTTTGTTTCCATCATAGATAGCTGGTTTTCTGTATATATTATGATTCCTCAGGATATTTAATAATTTTCGCTTGCCGCGCGCGTAATAAGAATGATTGTAATTTTTCCAAGCAAACGTCTGAATTGCCGGCTCCCTGAAAACAACTTTGTTGGTTTCCGGCCATAAGTTTTGAAGAAAAGAATCTAATGATATTTCACCAGAAAATGTTTCTATCAAATAAATGCCATCAAATCCTTCTTCTTTACATCGCTTATTAAAATATGTAAACATCCTGTTTTTTTCAGTAAATTCACTCTTAAATATACAGAAAAGCGGCTTATTATCTTTCTTCTCATATCTGATATCTTTGAAGAATTGCAAGAGATACCTAAAATGTTTCTCCCAATCTTCCTCTTTGCCGTAGTCCAGCGGCATAATCGTTTCTTTTTTACCTTCCCAGGAGCGAATCCATGGATGATTCGCCCAACAAAAGAAAAACTTTTGGTCTATATCTTTCCATTTCAAGAGGTTTTCTGCTGGTTTATCCAGTAAAAGTTTTCCTCTAAAATAATAATGATAGTAGACCAGACCGTCTACATGATATTTCTTCATTAATGAAGTCTGCCATTCAACAGTATTCTTGTCTAACAAATTGTAATAATTCTCATGATATGGGATGCGAGGCTGGTGGTGACCTTTATATAGGGGAATTGCAGCCTTTACATTTCTCCATTCCGTAAATCCTTTTCCCCACCATTCATCGTTTTCCGGAATTTCGTGATATTGGGGCAGATAATAAGCATAAATCTTCATCATAATCCCCCTTTACTGCCAATTTTCAACTTATTCTTTCTCTTCTTCAACATCATATGTAGTACCGGAACCCAATCCATTTTGTTATTCGCGCACCAACACAACATTCGATGTCTTAAATTTTTTAAGTCACCATATGATTTGTTGTTGAGTACACATTTTCGGTACTCATTTGGACTGAACACATCCACCTCCGTTAAATATCTAAGAGCGGCGATTTGATTTCTAAAGCAAATGAACCGTTTGAATTCGTTATCTGTTCCGGACTTACAATAATATTCAGCTATTCGTTTTGCGGCTTTCCTATCGTCAACCGATTTTTTAACATTGTCAGTGGAATGTGTGACAGAACTCTCGACCATGCGGTATCTGTAACCATTTCGGTTCATATACCCTATATTTTTTGCTTTGATAAAAGCTTTTGCGCAAAAAAGCATATCTTCACATACAACCAAATCCTCATCAAGTTTTAGTTCCTCTATCAAAGTATGTTTAAAAAATTTGTTGCACAAACTATGCATATATACTGGTTCGTCTATAAATTGTCTCCATATATTATCATCTCTCGGCTTGGACGATACAATGTTCTTGCCCAATATAATATTCATACATCCTAAATCATACTCAGCCGTAATTACCTCTTCAAACGCCTTTGCATATTGTACCGCCTCAACCGTATCATCACTATCTACAAAACTTATATACGTTCCTTTTGCCATAACCATACCAAGATTCCGAGCGGAAGCGCTGCCGCCGTTTTTCTTTTTGTAAACCGAGATACGTTTATCCTGCTTGGACAATGCTCTGCAAATATCATACGAATGATCCTTTGAGCCATCATCAATCAGGATAATTTCCATACTTTTCAATCCTGTATCCAATATTGACGTTATACATTCCTGAATGTATTCACTCGAATTGTAAACAGGAATTATTACCGATAATGCCAGATTCATCCTATTTTTACCTTAACCTTTTTGCCACCGAACACTAAGAAATAGATGATTGAAAACCATCCTATTTCATATACTAATCCAAGATGAAATCTCATAAAGAACTGTTCGGCTATAGGGAAATACACAATTGCATAAACGAGCATTGCATATATTCCCCATGAATATAGAGACCCTTTTCTCAATGCAGAAATATATATTTTTCTAAAAAAAAATCCAAGAACCAACGGAAAAATTATGTTCCCAATCAACCCAAAATCTATTACATATGGCGTCAATGCCGAATATACATTTGATGCGTAAACATAGCCGTTGGGGGATCTGAAAACCACCATGCCCAATCCGGCCCTGTTAGATAATTCATCCCATAAGTCAATGCCGAACACCTGCAGCGTACGGATTAATTGTGAAAAAGTTTCTTTCCCATACTGCAAGTCTGCATTTTCCAGTTGTTCTAAACATAGGTTGAAATTATATAATCCCGAACCGCCATAGATACCAATCGTACGTTCAAGGTTCGATGTATAGCTTTTAGTTTTCCCAAGAAGATAGAACAGCCCTACAGCGATAACTAAAATTAAAACAGTCCTTTTCAATATTTGTCTATTGGTAGATTGCACACTTCTCTCACCAGAAGACATCTTAAAAAAAATCCATATACAAAGCGCAAATATTATGAATCTTAAAAAAATATTTCTGTCAGTAGAAAACAGGGTACAGACTGCAAAACATATACTTGGTATCAATAATCCTTTGGGTATTCTGATTTTATTTTCATATTTATATACAAATATTTTCATGATACTTATTTCTGCTATAGCAACAACGATTTCACGTAATTGATGCAGCAAAAAATTTGAACTGTTTTCGTAAGACGCCTCGTATATGGATCTAAAGATTGTATTGCCACTTCCGCCAGAATGCCCCAGATCAATAGACATAAAAACAAATAAAACCGTACAAACAGCAGGCGCTAGAAAAAATATGAATTTTGAGTATCCTAATCTTTCACCACCATTTGTTTTTAAAACACCTCTGCTTCCACTATGTATGACACTGCGGTCAGATATGACATTTGCCATCATACAGCCTATTGCGAACGCCGTTATGGCTGTAAAAATATAAATCGGGAAACGGGGATTCATTTCCACCTGCCAATTTTCCATATTGGATACAATGATTGATAATGACATTATAAATGCAATCAGCAATAATGAAAAAGGTGAGATAAAACTCCTGGTTATTGAAAAATAGCAGGCAAATGCCAAAATAAATACAACCAATATTACATATATCATCCTATTGCTCCAGATTAATCAAAGTTTAAAATAAATTCAGTAATATCTTAATTCTCAGCATAAAGTGAGACTCGCCTGAGTATTCACAAATCTCCATATCATGCAATAGATTTACTTTTTTTGAAATGCTATTTCGATAATTCGCATATGCTTCTAATCGGTTCAAAATTTTTTTACTTCCAATAAGATCTCTAAATTTTGTAACAATCTCATAAGCCAGTACACTTCTTCCATTACGTAATTCCGCATGATTCATTTTCCTGACCCACTCTTTTACGGCGATAGCATCTTTTACTCCAACAACATTGTCCTCGTGCTGCCGATAATAAATATATGCATGATTATCATAACAGACTTCTCCTACGGTTGCCGCCACCATTGCTACCCATACGTCATGTATCCGTTTTTTTAACAAATCATGGGAGGGGAAACGTTTCTCTTCTATTAAAATTTCCTGTAACCTTCGATTCCATACCATAGTGCAGCCTGTCATGCAGTTATTGCATAGAACTTGCATATAATTTGTATGAACCGGATTCTTGTGCCGAATGCCCAAGGGGTTCCCGTCTTTATCTACTAACGCCTGATTCGAGCAATAACATTGGGGAATATTACTTGCAGATAATTGTTTTATCGCCATTCTTAGCTTATTGGGCATCCAAATATCATCCTGATCCGCGAAGCAATAAAAATCACATGTGCTGCCCGCACTCTTTAGAATCGTCATAAAACTATTTCCAACGCCTATATTAGAGCCGTTTATCAAAGTAATATTGAAATGTTCGGATAAATAACGATGAATAATCTCTAAGCTCGAATCTTTGGAACCATCATCACGAATGTATAAATGAATTTCCACCTCTTCTTGAGCAAAAATACTATCTATTTGTTCTCTCAGGTATTTTTCTCCATTATAAGTACTCATCAGAACCGCTGCTTTATTCATCTTCCCCAATTCCTCTAATCATCCTCTTGAACATCTTCTGTAAATCCACCTTTGGGCTCCATCCAAGTCCTTCCATTTTTCTAACATCTAAATCCATGAATAAGGTTTCCGCATACCCAAGCGTCGTAATGTCTTTAGCAATATCAAAGACTACCTTTTCGCCCATCATTTGCGCCATTTCCTTGATAGAACAATAGGTATCAGGATTGGCGACTGTATAGGACTCTCCAGCCTTAGCTTTTATCATTGAAACTAGAATTGCAGATACGGCATCCGCAGTATATAAGTACGATCTTTCTGTCAGACCATCTGATTTTAAAACGATTTCTTTCTTTTCAATTGCACATCGCATAAACTGAGCAAACACTCTTCCATCGTCATATTTCACACCGGGTCCAAATGTCTGTGTTGCTCTAAGCGTCACTGCAGGCACACCAAACTGACTATGATAACTATTACATAGCGCCTCGCAGGCAAGCTTAGCAATTGGATAACTATTGCGGGAATTCATCGGATCAAATGAACCAAGCTCATTCTCTTTTACTTTATGTCCTTTTTTCGGAAATCCATAGACCTCCATAGTGGAAAGATTTATGAACTTCTTTACCGGATGCTTTACGGCCCACTCCAATAATGCTTTTATCCCTTCCATATTTGTGACCATAGTGTCTACAGGCTTTTCAGAAAAAAACTTCGAGCTTGTAGGACTTGCCAAGTGAACAATATACTCAGCTTCTTTCTCAATCTTTAGCTCTGTTCCAAGGATATATGGAATAATCTCGGCTTTGGTCCAACCGAAAAGCATATCTGCGGCATCTATATTTCTGACCGGCAAAATTAGTTTCATATCTAACCCTTTCTGCCGGCTGTTATACGCAATCGCGTTCACAAGATTGGAACCGATAAGTCCAGTCGCTCCCGTGATAAGAATTGTCGAATCCCGAAACTGCTCCCAATCTATGAAGTCTAAATTGCCAATATTTTGACAATCCTCAATCTGAACCTTTTTCATCATCATACTCCGAATATCTGCGAATTTTCTCTTATATCCATCAGCGCCCGAAATGTATAGAAGTCCGTCGCTGTTGTAATCTTAATATTTTCAGCCGACCCCTCTACCGTATAGACGTCATGTCCGCTCAACTGCATTAAATAGGCGGTATCAATACAGTCCTTCATCCCAGAATTAATTGCAACCTGATGCGCTCTAAGCAGTACGCCAAGCCTGAATGACTGCG
Source organism: Lachnospiraceae bacterium (assembly GCA_910574885.1). Lineage (GTDB taxonomy): Bacteria > Bacillota > Clostridia > Lachnospirales > Lachnospiraceae > Sporofaciens. The sequence goes on along the minus strand of CAJTDD010000009.1, from coordinate 89,028 downwards.
GCGCTTTCGCCATCTGGCACTTACTTCTGTCAATTATTTCGCCTACCTTATTATCAGATCCACGCACAGCGATGGTTTCAACAGCGGGCGCTACGGTTACAGCAGACCCATATTTTTCAACCGACTCTATATTTTTGGTAATTGTCTCATGGTCAATAAGCGGCCTTACACCGTCGTGCATAAGGCACACTGTATTCTCCGGATACATTTCTGCCGCCTTCTTAACACCTTCATACCTTGAAAGCAAGCCTGTCTCACCCCCAGGGATGACAGCCTTCACCTTGCTGATATGGAACTTATCAATCATACTATGACAATAGTCGATCCATCCTTCTACACATACCACGATGATTGCATCAATCAGTTCGTGCTGTTCAAAATCTTCCAAAGTGTAGATTATGATTGGTTTCCCGTGAAGTTCCAGAAATTGTTTGGGCTTTGTTTTCGTATTCATTCGCTGACCTGTACCCCCAGCGAAAATAATCGCTATATTCATAATCGTGTCCTTGCCGTACTCCCTTATCTTCTGAAAGCCTTATATGTATGGTGTGTTTCTTGCTTTTCTTTTGGTGGGAGCTTCATATAATCTCCATAGTGCTTTGAAAGATATTCATCATAATTCTGAATCCCTTTGAGTTTATATCCCTCAAAGTCAAGATCACAGTAATTCTCAAATGTTTCTTTTGTCATAATTTCTTGTTCTCTATAAGAACCGCACACACAGCCAGCGTAAGCAGAACATTCAAATGGATTCCGCAAGTTTTCTTCATCGACCTTGCAAAGAATCTTTTCAGGATCTACAAATCTGCTTAATACGAACATAGCAAGTCTTATGGGTTCTACCAATATGCTGTGTGTTTTGCTTCGGAAATATCGTTTCCACAATACGGCGTTCAGTATTTCTCTATTCCAAGAAGTCTTCTTAAATATCCTTAACGCTTCCTGTTCACTATTTCCAAGGCCTTCTAGTGGAAAAATATCTATATTAACTCCTATTTCAACTGTCATCGCCATAACATCATCACGAATTATGGTTTTCGGGTCCCAGATTTTTGCAAATAGTCCATGATAACCCTTAACCGTGTTATATGTGAGCAGATTGAAACCGACTTCATTTTCCTGGCAATATTGAAGAAACCTTTCATAATCTGGCCTGGGCATCATCACGTCAATATCGTCATCCCAGGGAATAAATCCTTTGTGTCTGATTGCTCCAAGGAGACTTCCACCGCCTAAGGAATATCTCATATGGTTCTTTTGGCAGATTGAATCAAATTTTAAGAGTAATTCTAATTCAATCTTTTGCACTTCTCTCAGTGACAACTCTTCCATTTAGAATTCCTCCTTGTCATTTTCCATCATTTTCTTAATGATTCTTTCACGATGTCGATCATATCGCAGTCGCTTAGTTTATTCTTCATAAAGGGCATCCTCAGAATGCCAATCCATGTTCCCATACCATAGCTTAGATGCAGCAATAAAAACAAAAACGGCATCGCCATAAAAAATGGATTAAAGCCTTCTTGTTTTATTGCCATCACAGCGCTAAGCGCCCCAAAAGCAAGATACATCCCCCACATTAGAGCGGCAAGCTGCCATGTGCCAATGAACCATACGTATGATGTAATCACAATTCCCAGAACGAATGCAGCCGGAACCAGATGATATAGTGAAATACATTCTCTGCACACTCCGATAGTCAGACCAATCCAGTAACCGTTTCCATATTTCTGCTTTATCATTTTTCTCAAAGTATTTCTCGCATATTGGTACGAAGTGATGCTTGGATCAAAGCAGAGATTGTAGCCTGCACTTCTTATACGGTAATGAATCTCATTGTCTTCGGTACGCAGCAAATTCTCATTGAATCCGCCAACTTCTGCGAAGACTTCTCTTCTATATGCCCCATGGAACATCGACTTTACATATTCTTTTTTGATTCCATTTCTTGATTTACTTATACTGCTTCCAAAGAGTGAATTTTCTGTCTGTAATAATGCTTTTCCCCAGAGTCTTCTGTTTTCTATGATACAGGGCCGTACACCTCCTGAGACAAACTCCCCTTCCTTGAGATTCCTCATATTCAGTGTTACAAAATCAGGAGGAATGCTTGTATGGGCGTCAATTCTGATAATTACATCCGATGTTGAAGTCATGAGCGCTACATTCCATCCCGCCGCTTGAACCCTCTTTTCATTAACCGTAATTCTTATCCCATGAAATTCATCGGCATATTTCTCTGCAAACTGATTCATTACTTGTCGGGTATGATCTGTTGATTTTCCGTCAACCAAAACCACTTCTATTTTGTCATGCGGATAAGTCTGCCCAATGAAGTCATTGAAGAGTTTTGGGAGAAATGTTTCTTCATTATAAGCTATTACGCACAATGACACTGTTTCAGGCTTCATTGCTATTCCCTACTTTACTTATACTTTTCTTCCCAGCACGACGGTAATCGTTCTGAGCATCGTCAATATATCCCGCAAAATCCCAAAGTGTCTGATACTCTCCAAATTCCATTCCATTTTTGATGGAAGAATCTGTGTTACATACGCTTCATCCACATGAGCAGCCTCATCCAGCAATCTATCCTCATCCTTGTATCGGATTGAGGCTTCACTGGTTATTCCTGCCGGCATTAGCAGTGTGGCATAAAACTCTGGCCGATACTTCTCCACATACTTCACAACCTCTGGTCTTGTTCCAACGAAACTCATCGTTCCCTCAATCACGTCAACAACCTGCGGGAGTTCATCCAGCCTAAGCCTGCGCAGCTTACTGCCGACTCTCGTAATTCGATTATCATGACTGACCGTTATCGCTGACCCTACCCTATCGGCGTTAGCGACCATCGTACGAAATTTATGAATGTGAAAACTCCTTCCATAGCTGGTCACACGTTCCTGACGGTAAAAAATGGGGCCGTTCGAGTCTAGCTTGATAGCGATTGCTATGACGAGCATTGGCAGAAACAGGATGAGCAGGAGAATGATTGCTGCCGCCAAATCAAAGACACGCTTCACGAATAGCTGCCCGCGCTTTCTATTCAATATTTCCCAATACGGACGGACCTCGGGAGTCCTCATAAAATCCGGGAGGTCTTTCCATTGTTTCAACATATGTTCATTTCCCTTATAGCGGCTTTCAGTGTTTGAACTACGTACGCAGCATCCTCATCCGACAGGTGCGTGTGGAGAGGAAGTGTTATCAGATTCTTATAGTAATCATAGGCATTTGGATACTTACTGCAGTCCTTGCCATAGGCAGTCATAAGAGGAAGCGGTTTGTAATGGACGTTCGCAACCACACCTTGCTTCGCCATATATTCAATGATATGGTTTCTCATTTCTTCATCTGCTTCCGGAACACGGATCATGTACAGATGGTTAGATGAGTCCATTCCATCTACATGGTGAGCCAGATGACGAATCCCCAACTCATCACAAGCCCTATCATACACATCTATTATTTCTTTCCTGCGACGGAGCATACCGGAATATCGATCCAGTTGTTTCAGTCCTATCGCAGCCATAATATCGGTCATATTACACTTATACCAAGGACCGATGACGTCATATTCCCATGCTCCTATCATGGTCTTAGAAAATGCATCTTTATTCTGACCGTGAAGGGATAAGAACTGGTAGAACTGGTATATTTCCCCGTCAGCGACACCTATGTCATACACACTCTGCGGAAGACACCACGTACTGGCCCCGCCCTCGGCTGTCGTAAAGTTCTTTACTGCATGGAATGAAAAATCAGTGAAATCGGCAATCGCCCCGCAATATCTACGCTCCGGCGATTTTAACGCTCCGGCTCCGGTATGGGAAACAATACGGCTTGCACCGAGACTGTGGGCGCAGTCAGCGAAAACGGCAATTCGGCCAAGCCCTTTCTGAATCTTAGATGTGAAATCTCCCAACGGCGTGCCATCAGACTCTTTTGGCCTGAACAGAGAAGACTTCTCTTCTACTATCTCATACACTCGGTCATAATCCGCCACAATCCCCCCAAGGTCAACGACTACGATTGCTTTCGTATGCTCGTTAATCGCCGCTTCCAGGACACTATAATCCATCTCCGGCATATGGGTAGCCTTATCTCCATCCTTTTGTATATCTACAAACCTGACCGTCGCCCCGCAGTGGATAGCTGCGGAGGCGGATGCCGTGTATGTATAGGCTGGTACAATCACCTCGTCACCAGGACCGACACCAAATATTCTTAAATTCATTTCTTCGGCAGCGGTAGCTGAATTCAGACACACGACCTTTTGATTATAAAGAGCAATCGCTTCCTGTCCCCTGCAGTCTATATCTGTACGCCCTGTCTTAATATAACCAGCCAGCCGGCATTCCAGCATCTTAGTCCTGGGTCCCGTTGTTATCCAACCAGAGCGGAGAGCTTCAACAACCTCAGCAACCTCCAGATCGGAGATGTCGGGCGGACTAAAAGAAATCATACGTTTTTCCATACTTGTCCCCTCTTTACACTTTCTTCACTTATCTTGCCTACCATCTCCACCCCCAGATGCACCGCCGATTTATTCCCCATAAACTCTACTTCCACCACTGCAATCCGTTTATGCAGATTTACCTTCCTAATCTGCCCTTCCAGATTCACCAGTGGACCTGACAGAATCCGGATTTGGTTTCCTTCTTCTACAGCAATCCTAGATATCTCAGCTTCCGGATTCCGGCCGTCATTCATTCCATTTTGAAGCTTTTCCAGCAACCGCATATCCTTCTCTGACAATGGCATAAAATATTCCTCACATCTTCCAAGCAGCCTGGTCAATGCCGGAATCTGTTTTAATTCTTCATATAACAACTGAGGCTGTTCTGAAATCATGAACACGTAGCCCGGGAAAAGTTTCTCCGTCACTTCATGCCATACCCCATGAAATTTCTTTCTAAGCCTACGGACTGGCACAAAGCAATTTTCCAATATTTCTCCGGAAATCATTTTCTCCGCAAGACAAATTGTTCGATTTTCCTGCCCTGAGACTACCTGCATTACGTACCACATACTTTTCCCTTCCTCAGATTAATTACGCGCTGTCTTGTGACAGCTTAACATGGCTTCGCCATCCATACCTGCATAAGCACAATCATGCAGCCACAGTGAATATCTATATGTCTACCATTCATACGCTCAAGCGCCAATGCTTCAAGAGGCATTCCTGATATCCTATGAAGTACGCTTACCCCTGGGGCATCTATTCGCTCCAACGAGATGACACGACCTTCTCCGTAATTTCTAATCCTGCCGGGAGCCAACCGTAATCTTGCCGTTTGGTTATTGTAATCCTCGCTAACCGTTTGTGTCGGTCTATTTTGCAGATTCGGCTTTCCATTCCTTTCAGGGGGCCTTCTGTTATATGGGGAATCCCTTTATCGATGATTCCTCTGGACATTTGAAGATGATGCTCTCTGCCGCACAGTATTTTCAATACTTGTTCTTCTTCCTTATCCATTCTGCTCAGCCGATTTTTTTGTTTTACAGTGATATTGCTTTTTCTAAGTTCCTTTCGTAAGATGTTTTCATTTTCACTTTCCAGAAATACATGCGCCGGAAATAGCAGCTTACGTTCCAGATGCCATGCGCCTTTATATCGGCGCAACTGGTCATATGTGAAAATAAACACGTTTTGAATCGCTTTTGAGGAGAGTGTTTTTTTACACAAAGCCACCATCTTCTGTTCTTCCTGTTCCTTACAGGTCAATAAGTACCAGATTACAATCCCTTCTTTCGTAGAGTAGAGTACTCTGCGATTTTTTGTCTCTTGTTTTGTCGGTGAATTGGCAGATAATTATTATAAATAATGTAGAATTTATTGCCTGAACATGAAATTAAACTTGCAATTTCTGGATTTTTCTATTGAAATTATAGGAGATATGACCCAAATTTTTACAAAAATAAATTAGGTATTGATTTATGTGTCCTGGGTGGTTATAATAAATGTGCTGATTTTAAAAAAATCGCAGAGTACTCTACTCTGCGATTTTTGTCCATTGTACTTCTCTAAAACTTTATGAAAACTTATGATCCTGACGTCAAGGGATATACCAATATGGATGAACTTCGGAAGGCGCTTGAAGAATAAGTGTATACAGTAAAATTCACCACCACTCATAAAAAAGCGCCGAGACTTCTTTTCATTCTTCTCTGCCCATAAAATGGTTTACGCAGAATGTGTGAAACATCGACATACTAAGTTTGTCGGCGGATTTGTTTTCTGCCATGTTATTTCTTTCCACCCTTACAGGTAATGCCATTATCCCGGCTCCTTTAATAATTGCATATAATCACTTCTTCGCCAACTCTGTTGGATGCATCGGAATTAATCATGCGCTTAACACTTACAACATCTATTCTGTAGCCTTTATTACCATTCCCCAGCGATAATGGTTACTCCCTGCAGATATTCTGAAATCTCCATAATCACTTTTTCGTCAACGGATGCGCTTCGGCTATTGTTATATGGAACATTGAACAGTCCTTTTGCATTTACACGATACAAGCCATTAAAACAGTGCTTATTGATAAATACAAATAATGCAGCCAACTCTACATCATACTCTGCTTTCATCAGTTTATAATTGTAATGCTCCCTAAGGGAATAATAATATTCCTTTCCATCCTCCCTCATATCTGCATCAAGCTTCTTTACAGCTTTGAGAAATGCATCCGGTACATTACGTATCTGTTGATATGCATTTATCAATGCCTTGTTGATATCGTTTATCAGAGCATTTGCCGGAAGCAATTCAAAAGTTACCGCACCGCCGCCGACAAACGGCTCATAATAGTTATTATATGTTTCAGGCATTCTCTCCTTTATCTGTGGAAGCAGCTGGCGTTTTCCGCCAGCCCATTTCACAAATGGAGCGATACTTGAATTACTCATTCTGGTTCCTCTTCTCTATGTCCTCAAAAGGACATTCGCCGGATACTCATTACAAAGCAGCCTGTAAGGCTCTTCATCCTCCTCAATCTCCGGAAAGCGCCCAATCGGCTCATAAAACCGATTGTCATTCTCGTCGTCATTACACATCGACACTTCCCCAAGCAGCACCGCCCCGCCTGTCTCCGGCACAATAAAATCATGGTACATATAAGGCATAATCGTAATACTCTGCCCCGGCTTCAACAGCACTTTCGTCCCTGCCGGCACAACCTCTTCCTTGCCGTCCGAATACACCGTCACATCCGTATTCAGCATCTCACCGTCTTTTGCCCCATTATACACCGTAATATAGATATCATTGCCCCCGCGGTTAATAATATCCTCCATCTTATACCAGTGAAAATGCATGGGAGCCGTCTGCCCCTCGTACAGCATAAGAAGCTTCTCCGCATACGCCTTGGGATACTTCTCTGGTTTCTTCCGATTCCCATTGCGGATCGTCAGCAGAGAGAATCCCACCTTGTCGAAATTCCCAAGCCCATAATCCGTAATATCCCATCCAAGACAGTTCTCCCTTATCTCGTCATACTCATGCCCCACGCTCTCCCAGTCCTTCGCGCTCCATTTGGCAAAGGGAGGAATCTCGAATCCGTGTTCCTTTATCAGGGCTTCCATATCTTTAATCACTTCATTAATCCTTGAACGTTTCATATTTTCCTTCCATTTTAAAAACCATCAAACCTTATATTCCGACAAAATAATCTCCGGTTTGTCAGCATTTCTCGTCTTAATAAGTTCTTCGTTGGTGACAAAGTTGAGCAAAGCGTCAATAATCGCAGTCTCGTTCAGATGAGCATAATCCTTATAATAACTAAACGACCCTTCCACCCCTGCGGACAACAGCACATAATCTGCCAGATCAGACACCGGAGACTGACCAACCGCCGTAATGGCAATCATCTTGAGCCCTTTTTCCTTCCCAAGCTCCATTCCCTGAATCACCTGCCGCGACGTACCCGACTGGGATATGGCAATCAGGATATCCCCTTCGTCCGCCAGGTTGACATGGTTCAGGAAATACTCCGGCGCCACATTGTATGTACTCTTAATCCCCAGTCGCCCCAGCCGAAATCCCATATACTGCGCCAGCGGGCTCGTATTCCCCACCGCCATGATATGAGCGACCTTACAGCTCTTCAACAGATTGACGCACCCCCGCATCACTTCCAAGTCAAGCCTTCTTCCAATGACCAGCATCGCCTTGGCAAATTCTCCAAACATCGCCTCAACGCTGTCCTTGCTTTCGATACTTTCAATACTGTTATACTGCTGCTTTCCTACATCTCTCGCAAGAGTAATCCTGAACTGGTAATAACCTGTATATCCGATATGGTGGCACATCCGTACAACCGTGGCGTCGCTGACTTTGCTGTACTTCGCAAGTTCTGAAACATTACACTCTACTGCTTTCTGAGGATTCTGCAATACGAAAGCCGCCACCTTCTTCTCGGCGGAAAAAATATTCTCGTACTGCTCCTTGATTACTTCAAGCACTTCTCTATTCAGAAAACTCTTCTCACTCAACTTTTGGCACCCCAACTATTCTATTTTATTTGTATAAATCTGCTTTCCCGATGGTCTGGAACAGCTCAAGCTTATGTCTTGCAACCTCATTCATCGCCTTGATACATTCCGGCTCGATGACGTTCGGCTCTCTTAAACTCTTATCTTTCAGGACTTCCCTCATCTTCTCGAAGTAAGCCGCCTTAATATCTGAGGAAATGTTAATCTTGTTAATTCCAAGGGTCACAGACTCTCCAATCTCCTTATCCGGATTGTTGGAACCGCCGTGAAGGACTAAAGGAATATCCACCTTAGAAGCAATCTCTTTCAGGATATCCAGTTTCAGCTCCGGCTTCATGCCTGCCGGATACAGCCCATGGCATGTCCCGATTGCGATTGCCAGCGTGTCAACGCCCGTCTCAGCCACAAACTTTACCGCATCCTCCGGGTCTGTGTAAATAATCTTGGCAGCTCCGCCCTCCATCTCGTCCGGATTGGTGGTGCCGATGGTTCCAAGCTCTGCCTCCACAGATACGTTCACCGGATGCGCGGCCTCGATTACCTTCTTCGTGCCTGCAATATTCTCCTCAAACGGAAGCTCCGCGCCGTCAAACATAACAGAAGTGAAACCGCTCTGGATTGCCCACATAATCTTCCCAAAATCGCTGCAGTGGTCTAAGTGGATACATACCGGAACCGGTGATTTGTAAGCCTTCTCCTTAATCGCCGTCACCATCTCGGAACCGATGAAGCTCAGCTCGTCAGGGTGAATCTCAATGATAACCGGGGAATTCGTCTCCTCACACACTTCCATGATACCAAGGAACATAGAATAATCACTGATATTAAACGCCGGAAGCGCAAACTTATTCTCCTTCGCAACTGCTAAAATATCCTTCATATTCATTAACATAATTCTTACCTCCATAAAATACAACTACTAATACTATAATAAGCTACCTGTTTTTTCCTGTCAATAATCCAAAATAATTAATCTAAAAACACATCTGAACACCGCCCACGAAAGAATCCCCAAGGCCAATCGTAAACTTAGGCTTATCCATATATTTCGACGGAACCAGAACCGTTTCCTCGGCATATTTGCTTTCCCGGACAGTCTGATAGTTCTTCATTCCCCGATCGCCAAAGCCAAACTCCAGCACCTCTTTCACCTGCTCCTTCGTGCCGTACCAGCCGTTATTTGCCTTCGCCGTCGCCAGCAGGTTCCCGTAAATCAGCCCTCTTTCGATATCAGCCTTCAGCGGTTCTCCCACATACATGGAATAATCCTTCGTGTGGATCACCACGCCTTTGCGGACGCCGAACATGCGACGGATAGATTTTGCGCCTTCCACGCTGGAAATGATATCCTCCACATCCACACCCTCCTGGTACATATGGTTCAGCGTGTGGTTCAGTTCTTCCTCGTTCATGCTCAGAATATCCACGCTTGCGCCAATCGTTTCCAGACAAAGCTTCTTCACATCAATGCTGTGGAAATGCGCATCCTCGAAAAATACAATCCCTTCCGGGTTTCCCACCCGGTATGCCGCGACATGCTCCTTTGTGAAGTTAAGCCGTTCCTTCAAAAGCTCCGGGTTCAGCAGCGCGTTAAAGCTAGACAGCACATTGCTGCTTACCAAAGAAGCGTTCTGCTCAATCCATCGGAAATACGGCTTTGAAAACGGCACGAATTCATTTACCGTGATTTTCGTAATAATCAGCCGGTTAGAGCACGGTATGACCATCTCCTGTGCGCCTAAGCATATCTTATCGCCCTTCTTGAACTGGATGATAAAATGAGGCTCCTGCTCATTGGTCTGCCTGATTTCATCCGTATGTACAAGCCGCCCGTCCTGGGAAACGGTATACACCTGAGGGGTGTTCAAGATATCGCACACCTCTTTCGAGTCGTCCGTCAGATGTACGACGGACGGACAGCCCACACTGTTAAGGGCCAGCGCCGCCTGGACCGCCGTACCTCCCATGCCATAGCTAAAATCAAAGGTTTCCTTAATTAATTCTACGTTCTCTACATCCACCTCTCCGCCGATTCCGTTGGAGCAATAATAAACCATTGTCTCCAAGAGGTCCTGCATTGTGCGGATTATTTCCGCCGCCTTCATCTGGTCAAGACGCGCCTTTGGCGTATGTTCTTCCAGAAGCTCGTTTAAGCGTTCCGTCTTGAAATCACACAGCAGGTCAAGATTGCTGGTATACCCCATAGCCGGATAACGTCTCTTTTCGGCTCTCTTCCGAACCGTGGATTCCAGCTCATCATAGGCCGCCTGATATTTCTGTTTCAAATCCATCCTGCCTACTCCTTTTCTAATTCTTTACCGATCCGGCCGTCATACCTGCAATAAAATATTTCTGGAAGAATAAGAACAAGAATAAGATTGGCAGAGAGCCAAGTACGCTCATTGCCATCATCTGGTTCCATTCATAGGCATGCTGCCCCATCAGTAAATTGATCCCTACCGGTACGGTACGCATATCGTTGGTCTTGGTCAACGCCAGGGCAAACAGATACTCGTTCCATGCCTGCATGAACGTATACATCCCTACCGAGACAAGACCCGGGACAGACGGCGGCACAAGGACGCTCCACAACGCCTTGAACCGTGTTCCCCCGTCAATCATGACTGCTTCGTCCAAATCTTTCGGAAGCGTGTTGAAATACCCCGTCAGCATCAAGATTGCATAAGGCAGGGTGAAGACCATGTAGGTCAGCACCAGCGCGCCGTACGTATTAAACAGCTTCAGAGACACAATCAGGCTCATATACGGAATCAGCAGCGTAATCGGCGGCACTGCCTGGACTGCGACGATGATAGTATTGATGACCTTCTTCCCCGGGAAATTGAACCGGCTGAAAGAATATGCCGCCAGAATACCGATAATCAACGTAACCGTAACCACAATCGCCGATATGGCATAACTGTTAATAAAGAACCGAACCTGTTCCGGATTCGTGAAAATCGCTTTGTAAGCATCAAGGCTAAAATTTTCCGAAATCCATGTGGGCGGCCAGGCGAAGATTTCAGAATTCGGCTTGAATGAATTCAGAATCATCCACAATATGGGGAATCCTGCCCAGACCGTCCCGATTGCCAACAATATAATAATCAAAACCTGTACCCATAATTTTTTCTTTCCAATCATATTTAATCCCCCGCTTTCTGCTGCCTTACATAGAAGATTCCTATGATCGTACATACAATGAGCAGTATCACCGCTCCCGCCGATGCCATTGAATACTGGTACTTGCTGAAACCTTGCTTATAAATGTAGGTACTGATGGTTTCCGTTGCATTTACCGGGCCGCCTCCTGTGGTCATCCAGATTAATGCGAACTGCTGCAGCGTCCATACGAAGTCCAGCATAAGAAGGCTGACCAAAATCGGTTTTAACTGGGGAATCGTAATGCGGAAGAAGGTCTGTACCGCATTTGCCCCGTCAAGCGCAGAAGCCTCGTATAAATCCGTAGAAATCCCTTGAAGCCCCGCCAGAATACTAATCATATAGAACGGATAGCCTGACCAGATATTAATGACCGTGACTGCCGACAGGGCCACGTCCCTGGAAGCCAGCCACTCTACTTTCTCACTGATAATTCCTGCGTTCGTCATCAGGTAGTTCAGCACGCCGTTGGGATTTAACATCATACGCCATACGATTGCGATGACAGAAGCCGTAAACATCCAAGGCAATGCATAGATGACGCGGAAGATTCCCTTCGCCGCCATGCCTAAGTACCTTGTGTTCAGAAGCATGGCAAACAGCATGCCAATCAGGAAATGTGCAACGATTGAAACCAGGACAAATATTAATGTATTCTTAATCGCCACAAGAAACGTGGGGTCTGACAGTACCGCAGCATAATTCTTCAACCCAACGAATACCGGGTTCTTATTAATAATCACATTGTCATAGAAAGAATAACTGATTACCATGACAATGGGTATAATCAGCAATATGCACATCAACACCATTGTCGGCAGGAGATATAAATATGGGGTTATCATTTTTTTCCCTTTTGCCAACTCAATCCCGTCTCCTTTACTCTAAATTTCTAAAATATGGGCTGCACGCAAAGCAAGCGCACAGCCCATGACCTTTGCCTTCCTAATATTTACTCAAATGCCGGTTCCCAGCGCTCCTGTGCAGCCTTCAGCATGTCAGCCGCAGAAGCCGTGTCGCCGTCAAGGTATAACTGTAATTCTTCGCCGAAACTTCTCATCAAATCTTCGGACGTCGGAAGCCCTGTGAACTCATTCACTGCCTCGCAGCTCTGGAACAGCTCGTATGCTTTTACGAATAACTCGTCAGATGCGGAGTAATCCGGCTCAGCCTTGGAATTTCCAGGGAATGCGTTGGCCAGTACTGCAAGTTCCGCGTTTACTTCCGGGCTCATAAGGTATTCTACGAATTTCCATGCCTCTTCCTTGTGCTCACAGTTCTCTGCGATACCGATACCCCAGTTTGCAACGTCCATTCCGCTCTTTCCGGAGAAACCTTCGGTTACAGGAACGGTGATATAGTCAAAGTTCAAATCCGGCGCGCCCTCTTTGATGGTCGTCAGGTGGGAAACACCGTCGGTCATGAACGCTACACGTCCGTTGGTGAACTCTTCAACCATGTCTGGCTCTTTCATGGAATATGCGCCGTCTGCAATATATCCCTTGTCAAACATTTCTTTTACAAAATCAACAGTTGCCTCAAGGTCTGCGTTGCCTTCTAAGTTCGGCTTGCCGTCCTCAAGCATGGAAGAACCTGACGCCCATAACCATGTCATAAACTGGTTCTGGATTCCGCTTGGGGACTCTGAGGATAATGGAATCGCCCATCCCGCGATGTTTTCATCATACTTCTTCACTGCTTCACATGCCGCAAGGAATTCTTCTCTGGTTGTAGGCAGTTCTTTTACGCCTGCAGCTTCTAAGATATCCTTATTGGCGTACATCGGGTATGCAAAGTTTACGACCGGAATCATGTATGTATTGCCTTCAAACTGAATCTGTGAAGATAACTGGCTGTCGTCGTAGCCTGCTCCTCCCATCAGCTCTGTCAAGTTGGCAATAGAGCCCTGTTTCGCAAAATCATAGACCCATGAACCGTCAAGACCGACTACGTCTGCCATCGTGCCGGATGCCGCGCCGGATGCAATCTGTGTCTTCGTGTCTGCATATGGGTTGCTGAGAAGGTCAATCTTGATGCCTGTGTCGTCCGTAAACTTCTGGCAGATGTCCGCAAGCGCTCCGTCTGGGAGCTCAACGCCCCACCACTGCTGGAATTCCAGCGTAACGCCGTCTTTGCTTCCGCTTCCGCCTTCGTCTTTGCTGTCGCTGCTTCCTCCGTCAGAATCTCCGGAACCGCCGCAGGCTGCCAGAGACATCACCATCATGCCTACCACTGTTGCAGAAAGCATCTTCTTTGCTGCTGTTTTGAATTTCATAATTCTTCCTCCTTTTAATAAAATTTTATTTCAGCACATGCATGTACTGTATTTTTTTGCACAGGAAAAACATCCATTTTTTGTCTATATCAACAATAAATAGCAAAATTTTCCAGCACTTACTTGTGCTTTTTGTATAATTACATTATAAAATATTTTTTCATATTGTCAATACCTTTTTCACAAATATTATCAGAAAAAATAATATTTCTTCTATTCAGCAATACAGAGAAGCCGTTGTTCCATAGATATGAATAATCTATAAAACAACGGCTCCTTTGCACAACTTCTATATATATTTATCTTCATACGGAATCCGGAAATATTCCAGATATGCCTTGTATTTATCCTGGGCGGCCAGGCACGTATCTCGCAGATACCCCTTTTCGTTTTCCCATTCCTTCAAACCACGGTAATAGAACATTTTCCACTGGTCTTCGATAATGAATGGAACCATATTGTATTTCAGGCATTCTTTAAACAGAATCAGCCTGCCAATACGCCCGTTTCCATCCTGGAAGGGGTGTATACGCTCAAACCTCACATGGAACTCTAGCATATCCTCCAACGTTTTTTTCTCTTTTGAATGATAATCGGCTAAAAGAGCAGCCTCCATCCACTATCCTCTGAAATCCCTGCTCTTTTCTATTATCGAATCATTCTTCACACATTTGAATACAAGCCTCATCGAATAATCGTTGAGCCTCGTTTTATGCGCATACGTCTGTTCCTCCCCGCAGGAATTACTTCCAACGCCGGAGTGTTTCGCATCCAGATGGATTACGGTTTCCGGGCAGCGTTTGATCTCCCCCGCATGGCGGGCCCTCTCCAGTTCTTCTATGGTATAATCATGGACATCCATCCCGACTCCTTTCTCGGAACAAATCAACAGGCTCTCCTTGCCATCCCCTGCGGCAAGCCAGCGGACTTCCTCCCGATGCCCGTTTTCCTGTGGCTTCGCATACTCCACATGCATTTCCTCCACCGTTTTCCGATATATGCCCATCCGGGCGGCGGACTTCATGTCACAGTAATTTTCCTCAGGCCCAAGCCCATACCAAACCACATTTTGGAACTCTCCAGGAAGACGCAACTCAATCCCGATGCGGGGGATAAACTCCGGGCAGAAACGGCTGTAACGGAAGCCTCTCATATCCAGCGACAGCACAAGCTCCCCATCCTTTTTTACCCGCCATGTATAACAGGCCTTGAAGCCGAACGCCATGCTAAGGGGTGAGAAATGTGTCCTTATCTTCACAAGGATATCTTCCCCGTCTCTTTGGGCCGAAAATTCTTCCAATTGTTCCTGCTGCCGGTGCAGGAAATATTTTCCCTTCCAGTCTGGCGTCTTGTACATATCATTGTCAATGGGCGCGCGCCAAAGGTTCATCGACGGGCCTGACGTAATCAAAGTTTTTCCCTGTACCTCGTATGTGGCAAGCCTTCCTGTTACTCTGTCAAAGACAACACGGAACCCTTCTCCGGTAATCTCCGCCCGGTTTTTTGTTTCCTGAATCGCAGGCGCACCCGAAGCCCCGTCCCCCGCCAGCTTCTCTCCTTCAGCCTTGTCCGCCTTACTCCCAACTAAACCATTCTGTCCGGATTGCAGAAGGAACTGCCCGATTCCAATCTCCGTCCCGGCAGGAGCAAAATCCGTATCTCTTTTATATACAAATGACAGGTTCAGGTAATAGTCGCTTCCCGGCTCCGGATGTCCCAGCGTATACGGAATTTTTACCAAGGTTTCTTTTCCGGCGTCTGCCTTGAGGTTGTCTATCCGTCCCGAACAGTCAACCGTCTCATCGTGTACAACCTGATACTCCAACGCAACATGGCTCAAATCCCTGAAATCATAAAGATTCCTGACCCTGACCAGTCCCTCGGACAGCTGAACCGCCTCCGCCTTTACCGGGGCTATCACCTGCTTGTAATGTAAAAGGCCCGCAGAAGCGGTTCCGTCCGGGCGAAGCAGCCCGTCCATACAGAAATTAGAATTGTTCGGCTCGTCCCCAAAATCACCGCCGTACCACCAGGTTGTCTTGCCGTCCCCGTCTTTTTTCGCAATCCCGTGGTCGTACCATTCCCAGATGAAGCCGCCCTGAAGCCTGTCATACTTCCGGAATAACGCCTGATATTCTTCAAGGTTTCCGGGGCCTGTCCCCATGGCATGCCCATACTCGCACAGGATATGGGGCTTTCCATGGCCGTCATTGCCCTCCCCTATCTCTTTTAACCCGTTAAGCCTTGTATACATCGTCGAATAGACGTCGGTGATATCGGCCGACGCATCCCCCTCATAGTGGATGAGCCGGGAAGCATCCAGACTGCGGATGGCTTCTGCCGACGCATGAAAATTCTTTCCCACCGACGACTCGTTTCCCAGCGACCACATCAGGATACATGGGTGGTTCCGGTGTTCTTCCACCATTCGCACGGCGCGGTCAATATATGCGTCTCTAAAGCTCTCCTCATTGTTCAGCCATTCGTATTTCTCAATCCACTCAAACCCGTGGGTTTCCAAATCCGCCTCATCAATCACGTAAAAGCCATATTGGTCGCACAGGCTGTAAAAATACGGGACTTTCGGATAGTGTGCGCAGCGGATGGCATTGATATTATGCCGTTTCATCATGCGCAGGTGTTCCTCCACCGTCTCCCGGCATACTGCCGCGCCGCCCGACGGGCTGAAATCATGCATATTAACGCCGTTAAGCAAAACCGGTACGCCATTTACAAAGAAACGGGAACCTTTGGTTTCCACTCTCCGAAAGCCTGTGACAATTTCCGCTTCATCCCATACCTGACCGCCTTTCCCGTACAGCCTTGCCGTTAATCGGTAAAGCGACGGTATCTCTGCGCTCCAAGGTTTCACTGTGCCGACAGAAGTACGGATGGCTGCACATCCGCAATCCATTTTTGCCAAACCAGCGGCAACTTCCTTCCCTTCCCCATCTTCTAACCGCCATTCTACATGGTCTGCCTCCTCCTGCGCAGTAATCTTCTGGATTAGAATTCCTTCCTGATAATCATCCCCAAGCCCTGCCTCTGCAATATAGTTTTGGATTCCCTTCTCCGGTTCGGCAATCAATGTCACATCCCGGTAAATCCCGCCGTACCACCACATATCCTGGCACTCCAGATAGGTTCCGTCCGACCATTTGTACACCCTAACCGTAATCTGGTTCTCCCCCGGATGAACCAAGCCGGTGATGTCGAATTCGGACGCAAGGCGGCTTCCTTTGCTATATCCGGCATGACTCCCGTTTACCCACAGGTCAAATGCGCTTCCTACGCCTTCAAACCTGATCTTCTTCCGTTTCCCTGAAAAGTTTTCCGGGATTTCCACAGTCCTTCGGTAGATTCCCGTCGGATTCTCGGACGGCACAAAGGGCGGGTTGATGGGAAACAGATACCAGACGTCCGTATAGTGCATCTGTCCGTACCCCTTCATTTCCCAGCAGGACGGCGTTTCCAGCGTATCCCACCCACTGTCGTCATAGTCTGCATCCGAAAATCCCTCCGGCGAATATTCCGGCGCTTTGAGATAGAGGAACTGCCAGTTCCCGTTTAAGGAAATCCGGCAGTCCTCTCTATTCTTCCTGTTAAAATCTGTGTGGGGCGCACATCTTCCTATATGGAGAAGCTGCTCGTCCTCCCAACGTTTCTTTACTCTTGACACGTATTCTCACTCCTTGTCTGCTTCATTTACTCTCGGAAAATAGATACGAAGAAATTCCAAGAGTAAACGTCTTTTTTATAGTATATACTACCTTGCGCTGCTTCTCAACTGGTGTGCTGACCGCATTAATAGCTGGACTATGACAGAACTCTATCTCTTTTTCTTAGTGTAATCCCAAATAAACGAAAGAAATGCCAATATCAGCAGAATAAATATTGACAGCATATCCCATACGTCAAGAATCGGCTTATTTCATTAGATTTATTTTCTCAAAGCGGTTTTGATTGTTGGTGCTACTCAAGGAATAGGATGGTTCAATAGTTTACGATTTGTATTGAGATTTCTATATTCCCGTGGCGTGCAATTATAATAACGCTTAAAAATTTTAGAAAAATTGCTTGGACTGTCAAAGCCGCATGATGTTGCTATTTCTGAAATGCTGTCCGCCGGATTTCCTAACAACATTTCAGCTCCATGCATTATCCTGTATTTCAGCAAATACTGGATCGGGGAAAGCTGGATCGTTTTTTGGAAACAGCGCAGACATTCCCTTTCGCTAATATCAGCCATGCCGGCAATTTCCGCCACGGATATATCATCAGCATAATTTTTATGGATAAACGCGAGCATTTTTCTAATACGGAAACCGTCTTGATCGAGCGGAATATTCCGCGTATCTGCCCGTGGTCCAAATTCGCCATATAAGAAAAGACAGATACGGGATAACTTTTCCCGCACAATAAATTCGTACCCGTAACAATCTTTTGACAGGGCTTCAAACGCACAGTTGAACCAATGCGCCACGTTCTCATTGCTCCCCGCTTTGATAAAATATCCGCAGAAACTATTGCAGGTCAGTAATGGCTGCATATACTTTTTTGAAAATACGGAATCCTCATTTCCTGTAATAAGCGCCGGACTAAAAACAAGGGAACGCAATTCACATTCCCTAACAGCCGCGCCATAATGAAGCACATTAGAATTGATGGCAACGCAGTCCCCTTTTTGCATAAGGAAAGATTTTGACGGTATTTTTATTTCCATTTGTCCATTTTCTATATACACAATCTCAATTTCTTCATGCCAGTGCCACGGAATAATATCTTCCTGCCTGTCTATGTGACAAGAGGAATACCCGGCGCATGGGAATTCAAGGCTCCCGTGCGGCTGAAGCTCTTTTGATACCCTGTTCAAGTTCAATCCGCATTCTTGTAATGCCATACTTATTCCTTTCTTTCTGTTTGGCGGTTTTTTTATATTATACGTCTGAAAATGTATTGTATCAAGCGCTATTTGACGGTATTCTTTTCATAAAGAAAATACAGGAGGATGATAAGATGTTTCAGTTATTATTGGTCATTATTTATCTTGCTTTTATCAGTCTGGGACTTCCAGATTCCTTATTAGGTTCCGCATGGCCGACCATGTATCGGGAGTTTTCCGTACCCGTTTCCTATGCGGGCGGGATTTCTATGATCATCGCTGTCGGGACGATTGTTTCCAGCCTGCAAAGCGACAGATTGACAAAAAGATTCGGGACAGGGAAAGTTACCGCTTCCAGTGTGCTAATGACTGCTGTTGCACTGTTTGGATTTTCAATTACCCATTCCTATGCCGCATTATGCTTGTGGGCCGTCCCTTATGGACTTGGCGCCGGAAGTGTGGACGCTTCTTTGAATAATTATGTCGCACTCCACTATGCAAGCAGACATATGAGCTGGCTCCACTGTATGTGGGGAGTCGGCGCTTCACTTGGCCCTTATATCATGGGCCTTGCACTCGCCGGAGGGCGGAATTGGAATATGGGGTATCGCTATATTGCCATTCTCCAAATTGTATTGACCGCTATCTTGATATTCAGTCTGCCATTATGGAAAAAGCAGGACGCAAATGATACAGGGCAGACCGACGGGGAGACGCAAAGCAAACCGCTGTCTTTACGCCAAATTGTCAAAATTCCGGGAGCAAAAGAGGTCATGATTACATTTTTCTGCTATTGCGCACTCGAACAGACAGCCGGCTTATGGGCAAGCAGTTATCTTGTGCTTCGCCGTGGATTGTCGGCAGAAACCGCCGCAGGATTTGCAAGCCTGTTCTTTATCGGGATTACCGCGGGCAGGGCTTTCAGTGGATTTTTGACAATGAAATTAAATGATACGCAGATGATCCGACTTGGGCAGGGCTTTATGTTGTTCGGCATTGTGCTTTTGCTTTTGCCATTTGGCAGCATGACCGCACTGCCTGGCCTAATTTTTGTGGGGCTGGGCTGTGCCCCGGTCTACCCTTCCATCATACATTCCACGCCGGAACATTTTGGAGCAGACAGATCGCAGGCCATGATCGGCGTACAAATGGCATCTGCTTATATGGGGACTTGTTTTATGCCGCCGATCTTCGGATTTATTGCGAACCATATCAGTGTTTCCCTGTTCCCGGTCTATTTACTGGCAATATTGTCTCTTATGGTCGCTATGCATGAAAAAATGCTGCCGAAAGTATCCGGTTCATCCGAACAGAAAAACTGGTAATCGCAGTCAGCTTGCCGTTGTTCCAATGCCAGAAAGGAGAAGGACGACTATCCAGTCAACCCTTCTCCCTTCTATTGTTTCTCTCAAATCGTATCATTCAGGACATTATGCTTTCTCAATAAGACAACTATGCCTGCCTGTTTTCTCGTTATAGTTAATGCCAACAAGCAGTATATTTCCGGCAAATGGTTTCAATACTGCCGTGTATTTTTTTCTCTTGATCTGCGCAATGGCGCCTCCCGGCGTCCTGTTCCATTTCAACTCGATTACCATTGCCGGAAATCCTGACAATGGAACAGGGATGAAAACGATATCCGCAATTCCCTTGCCCGACGGCATCTCTTCAATCTTTACATACTGTCCAAATGCCGCAAGATACGCATACTTAATGACAGCCCTCAATGCTTGTTCATCGTTATAGTACTGCGGCGCATAGTGTTCTCCTCTGATTTCTTCCAAAGCAGCCGCTACAGCAGTGCCATTACACGCAATCGTGTCGTCCAACAGTTTCTGCGAACGCTTGATAAGCGTTATCCATCCTGTATTTACACTCTTTTGGGAAAGGAAATGTTCAAACTCTATCCGAACTTCTTCATTCGGTATCCGAACAGACTGTTCCTCTTCTTGATAAGTCAGATATCCCAAATGGATCAGTAATGTAAGTACATCGTCCGCACTTCCAAAAGTCTCGAAATCATTCTGGAAACTGTCAGCGCTGACCTGAATCTTTTCTCCGGCAATCAGGCGGGCGACCATAGCTTGCAAGCCTTCAAAATCCATGTTAATATAACGCTTCAATGATTCCGCTGCCGATGTTCTTCTCCAATATGAACGGCATTTGCCTGTTCTCAAGGCACTCATAACAGAAAATGGGTTGTACACAGCTCCGACCGCAGGAAATTCATACCCATCGTACCATTTCTTGATTTGTCCGTAGTCCATGCCTTTTTCCGCGCATCGCTCCATCACCTCTTTTTCTGTAAATCCCACATACTCTGCAAAATCAAATGGATCGAGCATAGAGTACTCGTCAAATTCTGAAATCGCAGATTGTTTCCCGTCCTTTTTTATCGGCAGGATTCCTGTCATGTAAGCTGCCGCCACAGCTTTCGGCGTGAAGGTCCCATTCTTAAACCATCCCCTGAGTAGATCCAAATATACCTGTTGTGCCTCCTCTCCATCCTTCGTCTCACGAATCACTGCATCCCATTCGTCTATGATAAAAATAAACTGTTTTCCGTCCGGTCTCTCTGCACAGTGCAATAGTTCATCATTTACTGTTCTTAGTTTTGGCAAATCAGGGCATATCCTCAGCAAGTCGTCATGAATTGCCTCCATGATCATCCCCGGAACCTCTATTAACGGCTTCCGTAAAATCTTAGCCTCTGAAATAAAACTGGTAATCTCCAAATAAATCACGTTGTATCGATTCAGATGAGCAGAATAGGATTTTGAACGAGCAATTCTCTTTTTATCGAACAGCTCATGAGAGTCACATGAACAATCGTAGTAAGCCGCCAGCATTTTTGCTGCATAGGATTTTCCAAAACGACGAGGCCTGCTAATACATACAAGACTATCGTCTCTGCCAATTCTTTCATTTATCAGCTGTATCATTCCTGTCTTGTCTACATAATTTGAACCGTCGATCCGTTTGAATGCCTGATTCCCAGGATTAACATAAATGCCCATTTTCGGTCTCCTTTCAAAGGATTTACAAACTCCATTACCGTTCATATTCTACCACATCCCTGATTTTCCCTTCAAGACCTAAATCCTCACCTATTCTCCCATTCATTAAAATCCTGCCAAGTCAGACCGCAGACCTCTCCGATACGCAAGTATCCTCCGGAACAGCTCTTTTATGCCCAGATCTCCTAATCCTGCTTTTTATGCCCGAATTCCCGTATCCTCCGGGACAGCTCCCTAAGCTCCTCTTCCGAAAGCTCCGGCAGCATCTCCAACTTTTCCAGGAAGACGGAAATCGTCTCCTTCTCCCTTACTTTCAGATACTCCATATAATAGCTCACGACGACTCCCGGGACCATTGCCGTCATGAGAATTCCGTATGCAGCCACGAGTACGGTGACGATCCGGCCGCCCCTTGTGACGGCGCAGATATCACCGAAACCTATGGTAGTAGAGGCAACGAAGCAGTACCACAGCCCGTCGCCCAGAGTATTGATTCCAGGCTCTAACACAGTCAGTACCGCGGCCGCGCCGCACAGGAACATCAGGAAACTAATGAAGATCTTCAAAGTCCCCGTACGTTTCAGGACATAGTAGCAACGTTTCCATGCCTTCATTTTCCAAAGACCGTCCCCTCATACAGGCCTGTATCCATGCCTGCCCTATTCATCGTCCGCCGTCATGTACTGGGCCATCACAATCATGCTGATACCGCTCTCGATAAAATATACCCCTACGAGAATACCAAAGGTCAGCGCCAGCAGCATCGGATGTACCACGGAATAGATTCCCACTAACAGCCCAAGGATTCCAAGGGTCAGCGTCCATACCCAGCCAAGCCCTTTTGTCACCTTCTTCTGGCGGAAGGCCTGGAAGATATTGATTACGCCTTGCAGCATGAACCAGAACGCCATAAGGTAAATCAACATGCCGTCTGTCATCAGCTTCAGCCCCGGCACCACCAGAATTACGATGCCAAGAATGATACTAAGGATATCAAACACGAAATCCAGCCCGTACGTCTTATTGGAAACTGACCGGATGATTCCCACAGTCCCATAGACAAACAGCAAGATTACAAGAAAATAGCCTGCCTCCAAAAATGTGATTAGCGGGGTAAACATGCAGGATAGCCCGCAAATGGCGATCAATACCCCAAATACAATGGAAAATACCTTCATAAATAAATCTCCTCCTGATTCTGTAATTTTTTCTCACTGCACGACGGATCTTCCCGCATTGTGCAGCCGTCATTTATTTTTCATCACTTTTTATCAGTGTAGAAAAATCTTTCTTGCTCTCCATCTTTGAACAGAACATATTCCCTGCCGCTGCCGCAAGGAAAATCCACAAAAACAACCTAACCGGGAAACACAAAAACAGCAGCACGGTCACAGCCAGCGGTTTCCTCATGATACCGCCAAGCAGCGCCGCCGTCACAGCCGCCGCTGCAAATGTCATATGCCCCCCGCTATAGCCAAAGGCCAAAGCCCCTGCGGAATAGCCAAGGCATACTCCCGCAAATATGATTGGGAAGAAATGTCCTCCTTTCAGCCCGGACTGAATACAGATATTGGTCAGCAGCACTTTCAGGAATGCAATCGCGGCAAGGATGAGCGGCGCATACATCTCACAGTCTGCCACCAGTTCCCCCATTGCCTCCTCACCGGAAAACATCAGTACCGGCATCAGCATCCCCATGGCTCCAAGGCACAGCCCTCCCGCCGTTTCCCTAATAATGGCCGGAAGGGTTGACAACGCCTTCTCTGCCGCTGTATGTGTGAGGAAATAGAACTTCGCCAGCACACAGCCAAGCAGGATATACACTGCCAACATCAAGTAATCCCATATCTTGGGCTGCATTTCCGGGAAAGATGGCAGCGCGCCAAGTCCAGAGCCGAATATCGCTGACAGCAGCATATAACATCCGGTTCCTGCCGCTGCGGCAAGTCCGTACAAGAATAATTTCAGCGTCCCCGGAAGCTTGATGATTTCCTTGTCCCGGTTCTCTTCCTCCACAGCAAATACACCGAATAAGGGCGAGCGGAACAGGACGCCAAGGGTCACTGCCACGCCTACCTGAGAGTATTCCTTCGCATTCTGACGGGCAAAGGAAAGATTATCTCCAATCCAATAGCACAACCCGACGATTACCCCTGTAAGCCCCGCCTCAGGGCCGATACTGCTGCCCAGCAAGAGTGGGAACAAGGCGCTTAACAGAAGCACCGGCATATTGGAATAGTCGAAGGTCTTCTCCTCCTTCACCTTTCCCATTACCGTATCAAGCTCTTCGGGGTAGTCCCCGAACTTCCGCCGAAAACACCCGATGAACGCCGCCCCCAGCGTACACACAATCAGCGTGTAACAGGGGATAGAGTATCGGGAAGGCAGCCACTCCCACAGGAAATGGATTCCAAGGGACATGACTTTCAGGAACGCCCATATCACGCCTCCCGCCACGGCTCCGATGATACAGCAGAATAAAATCAGATATAAATTATTTCTTACCGTTTTGCCCATCAGCCATAGTCTCCTTCTTTGCTTCCATGCCGTGCGGCTCGTTCACTTGCGGAATCAGCGACGATGCAAGCCTGCCCTTTCCTCTCTGTTTCAGGTAAATGATTCCGATGACAGAAAATACCACGGCTCCTATAAAGTTTACAATCAGGTCTTTCATCGTGTCCACGATTCCGATGTCGAGATAGCCGCCAAAATTCCACTCTTCACCGTTTACCACAAGGGATTCTACCGTTACCTGAATGGGGTTGTTTGCCCCTAAGGGGTCAAGCTTTACAGAGCTGATTGTGGGCAGAATCCAGTCCTTCTGCATATCTGTGTGGAAGAACCAGTCCATGCTGAACTCAAAAAATTCCCATACGACCCCTACCGTCATAGAGAAACAGAATGCCACGAACGCTACGAAGTATGGGGACATTTTAATAGAAAACTTCTCGCTCCTGTTGAACAGGTCGATGAGGGCGAACCCGATTGCCGCCATCAAGAATCCGTTGGTCGTATGTAGGATGGTATCCCAGATTGGTATCTTGATGTAAAATGCATTGATTTCTCCAAGGATTTCAGCCGAAAAGATAAAAATCAGGATTACCCCTTTCAAGCCTGCGGGAATCGTCACTCCCACCATCTTTTCAATCATCTGTGGCACCATAAAAAGAATCAATGTCAGGATTCCCAAAAACATGTTATGGTAACTCCCAAGGAAAAACTGCCGTACGACGGACAGCACCACCAGAGTAATCAATACAAGCTCCACTCCCGTTTTCTTTTTCAAATTTTTGTTCACTAAAAACTCTCCTCTCTTTGCGCACTACGGCTTTATGTTAGTAAAAATTCCCCTATTTCGGGAAATTTACAACAATTATACAGATTTTGCACCAAAAAAGCTGGTCTGTAATCTGTCTTTTGTCCCTAAAAATTCACAGTTTATCCCATGATGTGGAATTCCCTTTCTAAAAATCCTATAATAAATTTATCCCTTATTTTTTACGAAAGAGGTGCTTGCACATGTTACGCCTTGCCATCTGCGACGACGACGGAACGGATCTTGCGAAAACTTCAGAAATTATTAAAGAATGGCGTTGCCAGGAGAACCATCCGGATATTAGAATCCATACCTTCCGTTCCCCTTACAATCTCATTGACTCTGTTTCCGGCGGGGATACTTACGACGTCTTCCTGCTTGACATCCTCATGCCTGACATGACGGGTATCAGCCTGGGGGAGCATCTGTCCGGCATCCTTGGGGAACCGCTGATTGTCTACTTGAGTTCCAGCAGAGACTACTATCCTGATGCGTTCCGCCTGTATGCATTTAACTATATCTGCAAGCCTGTCTGCCGGGACAACTTGTTTCCTGTATTGGACAAGATCGCCCGCAATTATGGAAAGAAAAAAAATGAAGTATTTGTCCTCAAGACCTCCAAGGGATTCCGTCAGATTCCCCTGCATCAAATTGTGTATGCGGAACTGCTCTCCCATGTCTGCTACCTCCATCTGGCGGACGGACAGTGTTTGAAAAGCCTGTATCTGCGCTCCGGATTCGACCAGTTTCTGGCGCCGGTGTTGGAACATGCGAATTTCATTAAGACTCACACATCCTTTGCGGTGAACCTGGATTATTCTGAACGGCTGACCGTCGGGTCGCTTGAGTTGACTACCAAAGATACGGTTCCCGTTGCCCGTTCATTTTCTGCAAAGGTACAGAAGCTCTATATTGATTACTGGCTTCAGGAGGTAAAAGAGCCATGACCCTGACGAATTTCATGGAAGATGACCTGTTTATCCATTGCATCCGGATACTTTTGATTACCGGCTTTACTCTGGGGATGATGGTCGCACTGACTACATTCAAATATACTCTCCGGAAAGTGTTGGCAATATTCAGCGTATACCTTATATGGGTATGCCTGTCTTCCTGGACCATTATCTCAATATTCGGATTTTTCTTCTTTACGAAGATTATGTTTTTTACCATTTCCCTGCCCGCCTTTGTGCTTGCTTACAAAATGGACTTTTATTCGCCTGCCCAGGCGATGTTTAATTATGCGACCCAGATTGGTTTTTCCCTGATCATTGCCATGACCGTGCTTCTGATAAATTCTGCCGTCAATGGCAATCCTTATATCTATTTCCTGATTCTTACCGTAGTCTATTCTATCGTAATTTATCTGGAATACCGGTATTTGAGGAAGCCCTTCCTGAACCTGATGCATACCGTCCATATTGGCTGGGGAACCATGTCGCTGATTCCCCTTTGTTTTTGTGCATTGCTTCTCGTCATTGCTAACGTTCCGTTTTATTATATCCGGGAACCTATACGCGCCGTGTATATTTACGGACTTCTGGCGCTGATCATCGTGGTCTATATGGTGGTCTATCAGAGCATTCTGCGCCAGTACCGGCTGCAGATGGTTTCTCACGACAAGGAGCTTCTGATGCTGCAGGTCGCTTCTATGGAAAAGCAGGCAAAGAATGTGCTTGCCACTGAAGAGCGGCTGAAAATATTGCGCCATGATATCCGGCATTTTTCCATTGTCATGAATTCCTGCCTGAAGGACGGCTCTATGGAAGAGGCGCGGCATCTGCTGTCTGGTTTGGAAGACACGCTCAACAGAAGTGAGACGCCCCACTACTGCCAAAACTATATCATAAACTCCGTACTTTCCTATTATCTGAATATCGCCCAGGAAGAAGGCGTACAGGTACATTCGATTTTCATGGCGCCGCCTAAGAATGCCATTGATTCGGTTTCTTTTTCTGTGGTTCTTGCCAATGCCCTTGAGAACGCGCTGCATGCCTGCAGGAATGAATCCGGCGAACGCATGATCCGGCTGAAAAGCCGCATGAACGGCAGCCAGTATCTTATGGAGCTTGAAAATACGTGCAGGAAAAAGATTTCATTTGATGAGGATGGGCTGCCTATTTCCCAGAAGGGTTCTGAGCATGGGATTGGGACGAAGAGTATCCTTTCCTTTGCAAGGCAGACTCGCTCCAGTGTGAATTTCAGACAGGAGGATGGAATGTTTATTTTGCAGATGATTACGAATACGGCAGTAAGATAAAGACTACCCTGTGCCGTTAAAAACCACAACACAGGGCATCTCATCCTATTCCCCATCCATAATCTTCGACAGCGTCTCCATCGCCTTCGGAAGGGAGTCCCCTTCCAGCAAAAGATACAGCGTACTACACAGAATCTCATAGATGTTGAGCAGCATCTCAATAATTTCGACACACTTTTTAAGCTCCTTTTCCCCTGCAAGATCTGTCAGCATTGTATAGCGAATACCGGCGACTCTCTGCGCCTTTCCCTGGCTGTCCTCCGTAAGATAAATAATCTGTCCGATGGGCAGGCTCTTATTCAGCTCATTGGCCATCCTAAGAATCACCTCTTCCGAGAAAGCGGCTGGATTCTCCTCTATTATCGGATTCAGATTCATCTCCCCATACAAATGCAGGATATCCCCAAACCCCGGCGCATTGGCAAAATTGCAGGAAATATCCAGACTCAAATCTTCCCCGATCCGGGCGCCAAGCAGAAGCGTATCCATGGGAGCCTTTTCCCCCTCCTCGATAAACACGCTGTTAAAATCCAGCTGCATTACGTATTCATGCAGCCTCTTCAAACCTTCCCGTAACTCTTCTTTACTCATCAGAAAACCTCCATTTTAAATCTTATATATATAATACTCCTGCAATTCCGCTTTTCCAAGTATTTTCCCGGATTTCTCATATTCCTGCTGCAGCGCCGTCATAATGTGCTCCATCCCCGTAATCTCCTGCTTAGAAGCCGCCAGGAACGCCGCGTTCACCGCAATATTCTTGATGCTTGCGCCGGAAAGTTCAAAATTATCCGCCAGATACTCAATGTCAATATCCCCCGCAAGGGGCATTTTTTCCGGGAACACCTTCTCCCACATCAAAGCCCTCTGCTCCTTCTGCGGAAATGTAAACCGGATAATATACTTCATCCTCCGCTTATACGCATCGTCAAAATTCTGCAAAAGGTTCGTGGCAAGAATGGTAATCCCGTCATATTCTTCCATCTTCTGCAGCAGATACGCCGTCTGTGCATTGGCGCTGATATCCCTTGCGTCCGAGACGTCCACACGCTTGCCGAACAGCACGTCCGCCTCGTCAAAAAAGAGGATACTTCGGCTCTTCTTCACTTCGTCAAAAATCTCTTTCAGGTTCTTCTGGGTCTCCCCGATATATTTCGACAGCACGCCGGAGAGTTCTACCTTATAGAGTTCCAGATTCAGCTCCTTTGCCAGCACCTGGGCCGCCATGGTCTTTCCGGTTCCCGGCGGCCCTGCGAACAGCAAGGATACCCCCCTGCCATAGGCAATCTTATCCGCGAATCCCCACTCTTCATAGACCTTGCCCCGGCAGGAAATCTGCCCGCATGCCTGGCGCAGCAGTTCTTTCGGTCCTTCTTCTAACACAAGGTCATCCCAGGTATACGCCGCATTGACCCGGCTGGCACGTTCTCCGAGCTTATGGGAGATCTTCTGCTGGCATGCCTGATACAGATACGCCGTGGGAATCTTCTCTTCACCTTGTACCGCCGCGTTCCGGCAGGCAAGCCATACCGCATCCCGGATCGTCCCTGGAGAAAAATCGAATTGTGCCGCCAGCGTGTCACAGACCTGTCCCTCCTGCGCCTGCCAGCCTGCCTCTGCGAGAAACGCCTGAAAGAGCATGCTCCTCTCCCGTATAGAAGGAAAACGAAGCCGGAATTCCTCGATTCCATATCCTGCGGGATATTCTCCCCCGAAGACATCCTCTCCCGGACTCTCTTCCACCGTAAAAAATACGTCCTTAAAAAATAAAGAAGCACACCGCAGAATGCCGATGGCAGCCTGACGGTTCTTTTTCTCCCCCGCCCACACTGTCTCCCAGTGGTCGAACACCAGAAAGGCATGGTCAAGCATTGCCCGCACAACGGCGTCACATGCCGTCTCTTTCATCTGCTCTTCCTTTTGGTACGCCAGTCCCTTCATATCCAGAAATAATGCCGACTGCCCCTGACGCTTCGCCGCAAGGCTGATCTGCAGCTTCTTTCCACTCCCCAAAGGCCCGTGCAGGAAAAACAGTCGTATCTCCTCCGTTACGGCCTGCCCGGCCTCTTCCCGAAGCCGCCGGGAAAGGCTTTCTGCCGTCTGGCGGTTGATATTGCATACTGGCTCCGTTTCTTCGTCCAGAAATTTCAGACGGTACTGGGCTTTGCCTCTTTTCAGATCCGATTCATGGAAGAATACATACTCCACCAGAGTTTCCCGCAGCTTAAACCGCCACGCCAGTTCACTCTCCTGAGTCAGAGGCTTTGGGCCGAATACGCAGCATAGCAGCTCCTTGCGGGCAAATACCTGATGGATGAGGGTATTCTGCTCCTGCTCTTCCATGGTGTACATCTTGATACACAAGTCCAGAGACGGATAACGCCACGCCAGATCGTCCTGAAGATAACTGTACATCCTCTCAAATTCCCGATTCAGCTCCGGCGCCATGGCAAGGCAGGCAATATACTGCTCGAACCCATTGAGCCCAAGCCTTCTGAGCATATATTCAAAAGGAAGGAATACCCCGCCTTCTTTCATGGTGCGGTACGCCTCCCCGTGGAAGGCGCGCCACCTGCCAAAGAGATCTTCCCTCTGCGCATCATAGGATTTGCGGTCCATATGTGTGAACGCATCCTCCATCACGTTGGACAATTCGTCCCGGAACAGCTTTGTATTGTAAATATGCCGAATCCCCCCGTTCTCCTTGAGACGCACCGCATATTTCGTGTACAGGCTGATTTCTTCTTTCACCAGGACAAGCAGCCTCTGGAAATATTCCTCCTGCCCTGAAAACATTCTTACACCATCCATTCTTTCTCTCGGTTATTCCCCTAAGAATCTATATTCCTGCAATCAACGCCTTTTCAAACGCCTTTTCATCGTGTGCTTTTAAAAGTACCCCATAATCCACGCCAAGGCCTTGAAGCCTCTTATCCGCAGCGGCATATTTCTCCAGCGCTTGTGTGGCGGCCGCCTTCTGCTCATCATTGGGATCGTCCTGCAATCCTTGCGCTATTCCTCTCAGCCCATACTTCTTTTCCTTCATTTCTTCCAGAACGTCTTTCACCCGGTCCTGCAGGACTTTTTCAGCGCTGGAAGGATTTTTCTCTTTTACCTTTTTCATGACTCCCTGAGTCAGGTTCTTGCTGGCGCCGACTATAACAGCGCCATTTGAAACTGTCCCGACAATCTGATTTGCCAGATTTGCTTTATCACTGCGTTTCTTATCTTCGTCGGTTTCCGTCTTCTCCTTCAGCCCGGCGCTTACACTCCCGGTTATGGTGGAAATCAGGCCTGTGGAAAGGGTAGTCAGCCCAAAGATTCCGTTCATGAGCTGCTCATTTAATTTACCGGCCTTTCTTTCAAGCATCAGATAACCGGTCAGGACATCCTTCTCTTCTTCTGTGACGCCCCCTTGTTCCATCAGCAGTACCGCAATTTCTGCCCTGGTCCTCCCGGCGGAAGCTCCCGTTTTCTTTTCCTGTGCCGGCGCTCCGTCGTTTTCAGGTTCGCCGCCTTCTCCAGGCTCCTCTGCTTGAGGTCTCTCTGCTTCAGGAAAATACTTTTCTTTTATTCGATCTACTTTTTCGCCTGCCTTATCTCGGGCGTCTGCCACCTTCTTCCTGTTTTCCTTCAGCTTCAACATCTGATTGACAGATGATGAAAGACCGACAATCTGCGTAAAGCCCCCCAGTGCCAACGAAACATAGCCTGTCACCTTGGCGAACACACTCTTCCCCTGTCCTGCAAGGCCCGCAATCGCTTTGGCAACGCCGCAGACTCTGAGTAATATGGTAGCTGCATCGGAAATGATACCCAGTACTGCAAATGCGTTATCCCTTATGGCTCCCTTCTTTTGGCTGGCCTCCATTTCCTTACTCCATTTCGGCATATTCCGAAAGCCTTTGATCTTCTTTACCAAATCACGCAGAGAACCAACCAAAGCAATCATATTTACAACCAGGGAAATACTGTTGCCGAGTTTGGAATCGGCATATTCCTTATCCCAGGAGCTGGCTATTCCATTAGCCCCCATTGCCAGCTTATTGACGTCAAGCGCTTTATCTATCTTAGAGGAATTGAAGAAACGGGAAGCCCTGCCGCTGGCAAATGGATTCGATTGATGGTTTTCCAGCCCCTTTGCCAGCACCACCGCCGAATAAATATTCCCTCTTCTGGCTTCATTGACCTTTTTCAGCAAATCTGCAGCGCCATTTTCATTGTTCTGCGGTTCTTCCGGCTGATTACTCTTTAACTCCTTCAACTCCTGCAGCGTGTCGAAGGAACCGTCTGCCTCTCCGCCTTCTTGAATAATACCTTCATTTTCCATGGCAAGGGCACGCATTGGAGCCGCTATCTCATCAAGTGTTCCACTTTCTCCATTTCTGATGTGCTCCCCGTTTTCCTCCTCAGGCTTATTTCTTTTTACCTCCAAAGTCGGAACGTTTTCCTCTCTCCTTTCTTCCTCCGCAGGCTTAGGCTTACCCCTTTTTACCGTCAAAGTCGGAACCTCTCCCTCACCCGAACTCCATTCATCCTTCTTAGCCGGAGGTTTCGGATTATTTTCATTTACTATATGAGGCTGGGGCTGCGGTTCTGTCTCATTCCTTTCTCCATTTCTGGCCGCAGGCTTACTCCTTTTTACCACCAAAGTCGGAACTTCTCCCTCACCCCCGCTCCTTTCTCCATTTCTGGCCGCAGGCTTACTCCTTTTTACCACCAGAGTCGGAATCGCAGGTTCTCCCCTTTCAAGCGACGGCGTCTCTTTTTTTACTTCCTCGGTTCCGTCATTCCCGCCAGTATCATTCTGCACAGGCTTCTGTTCTACTGCCGCAGGCCCGGACGGACTGGCAGATGAATCATTCTGCGCCTTGTCGCCTTCTGTCACTTCCTCTATGGTATTCTCTAAAATATCATGATCCATTCTTTCACCTCATCTCTAATCAGCGCATTAAAACTTCTCGATTACCGTCTCCTTTTCCTCCTCATCAGCCATCTTGTAATACCGGTCGCACCGATACAGATATTCCTTTGCGGCCTTGTCTTTCCGGTGCTGCTTCAGCACTTCCACAAAGACAAGCCTTGCCTCATAGAACTTCCTGGCAACGAACAGCCCCACGCCCTTCTCGAACAACTCTTTCGTCAGATCCTTGTAATAGAATTCCTCCTCCGAATCCCCGTCATAGACGTCATAGACCCGCTCG
This sequence comes from Lachnospiraceae bacterium, assembly GCA_910574885.1. Classification (GTDB taxonomy): domain Bacteria; phylum Bacillota; class Clostridia; order Lachnospirales; family Lachnospiraceae; genus Sporofaciens. The sequence goes on along the minus strand of CAJTDD010000009.1, from coordinate 56,412 downwards.
TAAGTATGATTGGCGGAAAGGTAAATATTTCCCAGATACCTTGCATGATAATGCTCCTCAAAATCCGGTATCTGCCTATAGACCAGATGGGTGATGAGAATATGGGCGCCATATTTGTCCCCCTTTAACCGCAGCGTTTTCGCCAGGTCAGAATGGGCGGAGACCGCCGTCGCCTCCATCCTCTGCTCATGCCCGATGACGCCGATCATCACACGCCCATAGCTGATGGCAATGGTCCTGCCGCCTCCCGCCATCCGCTCATCCAGAAGGCGATGAATGTCAATAGCAGCGTCAAGCGCCTCCTGGCTTCCCATCGTAAAGAACGCCGACAGCCCCGTATCGTCAAAATGTTCCACAACGCCGCAATGTCCATTGATCGGCTCTACCAGCAGGGACAGCACACGGTTAATGTCCGTGTACACCTGTTCCGCCGACTGATACATCTTCTGTCTGGGATAATTCATGGCATGAAGAGACAGAATCGTCATGTCTCCAACCATCTGATCCCCCAGTTCCACATCCTGAATGGATTCTTTGTTCAGAAGCTCCAGAATCTTCGCAGGGATAAATTTATAATAACCGTCCGACATCCCCTGAATGTCCTGCACATATCTGGCAATTTCCAGTGACATCTGGTTAAATGCCGACGAGATATCCGCCACTTCATCGTGGCCGCGGACGGCTACCGTCACACCCAGATTTCCTGCCGCCAGTTTAAGCGCGCATTCTTTCAGCTCCTTTAAAGGACGCAGGAAGATATAAAGGATTACCATCAAAACCACTGTCAGGATTAAGAGCAGCGTAGACGAGGCATTCTTTAGATTCCACTGATAATACCAGATCTGGTAATCCAGAATATTCCCATCGCACGATACCGCTAATACGCCGAATTTCGTCCCGTCGCCAAGCGCCAGCGGAACAAACTGGTTGTTGCGCCTTCCATTACGGTTTTCGTCGCTTTTATTCACGATTTCCCCCGTATTGTAGGCATCATAGATGGCCTTAGAAATCTCAGAACTGTACACCCATTCCACCGGAACGCCGTAATATTCCGACATAGACTCACTGACGTACAGCCGTCCCTCTTCATCTCCATGGAAGATGCTGTATACATATATGGACAACTCTGTTCCACCTTTGATGGAAGGGTGGCTCATCCGCAAGGCGCGGTCGCCGGAAGGAAACTTTTCTGCGTCTGTCTCAATGTTATGTATGATATCCTCTTTGAGAATCTTCCCCATGGCAGACAAAGCCAACGTCTGGTTACGCTCTAGCTGCCGCCGCATAGATGATTCAATCCAATATTCCAGAAAACCGTCCATCACCAGCAGGCTCAACAGGAAAATCACACAGAGCCGTACCAGGATGGTCTGTACATGGTATTTGACACAGGCAATCCAGTAAAGGCACAGAAGAGCCGCCACGAGAAGAATTCCTGCATAGACCCAGCCCATCCTCTGCATGACTGCCGTAGGGACAAGGGTACATTCTCCAATATCCTGATGAACGCCATTCTGGTAGGAACAGATGGAAAGCCTTCCATCCGCATTCTCCATCCCGGCGCAGAACCCCTTCTGGGTACAATCCGGGCTTTGCAGTTCCTGAAACGTAAAGCCTGCATAATTCTTCCTAAGTTCTTCCGCCGAAAAAACCGTCTCTGAGGTCTGGCTGTCAAGGTCTATACTGCGGATACACTCTGCCTCATACTCCATCACATAGGCCCGCTCTCCGTCATCGCAGAGGCTCTTAAAGGCGCCTTTCCTGCCTGTGACGCCTTCGATTTCCAGATAATGGTCTGTCCCCGCTTCCTTTGCAAATACCTCTCCTTCGTAATCCATCCACAGAAGTACCTGATTCTTGCTTAAAAAAAACTGGGAATTGAGATAGGGATATTCCAGAGCGACGTGATCTAACCGCTCCCTTTTTCCATTTTCATCACAGACGTAGAGAACCGCCTCTCCCGGGCCGTTCTCATTATCCGGAATACAGATATAATAAAGTTTCCCATCCCGGATACACTGCATCCACACCTGGGCATAAGTATTTTCTTCCTCTGAGAGAAGAAAATCCGTCTCCTGAAAACGCCCTCTGTCAAAATCACACTGATAGACTTTGCCTCCCACGCCGTCCCAGGATTCTACGTCCGCCTCTTCAATGAACGCATAGGCGTTACCTGCGTCGTCAAAGAAAATCTGACGAATGATCCGGCACTGTTCCCGCTCATGCTTCTGGCAGACAATCATCTGCCCATGCTCTCCGTCCGGGTCGGAACGGATGATCCTTAATTTTTCCCCATCTCCCCGGTCTACATAATAGAGCTTGCCGTCCTGCAAATGAATCTGCTCAATATAATTGAGCTTAACCGTCTTTCCATAAATACTGGCTGCAGCAAATACAATGGCTGCAACAGCCAGAATTCCCCAGATACCACATAATATTTTTCTTCTCATTTTCATTCCTCGGATTCAATCTATCATTCCTTAATGGACGAAGTCCACCTGCCCGTATGGCATGCATCACGGTATACCCTATGCGCCGTACTACATCTGCACCGTCGGGCAGCCCGAATTGGTAAACTGTATCATTCCCCCATATGCGCAGGTCAGCTTGCACTGATCGTTCAGGGCCGGCTTGCCGCCCACCAGCACTTGGGGAACCCCCGGCGCCCACGGTCCTGCCGGAACCGGCGTGCAGGGCATGGGAGTCAGCACTCCCATTGCCGCCGCTGTCGCTGCCGCCACCATAGGATTCGCCATACTCTGGCACATCCCGAATGGAACGATATTTACAAAAGGGATATTATCGGAAATAGTTGCCAGCGGCATGGCTGACATAGTCTTTGCCGTTGGCAGTACGTTCAGTATGGAGGGCGCCATGCCGAAGGAACAGGTCATGGACGCACCGCCGGTCACACATAATCCCATGGTTCTTCACTCCTCTGTTTTAATATGAAATTGTTCTCACGTCCGCGGACAATCTCCAATTCCCCTTCCGTCACTTCACCGTCATTTTCACAGGCGTAATGCAGGAGACGTCTCTCCTGGCAAAGTTCCGGAAGCAACAGGTAAAATTCTCCTTCCTCATCCGCAATACTCTCCCTGGCCGGACAAATCAAGGTATCCCTCTTCTGGTAATCCCAAGCAAGGGGTTTTTTCAACCTGTACTGCTCCCCTTCCTCCCCGGGACGATCTGCACGGAAATATTCGCCTTCTTCCTTTCCTTTCTTCCAGACATACCAGAACATGCCTGAAATCCTGTCCTTTATATAGAAAGAAATCTCTTCCTCCCCTTTCCGGTAGTCGCGGATCAGCCTTACGTTCCCCTGACCGTCTCTCACATGGAACCTAAGCACACTCCCCGGCTTCGTCCTGCCCCGCACAACCGTCACGCCTTCCCGCAAGGGGTAAGCGGGGGACGGATACAGGAGAATCTCCTCCACACATGCCCCTGAATCTGCCGGAAGATGAAGCTTTTGCCGCTGGTAGACGCTCGATTCTATTTCCGCCTCGAACACAGGGCTTCCCACGTCAAGAAACAGGAAATACCCTTCCCTCTTCTTTTCTACCCTTCCCCCGGACAGGGTGCGAAGGGTAACTCCTGCCGACACCGGCTCTCCGGTAAAGGCGTCCCTCAGGCGCACTGCCTTGGACAGCCGTATTTTCCTTTCCTGTAATACCATATTCATCCTATGTATCCTTTCCGGTAAAACGGTAATCGATTTCCTGTACCCTTCTGACGGATTTCTTCCTTGTAGACGGAATCTCCACCGGTCCTGCCGAGTAGAACAGGGACGCCCGGTACGCCGCATTCGGCACCGTCCAGATCCGCGTCTTTACCTCTATGTCCAGATCCAGCATTTGCAGGCGGATATTCCCGCCTCCCGGTTCCCCGGTGGGCGTAAAGGTATCAGGCTTTAACGCCGCCTTATCCCGGAACGCCTGTATCACTCTTCCCAAAATCTGGTGTTCCTGTACTGCCCGGTATTTTAAGTCGCTCTGCAAATAGAGGGTGAGCATATAGTAAAGCGTCAGATAGGTGGAGGGGTAACGCTGGGCGTTCCGTCCGATATCTGCCATCTCATGAGCCTGTATCGAGTTATCTGCCTTCACGTCATAGAGCCACAGGCCCACCACATAATCCCCGTGATCCTCCGGAGAACACAGCCCGATCTGATCCGGGCTGTTCAACAGTTCCGGGATTAACGCCTCTTTTAACAGCGTCAGTATCCCGTTCCCCGTATCCGCAATCTTCGTATAATCTGCCATAGTTTCCCTTTCTGTATCTTCACCTGCACATCTCTTAGTTCCCAGTTCCTGCCTGATTCGTCTGAGTATTCCCCGTATTCACTCCCGACACATTTGTGACCGGGTCCGGCTGGGTCAGTACGCCATACTTAAATTGGCCGGTTTCCAGAACCATCCCGGAGTAAGGGTCGTAACGAGTCCCGTGCCCGAAATACTGTCCCCGGATAAAATCTCCCTCATACAAAAGATTTCCCATGTCGTCCCACAGCTTCCCGGTTCCGTAATACTCGCCGTTTAAGAATCCTCCTTCGTAAATCAGCCCTCCGTTAGACGGCTGGTATAACTTGCCGTTTCCGCTATACTGTCCTTTATAGAACTCTCCGTCATACAACAGGGCTTCCGTCTCGGAATCGGTCAGTTTTCCCATTCCCTGATACAGCCCGTCCACAAAGGTTCCGTCATAAATCACCAGAACCTTGTTATCGTCATAGAGCTTGCCTTCCCCGTTGAACACATCCGACTGAAAGCTTCCTTCATACACGATGTCGCCTTTTCCGGTAAAGACCTTCCCCAGGCCTTCCTTCTTTCCATTGGCAAACGCCCCTTCATACATAAATGCACCGTCCTCATAGAACAGAGTCCCCTCGCCGTCATACTCGCCTTTGGAAAAACTGCCCTCATAGACCAGCTCGCCCTTGTCGTAGATCTTTCCTTCGCCTTCGTACTCATCCTTGGCAAATTCCCCTTCATAGACGACATTTTCCTCGGCGTCATATGTGGTTCCGCTTCCCTCTTTTTTTCCCTTCACAAAGCTGCCTTCATAGGCAAGGACGCCGTTCTCGTAGAGCTTGCCGTCTCCCTCGTACTGGTCTTCCACAAAATCTCCCGCATACACAAGCTGCCCTTCCTCGCCCAGCAGAGTTCCCTCGCCGCTCTTCTTTCCGTCTACAAAGTCTCCGTCATAGACGAGGGCTCCCTCCTCATAGAGCTTTCCTTCTCCTTCGTACTCGCCGTCTGTATTGACCGTTCCCTCATAGACCACATTTCCCTCTTCGTCCGTCAGGACCACCTCCTGCAAAAGAGGCTCACCGTCCTCGAAGGTTCCCGTGGCGACCACATTTCCCTCTTCGTTATAGAGGGTTCCCTGTCCCTCCATCTCGCCTTTGACGAAAGTTCCCACATACTGCTTCTGTCCATCTGGAAAATAGAGCGTCCCGTTCCCTTCATACAGGCCGTTCTTGAAATCTCCCTTATATTTCAGATTGCCCTCCCTGTCATAGAGGGTTCCCCGGCCTTCATACTGATTCAGAAGGAAAGAACCCTTGTAGCACAGAGTCTTACTGTTCTCATAATACAGTTCCCCCTCGCCGGAGTAGGCTTCCATCTCAAAATTCCCCTCGTAGAGCAGGAAACCAGAATAGGTGTAGAGTTTCCCGTTTCCGTTAATCCTGCCCTCCTCCATCCTTCCCTTGAAGATCAGTTCCCCGTCTTCCCGGGACAGAAGTTCAACCTTGCCGGTATATCCCACCATCTCGTGGGAATTGAGAACCATGGTCTTCGTGAAGAAATGGGACACCAGAATAGGGTGCAGCAGCTTGATATACAATACCGGCACAATGATCGCCGCAAGCAGGATGACAAAGACCAGCCGTTTCAGCACATAATATCTGCCGATGGAAAAATAATCCCCGATGACCCGTTCCTTCTTGTCCTTCTTCTGGTTGACTCCCTTACGGACATCGGTAAGAACCTTCGAGGCAAAGGAATCCGGGCTGAGGGTCCGCTTTGCCTTGCGGATGACGACCTGGACCGGCGCCATCAATATATGTGAAAGTCTTCTGGCAGTACGCCCGATAAGTCCGCCCTGCATATCTGATACCTCCTAACTGTATTTCACCTTGTCTGCTCCGTCTCCTTAATCTTGAGGGTCCCAATCTGCCCGAAGGACACCCCGTTATCCGAAAGCGCAGGATTGGGCAGGCTCCACAGAAGATAAATCGCAGCCGACACAATCAGCGCCGCCGCAAGCGCCGTTCTCACCGTCGGCAGCATTTTCTTAAAGCGCTCCCAGGCCCGCCACCAGAAACGCCCGGATTCTAACTCCCTGTGTTCCGTCTTGGCAAGCACTGTCTCATAAACTTCATCATATGCCACATAACAGTCCCACAGATACCCATACCGCCCTTCGTCCAGATCCATCACGAATTCTGCCAGATCCCGGGATTTCTTCTGTTCCAGCTCCCGGGCGAACAACTCATGGACGATCCCGCCGGCACGATTTATCAGATCCTTTTCCTGCACCTGCCAGTAGTAATTAATTTCCGTAAAAAAGTAATTGAACCGAACCCCCAGAGAATCATCCAACACAATATTTTCTTTCCGCAAGGCTTCGTACACAAAACATTCCGGCATATTCAGCAGAAAAATCTGTGCAAAAATATTTTTCAAGATCACAAGACGTTCCCGCAGATGGAAGTTCCCCTCCTCCAACGCCTGCTGCAGTGACTTCCCGGACGCATAATGGAAAATCACATAATATCTTCCGTCCGCATTAAAGCTGGCGTAAAGATCCCGGAAGGAAAGGCTGACATTCTGCTTCGTGGTCATGGGAATCAGCTTTCTGGCAAGCTCCATATCCCGGACGCATGCCACTGTATAAAGCCCCTCCTCCCGGCGGTCTGCGTCGCACCCCAGATACAGGTCAATGTTTCCGGAGACCGTGGTCTTAATCTTAGAAATCAGTTCAAACTGCATATTCTGAAACTTGATTACCATATCCGCCTCACTCTTTCTCCCTCACCACTACGAATGTGGACGCCTGTACTTTTGGATAAGCCATGCTGGAAACCGTAATGTGGAAGATACCTGCCGTCTCCGGTGCGGTATACTTTCCGTTTTTGTCAATGGTTCCGCCCTCCGGGTCCCGTACCGTCCATTTCAGCCGTTCATCCGTGAAGCCTTCCAGCACTGCCGTAAATACCACGCTGTCACCCACGAATACATTGGGATTATCCGGCTGTATGAAGATATGCTTCTTCTTGGCTGACTCCGGCTTTCGTATTTCGTTGCGAAGAGCCGTCCAGTGAACCCGCACCTGTCTGGCCCCGTCATTTTTCAGGATTTTAAGCCCGATCTCAAAGGTTCCCTCTGCGGGTTCCAGCTTTGCTCCCAGAGAGCCTGCGAACCCGTGGACGCTCTCGAAGAGGGACGCATCCCCGTATAACATCTGGGTATCCTCCTCAAAATCATCATCCACCTCATAACCAAGCAGGATGGTCACAGAGCCGAAGCCCAGCCCGTGAACAATATCATCCGAGTATAGAATCTCGCCCGGGCGCATGTTTCCGATATCGAATACGATTTCTCCGTATGCCGCCCGCAGAGGCTTCTCCTCACTTTGGGTCTTCTGGTTCTCTATTTCCAGACGCTCTGTCTCCATAAGCCGCTTCACATCCTGAGAAAGCTTTCCAATCATTGCCGCCGCAATCTCACTGTGCAGGATCTTCTGGTCAAAAGGAAGAGGCTCGATGCGCTCAATCAGGCAGACGCCCCCAGCCCGCACCACGTAGATTTTCGCCAGGTAGATTCCTTGCTGGAACGTATTTCCTACAATATAGTCCATTGCTGTCTTATAATATTCGGACTGCATCGTCTCATAGCTGTCCCTGCTGCTGACATATCCGCTGCTGACACAGGGCTTTGTCTCTGTATATACCTTGCCGCCTGTCTGAAACTGAAAGCTTCCCTCCACCATAGAGATTTCCGCCTGTACCTCCTGTACACCTGCCACTTTCAGGGGGATTTCCATGCGGTATCTGGTATCCTTCACTAAGTCCTTACTGTCAAACGCCACCCGAACCCGATTGCCTTCCCCGCTGGTAAGAAACGACAGTTCCAGCTCATACTCAAAGGAAAACTCCTGCTGCCCCCCATGCTCAATCTCTATAGTAAGGACAGCGTCCTTACCAGCCTCTAAGAATCTGGGAAATATCTGGAAGATTCGGGTTCCCTGGCCCCGCCAGACTTCCTTACGCTCCTCATACAGCCGTTCCGGCGTAAAAATCTCCCGCTCCGGTTCCTCCTGTGTGACGAACAGACGGTATCCTTCTTTGTATTTATTGTATTCACTTCCGTTTTTCCCTGCGGTTCCCGCCACGTTATGCATCAGTTCATAAGCTTCTTCCTGATATTCCAGGCACAGATAGTAAAAGCCCGCGTCCTGATCCTCGCCGTAGCCTTCCAGTTCCGACACCTTCCGGATTGCCGGCTCGTCCAGCACGATTTCCCGTCCCGCAAAGTCCAGGGCAAGCCCCCGCTCCACGGAAATGCTCTCGTCATCCACTTCCACGACCCCAAGCCCGCAGACCACGCCGGAGCCAAACAAGAAACGGTTGATGGTCCTTCGCTTGTCGTTAAAATATTTCTGCTCTGTCTCAAAATCTTCTACGGACAGCAGCTTCCCATAAAAATATCGGTTTCTCTCGAATGGAAAGCTTTTCAAGTTCTTCATATCTCTGTTTCCTCCTTTGCCTCGGCTTCTGCCGTACCCACGATGGAAGGGATGGCAGACATTCCTCTTAGATTCACCTGCTCATATGCCACCAACATGCTGTTGACCCCTGCATATACATTCTGCCCCAGATAGATCCCCGGGCGCAGGATGACCAGATGGATACGGATATGTGCGGGCTTCATGTCCTCGATCATTTTCTTTAATGCGTGCTGCTCCCTCAGGGAACATACTGCCTGTTCCCGCACGAACACACTTACCTCGTAAGGCCCCCATGCATAGGATTTTTTTAAACTCTGGTACGCCGCCGGGTTATCCCGGTAACGCTCAATGTCAGAGTATTCCAGAAAGAAGGGGCGCTCTCCCGTAAAGGTGCTGATGACATGTTCCATGTATTCCCTGGTCCCGCGTATCAGATTCTTTGCCACGATTCCCATGAGAAGACGCCGTAACCGTTCTTCCTGCCACAGATGCGCATTGGTAATTCCCACCCATTTGGCAAGCCATCTCAAAAATTCAGGCTCCGCTACCTCTGGGTCTAACTGTCTTGCACAGTCTCCGATCTTTTCATCCAAATCCTGATACACTGCCTCGAACATCCCCAGGAACCTTCCTAAGAAATCTTCCTTTCCCCCTGTCTGGTAGATTGCAGGCAGATAAGAGAGGAAACTACGGTTTCCGGCATATATCTTCATGCGGCTGATTTCGGGAAGGAAACCAGTCTGACAGAATAGCTGCACTTCCAGCCACAGATACCTTCCTCTTGCATGGTACAGCAGGATATCTCTGGGATTCTGTACGATATGGGCGAGAAACGGCTCCATGAGCCGACGCTTTTTCTCCAGAGGGATTTCCCTGTCACGAAACAACTCCTCCCAGGGACAAAGTCTGCCGTCCACCGGTACAGAGTCCCGGTCGCTGCAATAGATGTAGAACTTAATGGAATCGTCTCCGTAGTCCTTGCTTTCAATAACAGCCCTGTGCCACTGGTTCCCATCCTCGCCGCTGTCTAACAGGCGGGAAATGAACGTGCCGTTCTGGGACATGCCTTCTTCCAATGCAATCCCCTGCCCTGTCATCCGAATCCCATTCTGATACCCGGATTCATAATCTCTCTTTTTATTAAATACGAAATATCTTAACTGCTCCAAACCTATCGCCTCTCTTATCTGCATCTACCTGCCTAAGCCATATTTGCCGCAGAACCGTTCATCGAATTGCCAGCCATACCTTCGCCGGCCTGTCATCCCCTTGCTTTGTCAGAAGTCTGTCTCCCCTGCCGTAAAAATCCGGATATCCGTCTCTTTCAAATAAGGCAGCCCATTGGGCGGCAACTTCACATCCCCATTCACCAGATGGCGGTATCCTCTTCCTCTTGCCTCCACAGACAAAGACCTTACCTGCCACACGCAGGGCAGAATGTCAATGATTCCGTAGAGTACGCTGCCGGAGACCGGTTTCCCAATCTCCCAGGAATGCTCATTCACGTAAGAACTCACCGCCTCCTCAATCATTTCCTCTGCGTCCGTGAACTGAGGACGGATGACAATCTCGGCAAACACTGCGATTCCCACATACTCTGGATTCAACAGGCGGATAGATGTGCCCAGCATCTTCCCCTTCTGCAATGCCTGTTCCAGATTCCGCCTATACTTCTCACTGAGCCGTTTATCTCTCTTTTGATAACTTAATGGACGCACCACAATGGCAATCTCATTTTCCCGGAAGGAGTCCTGTGCCTCTCCTGACTCTGTGACGGGAATCACCTTGCAGTCCTTGATTAACAGCCCCGGCGTCTGCCGGACCAACTGCTCATAGTCTGCATAGGTCACGCCCCGGTTGATGTTCCTAAGCTTCTGCCTGATCCGCTCATAGCAGTCTTCTACCGTCTCATTGTCCCTGCCGCCGCAGGTCGGCCGGTACTGCCTCACCAGAAGTTCGGGACAGTCGCCGCATTCCCGGATTCTTCCTGCTTTGATATTGCCCGACTGCCCGTCGCACACCCGCAGACGGAGCAGAAGGATTTCCCCATCCGGGGCCATGCCGTTTTCACAGTTGCCGAACAACAGCCGGTTCTCTGCCAAATCAAGGACGTATACCATGTCTTCCGGCGTACATCCGTCAAAATCTTCCACCCGCCGGTAGGGATAGAATCTGCCGTCCTGCCGATCCCAGACCATGATCTCAAATTCATCATAGACGATATCCGGGATATCCAGCCAGTATTCCTGATTGGCATATGCCTTGCCCGTACCGATTTCCCGCCGTTTCCGAAATTCTTTCTCGTAGGCGGCAAGCCTGACCTTTAAGGCTCCTCCTTCTTCTGTCTGCTCCTGCCAGCAAAAGGAATAAACCACGTCGCCTTCCCTTGTCTCTTCCCTCTCCTTAACCGGAACCTGCACAAAACCGTCCTCAACCTGGACGTAAATCTCTGCCTGCCCCATCTTCGCAAGATACATTCCACTCTTAACCCTATACATCCCGCCCCCGCAAGGGACTGCCTCACAGTCTTCGTAATCACAGAAGGAATACTGCTGCCTTACCTCTATCTCGTTAAAGTAAATGTTCTGGATCAGCGGCGCCACGTCGTAATCATTCTCTGACAATGTTACACGAATCTGCCATGCGCCATACTCCAAGTCCTCCACCATTTCACCGGGCAGATGGAATCCAATCTTCCCGCTCTGCAAAAAGGCGTAGGTAGTATCAAAATCCACAGGCAGCTCCTCCCACCCGTTCTCAGACTGGTATTCCCAATGAATCTTGGCAAGGGGAACGAAGTCCGCTCCAATGGGATTGCGTGCCACCTCGTATTCTGTGCAGATATCAAAGGTCAACACCGTCTGTCCCCCGTTATCAAAACCGCGGTCCATGACGAAGCAGCAGCGGTTTCCTGCCTTTGGCTGCTCCCCAAAGGGATACAGGCGCATTCTTTTTTCCAAATCATTTCCGATATTGACGTACTGCTCCAATGCTTCTCCGTTCAGGATGTATGCCCCGATCAGTTTAATTGGACGTGGAAATTCTTTTTGAATCGTCTCGAAGGTCATATTTCCGGCGAAAAACCGGGCGCCCTTTAAGATCGGATACTGGCTGCCCAGGGAACCTGCCGGCAGTTCCACGCTCACCGCTCCCTTTGCGGGGCAGGCATGCTCCATACCGGTTCCAAGGAGTTTCAGGTATTTCTGCCGTTTCCAGCCTCCAATCTGGCTGATATGATACTGCTGTATCTCTTTGAGCCAGGAAAGCAGCCCGATCAACATCATGCCCGGATCGGACTGATTATAGTTGGTCCATTCCGGACACTCTCCCGGGATTCGGAAAATGGCGTCCTCCTCGATTTCCCGGTAAGATTTATCATCCAGATTCAAATCATAGAACATCTCCTATGCTCCCTTTCTCTATTGTTGAAATTCCACCACTACCTCATGAAAGCCGCTTTTGGGCAGCCGGTAGAAAGGCAGCAGCCGTTCTTCGTTGACTTCATATTCCGTGAACCGCCCGCTTCTGTATTTGCGCAGGGACAGTTGGCTGATGTATTTAACGCCCTCTACCTGTTTTAATGCGTGGATGATCTGGTTCTGGTCCGGAAGTATGCCGATTTCCCATCCGTCCTCGTAAAAATTCCCATGGAGTGCATTCAGGAACCTGTCTAATTCCTGCCGTACCCGTTTCGTTACCGCAAAGACCTCGCCTTCTTTGGCAAGCTCTACTGACACCTTTACATCCAGCCGTATCAGATCCGGCATTACAATATGGAACCTGCCCAGATGGACAATGTTCTGATCCATATGGGAGGACAGGTATTGACAGATCCTCCTTCTGGTGCGCTCGAAGCTATAGGCGCTCTCTCCGTAGTCTCCGGGAAGTACCACCAAGGTAATGGCTCCTTCCTGGCGTGCGCCTTTCTCGTCATAACCTGCAAAACATTTTACCTTGCAGATATCCCGTGCGGCTTCCCTTGCCATGTCTTCGTAGTCTTCGGCAGAGACGCACCTTCTGCCGTGGCGCAGAAGGCTTGCACTCCTTGCCACGGACTCCATCACCGTCTCCCCGTCAAGGCCGCACACCGTGGCCATAGGATTGAACACCGTATTGATAAATCCGATGGTACGGTCTAACCGTTCGATTCTCCCTGCCGGCACATTTCCCTTGTTTCCCTGGCTGTGCCGGTAGGATACACGGATTTCAATCTCATCCATCTGGTTTTGCCCGGCATTTTCCATGTATTTGGGGAAGGTAATCTGTCCCGTCCGCCAGTCGGCGGCATACTCATTCCTGCCGCCGCTGCCGGCGTCAAGCTCCTCCACCTCTGTCCATAATTCCCAGGACTGCCCCAGGCCGCGCTGGTAATCCTTCCTCCCTAATACCCGGACTTCTAAGCTGCAAATGTCCTGACAGGCAAGCCAAATCTCCTTTTTCTCGGCTCTGGGCGCAAGCGTAAAGTTCTCTTCTACGCTCTCAGCGCCAAGGACACTGGTAGCATTGGGGTAAATGCCCTCAATCTTGGGGCAGTTATCTTCTTTGCCGCCTCTTTTCCTGTCTCCTGCTTCCTCTTTGCTGCCTTCACTGAGCCGAATCCAGTATAAGTCCTGCCCGAACAAATTTCCCTGACAGCTATCGTCCCGTCCATACCAGGAAATCAGCCCTGTGTGCGCGAATCCTTCGGTTCCGTCGGCAGGATGCATTTCCTTCCATCCTTCTTTTGTCAGATATTCCCATCTAAGCCCTGTAAGTTTTCCCTGAACCGTGTCGTGCATGACGAACAGAAGTTTCAGAGGACCTCCCACAGGGGGCTGTGTGAATCCGAAATAGCAGGTCTTTTCTTTCTCCGGCCTTGCCTCGCATGCCGGAAATGCGAATCCTTCCCGCCCCATTTCTGCCGCGCCATGGACGTTAAGCTCCATGTTATTGCGGCAAAACATCACTTTCGGGCGCAGCGGATTGTCCTCATAACTGTAGCTTAGTGAAAAATTCCCTGCCACCGGCGCAATATACGCCCCTCTGGTCTTATAGGCGTTATTCATACGGATGATCCTTGCACGGATACAGTAATTTTCCGCGGAGCTGATAAGCGCCCGCTCCACATCCGCCGGACAGGTGAATTCCATCTTCCGCCTTACCCCCCGCATCCCTTCCTCTACCGCAAATATGCCGCCGTACTGCCCGGATACGGAAAGCCTCTTCCATCCGTACCCATTGTAATATTCCCAGATGACTTCCCGGATGGTAATGTCATACTCCTGTTCCGGCACGAATTCCTTCTTGCGCATAATCCGCTTCCAGGATATTTTCATCCCCGAGGCTGCTTCCTCGATAGGAATCCTGACGAAATCAAGGTCAAACTCTATACTGATGCGGGCACCTGCCTTTCCGAAGATTTCCCCGCTTCCGATGTAGAATTCATCATACACAGAAGGATTCGCCCCGAACGCCAAAAATTCTTCCATCTCCTGTTCCGTGCCGTTCACGTTGATAAATTCTGGTCTTAGCCCCAGACATTTTGTCCCCAGAGAAGCCTCACGGAAATAGATCCCGGAGAAATATTCTGCATCCAGCACTTCCGCCATAATCACGTACATCCCCCCGTACTCTTCCATAGGCGCGATTCCCTGCTCTCCTCCCTGAATCGGAAAACAGAGGGTTCCGTCTTCATATGTCAGGTCTGCAATACCGCAGAATACTTCTCCTGTCCCGTAGAAGAAACGGATTCGCCCAGAGTCAAGAAAAGCCTCCCGAAGCCCTTCTATTTCGGATGACCTTGCCTCTGGCACGAAGGACAGCCTGGCGTCTGCATGGCTTGTGATTTCCAGTTCCCGCCCGAAACAGAAATACAGCAAATGCTGCTGCAGGTTCTCTTCCCCGTCCTGAAACAAAAAAAAGGAGGGAGCCGAATCTCTTTTCTTACTGTAAAGTTCATAGATGGTATCTTCTTTGGGCTTTGCAAGGAAAATATGCTCAAGCTCCATGGTCTTGACCAGCACTTCCTCCTGAGTCTCGAATACAAGCTGCCCGTCCGGCCCCTGGGCAAGCAGACGGGTCTGCCTTGGGACTTCCGCCTCCCCCACATACCCCTCGGGCAGTGCAAAGACCACAAATCCCTCTGCCGGGCTTGCCGGATACAGTTTCGCATTGACCCCGTCAAAAAAGGAAAACAGATCTCCTGCTACGGACATATTAAATTTTTTGATGTTGTCATGCATCAGGCCGGCAAATATGGATACCAGCGCGGTTCCGGCGTCCGGCTGTTCCTCGTCATACCGCCACTCTGGCACATACTGCTTTGCACAGTTCCTCATATAGCCGATAATGTCCTCTTTCGACATTTTCTCCATCTGCGGAATATCCATAACAAACTACTCTCCTTCGTTGATATAAAAAGGGTATACCTGGTTATACTGGTTGTTGGTGGCGCGGACCACATAGCTTAAATGGATGGTCAGCATGCCCTGGTCGATCTGCTCGTCGCTGACTTCGGCCTCTATGTCTTTGATTCTTGGCTCCCACCGGATCAACGCCCGCTCAATTTCGGTTTTCATGGAATACAGGGTCGTATAATCTGCCGTCTCGAATGCATATTCCTGGATTCCGCAGCCGAAATCCGGATGCATGGGCAGCTCTCCTTTCCGGGTTCCGATGATGATGCGGACGGACTCTCGGATACTGTCCTCGTTGGACGACATCCGTATCCGTCCTGTGGCTTTGTCGATTCCTACCGGGAATTTCCAGCCAGTCCCTAAAAATGCTTTCACGCTGTCTCTTGGTTCCATAAGGGCTGCCTCCTTTCTGTCATTCCCTGCACATCCTAGTTAATCTTCACCATACTGCCTTTGAGCTGCGCCATGCCGGAAGCCTGCAGCCCAAGCTCTCCGTCTGCCTTTACCTTAACGCTGCTTCCGGTCAGCGAGGCGCTCTGGCCGCCTAGCTTCAAGCTCTGCTGTGCGTCTAACTGTACGGTGCCGCAGGCGACTTTCACGGTGTTGGCGTCTGCCTTCACCACTTCCTTTGTGCCGATGGTAAGGGAGATTTCCTTTTTCGCCTTCAAGGTGACTGCGCCGTTCTTGCAGTCCATGGAGAGGCTGTTCTCCTTGCCTTTGTCCTGCACGAGAATGGTTTCTTTCTCATCATCCAACAGGATTTCCAACCCTTTGGGTGTATTGACCGTAATCTTTGCTTTATCCTGTGTCTCGGTAAATGTGATTTTATGGCCGCCTTTGGTGATAACGGCCTTGGTTTCGTTCTTTTCATCTGCCGTTCCTTCTGGCAGCTTATCCTTGCCGTTCCACAGACATCCAAGGACTACGGGCATGTTCATATTTCCGTGGATGAACCCTACCAGAACCTCCGTCCCGATTTCCGGCAGCCAGTAATTGCCGAAGCCGTTTCCGCAGTATCCGCTCATGACCCGCACCCAATCGGAAGTCTTCTTGTCCTTCTCGCCCATCATGTACTCCACCTTGATCATTCCCACATGCTCTTTGTCCCAGATTTCTTTTACGATGGCATTTAAAAGTCCTGGCGCCGTAATCTCCGGGTAGGTCTTGTCTTCTGGTTTGTCCGTCAGCAATTCATCATAAAAATTCACCTTGTCCAGCCTCCTACTTCAAAAGTGGTCCGGTATCCGTCGCTGCTAAAGGAATGTTTGGCTTCCATGATGTCATAGGTTCCGTCTATCAGCTTGGAGTCTCCTTTTACAATCTTCACCCGGCCGCCGGCCTTTATCTCCGGGACTCCGATACAGACTCCCGTTGCCTGTCTTGCCTGTTTCTTCATCTCGTCTGCCTTGTGCTCCGCAATCTGCTTGGCGTCGCTGTTATCCTCCACGGCTGCGTCCATCTGGGTACTTTCATTCTGTACCAGTGACTTCTGGCTGTCGTCTGCCTTTACGGTCACTTCCGCAGACACTTCTTCTTTCTTGTCTGTGTCCTGGCCCATAATCCGGATGATAGTATCCTGGAAGGAAGCCCGCCGCTGAAAGGAAATAAAATCCTGGGCCCATTCCATTTCTACGGTGGAGAACAGTTCCGCGTCAATTTTCTTGAAATAAAGTTTTCCTGCGTCTATGAAGAAATCCCGGTTTCCTTTTCGGCACAGTTCTTCTGTGATAAATTCATAGTCGCTGCCGTTCTGGATGATGCATTCTCCTTCCAGCTTGTCTGTGGCGTCCACGTCTTTGGACTTGTAAGCCGCCTTGTATTTTTTCACCACCTCTTCAAATGCTTCGGAATAGCTGGTGACGGTGTGGGATATGTTGCTTTTCTTGCTTCCCATCAACATGCGGCGTACGTCTACGGCCGTCACCCGAACGGAGGGATTGTCCGAGAGTTCATAGTTGATTTCGTCCACGTAACCGTAGAACAGGGAGGTCAGGGAGGAACCGTACCCCATTTCAATATCGATCAGCTCGCCCAGGATGAAATCGCCGGTGACGTCGCCTACGAAACTGCGCTTTTCCAAGTCGTATACATTGGTCAGTTTTATGACTGCCGCACTGGCGGCGGTCTGGGACAGGGTCACTTCTACAGACTCTACGGCATAATCGCTTTCTCCGATGACGTCCAAGCCGCCTACTTTGACTTTCAGGGCAGGCACTAGAAAATCGTTGTATTTACTTGAAAGGCTTGACATTGTTACTTTTCCCACTTTGAAACTTCTCCTTTCACGTGCGCTCTGCAAATTTTACAACGCAGGCAGTTTCACCACCTGCCCCGGCCTTACGTCCAGGGGGTTCAGGATTCCATTTTCACGGGCAATGACTTTCCACATGTCCGGGTCGCCGTATTCCATATTGGCAATATCCCACAATCCCATACCCTGACGGAGCGTACGGTATTTGGTACGGTCCGGTGACTCAAAAGGCGACTTCCTTTTTGTATCCCTGGGGGATATCAGGGATTTAAACGTCAGGCTTACCTTTGCCCGCACCGGCATTCCCTTCTCGGTAAACATGGTGTAGGTGTGGTTCATCTTCGTCACCACCCCCTCAAAGTTCAGCGAACCCCACTTGAACGTCACCTTTGGCGGCCGGTGCATGCTTCCGTCTATGGACGTGGCGTCTGCAATCTGTTTCGTAATAATGGAAACGTCGGTTGATTCTTTGGGCGGTCCAAAGGAAATCAGTGACGTTGATTTCGGCACATAGGTATCCAAAAACAGGCTCAGTGACAGTTCTGTAGCGTCGCCGGATATGTACTGGATAATCGGGCCGTCCAGCCCCGGAATCTTTTTCTCGGAATAGCTGGAGCCGTCTGTCAGCTGGTACTCGGAAGGGTTAAACAACACTTCGATTACACTCTTGCCTACTTCCCGTTCAATCTCTAGTTTTGCTTTTGTCAGTCCCATGCACACGGCCTCCTTTCTATATCAATCCTCTCCGCAGTTTTTCTACATGGAGTTCCTCGTAGAGCTGCCTTTTTATCTGGTCGGTAAATGCCCTCACATCTTGTTTTGCTTTTGCGGCGCCTTCTACGGCTTTCAACTGTTCTTCTACTTCTGTCAGCTTTTTCCCTAACTGCTCCTGTACGGATTTGATCTGTATGTTTTCTTCCTGTAAACGCAGTCCGGTTCTTTGCTGCTCATCCTGGGATGAGTCTGTGGCTTGGATGGAGTATGCAAGTTCTTGAGAAGGATAACCGTAATGGGCTTGAGACAATGATTGCCTTGCCCTGCCTGACGGCTGCCCTGCTCTTTCCGGCTGATTCCATGCTCTCTCCGAAGAATCCATGGCCGTCATGGATTCGTTTTCTTTCCGAATTCTCATTGACAATGGGAGGGACGTAGTTCTGCCAGGATAGGATATTTCTGCCGCATCTTCCATTTCCGGCGTAACTGTCATATCCGCCTTATTTACTGCAGCCGCCTCATCCGATGTAATTGTCTTATCTGCCGTAACTGCCACTTCTGATAAATCTGGCGTATCTATGATATCTATCAGATCTATCATATTTACTACATCTGCTATATTTTTCATATCCTTTCGGATTCTGCCGGACGAATTCGGGTAAGTATAAGATTCTTGTATCTGTCGGAGATTCTGCCGAAGATTTTCTTTCATTGTCTGACGGCGCTGCACCTCATATTGCCGGATACGGTGTGCCAATTCCAGGTATGATTCTCTGTAACTGTGATGTCCATAATCTACTCCATGGTACGTCTGGCTGGAATCTGACCAATCTTGCATACCCGGCAGGCTCTGTACACCCGATAAATTCTTCATTTCCGTCAGGGTTTGCATATCCGGTGCATCCTTTATTTTCGTCAGGGTTTGCATATCCGGTGCATCCTTCATTTCCGACAGGAGCCGTGCATCCGGTATATCCTTCATTTCCGACAGGGTCTGTACATCCGGTACATCCTTCGTTTCCAATAGAGTCTGTATTTCCGGCAGGCTCTTCTTATATGGAAGGTTCTTCTCATCTGGCAATCCCGGAAGCTCCCTTACAATCCTTTGGCTGATATCTGCTAATTTTGTCCTCGTTCCGGCTTCTTCCAATCTCTGCTGAATGCTAGTAACTTTTGTCAATTCTTCTATCAAACTCTCATACTGCTCTTTATTCAGATAACGTATATAATCAAGCAAATCATGAACTGACGGGGATTGAAGTTGACTTGGAGCATAGACAAGACGAAATCTTCTCTCCGTCTGCCAGCTCTGGTCTTCCTCTGAGTCCCACACATTTCCTGTCTTGTGTTCTGTCTTTGATTCCGATACGTTTTCCGTACTCCGGGCTTCCGTAAAATCTGACATTCCCTCCGGCACATCCGTTTCCATCATCCCACTGCTGTGCGGCTCGTCCTTTTCTTTTATCAACTGCTGTGCCGCTGTCATACGGTTTATCTGCCAAATCATCTGCTGCAGGTTATTCCTGTCGTCCGTATAGATCAAGTGGGTCCTGGGCTGACCTTCACCTTCCTCCATCGACGGCGTAACTCTTCTCTCTTTCTGTGCTTGTGGCAATGGGTCATGTTCCGGATAATACCGCAGCGCCTTTCCCCATTCCCAAACTTGGGCTGGAGAAGTCTTGCCCTGTTTTCTCTGTACGAACATTTGTCGCACTTCTCTTGCAGTCTCTTCTTCCATTCCTAAGCCAGAAGTAAGCATGCCCTGAACCTTTGTGACCTGTGCCAGTTCTTTGACCAAAACTCCATACCCTTCTTCATCCAGATTCCGAATATAATGAAGAAGACTTTGAACCGACGAAACGGTAAGCTGGCTGTCCGCATAGGTGAGTTGAATCGTTTCTTCTGCCTTCGCTTCCCCCTGTTCCGTCTTCCGGGAAATCTCTAACCTATGGTTAATCTGGCTAATCAGCTGCTGAAGATTGTTCCGGTCTTTCGCCTCCTTAATTTGGCGGCGTATCCATTGGGCCTGTTCCCTATTCCGGTCTTCTGACAATGTCTTTTCCTGTACTGGAACTGTCTGTTCTGTCTCCTCCATCATTTCCTGGGAATCGGCATTTTCATTCTGTGCATACTCCGGGCAGTGCAAAAGCGCCTCTCCCCATTCCCACATTCTCAGATATGGCACGTCTACGGTATCTGTCTCTTCAAGTCCAAGCTGTCTACGTTGGCTGTCTGATTGGAGTAATTCCCGATTCCTTTGAACAAGCATCTTCCTTAACGCCTGCTCGGCTTCCTCTTCCATCTCCTGTCCCTGAGATAACCTCCACTGAATCTGTGTAATCCTGGACAATTCTCCAAGCAGGCGCTTATACTGTTCTTCATTCAGTTCTCTGGCATAACGTAATAGACTCTGAATGGATTGGGACTGAAACTGAATGTCCGTATATTCAAGCCGGAAGGAATTTCCTTTCCCGTCCGCCTCAAAAGAACTTACATCATAGGATTCCCTTACGGGAAATTTTACTGATGGAAATTCCCTCATCTGCAAGGCATGGTTCATCTGGGCAATCAATTCCCGAAGCTCCTTTTCTTCCAGTAATGTCGCTTCTTCCGGCAATTCCTGCTTCCCCTCATCATGGCCTGAAAGGTCCCTCAGCGCTTCTCCCCACTCCCACAATTTCTGAAACGGCGCATCCACTAGCCTTGTTTCTTTGGAACTTATCCACTCTTTTCTATTCATAACATTTTCCCGCCATACCCGCAGAAATGTCTCCATGCCATGCTCTTCCATATAGCGGCTGACTTCCTGTGTCAGATAGGTCCACTCCTCATGATATTCCATGTCATGCCAAGCTATATGCTCCCCAGAAGCCCTGTTTTCTTCTGTCTTTGAAGATGCTGATTTGAATTTCTGCTTTTCTGGAATTGGATTTGCAAATAACTCCGCAAACACTCTGCCCCATTCGCAGATATCCCGGAGTTCTTCTTCACGCATTTCCCCCTGGTACTGATCCAGGAAGGTTTCTTCTACGAACTGGCGCTCAACCGCTCTAAACTCTTCCTCAGAAATTACTTTCGAGAACTGACTTACATCCTCTCTAGATCCTTCCTCAGATGTTCCGTTTGAGAACTCAGTTTCCCGGTACAACTCTCTATAAGTCTCAAAAACTTTCGCCTCATGCTGCCAAAGCTGCTCCTTTTGCGCTTCAAGCTTCATCTGTACGGAATTCATCATGCAGCGGATTTTATGCGGCAGCCCTTGCGCCTCTTCCGTAACATCCGTCATATCTGCGGCTTCTTGATATGGTTCGGTACTGAGTGCCATATCTACAGTCTCTTCATATGGTTGGAAGCCGAGTACCATATCTGCAATCTCCTGATACGGTTCGGAAAGCATTTGATATGGTTCGGTACTTAGTATAGACGAAACCCGTTCATGAAAGCTTCTGGCAACTTCATGCTCATACCGTCTGCGAAGTTCTGCAATTTTCTCCCGAAACCTCCCGCCGGTATCCCTTGGATTCATTTCTTCTATCTGCCGTTGTGGCTGCTGGATTTCCTCCTCTATCTTTACAATCGACTCTTGGCTGATTCCCTCCAACTGCTCCCACAACTGCCGGATTTCCTCAACTTCCATCACATCTAAGTACTGAAGCATAAACTCTTTCGGTTCTGTCAGATTCGGAATCTGCCTCGCCAGAATTCTATACTCACCCTCCGGCAGTACACGAATCAGTTCCCTCTCCATCTCCCGGAGAATCTCCACAGAACGTTCTGCCAGAAAACTCTTTATATCCGACGAAAACGCAGAAAACAGACGATATTCCGTCCGCTGCCTTTCAATCATCCGGTTCTCTCTCTGCCAGTTTTGATAACGTCTGCCTTCCTCTCGGAACTGCTCAAGCAATGTCACATATCGGTTCACCGCCCGATACAGCCTGACGTCATAACATCGAAGCTGCGTCAGGAAACATTTTTCCGCACGGAGTACACTGCCCTCCATCTTTTCTGCAGCCGCAGCCAAAGTTCCCCCAGCTCCGGAAAGCCCTGCCTGCAATATCCTGTTTCGCAGGACAAGATTAACAAGGATCTGAATCTGCCGGGGTTCTCCTCCCATGTACCCTCCCCCTGCATCCGGGTATATGAGTTCGATCCGCCCATACTCCGCAGAGTCTTCCGGGACATACTTATCCCACAACTTCTGTAGTAAATCCTGTCTGATATGAAGCTGTACTTTTTGTGAAAATGGTTTTCGCAGCTTTAGCATAGAATTCCTCCGTTATGGGATGGTAAGCCTTACAGCCCAATCTTATTGATCGTCTCCGTCAATCCATTGTGGGAAATCTCAATCTTCTTGATCAGCAACCCGCTGTTGGTCGCATCCAGCGTGTCAATCTCCCACTTTGTCACGATTCCCCAGTTTGCCTGATAAGTTGCAGTGGGAACAGCGCCCGAATCCGGCATGACCATAATGATAATGCCCTTCGACAGCTCGTATCCAGCCGTCAGAGTGGTTCTCGTCAGTTCCCCGCTGGCAATCCCGTATTCCAGCACCAGTTTATCCATGGACTGCCGGGGCTTGGGCAGATAATGAACACGGTCATTGACGCCGCCCTCCACCACCGTCTCAAATTCCATGGTGGCGGAAATATTGGACACCTTGGAAAAACCCAAGGGCATACCGTTTAGAATCACCTTAAACTTTGTACTCTTCGCCAGATTATTCTGCATTGACATCTTTCTTCACCTTGCTTTGTATGATTTACTCCATATCGGCACATCTGCCTATATTTTAAAAATATCGTTTTTGGGAGGCTCTCGGCTGATTTTCCTGTTAATATTGGAAATCTCCTTACACCACCGCAGACGCTCTCTATGGGGCAGATTCAGCACATCGTCCCTGCTCCAATGCACGTAATAGGCGACAAATGCCGCTTCTTCGTAAATTTTGTCAGCCGGATACAGATTTACAGCCCGGCTTCCATAAAATTTACCGGCACTTGAATCTCCTCCCCGCAATGAGGGCAGACGGTACGGTAAACCGGAACCTCCGCCTGGTTCACGCGTTCGTATAAATCCTGCAGGTACGCCAGATCCGGCGTGTAAAGCCCCTCGATGACTTTGGTATCTACTGCCGGCATAGTCCCAAGGCTTGTGATGACCCGGGAGAGCAGGATAATTACCAGATATCCCGGATTCTGCTGTACCCTTGGGTCACGAAGAGGTATAATCTCGTCTGCAGCCGTAGCCAGACGCATTTTTCCTTCTTTATGGAGATTTCCGTCCCTGTCCATATATCCTTTTGGCAGTACAAAAGAAAATTCTGTCTCAAACATCCGTCTTACCTTTGCTTTCCGGCTCCAGAGCGTGTTTGAAAAATGCTTTCTGCAAGATGCCGTCCCAGTTTGCGGCAGATTGTAGGAATGCATTTTCAAACACGCATCAGGGCCTATATGTCCATTTGAATACGACGCTTTGGCCGCTCCCTGAAACAAATCGTCCCAGACCGTCCAAAGCCCGTCTCATTTTATCTCTATGATACTCTTGTCATTCCCTCATGGGCAATCTCAAGAGTCTCAATGGCAACCTCTGAAGCTGTCGCATTGAAATCCGGCGCCGTATATTTCGCCGGCCATGCATTGATGACCTGCCAGGACGCAGTTGCAGTCTCTGTCTCATCCAGAATCGTAATGGTAATCGTCTTGCGCTCCACTTCGCCTTCCACGCCTGCAATCATCCACTCATACATAACCATGGAATCCGCAACGCCTTGTTTCAGAGTAATATTTCCATATTTTTTCAGTCCCGGGAGTTTCATGGGTGTCTGCACCATATCGCCCTCGCGGTACTCAATTACGTCGATGGACGCGTCAAACCCGGACGCCTCCGAGAAACCTCCTGCCTCCAGGCCGTCAATTTCCACTTTGTATCTAAACTTTCCATATGGGGTACTTGCCATCTCTTCTCAACGCTCCTTTCTGACTAATTCTATTTAGGGACAGCACTTACACGGAATCGCCCGTCTTCTGTGAAATCCTGAAGATTACAAATTCAGCCGGTTTCACCGGTGCAACACCAATCACGCAGATCAGCCTTCCGTTGTCGATATCATCCTGGCTCATGGTATTCCTGCCGCAGTTGACAAAGAATGCATCTGACGGCGCTGAACCTGCAAGGGCTCCCGATCTCCACAGTCCTGTTAAGAATACGTCGATAGTCCGTTTCACCCGTACCCACAGAACCTCGTCATTTGGCTCGAAGACCGCCCAGTTGGTGTTCGCCTTGATACTTTCCTCAATGAAAATGAACAGACGGCGGACGTTAATGTACTTCCAGCTGGGGTCGCTGCTCGCTGTGCGCGCTCCCCAGACACGGATTCCCTGTCCCGGGAAGGAGCGGATCAGATTGACGCCCTTGGGGTTTAAGATGTCCTGCTCGCCCTTGTTAAACTGGCAGTCCAGCCCCACGCATGCCCGGACCGTTTCATTTGCCGGAGCCTTATGTACGCCTCTGGAATTGTCGCTGCGGGCGTAGATTCCGATTACGGATCCTGACGGCGGAATCGCCATATTTTTCTTATCCAGCGGGTCGAAAACTTCCAGCCACGGATGGTACATAGCGGCGTAATTGCTGTCTACGATTTCCCTGTGGGCGATAATGTCGTCCATCTTCTTGGCGTTCCTTGGCATATCCAGAACCGCGAAACGGCTGGCAAGGTTCTCGCAATGGGCAACCAGCATTAACTGTACATTGGGGTCTACCACGCCCGGAACCGCCATGATGGACACGTTGTCATTGTCTAAGAACGCCTGGATACCGGTACGTTTTCCGGCTCCCTTGTCTACGCCGATGAAATCTGCCGCACTGATATTGGACACAGAGCCATTGCTGCCGCCCTTTAACGGGATCACACAGAAAGCCTTCTCCGGGTCTTCTCCTGCAATCTCGTCAAATGGAGCGACTGGCTCGTTCTTCTTGTTGCCAATGTAATTTGTAATAATCAGGTCTGACTTTGCCGTCTTCTTCTCGACATAATTCGGGATAGACACGTTGAAGGACAGGTTCTCGTAGAATTCAACAATATCGTCGTATTTCACTTCCAGGTTGAACTCACAGGTGGAGATTACCTTGTTGGGAAGCAGGTTCTTGTCCACCACGTCCTGTTCAAATTCTTTTTCAAATACAATGATATTATCCTGGCTCTTTACGACACGGTTGTATACCACATTGGTCATGTCCTTGTAAACCACCACGTCCCCCGGATGGAATCCCGCAGAACTTTTTACCGAATACTGCTTGCCGTCTGCCGTGTCAAGCTCCTCGAGAATCTGTGTCTTTGCTTTGCTTGACGGCGTTACCACAACGCTCATGCTGTTTCCCCATAAGCCCGGATTCTTTGCCCGCACCCTAAGGACGGATTCCATCGCCGGAACTTTTGCATGGGCAGGTTTTGCATCGCTTGGGGCGACACGGGAAATGTAACAGCGGGAGCCGCCGTTTACAAAGAAATGCTCCACTGCATAGGCAAGGAACCGGTATTCCCCATACTCATTTTCAGACAGATAACCGCCAAACTTCCTCTTAAAATCTGCAAAATTGGTTACAAGCTGCGGAACTCCTTCCGCCGGGCCCCGCTCTGCAAGGCCGATAAATCCGGCCGTACTTGTACCAACGCCTTCCATCGGTTTGCCGCCTGAATCAAATTCCTCTACATATACGCCTGGTGATAAATATTCAGCCATAATCTCCCAACATTAGCCGCCTTTTTCGGCTGCCAATGCCGGCTACCTCCTTTCCTGGTTAAAAACTTCACTTCTCTATGCAAGTATAAAATAGGGCGCTAAACAAAATTCTAAACAATTCGACAAAATTTGTAAAAAAATAAATCTTTACATCATTGACATTGCATTGTTATAATTAGAACAAATACTAAATCAACAATCTTTCCCAGAAAGCAGGTGATTATATGACAGATAAACAATTACGGTATATCAACAGATTGACTGTATTTGTAAGGAAGCTGTTAAAACTTGTACCTCAAGACAGAAGAGAGGAACTTGAAAATGAATTTGATTCCATTCTCTTAGAAGTCGCAGAACCAGACGAAAAAAACAATTAGTAAAATATAGATTAATTTTATTAGCAGGCGCCTTAGGGCGCCTGTTTTCATTTCCATTCCGCAAAAATGGTGTAAAATCCTCTTAATTGGTGCCAGTCCCATAAAGTATCTTGAAATAATATATAATATTCAGGCAAATCGGAAAACCAACAGAGAAAAAGGACTGACCACTGATGAAGAATGAGAACAGCAAAATCCAGATACCAAACGTAAACAGGGGATATACGGAACGGACAGCGGATGCCCTTCTTTCATCTCTGCAGGCGGATATCATCCTGATAAATGCCGGGGCAGGTTTCGGGAAAACACAGGCCCTGGCCAATTATGTACGAAATTCCCCGGGAAAAAGCGCATGGTACAATATCAGCGATACGGACAATGACCTTATGACCTTTATCCAGAATTTTACCAAATCCGTCCGGCACGCACTGGGGAATCCCGGAGAAGAATTTAACATTTCTGTACCCCTTCTGGAAAATATTGACATTATCATGGAGCAGCTTGTCATATGGCTGGATGAAAAGATTGATTTTCTGAATATAATTCTGGATGATTTTCAGGAAATCACGAATCCGGATATTTTCAACCTATTAGACATTTTAATCGAGACTATGGACAAGAAAATACGCCTGTTTATCGTAGAAAAGCGCTCTCTCCCACTCTTTTTTCACAAATATATCCAGAGCGGGCGCGCCGTCTGTATCGGGATGGAGGAACTGAAATTCAAACAGGAAGAGATTGCCAGGCTTCTGACGCATGTAGGCGAAGACGCCGGGCAATGTGCGAAACTTATCTATGACTGCACGGAAGGATGGCCGGTAGGAATCGCGCAAATCATGCTGCAGCTAAAACAGAGGCACAAAGGGGATACTGTCAAGGTTTTAAAGGATATCTGCGACAAGCTGGAAGTCTCCGACTATTTTATGACCCGGGTCTACAAAATGCTGCCCTTTGATATCCAGACATTTCTAACCAAAACAGCGGTACTGGACTATATGACCCCTTCCATCTGCAATAAGGCGGCCGGAATCTACAACTCGGAAAGTATGCTCCGCTATCTGGTCAGCGAACAGCTCTTCGTACAAACTCTGGGAGAAGGAAGCAGCCTGTACCGCTACCATTCTATCTTTCAGCGGTTCTTACTGTCCCAGACGACTCCGGAAGAACAGCAGGAGACTCTAAGGACGGCAGCTTATTTTCTTCTGAAAACCAATGATAAAATCCAGGCGGCAGAGTATGCCTGCCGGGGGAAAGCCTCAGATATTGTGCAGACGGTCATAGAGGTTTCCGGTGATTCTATTTTGGAAGATCGGCTTTATGGTACTCTGGAACGATGGTTTTCGCTGCTTTCAGATTCACACTGCGAACTGACGCCAAAGGCACGGTTCATTTATGGGAAATACCTCATGGCCTTGGGGCGCGTCACAGAAGGAAACGAACAGATTGCGCAGGCTGGAAAGGCTTTTTATGAGGCCGGACAACTAAAGGATTATAAACAGGTGCTTCTGTTTGCAGCGGCGGTGAAACGCAAAGCCGGGGAATTATTGCAGGCTGAGGTATATCTGAAACAGGCAATGCAGGATTCCCAACCCAACTGGGACAAGACTGCCGAAGCGCTCCTGACAGAGCAGGTTAAAATCAAATGCTGTATGCACCAGCTTAAAGAGGCGGCGGGGCTTCTTCTTAAAAAGACTGGGCAGGGGATACAATTTCATGAGGATTCGTTTTTATATCCGGCCTTTCAACTCCTTACGATGTTGACACAGCCGGAGGAGGAAGAACCTAATCAGGCGGAACATGCTTCTCTTTCTCAGAATACAAATCCCACCCCGGCCATACAGATTGACTGTATGGCCGACGGTTTTCTTTTACGCAGCTGCATTTTAGCAGAACATATGAAATCCGCCTACCTCTCCGGCGATTATGAGACGGCAGGACAGTATGCTCAGCAGATTATCAAGAACTCGGAACACGAGACATTGCAGACAGCCGTTGCATGGGAAATGCTTGCGGTCCTGTCTTGGGATGCAGGAAATTACCGTAAGGCAGTGGAACAATCCCGAACCGGAAACACATTTTTGCAGAAAAACAATATTGGGATTCTGGATCTTTCTTCCAAACACCGTCAAATACTGACAGAGATTCATACCATCCGCCGAAACACTGCGGATACCCGTCTTCTCATTTCCCGGAAAGCTGAAAATCCGGGAGCAGAACCGAAAGGAAACGGGAGAATACGGATTCAGTGCATGGACGGATTCTCTGTATTCCTTCCAGACAAAGACGGCAGGGAAATGAAATGGCGGACGAAAAAGGCACGGGAACTTTTCGCATACCTGTTCCACCTTCAGGGAAGCAGCGTATCCCGGGAGGCGCTAATCGATCTTTTATGGCCGGAATCCGGGATGAAGAGCGCAATCGCCCTCTTCCACACCACTCTTTACAGTATCCGGCAGGCATTTACACAGGAAGGGCTGGAAGAACTGATTTCCTATGAAAACAAGAAATATTCCCTGAATATGCAGCTTGTGGACTCTGATTTGGCGGAACTGAATGCGTACATTCAGGACTTGGCGGCATGTGAAAATAATCCGGAACGGATGATTTCGCTCTATCCGGGCAGCTACATGGGAAACAGCGGCTATCTCTGGTCTTACGGTATGGCAAAAGAACTGGAAAACCAGTATCTTACAGTACTTCGTTCCGGAGCCGCCAAAAGAACGGCACAGGAGAGGCACGAGGCGGCGATTCCATTTTACCAGAGGATACTTGAGGCAGACCCTTATAATGAAGACATTGTAAGGCAGCTTATTATCTGTTTATGTAAGAGTGGGAAACAGGCGGAGGCGAAACAGCAATATGACCGGATGCAAAAATTATACCGGGAAGACTTAGAGCTGGATTTTACAAGCAGTTTTCAGGAAATTGTAGAACATGTGTGAAATACTTTATGTAAAGGATAAGCTATGGATATCTATGTAAATTACCTCGAATTTCTGGATGATTTAATGAAATGGGGCGACGATTCCCGCACACGGCACAGCCGGGTATCTCCCTTGGAAAATCTAAGGGACCTGCTTCGGAAATCTTCCAAAAGCGCTGAGCAAGATGTGTTTTCACCTTTTCTTTATGTCGCTCTGTCTGCCGGCTTAAAACAGGAAGGCCTGCTGATGCTGGCGGCGGCATTATATATGGGGCTTTTGGGGGAATCTCTGACCCCCGCGGCATGGAAATTATTCTGTACCGGGACAGGAAATGATTTTCCTGTGTCAGAATTATTGGGACAGTCTTCCCATTTGCTGTATGAGCAAGAATGGGATGAAACAGGTCTTCCATCCCGAATCCAAATTGCTCCCCAGCTTTTTCCATTTTTGTGCGGAAATATCCCTGATATCCGGCATCTTCCGGGCATGGAATGGTATCATCTGGCGGAAGATCCGCTTCCATTCCTTGGCGAAAATATCCGGTTATATGAAAAAATCGACGTCTGCCTTCGCCAAATTCCAGGGAAAAAATTGGTATACCTCAAAGGCCGGAAGGGGAGCGGCAGGAAACTCAATTATGCTTATCTTGCCGCCCTGTCCCACATGAGCCTTGCCGTAATTCCCTACGAGACGCTGCAAACAGAAAGCCAGCTCAGGGAAATGCGGCGGGAGTGCCTGCTGCATCACGCCATGTATGTGATAGAACTGTCCGATGAGACGGACGACCTGACTCCCCTCTTATATTGGCTGAAAGAGGACGAGACGATTTTTCTTCTGGGCGGGCATAAGGAAATCTCTCTCTCCTCTTCTCATTCACGGCAATATCTACCCTTTGCCATCAACCCAGAGGACGTTCTTGGTGACAAGGCGCTATTTGAGAACCTGACCTTATCTTACCAGTGGGACTGCGGGAAAGACCGGATGGATTTCCTTAGCAGGTATAATTTCCTGCCCGGGAAAATGCGGGAAATACTGGAACTTGCAAAATCCTATTCCCTCAGTGAAGGGAATGGACGCATTACTGCCGATGAATTGCGGTGTGCCGTTCTGCGGGTATCCTCCCATTCCCTGGATAAGTATGCCAAGAAAATCCGCAGTATTTACAGGATGCATGACCTGATTCTTCCGGAAATGCAGAAAAAGAAGCTATCCCACATTATCAGCCGCATCCGTAACCGAAAACTGGTCTATGAGGAATGGGGTTTTCTGGAAAAATCAGCCTACGGCAACGGGACATCCATGATTTTTGCCGGGCCTCCCGGAACCGGAAAGACCATGGCTGCCCAGGTTATGGCTGCGGAGCTTGGCATGGAGCTTTACCGGGTGGAGCTGCCGTCTGTAGTAGATAAATATATCGGGGAAACTGAGAAGAAACTAAACCGTATTTTTGAGGAGGCTGAAAACAGCATGGCAATCCTCTTCTTCGATGAGGCGGACGTATTATTTTCCAAACGGACTGAAATCAAAGAATCCAATGACAAATACAGTAACATGGAGATTGCATTTTTGCTGCAAAAAATGGAAGAATATGAGGGCGTCAGTATCCTTGCAACAAATTATCTGCAGAATTTTGACAGTGCGTTCCGACGTCGTGTCAGCGATATGATTGATTTCCCTCTGCCGGATGCAAGCTTGCGCCGTCAGATGTGGCAATCCATGATACCCTCGAAAATGCCGATTTCCCATGAGATTGAGATAGATTTTGAATTTCTTGCGAATCAGTTTGAGGTGTCGGGGAGCATGATTAAAAATGCTTTGATTTACGCCGGTTTTCTTGCAGCAGAAGCAAAAGAACCAACGCTTACAATGGAACAGATATTGAAAGGGCTTAGCCACGAGCTGGAAAAAAGCGGGAAAAAACTCAGCCGTGACGAGTATGGGGAATATGGGCATTTATTTTAAGGATGATAAGAAAAAAGAACGATGGGATTTGGGACAGGCAATTTTGCACAGAGAATTTCAGGAAACACAGAAGCCGCAAAGAGACGAAAGGCAGCCGGGTTTTGAACTGTTTAAGAACTCTTACGGCAGACTGAGTTATCTGGAAAAGGGCCAAGATTCCAGACAGGAGAAGGAAGGATTTGCACTGGAGGCTTTTGAGGCTCCAGGCACTCCGGCGCATACGGAGAAGGAAAAGCATTTGGAGCGTTCTTCCATGAAAAAAGTAAATAACGGCGACCGGAAAAAGCTATATGCGTCGGAGGTTCCCTTCCACAATCAGGCGTTCTTTTATGAGATGTCCGGCGCAAAAAAGAGCGGCGCGTTTCTCAAATGTATGAAAATGCTTGTCCACAGGCAAGGACATCAGACCATACAGGATGCGTTTGGATTCCTCGACCAGGAGGCGGAACAGCGGGAACTGGAAGCGCTGAAAGAGAACCGGAACGAACTTTTTTCGGATGAGTCCGGCCGGGTGAATAAAAAGATGGACGCTTTGACCAGCCGCCTCCAAAGGAAAGAGGCGAAGGAACGGCAGTTGTGCAATGAGCTGCAGGTGATGTTAGACGCCCGCGCAAGAGAAGAAGCCGGCAATGGAAAAGCTTGGCAGAGGCATGGGGATCTTGAAAATCAAAAGGATGGTAAAGAAAGCCTGAAAGATGATAGCTTCCTGCAAAGGCGGATGCAGACAGAAGGCATATTGGAGGAATCATCTGAAGAAGCATCCGGGCCAGATGAGCCGGCTGATGGTTCGGAGGATGAATGAAAAGCTGTTTTTTACAAAACGTAAATACTATGTATTGACATGGTTATTATATTAGTATAATATGTAAATACGAAAGGGGTGTCAAACATGGGGACAACAAGTATTACGATCCGTATGGACGAAAAATTGAAAAAGCAAGCCGAAATTCTTTTTGAAGATATGGGAATCAATATGACAACCGCTATCACAATGTTTACAAAAGCTGTGGTCAGACAAAACAAAATTCCATTTGAAATTGCAGCCGACCCATTTTATTCCGAATCAAATATGAGAGTATTAGAGCAACGCATTGCGGATATTGAATCGGGAAAATCCGTACCAAAAGAGCATGATTTAAAAAACTTTGAAAAGAATCAATAAAATCATCAAAGACATTCAGCGTAATCCCTCTGATGGCCTTGGGCATCCGGAAACGCTATCTGGGAATTTATCCGGATGGTGGAGCCGACGAATCGATGAAAAAAATCGTATTGTCTATAAACCTAATGAGGATACTATTACCATTCTTTCTTGCAAAGGGCATTATTCTGATAAATAATTTTACACTCAGGGGGCGGGAAATGCCAAATTTCATCCCCCCCTGAGAATCTTACATATTTTACTTGCCCTCAAAAATGAATTCAGGAAACCATCCACCTCACTTCATAGCCTTCCCAAGATGCCGGAATCTCCAATTTCCCAATCATCTCCTCAAGCACATGTTCAGGAATATGCCGCGCCCTTTTCTGGTTCCTTGCCAACAGCTCCCTATAAGGGACTTCCAGATACAGAATACACACATGCGCCCCATACCCGGCAAAAAGCCCTGTTAACTTCTGCCTTGTTTCCCGGACAAGGTTTGTGGCATTCCAGATAAACGGCTCTTTCCTGCGCAGATACTCCCGCGCCCGCTCTGTGGCAATCTGCACCACCCTGCCCGTCCCCTTGGCGGGCGGCACCCCCAGCTCTTCGCGGATTCCATCCAGGGAAATCACAGGCATTCCCTTACCGTTCTCCTCAATCCAAGTGTCTTTCCCTGAAAGCGGAAGCCCTGACATCAGTATCACGTCAAATTCTGTATCGTCAAACAATTCTGCCCCCTGCCACAATCCTTCTTTATGAAAATACTGATATTTTGTAAATGGATTGGCAAACACATATGGCTTCTCCCACAAGTTTAATTCTTTCGCATAATCCGCAAATAATTCCACATGTTCTTCCATCCGCCCCTCACTCTCTGCAATCCGTCCCCGCACATCCGCCTTAGAAAGCAGATATAAAAGCCGCAGCGGGATACTCTCCGCCGCCTTCAGCAAGTCAAATTCCACCCGCCTCTTTGTTAAGAACCACACCGGAAGTCCATGAAACCGAATCAGCTTCGCCGCTGTCTCCCTCTGCCAAAAAGTCATACCGAAACATTCTGCATTACGGTAAGCAAGCCTTCGGAAATCCTTTTCCCCGACTATAGTATGCTTAGGCGAAACCCATTTCCCATCCTCCTGCTTCGTACAGGCTGCTTTCCCGATGTCATGGAACGCCGCAGCAAGGAACAGAAGCTCCTGCTCTGCCGCCTCCAATTCCAGCCATTCTGGAAGATTGACCAACTCCCTGCATACCATTTCCGTATGGCGGTAAACATCCCCCTCCCCGTGATACTCCGGGTTCTGGGGAACCTCTTTCAGCCCGGACAATTCTGGGAAATGACCGGCAAGCCAGTCCAGGGAAAAACCGCTGTTACGAATTCCCGCCAGAATCTTTTCCTCCATCTGTTCCCGCTCCTTCCTGCATATCAAACAAATCAACGCCGTCTGCCAAGACATTTGCCACAATTGGGCGGTTTACCCAATGGCTCTCGGAATCCAAGATTGTGTTCAGGAAAGAACCCCGCACATATTTCAGCCGGTCGGTCACATAGTCTCCATCCTCTACCTTAATATAGATTCCTTCCATCACCCCAGTCAAATCTGTCTGGCGGACAGTTGCCTCAAAATCTACCTTGCTCTTCCTGCATTGGGCTAGAAGGCTTTGCTTGGGTTCTTCGGAAATAAAAAGGCTTTCCCCTATCCATTTTTCAATCCTTCCCAAAGTCTCGCAATTTCCTTCCGCCAACACACGTACCGATTGTACAAACGGCGCTTTGCTTAGGAATTCCCGCCGTTTTCTTGTAGAAAAGAATCGTTTTTCCTGCTTGTCGAATATGTCGAACTCCATAAAATAATGAGGCAGGCGATCATAAAATACGGTATGCTTTGCATAGAGCCATTCCCCATACATCACATATCGGTCGCCCAACAACCGGTATAGCCTGTCCTCAAAGCATCCTGCCCACAGCTTAAATAAATCGAACTGACGCTCCCCATACCCGCCGTTTAGGAAATGCCCGCGGCTTTGGAGATACATTTTCCCGCCTCTGCCAAAACTAACGCCGCAATTTGCGCCGTCTACTTTCTCTTCAAGAACTAAATATTTTCCCTGTATTTCAGTAAACTTAACACATTTCAGGTCTTCATCGCCTGCCTGCTCCCTGGAACCCTCAAGATGCCTGGTTCTTGGGTACTTATAAATCTGTTCCATAACCATCCTCCCCTGAATTCATTCTATTCACATTTTATCGTTTCGTCAAGTTACATCTCTCTCCTTCACCAAATTTTTTACATCAATGGCAAGATGTTATTTGCCTGCCATCTGCTTCTCATAATACAGCTTGAAAATCAAAAAATATTTCACTATAATGTGTATAATTCTAAAATGTCATCGCTCTTTCGATAAACACCGGAAAAGCGATCAAAAATGCACTCAGGAGGTCGAAAAATGATAAGCATGAAACAACTGATAAAAAGCGACGTTAAGTATTCCGAGGACGGCAATATCATCCATTTTATCTTTGGCGATGAGGACCGCCCTTACTGGTCAAAATGCCTCACCGAACATCTGGTGACGAACAAGATTGATTTGAATATGTCCAAGCGATATGAAGACCAGAAAGACATTATGACCAAAGACGAAAAGCACAGACGGTTCATTGAATTCATCTCAGCGGCAGACGGAGTAAAAGTTGATTTGGCAAGCGGCCCGTCTGGATATTTTTCTCCCATACTTGACAAACTTACGGAAACGGATACCTTTATCGTAACGGACGCTTGCCTTCCTGTTATCAAGGCCCATTCCGGCGCATGCGGGAAAAGCAATTTTTTTGTGTTTGATATTGATTTAGACCGGGGGCTTCCATTTACCGATAACAGCATCTCCGCTTTCAGCGGTAATTTTTTGACGAATGTAGAAACCCTCCCGAATCTGATGAAGGAAGCTTACAGATGCTTAAAACCGGGGGGCAGGTTTGCATGTATCGAAGTCTTCTATGAACAAGGGAGTAAATCTTTCGAGCATTTAAACGCCCAAGGCTCCATACATGCTTCTTTTGAAACTTTTGTTGATTTTTGCAAAAATATAGGTTTTCAATATATCGGCAGCGATGTTCTTATCACAAGACAGGGGAAGATTGCCGAAGGAGACTTATTTCCATTAGACGACAATGATTATTCCTCGGACAGAACGATATACTTAGAAAAACGCGTAAGCAAATAGACTGCATCTTAGTCCCTCCAAAACGCATGACGGTATCCTCTATGTTGCATGAAAAAAATAATCATCCTATAGCCTGAGGCTTTTGTGGAAAACGAATGACAGGGAACTCGTGTTTTCCGGATATTGGAAAAAATAAAGAAAGACAGAAAATAGAACGAAGGGGGCTGTCAGAAAATGATATTTTAATTTGTCATTTCCCGACAGCCCTCCCCCTTTCATCCTTGATTATGCAAAACTTATCTATATGGCAAATTAATTGAAAGACTCCGGACTCAGATACTTATGGGGACTGATACCATATCCATCCTGGTATTTCACCGTCATATACAGCGGTCTCCCGTCCTCAGAGATTTCCACATAACACACCCCGTCCTCAAACCGGTCCGTAATCTCAATCTTCTGGTCATAATAATACACCCAGACTGTCCCGTCGTCCTCATAAACCACTTCCGGGCTGTTTAATTCCTCCAGAAGCTCACTCTCCGTCAACGGACGCTCACCATCCTTATCATATGCGACTCCTCCGCCCCCGCGCTCTCCCACGGAACCATCCTCCCGTGGATAGGAAAGCACATAGTTTCCTTCCCCGTCAAAGGAAATCTCCGCATTGGTCATCTCTCCGTTAATCCACAACTGAACCGTCCTCTGAATCCCGCCGACATCCGCCGCATATGCCATGCCGCCTCCGACAGCCACCAACATGCAGGCCGTCACAACTGCCGCCGCTGTCCTTAATTTCGCTTTTCTGCTCATCATAGCCATCCTTTCCACTTCCATAGAAATATCACCGGAGGGATGCAGCGCCGAAAACGCCTGTTTATATTTTTCCTTATTCGTCATCGTCCCATTCCTCCTGTAATCTCTCTTTGAGCAGTGAACGCCCCCGCGACAGCCTTACTTTCACATTACTATCCGATATTTTCAAAATATCCCCGATTTCATGTACCGAGTAATCCTCATAATAAAACAGATGAATCACAATGCGATACTTTTCCGGAAGCCCCATGACCGTCTCGAACAGCTCCTCCGACTGTGGAGTCTCAAATACCAGCGTCTCCATATAATCATCCAGGGAGCGCTTATTCCTGCGCCAGAAGGTGCGGTTGACATTCTTTGCCTTATTAATCGCCACCCGAATAAGCCATGCGCGCAAATGCTGTTCACTGTCAAATTCTTTTTTGAATGAATAGTATTGAATGAAGGTATCCTGAACTACATCCTTTGCATCCTCCGCATTCTTGCACACATTAAACGCAGCCGCGTAAAGATTGTTCTGATATTCTTCAAACAACTCCTGTACAGATCGTCTCATGAGAACTCCTTTAACACCTTAGGGTAAAGTTATTTGAAAGCCTTTCACTAATAGTACAAATGAAACGGCAAAAAGGTTACAAAAAGAAACGGTTTTGTTCATCAAAGAGCAAAACCGCAGGCCATTTTTATTCTGTTTGACATATTAAAATTCAAGGCTGTCCGAATTCAGAAGAAAATACCTCATTCCCATGATGACAAAACCCTCTTCATTTCTCCAGGGTTTTGCCGTCCCGTCTACAATCACTATTTTCTTAAAGGAATCCGGAATATTTCGCAGAGAATGAAATTCCTGCGCCTGCTTTTCCTTCGATGCCATGTTATAAGCCACCTGAACGTAATATCTCTGGCTTCCCTGATTGATAACAAAATCAACCTCAAGCTGCCTGCGTACACGTTTTCCTTCTTGATCTTTTCCATACTCATCTATAATGCCGGTATCAACATTATATCCGCGGATGAGAAGTTCGTTATAGACAATATTCTCCATAATATGGGTCGGTTCTTGCTGCCGGAAATTCAATCTTGCATTTCTAAGTCCCAAATCAGTAAAATAATACTTTAAATTAGCACCAATATATTTTCTTCCTTTAATATCATAACGATTGGATTTTGAAATCAGAAATGCTTCCTCGAGATAATCAATATGTTTGGATATTGTTTTATTCGTATAGCTATTCTGGCATTCACTTGCAAAGGTATTGGAAATCCTTGTTGGATTTGTCAAAGCGCCAATGACAGAAGCGAGAATATCAACCAGCGTACTAAGTCCATCTATACTTTGAATGCCGTTTCTTTCCACTACGTCCTTCAGGTATACGTTTGTGAAAATATTTTTCAAATATTCTGCCTTCTGGCGTTCCGTCTGAAATCCGGCAACCTGTGGCAGTCCTCCATAAATCATGTAATCGTTCCATGCATCCTCATACTCTCCATCGTAAACAGAATAGAACTCTGCAAATGAAAGAGGATAAATCCTGACCTCATCTCCTCTTCCCCGAAACTCCGTTACAATATCGCTAGACAAAAATCTGGAATTGCTTCCAGTCACATAGATATCAATATTGCCTATACGGAGCAGGCTGTTCAGTACCTCTTCAAATCGAGGCATAAATTGTATTTCATCTAATAGCAGATAATAGCTTTCATTGTCCTTTACGGCAGTTTTCACGTACTGATAACATGTTTTGGGATTTCTTAATTCTTCATTTTCAATACCGTCCAGAGCAACCTCAATAACATGGTCTTCATCTACTCCATTTTTCAGTAAGTACTTTTTAAATATGCGAAAAAGCAAAAATGATTTTCCACATCTTCGTATGCCCGTAATAACTTTTATCATCCCATTATCTTTTCTCAAAATAAGCTAATAAGCAAAATCTTATTTGAAGATGCCATTCCTATTTTATGTGCATTTACTTCCATAATCTTGTCCGTCCCCCAGATCTGTTCATAATACGTAATGAAAGACAGGCCATCCGGCACAGGGGACTTCATTTTCTGCAATATACCATGCACCATTTCCGCCAAATCTTGCAGTTCCTTATGATCCCCTGCATATGACCAAAAACTTACCGCGAATCTGTTTACCAATAATTCCTGCTTCAATCCTACAACATCACTGTTGTAATAATCACACAGGCAGTGGCCATATTCGTGTACAATATTATACCAGTGGAAGTAAAAATCAAATTGATATTGAACATTTTCTTTGCCAAATAATTCAATAAACAACTTCTGTTGTTCCTCGGTTCCCCGTTCAAATCTCCCGGTTTTAATCGTATAATCCCTTTTCTCAGTCAAACAGCGTCCTCCAATTCTCCGAGTGATACGCGTCAAAGCACATCCTCACCTGCTCCTCATTATTCTTCTCCTCTGCAAGGGCCGGCAGCTCATCAACACCGAAATACCTGCTCTCCACAGTCTCAATATTCGGCTCGAACTTGCCGCCAATCACTGTACATAGCACAAAAATCTTACAGACCTTATATGCATATACCGGCAGGTTATGTTTCTCCCTGTCCTGCACGGCAATCACCATATCCGCGGTCACATCCAGTCCCGCTTCTTCCTTCACTTCTTTGATGGTATTCTCTTTCACGGAAACATCCACATCGACCCAGCCTCCCGGCAAAGACCAGGTTCCGTTCTTCTCCTTCACAAGCAGAATCTTATCATCCTTAAAAATCGCCCCGCGGCTGTCAATCTTAGGCGTCTGGTATCCAATCTCGTTACAGAACAAAGACTTCACCTTATCCACAGGAATTTCTGATTTGTAAGAAATCATCTCCGCCGCAATGTCCCGAATCCGCTCGTACCGTTCCCGATCAAACAAATCCTTCCCGTAAAAAAGCCCCTCCTGGGCAATACTCTGCAATTTTACGGCCCATTTAAGCCATATCTCGTTACGCTCCATAGATTTCATCCTCAAAACATCGGATTACCCTGCATGGATTCCCGACAGCCACACAATTTGCAGGAATCGAACGAGTCACCACGCTTCCCGCCCCAATCACACTGTTCTCACCAATCGTCACACCCGCCAGGATGATGCACCCGCCGCCAATCCAGACATGATCCCCAATTTCCACAGGCCTTGCAAATGTGCGGAAAAAGGTCGTCCCCTTCTCCTCCCAGTCGGCGACCAGCCTCTCCTGCGGCAAAACCGGGTGGGCAGAAGTATAAATCTGCACATTCGACGCAATCAGCACCTGGTTCCCGATTCGTATGGGCTTATTATCTACGAACGTACAGTTCATATTAATAATGACATCATCGCCCCAAAAAATATTTTTGCCCAAATCACAATGAAACGGGGTGTCAATCGCCACATTCTTCCCTATCCCGCCCAACAGCTCCGTCAAAATCTCATGTCTTCTCGTTGTATCGTCGTAATCGCACAAATAATAATCCCGCGTAAGCTCCCTTGCACGGGCAATCGTACACAGGGTATCCCTGTCTGCCGTTTCCAAAAAATCCCCTATCTCATATTTCATAAACGTCTCCTTAAAAGAATAAAAATTGTTTCGTATCTGAAATATAATAATAGGGCAACAGCCACCAGAAATCTATCCCAATTCAGCCATTAACTATCACTATCCTGCCATTTCCTCCGAAATTCCACCGGCGTACATCCCACATTTTCCCGAAAGACCTGGCCAAAGTAACTGCCGCTGCCCAATCCGCAGGCCCGCCCAATCTCTGTGACCGACTCCCGCCCGCCGGCAAGCATCTGGCAAGCCATGCGAAGCCTTATGTCCCTGACATACTCTGTCGGCGAAACATGGAGATAATTACGGAAAAGCCGGAAACATTCCCGCTCGCTTAGATAGACTTCCGAAGCAAGCTTGGCCACCGTAAGCTTATCCGGGAAATGCTCATGGATATAAATCAGCATCTCTTTCAGCCTTTCATCGTTTTTGTCCAGCTTTGCGCCGCCCTCCGACTGAGAATAAAAACAATCAAAAAGCAAAAGCCATATCCGCGACAACGCTTCCCTGACACGAATCTCATACCCACGCTCACACTCCTGCAAATGAAACGCCTCCTGAATCAGCCCAAGAAGCCCTGCATGCCTTTCATGCTCCGGGAAAAAACCAATAATCTCCATCTGCGGCGCCGTCACCACCGGCAAAACATATTCTTTCTCAATCCGGCTCCCCTGATTTCCGGAGATAAGGGACGGTTCAAAAATATGTAGAAGCTGTACATTCTGCTCCGTATGGGACAGAGCCCTCGTCCTATGGAGCACATTGGAATTCACAAAACCGCCGGATCCGGCAGGAAACACCAGCTTTCCCTTAGGCGTGTGATATTCCAGCGCACCGCTCTCCATATAGAACAATTCCACAGCCTTATGCCAGTGCCATGGCACAGACTTACCCACATATTTATCCAGCTCGGCACAAGTCATCGTATAAGGAAAATCATCTGCAAAATCCGGCAGACGCTCTTCCTTGCTTCCTGCACAAAATTCAAATCCCTGAACAATCTTCATCGGATATCCTCCCGTTACTTTTCCTTATCCTGCCACTCCCCGAGAATATTTTACCCTGTTTTCGTTGTAATATCAATCTTGTTGCCATTATAACTATGCCGGTTTATGGCGGATTGTCATAAATTTCGCTAAGAAATTGCTAAAAATTCTGGCAATATTGAAAAAATCTGCCAATCATGTTAAAATATTTCTGCTAAAAATAAGGTCACATACATTGACCCATGAGAAATATTTACAGGGGGAAACATATGAAATTTCTAGCAAACCGCAAGCTTGCCACACGTATCGGCATAATTACTACAGCAATCACATTTGCCGGAATGATTCTTCTATGGCTCGTCATATCCGGACGTATCTCTACTATGGTAGAAAACAATGCCACCAATCAGATGATCGACGCCGTAGAATCCCGTGCCGCCATCATCAACAGCTACGTGTCATCCGCAGAAGAATACATGTCGGCCTTTGCTCTTGGCAGCGAAGTCCGCAATGTTCTGGCAGATCCGGAGAATCCCGCTCTGATTGCGGAAGCACAGCGATACACCGAAGATTTTGCGGCGGTCAAGGGTATCTTTGAGGGGTTGTATATTGCCACCCCCGAAACGTATGTCCTGACCCATACTTCCCAGGACGCAATCGGAATCACCACCCGAACCGGCGACTCATTAGATACATTCCAGAAAACAATCCTAGCACAGCCCGGGCTTACCAACTTAGGCATCATGAAATCCCCGGGAACCGGCAGCATGATACTATCCATGTACTACCCATTGTTCGATGGGGAGACCTGCATCGGTTTCGTCGGCGCCGGCGTCTACGCCAGCCACCTGACAGACGTATTGCTGGACCTGGATATCAAAGGGCTGACCCACAGCGAGTACGTATTTTTAAACGTAGAGAACGGCACGTTCCTCTACCATGAAGATGAATCCAAGCTAAACACAGAAACCACCGACAAAGGCTATCTGGAAATTATAGAACGAATCAAATCTGACGGCAGCACGGAAACAGGTACATATTCCTATCAGGATGAAAACGGAACGGATCAGCTAGTCGTATACAAATACCTGAAAGACCGCAACTGGGTTTTCATGGTACGAGATAATGCGGCAGAAGTTTATAAACGAGTAACCGTTGTACGCATCACGGTAGCGATTCTATGCGCAGCCGTTGCGGTAGTCATCATACTTGTCACACTGCTAATCCTCCGCCGTGAAGGTAGAGAACTTATGGTCATGGAACAGGCAATCAGCCGTTTAGGCAGGCTGGAACTATCTGCTGACCAGGAGCTGGAACCATTCTATGGCAGGACAGATGAAATCGGCATGATTGCAGAAACCATACATCAAGTCTGCGGCTGCCTGCGAAAAACAATTGAGGATATCGGACGGATACTTGGCGAAATGGCTGCAGGCAACATCGCCGTAGACGTGGTCAAAAACGAAGACTATTATGTCGGGGACTTCCGCGTCCTTGCTGAAAGCC
This sequence comes from Lachnospiraceae bacterium, assembly GCA_910574885.1. GTDB lineage: Bacteria > Bacillota > Clostridia > Lachnospirales > Lachnospiraceae > Sporofaciens. The sequence continues at coordinate 14,152 of CAJTDD010000009.1, read as the reverse complement.
TGAAAAGTATCCGCACCCATTTAACCGACGTAATGCGGGACATCGCCCAGATCGCCAGCCAGGTAAACAGCGGCGCAAATCAGGTGTCCGCCGGCGCCCAATCCCTTTCCCTGGGAACCATGCAGCAGAAAGACTCCATGAGCAGGCTTGTGTCCAACGTTACGGACATCACCACCCAGATACAAAACAGCGCCGTCCGCTGCGGGAATGCCAGCAGCCTTGTAGACAAAGCAACTGACTATGCGGCTGAAGCAGACACAAAAATGGAGCAGCTGATTACTGCCACAAAAAACATTGATCAGTCCTCCTCACAAATCAGCAGCATCATAAAGACCATTGAAGATATTGCATTCCAAACGAATATCCTGGCTCTGAACGCAGCGGTAGAAGCCGCCCGTGCAGGCGAAGCCGGGCAAGGTTTCTCCGTCGTATCCGACGAAGTCCGGAACCTGGCCTCCAAGTCTGCCGAAGCTGCAAGTAATACGAGCACGTTAATTGGGCGCTCACTCAACGATGTCCGGACAGGTACAGAATCCACGAACCTGGCCATTTCCGCAATGCAGCTCATCAACGAATGCATCCAATCCATCAAAACATTGATGGATGAGATATCAGATGCCAGCGTACAGCAGTCTGAAATGATCGTGTCCGTGGAAAACCGAATCAAAGAAGTGTCTAAAGTCATCGAAGAAAATTCAGACGCCGCTGAGGAAAGCGCGGCAATCTCCAACGAACTGTCTGGTCAGGCAAAGACACTGAACCAATTAATCAGCCAGTTCCGCATTAAATAAATAATAGCCATCTTTCGGCATGAAAAGCAAATGAGGCTGCTGCAAATCTTCTATTTTGCAGCAGCCTCTTAACAAGTAACTGAACCTGACTCCAAATCAACACAAAATATCCGCATTTTCCAAAACTAGCAGCTTCTTTTTCACTTCAATGCCGCCTGCGTATCCCGTCAGGCTTCCGTCTGTCCCAACGACCCTATGGCATGGAATCATCAACGAGATCGGGTTATGTCCCACAGCCCCGCCGACTGCCTGCGCCGACATCCTGCAAAGCCCCATCTGTCCGGCGATTCGTTCTGCAATCTCACCATAAGTCATCGTCCGTCCATAGGGAATCGTACGCAGGATCTCCCACACTGCCTTGCGAAAGGGCGTTGTCTTCATAGACAGCGGCGGCATAAAGTCCGGTTCTTTTCCGTCAAAATAGATTGTAAGCCACTTGTCAGCCTCTTCAAATACAGGTAACTCTCTCGGTTCACAGTGATCCGATAACGAAGCGCCAAAATACTTCTGGCCGTCAAACCATAACCCGGTCAGCGCTTCTCCGTCGCTGGCAAGGGTTATCCCGCCAAAGGGCGAATCATAATGATGTGTATATTCCATGTTCTCAGACCTCCTGCTATGCCTTATTCTGCCAACCTGCAGACATCGACCCACCGGATGAACCCGGAGTACTCCTCCAACTCCGGAATCGTAAGCTCAATCGCACTGTTCCCGCTTCCACAGGCGGGGAAAACCGTCTCAAACCTCCGCAAGGATTCATCCAAATACACATCCACGCCCTCATTCACGGCAAACGGGCACACACCGCCCACAGCATGTCCCACCAGCTTTTTTGCATCATCCTTGGGAAGCATCTTCGCCTTCGTCCCAAACTGCGCCTTATATTTCGGGTTATCAATCCTCACATCCCCCGCTGTCACAACAAGTACTGCATGTCCATCCACCAAAAAGGAAAGTGTCTTCGCTATCCTCTGAGGCTCGCAATGGAGCGCTGCCGCCGCAAGCTCCACAGTCGCGCTGGAAACGTCAAATTCCTGAATCCGGTCCTCTATCCCATATTTCCGAAAAAAATCTTTCACTCTTTCAATCGCCATATCATTACTCCTCTTCCAACTCCATCTGCCCCACAATATAGTCCACATTCAACTCTATATCCTTCGTCCCGTCTACCCGAATCACCGGACAGTCCACAGACTCTACCCATTCCTCCACATACTGGTCTGTTCTGCCGGCAACCATTTGAAAAAAAGCCTCCTCCTTAGAACGGGGAGAAGCAAACAAATAACCCGGATCTGTCTTGGGGAAAAAGAGCCGCTCATTGTCAATAAAATGATACCCAAGCCGCTTTGACAAAGCCTTGCCAAGCGTACTCTTCCCGCTGCCGTTCAGGCCGCACATCATAATCCCGTTTCCCATATCGTCAATCATCCTCCATCGTATCCTGTCAACCGCTGACATGTAAAAGTATACCCCATAATCATTCCCTACGCAACCCGTGTACTGACCTTGGGTATAATTAAGATACCAATTCAATATTGAGAAAATCTTCAAGACATGATAAAGTATCCCCAAGGGCACACCGTAATGCATGCCCCTGGGCATTCCAATCCTCGAAAAGGAGACATAACACTATGGGAGTTTATTTGAACAGCGGGACAGCCCGCACATTATACAAAAACGAAACCCAAAAACCATACTTTATAGATAAATCACTATTACTCGAAGAACTGTTCCCATTCGTAAAAGAAGGCTCCAATTATATCTGTATCACCCGCCCGCGCCGTTTCGGGAAAACCGTAATGGCAAATATGATTGCAGCGTTTTTTTCCAACGCCCATGATACGGCAGACATTTTCGGCAAACTGCAAATCAGCAAAAGAAGCGGCTACCAAACGTATCTCAACCGATATCCAGTGATCCACATCCCGCTAAACGATATCACAAGACAATGCGCAAGCTACGAACAATACATAACCCGAATTGAAACACGTTTAATACGCGACCTAAAGAAAGCCTACCCACATATAGGGCCTGATCAAGAAGACTCAGCCATAGATATGCTGACAGACCTATACGCAGAAGACTCCTCCATACGCTTCATATTCATACTGGACGAATGGGACTTCATATTCCATCAGCCATATGTCACTGAAACGGAAAAAAAGGCATATTTGTCGTTCCTGCGAAGCCTGTTAAAAGATCGTCCCTATGTGCAGTTGGCATATATGACCGGAATCCTCCCTATAGCAAAATACTCAAGCGGCTCCGAATTAAATATGTTTATGGAATACACGATGGCAACAGAAGAAAAATATTCCACCTATTTTGGATTCACAGAAAAAGAAGTGGATATTTTATTTGAAAGATACCAGAAAAAATGTATGGACAACCCGCAAATCACCAGAGCCGGACTAAAAACATGGTACGATGGATACCACACAAAATCCAATCAACGAATTTATAATCCACGTTCCGTAATCGTCTCCCTGACCAACAACAATCTAGGCAATTACTGGACAAGTTCCGGCCCATACGACGAAATATTCTATTATATCAAAAACAACATTGCAGCAGTCAGAGAGGACCTTGTCCGGATGATATCGGGCGTATCCATTCCAATCAAAATACGGGAATACACCGCATCCTCTATGAGCCTCCAGACCAAAGACGAGATATTTTCCGCAATGGTAGTATACGGATTCCTTACCAGCGAAAAAGAAACCGTCTGCATTCCAAACAAGGAATTAATGGAGCAGTTCAGTGAAATCTCGAATCGGATATGATAAAAAAGTAAAAACGGTTCACACTTTTCTACGGCAGCCCCATTTTTCATCAACCTGAAACAGACGCCGCCCACCAAACGCCCCTTCTCCATGACAAGAATCCGCCAGGCTTTGCCCACGCAGGGATTTATGACCGCACACTGAAACGGTGGCGCCAGTTCTCTTTTCTGGTAAGAATTTCCGGGAGGAAGCAGTCAGGGGGACCAAAGCGACGGCGAAAGAACTACCTATATTGTGAGAGTTCATTTCAGCAAGACCAGCACGTTAAGCGACAAAATCAAGCGTATGCTGAAAAATGAGATACGGTAGATCTGAAAAAGCGATAATGCAAACAAGCCGGGATTCAGAATTGCACAGGCTCCCGGCTTGTAAAATCGGGAGGTTTATGGTAATATAGAGCTACGAAAACGAGCGGGAAACAGGTGGGAAGATTGACATTGACGGATAAGCAACATCAAGAAGATTTGCAGCGTTTGCGTTTGTTAAGACCAATCGATGATGATTTATGCGTTGTCTTTTTAAGGATAACATTCCATTGGCTGAATTTGTGTTACGCATTATCACTAATAAACCTGATTTAATTATTACTGAGTGGAATTTAAAGAGTTGCCGGACACATATACAATCTTTATCATTGAAAAAGATTTTTACGGTCAGAGCGAAGCAGTTTATCCGATTGAGAGAATCAACCTTGCAACGGGTAAATCTTTTGAAGATGGGGAGCATATCCTTTATGTGAATGGTGAATATCGTGGAGAATCCGATATTGGAAAACTCATGCACGATTTTAACTGTACCCAAGCAGCTGATATGAATTTTGAATTGATGGCAAACCGAACACGGTATCTAAAAGAGAACCCAAAAGGAGTGAGCGAGATGTGTAAAATTATGGAAGATATGAGAAGTGAATCTTTAAAAGAGGTTGCTCTTCGCATGCTGTCAGCTGGAAAATATGCTCTGGAAGAAATTGCAAATATTTCTGGACTTTCTCTTGATGAAGTAAAAAAACTGAAAGCGGAACAGACAGCATAAATGATACTGACCGGGAATCTAAAAACAGATTCCCAGTCTTTTTTGTTTAACAAACTTCATCAACCTGAAACAAACTCCGCATAATTCTGCTTCTGCAGATCATACATACGCCAATATGCCCCTTTTGCCCGAACCAGCTCATCATGCGTCCCCTGTTCCACCAAATGCCCCTTCTCCATGACAAGAATCCGGTCCGCCGCCCTTGCCGCCGCAAGGCGGTGCGTAATAATCACAGCCGTCCGCTCCCTGCAAATCTCCTCAAAAAGCAGATACATATGCCGCTCCTCCAACGGGTCAATCGCCGCCGTCGGCTCGTCAAGAATCAGCATCCCGCGCTCCCGGAAACATCCTCTCGCAATCGCCGCCTTCTGCCACTGCCCTCCCGACAAATCAATCCCCCCGAACTCCCGGGACAGCATCGTGGAAAGCCCCTCAGGCATCCGCTCCACAGGAAACCCGCATTTTTGCAAAATCTTCTCCACAGTCTTCTCACACGCCTCGTCTTCACAGGCTTCCTTCATACGTCCGGCACATAAGGCATCCTCACATCCTGTTCCCATGCATCTGCCGTCCAAAGCAGCACGCTCCGCCTTCATACGCCCGCTGTCCGACACCGCTACATTCTCAAAAAGCGTCATCCCATACCGCACATAATTCTGGAACACCCCGCTCAAAGAATCCGCAAAAGCCTCCCATCTTAGCTCCTCCGTACATTTCCCGTTAATCCTGAGACATCCGCCTGTCGGAAGATACTGCCCGCACAGAACTTTCAGAAGAGTAGACTTTCCCGCGCCGTTCTCCCCCACCACAGCCACCGTCTCCCCGGGACGGACCACAAAACTCACATCCTTCAAAACTTCCGTCTCACATCCGGGGTAACAAAAATCCAGATGCTCTGCCCGAATCTCAGGGTTCCCCTCCCCAACCTCCGTGCTTGTCCCATTCACAGGTTCTAAGTCAAGAAACGCGGCATAATTCCTGATACTCCCATAATTCTCGCTAATCCTCCCCACATGGCCGCAGACCAGCTCCTCCATAATCCGGAACATCGTATTCAGCGACGTAAACAACGCCGCAAACGCCCCCACAGAAACGCCTCCGTTCCACACCTCCCACACAAACAACAGCATCACGGCAAGATACCCGGCAAGCGTCAGGCTCTTAATCAACATCTGGCGGACTCCGGAACTGACCTGCACCCGCCACTCCTTCCTGCCATACCTCCCCAGAGCTTCGAGAAACAGCCGCTCAAAAAAATGATACGCCCCCAAAAGCCTCGTTTCCTTAAAAAATTCCAGCTTCGTCATGCAGCCCTGGTAATACTCAAACATCCTGCGATCCTTCACAGTCTCCTGCTCAAGCTTCGCAAAACTCCTGCTCCGATACCTCTGCTGCGCCAAAACAGGAAGAAAAATCAACAAAAGCGCGGCTAGAAAAACCGGTTTCAGCATAGCAAGATAAATCCCCATCAAAACAAAATACGGCACATAATAAGTAGCAATCAAAAAGCAGATATTCATAAAAAACACGCTCTGCTCCACACCCTTCTTGGCATTCTCATGGCGTTCCAGAAAGGAAGCGTCCTCAAACGCTTCCGCCGGGAATCTTGCCGTCTGCATCTGAAGGCGGCGGTTAAACTCCTTTACCACCCGAAAGGAAACGCCCTCAACCACAGCATTATGAACCGTGCCAAAAATCAGCCCTGCGGCAATCACTCCCGCCAGGATAAGGATACTCTCCAAAATCCCCCCGTTTCCAAACGAAAGCCATCCCCAGCCAGGCGCCGCCTCTGTCGGATGCCGCGCCGCCGCCAATACCTGCAGGTTTCCGGCAGAAACCCGTTCAAAAAATACCTGCATACAGACCGTCTGCAATACCAGAAACACACTGTGAAGGATTCCCGTCAGCAAAATAACCGACACTCCCACAGGCGCAGCACGAAATGTCAACGCAAGGATTCTTCCAAACACAAACTTTTTATGACGCTTCTTCATACCAGCTTCTCTGCACCTCATACATTTCCCTGAATTTTGATTCATAACCCATCAACTCCTCAAACGTCCCCTGCTCCAGAACACGCCCCTCTCCAAAAACAAAAATCAAATCCGCAAGACGGACAGACCCTAGCCTATGGCTGATAAATACGGTCGTCCTTCCCTGGCTCAATTTCCCATATTCCTGATACAGCCTACTCTCGCTGACCGGATCTAAGGACGCAGACGGCTCGTCCAGAATACAGATTGGGGCGTCGCTTACAAACGCACGGGCAAGTGCAAGCTTCTGCCACTGCCCGCCGGAAGCCTCCCCATTATCCTGTTCAAACTTTCCAAGCGTCGTATCGATCCCGTCAGCCAAACTATCCACAAACTCCGAAAGCCCTACCTGTTCCAGCGCAAGACGGATCTTCCCGGCATCCGGCCGCTTCCCCAACGTGCTTTGCCCAAACGCCGCGCCTCCAATCCCAACCATCTCCCTGACCGAAATCTGATATCTGGCAAAATCCTGAAAAACAACCGCATACAGGCCCTTCTTCTCCTGCGGGCTATACTCCCTAAGCTCCCTCCCATTCACAAGAATCCTTCCCTCATATGAATCATAAAGCCCCGTCATCAGCTTAATCACCGTAGACTTCCCGGCGGCATTCGCCCCGGTAAATGCATAATGCTTCCCCGCCTCCAGCCGGAAACACACGTCTCTTAGCACATATTTCTCCGTCCCCGGGTAACAAAACGACACATGCTCAAACACAAGCTCCCCAAACCCTGCAAAAGCGTTGTCAGGCGCCTCCAAAATATCCTCTCCTTCCTCTGGAAGCCCCATAAAATCAACCAAATCCTTCCTAAATTCCCGCTTTCCAGACAACTGTTTCAACAACTCCGACAACTGCTGCACCATGATTGAAACCACATTCAAAAGCTGGGAAGCGGCAGAGACAAAAATCCCCACCGATATCTCCCCGCTTCCCAACGGAAGAAGCAGCGCCAGAATCATAAAAACGGAAATCATTGCAGCCGCCAGCCCATAACCCCGGGCAGCAAAAAAATACTTCAAAAAAGACTTCATATACAGACGGGAAGCCAAATCATACTCCCGGCTCCATTTCCCCTGCAAAAATCCGGTAAAAGAAAAAAGGTTCCTCTCCAAAACATCTTCACGACTGTTCAGCAGTTCATCATAATACCCATATCTGCGCATATGTCCCGAGACCTCTTTGCCAACCTGGTACATATTCTCCCCATTCTTTTTCGCCAGATACACCAACGGAAGAAACAGCAAAAACAGGCACAGACCGCACCACCACACCCGGGTGCTGACAATTCCCCCAATTCCCAGCACCCGGACGCCAATCACAGCAATGCTCAGCATAATATACAGACCGTCCACAATCTCTTTCTCAGGATTCTTCGCAAGCCGCCCAATCTGATCCTGTACCCTCTGATTCTCAACCAGATAATAAGGCAGGCAAGCCGTCTTCCTCGTAAGTTCTGCCCGGACTCCCTCCCGGACTCTCTGGGTCAATCGGCACAGAATAAATTGAACCGATTCATTCACCAGCCACGTAACGCCAATTACCAAAATCCACAGAATCACCAGCAGGAAAATATCCGCCCCGACCTCATGGGACACAAACACGCCCGAAACCGCATCAATAAACCTTGCCGTAAGCAGCATCTCAACCAACGGCAGAATCCCCGCCAACATCTTCGCAAAAATTAGACCGTATGTACATAGCTTCCCATACTGCCTGTTCTTTAGGAAATAAAATCCTTTTTTATCCCGCCATGCTCCATCCATATTACTTCATCAAACTCCTTCAGTCTCTCCGACAAATCATGTGTAACCATAATCAAAGTCGTCTCCGAATCCATCTCTTTCAGCAGATAATCCAGATAAACCTCCCGCGTAAAAGGGTCAACGGCAGAAAAGGGTTCATCCATCAAAATAATCTGAGTATGCGCCAGCAACATGCGCAGAAATCCCAACGTCTGGCGCTCCCCTCCGCTCATATCCTGACAGTTATCTACCTCCGTCCTCCCTGCCACAGCGTCAAGCACCGGATTGCCAAGCCTCGTCTTCAACTCACAAAGCAAATCATCCGGATACGCCCCAAACACCGTCACATTATCCCAAAAACCTGCCCGGAAAACATGCTCGCCCTGATGGACGCAGGAAACCAGTTCCGAAACATCCAGTTTTGCAAGGGGTACGCCGTCAATCAAAACCTCCCCCTCCTCCGCCTCCAAATCTCCGGTAAGCAGATTCATAACCGTAGACTTCCCAGAACCGCTATGTCCCGTCAGCGCATACTTCTTCCCCTTCTCAAAAGAATAAGAAAAATGCTCCATCGAAAACCCGTCAAAATGGACACTGACATTATCAAGACGAATCGCTTCATTAAGAACATCCGCCTTCTCCCTCCCATCCGGCTCTCTTTCCGCCAGGAAATCCATAACCTTCCGCTTTACCTCTGCCACCGACTGAATTGCACTCACATCATATAAAATTGACTGAATCGGAGACAGGAAACTATCCACATAACCAAAAGTGGCGACGCATGTACCAATCGTTATCTCCCCCTTCGCCAGCAGGATTCCCGCCGCCGCAAAACTCGCAATCCGAATCACCCGCACCGCCATATCATTGACGGCAATGGAAGCCGATTTTGCCTTTCCATACAGCTTGCGTTTCTCGCACATCTCCTCGAGTTTCTCATCCTGCACGCCGATAAACTGCCGCCTCGTTCGGGAATTCACAAGTGCGAACCCCTCGAGCAAATCCTTGACCACTCCCGTGTACTCGGCAATCTTCTCCTGATGCACACTGCGCGCCGACGCCATCTTATCTCCAAATAATTTGGGTCCCGCCACAGTCACGATTGATGAAAGGAATAACACCAATCCAATCCTCCAGTCCACCAATCCGAAAATCACAACGCCATAGATGAGAAACATATTAATGGAGCGAACAATGTCAACCATAGGCTGTACATAATCCATCTCCACCGCCGCCAAATCATTACTCTGCCATGACAGATACGTACCAATATCATGCTTCACAAACTCCTTCTTAGGCTGCCGCACCACACTCTTAAAAAAATCGTGTTTCATCGCCCGCTCTATCCCGATTCCCTGTGCAAATGTCGCTCTCATTCCAACATAATTAATCAAAACATCTAGCACATGAAAAACAGCATACCAGAAAATTACCGTCAGTTTTTGGTCAGAATCAAACAACAATTTCTGTAGATACGGATACATAGACGCCAACAAAGTACAGACAAAATCTGCCGCAATCTGGAAAATAATAAATGGCATAACTTTTCTCACATAAAATCCCATTCCACGCTTTTTCACAACAAAATCCCCTCCTATCCATATCCAAAACAGAAACAAATTATTACTCAATCTGGTGCAAAAAAAAGAGAATCGAGCAACAAAAATCCTACTGTTATTATATCATAAACCACCTTGAAAATCTTCATTTTATTCCCAAAAATCTGAATATATTTCTTTAAAATTAAAATTACTGTCTAAAACCTCTCAGAACCAACAAAATTCATATCTATTTTTCTATGTCGAAAAACGTCGAAAAGAACTACAAACATATTCACAAGTTCCAACAGACATCAAATACAGGTTTAAAAATCAATCTGTTGTAAAAATTTATATTCGTAGCGCTTGACATTTATAAGGAAAACAATCAAAATAAAGCTATAAAGAATCGGCTGGACGGATGGCTTACTTTTCTAAGCAGTGATACCCCTGAGGATATCATTGCATTAACAGAAAAGTGAAAACCAGTATCTAAAAGCTGAAATCGAACATCTCAAAAAAGAGATGGAAAAGATTCGCAATTAGAAACATACAAGATAAGGAAAACAACCGAGGAAAGTCATGTTGAAAAGTGGGAAAAAAGTACTCCCCGTTATCTTACGGGAACTCAAAATTTTAAAAGAAGCAAACAAAAACTATTTATACTTATGTATGCTGGCAACCATGCTGTGCGCCGGCATCAAACCAACCCTGTTAGCAGTAATCCCCAAAATCTTCGTATCATGGATGTGTACAGGCAATACAGGGAATCAAAACGCATACGCAATCGCGTGTATATTTGCAGCAATACTGTTGGCAGGACTCATTGGAATCCTGTGCGACAACATCCTTGAAATGCGTTTAGTAGAATTACGCCGCGACGAATTGCAAAAATACCAGAAATGGTATCAGCAAATCGATTATCACCACTTAGAAGACGCTGCCTTTTCTACCAAAAATCAGAGCGCCATCGACGCGTTAGGCGGCTCCGATGGATTCTACGGCACATACATGGCTCTGATTGATATGGGAAAATATGCGGCAACCTTTATCCTGTGCGGCGCATCCCTACTCCGTTTCCACATTGGCATCATATGTATCTGTCTGCTATCGGTATATCTCAGTGGAAAACTCAACGCCTGCATCGCAGCAAGCATTGAAAAAAACGAACCGGCAAGAGCAAAACTGAATAAACAAAAAAGCTATTTTTCCGAAATAGGCTACGATTTTTCTTATGGAAAAGACATCCGAATCTTCACACTTTCCGGTATGCTAAAGAAAAAATTCGTCTCAAAATCCGAAGAATATGTCTGCAACCAGCAAGGCATCTTCCGCCGGAAACGGAATCTCGGTTTCCTGAACGAACTGCTGGTATGTACACGCAATCTGAGCGTCTGCCTGATACTGGCATTCGAGTATTACTCTGGGAACATCGACCTGAGCCAGGTAACGCTATATCTTGGAATGACGATCGCCCTGAATCAGGCTTTGGATTCCGCTTCCGACAAACGGGTGGAATTGATACAGCACGCTGTCTACAGCTCCCATTACTTCGACCTGATAGACGACAAGAGCTACATCAGCCAACACAACGGCAAAGACCTTCCCGGAGGGCATATCGGGACAATCCAGTTCTCACATGTATCCTTCCGCTACCCAACATCCGAAAAACTGGTGTTGAACAATATCAACTTCCAAATCGCTCCCGGTGAAAAGATTGCATTCGTGGGAATCAACGGCGCAGGGAAAAGCACCATCATCAAACTGCTCACCCGGCTGTTCGACGCAACCGCAGGGGAAGTCCTGATAAACGGGGTAAATATCAACACCATCGATAAAGACATCTACTACCGGAAAGTCTCTGTCGTATATCAGGATATCAACATTTACGCCGCCAGCATCCTTGAAAACGTCACAGGCTATACGGAAGACACAACCAGCCGGGAACGTGCAGTCCAATGCCTGAAAGCAATGAATCTGGATAAAAAGATCGAAACCCTTCCCCGGCGGTATGACACCTCCCTGCTGAAAATCATCGACGAAAACGGCATCGAAATATCCGGCGGAGAGGCGCAGAAAACCGCCATTGCAAGGGCATTGTACAAGGAAGCTGACCTGTATATCATGGACGAGCCCACCTCCGCCTTAGACGCTTTGGCAGAGATGGAAGTCTATGAACTATTCAGCCAAGCCGCAATGGCGAAAACGGTAATCTTCATCTCCCATCGCCTATCCAGCACCAAATTCTGTGACCGGATTTACCTCCTGTCCCCAGAGGGCATAGAAGAAGCAGGGACACACGAAGAACTGATGGAGAAAAGGGGAAAATATTACAACATGTTCATAACCCAGGGAAAATATTACAGAAAAGGAAAGGAAAACAATGGCATTAGGGAGAATACTGATTAAATTTATCCGCATTGCATATCAGGCATACCGGAAAATGTTTGGGGTCGTCCTATTCCGCTGCCTCGTCTATGCTGCACAGGCATTTTACATCGCAATGTTTGTATCGCTTATCATCAAATGCTTAGAGTCCAGGCGGCTAAAGGACGGGGTCGCAGGAATTATTGTCTGGGTACTGGCAGGGACAGGGATTTATCTGTTAAAAAGATTTTCAGATTATCTATATGAAACCAATCAGGAACGGATGAAAGAAAGGCTGGATCACATTATATTTGATAAGATTTGCCGCATACCTTACGAATATCTTGAAAACCCGTATTATCTTGATTTGGTCAAAAGAGCAAAATTCTGTATCAAAGAAGAAGGCTGTATAGATTCCGTCTTCCGACGGGGATTCGGATTTATACAGAATGTATTCGTCCTCGCCAGCATATCCGGAATCCTAATCCATTTTGATCGGATAGTATTTATCATTCTGGCAGGCGCGGCGGTTTTGAATATTATTTTCTATATGATATTTGTACACATTGAACAGGATTTTTTTGAGAAAAGCGTAGAAATCGACCGCAAATATGTATACTATTTGGATACACTGTTATCCAAGGAATATGGCAAGGATTATCGGTTTTACACAGTCGGAAAATTACTGCTTGAAAAATTCGGACAGTTCTCAGGCAAACTGACACAGTATTTTGACTGGTATCGCAAAAAAGTTATCCTAATTCAGGGAATTGTGGAGACAGTCAAATATATCGCCATGATAGGGATTTATTTCTCCGTATTCCGTAAAACGATGAAGCTGAAACTTACGGTATCCTCATTCAGCTTCTATGCCACGCTTGGAATCACATTTCTCAATACGGTATCCGAATGTATCGAAAATGTCATGCGGTTCTATATGTTCCTGAAATATGCCGAACCAATGATTGAGCTTATGGAGCTAAAAGAAGAGATTTCCGACGGTACGCTTGAATTAAAGAACATAGAAACCCTTGAATTCCGGAACGTGACATTCACCTATCCCAACAGCTCCAACGCCGTGTTAAAGGATGTATCCTTTGCCATCCATAAAAGGGAAAAAATATCCATCGTAGGGCTTAATGGAGCGGGCAAAACAACGATCGTTAAGCTTTTATGCAGGCTATACCAGCCAAACGAAGGGGAAATTCTGGTAAACAACCAGCCAATCAACAGCTACCAGTATTCGTCATACATAGCACAGATATCCACACTGTTTCAGGATTTCCGCCTGTTTGCAGTCAGTGTGGAGGAAAATGTCGCCGATGTGAACGCCAACGGGCAGGATATTCTGGAGATACTCCGGAAAGTAAACCTGAAAGACAAAGTGGAGGCGCTGCCCCAAGGTGCGAAAAGCATTTACTCGAAAGTATATGATGAGGACGGCGTTGAATTCTCAGGCGGGGAGGAACAAAAACTGGCTCTGGCAAGAATGCTGAATAAAAGAAGCAGTTTGAAAATTTTGGACGAACCCACCTCGGCAATGGACCCTTATGCAGAGGCAGAATTCTACCAGACCTTTGATGCATTGGCGGGGGAAAGCATGGTCATCTATATCTCCCACCGGATGTCCTCCTCGGTTCTGGCTGACCGGATTCTCGTGATTGAGAACGGGACAGTCGCAGATTTTGACACCCATGAGAAACTTCTGGCGAAGAAAGGGCGGTATCAGGAACTTTTCAATATTCAGGCGGAACATTACAGCTAGTGTACTGACATGACGATATTTAACCTTACTACCGCCTTTTAAGAGGCGGCAGTAAAGCTGGGGTATAAAGACTTGAGCTTTATTCTGGCATCACCTGTCCTA
>CAJTDD010000008.1 GCA_910574885.1 Lachnospiraceae bacterium | reverse complement strand
CTTTATTCAGTTTTCAAGGTACATTATTTTTATGAAAATCACTCGCTTAATTTGCGAATGCATCTACCTATTAGATTAATTCATCAACTTATTAGTTTTCGGACAGTCTCCCCCAGAAAATCCTGGACACATCTTATAGTACTTATTCCATATGACGTGTTTTACTTTATTCTTAATGCTATTTTTTATCGACATTTCAATTCCCCCTATCCTCCGACCCCTTTAGAATATGGCTCTTCTTTTTATTACTCTATATCCCTCAAACCCACCTGCAAATAAAGCTATTATCCACCTGACATACCATTCAATGCCTACCACACTTAGAATACCTATCACGGAAACAATAATGATATACGGTATGATGGCCTTGATAGAGAATGGATATTCTGTACCTTTTACCACATATTTCGCGGCAAAATAATGGAACAGGAATTGGATAATATATGAAATTAACGTTGCAGTCGCCGCCCCGTATGCTCCCCATCCTTCAATTAAAACATAATTGAGAATAATATTTATTATGGCAGAAGCTGTACTTCCCACTGCAATAACTTTTGTCTTCTTGTGATATATTTCATAATTAATTGGGAAGCTATACAAAAATATAAAATAAAAACCAACAACAAAAATGGGGATGATTGATGAATGGCTTCTATACTCCTCTGATGCAAAAATCTTGTACACTTCCGGAGTGAACATCATAAACCCAACGCACAATACGGAAAACAATTCTAAATAGTTTTTTGTCTGTTTTTTTATTCTGCTTATATTTCCTGCTTTTGTATTATCATAATAAACTGGCACCCAGGTATTATTCAAAGCTGACCAACATACATTAATGACATTACTAAAGGTGTAAGCCAAACTATATATGCCCGCTACGGAACTACTTTGCATAGCCTGAAGCATGACCCTGTCTGACTGGCTTAGGATTATTCCTGAAATACCATGAAAAACCATTGGAACTGCTAATGGAAGTGCAAATTTCCAATAGGTATAGTTTACAACTTCTTTTCCTTCCAAAAGGATATAGATGGCAATAAAGACCCCTATAACGAAATACGGTATTGTCATTCCATAGATTCTTCCCCAGTAATTATTTTTCGCATCATATCCGTTTATCATGATAATTGAAAGAACAATTGTGATAACCGATATTCCAACTGACATATAAAAGTTAAGATCAGCCCTAAATTCGTATGTGAATTTGCTGTTTGCAAACATAACACAAAACATTCCAAATCCCTGAATAATAATCATAACCACAAACAGCAACTGGGATGAGTTAACAATTGCAACGATGACTAATGTCAAGATTGAAAATCCTATAAAAATTAGTATTGACAGCGACAAGATAGATGACTGGTATCCAGCTTGTTCTTCTTCTTCATATTCTGTTATTCCCATTACTATCGCCCCGTTCATTCTAACGAAAAATACAATCGTTATCACCGTTACCCAAGTATTAAATACAGAAACAATTCCGTAATTTGCAGTTCCAAGTATTCTTGAAAAATAGGGTGAAGAGAAAAACGCAAGTCCTTGCAATATAATGGTACTTAGAATGTTAAACAATGCTATAACATTTTGGTTTTTTAATTTCCCTTTGCTCATATGCCCAGCTCGGCTTTCATAATATCTGACAAACGCAAAGTTGCATGATTAAGATTTTTCATTCTTAAATAAATCATATCTTCCATATCATAGGCAACGTCATCGATTACAGCATCTAAACTATTTGCTAATGCTTCTGATAATACTGTGGATCTTGTTGCGACAACATAATCCGTGTTTGTAATAGAGTCTCCTATCGGAACTTCTCTTGCATTCTCAAGATGTATCATCCCATCATTAAAAACAGCCCTTACAGCTCTTGCATTCCTTGCTCTCGGATGGTTCCGTAAATTAACAGAATACCCTTTCACAATAAATTTTATTAAAACATTGCGTATACGAATCAGTTCATTCCTAATTTCATCTCCGGCAAGATAATATGTTAAATGGTATTCAGGGGTAATCTTCTTTATAAGATTGCCATCGAACCTTTTACACTTGAATGTGCGTGCAAAATCTAATCGAGTGTTTACTAACTCTAAATTCTTAATGCTATCTTCATCCCACACATAGTACTCCGAAAATCGGAAATATGCTAAGTTGGGATCATAACAATAATCGCCATGTTGGATCCCAATATATTTAACGCCTAAATGTTCACAGTAATTTGTCAATATACTTGTTGTGAAATCTTCATCGGTCTGAGTTGTAATAATTACTGACGGTTTAAATTCTAAGATTAAATGCTGGATTCGATAAATATGAATCATAACGCTGCAATTCATAAAAAAAGAAAATGGATATCTTTTGGCAAGTTCCTTGCATAATTCGCGTCCATGGTCATCAAGATAAAATCCCTTTATTGGTATCTTGTAATCGTTTGCCAAAATTGAAGCAATATTGGAATATTCACTTAACACTGACTCCGGCAAATCTTCCAGCACAAACTTATATTCATCATTCGGGCAAATAAATATTGTTTCCAGATTATTTATTCCATTTTTATTCTTGTTATGATTTGTATTTATTTTATTCATCATTAACAATACTGGATATTGAAGCATACAAAACACATTCAGTACATAGTATAACTGAGTCCTAAATAATTTCCTGCCTAAATAATGCCGTCTTACTCGCTCATAGTCATCTATCTTATTGCTGAACCTTTCAGTAATCTTTTCCCATTTATGCAGTTTTTTCACATATTTCTTGAAATCCATTTTTGAAATCACCTATATTAACATTTCTTTATTTTTCAATGCGTTCATAGCAACATATAGTATTGCTGAAATACAAATCCACTGAAAAAGGAATACTCCTGTAAAAAATGGATGCATCATGCAGATAATAACATAAACGAAAACAGGAAATAACAAATCATATGTATCAACTTTCACCCTTTTTATGATACCTTTTATGATAATGAATGCAGATAGCAAAAAAACTACTAAGCCCACACACCCATATGTCAGCAATATTTCTATCAGAAAATTATGTGCCTCCAACCGTTGAGACATCATCTGAACATAATCGCTTCCTGTACCAAACAACCTATTATTTCTGCTCTCTAAAGAAAATTGTTTGAATGCTTGTCTCCATATGGCAACGCGTGTTCCCAATGCATAACTGTCGATCTTTATCGTTCCATTTGCAATAAAATAGATTACTACCATAGCGCCTATCATGGCAGTTGCTATGATAGCAGAAATCATTTTTCTCCCTTTTGTTGAAAAAAACAATCTCATCTTTCGGCTCATAATCAAAAACATCATTGTCTCCAAAATGCATAATATAAATGCCGTATCAGATCCAGTTGTTAATATGTTTATATATGCCGTAATAATGAATAATCCTTCTTTTATGTGCAACGCTCTTCGACATTTTTGAATTTGTGTTACAATGACGGCCAGCATAACAACAGACGCGCCTGCACACCCATTTACGGAGCCTAAAACAAAGAAATCGCTTAGCCACTCTATTTTCATAATTGTCTGAATACTATAAAGAATATTAAGGCCAATCATAATATAAATCAGCAGATTTAAGCACTCATCTCTTTTCGCCGTCGTGCTAAATGACAGGAGAAACAGGGCCGGTGCACAAATCCCTTTCGTAAGACCTATAATCCTTACTATTTCATCTGTTTTGACATTTCCCATTTTATGCTGCATATAGCACATAAAGAAAAAGAAAATGATAGTCAGCGCCAAGACACTGTAGTTCCTATTTCCAATTATTTGCTTGATTTTCTTCCTCTCTATTATGGCTATTGACACTAAACAGAATGTAGAAATAAATTCTGCAATCATACCTCCGAACATAATGGTAAATGTATAAACAAAAAAAAGCGCTCCGTTTAATGACACTTTTAGTTCCATATGCGCCTCCATACATTTGAAAGATAAGCACTATGTTTTCCGCTTTTCTCTCAGTTCATCATAATTTCCAATGACTTTAGCCGGTACTCCTCCTACAATACTTCCAGAAGGAACATCTTTGCTCACGACAGCCCCTGCAGCAACAATGACATTTGGTCCTATATTGCAAGGACCTAGTATAATAGCATTTGCCCCTATAAACACATTATCAAAAACTTCAATTCTGCCAACATGTTCCTTATACTTTTCTTCGCCCATATGATTGAATACGCTGTGAATTGCATCATGAGGCACAAATTTAGCCCCTGATGCCACTTCGATATTATTATGGAGAAATATATTCTCAGCCCTTAGTGGAATCAAACCAACTGGCAGCCTGACGTCTTTGCCACAACCACCATATATATGATGTTTCCTTACATAATCTCCACGCTTTTTAGACGAAAACAATATCAGCAATCGAAAGGATTGCCATGCTCTTTTAATATCCATTTCAAATATACTCCCCAGCCGTCACTCTAAACGTGCTTCCAGTCATCATGGAGCTTGCATCCGACATAAGATAAATCAAAGCTTCCATATAGTCGTTGCGCTCACACATACGACCCATGGGAAGGATTTCAGCAGCACGTTTTCTCAGCTCTGCTTCTCTCTCCCCCTGGCTTAATCTAAGTTCTACTTCCCCCTCCGTGGGGGTCCACCCCAGCGTCAAATAATTGCAACGAATCTGCTCTGCGGCATATTGATGAGCGATATGTTCATTCAGTATCCTCAGCACACCTTTCGTCATCGCATACGCAGCCCTGTCCTTCTGTCCGCCCCAGGCATGTGCAGAACCTGTAAGAACAATCGAGCCGCCGCCGTTCATTCTCATGTAATTCACTGCTGCCTGACAGCAGAAGAAAGCCGCTTTATAATTCACGTTTGTCACCCAGTCAAAGGTCTTCTCATCACAGGTATCAAGCGGGCTTACCGGAGTCACACCGGCATAATTGAAGAAACCGTCGATCTTCCCGAACTTCTCAAACCCAGCATCAAATAGGCGCTTGCACTCTTCCATCTTCTGCAAATCCGTGTGGACGAATATACCATCAGAACCAAAAGTCTTAATATTCCTAACCGCTTCTTTGCCAGCCTTTTCATCGCGGCCGCCTATGACAACCATTGCGCCTTCACGGCCGGCGACCTCAGCAAACGCACGGCCAACCCCCTTTGTGCCTCCAGATACAACAATCACCTTGTTTTTTAATCTCTCAAATTCCATCCGTGTTCCCTTTCTTTCAGTCAAAGTCGGTCTACAAGGAGAGAACATTATCGTTCAAGCGCCTTATTTACATTAAATCCTTTCAGGAGCATATTATTGCCATCCTCATCCATAACTTTTACCGTGTTCATATAATACTCCAGTGTATCAGCCAATTCCTTTTTACTATTACAGACAAGGTACATACGGGTTAATACCTGTTTTTCATTACCGATCCATTCAGGAAGAACGGTATCTCCTTCGTGCAAACGTTGAATGTTTGCCACAACCCTATCATCTTCATAAAGATTTTCCATACCAACTATTTTATCTATCTTTCCTTCTTTCAACAGAAACCACAACGTAGCTGCCCACTTACCTCGCAGCCTCGTATCGTCGGCGGTCCTAAGGTCTATATCCCCCTCAGAACCAGTCAATGCAAAACGGATTAACATTTCACGCTGGTCAAAACCATGAATCGCCTTCATGAGCAGATGAGGCGCTTCGCCCTGAAGACGGAAACCTGTGTCATACACATAAAACTCTCCATTCTCATAGAAACCCGAGAGCATTAAAACGCCATTTTTAATACCAATCTCTTTAAATAGACGCAACGCATTAGGATGCATACGCTCAAAGTATTCTTCAAGATGTTTGGACGGATATGTACCGCCAAGGCAAACACGGGAAAGTCCTGGCTGCTCATCTGTCGTATAACGGTCATAGATGCAGGATGCGGAGCAGTACCCGTCTTTAAAGGTGTAATACATCCCCATATCATCACACTGCATGTACTTTTCAACGATAAACCGCTTTTTTTTGCTGTTCTCAAGAGCCTCTTCTACACCTTTCCTCAGCTCATCCTCGTTGTAAGCTACAGTCATACCGACACCGCCGCCATTATCAACAGGCTTAACCATGACCGGGTACTCGATCTTGTCCAGATCTTCACGTTTCATATCGGCGTCCAGATAAAACTCTGGTATGCCGTGAACGCCAAAACGTTCACAAGTGGCCTTAAAAACATCCTTGAATGCAAACACATCCACAATCTGCTGTGTGGCATAGCATGGAAGCTCCAGTGCTTCGCATACTTTACAGTACGCGGGGACAAGGATATCGGCAACGCCGACAAGCACGCCGTCAACCTGTTCTTCTTTTGCAAGCGCCACCAGGCCAGGGACATCCATACCGTCAACGTCATATGCCTTCCATGCGGCGCGCTTTGCCGGGTCGGTATGGCGCGCAGAAGACACAACCGTTTGGATTCCCATGCCATTAGCAATCTCAACCAGCGGGACCGTCTCTGGATTGCCGCCAAGGATCAGCAATTTCTTACCTTTAAATTCTTTGACCATTTTCATTTCTCCTTCCGCTCTCAGAGCGTATATTGTTCCCCCTGTCCCATAAGCAGGAAAGGCAATTCCCTTTCCGTCATAATGTCATAGAACCTGCCTACATCTCCGTGATGTGCCGCAAACATCCCATAATGGCATGGAATGGTGACTCCGGGAGCCAGAAGCTCTGCCAGCACCGCGCACTCCTCTTCATCCAGATTCCCATAAGCTCCGTTAATGGGGGCAATCAGCACATCTAAGGGCTTTTCAACCTCATCCTGGGAGTCTGTCCGCAGGCATGTATCGCCTGTCTCGTAAATGGTTTTCCCGTCAACTTCCACAACCACGCCGACGGCATCAGGCGCGCCGGTTCCGTGGTCACAGTTGACAAACTTGATATCAAAATCGCCAACCGTCTCATAGCTGCCGGGTGAAACATAGATAATGTCCGATTTGTAATATTCCAGCCTAAGTTGTTTTACCAGCCTGACGCAGCCTGCAGAGCAGAGCAGCTTTGTACCTCCCCCCATCATTTCAGGCACAGAGTCAACATCGAAGTGGTCAAGATGGGGGTGCGTGCAGATGACTGCATCAAAACGGACTGCCGCAGGCTCCAGAATCCTTGGCAGCAATCTCTTAAATCCTTTATTCCCTTCTACTCTCTCCACGCATTCCGACAGATATAGGTCAATAGCCAGAAGCTGCCCGCTGCTACTCTTGATAATGTAACCTGCCTGCCCTACTGAGAAAATATGTGTCTGCCCTGTTCTTGCCGAAAGCATCTTCTTTGCTAAATCAAGCATGTGATAAAACCTCGCATTTCTTTTTTGCTTCCATCTTTTTTATCGTATCCACATCAAGGAAACGTTCTATTAAATGTCCTTTCT
The DNA here is from genome assembly GCA_910574885.1 of Lachnospiraceae bacterium. GTDB lineage: Bacteria > Bacillota > Clostridia > Lachnospirales > Lachnospiraceae > Sporofaciens. The sequence continues at coordinate 154,521 of CAJTDD010000008.1, read as the reverse complement.
CTTCCGGTACTGCCACCGTGAGAATTCTGTCTTTGCTTATCCCTAGATCCAGCAGCCTTTTCACAGATTTCCCTGTCGCAGCAGGATCTACGGAAGCAACCAGGACATAATCAAAATTAGTTTTTGTCACAGCCTCCACTGGATCGACGTCCAGGCAGCACCTCCTATATTCCCAATAGTCGTCGTCAAGCCATGCCGCCACATTACAGTGGTCCGTTTCCCTGAAACGTCTGACTAGCTGCTGACCGAACGTTCCGGCGCTGTAAACTGCCACCTTTTTGCCGTAGTAGGCGGTATCAAAGACTGAAAAATCATCCTGGGGAGTCCTGCCGCCGGAGCGCATGACTGCCATTGAGAGGACATAATCCCTGACTTGTGCCGCAATCTCCAAGCTTGGATCTGTGGACTGACTCCACTGTGTCATATAGCGGTACAGGTAACTCAATTTTTGAGCCTCATCCCCATAGCACGCGCTCTGCTTGAGCATACTGTCTTCCCTTTGCCGGTAGTGATATGCCACATTACCGACGACTGCCACACGTCTGCAGTTCAGGAGTGCAGGATATGTAACCGCCCCGTCCTCACCGATCGAAATTCTGTCGTCTACCATCGATTGCGGCGTGAGCAAGACTTCCCTTCTAAACAGCTTGTTCCAGACGTAGGTGCTGATTCCAGGGCGGTAGTAAGCCCCGTAAGAAAGCATGTTCTTCCATAAATATTTAAGCTTCTCTCCTTCGTAAATCCCTGACGGCAAAGCATTGGAAAAATGTGCGGATTTCGAGAATAAGTCCCGTGTCAGCCCGGCACAGACCATATCTGCGCCGGATGTATATACGGCTGTATAAAGGACCTCTATAAATCCCGGACCAATCCAGTCGTCCCCATCAACATAAGCTATGTAGTCACCGCCGGATATCCTAAGCCCCGCCTTACGAGCGCTTACCAGTCCACCGTTAGGTTTGTGGATGACCTTGATTCTGCTATCCTTCTTCGCATACAGCCTGCATATCTCAGGGCACCTGTCTTTTCCCCCATCGTCAACAAGGATGATTTCGAGATTCTGGTACGTCTGGTTCAATATACTTTCAATACATATGCCAATGTATCTGTCTATCATGTAAACCGGAACAATTACACTGATAAGCGGTCTGTCCATTTCACCCTCCTTATACAGCCTTACCACATCTCACGGACAACAGCAAACGCCTCCGCGTATCTTCTGCATACCGTACTGCCGCGATGCATCGCCAATGCCCGTATCGCTTCCAGCGACCTTGGATGGGGATACTCCCGCAACTGGCTTGCATGGCACTTCATCGCTTCCAGCTTAATCTCTAATTCATCTGTAATGTCAACAAACATGCCCGGAATAAACGAATGCTCCACAGACGGGGTATTCCAATCCGTCTCTGACAACGTTTCATATGCATAAATCCCTTTCAAATCCGGAAACGACACCGGACGAAGCGCTACCATTGCAGCCTCAGCCGTCATCCTATGATCGATATGCATATCACCTTGATGCGGAATAAAAACAACATCCGGTTTCAGGTCTGACATCGTTTCCTGAAAGGCACGGTTAAGCTCCGTCGTCTTCATTTCTCTCAGACCTACCGCCGGTAGATTCATGAAATGCGTCTTTGCTCCTACCAGTTCATGGGATGCCGCCGCCTCTCTTTTCTGATGCTTTACCATCTCATCCTCCAGATCGCCTGCCGTCACTTCGCAGACAATCACCTCATTCCCCGCCTTTGCCAATTTTGCCATTGTCCCTCCAACGCCCAGTATCTCATCATCGTTGTGGGGAGCAATTATCACTGCCCTCATTTCCCCTACCACCTTTTGCATCTGAATTCAAATTTTCTCCGGTAAATTCTTCCCGGTTCCCTTCAACCCGGTATCCGGCTCCCGCCACTGCTTCACGTAATACGGCGAACACCATTTTCACATCTACCCAAAAGCTGCAATGTTCTATGTACCATACGTCATTCTCAAACTGGTCGTTCCAGGTCCATGTATGCACCGGTTTCAACGGGACACATGCAAATCCCGGCCGCACCTCATGACGCTGCATATGCCGCTTGGTATAGAGGGGAAGATACTTCGCAAGCAGCGGCCTTGGACCGATGATGCTCATCTTTCCTGTAAAGATGCACAACAGTTCCGGCAGCTCGTCAAGGGACGTGCGGCGGATAAACTTCCCAAACTTTGTGGCGCGCTGCTCTTCTGGAAGAAGATTTCCCTCTGCATCCGTCTCGTTTGTCATGGAACGGAACTTGCACAGCTTGAATACCTCTCCATGAAGCCCTGGTCTTTCCTGCTCAAACAAGATGGGCCTGCCATGATAAATGAGTTCCAGGACGGACAGAAGCAACAGCAAGGGACTCAGCAGTATCATCGCAATGCCGCTGAGGAGGATATCCAAAAGCCGCTTGCCTGCGACTGTATAAAATGTTCTTCTAACCTTTGGCAGCTTCTCTGTCATATCAACGCTCCTGTCACTTCGCCGGATTTCCCTTCACTACCGCGCCGTCGCCAACGTCGCCAACTACCACAGCCCCCATGCCCACCATCGCCTTATCTCCGATATGGCGTCCATTGCGAATCGTGGAGTTTCCGGAAAGAAATGACTGTCTGCCTGTCGAAGAGCTGCCAAACATGATTGTCTCGCCAACAATAAAGGTATCTTCGCCCACCACAACATTGTGGGAGATAAAAGCGCTGCTGTCTATTTTTGCGCCGCGCTTTAAGACGGTATTGTCAATGGCTCCCCGGCAAATCACCGTAAGCGCGCCAATCTGCACGTCATCCTCGATGACTACGCCGCCAAACTGCGGCATCGTTAAAGCCCTTCCTTCCTCATCCCTGTCCGTAGACAAGCCGTCTGCTCCGACCACCGTATTCTCCCGGATAATCACTCGGTTCCCAATGTGTACTTCCCCCACCAAACGGGTTCCGGTGCCAATATAACAGTTGTCGCCTATCTCAGTTTCTCCGCCTATGTATGCGCCTGGCAGGATCGTACAATCCTTTCCGATTACAGCCGTTTTTGCGATATATGCGCCGCCTGCAACTTCAAATTCTTCTTTTGGGGGATAATAGGTAATCTGGTTATCCCGATAAAAAGCGCAGTACCCGTTTTTTGCAGATGTACATTGTACCACTGCATGCCGATTTGCAATCTTTTCCGGGACCTGGATTTTCTCCGGCCAGAATACCAGACAGTTTTTACAGTCAAGCAGTGCGTCTGCTTTGTCCATATACTCTTCTGTGACGAACATCACGGCGTGGTCTTTCGGATAGTTCAGCGATGCCGGACGACAGACCACGAACTCCTTTTCCGGAACATATCGGTTTACATTTACTTCAAAGTATGTCTTCATACCCATCCCCTTTAATACGGATAAAATCCTTCGCCTGTTTTTCTCCCAAGTTTTCCCTCTCGGACCATCTTCTTGAGCATGGGCTGCGGAAGATATCTGTTATCTCCTGTTTCTTTCAGCATCACATCCAGAATCGCCAGCACGACGTCCAGACCAATCAAATCCCCTAACGCTAGGGGGCCCATCGGTTGGTTTGCACCCAGTTTCATTGCCGTATCAATATCCCCAGCCGAAGCGACGCCCTCTGCATAGATTCCGACGGCTTCGTTAATCATCGGGATAAGGATGCGGTTCACCACGAATCCGGGAGCCTCCCTGACTTCTACCGGAGTCTTTCCGATATTTCGGGCAATCTCCATCACCTGGGCAACCATATCCTGGGGCGTGTCGTCTGCCGCAATCACTTCAACCAGTTTCATCACTGGGGCTGGGTTGAAGAAATGCATTCCCACCAGCGGCCGCCTTATGCCCCTGCCGATTGACTGAATCGGAAGGCTTGATGTATTGGTGGCAAAAATCGTGTGGGAATCACATATGGCGTCCATCTCCCGAAATAACTTTTGCTTCACCTCAAGATTTTCTGCTACCGCCTCTATCAAGAGGTCCGCGTCTTTTGCATGTTCTTTGCCGCCCACCAGGATTTTACCCAGATACCGATTGATTTCTTCCTGTGTCAGTTTTCCCTTTGCAGCCAGCTTTTCAAAAGCTCTCTCTATCTTATCCCTGCCGTCGCTCTCTGACGTCTCCCTTCCCTTACACAGATAGACCTTTTCCGTCTTTTCACACTGCGCAAACACCTGGGCAATCGCAGGACCCAGGGTTCCGGTTCCAATTATTGCAATAATCATCCATGTTCTCCAGTTCTCAAATATTTTTTATCATGGCGCTGCATCCCATGCCACCGCCGATACAGAGCATTGCCATGCCGGTCCTGGCATTCTTCTGTTTCATCCCATGGATGAGGGTCACAAGAATGCGGCATCCGGAAGCTCCTACGGGATGGCCAAGCGCAATGGCTCCGCCGTTCACATTCAGCTTTTCGTCCGGAATATTTAATTCGCGCTTGACTGCTATAGACTGCACGGAAAAAGCTTCGTTCCCCTCAATCAAATCCATATCGTCAATAGTAAGGCTGCATTTTTCCAATAGTTTCTTCGTGCTTTCCACCGGGCCAATTCCCATGATTGCAGGGTCAACGCCGCCAAGCGCCCCGCCGATCCACTCTGCCTGGGGCTGCAGCCCCAACTCCCTGACCTTTTCCTCCGAAACCAGGACAACTGCCGCAGCTCCATCATTAATTCCTGAGCTGTTACCGGCTGTTACGATACCGCCATCCTTAAAAGCGGGTTTCAATCGCGCCAGAGCGTCTGCCGTGACGCCGGGCCTGGGACCTTCATCTGTGTCAACCACGGTATCGCCTTTCCGCCCCTTTATGACTACTGGGACAATCTCTTCCCGGAACCTGCCTGCCGCTATCGCATCCGCAGCTTTCGCCTGGGAAAGGGCGGCGAACTCATCTGCCTCCCGGCGTGTAATGTTCCATTTCTCTGCTATATTTTCTGCTGTAATGCCCATGTGGTAATGGTTGACGGCATCCCACAGCGCATCGTTCACCATCGTATCTACCAGCGGCGTTTCCGTCATCGGACTGCCCATGCGATATCCGTATCTAGCGTCCATGAGCACAAACGGAGCCTTTGACATGGATTCCATGCCGCCGGCTACCACCACGTCGGCTTCTTTGACGCGGATGAGCCTTGCGGCAGAATTGACCGCGTCCAATCCTGAGCCGCAAACCACATTGACTGTCTGTGCCGTTGCCGAAAACGGAAGCCCGGCTTTCCATGCCGACTGCCTTGCCACATTCTGCCCAAGCCCTGCCTGTATGACACATCCCATGTATACGTGGTCTACCTGTTCTGGGGAAATTTTGCTTCTTTTCAGGGATTCCCTGATAACCAGCGCCCCTAAGTCTGCTGCCGATACCGAAGCCAGCGCCCCGCCCATTTTGCCGATTGGAGTGCGGCAGGCCCCTAAGATGAAAACTTTCTCCATCTGCATTTTCCTCTCTGTCTTTCTTTATTTATTTGAAGCAGCGATGTATGACGTCTATAATCCGGTCTTGCTGCCTGGGTGTCATCTTGTTATCGGATGGCAGGCACAATCCTCGATGGAACATATCTGCCCCTGCATCCGGTGATTCTGTTTTCTCCAGATATGCATTGCTCTGTGCCCTGCCGCTGCCTTTTGCGGTTATAAACTCATTCATTCGATAGATTGGCTGCATATGCATGGGCTTCCAGATGGGACGTCCTTCTGCGTTGAAAGCGTTTAATGCTGCCAGTATCTCTGTCGGGCAGGACTTTCCTGGAACGTTTACATAGAGTGGGTCTTTCTCCCCCCGCACCTGGGGACACATGGCGTCAGAGTCTATAATAAGGCAGCTTAGCCAGAAGTTCGGTATGCTGTTCTTTTCATCAAAGGGATTCATCCTGACAGGCAGATCTGCAAGTCCGGCCTGGTATCTCTCATAAACTGCCCGTTTCTGCCGGATGTGTTCATTTAGATGGGGAAGCTGTCCCCGAACCACGCCTGCCACAACATTGCTCATGCGGTAGTTGTACCCCATCTCTTCATGCTGATACCATGGGGCGGCTTCCCGGCTCTGTGTACTCCATTTACGTACCTGGTCCGCATCCTCCTTGCTGTCCGTCAGGTACATTCCCCCTGTGCTTCCGGTCAGGATTTTATTCCCGTTGAAGGAGAGTATGGAGGCATCTCCAAACTTGCCTGTCTGCACGCCTTTATACAGCGCGCCGAATGACTCTGCTGCATCTTCTATGAGCAGTGCATGGTGGGCATGTGCGATTGCCTTTATCTCGTCGATTTTCCCCGGTGTACCGTAGAGATGGGCCCATACCACGAGCCGAACGTCGGGATATTTCTCGAATGCCTTTTCCAAGGCCTCTGGGTCCATGTTCCAGGTGTCATACTCGGAGTCAATGAAAATGGCTTGGCCGCCTTCGTATGCAATCGGATGAACGGTGGCCCCAAAGGTCATGTCGGAGGCAAACACTTTGTGCCCTTCCAACGCGCCGAAACCAGCCTTGGGTTTGCCGTATAGCTTCTCACCCGCCTGCCTGATGCCAAGGTGGAGCGCTGCTGTGCCGGAAGACAAGGCTACCGCATACCTGCGTCCTATGATTTCCGCCGTCTGTTTTTCGATTTCATTGATATTTGTCCCAACGGTGCTGACCCAGTTGGACTGTAACGCCTCGTCCACCCACTTCTGCTCATCTCCATGCATAGTGGGGGAAGACAGCCAGACCTTGTGTTCCAATGGTTCTATGCCTGCAAATCTTCGGTCTGTTTGAAAGTCCATAAATTCGTACATCCTCATCATTCCTCGTCTACAAATCCTATTCCCCATAAATTCTGTGCCATTCTCAACTTCCCGTGCCAATGCTTCAAGAAGTGTCAAATGCTTTTCTCCACAATTTCCAGTCCCGCCGGGATATACCGGCTATCCTGTCCCTCCTGTACCCGTAGCTTTGCCAACCGCTTATGCCGGTCGATTTTGCAAATCCGGGCTTCCATCCCTTTTAACGGACCTTCGGTCACTTGCGTAACCCCACTGCGGATCACACCCCTGGACATCCCTATATGATTCCTTTTCCCGCACAGGATTCTCAGAATCTTTTCTTCTTTCGGATTTATTTCCAGGACGGTCTGCACCTTGCCCGAAATTCCTTTATATTGAGCCAGTTCATCTCTTAAAATAGATTCATTCTCACTTTCCAACATTACGTATGCCGGAAATATTAACTTTTTCTCCATATGCCATGCTCCCTGATACCGACACATCCTGTCGTAAGTAAGGATGAAGGCATCTTTTAGCGCCGTTTCTGAAAGATAGTTTCTGCATGAATCTAAAGTTCTTTGTTCCTCCTGTTCCTTACAGGGTAATAAATACCAGATAACCATCCTCTCCCCAGTCGCAGAGTATCTTCCTCTGCGATTTTTTATGCTGATTTTTGGTTCAAAAATAGTAGGGATGACAGCAAAAATAAAGATAAATATATAAGAATCTTTTGAATAGACTGAATATTATTCTGGATTTTACGCCAAAATATTACAAACCAAAATTATATATTGACTTATTTGCATTAGATAGTTATAATTAATTTGCTTTTTTAAATAAAAATCGCAGAGGAAGATACTCTGCGATTTTTTATTATTTTAAATAGATGAAAAATCCACTTTTTCATGATATAATACACAAAGTTATTGGCTACAATGCACAACTTCAAACGAAAGCGGAGGAATCAATGATGGCAAATAAATTAGAACTGACATGGATCGGCAAGGATGAGCCTATGAATATTGAACCTCGTCTATTGATTGAACGTCCTGAGCTATCCAATAAAGAAAAAGACCCGGAAACACAGAATATGCTAATTCATGGAGATAACCTGTTAGCATTAAAAGCTTTACTGCCACAGTATGCCGGAAAGATAAAGTGTATCTATATTGATCCGCCGTATAACACTGGCGAGGCATTTGATGAATATGATGATAACGTTGAACATTCTGTTTGGCTGCAGCTTATGCGTGCCAGGCTTCATCTGTTATGGCGCCTGCTTGCAGACGACGGAGTTATTTTTGTGCAGTTAAATGATGATGAAATGAACTATTGCAAAGTACTTATGGATGAGGTGTGCGGCAGAAGTAATTTTATCAATCTCATCGTTGTAAAGACAAAAAATTCTTCCGGCGCTTCTGGCGGCGGGGAGGATAAGCGCCTTAAAAAGAATGTAGAATTTATCATTTGCTATGCAAAGCCCGGATTTGACAAATTCAATGAATCTTATTCAAAGGTTGAACTTGGCGAATACCTTGAAAGTATGAAAAATAACGGCAAAAGTTTTAAGTACACCACTGTTTTCAATGATTTTGGTAAAAGAACGTATTACACCACGATTAAAGATGGAGCCGGCGAAGATATTGTCATCTACAAACACAGTTCCTACAGCACAAAAAGTGTTGCGAAATTAGCCCGAGAAGACGGCATTACCGAACTGGAGGTATTTTATAAATACAGCGATTTGATATGTACTACAGAAAATGCGCAAACCTCGATTCGCACACGTGTAAGAGAAGCGACAGATGAAGAAGACAACCTGTACTCTATTGAATATTATCCCATTTCCGGGCGAAATAAAGGAAAACTTACAACCATTTACTTTGTTGGAAAAAGTAAACGTCTGGTAAGCTGGTTTAAAAATGTCACTATTATGCAGGATGGAGTTCTCTATAAACGTGAGAAAACAGGTTCGCTTTGGGATACACTGAATTGGAATAACGTTAATCGCGAAGGCGGCGTGGCCTTTTCTGGCGGTAAAAAACCAGAAGTTCTTCTGGAAAAGATACTTGAATTAGCAACGCGGCCGGGAGATCTCGTTTTAGATAGTTTCCTAGGCTCCGGTACGACTGCCGCTGTTGCTCACAAAATGGGACGAAAATATATTAGTATTGAAATGGGTGAGCACGCCTTTTCTCATTGTAAATATAGAATGGATCGTATCATATCTGGCGAAGATAAAGGCGGCATATCAAAAAATGTTAACTGGCAAGGCGGAGGCGGCTATCGTTTCTATGAATTAGCGCCAACACTTATCAAGCAGGATGTTTTCGGGGAAGAAGTCATCAACGAAGAATATGATGCTGATATGCTTGCTGCAGCTGTAGCTTTACATGAAGGCTTCATCTATGCTCCGGACAGCAAGTTATTCTGGAAACAATCTAATGGCAGCGAAAATAGCTATTTGTTTGTGACAACAAGGCATCTGAACGGCAACTATCTCGATTCTATCAAAGACACCATGGAAGATGACGAGTATTTAATTATCGCCTGCCGTTCCTTTGAGAGTGGGTTAGATAAGGCTTATGAGAACATTAGAGTGAAGAAGATTCCGCAAATGCTCCTTGACCGCTGTGAGTTTGGAAAGGCCGACTATAATTTAAACATTGTGCATCCTCCTGTATATGAGGATGAGGAGGACTGTGATGAGTAATTTTTTTCCACAATATACAACTGATTATATCAGCGGCGTCATGTCACTGCGAAAGCCGCAGACGCACTCACTTAAAATTCTCGAAGAGATTGTAAACAGCGTTACTCTGCGAAAAGATATGAATTTAAAAGCTGCTCTTGGCGCTGTGCATGCGATGTATCCGACCTGTTCCGATTTTGAGAGGGACTTTATCTCTTTAACCTTCGCCCTTGCGACAGGCGTTGGAAAGACAAGACTGATGGGCGCGTTTATCGCGTATCTGTATACTCAGCATGAGATCAAGAACTTTTTCGTTGTGGCTCCGAATACCACAATATATGATAAGCTAAAGAAAGACTTGTGCGACAGCGGCAGCCCTAAGTACGTATTCAAAGGACTTGGCTGCTTTCGCACTCTGCCGCAGATTATCACGGATGATGATTACCGTGAAAAAACAATCTCATTATTTGAATCTGACATTCACATCTACATTTACAATATAGACAAGTTTAACAAAGAAGACGCCCATATGAAAAAGGTAAACGAGGTGATTGGCGACTCTTTCTATCAGTTTCTTTCCGCTCTTCCTGACCTTGTATTGATTATGGATGAATCACACCATTATCGTGCTGCGAAAGGCTCTCAGGCATTAAACGAGCTGAATCCTTTATTAGGTCTTGAGCTTACAGCTACCCCTTTCGTAACAAAGGGCCGCCGACAGGCACTATTCAAAAATGTTGTGTACGAATATCCACTTTCAAAGGCTATCGAAGATGGTTACACCCGTACTCCGTTTGCTGTGACACGCTCTGATATCGATTTTTATAATTTTGGAGATGAACAGCTTGATAAAATGATGCTTTTAGATGGTATCACCTGCCATGAAAATACCAAGAGAAAATTGCAGGTATACGCTGAAAATAATAAAGCTCGTCTGGTTAAACCCTTTATGCTGGTAGTCTGTAAGGATACGGAGCATGCAGCATGGGCAGAGACTTTTGTCAAGTCGGATGAATTCCGTGAAGGAAAATATAGGAACAAGACAATCGTTATTCATTCAAAGCAGAAAGGCTCTGAAACGGAGGCAAACACACGACTTCTTCTGGACGTAGAAAATTCGGAAAATCCAGTAGAAATTGTTATTCATGTAAATATGCTCAAAGAAGGATGGGATGTCAATAACTTGTATACCATCGTGCCGCTTCGTACTGCTGCTTCCAAGATTTTACGTGAACAGATGGTAGGCCGAGGTCTGCGTCTGCCTTATGGGGCGCGTACAGGAGAGCGTGATGTAGATGCGGTTATGCTTACTGCTCACGATAAATTCAGTGACATCATCGATGAGGCGCAGAAAGGCGATTCCATCTTTAAGGCTGGAAATGTTATTCAAGCAGAAGATATCCAGGAAGAAGAAATTACCTATACACAATTATCCTTCAAAACAGATCCAGATAAAGAATTGGAAAAAGCGTATGAAGAAACGCAGATTGAGAAAACCGAAAAGAATGCTGCTCTTATTAAGAAAGCGACATCATTAATAAAAGAAAAAGTATCTCAGCATATCCAAAAAACACCTGCACATACGGTTACTTCTGCGCAGGTAAAGGAAATAGCGGCTGCGGTTAGTCAAAAGTTGTCCGATGACAAAGACCTGGGCGAAGCATTCCATGAAAATGAGAATCCGCTGATGGCATGGTTAAATCAGCAGACAGAACAAACTCACAGAGAGGCCGTAGAAAAATTTATTCCTATTCCTCGTATTAAGGTGACGGATGAAGGTGTTGAAGAATATGTCTTTGTTGACTTCGATATTGATATAACAGAGTTTTCCCATGTTCCGATTAAAAACGAGCTATTGGTTCAAAATTTGGAGGATATGCAAGATAGACAGCGTATGAAAGGTGGAGTCATTGATTTCGAGGGTTATAATCCCAAAAAGATTCTGCTTGAGCAAGTGCGCTCGAAACCCGAGATCGATTATGAGAGATGTTCCAATCTGTTATTCAAATTGATTTCTCAAGTTTGTGATTATTATGAGAATCAGCATGGAACTAATGGTATGCAAAACATCGTCATGATGTATAAACGAGACGTTGGTAATAAAATCTACAAACAGATGCTTCAGCACTTCTACTGTGAAAACGGATTTTTACAGGAAGAAGTGATCGGAACTCGAGATTACAACCTACAGCAAACGTATACCTTTAAAGAACGCGTGAACTTATATTCGACTTATACAGAAAATATAAAATCAGTGTTGTTTGAAGGTATAAAAAAAGGAGTTTTCAGTACGGCAAAATTTGATAGCGAACCAGAGTTGATTCTTGCACGAGTGCTTGAAACCGATTCCGAGGTTCAGAATTGGCTTCGCCCGGCGCCCCAGGAATTTAATATTACCTATAATCACGGACATAATTATGAGCCAGATTTTGTTGTCGAAACGGTGGATATGATTTATCTTGTGGAGGTTAAGGGAGAAGATAAATTAAACGATCCGGATGTTATTGCTAAGAAAAATCGTGGTATTCAGTATTGTGCGGCAGCTACTCGGTGGAGCAGAGCAAACCATTATAAATGTTGGCAATACCTGTTTATTCCGTCTAAGAAAGTGATGCCAAACTCAACATTTTTACAGCTTGCAAAGCAGTTTAAAGCGCTCTAATGAGCTGAATTTTTACATAAAAAACAGCAGTCACACAGTAGCATTTCGCTGCTGCATGACTGCTTGGCTTCGTTTGAGTAAATTACGTTTTCAATCCCCCTTCCGGCGTTTCAGCAGCAGAAACCGCCTGTTCCATAACGCCCTCCTCCCCCAACGCCTTAACCAACGATATACACGCCCCAATCATTACAAACGCAAATGGGAAGGCTGCAACAATCGATATGGTTTGGAGCGGTTTCAGCCCGCCGCTGACAAGCAGGCCAATAGACATAAACGACTGCAGAAGACCCCATACAATTTTTTTAGCCCTGGGCGGATTCATATTCCCCTCTGAGGAAAGCATTGCCAAAACAAATGTCCCGGAATCAGCCGATGTAACAAAGAATATCAACAGTAGTACCAGTGCAATAACCGATAAAATCGTCCCGAATTGATAATGACTCAACACCGAAAAAACTCCCGACTCAGGCGCGGCAGCAATTTCCTGCATTTCCCCCTGCCCCATCGTGCCGTTCTGCCCCAGGTGAATCCCCATGGATCCAAAAATAGCAAACCAAATAACCGACGCAAGGGTTGGCGCCCCAACAACCCCCAGCACAAACTCCCTGATGGTCCTGCCCTTTGAAATCCTAGCAATAAACAGTCCTACAAAAGGCGCCCACGCAATCCACCATGCCCAATAAAAGATACGCCATGCCTTAATCCATTGGGCAGTCTTTGCATACGGGGAAATTGACAAACTATCCTGAAGGAAACCATTGATATAACCCCCGATACCATTCACAAGATTACTAAATATCTCGATTTTAGGACCTACGAGAAACGTCCCAGCCATCAACGTAATCGCAAGATATACATTCATATTAGATAAAATTTTTACACCTCTGTCAATCCCTGAAATAGCAGATGCCATAAAAATAGCCGTCACAATCGCAATGATAATAATCTGTACCATGAGCGTGTCTGGTATGCCAAACATTTTATGAAAACCGCTGTTAATTTGAAGAACGCCTAATCCAAGAGAAGTCACAATACCAGCGATACTTGCGAATGCCGCAAGTATATCGGTTGCCTTTCCAATCCATCCACTCGTATTTCCCCCAAGGATTCCGGTTAGCGCCGAACTCATTAAGCCTGGTCTTCCTTTCCGGTACTGAAAGTATGCAAGCGCCAGCCCGACAACTGCATAATTTGCCCAGGGATGGATTCCCCAATGCATAAAAGAGGCTCTCATAGCAAAATCCGCGGCTTCTGCTGTTCCCGGCTCTATTCCTGCCACAGGATTCACATAATGGGAAACTGGTTCCGAAATCCCCCAGAATACTAATCCAACGCCCATCCCCGCACAGAACAGCATTGCAAACCAGGAAAACACACTGTAATCCGGCTTTGAATCGTCCCTGCCAAGCCGGATGTTCCCGTACTTAGAAAATGCAACGCATAAAACAAAGACCACAAAGCCGAACATCACAAGCTGATAGAACCAGGAAAAGCTCTCCGTCAAAAAGCAAAATACTGCATTGGAAATGCGCGAAAAATGCTCTGGAAAAACAATGGCGTAAATAGAAATTACCAACGAAATTACCAACGATACGATATATACCACATTTCCGTTCTTTTTCATTATTCATTCCCCCTTTCTCTATCCCGATGATATGAAACCGATTCGCCAAATGTATCTGGATGATTCGGATCAAATATTTCATTCGCCCACATTACAGTGACAAGATTTTCTGTCCCACTTAGATTAATAATGTTGTGAGTATATCTTGTTTTCCATATCGATTTAACTCCGAATAATTTTGACGGTAAAATTCACCGCATGGCTGCAAGCTGCTCCTGTACATAATCTGTTGTGAGAATCTTATCTGCGACTCCGTCAACATCGAGCAGCGTGGTATTGTGAGATGTATAAGACTCCTCTGCCTGGGTCAAGACCTGTCCCTTCACAAAATATTTGTCATAGTTCAGGTCACGGTTATCTGCAGAAACGCGGAAATACCGCCCCATGTCTTCACTGCGCAATCTCTCTTCCCTGGTCATCAGCGTCTCATAGAGCTTCTCGCCATGCCGTGTCCCAATCACATATGTACCGGTATCTCCAAAAAGTTTCTGAACTCCTTTTGCCAGGTCTCCGATTGTAGACGCGGCCGCTTTTTGGATGAACAGGTCGCCTGGAGCCCCATGGTGGAATGCGAAACGTACCAACTCCACCGCTTCATCCAGATTCATAAGAAACCGGGTCATCTCCGGATTCGTAATCGTGACAGGGTTCCCCGCTTTAATCTGCTCAATGAAAAGGGGAATTACGCTGCCGCGGCTGCACATCACATTCCCATAACGGGTACAGCAGATCATCGTGCCGCCTTTCCTGGCAGCAACGCGAGCGTTTGCGAAAATAACATGCTCCATCATCGCCTTGCTGATTCCCATCGCATTAATGGGATATGCCGCCTTATCCGTTGAAAGGCAGACGACCTTCTTTACACCGGCGTCCACCGCCGCGTGAAGGACGTTGTCCGTGCCTTCTACATTCGTCTTAACTGCCTGCATGGGAAAGAACTCACAGGACGGAACTTGCTTTAAAGCCGCCGCATGAAATATGTAATCCACGCCCGACACAGCGTCAGCCACAGAACGCGGGTCTCTGACGTCACCAATATAAAACTTAACCTTTCCGGCATAATCTGGATGCTTCACCTGAAGCCCGTGACGCATATCGTCCTGCTTCTTTTCATCACGGCTGAATATGCGGATCTGTCCTATGTCTGTCTCCAGAAAATGTTTTAACACAGCAGCCCCGAAACTGCCGGTGCCGCCAGTGATCAGCAATGTTGCTCCACGAAACTCGCTCATAGGTTTTTAGCCTCCTTTTTAACCTCTCAATCTGATGCGCAGGCTTTTGAACGCCATTACGCACATTTCACCAAATCCGTATTCTTTTGAATATCTGATTGGTTTAGAATTTAATAATCGATATCGAAATCTTTGACGGCTTGCCCGATATCTGCGAATAAGGCTTTCGTCATAAGCAGTCAAGCCGCCTTTATCCGGCATGTCAGGATTTATTGCATCTTTAAGCCATGCCATCCCTGACTCCACAGCATCCGATATCTGCCTGTCAATCCTTTCATAATCTACTTGTGAAAGTTTAAATTCCCCGGATAATGCCGTTGACGCTGACTGCAGAATATATTCATCCAGTCCAAACATAGCGGCGTAATCATGGAACCTTGCCGCCCCTCTCTTCTGATTGACCACCGCCGTAAAATTCTTATGAAAGATGAGTGATACACACATTCCATGAAACGAATCCGTCAATACATACTCCGCATTTTGAAATAACCACAGCCAGTCCTCCAGATGAGCGTCTACGCGGACATAACCTTTCCATGCAGGATCTATTGCCTGGTTTGGATCTGTAACCACCACACTCTTACAGCCTGTCCTATTACAGATTCGGTTAAGCACATTAACCTTATCCTTTGAATAATCAAGAAGATACGCAAACACATACCTGCCAGATACATCCACACTTGCCTTTCGCGCAAGCCCGGAAAGCACGTCGGCGCCGGCTAAAAAAACCGGATCGATTACCCAATCCCCATGACAGCCAAACTTTTGACTGCATAATTCTACGCCCGACGTCTCCCGAACAGAAATTTTATGAAATCTATTTAAGCAAAACTGAAAGAACACCCTTTCTATTTCACTCCCTTTCCAGTAATTCCCTCCAAAAGAAGCCGCATATGCGATTTTATTTTTATTCGAGAACACAAAATCCAGCAAAGTGAATTCTCCGAAATGTTTATAAAGCCCATAATTCCAGACTTGATCCGAACCAACTACGAACGTATCCGCCAATGCGTTTGCTTCAATCATTTCAGGCCGGTTATCATACTGACGGGAAATATCATATGCAGGATAGGGATTGTCTCTGAACAGTTCCGCCGTTCCGACAGATTGATACTGTGCTTTTTTGTGACAGCCAATCAATACCGCCGAATACCCCATTCGATTCAGTATTTTGTAAAGAGAATAATAGGTAAGCTGCGAGCCATAGTTTTTTATATCCCAGCACCCGACAATCCCAACGTCATGACGGCACGAAAGAGCATAATTACTTGATTTGTTAAAATTGGAAGACGCTTGATATAGATCGTAGAATCTTTTGCATGCTTCGCTTCTTACAACGTCCGCATCTTTTCCAATTCGGTTGCCTTTTATGTATTTTAAATCGGTTTTCTTTATTTTCCTGAGCTTTTTACCGCAAAGCTCCAGAAGTTTTCTGCCTTTCTCACTGTTTACGATAACGATGCTGGTTCCCTTCTCATCCGCAAAACTCTTATCAAATTTTGCTATCCCCCAAAAGTCTCCCAATGTGATATCTCCCTGACGAGGGATTCTGTTAAAATTACACTTTTGGCAATGCTCGCTCATCAGCAGATGCGAATGGAAAGCCTGTTCAAACAGATCGATATCCCGGGAACGGATGATTTTTTTCACAGTCCCATCCAAATTCTTTGTCCCTAAATCCTCAGACGTCTGCCGCTTCATATCCGGGACAGTGAAAACCGTTAGGTTTTCACTGTCCCATCCAAGTTCTTTATCCCGAAAATTCCAACTTTTTGCTGTTCCACGATAAGTTTCTTTTAAATAATCCTGGAACATCCGAACAGAGGGCGCATAGTAACACAGCAGGTCTATTGTATATAAATTTTCATCGTCTTTGCCCAAATATGAATATAATCCCGCCACCTGACAGGGACACCCACAGAATAGAACCGTCTCCTTGTTTTGCAGTAATTTCTTGATTTGGCGGAACGTGCCTGACATATGGCTCTGTATGTATTTAGAACCGCACAATTTAAGCAAGCCGTCAACATTATCTACGCCGCAATGATATAAAACCTCACCCTCCCATGCCGCGCCGAATACGGTTCCTTTTTTTACATCAATAACGGCTTGTGCGGCGGCAAGAAATACTCCTCCGGATGAACACTTGCTCCTGAGTTCGTCATGCATTTGGACAGCATAGGACGCCGGGCGTTTACCCCGATATGGATATTCTTTCGGTGAAAGGATTGGGCAGATGTTGCTGCATTTATTGCAATTGATACATTTCGACGCATCAAATTCCGAAACATAATATCCCGTTTCGTCTTGTACCATATGCAAAGCGTCCGTAGGGCAAACCGCCGAACAAGCGCTGCATCCTGTACAAAATTCTGTTCTGTTTGAATTCAAATACTCTCTAAAGCTCATCATACCCCACCATTCCGTAAATCAATAAACATTTTTAGATAGCACATCCATCTCCGCCTGAATATCAAAATCATAACCAGGCCGATAAAAACCAATCCATATCTTATGATTGGATAACGATAGGTAAACATAAAAGCAAACCCCAGAAGAAGGAACAGCCCCGAACCAATTACTAACAGTTTGGTATCATAAGGCCTGCTCCCCTCCATATATGTATTACATATTTTAATCATAAAATAATAATGCAAGACCGCAAATAAAATGTAACAGACAAGCGTGGTATAACCGGCGGCAAAATATCCGAATAACCGGATAAATAAAAAGTTTAATATCAAATTAAGAACAGCTCCTGCAACAGAAGCGAAAGTTGCCAGATATGGTTTGTCATAATAGAATTCAAAATCTGCAAACAAACCATATGAGAAATTAAACAAACTGCTCATAGCTACCGGAGGAATTACCCAGATTGCTTCCCGATACTGCGGCGGCGCAAATATTGCAACCGCTTCCGGCGCGAAAATAATCAAAACTAAATTAACAAAACCGATAATGAAAAAGGCAGGATATACTACCGTCTTAATCTGTTTTGTATTCCTGTCTTTTATCTTCTGGTAAAGCCAGGGGTGAATCGTCTGAAGCAATGCGGAATTAAAAAAAATCATCGTCACCGCCACAGAGTATGCAAGGTTGTAGATACCGGATTCCGAAGAACCAGCCATTTTCTCAATCATAATTCTGTCAGAATTACTAAGTAAGGTCTGGGACAGATAATGGGGGATCAGAGGAATGTTAAACAGCAGCGCATACCTCCAATACCTGGTATTGATTATTTTCCCCCCGTTGAAAAACTGAGAAAAAACAGGCCCCATATAGACGAGAACATTCACTATAAAAGTTGCAAATACTCTTCCGAATACTCTATCCGGGAATATGTTTACAAATACGACGCCAAGGGATGGTCCGCATATTGCCGCAGTAAGCGTCGTGAGTATTAATTTCCGGTAATGATAATCGATTCTCTGTTCCGCCGCCCATAACCCATAAGCTGCAGACGTCCAGGACGATCCAAGCATTACCAGCATTTCTCTCGTACTAAGCCCTGTCATACGGTTCAAATTAACGTGAAACAATATATAAATGAATATCCATATACAAAACAATACAAATGTTAATCCCTGAAATGATGCGGCAAATGATTTCCTGTCGCCGCTGTTTTTAACCATACCTTGCGTGAATACTCCGTATGACAGATTCAGGGTAACAAACACAGAAATAATCAAATCCCAAGAATTAAAGATCCCATAATGCCCATATTCCTGCGTTGTCAGCAAGCGTGTAAAGATGGGCGTAAATATCACTGCTACCGCCTTTTGTACAAAATTACAGATTAAGTACCAAAATGAGGCTCGCAGTTGTTTCGGGAGTGAATCATATTTTTTGATTAATCCATTCATTTTCCACTCTTTTCAACCTTCTCTTTTTCAAACAATATAGAAATCTGCAATATGCCCTGCCCACAGGATACATTGCCTTCAAATGTGCCTTGTCCAAGAACCGGAATATATAATTCACCAGTCCCCAATGAAACTGTTCCGAGTATCCTTTGAACGTAAACTTATTTCGTATCTCTGTAGTCTTAGCGCCAAAATTCTCAACCACAATGTTTCTATAATCAAAATAATATTTATAATTCTCAGGCTGCCGGACGCATAAATGGAACAGATAGCCGGATTTTAAAGCATATACCAGGTCAGAATATCCATAGATTGAATCGTCAAACTGCAGGCAAAGCCTGGCAAAGGACTCCGCCAATCTATCCTGTCCCTCTTTCATATAGCGATAGATTGCCAATTCCTCTTCTGATTCAAGAATTTTCGGTTCAATCATTTTTCCCTTTCTGTCATATCCGATAACAGGACCATGATCCGCCGCACATACTTTTTCCAAATCTAAATAGTTAAAAGACATCAGACTGTAATTTTTCTCATCTTCATAATTATCAAAAATTATTCCAATCTTTTTATTTTTTGCCGTTCTCACTGCATTTTTCAACCCAAAATAAAGACCGGTAATCTCTACTTTCCGCCCAAACGCCAAAAACAGATTATCCTGGATAGACCCCCGCCATCCAATATCTACCATCCAGATCGGGGAATTCCCATTTATCTGCCGTATATATTCTTTTAAAAGTAAATTTGCTTCTTCTCTCTTTTCATTAAATAGTCTGATAAATTCATCATTTTCAAGAAACTCATCAAATTCAGCCCTCTTTCCCCTCGGAACCGCAGGCATATCCCGTTCAATACCGGTCCTGCCAAGGACGTCCGCAATTTCACCTTGATTGAATCCAATATTATCTAAAAAATCTACGACCGTCAAAGAATCATAATTCAGGAACATACGAGAAAAATCCTCTTTTCCACATTCTCTCAAAGATGCAAGAAAAGTAGCCCTTCTCGATATATAGAGATACTCGTTGTCAATCCAATGATCCTTGTGTGCAATTTCTTGGTAGATATCAAAAAGCTTCTTTAACAGCTGCCCCTCTCTGGAGCAAAACAGTAGTTTTCGGCATTTTCCGACGGATGCAATCTCATATAGCCTGGCAGTAAATAGATACATAATTCCCACGTAGCCATCTAAAACATGTGCTCCATTGCTCATACCACGGGCAATCCGTTCCATTTCGTTTTTGTCAGTAATAAATCCGCTGACGCCCGTATAGCTCACCGGAAACACCTGAATCCCCATCTTTCCTGGTACTCTCTGATCCGATATCGGATGGTCGCCAATCATCAAACATCTTTTTGGAGGCGTATCATTTAATTTTAATACAACCTTATATAATTCTCCGGTGGATTTCCTTGCATTGTAATCGCAAGAGACGTAGATATCTTTGAAAAACTGACGAATCCCCAATTTTTTGCAAATATTTCCGATAAATTCTTTACTATGATAAAAATCCGAGATTATGATTACATCCTTTCCATTTTCTGTACATATCCTGGCAAGTTCCATATTCTCAGCATCCAGGAAAAGATGCTCTAATTCATATTGATACTCGATTTGGTAAGATTCGGATTCAAATTCTGAAATATTAATTTGTTTCAGGAAGCCCAAAGCTGTTAATTCTGAATGGATCCCACGGAGCATCTGACGGTATGTCACATCCTGGAATCCGGATTTGCGCAGTTTTATCTCAGATTGCTTTCTGATTTTATATATCTCCGATGAGGAGATACTTAAACTGTACTTTTCTTTTACCGCCTTTGCCCACATCGACAGTATTTTTTCAGGGTCGCACGTTCTATGTACAAGGGTATCAAAAAAATCGAAGGCTACTAAATCGACAGAATATAGCTTCTTAATATCCATTGAAACCTCCTCCTATATCCTTTGACCTTTATAGTCTATCTTGATTAAATCTGTCGTCAGGAAAAATTTGAATGCAATCAGGAAGACTACGAATTTTAACATATTGACCGTGAAAAACTGATAATAGAACCGATTTGAAAAATTACATTGAATATAGTCAAAAAACAGATAACCGTATATAACCATCGGAATGTTGATTCTGCCTCCCCTGAAACTATTAATCGTCATTTTCAAAAGCCACTGTCCGATAAATGCCATAAGAGCGCAATACAGCACAACAGCAGCCATCTCTCCATCATGATAATAACTGGCGAACATCGTATAAATATTTCCCGTTCCAAATCCTCTTCTTGACATGTATACATCGGACAGAAGACCTCTATACTGTAAATGTCCTTGTCCTGTCAGCCTATAATAAAAGTTGACCAATTCAACGAATGTATAATTTCTATCTGTCTTGTAAAATTCACTGTGTCTTAAATAAGTGTCTAAATTAGCCATTCCCCCTGATAAGTAGGTAAATAGCGTATCCCCTAATTCTTCAACCTCGCCTCTTCCAAGCCATTCTGACATCTGCCCAAACAAAAGCAGAAATACTCCCGCTATCACCAAGGCATAAAATACCTGTTTAAATGAAAACGCACGATAATACTTAAAAGTATATAGTGTAAAATAGATTGCAAGCCCCGCTATCAAATACTGGAGCAGACTCCCCCGGCTTCCCCCGATTAGCAGAGAAGTAACGGCGGCACAGACGATATTGATGATATAGTATTTATTTAGCTTTGATTTTATCTTGTTGACTGCGTTATAGAATAATAAATACAAAAACAGATAACTTGAGTATATGCACATACTCCTTATAACCCTGGTAAAAAACGGAAGGGCTACCGCGTCGCCTGTCAGATAAATCGAATTGCGATAGGAATTAATCGCCACTTGTAACGACAGAGTTCCAGTCTGAGTTCTTAAAAATTGAATTACCAGATAGAGATTCACAACCTGGATGACCGTCCAAATAATAACTCTTACTTTTTTTACGGAAATTTCTGAGCCATCATTCCTTCTTACCGCCTCTGCCAGATTACCATTCAGCCGATATTTATGCTGAAAAAATAAAGACACGAATACAATCGACGCAAAACCAGCCAAAACAACTAAGAGCGTGATTGCAGAAAATTCTAAATTCCACCGCTTTGCATATATCATGCAGCCAATCAACGCTAAAATAAAGCATACGAGCAATCCAAACTGCGGAGTTAAAAGATATCTCTTGAACGACAACATACAGATTGCCAGCATTGTCGTCAATACACATGTTAAAAAGATAATAGAAACCATACGGAAAATGTCCTCTTCAATTTTTAAACGCTTTTATTTTCTGAATACTATCAAATATTCATCAGACAGCATATTCCGAAGCGTTGCGTAGTGTTTATGATTTTTAATCTGAAAAAACAGTAATTTTACCAGCGCTCCTCTTTTTAACATCCTGGCTCTTTCTGTCACAAAACGGATATGTCCATTTATAATTTTTACTTTGTCATCCATGCCTTGCTCTTCGCATCTTTTTACAAAAAAACCGCAAAGCCTGACGCTCTCTTTCATTTCCTGATATCTTCTTTTTTTGCTTAATGATAGTTCCGGAGTCGAAGCGCTGTCTGAGTGCCGTCTGTATCTCATGGTTATTCTGTTAAACAGATATAATCCATCGTTGATTGCCGCATAATTCCACAACATCTGATCATGCGGCTCATGAATCAGGTCTTTTTCCCACAATTTATCAATCAGTGATTTCGCTGCACAATACGTACATCCGGGCCGCATTAACGTAAGGGCGTGCTCCTGAAACGGCAGCCGCGTAACTGAACCGTCGTTTTTATTCAAGCCGGGTATTCTTACTTTTTCTTCTCTGTCAATATCCATTACAGAATAATTAGAGACAAGCAGTGATATGCAAGGATTATTTTCCATAACCTTCTTCATTTCATAAATTTTGTAATCATGCCATACATCATCCTGATCGCATAAAAAGATGAAATCTCCCCGGCATTTTTGGAAGGCAATTCTGAAATTACGTTTCCAGCCCTGATTTTCAGGATTTTGGAATACCACCCAGCCAGATAGATTTCGCTCCCGTATATAATTGCAGACATATTCATATGTACCGTCCGTTGAACAGTCGTCGATAATCACAACCTCTTCCGGAGTATATGTCTGTCCTGCAATCGAGTCTAATTGTTCCTTTATGTACTTCATTCCGTTATAAGTTGTCAATGCGACAGAAACAGTCATGCTTCTACTCCTTTTTAACCAGCTTCCTCAGTTTTGACATCAGGATTTCCGCTTTCTTCGTTCCAAAAATCCTGAGTATCAGATAGTAGGCATAGGACACGGGATACATTCTCATATCAAGTTTTTTCAGCATATCCCAATACTCTTCAAAATACTTGATTCCTTCCTCTCTTGCCATCGATAATCCGGAATAAGAATGCAGGGAATATTGCTTTTCAAACGCCTTGATGATATGGCATCCGGTCTCTTCATCAAATTTTCTTATGGTTTTTATGAGTGTTCTATTAAATTCCAGATTTGACTTCACACTCTTTCGGTTCGCCAGAAGCTGATTCCCACCGCTTGAATCGGATATGCCATACGCATTTTCACCGTCTCCTACGCACACAACCATTGGTTCGTTTATATAATATGCGCCATATCGGAACATCATCTGCAAAAACAGATATACCTGAAAATAGTTATAATTAACGAATTGCGATGCGTCGAAATCCTGGACAAATTTTTTCTTGAATATCAAACCAGAAAATAAAATAGAGTCATAGACATACTTCGCTGCGTTTTCTTCTCCGGCAGATATATATCCATTACAACTTCTCACCCTGTCCCTGGTCTTGTCTCTCGAATATATAAACGGACCGTAGAGTACGCCGCATTTCTCTCCATTTTGTTTCAATATCGGAATCAGCCTGTCAATACACCCCTCAAAGACAATATCATCATCGCTCATAAAGAAAATATAATCGCCCCGGCATTTCTGAATGATTGCGCCAAGATTCCTGTCATATCCTAAATTCACTTCATTAGTGGTAAAACGAATATCATAAGGACTGCTTTCTTTCATCTTTTCAACCTCGGCTTTGAGCTGAGCAGACTGCGGTGAATGATCTTCGCTTACCAGAATTTCTATATCATCCACATATTTTGTTCCAATGCTGTTAATACACCTTACTAATTCATTCATGCGTTTATAGGAGGTAATGCCAATAGAAAGAATCTTACTCATGCTTCTGCCCCTCCGCTAAAACGGTGCAGACCGCCAGAGACTCCCCGCCCTATGATTATCAAAAATATCGTCCTTTTTACCCCCCCCCCCTTATAAGAGAGGAATAGAGCGCCAGATATTGCTCTATTGTTCTATTAACTGAAACATCATACATCATTGGATCTCCCGACTCTAATTTTTTGCCTGCGTATTCCTTTATTGCTTTTTTCATTTCTTCCTTGTCCCCACGCTTCACCACACATCCGAATTTTGACGCGCTTTCCCCGCTTCCGCCCGTATCATATGTAATAACTGGCGTCCCGCAGGCAATCGCCTCAATATTCGTTGTTGGATAATTATCAACATAGGTAGGATTTACAAATACATCCGCCGCCGAATATAGCTCTGCCAATTCCTGTACTGAATTCGTATGTTGAATTCCAATAATATTCGATGGCAACGACTCCATTTGCCTATTGGTAAGACCAACCACAATAAACTGATATTCCTCATCTAATTTCTGCGACAATTCTACCAAATCCATAAGTCCTTTTCTTTCATCCCATATTGCCGCTACTCCTAATGCAATCTTTTCCTTTTTGATTCCATATTTTTCCCTGATATCATGCTTGACAGGCTTAAAATTCTTTGTGTCAACTCCGTTATGTATCACATGAATCGGGTATATACCTAAGAACGACTTTTTTGTAATGTCCGCAAGCCAATAGGACGGAACCACGATATTCAGTTTTGTCAAACTCCTTATCAGGTTTCTTTTTCTCCTCCAATTCAGCTCTGATCTATCCAGTAAGCTTTCCGGGTATGCTTTTTTCCTTGGGCAATCAAAACATCCCTCAATATATCTAAAACATGGAACCCCTACACAGAAAGCTGCATGACCGGTAAATGCCCACATATCATGTAAAGTCCATACAACCGGCTTATTTCTCTTTTTCAAAAAGTCAAAAAGGAGTGTTATATTCAGATAATAGCCATGAATATTATGAAGGTGAATGATATCTGGATTATATTCCTCTACCCATTTTATAAATTTTTTCGTTGCCCTGACGCTCCCGTATCCTTGTGCGTCAAACAGGCGCGACAACGCCGCGTGTGATAAATTATCAATACCATTCCCAACTCTGATGGACATATCTTGGAACTCAGCAGGCGCTTGCTTCCTGCCGTATGCTATTTTCACTTCATTGCCTGACTGCTTTAGAGCATAGGCAAGGTCTGTACAGATTCTTCCAGTGCTTCGGATGCCGCATACAACATTAACCATCAGTATTTTCATTCCCATTATCCCTGTTTACTGCTAATAATTTCATAGCACCTTTCCACGTGGTAATTATCGTTTAAGTAAGCGAACCCCTTTTCACCTTGCAGCTGTATATTGCTCTTTACCGCCTGCTCTACATATTTCACAAAACCATCCACATTATCACTTTCACACCACCATCCAAATCCGCCGTCCATAATTACCCTGCCGATATCGGTATTCGGATCTGTGACCGCCAATACCGGAAGTTTCGCAGACATGTATGTAAGAATCCGGCTGGGAAAATTCGGAATAGTAAAGCAGTGATCCAGGAAAATCATTCCCACATCGCAGGCACCGACCATATGGTCATAGTCTTCCTTAGGGAGTTTTTTCATAAGCTTAACATTCGCTGGATGTTCAGAATGAATAAATGTTTCCAGTTTTCTATACTCACTGCCGCTTCCAACGATTAAGAAATGTGCATCTTTTTCTTCCCGGCACCTTCGCAGACATTGAATCAGAAACGGGATTCCCTGTGGCTTTCCAAGATTCCCGCCATAAACGAAAACTTTTTTATCTAAGGGAATCCCATATTTTTCTCTGATTAATTTCCTTTTCTCATCGTCCACACTCTGATCGATTACTTCCATTGCATTAGGACAGATTTCCATTTTTTCTTGTCTGATTCCGGGGTTATTCTTTATTATGTAATCTACGTTTGCCTGAGACATGCAGCCGATGCGATCCGACAATGCATACAATCTTTTTTCTTTAGCGCGGAAATAATGATAAACCAGGCTTTTTACACCATCCTTTGACATCATCCCCAAATCAACTGCATTCTGAGGAAATATATCTTTCAGAAGCAAATAACTCCTTGCCCCGTCTCTTTTCTTCACATACTCAACCACTTTACAGAAAGTAATCGGAGGTGTAGAATACATGACTAACTCAAACCTGACATCAGAAAAATACCGCTTTATCGCCTTGATAAAAATCGGCTCAACCTTCATCTGCTCGACGCCTTTTTTCAGGATATTACAAGCGCCTGTGACATCCCCGGTTTGAATACGTAAAATATGGGAACTCTTCTCATGAATCATTTCCGTCTTCCTGCCCGTTTTCTTCTCATTCGGAGTTATGGTATATATCTCATGCCCGTGATCGCGGAAGCAGCGTAACAAATCCGGATAAATAGAATGCGCCTCTATGCTGTCAAATCTCCCTATAGTTAAAAACAGGATGTTCATATTTTTCCTCACCCTATTTCCTGATAATTTTTAACTCGTTATACTTCATCATATAAATGCCTTCCTCATAGGCGCCAATATGCTTCCTATTTGCCCTGCCGTTCAAGTTATTCCATATTAGCTCCATGTGATTGCAGCCGGATTCATAGGCGTGCGGATATCCGCCGCCAAACCGCGGATTGATCTCAGAAATGTAGTATTGTCCGTTGATACGAAAGATATCGATATCAATCTGCCCTTTAAAACCAGCTTCCAGCACAAATTTCTCAATGAACGCAAACAGTTCGGGATCTTTAAAACTGACAGCTTTATCCGTTTCCCCGGCGCGCATATGAATTTTTTTCTTTGTGAAAATAGACACAACTTCGCCTGAGAGCATATCTATGTACACGTCTGCGCCGATCTCCTGTCCGTTGAGAAACTCCTGAATCATCAGGTTATCTTCATGGGTAAAAAGATTATCAACCGTCTCCTTGTCATAGACCTTGGAAATGCTGATGGAGGCGGAACCATACGCAGGTTTCACAAATACCGGATAAGTTATGCCGCCTTCTTTTACCTCCTTATAAAACTTGTCCCGCTCCATCCAAGACCGCGCGCAGTTGTATCCGCGAGAAGCTAACCACTGATACATCCGGTATTTGTCTAATGCGAGTTCACACAGCTCGTAAGAGCTTCCAATCACCGTCGTCCCGATGGCTTTGAACTTCTCTTCGTTCGCTGCCAAAAGGCTCAGCTCAGGATCTATCAGGCTCAAAATGCCATGAATCTTTTCCTTCTTGCAAATACTTAATATTACATCCAAATACCCAGATGCAGTTATGGGCGGTACAATATAATATTTGTCAGCATCATAAATTGCTGGTCCCAGTTTGCTTGAATCCGTAGCAACTACCTCTCCGTCATCTCTTACCGTGTTTCTAAAATATTGGACAATTTTATTTCTGGTTCCAGCCGCAAGTATCAGGATGTTCATATTCTTCTTCCTCCCTGAAAATATCAAAAAATAACGGCGTCCCGCCTGTATGGATGAACAACACATTTTTATTACGAATTTCCGCCAAATACTCATCCATCCCCAAAAACGCCTTACCTGTATATGTCATATCCAACGGAATACCATATTGTTTCAGCACATTTTCTACAGTCTCTTCTACCTTTCTCTCCCTTTTCCCATACCCGTTTGCATAATCATCAACAAATATTGTCGCACCTTCAGCAGCATCCATATCCGCATCTTCTCCTAAATAAGATTTTAT
This sequence comes from Lachnospiraceae bacterium, assembly GCA_910574885.1. Taxonomy (GTDB): domain Bacteria; phylum Bacillota; class Clostridia; order Lachnospirales; family Lachnospiraceae; genus Sporofaciens. The sequence goes on along the minus strand of CAJTDD010000008.1, from coordinate 126,730 downwards.
ACTTTTCAATACAACATCCCGCCCTCTTGGATTCTTCCGCGCGATACTGATACCGACAACCTTTCGCTCATCGCCGTTCATAATCTGCCCGCAAACTAACCCTGCATGGGTAGTTCCTGTCCCTGATGCAAAAAAGATATAATCAAAGAAAACCCCTAATTCCTTTTCTTGTTCTTTTATTTCCCCATAGCACTGTACATAAGCCTCTGTTCCGATATTACCGTGACCGCCGCCTTCAATGAAATAAGGGTGATATCCGTCCCTGCTTAGCTCATTCAATTTCTCTTCAATCGTGTCATGGACCCTGTCCACGGGAACTGTGATAATCTCTGCCCCGAATAACTCCATCATTCGGCTGTTGAAGGTCTTTTTACTTACCTCCTTCGGGCTAATAACACAACACTTCAAACCTCTCTGGCAACATATATTAGCAACCACGCGACAATGGTTGGAGCTTCCGCTGCCATACGTCACAACGCTGTCACATGCACTTTGCTCAATCTCCCGGAGGAACAACTGTACCTTACGCGCCTTATTGCCGCCAAATGAAAATGGAATCAAATCTTCCCGTTTCATCCAGAGACGATTGCCTTTAAAATCTCCCAGAGATTGTATTATCGTTTTGTACTTCAAAACTGCCGCCTCCCTGACTGTGTTATTTCGTATACCTTATCTGACGAAGTCCGCCCACAGGGCATGCATTACGGTGTGCCCTTAGGTATAATCGTCTACACCAAGCTGGAAATCTCTTCTGACTGCATCGAAATCCGTAAAATAGAGAATCAAATCCTCTCCTTCTTTATTCAGAATCCTTAGATTCTTATTAATCGCATCAATCTTCTCAATCATTTCCTCGCATGTTGCGCCATAAGCCCTGATAACTCCCATGGCGCTATGATATCTGGCTCTGCTTCCCTCTCTCTTAGGCATATCAATGATGACGTCGGGAATCTTTGCAACCTCATCAAGCCCAATAATCTTTGCAATCTTATCCTCTTTTACGGCAAACAAATAGTAAGCAGCCGCGCTTCCCATATACAAACCGGTAAGGGCTGCAGGAAGATTCGCCGCAGTATGCTTCACACCCAGGCTAGTCTCTACCATCCATTTGATAGAATTGAAACCGCATACTTTTTCATAGGATGCATAGGACATATCGCCGCCGTATCGGTAGCCGCACTCAATCAGGTAAAAATGCCCATCGTCGTCAAGCATCACTTCTACCCACGCAATACCTTCTTTAAACTCAGCTTTCTTGAATACTTCAATTACCTTTTCATTGGCTTCTTCAATAAATTGTTTCAGGTGTCCTGACGAAGTGTTCATCAAGGAGTAGAGATTTGCCAGCTGCCCTGGCTGATGATGCTCCCTACTGAAATAAAACAGGTTAATTTCTCCGTCCGCCAGAATATAGTTCACCGTCCATTCCGGTCCATGAAGCTTGCGCTCAACAATAATTGTCTCGTTGTCCGAAACGCTCTTCGCATACCTGTATGCCTCTCTGAGTTCTTCTACATTCCTGCAATAACTCATTCCTCTGTTACCGCTTTTGTCAACAGGCTTCACTACCACAGGAAACGGAATCTTTGCAAGCTCCTCGTCTGACATATCCTCAGAGTAATGCACATCCTCAGCAATCCTCGCTCCTACCTCTTTACACACCTCTTTGAATTTACTCTTATCTGTAGCAACTTCCCACGCCCTATCGCTTTCGCAATAAATGGGAAGATGAAGCCTTTTACACAGTTTGCGGGCGCAATTGATGTTAAAATCGCTTGCACCAACCATAATTGCAGTAATATTTTCTTCAATACATTTTTGTTCCAAAGAATCGATATCCGTTGTGCTGATCATCCATGCTTCATCTGCAATTTCTTTCGTAGGCGAAGTTTCCATCAAATCTGTGACAACTAGATAAATCCCCAGGTTTCTAGCTTCAACCGCCATGTCATAAGTTCCATAATCGCTTCCAAGAATCAAAGCTTTACGTCCCATTTTTATCCTCCTGCCATCCATGTTGAATGGACTCATTATTGATTAGAAAGTGTCTCTTTTGAATACTGCGATAACGGTTCTTAATAGAATCAATATATCCATTCTAACCGAAAAGTTCTCCACGTATCTGACATCTACCGTAATCCTTTCATCCCAAGTCGCATCACTCTTCAATTCAACTTGCGCCAGACCTGTCAAACCCGGAAGCAACTCAAATCTTTTTTTTGCCCATTGTGGATAATTCTGATATCCATCATAAGGATGATAGGTAACAGGCGGGCGCGGTCCCACTAATGACATGTCCCCTTTAAGAATATTAAATAACTGGGGGAGCTCATCGAGACTGCTTTTTCGCAGTATCTTTCCTATTTTTGTGATTCGCGGATCACTCTTTTCGTTTATATAGACGCCCGTTCCCATATGTTCCGCATTGACAACCATTGTCCGAAACTTTAAAATCTGAAACGACTCGCCATGTAATCCAAGCCGCTCTTGCTTAAATAGAACCGGACCTTTTGACGTACATTTAACCAGCAATAGGATAGTCAAGAGGATTGGACTGATTAGGATTATACTAATCAGGCTTACAAGAATATCTAACATCCTTTTTATACTTAGATTTAACATCCTCATTTTCCACAACCTCATTCATCTGCCTTTGATTGACAATTATAGGAAACATCTGTGAATAATGTCTATCACCATATCCTGCTGCTCAGGCGTCATCTTATTGTCGCTTGGCAGACACAATCCTCTTCGGAAAATGTCTGCGCCAACGTCAATACTGCTGCTGGCGATATACGCATTCGTACTACCTCTTCCATTTCCCTGTGCCGTCACAAAGGGATGTGTACGGTAAATTGGCTGCAAATGCATCGGTTTCCAAATCGGCCTGCCTTCTGCGCTAAATGCGGCCAAGGCCTCTAAGATTTCGGTCGGGCAGGATTTTTTGCTCTCCCTGAGGTACAAAGCATCTGTTTCTCCTCTCACCGTCTCACACATCGCTTCTTCGTCAATTATGAGACAACTCAGCCAAAAGTTAGGAATGCTCTCTACTCCATATGGGTTCATCTTCACAGGAAGATCTGCCAATCCGCTCTGATAACGCTTATAGATTGCCTTCTTCTGTCCAATATGTTCTTCCAGATATGGGATTTGACCTCTCAAAACTCCTGCAATAAGATTGCTCATCCGGTAGTTATATCCAAGCTCCTCATGTTGATACCAGGGAGCATTTTCCCGGCTCTGTGTAGACCACTTCCTGACTTTATCCGCATCCTCCCTGTCATCCGTCAGGAGAAACCCTCCGCCAGAACCGGTTACGATCTTATTACCGTTTCCAGACAAGATGGATGCCGTACCAAAACAGCCTGTTTGGACATGTTGATAGGCAGCTCCAAAAGACTCAGCAGCATCTTCCACAATTAAAGCGCCATGACGGCAGGCGATTTCCTTGATCACGTCAATCTTTCCCGGCGTGCCATACAGATGCGCCACAACAATAAGCCTTACATCTGGATAGAGTTCAAACGCCTGCATAAGAGCCGCCGGATCCATATTCCAAGTATCGCGTTCTGTATCGATAAAAACTGGAATGCCGCCTTCATAACAGATAGGATTCACTGTCGCATCAAAAGTCATGTCGGAAGCGAATACCCGCTTTCCTTCCAGTACGCCATGTCCCACTGCCGGCTTGCCATAGAGCTTTTCTCCGCATAGCTTAATGGCAAGATGGAGGGCTGCAGTACCGGTGGACAGCGCTACCGCAAACTTCCGGCCAACTTTTTCCGCCACCTGCTTTTCAACTTCATCTATATTTTCTCCAACTGTAGATACCCAGTTCGTCTGAATTGCGTCGTCCACCCATTTCTGTTCATCACCATGCATCGTTGGAGAGGACAGCCATACTTTTGATTCAAATGGTTTTATGCCGTCGAATCGGGGATCTGTAAAAAAATTATTCATTCCTACCCACATCTCCTGTTTCTGTTTGTTCTGTTTCTCCTACCATCTCAATCCCCAGGTAAATCACCGTCTTACTCCCCATAAACTCTACCTCCACCGCCGCAGTCCTCTTATGCAGGTTCACTTTCTTAATCTGTCCTTCCAGATTTATAAGCGGTCCGGACAAAATTTTAATCTTTTTTCCTTTTTCTACTGCAACTTTAGAAATCTCTGCCTCTAACACATTGTTCTTCCCTGCCCCATCCTGAAGTTTCCCCATCATCCAGACATCCGCTTCCGGCAATGGGACAAAATATTCCTCACAACGCCCAAGCATACGGGTCAGTCGCGGAATCTGTTTTAATTCTTCATATAATAACTGAGGTTGTTCTGTAATCAGGAATACATACCCTGGAAATAGCTTCTCCGTCACCTCATGCCACGCTCCCTGGAACTTCTTCCTGAGTCTGCGCGTAGGAATAAAGCATCTTTCTAAAATTCCCTCAGAAACCATGCTTTCCACTAACATGACCGTCCGGTTTTCCTGACCGGAAACCACCTGCATTACGTACCACATACACGTTCTCCCTGCTATTTTTCCGCCCAATATGCATGGCTTCGCCATCCATGCCCATACTTATACAGCCACAGTTATTACCTCTATGTCTATCATTCCTGAACCCAAGTGCCAAAGCTTCAAGGGGCATTCCTGATATCCTTTGTACTACCTATATTTCTCCGTTATTTCCAATCCTACTTGAATGTAACTTAATTCCCCGCCACTTCCTATCACAGTCCGGATATGCGCCAGCCGTTTGTGCCGGTCAACCTTACAGATCCGATTCTCCATTCCTTTCAGCGGACCTTCTGTGATCCGAGCGGCTCCTTTGAAAAGAATTCCTCTGGACATTTTCAGATGACAAGCTTTCCCATACAGTGACTTCAAGAACTCCTCTTCTTCCGGATTTATCCTTACAGTACACCTTCCGGACTCCGATATTTTTCTAAAGTCTTTCAGTTCCTTTAACAGACGTTCTTCATTTTCACTTTCCAGCAATACGCACGCCGGGAACAAAAGCCTTCTCTCAAGATGCCACTTCCCTTCATAACGCCGCATTCTATCGTATGTTAATAGAAAAGAACTTCTAAGCGCTTTCCGTGACAAGCGCTTATTACAGGATTCCATTATTCTCTGTTCTTCCTGCTCATGACAGGTCAATAAATACCAGATAACAACCCCTTCTTTCGTGGAGTAAGATACTCTGCGAAAATATGGTTGATTGTTTTGTGGAAATTTGTGATATTATTTGAATATATATCAGATAATATTGAATTTAATTAGAAATTAAAAGAATTTTATTCGTTATATGAATGTAAATTTAGAGTAAAATTTTACAAAATTTTACAAAAACAAATAAAGTATTGACTAATCAAATTTAGATAGATATAATAGATACGCTGTTTAAAGAAAAATCGCAGAGTATCTTATTCTGCGATTTTTTGTGGATTATATAAATTTATTCCGCCACCTTCTCAGAAAAAGTGTCCGGATTGTCGGGATCAAAAGGCTCATTTGCCCACATAACCGTGATCAGCTCTTCCGTATCCGACAGATTCGTAATGCTATGGGTATAACCTGGCAGCATTTGAATCGCCCGCAACTCTTCACCTGTGACCTCGAATTCATTTACCGGATACCGCGCCCCCGTCTCCGGGTCTACGCCCACCTTCCGCTCCCGGATTAACCCATGGCCGGAAACCACGATAAAAATCTCCCACTTAGAATTATGCCAGTGTTCCCCACGGGTAATTCCCGGCTTTGCAATATTCACCGACACCTGCCCGCAGTTCTGTGTGCGGAGCAATTCCGTAAAACTCCCCCTCTCATCGCTGTTCATCCGGAAACCATATGACGTCTTAGGCTCTGGAAGATACGACAGATAAGTACTATATAGTTTCTTGGCAAAGGAACCCATAGGAATCTCAGGTACCATAAGCGTTTCCGGCGCAGCCCGGAATGATTCCAGCAAATCTACGATCTCCCCCAACGTCGCATGGTGCGTAACCGGCGCATAGCAGTAACGTCCATTCTCCACGGGAACCGCATCCACGCCTTCGTACCCGCACCGGTGTTCTTTCCCCTCCAGTGCGTCAAGCAGCTCTGCCGTCAGATCATCAATATAAAGCAGCTCCAACTCCGTAGCACGGTCATTTACCGTATAATCACGCCCATTGGCCACTGCATCGCAAAACGTCGCAACCGCTGAATTATAATTAGGCCTGCACCACTTCCCGAACAGATTGGGGAAACGGTAGACCAATACTTTAGAGCCGGTAGCTTCTGCATACTGAAAAAACAACTCTTCCCCGGCAAGCTTGCTCCTGCCATACTCCGACTGCGCATACCGTCCCGCAAGGCTTGCCTGTATAGAGCTTGCCAACATAACCGGGCAGGTATTGCTGTTTTCCTTTAAGGCTTCTAACAATTCAGAGGCAAACCCAAAATTCCCATCCATGAATTCGGCGTCGTCTTTCGGCCTGTTTACCCCTGCCAGATTAAACACAAAATCACATTCCCGGCAATATTCGTGAAGAAGCGCCGGCTCCGTATCTTTATCATATTCATAGATTTCCGAAATGGATAGACCGGGTCTCGTCCGATTCTTTCCGTCTTTTATATTTTTCAGATTTTCAACCAGATTTTTCCCTACAAACCCCTTACTGCCTGTTACTAATATTTTCACTCCTTTAAACTCCTCTCCGGAACATGTTCCCAATAATTTTTGTACCTATTAAAATATTTCGGCCGTTTCCCCATATTCCTTAATCATTTCACATAATATAGCATATCCGTCTATGAAATAACCAACACCAGAAATTAAAGACGATTTTATGGAGACGGTAACAGAGTATATTGATTATTCTGAGAATGCGGAATTGTGGGAGGCGGCGACGCACATGAGCAATTTGGAGCAGGTCATTTTCGCAGGGATTCGGGATGATGCAATAAAAGAACTCGGACAACCTGGACGAGCAGATTCCAAAGGAGCGAATCCTCCTCAAGATGCAAAAGCATTTCGGTATTACAGAAAAAAAATCAACTCGCTATTATGAAAAGTATGCCATAAAATAAATCTTTGACTAAACGCTCCCCTATCCTGCCGGAAGGGGAACTTGAAAATCTTCATTTTTCGTTACCCAAACAATTTTTGCACCGCATCTCCATACGTTCTCTGTTTCTCTTCTGTAAGTCATACGCCACTTTATAATCCCTTGTCGATTTCAATAATAAGCTTGTCATCATTAATGAGAATTCTTTCGCCATAAGGAGCATTGAATATAATATGATCAAATCTGATACCATTTTTTTGCAAGAAATCTTTCGTAGATTCTACATAGTCGTCCGTTCTTGATGTAAGGAAAATAACCATATCGCCCGATGGGATATTAGCCAGAAAATCCTTAACTCCTGGCAGGAACGAGTCATCTTATCCATGTTGTAATTTCGCTCCTATTACTCCGCCCGGATGATTTGGCTTAAACATTTCCAGTGTTATTCCCATCCTCTTAATCAACTGCATAGCTAACTGTTGCAGAATAATAAGAAACAGCGTTGTTGAATTGTTCGGCATAATATTCCACGGGTCACCCTCATGGGCAAGCGGAACAATAAGTTTGTTTTCCAAGCCATCCGCCAATATGCTGTGCCTATGGCAGCTAAGCAGCCACAATTTGACGCCTGCTCTCTTTTTCAAGAGATCCACCAAATATACCGATTCTGACGTACTGCCGCTTTTCGTGAGGATGATCACAAGATCTCCTGACTTTACCATCCCCATATCCCCATGAACAGCAGAATTGGTGTGAAGGAACTGTGCGTCCATTCCGGCAGAAAGCATCGTACCTTCAAACTTCTCACAAATAGGCACATTCTTTCCAAGACCAGACGCAATCACCTTGTGTCCTGATTTGAGAGTATCCTCACAATCTGAAATCAATCTATCCAGATCTGCCATGGAAATACCTTTCAGAGCATCATCTAGTTGAACCATTGTCTTTTCAAAATATCCGTAGGCGCTCTCCATCTCCAAAGCTTCCTCTAGATAATAAAGTCCATTATAGAATGCACCGCAGATAGAATCATAGTCTTCCCATGCATACGTAGTAAGGCTCAGCCATGTAATAGCAAGGAGAATCTTCATCTGTCGTCTGGTCACTTCCCCGTCTAACAGTTCAAAGAAATAATCCTCCATATTCTCCCAATTGTTTGATCCAATCTCCAACTTAACTTCTTTATCTTCGATATCCAAACTAAAGCGTTTCAGATTGAACTGGTCGTAGCTGCTAAATAGCGAATAGTAGAGCTTCACCCAATCATAAGCCACATCTCCGAAGAACTCCGTCTTTCCAAAATAGCCGCGCGGATCGATCAACACAGGTTCAGAATCATTCCGCAGCATCATGTTCGAGAACGTGCAAACACCATGAAGAAGCACAAACTCTCTCGGCGCATATTGCATGACAAGCTTCTCTACTTCATCTTGGTGATAAAAGATATTTCTACATACCTTACCATTCACTGTAACAGTGGGAGCATTGGCAAAAGGAACCAGATTCCTCACCTTTTTTAGCCTGTCATACGTTTTATCAAGATACGCATCCCTGTAGCTGACATCATCATATGGCGCAGACTCAAGACTATGTACTTCTTTCAGACAGCGGACAATTTTCTCCAACACATACTTCTTCTGCCCGTCAGCCAAATATGTGTATTCATAGATGTTCTTGCCATCAATTAGCTCCATAGAAAGTGGCTCATATGAATAAATGGCCGGTATCGCATTAAAAGACCGACCTTTAAGCTTCTTATACCACGCTGCTTCACGGGCAGATAATTTCCGGCCTTGATCATCAATTCCTTCTTTTATCATCTTATCGCCATCAATCGTAATCTTGTTAAAGGGACGGCAGCGCATCTTCGGGAGTTATGCCCCGCAACACCAAATTCCTGACTTGGTTCTTCCTTGAATTCTCCATCCTTCCACATCCATCGGCATAAGAAGTCTCCACACAGTTTAACCGCCAAATGCAGAGCCGCCGTACCGGAAGACAGCGCTACTGCATATTTGCGCCCTGTCTTTTCCGCGACCATGCGCTCTATTTCATTGATGTTAGCGCCCACCGTGGACACCCAGTTCGTCTGAATCGCCTCATCCACCCATTTTTGCTCATCCCCATGCATGGTTGGGCTGCTCAGCCATAGCTTTGGCTAACTTCTCCAACGTCCTGGCATCCGTTTCCGGCAAAGAGACGAAATACTCCTCACACTGCCCAAGCATCCGTGTCAGGAGAGGAATCCTTTTTAATTCTTCATATAAGAACTGCGGTTGTTCTGTTATCAGAAATACATATTCCGGGAACAATTTCTCTGTCACCTCATGCCATTCCCCCTGAAATTTCTTCCTAAGCTTACGCGTAGGAAGAATACATTTTTCCAAATCTTGCAGAGCCGGTTCTCCATCCCCTTTAGCGGTCCTTCCGTAATCCGTGCGGCTCCTTTAAACAGAATCCCTCTGGACATTTTCAGATGATGCCCGCCGCCATACAAATGCTTGCCAGAGCGCTTTTCGGGATAAATGTTCATTACAGAAATCCATTATTTCTTGCTCATCCTGCCCCTTGCAGGCCAATAAATACCAAATATTGATCCCCTCTTTCGTAGAATGTTCTACTCTGCGATTTTTCTTTCTGCCTGATATATCATTCATCTTCCCTGTTTTCTCGTTTTAAGCGTCAAAATAATATCTTTCCCGTAGAACCCAAAGCATACGGCAAAGAAACCCATCCCACTTACTACAATGGAGCAAATTAATATCGCCGACGGATGACTCATGCACTTTCTGATAATCAAGCAGACCACGAATACCAAGCCACCATTTAATAATCCGGATAGGATAGGCTTTTTAGAGTAACTAACAAAATCCCGTGTGTAGGCAGCTCCACACCCAAACATAATGATTTCGGAGAAAAGTGTTGTAATGGCAGCGGCGGTAATACCTATAATCGGAATCAGAATAATATTCAAAATAACATTAACTACCGCACTGATTACTGTGTAAATCAGAATCTTCTTCTCCATTTTATAGGGCAACATAATTACATTTATATAAAAACATGCAATGGAAGCAAAAACCAATGAAATAGCGAGAACGCCTAAAGGCGCAATCGCCTCCTGATATTCTGTCCCAGAAATAATTAGTACCACTTCCCGTCTAAGCATGAACAGTCCAGTGGCCATAGGAACAAGTAATATAAATACAACATCAAAAATTTGGGTTAGCTTATCTTTCACGAAACGCAGCTCTGCATTTTCCATCATATTTGAGACTCTTGGAATTGCAACGACCATTAGAGCATTTATAAGTTGTTTGATGAGGGTATATATTTTTGCGGCCACAGAATAATTTCCAACAAGTTTATCGCTGCAAAAAACTCCAATGATCGTTATGTCCGAATTAATATATATGACCTGCGCCACGGCCGTTGCGAAAATCAGAAATATCGGCTTTATATGGATACACAAATCGCAATTGACTACAAATCTTCTCTTGATCCCCTGTGTTTTCCGTATATGATAACAATTGATTGTGTTAGCCATAATGACCGGAATAACACTTATAATGGAATATACGATATAGTCGTTCTTATTTCGGACAAACATGAAAATACAGACCAGTGAAACGAGATTGCAAACAATATACCTGAGCGTAATATAAAGATAATCTTCGTATACAGAATTAATCCAGTCTGCTCCAATCGTAGTGAATATGACTGAAAAGCTAAGTATCAGGAGGAGTTCTCTATACTCCTGAGGTTTAGCCCATAATCCTATCAGGCCAATGAGGATAAGCATGGCTACGATAGTTGACAATATATTGATAGAGAAGATCTCACTGGCTATTTTTGAAAAACGGTTTTTATCCTCTCGTACTCTCGCACCCTCTCTTATTGCGTAATTATTGATTCCAAGCCCCGCGATTAATGTAATGTATGATATGATTGACAACGCAAAGCTGACCTTCCCGTAATTAGTCGGTCCTAAAACCCGTGACACATAGGGAAAAGTTATTAATGGAAATAGTATAACGCAACACTGCTTAATGCCGTTGAGTAACGCATTTGCAGCTAGAGATTTTCTTTTGACGCCCATTCTAACCTCCTCTATATCGATCGTGCTTCTATTCCACCAAAGCACTTGGATCTTTATATGTTTCAATTATGATCTTCAAAGATGCTATCGAATTTGTAAGTTTTCTAACCAGCCGTTCCTTAACCTGATGCACTGAAGAATTCGTTGCTACATCTTCAAGATGCTGGATGGTTATGAACGGGTAATAAACCGATTTAAGCCCGTTTCTTTGGCATTTCAAATAGAGTAGTTCTTCTTCTCCATATAAAAATGTTCCAGGGTAGAAAGCATCATCAAATTTACTTATGAACTGCGGCGAGAAAAATATACAACATCCATGGAGCAAAGCATCAAGATCAATATTTGTATCGGGATTATCTTTCTTAATCTTGCGGGAGATAACCTGCTTAAATTTTCTCTTTTTATCACCAAGATACAAGGATAACTCTGACCTGCTCTTTACCCGCTCTAACAATCCTTGTGTCTGCTCCAGCAAATTTTCATAATACTCGATTGGCTGAAATTTTTTAATAAATATGTTTTCACTGCCATCTGCAAGAATAATCCGAGGCCCCAGTATTCCGAAACCATACAGGAGATATGCATTGGATAATTTTTGTTTCATATCGCAATCGCGGATAAGAACATCGTTATTTAGAATGCAGATATAGTCAACATTGTATTTCTCTTTTAAAGTTTTATATCCTGCATTGTTCCCTTTCGCAAAGCCAAGGTTTTCTTCTAAGAGAACCACTTCAATATTAATCTGATTAGCGAACCGCTTTCTTAAACTTTCTCCAGATCCGTTTGGGCTACAATTATCCACCAGAACTATCACCGCACTTTCATCATGGTCAATGATGCTTTGAATCGTTTGTACGGTAGAATCGTATGTAAAATAGTGTAAGACCACATATCCAATTATCGTGTCTGGTTTGGTCATATTCATACTCCTCTCTTGCTATTGTTGAATGTATTTTTCATTATGATTGAATCTAATCACTTTCACATACTTGGCAAATTCATCGTTGTATCTGTCCGCTGGATTACAGTCTCCACCACTGCATTCCAGATGCTTTCAATTCATCAATCGGATATATTCCTTTTACATCAATGACAACTTTCTCTCCATCCGGACAATCTTTGAAGAAACTTTTAACCTTGTCGAGTCCTAATGCTTTAAATTCATCATGGGCGACTGCAACAATCACGCAGTCAGCGTCCGAAACCCCATCAAGATGAGTGAGCCGCACACCATACTCATGCATGGCATCCCCATCGCTTGCCCACGGGTCAACCACAACAGGATCTATTCCGTACTTGTTAAGCTGCTTAATAATATCATCGACTTTACTGTTTCTTATATCCGGGCAGTTTTCCTTGAAGGTTAGGCCGAGGATTACCACTTTACTCTTTTTGGGAGCTTGTCCGGCATCGATCATTTTCTTAACGGCTTTGTCAGCAACAAAAGCTCCCATGCTGTCGTTAACAATGCGGCCATTAAGAATGATTTGACTGTGGTAGCCGAGCTTTTCAGCCTCATATGTGAAGTAGTAAGGATCGACACCTATACAATGGCCTCCTACCAGACCTGGACGGAATCCTAATGCATTCCACTTGGTATTCATTCCATCAACGACTTCATTTGTGTCGATGTTCATACGGTCAAACACCATCGCCAACTCATTCATAAAAGCAATATTTATATCCCGTTGGCTGTTCTCCACAACTTTCACACCCTCTGCCGTCCGGAGATTGGATACAGGATGAGTTCCTACCTCAATAACAAGATCATATACAGCCTTGATTTCTTGCAAACTCTCCGCATCAATGCCGGAAACAATCTTGTGGATGTTTTCAAGTCGATGAACCTTATCCCCGGGATTGATACGCTCCGGACTGTATCCAACCTTGAAATCAGCGCCGCACTTTAAACCGCTCTGTTTTTCAAGAATCGGAATACACACGTCTTCAGTGCAGCCAGGATAAACCGTGGATTCGTAAACCACAATACAGCCTGTAGTCAGGTTTCGGCCAACGATCTCCGAAGCGCCGATTACAGGAGTCAAATCAGGGGTATGGTCTGTGTTCACAGGGGTAGGCACCGCAATGATGATGAACTTAGCTTTCTTCAACTCAGTTTCATCTGCGGTGAAGTGAATCTTTGTATTCTTTATCTCCTCGTCTCCGACTTCCATCGTCGGGTCGATGCCTTGTTTATACAGCTCGATTTTTGCTTTATTTAGATCGAAGCCGATCACATGGATGCCTTTTTTGGCAAAAGCATGGGCGATGGGCATACCTACGTATCCTAGACCAACCAGTGCCAGTGTTTCTTCTTTGGATACGATTTTTTCAAATAAAGACATTATTTTCTTCCTCCACTCATGTTATTATTATATTTATCGAGATAATTATAGTAGAATGACAACAATCCAATTTTATGAAGAGCGCAAACTGTTAGACTTTTAAGATGCCTATCTGTTTGAAAAAGTAATTTGCATTCATTTTTGCAGGAAACAGATTCCATTGTCTTTGCTCTAATTAACCGTCGTAAATGCAAAGCTTTTTGGGAACTATATTTTTCAATCACTTCAGCATGTTTCGATAATATTATTTCCTCTGCTTGTATCAACTTAGCGTAGTTTTGAGTGATAGAATTGTTTTGCACATATGCATCCACTAAAGAATCATTTAAAAAATAGATTCTATTTTTTTGTATCAATCGTAGTATTAATTCAAAATCTTGAAATCTTGGCAAGCTCTCATCAAACAAGTTTGCCTTAATGATGTCAGCCTTTGCTATAATCGTAGGTGTACCAAACAAAGCATTTCCAGCCACCTGATCAACCTTACAAAATCCGCTTTCAATGTCATTCGGTACAGTCTTAACAAAAACTCTTCCGTCTTCTAAATATTGCTCATAACTACATCCAAGAACATCAGCGCCTGTTTTTATCAGAGTTTTTACCTGCTTTTCAAGTTTATCCGGATGCCAAAAGTCATCACTATCTTGGAATGCTATATAATCTCCTTTGGATTCACTTATGCCAACATTTCTAGCATGACAAGCTCCCCCGTTAGAATGTAATTTGATATATTTTACACGATCGTCATCAATCGAATTAACTAATTCGTCTGTATTATCATTTGATCCATCGTCAACAATAATCACTTCCAAATTTAAGTATGTTTGTGATAATACGCTTTGAACAGCTCTCATTATTCTATCACATCTGTTATAAGAAGGAATAACGACGCTTACTAAATGCTCCTCCATAAGTTACCTCTTCCTTTTGATTACTTTCAATCCCTTAACCCCAAATAAAAATATGAGGATTTGTTCTGTTTCCTTGAGATATACAATCTAGTTCTATCACCCTTACCTTAGGCTCGAGAACAGATTCAATCCACTCCCAAGAAAGTATATGGAATCACCGAATCATAACTGTAAATACCAAACAAAACAAAAAACCTGACAATATAAGTGATGGTTAAAGCCGACTTAATAAATACTCGATTGCTATTATTTTCCTCTTCATAAGATTCAAAGATATTGATTAGTAATAGTGGTGACACAGATAATGTATAATACTGCATTCGCATAGACCATCGCATGTAAAATGCCGAAAAAACAAATACCGCATCAAACAATGTGTATGCCAGTAATGCAAAAGTCCTTCTATCATTCTTTATAAGCTTTTTGTATCGTAACAACATCACAACAATCAACGGAATTTTAAATGCCATGTGCATGATAATAAAATTAACCGAAAATACGTGATGCTCATTAAATGCATATTCATATCTTGCAAGCAACGGCATCTTGCTTAATAACGATAAAATTATCTGCATTCCAATAATGGATATAATTGATATCAGCAAAACTATATGTAATTTTAGTTCGATATTCCTCTTTGACCATAGAATTAATATCAAGAATACAAAGGTAAACACTGCAGTAGTGTGAAATAACATTACAAATAGTATCAATAAAACTGCTTTTAAATATTTTTCTTTGTAAGCAAGCACAACGGCAAGCAGGCTCCACGAAACTGCTATATGCTGATGAATACCGTTGTATGATGATAGATACAAAGTAAATAAGTATATTAAAAAACAAAAATCAAAATGTTCATTATCATAAATAATAAATGCAATTAAGGCAGGAACTACTGTTAAAATAGATGCTAGAAATAAAAAACCCTGAAAAGAGCCGAATATCGTTCCTCCCATCCTTAGCAGAATAAGCATACCTGGCTCATCATTGAATCCTAATACTGCCTTTTGTAATTGACTAAATGAATCAAGATTTCTCATACACCAGTTGTACGTAGACTCAAATGAAAAATAATCAGTTCCGGTATCATATCTATATGTAGCCATTAGTATTAGCGGCATAAGAGATATAATCATAAAAATGAGCCGAAAAACAAAATTTAAATCTATTGATCCGGCTTTAAGCTTATATTTAAATGTATGCTTAAATAGAAAAAGCATTGCAGTTGTAAGTAAAAATACTCCTATATACAACGTGTAAGTTTGAAAAGCACTCATTCGACAGCCCTACCTAGCGTAATTTCTTTTCCTAAATCCATCCAAGTAATATTAGGATTTTGAAAGACAATATATCAGATTTTATTTGTGTTTGATAATAATTCGTGAGTATCATCTTAATTCGTGAAATAAATGAATTTCGAGCGTCAGACAAAAGTTTTGTAAAATACACATCTTTGGCAGACATCATTTCAGAATAATAATCAACCAACTGCTTTGCCATAATAATACGAGTATCATCATTTTTTAACTTAGAGATACTGCTAATATGTCTCACAAAAGCCTTGTATCTTGTTTGATTACCTATCGCATTATTTGAATGTTGTCTATATAATATTCTTGATTCATTATCATATATGACTTTTCCAATTGCACCAGCTACCTTTAAAATCCAGGAATCATGCATAGTCATGACCTTTGGAGTATACTCAATTAGTTTTTTATATAGTTCTTCATTAAACAACATTGTGCAACCGGCTGCAAATCCTCTAATTAATGAGTACTCCAATCCTACTCCACGTACCGGTTCATCCTGTACGTCGATTCCTTCCAAATCCTCATTGACTATAGTCTTTTTGGAGAAGTACAGTTTTGACCCTATATCCCCGTCTGATTTAATCACACTTATCGCCCTGTAAAGTTTGTCTTCCAGCCAATAGTCATCTTGATCCGCAAAAGCATAATATTTCGATTTTGGCGCTTTTAAGAGCAAGTCCCAAAAGCTTTTAGCAGAACCCAAATTTTCGCCATTGTACCATTCTATAAGCCCCTCTGCCTTATAATTCTGCAATATAGCACATGTGTTGTCTGAGGAACCATCGTCTCGCACCAACAAGTCCACTTTTACATCTTTTTGATTTAAGATGCTTTCAATTTGTGTTTTTATGAATTTCTCGCCGTTATATGTACTCATTAACACACATACTTTTTCCATTCTTATAATCGGACTTTCTCTTTCTTATATTTTCTGATATAGTTTCCTTTATAAGGCTGACACACTACAGAACACGCCTTAGCCCATTACAGCATAACCCATTTGATGGGAGTTTATCATCCTTATATACATTTCCTTAAGCGACGTCTTTGGTTTCCACCCAAGACACTCCATCTTCTCAACATTCAAATCCATAAAAAGCGTACCAGCATATCCAAGCTTCTCGATATCCTTTTCTATATCAAACACAACTCTTATCTCACCGCCTGCGATATCGTCAGCAATCATCTGAGCCATACCTTTGATAGAACAGTAAGTGTCTGGATTTGCAACAGTGTAAGCCTGTCCTGGCTCAGCCTTCATTAGACTTACCAGAATCGCTGATACCGCATCAGCTGTGTATAAGTAGCTACGCTCCGTCAATCCGGCTGATTTCAGCACGATATTCTTCTTCTCAACAGCGCATCTCATAAACTGGGCAAACACACGACCATCATCATATTTCACGCCAGGCCCAAATGTCTGTGTTGCACGGATGATCACAGTTGGAACGTCATACTGTGCATAGTAGCTGTTACAAAGGCATTCACACGCAATCTTCGCTACAGGATAGCTGTTACGAACATTCATTGTTTCAAATGCACCGAGTTCATTTTCCTTCACCTTATGCCCCTTCTCTGGAAATCCATAAACTTCCATCGTAGATAAACTTACAAACTTTTTCACCGGATGACTAACAGCCCAGTCCAACAGTGAGCGTGTACCATCTATGTTTGTCTTCATAGTATCCACAGGCTTCTCTGTGAAGAACTTAGAGCTTGTAGGGCTTGCAAGGTTGATGATGTAATCTACTGATGTGTCAATCGTCAGCTCGCTACCCAGTTCATAATGTATGATCTCTGCACCAGTCCAGTTAAAAAACTCCATTGCTGCCCCTGTGTTTCTCACAGGTAGAATCAACTTAATATCCAACCCTTTTTTCTGACTGTTGTACGCAATCACATTAACAAGATTCGAGCCAATGAGACCCGTGGATCCAGTGATCAGTATGGTAGAGCCTTTGAACTGATTCCAATCTATAAAATCAAGATTACCTATATTCTGACAATCCTCTATCTGAACTCGATTCATAATCATACTCCAAATATCTGTGAATTCTCTCTGATATCCATCAGCGCCCTGAATGTATAGAAGTCCGTTGGTGTCGTGATTTTTATATTCTCAGCAGAGCCTTCTACTGTATAAACATCATAGCCGTTCAACTGCATCAAATATGCTGTATCAATGCAATCATTCATACCGGCATCAATCGCTTCACGATGAACTTTGAATAGTTCGCCTAATCTAAATGACTGCGGCGCCTTAGCCATCTGACACTTGCTACGGTCGATAATCTGACCGACTTTGTTATCAGAGCCTCTTACAGCAATTGTCTCGATTGCAGGTGCCACGGTCACAGCAGACCCAAACTTCTCGACTGATTTAATGTTAGCAGTGATGATGTCATGTCCAATCATTGGTCTGACACCGTCATGCATTAGGCAAATCGTATCATCCGGGTAGAGTTCCTTGGCCTTTTTAACGCCCTCAAACCTTGAAAGCATTCCCGTTGAGCCGCCCGGGATAATTGCTTTAACCTTTTCGATATGAAACTTATCAACCAACTTTTGACAATAATCAATCCACTTCTCTACACACACGATGACAATTCCATCAATCAGCTCATGCTGCTCAAAGTACTCTATCGTGTAGATGATTATCGGTTTTCCATGCAACTCGAGGAACTGTTTTGGTTTTGGTTTTGTATTCATCCTCTGTCCGGTACCGCCAGCAAATATAATTGCTATGTTCATTTTATGTTATTTCCTTTTAGATAATATACTCCTTTAAATTTACTAAATGGCTCCTCAAAATTTCCGTATATTAAACGAGTTTTAGAAACCCTTTTTTCTACTGGAGGCATCTGCATGTAGTCACCGAACACAGATTTAAGATATGCATCATAGCCCTTCATCAACGGCATTTTATATCCTTCAAAATCCACATCCACAGTTGTAGAAAAATCCTCCACTGGATGCTTTTCAAGCATGCCGTAAACCTCGCCTATCAACTCTGTAATGTTCTTATTCATATAAAAATCATATCGCGTCATTCTCTTCTCAGCAGAAATCCATATAGCATCACTTAATCTCTTGCTTCTGAATATTCCAAGCACAACCTTCGTAGCATAGTAGACTTTCTTGTTTTTATTTTCAGGCAGTCTTTGGACATTGAAAACAGCAAATTTGAAGGCGTTATAAAGCTGAAAGAATCTCCTAACTTTTGAATCTGGACATCCATCGAGAGGAATGACATCCATCATTACTCCCTGTGGGACATCATTATTAACATTCCGTTCTTCTATCCATGTGGTGTTAACATCCACAATGCTGGCGGCATGATGATGATAGTTATGTTCACGATTACTTCTAATGAAAACATACTTTGATGTGTCTGCAACTTCTGACCAAATTTTGGTAAGTTTTTCATAGTCAGGTCTCGGCATAAAGACGTCTATATCATCATCCCAAGGAATAAAACCTTTGTGGCGAAGCGCTCCGATTGCCGTGCCGCCTGCAAGATAAAATGTAAGCTTATTCTCATCACATATCTTTTTGAAATACACCAATATTTCAAGACATCTCACCTGGAGCTTTCGAAGACCTTCTTCCCCCAATTCTTCCATTGAAAAATACTCTTGTCCCATCTAAGAACTCTCCTTCTATTGCTCCGTTCTTTTAATACTTTCTCTGAATCCAATAACCTGATAATTCATGTCATGATATACGCTCATCTCAAGGTCATAGTAGCTATCGCCAAATGCCTTGATACAGTATCTTTTAATCCCCGGTACATGCATTCCTATCTTTGTGCACCAGCCGAGGAACGAGGACATATGAACCTTTTTCCCATTCTCTTCGGCTATATACTTCACCCATTCCGTGGTATTGACCAGTTTCGCATTCTGTGGATAGAACACACCCGGCTCTCTCCTCAAAATCAACTGGTGAATAAACTCAGCAAAATTACCAATGAAAAGCATGGAACGTTTGTTGTTTACTTTTGGAAACACAGGAAACTTCAAAGCTATCTTTCTTAGTAAATTATAATTACCCTTACATCCTTTCCCATAAATCATTGGTGGACGGATAATGGATACGAAGAAGCCTTCAGACACTAACTTCTGTATGCCATCTTCAGCCTGCAATTTGCTTTTCCCATAAGCATTATCGGGATTCGTTGGTGTGTGAACATCCACATACGTATCATCATCGCTATACACACTCATAGATGACATGAAGATAAAATGACTAACTCCACTCTCTTTTGCTGTCTGAGCAATCTCAATAGCAAGATCCCGATTAACCATGTAATACAAAGGCTCGATATCTGGCGTTATCTTCCGATGTGCAAGCCCAGCCACGTGGAAGACAGAATCGTAAAAGGAGAAGTCGCACTTCTTCCATTTGTCAGTTTGCACATCCAACCGATCTATCTTCCACTCAGGCTCACGTTCCTGAATATAATCAGCAACCTTAGTACCTATATAACTTCCTGCGCCTGTTATTAAAAGCTTCATGGATTTATTCTCCCTTTTTTATCCAACAATATGCGAGGATACCAGCTGCACTAATCCATACACTTCTATCTTCCATTACCTCTATCTTCAATGATCTAATTTCATTCGTGTGATCTTGTACCACATAAAAGAAAAGAACGGTCTGAAATCATTTCGCCCTCTGTATAGCTTTGCATTGACCTTCTTATACTGCCTCATCCACTCTTTGCGGCTTATAATTCTTGTTTTCACTCTTTCATCGTAATCCCAACACTCAGCCATTGCAGTGAATCCATCAGGAATCTTCCTATAGCAGTTATCCGCAATATGACCTGTTTTCATTGACTCAGTCCACAGAGTTGCATTCGGCATGCCAGCTACCGTAGTAGCCCAACCAATTACAGTATTTCTGAAATTGAGTTCCAGGAAATAGAGCTTCCCATCCTTTCCAACAAGGAATTCATACTCCCAGATTCCTTCTAAACCAATTTCCTCAATCATTCCACTTAGTTGCTTAATGAGCTCCTTATCATATACATTGGTAATATACCAATACGGAGAATACTTATCCGGGATTTCATAAACCTGGTTTGTTCGCATGCTTATAAAAACATCTTTACCATGATTGACACTAAAACCCTCAAATCCATATTCATCAGTCTTCTCCAAATATTGCTGAAGGAGGATACATTCACTTTTTATTTTCTTGTAAGCGGCTTTTAGTTCGTATTCATTATTACAAATATAAACTATGCTCTTCCACTCCTTGCCGAAAGAGTTTATTGCCTTAGTCATGACCGGATAAACAATATCTTCCGGAATCTCGCATTCCCCAGGTTTCACTTTCCAAGTCTTAGTTATGTTGAATCCATGCTTCACTGCCAGATCGTTCAGCACATCCTTATTCATGAAATGACGAATACGTCCTGCTTCCCCTGCATTGTAAAAGTAGAAGTAATCTTTTAACTTATCATAATTTTGATCCAAAATTTGTACAGTGACATCATCTCCTGTTAAGATAAAAGATTTATCATTTTTATCTTTCGCATACAACTTGAGAATCAGTTCCAACCCTTCTTCTGGTGTTTCAACCACATGCTTGGTTTTTACATATTTCGATTTCGTTACTAATTGTGGATCACTCTTCACCACCACCGCTATTGGTTTTATCCTTACTTCGCCTAAGGTACGAACAATCCCAAGCGGATTATAATGATCTTTACACACAAAAACGATATATTCGCTCATTTATATCATAAACTCCCTTATAGACTATTCCACCGGTCGATTTCACTTTGAGGAACGTTCATTGATGCTCTGTACTTATTCAGATGAGGACGATCATCAGCTCCATAATTCGTTTCGACTCTCTTGAATAAGATTTTAAATGTCCACAAAACCACTTTTACATCCATAAGAAACGTAACATGCTCTGCATAATATGTTTCATATTTAAATTGCGTTTCCCAATCTGAGGTTGTCTCTCCTCCGATACTATCTGGAGGAATTAAACCGCCCCTAACTTTGTGTCGAATTCTTTCCTGAGCCAAAAAATATGGACCATAGTATGTCGGCAACGGTCTGGGACCAACAAAAGACATATCTCCTTTCAAGATTAAGAACAGCTCTGGGAGCTCGTCCAGAGAAGAAGATCTAAGAGCAACCCCAAACTTTGTCAATCTATCTTTCTCCGATAATAAGTTTCCGTTCTCATCCCTTGCATTTGTCATTGAGCGGAATTTGTAAAGATTAAATACCTTTTCATCTTTTCCAATTCGTCTCTGTGAAAATAAAATTGGGCTTCCCATACCAATATGTACACAAATTGCCAGGATAAGATAAACAGGAAACAAAAGAATAATTGCAAGCAGAGACAATACAATATCAAGTAACCGCTTTATATAACGCTTATACATTCATGCTCTCCCATCATCTTATTCTGTCCGTAATACACATTCAAACGCCTCGGCATAACAACAACCGGACTGTACACCACGATATGCAGCTAAGCCTTCTATAGCCTTTTCTGATCTTGGATGTGGAAATTGTCTCATGACGCCCTTGTAAGCTGCAAGAGCCACAAGTTTCACTTTTACACCCTCTTCTCCGATTTCAACAAATGTATTTGGCATGAATTGGTTTTCCGCTGTGTTGAGACTCCATTCGGTAGAACTTGGTACTTCCATATAAAGCATCTCTTTCAATTTGGGAACATCGTCTGTTCGCTGGAACAGTCGGCATGCAGCATTGACAGCCTTGCTGGTCTCCTGATGGTCTATATTCGTATCAGAAGGATGGTGAGTTATTATCGCCCCTGCTTGCCAATCGGTAATACATGATTCTATAAACTGTACAAGTTCCAAGTGCGGAACCGTATTCATCTTTATATTGGGGAAATCTGCATGAAATACTTTTTCAACGCCCATGATAGACATAGCCTTGGCCTCATCATCGGCTAAAGTGGCTGATAGATTCTTCCGGGCGTCAGCTTTCCCAACCATAATAGCCACAGCAACTCTATGGCCGCTTTTTATAAATTTGTTTATTGTTGCTCCAGCCCCCAAAACCTCATCATCCGGATGAGCAACTACAACTAAATAGTTCATATCGTGTCTCCCCGTTTGTATTAAATGTCAAATACTTTTCTCCACAATTTCCAGTCCCGCCGGGATATACCGACTATCATGCCCCTCCTGTACCCGTAATTTTGCCAGCCGCTTATGCCGGTCGATTTTACAAATCCGGGCTTCCATTCCCTTTAACGGACCTTCAGTCACTTGTGTAACTCCTTTGCAGATCACACCCCTGGACATCCTTATATGATTCCTTTTCCCACATAGGACTCTCAGGAACTTTTCTTCTTTTGGATTTATTTCCAGAACGGCCTGCGCCTTGCCCAAGATTCCTTTATATTGAGTCAGTTCATCTCTCAAAATAGATGCATTCTCACTTTCCAATATTACGTATGCCGGAAATAATAACTTTTTCTCTAGATGCCATGCTCCCTGATACCGGCACATCCTGTCGTAAGTAAGGATGAAGGCATCCCTTAGAGCTGTTTCTGAAAGGTAGTTTCTGCATGAATCTAAAGTCCTTTGTTCCTCCTGTTCCTTACAGGGTAATAAATACCAGATAACCATCCTCTCCCCAATCGCAGAGTATGTTCCTCTGCGATTTTTTTGCTGATTTGCGGTTTAAAAATAGTGGGTATAGCAACAAAAATAGAGATAAATATATTAGAAATTTTTAAATAGACTGAATATTGTTCTGGATTTAGCGCCAAAATATTACAAAATGAAATTAGATATTGACTTATTTACATTAGATAGTTATAATTAATTTGCGTTTTTAAAAAAAATCGCAGAGGAACATACTCTGCGATTTTTTTATATTCCTTAGCAACAATCCAACTTTTTCCGCCTAACATATCACATCCCAAACGGAATCTCTGCAATCACCGGCGGATACCCGCTTTCGTCCGGATCCGCATTTTTATCGTACACCCACACCGTAAACTGATCCGCCTGAGAATGAGCCAACGAAATTTCATAAATCTCTCCCCCGTCTTCCGTACTCTCTATAGCTCCGCCGCTTTCTACATCCACCCTGTTTCCGTTTCCATCCTTCACCACAAATACCAAAGCTTTCCTGGCCCATTGGCTTTTTACATAACACTTTATCCGCATATTGCTGGGCGTCTGGATTACTTCCTCAACAATAATTCCGTTCTGTTCCACTCCCGGTCTTGCAATCCGGTTATTGGATGTATCTGTCTTGGCATCAAAGCGCAGTTTCCAATCCCCATCCACCATCTTATATCCGACTTGTTCTTCCCCCTCCTTTTCAGGAACCCGATGGGCGCTGATTCCTCCTACAGTCACATTTACCACATTATTCTCTTTAAATCCGCCCCCCACGGAAGTCGCTCGGATTAATCCCACATAGACACCTTCTTCCGCTTTTTTCAGAGTCAGCACATTTGAATGAACATTCGTTCCTTCCACATAAATCTGCCCGCCCAAAAACGGAATCTCATCCCCTTCTTCATATCTCATTAGATAGAGGAAATCTGCCTTCTTCATCTCCTCATCCTCCACTCTTGCGGAAAGTGTAAAATACAATTCAAGCCCATCACAATAGACATCCGATACAGTCAGCGAAATTCCTTCATCTTCCGCAATATTTGTTATGCTTTCCTCATTCTCTTTTGCCTCCACAGGTTTTGCATACTCCGCAATCTGTTCGTACGCCGTCTTATCCTTCTCAGGATACGGTGCTTCATCCCTTATTTTCTCCAGATTTCCAAACACGTCTCTCAGAATCGGAATATCTTTTGCAAGCGCAGGATTAGCGTATAATATCCCGCCCCCTGCCATTAATACCAAAAGCAAAACCGCTGCTGACACTGCATATTTCATATACCTGCCGTACTTTCCCTGCTGACTGTCCTCGCGTAAAAGACATATTTCATCAGATAATACATCTTCTTTCCGCCTCCCTCCCCGTTTTGTCTGTTTCATCTTCACCTCTCCAAGACAGATTTTCTCGTAAACCTCTTCTAATTTATCATCGACCACTTTGGGAATCTCTACATCCGCTTTCATTTTATCTATCAGATTCGTATCATATTTCCCCATTCTGCACAGTCCTTTCTATCTATTTTTATTCAAAACAATACATTTTCTTTAATTTAGTCCGACCTCTTGACAGCCTTGTTTTTACTGTATTCTCATTCATTTCCAGGATTACCCCAACCTCTTTGACACTAAATTCTTCAACATAATAGAGATATAAAACAATGCGGTACTGCTCTTCCAACTGATTCAGCATTTCCAAAAACTCTCCTCCAGACATATCTGCACTTTCACATTCCTGTTCCGGAAGCCCGTGGAGGGATACCATATTTCCACGATGTTTTATGATTTTCTTACACTGGTTAATCAGGATTCTTGTGAGCCATGTCTTAAAAAATCTTGGTTCCCTAAGCCCTCTTAGATTCTCGTAACATTTTAATACCGTATCCTGTATCGCATCTGCCGCGTCGGCGTCATTCTTGAGCATTGCAATCGCAGTCTTGTATAATGCCTGCTTACAATGCTCTATCAAATCAATAAACGCTTCTTTATCTCCTGCCTGCGCTCGTTCCACAAGCTTTGTTAAATCTGCCATTTTTACTCACCCTTTCTCACCCTGGTGTCTTCCGCTGCGGAGTCCTTTTCAATCGATTGATATCTATTAGATACCCGTTTTGCCTGAAAGGTTTCACGAGTTCCTGTTAAATTTTCTTCTAATGTCACCTTCCTGTCACAATGTCCTGTTAAAATGTCATTATATCATTATCAGAAGACCATCATGCAAATAGAAAGGATAATAATGTCATGGAAATACTCCGATGCAGCAACCTCACAAAAACCTACGGCCAAGGCTCTGGCGCCGTCACAGCCCTCGACCACGTAACCCTCTCCATAGAACGCGGCAGCTTTACCGCCGTGGTCGGCGCCTCCGGCTCCGGGAAATCCACGCTCCTGCACATGCTCGGCGGCGTAGACCGCCCGACGGACGGCAATATCTATATAGAGGACACCGATATCTCCACCCTGACCCTGGAACAGCTTGCCATCTTCCGCCGCCGGAAAATAGGTCTTGTCTATCAGTTCTATAACCTGATACCGACCTTGAACGTGCGCAAAAATATCCTGCTCCCAATCCTCCTGGACGGCGAGAAACCGGACGCGGCCAGATTCGACCGGCTCGTTACGACCCTTGGCCTTTCCGACCGGCTCACCCACTACCCCCGGGAACTGTCCGGCGGGCAGCAGCAGCGGGTCGCCATCGCGCGAAGCCTCATCTACCAGCCCGCAATCCTGCTGGCAGACGAACCTACCGGCAACCTTGACCGGAAGAACTCCGACGAGACACTGGAGCTTCTGCAAATGTCCAACCACCAATACGAACAGACAGTACTCCTAATTACCCACGATGAGAAAATAGCGCTGAAAGCCGACAGAATCATCACATTAGAAGACGGAAAAATTGTATCAGACGAGGTGACAAAGCAATGAAAATATTACGTGAATATGTATGGGACACACTCCGGCAAAACAAACGCTCCGGCATTATTATCATGACCGCATTATTCCTCATGACAAGCCTGATGTCCTGCTTCTGCGGTTTCGTCTATACCATGTGGACTGACGCCGTAGTTCTTGAAAAATGGCACAACGGAAACTGGCACGGAGAGCTTTTTGACAACACGCCCGGAGAATCTCTGGAGCAGATAAAGAATTACGCCTCTGTTTCAGCCGTACTAATCAAAGGGGCATGGGAGACAGCAAAACTTCCCGACTCGCCGAATAAAACTGCTAACCCCAGGCTCTACCTCATTTTCAGAGGCGCAAACCAAGAATACTGGGATTCCATGCCGGAAAAGGACAGCATCACCGAAGGCAGAATCCCCGCCTCTGAGTCCGAGCTTGCACTGTCCAAACAATATTTTGAAGACCATCCCGACACGCACATCGGCGACACCCTGACCCTCCCCGTCGGATACCGCACATACGGGGGACAGCCCTGCATGGACACCGACACCTACCATGAAGGGGAAACATTTGAGGAAACCGGAACCAAGACCTACACCATCGTCGGCGTCATGGACGTCACCACCTCATCCGCCGTGCCCGCGTATACCGGCATGACCGGGCTGAATGAGGCATCCATCCTTCCCGACGACCTGATTACAGTCTACCTGCGTTTCCACCCCATGGGAAGA
The DNA here is from genome assembly GCA_910574885.1 of Lachnospiraceae bacterium. GTDB lineage: Bacteria > Bacillota > Clostridia > Lachnospirales > Lachnospiraceae > Sporofaciens. Next base: position 99,744 of record CAJTDD010000008.1, on the reverse strand, counting down.
ACCTACCGGGAACTTCCCGCCCTTGCCAAAGCAATCGGATACGAACCAGACGAATACGGGGAATACACCCTTCGCTACAACACCGGGCTGTTGGCTGCCTACGGCATTTTTGACCCGTCATCCAAAGGGACGCCCACACACCTAAGCGGTCTTGCAATCCCTCTGATGTTCCTTTTATTCACAGCATTTCTGGTAGGCGTATTCGTACTCGTCATCCATAATGCATTTGTTATGTCCGTGGATGAGAAGCTGATACAACTTGGCACCCTCGCCGGAGTAGGGGCGACCCCAAAGCAGATTAAGAAAACCGTCCAGACCGAAGCCCTGCTGTTATCTGCCATCCCCCTTCCGCTTGGACTTTTCGCCGGCTGGTTTCTGAACATGAAACTGTTCCAGTTAATCAACGCCTCCAACGACCTGGGAAGAGACGCTCCGGACATCGTCGTAACCTATGGGCTGCCCGCTATCCTTCCCGCTGTCCTGCTGTCACTTTTGACTGCATGGCTTTCCGCACGGATTCCGGCAAAAAAAGCGGCAAAATTACTGCCGATTGAAATCCTGAAACAGGAAGGAACCCTTGATAAGAAGAGGCAAAAAAGAAAAAAAGAAGGCAAAGGGTTTCATTTTCCCGGAATCACAGGAGAACTTGCCGCGAACGCCGTATCAGCAAGAAGCCGCTCTTACCGGATGGCGACCATTTCCCTGTGCATGTCCTTCCTGCTGTTGACAATCTTTCAATATTCGATTACGGTAAATGACGCAAACAAAGCCATTTTCCGGACTGACCCTGGGAAGAGCGGACATATTTTTCTCTCCATCAGCGACGGACGGCAGCCGGACATGGAAGCAATCCGGCAGTTAAAAGCGGTAAACGGCGTCACAAAGTCCCTGATTAGAGACTCTATGCCCTGCGCCGTCTGGGTTGACCAGAAGGACATTTCCGAAGATATTAATATGAATCTTGGCGGCATCGACCAGATTATTGCAATGAAGAAATTTTCTCCGATTAAGCGGGAAGAAAAATACAGAATCCAGTCGGTCATCTATGGCCTGGAGGAAGACAGTTTCCGTGATTACTGCGAAAAGACAGGAATTGCGCCCCAGCCTTATTTCGACGACCCTTCCCGGGCTATCGTCTATAACTACACGAAAGATCCGGTAAACAGTACGCGCCGAAACGTGCTTTATCGGGAACTGCTTAATATCCAAGAGGGGCAAAAGCTGACATTTACGGAAAAAAATACAGATGAGATTGAAGGAGATTTTGAATTTACGGTAACTGCCGGGAATCTCACGGAGGAACTTCCTCTGGAAACCATGGAGCTTTCCAATTTCACGCTGGCTATGGTCATGCCGATGGAGCATGTCCTAAAATTAGGCGAATCCTGCTGCGAACGCAGACAGAATTCTACACAGGTGATAAACGGAGTATTCTGGGCAGAATACGGCGATGGGCTTAACAATGCCGACGACTCTGGCAACGTCGGTCACTCTGGCAAGACTGCCTCTGAACCTGACTACTCATCCATCCGGCAGACCACCACGCAGATGGATAAAGTTATCTCAAGTTTTTACGGAAGCGGCGATTATCAATTAACAAATTTTGCAGAGAGGGATGAGCTTGACCAAAACGCGCAGAACGTCATGAACTTAGTCGTCACGTTCCTGACAGCCTTCCTCGCCGTAATCGGACTGTCCAACGTGTGGGCAAGCATCTCCGGCAATCTCCGGCAGCGCCGGCAGGAATTTGCCATGTTGAAATCCGTCGGGCTGTCTCCCCGGCAGTTATGGCAGTTGCTGCTTCTGGAAGGGCTGACGTTAGGCTTAAAACCCTTGCTCTACTCCTTGCCAATCCAGATTACCGTACTGGCAGCCCTGCTTACTGTTACGGAAATCTCCCTGCCGGAATACCTGCCCTTCGCCCCATACGGCGTCTTAACCGGATATACCATCCTGATTCTTCTGGCAATCGTAGGGGCGTATGCCACAGGCGGGATACGGCTTGGGCGGGAAAATATTATCGCTATGATTAAGGATGATACTCTGTAAACAGTTCTTCACCCGCCGAAATAAACGGCGCGTTGTTTGCGAAACTTATGAATCCTATAAGGGGCTGACCGGAAACAATCAACACATTCCGTCAGCCCCATTTCTATAATAACCAGTCAATTTCTGATTTCATATCGTACCTAAAGCATACATGATTTTATATCACTCCGAGAAAATACATAGCTTCACGTGTTTAATAGACCGAAACCTTGATAGAAGCCTCATATTCCGCCTGGGATACTTTTTCCAGAAGAACAACCTCCAAATCATAAATCCTTCATGGTCTGTTTTTGAATCGTACGAAAAACCATTCTGTTTATCTGCATTTATATGCCCCTCTATCAATTTCTCTTCAAAAAATTCGATTTCCTATTCATAATCCTGCACTCCGACAATCCATTCGGAATATGTCTGCAAAAACCTCAAATACTGGTAAATCGGCTGGGTCAATTCGCCATAATAATCATTAGTAGCAATAGGTTTATTTCCATTCGTCTGATAAGAGAACAATTCATCTGCTTCGTTTGCCAAAAAATGCTTGAACAGCAACATGATTCCTGTCCTTGACGCTGGGAAATACAAACTCTGATACGCAAAAACATCTCTCAATAATAATTTAACCTTACTTATCTCTTGACTGTATTTAGAAAACATGCACAAGCTGCATCAAATATGTTTTCCCACTGCTGTTCGATCCAACCAGACTTTAGCCCTTTCAATTTTTGCAAAATTCTCTACTCCTAAAAAAATAAGCATCATCCATCTCCTTAACCCAAAAAGCTCCCCTTACTGAAACAAAATCTCAATCAACGCCTTCGGCCTCCCCCCCGAAACCGCCATCTCCTTTGCATGCAGCTTCCCATACCCGGAATCCATAATTTTATTCATAATCCTCCTTGCGCTCCTCACCGTCACTTCCAGGCATTCTGCAAGCTCATGGGCGTCAAAAATATAACTTTTCCTCGCCTCCGCGATGGCAATCACCTTGAGCACCGAATGTTCGCTAAGCCCCGTCTTCGCCGCAATCTCCCGAATCTTCGGGTCTGAGGAAATCAATTCATACCGAAGCTGCCGCTCCGTATCAAGAGGCCCTAAAAGCACATCCTTTTCATCTACCAGAAAAAGCTCCTGCTTCTTCCTCCTGACCGACTGCTCCAGGGCTTTTCTCGCGTTCATCTCCGCCTTATAAACGGTAAGCCCCATGCCAATCCCCACATCCAGCTCAATCCCCGTCTTCTTCACCATCTGCTGGAGCTTCTGTATCCTGCCGTAATTCTGCACATTCTCAATCACGCCCGCATTGGAGAACACCACATATTCCCGTTTCCCAAAAGGAAATATGGTTCCCTGTATACTCTGCACGTACCGCACGATTTCCTTCTCGATCTCCGCCTTCTCTATCATCGAAGCATAGTAATTCTCCACATGGCACTCATAATTCGTAAGCTTCAGCGCTTCTACCGCAATCCGGGAATACTCTGCCTGTGTAAGCGCATACTTGCTCTTCAAACGTTCCAGCGCCCGCCGCACCGTCTCCCGGGTTCCCTGCAGATAAATCGCCTGATATCCCTGTTCAATCAGCGTATTATACACCCACACAAAGGAAGTCAGCGCAACGTTCGTCTTCCCCTCCTCCTGTAAGCGGATATGCCAGTCCACATATTCCTGCTCGTCCACTCCTGGCTGCATGGAACAGGAATAAATATTCCTCGCCAAAATCTGGACGGCATCCAGCAAGTCCGTAATCACCTGGTTCTCCACCACGTCGATACTGAACGCGTCAAGCTCCATATCCTGCTTCTGCATCGTAAGGAACGCCCCCGCTACACTGACGCTGGACCTCTCCACCGAAGTATAGGGCTTCTTAATCTCATAAGAGCCTGTCACAAAATCCTCTACCGCACAGCCGGTAAACAGAATCGCGTCACACTCTCCCTCGCAGGCTTCAATGACTTCCCCGCAGTGGCTTACACGTTCTCTTATATAACAAGAAACCTCCAGCTCATTGTCAATCTGCTGCAGGCTTTCCTTCACACTTTTACAGGATGATTCCGGACCAATTACGCCAATCTTCATAATCTTACCTTTTCTAAGCTTAACCATAAAATTTACCTATACAGCCGGGACCGTATCGTCAAATACTGCCCCGGCTGCTCCTATTATATCGCAGAACCATCAAATAATTCAACTACTGAATGCTCTTTCATATACTTTAAATACGTCTCTCTTGTAAACATGGGCCGGTACGCTTCCATAATCTCCTTCGCCTTCCCGGCATCCCCATATAACAGGTCGATTACGGTAAGGGCAAGCATCTTCGCAGGCAGCACGTACGCCCTGTCATAATCTTCGATTTTAAAATCCTTGGAGTGAAGCCCTCCAGAAATGCCGGACGCCCATATATGCATACATGGCATGAGCTGGCACATATCCCCTAAATCCGTAGAGCCGGCCGTCTCGTAATGCTCCACAAAGGAATCCTCGTCCGCGCCGCCGTATGCAACCATATTCTCCCGGTACAGCCCGGACAGCGCAGAATCCGTAGAAAGGGGCATGTATCCAATCTGGTCGCGAATCTCTACTTTCCCGCCTACCGCCAGCGCGCCTGCCTTTAACGCCCTTCCCACTTTGCGGCTTGCGTCCTCCATCGCATCCACAGACGCCGCCCGCACCATAATCTGCATCGTCGCCACAGAAGGCACCACATTTACCAAATCTCCGCCGCTTGTGATAATGGCGCTGACTCGCACCTTGTCTTCTTCCCGGAAGGTCTCCCGCAAAGCATTGATATTATTCAGGGCAAGCTGCGCCATGTTAAGGGCATTAATCCCCTCATGGGGCGCAATCCCTGCGTGAGCGCTCCTGCCGATGAACTTTACGCCCTTCGACATAAATCCGTTGGTATCCGTATCCACGGTACAGCATTTCCTGCCGCCCTCAACCTCCATCATGTGGCATTGCAGAATCATGTCCACATTGTCCATGCCGCCTCTCAGGAGATATTCCTGCTTTCCTCCGTAGAACTGGATTTTCCCCTCTTCGATTAGTTTGTCCCGGTAATCCAAATCTACACATTCTTCCGCCGGAATCGCGATAAATTCCACCGTCCCGCAAAGTTCCTCAAGAATCCCCGACTCTGTCAGGCCCGCTGCACACCCGTACAGGTTGGCAAGCTGTACGTGATGCCCGCAGGCGTGCATATTTCCGTTTGCCGCACAATCCTTATGCTCCGGGCATACCACGCTGTCAAGCTCTCCCATGACTGCCACCGCCGGTCCCTTCCCGCCTGAAACCCTTGCCTTGCAGCCGGTGTAGGCTATAGGTGAAACCGTCTCAAGCCCCAAGGAGGCAAACGCCTCCTTCATCTGCTTTGTCGTCTCAAATTCCTTATAGCCAAGCTCCGGGTTCCGGTAGATTTTCTCACCGAGCCTGATAATCTCCTCCTTCCGTTTCTCGATTGCTTCGATACATCTGCGCTTTAATTCTTCTTTTTCCATCTGTATTCTCCTAGTCCCCTGACATCATCCGTCTGATTACTCTGGCTGCCTTCCACACCTCGTCCATGTCAAGAGATTCCTGAACCGTATGCACATCCCTCATGCCAAGCCCAAGAATGACGCTGCGGTATCCATGCCCCGCAAGCACGTTGGCGTCGCTGCCGCCGCCGATGACCATAAGCTCAGGCTCTATCCCCTCTTTCTCCATCGCCTCTTTGGTCAGGCGCACAAGCTCACAGTCCACGTCAACAGACAGGGAAGGATACGCCAATTCATGCTCAAACTGGTATGACGCGCCCATTTCCTCTGTGGCTTCTTTCAGGCATTTTTCCATGTGCGCCACTTCCTCGCCCAGCTTCTCCATAATGTGGGAACGGATTTCCGCCGTAAACGTCACTTCGTCGGTCACAACATTCGTTGCCCCGCCCCCTTCCATCCTTCCGATATTAGAGGTGGTCTGTGCGTCAATCCTTCCGATATGCATCTGCGCAATCGCCTTTGCCGCAGCACAGATTGCATTCACGCCCTTTTCCGGCTCAATTCCTGCATGAGCCTTCTTCCCCCGTACCGTAACCTCAACGGCTTCCATCGCAGGGGCTTTATAGGCAATGACGCCCGTATTGCCCGTCGCGTCGGCAATGACCAAATCCTTACAGGGCAGGATGCTCAAATCCATGTGCTTCGTGCCTTGCATACTGATTTCTTCGGAACAGGTGAACACAAGATAAATATCTCTGTGCTCCCCGCCGCTCTCAAGAATATCCTCCAACGCCTCTAAGATAGCGGCAATGCCGGACTTGTCGTCCCCTCCGAGAGTCGTCGTGCCGTCTGTGCGGATGATATTTGCGTCAATCACCGCCTTTACGTCCCGGCATGGCTCAATCTGGTCCATGTGGGCGGCAAATCCCAGCGGAATCCCCTCTTTTGTCCCCGGAATATGGGCGACAATATTTCTTCCGTTGCCGCCGTATCCTTCCCCGGCGTTGTCCGACTGAAATGAAATCCCCCGCTTGGTAAGATAGGCTTCTATAAAATCCGCCATCTCTTTTTCTCCCTTTGAAGGGCTGTAAATCTGAATCATCTCAAGAAATAAATTCTGCATTCTCTCTCTGGATAACATAACTTCACCCTCCTAATCCTGTAATTCTTTCTTGTAAATCAGGCTTCCCGCGAAAATAGAGCCGAACACTGCCACGAGAATCACCACATAGGACGGAGTTCCCGGGAAGAAGGACAGGAAATTATTTTTCAGCAGCCAGTTCATCCCGAAGGCAATCACTACCGCCACTCCCGCAAGCTTGGGACGTGCGATTGCAAACTGTCCGAATACCGCGCCGTAAAGCGCCGGGAGCAGGAAGTTAAGCGCCGCTTTTAACCCTTCCGGCATGGCAGAGATAATGACGTTACCTCCAATCGCTCCCACCGTCAATATGGCAATATTTACCAGAATCGACACTGCGATACCGATTGTGGAAATGACAGAACCCTTATCGGTGCCCATCTGAACGCCTGCTGCCTCCTGGGCTACGGATGAACATGGAACACGCATATTCGACGTATTTCCGGACAGGAAAGTAAGGTACGTTCCCGGGATTCCAAGAATCGGAAAATAGGAAATAGGCTCCACCACATAGAACGCACCGCTCACGCTAATCTGGGAAATGGTTCCTGCAATGATGGCGGAAACCGGCGGCATATGCCCGAATACAAAGGAAATGACCAATGCCGGCAAGAAGCTGGTAAGGATGCCTAAAAGCAACGTTAATTTTCCCCATTTAATAATACTGGGAATATAAGTTTCTGAATAATATTGTTTGTTCATTTTCTTTCTCCTCCTTCGTTATGCCGCCATACTCCACAGATATCCGATAAACATCCCGGAAAACATGGAAATTGCAAACGCCCACTCTCTCAGCCAGTTGACCTTCTTATCCTTCGCAAGCTTGGACAGTATCATCATCAGGATGCATCCTACCACAGTCGCGATTGCCGGAGCGCCGCCGAATGCAAAATTCCCCTCTGCAGAAAAGAAATTTCCTGATGCCAGGTTTGCGAACGCACCCAGCATTGCCCCTGCGGAAATAATCGGAACCATCTTCGCATTTCCCTTGGACATCAAGTGATTCACCTTATGCATCTTGTCCGTAAAGAGCAGGGTGAAAATCAGCCATCCCAGAGAACCGCAAATCATGACCCATACGCCGCAGGCAAACGCTACCGGGTCCAGATTCTCAAGGGTCGTCCCCATTGCCTGTGCGCCGAAGCCCGCCGCCATCGCCTCATAGTTCACAGAACCTATGAAAGACAGTCTCATCCATGATATCGGCGCGCCCATGGAAACGATAAGGGAAATCATGGTAACAAGAATCACAATCGCCGGCCCGATGGAGGCAATGGCGCTGCTCTTAATCGCTATGTTGACCTGTTCCTTGGGAATCTCCAGTTCTTTTGCCGCCTTTAATGATTTTCTGAAAAATACGACCGACTGAACCACTACCACGCCAACGGCTACTGCTGCTGCAAGCCACATGAGGGGGCTGTTTGCCAACTCTAAATAATTTGTACTTTCCTTCATTTTTCTCTCTCTCCTTCCACAGACTTTAAGACGCGTCCTTAATATGTCCGTTAGTGAAAGTATACATTATGGATATATATTTTGTCAATTCTTTATCAAAAATGGACAACAAAAATTATGCACAATTTTTCCTCTAAAAAACTGTGCATAATTTCCACTGTAAGATATCTGATTCCTACAAGGGAGGAACCGAAATTTTCCGGAAATTCTTTATATTCCTCCATATCGTCCTCATAGGGAATATCCATCCACATATCGTAAAATTCTCCCATCCACCAGTCGGCAAATACAGGCTCCCAGGGTACGGTAATCTCCGTATAATTCAGCGGGTTGATTTCTTTAAGGAGCGTAAATAAATTTTTAAAATTTAATGCTGATTGTGCAAGCAACTATGATATAATCACTACCGTAATACAGCTATAAGTCGGAGGTATATTATGGAAAACATTGAAAATCCGTTTGTGAATGAGGGCACCAAAGAATCCCTCTTGGAGCTCGCCGATGCCAACATGAAAAAGACGGCCGAAAAGGAAGGCAAAGAGGCAGATACTCTCGAAGTCCCCGAGGGAGACGAAACGGTTGTCTGGGAAGCCAAAGGAGAAACGTACAGGATACGTCTGGGTGAGATCACCCAGGAGAACTGGTTGGAGGCGGTCCGGCTGGAGCTGGGAGAAGGACAGTCGGCCTTTGTGGCCGAACCTCTGGGCATTTTGGCGCGGGGGTATGTCTACCGGGACTGCCGGGCGCGGGTATGGACGGTAGAGGAAGAAGGACGTATCGTGGGCCTGGCGTTAGTCCGGGAGTTTGACGACGAACCTTTGGGCTATGAGCTCCAGCAGCTACTCATCGACCGACGGGAACAAGGCAGGGGCGTGGGGTTTGCGGCCCTGACTCTGGTGCTGGACCGCCTTCGGGCCGAAAGCCGCTGGCCAACTGTGGAGGTGTGCGTCAAAAAGACGGACGCGCCGGCCCTGCGGGTCTACGAAAAGGCGGGCTTCGCGGACTCAGGGTATATAGATCCTGCGGTCCCCGACGCCCTCAATTTAGTCTATACGCTGTAAGCGGCAAATAACATCCTGCTGCGGCATGATTGAAATTACACAAAAAGAATGATAAAATACAAAAAAATGCCGGAGGTACATTATGTCAAAAACAGTGGGAATCGGACATCAAGACTTTGAACAAATCATTACAACGAATAACTTCTATATTGATAAGACCTCATTCATCAAAGAATGGTGGGAAAATAACGATACCGTAACCCTGATAACCCGCCCCAGACGTTTTGGTAAGACACTGAACCTGAATATGCTGGAATATTTTTTCTCTGTCAGCCATTGCAAAAGAAGTGATTTATTTCAAGGTCTGTCTATCTGGAAGGAAGAAAAATACCGGAATTTGCAGGGAACCTATCCTGTAATCTTTTTAAGCCTCGCCAGCGTAAAAGCAGCCTCTTTCCCAGACGCGCGAAAAAGTATTTGTCAAATCATAAAAAATCTGTATAACAGATACGATTTTCTATTAGAAAGCGATTGTTTAAATGAAGATGAAAAAGAAAAGTATCATAATGTATCTGTTGATATGGAAAACCATCTGGCATCCTATTCCCTGAACGTATTATCTGATTACCTGATGCGTTATTATGGAAAAAAAGTAATCATCCTGCTGGATGAATACGATACCCCTATGCAGGAAGCATTCGTTTATGGCTACTGGAATGAACTGGTTCCCTTTATACGCAGCCTGCTTAACTCTACATTTAAGACAAATCCTTTCCTTGAAAGAGCCCTCATGACCGGAATCACCAGAGTCAGTAAAGAGTCCATTTTTTCTGACCTGAATAATATAGAGGTTGTAACCACAACCTCGGAAAAATACGAAACCTCTTTTGGTTTCACTCAGGAAGAAGTCTGGAACGCATTAAAGGAATATGATCTGTTTGAAGAGCGGGGACATGTACAAACATGGTATGATGGCTTTACCTTCGGAAGAATTACAGACATTTACAATCCATGGTCCATTATAAATTATTTAGATAAAAGAAAATTCTCTCCTTATTGGGCGAATACCAGCAGCAATAGCCTGATCGGAAAACTGATTCGTGAAGGAAGCCCGGATACTAAAATGGTTATGGAGGATCTGCTTTCCGGCAAGCCGCTTCTGACACAGATTGATGAACAGATTGTATTCAACCATCTGGGACGCAAAGAAAGCGCAGTGTGGAGCCTGCTGCTTGCCAGCGGCTATCTGCGTGTAAAACAGCTACGGACGGACAAAAGGGGACGGACGATTTATGAGCTTGTTTTAACTAACCGAGAAGTCTCGCTTATGTTTGAGCGAATGGTAGAGGATTGGTTTTCCGATTTTACACCAGCCTATAACAACTTCCTCAAAGCGCTTTTAGCAGATGACAAAAAGGCGATGAATTTGTATATGAACCGGGTTGCCCTCACCACCTTTAGTTACTTTGATACCGGGAAACAGCCGTCAGAGACAACCGAACCTGAACGCTTTTACCATGGTTTTGTTCTTGGTTTGATTGTGGACCTTGCCGGACGGTACGTGATTACTTCCAACCGCGAAAGCGGACTCGGAAGATATGACGTAGTCCTTGAGCCCCTTTCAGACACAGACAACGCTATTATTCTGGAATTTAAAGTCCATGACCCGGACGAAGAAGATACGCTTAATGATACGGTGCGGAAGTATGGATTTGCATTTGAAGGGAAAACGGTCTTAATCGGATAAATCTCTCTTTTTATACATAATAACTGAGGAAACACACCATACATCAAAAAATCCCAAAGTTGCCGCCTTTTCCCTGACACTCTCCTTTGTATCCCTTGACAGATACACCACGATCATTTCGGCCTGCCAAGATATCGTCAGGGAAAGCGGCGTTTAAAATGGCCTGCTGCCGCCGTCTTATGCCATTCCACCAGGCAGATACAGCCCGATACCAATCCCATTCTGACTGTGAACCTCCGGCTCTCTGTAAAAGCGGGAAAATATCTCCGCCTGCCTCTCCCGGGCGCTCTTTCTATTATATCTAACCTCTATGACTGTTGCAAGCATTATACCACTTCACCCGAAAGCAAGCATGCCCTTCCTCCGTATTCTCTGCTAAAATCTGTCCATTCTCCCGTTCCAGCACAGCCTTCGCCAATGCCAGTCCAATCCCAACATTATCTCCCGCCGCACCTTCCCCGCGATAAAATCGTTCAAATAAATGTGGAATATCTTTTGCCGCAAATCCTCTTCCTCCATCCACAATCCGCAGTTCCGTATAAATCGGATTTTGGCTGTATGATACCATAATTCTGCCTCCATCCGGCGTATGCTCCACACAGTTTTTCAAAATGTTCAACAATGCCTCTTCCGTCCATTGCCGGTCTGCAAATATAAAATACTCTTCGTCCGCCACTTCTTTCGTCCCTTTCTCATAACCCAAAGCTTCTATAGCAAGGGTAATCCTATGTTCCCTCATCATTTCCATAAGCGGTTCTGATACGGATTCCATAAGCTCTGACAGCCTAAGTTTCTCCTTACAAAACACAATTCCATGTGAGTCCAGCTTTGCCAATGCCAAAAGCCCTGCCACCAGACTTTTCAACCGCTCAATCTGGCTGGATAACCGATTGTAATACTCCTTTGTCTCAACTGTCTGGTACTCCTCCAAAAGCTCCGTCATCAACGACATAGAAGTCAAAGGAGTCTTTAACTGATGAGCAATATCTGCAATCCGCTCTGCCAGGATTTCATGGTTCTTCACAGCGGCTTCTTTCGTACTGCGCAATTCCATTACAGTTTTATACATCTCATCTTCCAGATGTGAGAAATTATCTTCCGTACGGCACAGAACTACTCCTTCCCCAGAATTTACCGCCCTGAGATATTGAGTCAGCTCCCGGATTCGTTTCTGCTCCCGTCCCTCCTCCCGGCAACGTAAGGAAAAAGTAATAAAACCCGATATTTGAAAAAGCAGGATACAAATTCCTGCAGTAAACGGCAGATATGTGCCCCATTTTCCCATACGACGATATCCATAGGTTTGCAGAAATATTTCCCCTGACATACTGCCGGATTGCAGGGTAAAACTCTGCTTCAATCCCTCTGCCAGCGAATCCGTCTCCATGACCGAGCCTGCAATACCCGCCATTGCCTGATATTCACGATAACTTAATACAGCCGCCAGAAAAACTCCGGCGGCTAATCCCAGAAACAGCCAGAGCATAAAATGTCCCGCCGCTTTCCTTGCCGTATTCATTCCGTTTCCTCCATCCGATAACCGATTCCCCTTACTGTGGTAATGCAGGGTTCATGATGCAATTTTTCTCGCAGACGTTTCATAGCGACCGTCAATGTATTATCATTTACAAAATTCCCCTCCACATCCCACAATTTCTCCAAAAGCCGATTCCGTGGCAGAATACATCCCTTATTCTCCATCAACAGCTGCAAAAGACGGTACTCAAGGCTGGTGAGGGGAACGCTCTCCTCCCCCACCCACACCTGCATTCTCTTCTTGTCCATCCGGATATTGCCGCAGACAAGCATACAAGAAACGGCCGCCCGTCTTAAAACCGCCTGTATCCTGGATTCCAGCACAGCAATATGAAAGGGTTTCGTGATATAATCGTCTGCCCCCATGTCAAGGCCCCGGGTGATGTCATTTACGCCATCCCTCACCGTCAGAAAGATAACCGGGCTATCGCTTCTCTCCTTCACCCAACTACAGAAAACATATCCGTTTCCGTCTGGGAGGTTCAAATCCAGAAGAATCAGGTCAAATTTCGCCGAGAACAAGGTTTTCCCTTCCTCCATACCCGAACAGCAGGCTACCTCATGACCTTTTTTCGCCAAAGCCGAACGGATACCAAAAGAAATCGTCTCATCATCCTCCACAAGTAAAATATTTGCCATTCTTACACACTCCTACATTCCCCCAGCTATATTTCTTCACTCCATGCACTCTGCACCTAAAAATATCATCGTAATATCTCCACCTCACAAGAATGTTCTTTCGTATCTCTTTGATATCCGATTCCTACAGCAAGAACCCGTCCTGTATATTGCGGCAATTCACCAAGTTTTCCCTCGAACCGTAACAGATAGCCTTTTTCCTTTTCTACCCTGTATTTATCACGAGCTGAAAGATAAACCAAATTCACCACTGCGGCTAACTCCGTCTCATGATTATATGACAGAATCGGCGTTTCCGTATTATGCACAAACTGCAGAATCTCGGACATCGTCCCTGTATCTTGTTCCAGCGTTGCTTTCAGCATCAATTCTTTATTAGGAATAAACACTTCCCCATTCTCATAAGTAAGCAATCCATAAACTACCATAGCAGAATAAATCTGATTCTTTGTCACCAATGCATCCGCTGTTAGCCTGATATCTTTCATAAAGGAGATCCACCTCCGATTTTAGGAAACCAAAATATTCCCCAAATCGAATCTTAGTTGCCTGATCCCATAAGGCCTTCCCCTAATTCAGTTCCAGCTCCGGATAGTTTTCTGCCAAATCTCGGCAAATTCCTTCTTCAATTCTTGAAATGTAGCTTCTATAGTCACAGCATCCTTTCGGCACTTCACTACAGTCCAGATAGATTACTTCGTGCTTATTCAAGTGTTGTAAATATCCCTCCGCCTCTGAAATTGCCAAACGGTCAAAGACATCCCTACTGTCTTTTGCTTTTCCGAAAAAGGCACAGACCATATTTTAACTCCCTCTCTTGCTTATGGCGTACCATAATATGATGTCAGGTTCAAAAGGATTTCAGCACGACAACTCCATACCCTTTCACCTTTATCGTCCCTTGCACTTTCGCCCCGGAATACACATCCGTCATTTCCTGCCTAAACACAATCTCCTGCTCCTTTGCCGAGTAATTCAATATGAAGAAATACTGCGCTGCCTCCTTCTCCCGGACGCACAGTTCACATTCCTTTGGCAGTTCAAGCTTGCTCTCATAAGGGTTCCTCACACCCACATACCTAAGCATAGCCTCCACAGTCTCCCGGGTAAATGTCCCGCCGAAATGAAGCGCTTTCCCTTCGCCCACTGCCCGCTTTGTAAGCGCCGGTTTCCCTGCATAATAGTTAGACGAATACCGGGCAAGGACCTCCACATCCTCACTCACATTTTCCAAAACATCGTTAAATATCCCTGTGTCAAACTGCTCTCCCTGCCAATCCATACAGACCGTTCCGTCTAAAGCCCCTACAAAGGTAAATTCCTCTACCGCCGTTCCCGTAAGCTCTGAAAGAAGCCCTGGCATCGGCGCCATCACACACCTGCCATGTACTTCCTTCTGCCCGGTACGTGCGCCAATAATCAGGCATCCACCCTTCTCTACATACATTTTCAAAAGCGCCGCTCTTTTCTCCGTCAAAATCAGCCCATGAGGATAGAACAAAACCGGATAATTCTTCAGATCCTCATACTCCGTATCATCTGATAACAACACATAGTCCATCGGCGTATGGCTCAACTGAGACGCGGCAAAAATCTCCTTTTTGCTCGCCTTCTCCAACCGTCTGTGCCATACATCCACGTCTGCATCCCAGAGGTTGTCATAATCCTCCAAGACTCCGAAGCTCGCCCGGTACTTGGCCCCCGCCAAATCTTTGATGGATTGTATCTGGTTAGAAAGTTCTGCGACTTCCCTAAGTTTCCGGTTATCCCGGTTATCATAGTCCAGAATCCCATGCCAGTAAATCTCCGTCCCTATCGTACAGGTACGCCAGCGGAAGAAACTAACATAATCCGCTCCATGAGCGATACTCTGCATCGCCCAGAGCGTCATCTGCCCAGGCTTAGGCGCAGGAGCTTCCATCCTTGTATTCCATCCATTTGCCCCGGACTGCTGCTCCATAATCCCAAAATGCGGGCAGACGGAACGCACCCTTGACAGGTGATTGCTCCATTTCCTGTCGTTAAGTCCCGTACTATGTAACGGGTCTTCCTCAAGGCAATATGCAAAATTCGGATAAGAATCATAGGTATAGACATCTAAGGCCTCATCCATCATCCTGTGGTTATCAAGATGGTTGAACATGCCGTTGGTCGTGATAAAATCCCCTTTCTTTATATATTTCCGGATAATATCGCTCTGCATTCGGCAAAATGCGATGGCGCTCCCGGAGACAAACTTGTAATATTCAAGGGTCAGATGGGGGTTCGAGGAATTATGGATTGTGGTACGCGGCACATAGACCTCATTCCAATCCGTATATTCCTGATTCCAGAAAATCATCCCCAGCTCCCGGTTCAGGTTCTCCAAAGTTTCGTATTTGCTTTTCAGATATTCGCGAAACGCCAGCGTATCGCTCTCTGAATAGAACACGTCCACCTCACAGTTAATCTCATTGTCAATCTGCCATCCAATAACGCTTGGATGAGATGCATAATGCCCTGCAAATTTCTCCACAATCCGCGCGCTTAGCTCCCGGTATACCTGTGAATTATAGTTGTAGTGCCTGCGCATGCCATGACGGAACTTGACACCGTCCATCCGGCAGTTCAGGACTTCCGGATATTTCTCTGTCAGCCATGCCGGAGGCGTTGCAGTCGGCGTTCCGAAGATTACCTTCATACCCGCCTTGCATGCTGCCTCTAAGAAACCGTCGAAAAATTCGTAAGTATATTCTCCTTCCCTTGGTTCTACCTTGCTCCACGCAAACTCCCCAATCCGGATTGTCTTGATTCCGGCAGATTTCATCCGCTCAAGGTCTTCCTCCCATAGGCTCCTGTCCCAATGCTCCGGGTAATAACAAGCGCCCAGTGAAATAGCGTTCCATTGGAAATTCTGTGACTTTCGCATTTTTTATTCCTCCCTTTCGTGATTCCATTCGATTCCCATTACCTATAATATACTCAATTTCCCCTGGTTTGTACAGCAAAAAATCGTAACACAAATCCTTATCAGCTTATATTATTATGCCGATATAAATTATGGAGTTTTGCTCATATGCCAAATGAAAAAAGACTGTGGAAATGAAAGGAGAAAACACTACATGGCAGCACGCATTAAAAACCTGAAAATCAGCCTGAAACTCTATATTCTCATTGTAATTGCGTTAAGCGGTATGCTCATTATCGGAGGCATCTCATTCTTCTTAATGGGAAAATTAAATCACGAGAACAGCAATATCTCAACAGAATGGCTTCCCCGCATAGACATGGCGCGGGACATGACCGGAACACTCTCTAACATCCGTCTTAATGAATTAAGATATCTCACAGCCCTTTCCGACAAAGTAACCGAAACAAGCCTTCAATATGTAGAAAAAGAGAAGGGCGAAATGGATTCGCTTTTTGCAAAATACGAAGAACTGATTACCGGAGAAGAAAAGGCATTATACGATACGGCCTTTGAATACTGGACTAAGTACAGCGAGGCCGACGACCGTCTGATGACGTTGGCAACACAGGGCGATATAGATGGAGCCCGCGCAATTTTAGAGGGGGAATGTGTAGACCTGTACATATCCCTGAACGGAGCTTTGGATGATATCATCAACTATACGGAAGACGGAAGCCAGAAAGAAACCGACGCAAGCTCAACTCTTTACAGAGATGCAATAATTCTTCAGATTAGCGTGATGGTGGTCATATATCTGATTGGCACCTACTTCTTTGTGATAATCATACGCGGAATCAAATACCCAATCCTCGAAATTGAGCGCGCTGCCTCGAGAATAGCGCAGGGAGATCTGGATGTAGAGATATCCTATACCTCCAAGGATGAATTGGGAATTCTTTCCAAACAGATGCGTGAGCTGATACGCAAGCTTCAGGTCATTATTGATGATGAGAATAAATTCCTTGCCCGTATGGCTTCCGGGGATTTTACTGTAGATTCCATCTGTGAAGAGGAATACATTGGCGGATTCAAGCCTCTTCTGGTTTCCTTCCGCGCAATCGCCGAAAAGCTCAATCATACCATCCTGCAGATCAGTCAGAGTTCCTCTCAGGTTGCAAGTGGTTCCAACCAGGTATCCGACGGCGCGCAGGCTCTTTCTCAGGGCGCTACCGAACAGGCAAGTTCTGTCGAGGAACTTTCTGCCTCCATTAACGAGATTTCACAGAATGTTCAGCAGAATGCCGAATATGCACATAATGCAAACGATATGGCAGGCAATGTAGGAAACGAGATGCAAAAAAGCAATCAGAAGATGCAGGAAATGATTCAGGCAATGAACAATATCAGCGCCTGCTCGGACGAAATCGGCAAGATTATTAAGACCATCGAGGATATCGCTTTCCAGACCAATATTCTTGCATTGAACGCCGCCGTAGAAGCGGCGCGTGCCGGCGAAGCGGGAAAAGGCTTCGCAGTTGTGGCTGATGAAGTCCGCAATCTGGCGGGCAAGAGCGCAGAAGCGTCCCAGAATACCTCCGCCCTCATTGAAAATTCATTAAGAGCCGTAGAAAACGGAACCTTGATTGCCGATGAGACTGCCGCTTCCTTAATGAACACAGTAAAAGGAGTCGAGGAGGTTGCCGGCATCATCAGTCAGATTGCTGAGGCTAGCGGCAATCAGGCAGAGGCAATCGCCCAGATTACGCTGGGTATTGACCAGATTTCCAACGTTGTGCAGACCAATTCCGCAACCGCAGAAGAGAGTGCTGCAGCCAGTCAGGAATTATCCAACCAGTCGCAGCTTATGAAAGATCTGGTAGGAACATTCCGGCTAAAGGATTAAAATACTGCTATTTTATAGAAGAGGGGCTTTATCAGCCCCTCTTCTATAAACTATTTATAATCACATTACGCATCACTCTTCTTCCTCTTCCGAAGGCCTCCAAGCCTGCCCGAACTTCACATCCCGGAACAATGCCGCAAGCCCCGTAATCTGCTTGAGCCTCAGAATTTCATCCCTGTCCATTCCCAGATGTCTCGATATCCATGCATCCGAACGTCCCAGTTCGTGAAGCTCCTTCACAATATTCCCCATCAGGTCTACATCATGGTTCCCTCTCGCCCGGTTATGCCGGATTGTACTGGCAATCCGCTGCTCCAACGGCTTGTCGATTACAGACACTGGAAGCAGTCCCTTCTCCCGCTCATAAATATCCGGATGCTCCAGCATAATCCGATAGCGATGGAATCCGTCCACAATGATATACTTATCGTCCGATTTATTGTAATAACAGACCACAGGCATCGTATACCCGTCGTTCTTGATGCTCTCATAGAGCAGCTTCATCTCTGGCGGCGCAACCGTATTGGGATTGTAGGAATTGGGAACCACCTTTTCCACCGGAACCGCTATCACACGATACGCAGGGCTTCTATACTCCATAACTCATTTCCTCCACACTCTTATATTTATGCCGTATCGCATCAATCCTCCTCTGCTGCTCCCTTGTCATCCCGAATCCCATCGAACGGCAGATATGGTCATTTTTCAGGATACAGCAGCACATCCGCTTCCAGCTGGGAATATCCCTGGTAGATTTGATGTCGTCCGTATCATCCGGAATCTTTCCCATGAAAACAATTCGGGACTTTTTACTGAGAGTATAGTTGGAGACACCGTTCCGTTTAATCTGATAACCGTGCTCCTCTAACTCCTGTATGACCTCCTCATCCAAACCGCCTCCCGTTTCATGCCAGAATTTAATGGAAGTATTAAACTTCTTAACATAGTTGTTTCGCAGACGGATGGGAAGCGTATCCAGAAGGAACATGGTATAGGACTTCCAGGTATGGCCCTCGGGCAGCGTAATATTCCGGTAGCCCAACGCCTTCGTCTTTCCGTAAATAGCCCCAAAGTTCGCCCCTTTCACCCTTCCTACAAGCCTCACCCAGATTTCCGGGTCAATCACCCGGTAAAGATTCAGAGAATCCTTTGAATAATCATTGAAAGGCGATGCCACCCGCATCTGCGAAACCTTCAGCCCTGCCTTATAGTAGAGGTCGTACAGGTGGTTATAATCATAATCAAATATATAATTGGCATGCCAGACATCCTGGATTGTCCAGTCATAAAGGGGCGACGCACACCAAAAATCCTTAAAATACTTCGTAATCCAGCATTTTCCCTTATAGCCAAACTTCTTATTCAAGAAGCCGCTGTACCGCTGCAAAGATTCGTCCGCCCGGATTCCCAGCAGGCACACCGTCTTCCGATTGCCGTGGGAAATCCTGTACCACCTGCCGAACTGCTTCGCCAAATCCTCCTGATGCATCCGGTAGCGGTATGTGGTAATCGGGTTGTTGCTTAAATTGACCACATATTTCTTTTTGGGCATCTTCCTGACCCACAGCTCCTCCTTCTTGTCGTCCCACGGATACCAGTACATTTCATAACTGCTGAGAGCCGTACGGGTAGCCATCGGAAGGCACACCCAGTACGGCTCCACTTGTTCCTTGATCCTCTCAAATGTGCGCTCCACGTATTCTGACGTCACCGTATACTGCGCCTCAAAATCCTGATGGAACACGCCGACTCTCTTCTTTGGGGCATATTTCTGCTGAAAATCCAGCACGAGGTTCAAAAGAAGTCCACTGTCCTTGCCGCCGGAAAAAGAGACATAAATATTGTCAAATTCCTCAAAGATAAACCGAATTCGCTCCTGAAACGCTTCGTACACGCTCTGTCCTAAATATTCTCGTACCATATTCATCTCCCGACCTTAAAAAAATTACCAAATTCTGGAAACTATATGAAAGTTAATTTATCACAGAAAAGAAGTAAATTCAATAAAATCCGGCAAAATTCGACAATTAATTAAAGCGTTCTAAATACAAAAACGCCTCCGGCAGAAACATCCTGTTCTGCCAAAGGCGACATCATATCCCCATATTCCTTTTCTCCACCAATCCAAACAGCCATGCGCCAACTGTCAAAGCAATCAATACCATCCATATCACATTCACCCAAATAAATGGGAATAAGCGATGCTCCTTCTTCTCACGGACTACCCTATCGATATAATAGAATAACCCGTAGACAATGTCCAAACTCACATGGTCGTATAATTTCCTGATGTTATCGCTGATATCAATTAATTTATTATCCGAATCATAATTTACCGGTTTGTATCTTTTTCTCAATTCCATCAAATTCTGTCCCAATACGTCAATACTCCCTGGCTGATCCCCCTGTTGTATCCGGGAAAGAACTGAAAAAATATCGGAATAATAATGCCGGAAAGCTTCTTTCGGATTCACCGAATAATAGAGCCCTTCCAACTGCTTATACCCAAGGGCACACCGTAATGCTTGCCCCTTGCGGGGCGGGTGGACTGCGTCCATTAAGGTATATATCTCTACCCGTTCAGACGAACTTTGTAAAATCTTCTGCGAATCAGCAAGACTAAATAATAAATCCCGAAATTCATTACGCTGCCGCTCTTCCTTAACAATATCCAAATTCCTACCCCGCTGTCTTAATTAACTCTTTGGGAATCGGTTTACGGTTCCCTTCCCCATCCTTATAGGTTCTGCTCCATGCCCCGTCTGGTTTATGTGTCTCAGCCACTAAATCCCAAGGCTCAAGTTTCCTCTTTTCCTCTACAATCTTATCTATAATCTCTGCATCCTCTGGTTCAATAAAAATATTGTAAGATGCCGTAATCGGCATAGCCCCAAATCCACAAAAATAATAGTACACATTTGGAACCACCGGGCCAAACTGCCACGCTTCTATATAATCAGGAAATGCCATATCTTCACGCCGTAGGTATGTCTTTTGTATATAATATAAAATCTTCTGCAGCTGCAGATTACTAATCGGACAATATTCATCAACACACTTAGAGACAATATATTTGGATAATTCAATTGCCGTATACACCTTTTGTCCACCTCCTGTTACGCTATTCGCCACTGGCCAATAGCCTGTATCCGCTCAATACACTTCTACTTTTTATTTATACTAACATGCTTCCTCAATTATGTCAAGAGCATTAACGAACATTTGTTCTATATTTTTATTATTTCTTCCCTTGCGTTTCTTCATCCACCAGTATTATAATATAAACATATCTATATAGCGAGGTAATCCCTATGATTCCAACTCTCGGCCTTTCCTTGAAGGCATTAAAAAAAGAGCCGTTTTCCGGCTCTCATTGCGGTATGCGTTATTATCTGACGACATCAGACGATATACTGACGGCATACTTGTATCCCGAACCCTGGTGTTTCGAGGCTACCCCCGAAGAGCAGAAGGAGAAAAAAGAATTTCCCTTCACCCAGGAAGGGCTTGCCAACGCCCTTACATGGATGAATGAGCAGTACGAGGCAGACCGCGACAACTGGGAGCGCATCAGCAAAGACCAGATGCGGATTTTTCTCGAAACCAAAAAAGAATAATTCTCCTCAGTTCTCAAGAACCTCCTCCGCAATATTGCGCGCATGGTCTGAAATACGCTCCAGACAGACCAGCGTGTCCAGGAACACGATTCCCGCCTCCGTATTGCACTGGTTATTCGCCAGGCGTTTGATATGCTTGCTCCTGAGAGAAATCTCCAAGTCGTCCGCCTGCGTCTCCTTCTCAATGACCATAAGCGCCTTCTCTTTGTTCTGCTCCACAAATGCTTCAAATGCATACCGGTAACTGTCCGTACACACATCGAACATTTCCTTCAACTGTCTGGTTCCCACCTCCGAGAAGGAAACCTTCTTCTCATGAAGCGTCTCTGCAAATTCGGAAATATTCTCACAATAATCACTGATACGCTCCACATCCGAAACCATCTGCAAAAGATGGGCCACGTCCTGATGCTCTTTCTCACTGACTTGCAGGGAGCTTAACTTAATCGCATACTCTGTGATTCCCGCGCTTAACTTGTCCACCGTCGTCTCTTCTTCTTTCAGGAAACGAATATCCTCCTCTTTCAGCGTAAACAGCACGTCTTTTGCCACCATCAGGGAATCCTCTACAATCTGTGCCATCCGGGCCACTTCCTTGACCGTAGACTGCAACGCGATTACAGGCGTCTCTAAGATACGGTCGTCCAGAAGCACGATACCCTTGTCCTGTGCATCCTCGTCCACTCTGCCGATTTTCTTCGCCAGCTTGATAATCCATCCGGACACAGGAAACAGCAGTACGGTCGTACCGATATTGAACGCCGTATGCACCATACTAATCTGCGTCTGTGTAATATAGCCGAATCCAATCTGCGGATTCACGAACTCATAGTAAATAATCGCAACCGCGCTGAACAGCACCGTACCAATGACGTTGAACAACAGGTGCATAAGCGCCGCCGTCTTGGCATTCTTCTTCGCCCCAAGGCTTGACAGGATTGCCGTAACACAAGTACCGATGTTCTGTCCCATGATAATGTAAACTGCCGCGCTGAACGGAACCAGCCCCGCCGCCGCAAGGCTCTGCAGAATACCCACAGATGCAGATGAACTCTGGATAACGGCTGTCACGAAAGCACCGGCAAGGATTCCCAAAAGCGGATTATCCCCAAGGGTAACAAATATATTACAGAAGCTCTCCGACTCCTGCAAAGGCGATACTGCCGAAGACATGGTTGTGATACCGATAAAAAGCAGTCCGAAGCCGACGATGATACTGGCAACTTCCTTGGAAGAGCGGCGCTTTCCCGTCAGCATAATAATGACTCCGAGCATGACCGCAATAGGCGCTAACTTGGAAGGGCTTAGGAATTTCGCCCATTCTACCGCAGACACTAACCATCCAGTCACAGTCGTACCGATATTGGCGCCCATGATAACGCCCATTGCCTGAGTCAGGTTCATGATTCCAGCATTGACAAATCCGACTACCATGACGGTAGTTGCAGATGAACTCTGGATAACGGCTGTAATCACAGCCCCCAAAAGTACGCCCATCAGCTTATTCTTGGTCAGGACTTCCAGCAGAGACTTCATCTTGTTGCCGGCGGCATTTTCCAGACCTTGCGCCATAATCTGCATACCATAAATAAACATTCCAAGCCCGCCCACAAATGGTATGATAATATCTAAATAATTCATTGTTTTCCTCCCTATATCAGGTATTGGTAACTGTTGTTTCCCGACGTTCTCTTTTACATTACCATCTATATAAAAAGAAAACAACTACTTTTTTTATGATTCCGAATGAACCTTAGCAAATCTTAACAGCTACTTCTTCATTTTGGGTTCAAATACAAGGGATGCAAGGTAGCTGAACACAAGGGCTGCGGATATCCCGACTGCACTCGCCTTAAAACCGCCCATAAAGATTCCAATGAATCCTTCTTTGTCTACAGCCTCCTTGACTCCCTTCCACAAAAGGTTGCCGAATCCGGTCAGCGGCACGCTTGCGCCTGCGCCTGCGAAATCCTGAAACGGCTGATAGATATGCAGCGCCCCAAGCACTGCTCCGCCGCATACCAGAAGCACCATGACGCGCCCCGGCATCAGCTTTGTCCGGTCAAGGAGAATCTGCACGAAAGCACAGATGACGCCCCCAACCCAAAATGCATTGATATAATCCATAACTTCACTCCTTATCTTCCAGAAATGCTTCGCATTTGCGTTCTGCCTCTAACAAGGTAGCGCCCCCTCGGCTCTGCCTCGGCGGCAGGTCGGAGAAAGGCATTCTAAAAATGCTTCGCATTTGCGTTCTGCCTCTAACAAGGTAGCGCCCCCTCGGCTCTGCCTCGGCGGCAGGTCGGAGAAAGGCATTCTAAAAATGCTTCGCATTTGCCTTTCTCCTCTAACAATGCTCCAACACAATCCCGTGGGCGATTCCTGGTACGCTGGATCCTTCATTGTAACTCACCGTTGACATCAACGCCCCTGTCGGCACGAACAGAACCCGTTTCCACTCCCCGCGGTTCAGCTTAGGCAAAATATACGCCGACAACGTGGTCGCGGCACATCCGCACCCGCTCCCTCCCGCATGGGTATCCTGAGACACCTGGTCAAATATGGTCATCCCGCAATCCATGTGGTTCTTCTTAATATCGTATCCCTTCCCACGCATCAAATCAAACAGGATGCTCTGCCCCACATATCCCAAATCCCCAGTCACAATCCGGTTATAATCATCTGCAGTCCTCCCGAAATCCTCTAGATTCCGTATAATCGTATCACACGCGGCAGGAGCCATACACGCCCCCATGTTCTGGGAATCCTTCAGTCCATAATCCACAATCTTCCCCACGGTCACGCCCGTAATCCTCACATGGCTTCTTCTTGTCCCTACCAGGAATGCGCCGCTTCCCGTAACCGTCCACTGGGCGGATAATGGTCTTTGGTTCGCATATCCCAGGGGAAACCGGAACTCTTTCTCCGCACTCCCGAAATGGCTGGATGTAACGGCAAGCATATAATCCCCATACCCTGCCGCCACGCTCATAGCCGCGAGGGCAAGGGCTTCCCCCGACGTAGAACACGCTCCGAACAGCCCGAACATCGGTATCCCCAGCTCCTCCACGCCCATAGAAGTCGCTACCCCCTGACGGAGAAGGTCTCCGCCAAACAGATACCTTACCTCCGACGCCTCCACATGGGCCTTCCCCATCGCCAGAAGACACGCCTCCTTCTGCATGGTACTTTCCGCCTCTTCCCATGTATTTTCCCCGAACAGATTCTCCTGCTCTACCATATCGAACATCTTCCCCAGAGGGCCCTCTCCCTCCTTCTTCCCCGCCACCGACGCACTGCTCACCAGATACGGGGACTCTCTAAATGCAATACTTTGCAATCCCTTAACCATTCATCCCTACCTGCCTTTTCTCTCAAATAATCCCGCTGATTTTCAAAATCCAGTACCCGAACCCTAAAACCCAGCTGGTGAATATCCCATACAGTATCACGGGCCCTGCAATCGTAAAAATCTTACACCCAATTCCCATGACCTGCCCTTCCTTCTTATACTCAATCGCCGGGGCCGCAACCGAATTGGCAAATCCCGTAATCGGAACCAACGTCCCCGCGCCGCCCCATTTCGCAATACGGGGATAAATATTGAACCCAGTCAGGACGACGCTTAAAATCACCAGGATCATAGACGTCCACCCGCCGCTCACATCCTTATCAAACCCAAGCTTCCCGCAATAGTTCAGGATTGCCTGTCCCACAGTACAGATCACTCCCCCTGCCACAAACGCCTTCGCCATATTCATCGGCAGGTTATGCACCGGCGTTTTCTTCTTGACATAATTTTCATATGCCTGCTGTTGTTTCTGTTTATCCATTTTCCTCTCCTCCCTGCATCCTTATTTTCTCCGTCTTTTAAAAGCGGTTAAAAAAGAAGATTAACGCCCCCACGCCTTTTCCAACCGCAACCCCAAGAATCAGATATTGTATCCCCCGCAGCAGTTTTACCCTGCGCACAAAAATGGGAAATACATTCAGAATCTCCGCCAGAGCCATGGACCAGCATCCGACAAAAATACCGCCGAACAGCCCGAACACTGGCAGAAGCCACGCCCCGAAAGGAATCCGAATTCCATAGATAAAGAAAATATTACCAAGAATTCCCCCAAGAGCCACACTGTTTTCGTAAAGCAGGATATGCTCCCCGGTGTGCGTCCTGTCGGCAAAATCCGATACCACTCCAAGCTCGCTGATGAACGAGAAAAGCCCTCCCGCAACAACCATACCTGCGCTAAGTCCGATGACCGCCATTAGAACCTGTGCCCACATCCAGCTCCTTCTCCTTTCTGGAATACGTTTCAATCAGGGTGGTCTGGATATCATTTTCATATAGACGCATCTCAATCTCCATCGGCGTAGGGTCTACCGTGAACTTCTTCTTGCCGAAATGGTTGAAGAAGGTCAGGATTCCTATCACCAGCCCAATGCAGTACGTCAGCTCCAAAATCGTGAACCCGTCCGACTTCTGCCCTGTCAGGAGTTCGTAGATTTGGGAAAATAATTTCGTCGTATCAACGTCATTGTTGAACGCCATAATCGAAAACGCCGCGCCCATGAAACTGATAATGACGACAGCCGCCAGTTTTGTGTAATGCACCGCGCCGCCTGCCGTCTGCTGTTCCTCGTAAGTCACAATGAAATCCGTCTCCCCAAGATTCTGCACGTCAACATTCGGACATTCCTCATGGATACGCTCTATCACCTTCAGGATTGAAATGGCAACACGGTTCTGATGCTTATCGTCCGTGTGATGAAATGTGAGCAATTTCAGGCTTTTAAGCCTGGGAACAACCGACGGGTTGGGACACTCCATCTGAATCACATCCCCAAGCGTAACCTCCGGTTTCGTGACCTCCACGTTCTTGTCCACTTTGATGTATACTGTCTCATTTGCCATTCCTACGCCCTGCTTTCCGGTACGCCGTTTTCATACATACCGTCTGTCTCAGATCCGATTCCATGCCAATTCTCTTCATTCAAATGCATGACATTCTTAACCAGCGTCCCTTCATTGAGCTTTCCATGGTCTCTCATATCATTAAAATAGTAAATCAGCCCAATCACCACCGCCGCCATCACGACGCAAATCAGGCATACCCTGAGTTTTCTTCTTGCATTCTCCATACTTTCCACCTTCTTTATTCCTTTTGCGGATTAGTATGGATATTTTCAAGAAAAATATTCATGGTATGCCTGTTATATTCGTTCTCTCAAATTTTTTAAAATTTTCTTTTCCATTCTGGACACCTGAACCTGGGATATGCCAAGGGTATCCCCTACCTGCGTCTGAGTCTGGTTTGCAAAATACCTAAGATAAATCAGCCGCCGCTCCTCTTTATTCAGGTATGCCAATAACTGCTTCAACAGCAAATGGTTCAAAATCTGCTCTTCTTCTCCCTCCTTCTCAGGAAGCTTATCCATCAGCCTTACTTCCTGTCCCTCTTTCTGGTAAATGGGTTTGTGCAGAGATTCAATATCCCCGCTGGCATCTAAAGCCTGTGTGAGTTCCTCCGTCTCGACTCCAAGCTCCTGTGCTATCTCCGCCACCGTCGGGTCCCTGCCCCATTTTTCCTGAAGCCGCTCCTGACAGAGATAGGCTTTGTAGGCAAGCTCCTTTAACGAGCGGCTCACCTTAATCATCCCGTCGTCCCTCAGGAAACGCTTGATTTCCCCGGAAATCATAGGAACCGCATAGGTAGAAAATTTAACGTCAAAGGACAGATCGAACTTGTCGATTGCTTTCAGCAGGCCGATACTGCCCACCTGGAACAAATCCTCCGCCTCCACGCCCCGGTTGTAGAACCGTTTGACGATACACCAGACAAGCCCTGTGTTTTCCTCTACCAGCTGTGCTCTCGCTTCTTCATCCCCTTCGTGAGATTTTTGAATCAAAGCGATTGTGTGGTCCATAGTCTGCGTCCTTTTCCGATTGTTTTTTCCATCTTTACGGTAGTTCCCTTTCCCGGAGCCGACAAGACCTCTAAGCGGTCCATGAAGGCTTCCATAAAGGAAAATCCCATCCCGGAGCGATCAAGCTCCGGCTTCGTGGTGAACAGCGGCTCCATCGCCTGTTTCACATCCTCGATTCCCTTGCCTTCGTCCTCGATTTCCAGATAGAGCGTCCTTCCCTCTGTGCGGCATCGGATGTAGATGTTATGTACTTCATTTTCATAGCCGTGGATAACGGCGTTGGTCACAGCCTCAGATACCGCCGTCTTTACGTCGGATACTTCCTCCACCGTAGGATTTAAGGATGTCATAAACGCGGCGACCGTTACCCGGGCAAATGACTCGTTGGATGAGCGGCTGTCAAAGATTAACTGCATCTCATTGGTATGTTCCATCTATTCTTCCTCCTCATATATCTGCATGATTTTCGTGATTCCTGACATAGTTAATATTTTCCGCATTCTTTCATTGGTGTGGACGGCGCATACTTCGCCGCCAAGCAGGTAAATGCGTTTGTAACGTCCCATGATTACGCCGATTCCGGAGCTGTCCATGAAGTTCGTTTCCTTGAAGTCGAAGACTACGTAGCGGATGTGGTTGTGCTCGATTAAATGGTCGGATTCCTTGCGGATTTCCTCGGCGTTGTGGTGGTCTAGTTCATTGGGTAAAAAGACTGTCAGGCAGTTTTCCTGGACCTGATATTTCATGTTCATCCTCCTTCTCAAAGGTTCTGGCCAAAAATTGGTATGAAAAAAGGATATGCTGTTTTTGCATATCCTTTTCCTTCGTGTACTATGGCAAGCTTATTCGCCGTCTTCTCCGCCTGTATCGGCAGCGTCCCCGCCGTCTTCTCCGCTTCCGCCGCCGTCGTTTGCGCCTTCGTCGCCGTCCTTGCCGTTACCGGACTGGGCGTCTAAGGCTTCTTTTGCAGTCTGAGCGGCTTCGGTGTCGGGGTAGCTCTCGACGAGCTTCTGGTATTTGAGGTTTGCCTGATTCTGGTCGCCGCTTTTTTCGTAGGATTGGGCGAGGAGCAGCAAGGCTGCGCCTTCTTCGTAGCCTTCGTCCATCTTCATCACCTGCTCTAAGTTCGTAACGGCGGCTGTGTAGTTGGCGACCTCAAAGTTTTCCTGTGACGTGCCGTATAGGCTGGCACATACCCGGGGGAATAGTTCGCCGGTAATCTCGTCGTAGCTTTCCCTGCCTACGGTTCCAAGGGAATCCGGAGTTACTTTTAACAATTCTTCCACCATTGCCGAGTCTCCCATATCGTCTGCGCGGAAATGGGCCGCCATGTTCAGGACGATTTCATAGCTTTCCTGGGTCGATGCTGCCGTTGCCTGTACATTTTCGGTCTCTTCACTGGTGGAACGGTATTCTTCCAGTTCTTTTTTCAGTGCGCTGATCTGCGCCGTCTGGGTGGCAATCTGGTCGCTGAACTCTACCGTCTGGCGGTTCGAGCGCTCCTGGCGGGATGCGTTGATGGTCGGCATGATAAGGAACCACATGACCGCGACGCCTACCACCAGGCCCAGCGCAATATTCAGGACTGTGTGCAGCCCCGCATTGTCCTTGATACTATTAGATACCGGCTGGATAATCGTCTCATTTCCCAGATTATAGGTGACGGTATGCTTGTCCTTCTTCTCCTTCTCCTTAATCTTGACATTCCTTGCACGCCGAATCTGGTTCAGCTCGTGCATACAGCGCAGGGAAAATTCATCCGTGGTGTCCAGCTTATACGCCGTCCGGATGGACTGCCTTGCAAATGTATACTGCTCCGTATGCATGTAAATCAATGCAAGGAGCTGATGCGCCTTTACATAAGACGGATGTACCGTCACAGCCTTTTTAAGCTGGATGATTGCCAAATCCTCACCATTCTGCCTGCAATAATCCAACGACTGGTTGTACCGCTTCGCAGCCTGGTTGATCGCCTCTAACTCTCCCGCCGTCTCACGCATCTTCTGTATGTAATAATTTGCAATATTATCATGAGACTGGAAATTCTTGCTCAGAATCCACTCTACTAACGCCTCTACCACGTCTCCCCTGCCATAATAGACCAGGCCGAGCAGGTTTCTGGACGCAATATTTCCCCTGTTATATTGTAAACTCTTCCTTAAAGACGTGATTGCACCCGACAAGTCCCGAATCTTTGCTTTCTTCAATCCGTCGTTATACCAGTACATGGACTGGTAGGAAAGCTTTGTTGTATAATCCATATGCGATCCTCAATCCTTCTTCTACTTTGCCTGTTCCATCACTTCCCGCAGGATATCCGTCATGTCCGTCAAATCCTCCTGATAGATTGCCTTCTCTATATCTTCCACTTCCAGGCTCGGCTGGAACTTCTTTAATTCTTCCTCAAAATCAAGCATAATACCTATGCCTCCTTTATACGCCCATCTTATATTCCAAACTTCTTCTGCCGCATTGCCGTCTTTACCATGCCCGCCAGATACAGAGAACCAAGGCAATAGACATCCCCGTCCGCTGTCCGCTGTGCTTCTGCCGCACGAAGCGCCTCACAGACATCCGCCTCACAGACGACCTTCTTCTTGGTATACTTTTGAAACACCCGCCTAAGCTCTTCGGCAGGAACCCGCCTTGCATCCTCCACCTCTGTCACAACAAAAGCATTCACGTCCAAATTGCTGCACAGGCATTCAATCATCTGCTCATAATTCTTGTCGCTGACCGCCGAGAACAGAACCACAGAACCATCTTGGGAATCCGCTCCCAGAGCCTTCATGCTCTCCACGAACGCTTCCACCGCTCCCGGATTATGCGCTCCGTCAACTACCAGATGCAAGGCGACGCGCTCCATCCTTCCTTCCCATCTGAGGGAAGCTAACGCCTCCTGCCAGCGTTCCTCATGAATCTGTTCACCTTCCAGCAGGTACTCCGCCGCGCAGAGGGCAATCTCAGCATTCATTGCCTGATAGCACCCACACATCGGCACATGTATCATAACATCTTTATCATACGCATTCACCCGGGAAAATGCAATATATTTTCTGGTAACTTCTTGAATTTCGTACGCATGATTCGATATTTCTCTACAGGGCGCACCTTTTTCAAATGCAATTCTGCGAATCACCTCAGAAGCCGCCGGGCAGCTCCCGTCAAAGAACACCGGAATCCCACGCTTAATAATTCCCGCCTTCTCCGCGGCAATCTGCTCAATCGTATCCCCCAGGATCTCCGTATGGTCAAGGCTTATGGACGTAATCACCGTAAGAAGCGGACGTTCCACCGAGTTTGTTGCATCCAGCCTCCCGCCAAGGCCTGTCTCCAGCACAATATACTCCACATCCGTCCCCGCGAACGCCTTCATCCCCATACCGAACAAAAACTCAAAATAAGAAGGATGTCCCCATCCCTCTCGTTCCATCTCCTCCGCAGCCTTTCGCACTTCATGAAAGACCTCAGTAAACCTTGCATCATCAACCGGGACATGATTCACCCGTATCCGCTCATTTACAGACACAAGATGGGGAGAAGTAAAAAATCCTACCCTCTTCTCCTCCGCCATCAAAATCGCCTGTAAGTATGCACAGACAGACCCCTTACCATTGGTTCCCGCCACATGGACAATCTTCCTGTCTAAAGCAGGATTCCCAAGCCTCCTCAAAAACTCCTTCGTATGCTCCAGACTGTGCTTCTTCGTGAACTTAGGAATCTTCTCTATATATCTGACTGCCTCCCGATATGTCATTCTTACTCTCCCTCTTCTAACTGATCCACCCAAGACCTATCCTTATCCGTCGCCGTTCCTTCCTGAACCGCAAGCTCCCCGTCCTGATACAGATACACATCCGATTTCCGGAACACCGTATTGCTCGACCCCATCTGGATGACCACAATCTCATCTCCTTCCGAAAACTCCGTCTCCGGCAAATCAATCCTCGTATTATTCAAAAACGTACTCTTCTGCTTCTCCCCATTGACGAATACCTTGCTGGACTTGGTAAAATTCTCCCCATAAAGGCTGTACCCATCCCCCAGATGGGGGATCACATTCTGAAGCGTCACGTCCCGTACGCCCATTACCATATGCCCCTCGGTAATCGGAGGCTTTCCGTCATACACATACTGCTCCCCATAGAGGATATCATACTGTAAAATCTCCAAATCCGCCAGGTAATTCTTCGTCTTGCGCCGCTCCTGATGATAATTGAACACCGTGCCAGAATGGATATCCAACCGCCCCAGCACATCCGCCATAATCTGGTAAGAAGGAATATTCCTGTCCTCCTTAGGAAGCCCGATATTATCCCAAATCACGTAATTCGTATTATAGAGATAACGCCCCTTTAAGTCCTCCGCCTTCAGTCCCATTGTCGGCAGATGGTCGCCATAGAACACAACCACCGTAGGCTCTCCCCGCTCTTCCATAGCCTTCACCAGATTTCCGGCAAACTGATCCATCTCATAGACCTGATTGACGTAATACTCCCATTTATTCTTCGTTCCCTCATCCGCAATCCCTTCCACCAGAATTTTCGGATTCTCGATAATCCTCTCTTCCGGGTAGTCTCCATGTCCCTGGACGCTGATTCCGAACACAAAATCCTGCCCTTCTGTAGTGTCCATCGCCTCCAAAATATGCTGAATCAGGATATCATCCTTGGCCCATCCATTTTCTGTTGTCTGCAGGATATTCATAAATTCCTTGCTGGTATAACTGTCAAATCCCACATTATTGAACACCTTCGCCCGGCTGTAGAAATTCCCCCCATTATTGTGGAGCGCATGGGTTCCGTACCCCAGGGCCGCAAGCGCCGTCGCCGCGCTCTCACTCACCTGATTCTTGAGCACCGTCTTATAAGGATACTCCCCAGGCCCGAAATACCGGAGGTTCATACCCGTCAGAACCTCGAACTCCGTATTTGCAGTTCCCGCCCCAATGGACGGAACCTTAAAATAACCGGAAGAAAAATTCTCATACATATGACGGAGGTTCGGGCTTGCATCCTCTGATGTGGTAAAAAATTCTGCTTCCGCCACATCAAAATATGACTCTAACTGAATAAAAATGATATTCGGAAGATCGTCTTTCGCGCGCCCCGTCTCACTCTTCGTAATCTCCCGGTTATTGCTGATCTCCGTAATGGTCTTCTTATTGTAATCGTTCGGCTCCGTAATCCCGGTGTTGAACACACTCGCCATAAAACAATAGGGAAGCCCATAATCCTCATAGGCAAATGCAATATTTCCAAAATAAGTGGATACCACTCGTTTCTCTACCGCCAAATCCGATACAATCCCATACAGCACGAACCAGACAGCCACGCCGGCCACCGCCCACAGGCGGCGGACCTTACCGTTATACTGTCCTCCCCGGCGCCACATGGAAATCACCCAGATTACGACGGCTCCGATTCCGACGGCAAGGCCTACCAGCTCCACCCCGTTAAAATAATTGTTAATCAAAGTGATTCCATCTTTTGCCACCTTGAAATCCTGCGCATTGAAGGGGGTCACACGCTTCATCAGCATATATCCGTTGGCTACGCCAAGGGCTAGCCACAGCACACTGATGATGATGCGCACGAACATCCTCCGCTTGACCAGATAGACCACAGAAAATGTGACAAATATCATGAAAGCATTATACAGGAACACCAGCGGCGTCCCTGTCATATACTCCCAGGCCTCCACAGCGGAATGTCTGGAAATTGCCTCGATGATAAAATTAATGGCACACGCCAAAACTGCGTGCAGAAGCAGGGAAATCCGGTTCATGAACAGATATACCGGCTTCATCTTCCTTGCAAATGCGCTGTTACGTCTCTCCTCAAGAATCCTCTCCCGCCGCTCTTTCCTGGCTTTCCAGTATGCCTTCACATCTTCTTTTTTTATATTTTTCAGTTTGTGAAATGAGCCAAACTTCTTCATAATCTCCCCTTAGAAACTGCTAAACCATATTTCACGCAACACACCGCCACATGCGCCGCCCTTTCATGCAAGCGGCACATGCAGCCCATCCTTAACAATCTTTTGGCTATGCCCGTTTTGCCTTCAAGCTCATAAGACGTTCGCTTACCTGTTCCTTCATCTGCCGATACTTCTCAAGCTTCTCCCGCTCTTCTTTGACCTTCGCCTCCGGGGCCTTGCTCACGAACTTCTCATTCCTAAGCATCCCCTCCGCCCGGGCGATTTCCTTTAAAAGCCTCGTCTCCTCTTTCGTCAGGCGCTCGATTTCCTGCGCAAAATCAATCAGCTCCTCCAACGGAACATACACCGTCGCATCCGGGACAACGATAGATACCGCATCGTCTGCAATCCCCGACTTATCCTTCTGGATAATGAATTCATTTGCCGCCGCCATCATTACCGCCGACTTATTCAGGAACGCTAACCCAGAGCATAACTGCTGGTCTTCACAGACAACATACACCGTCGCCTTGCGGGAATTAGGGACATTCATTTCGGCACGCACATTACGGACTCCACGGATAATCTCCTTGTAATGCTCCACAATATTCTCTGCTATCGGGAAATGATACCTCTCCTCATACACAGGCCATTTTGACATCATCAGGGACTCTTCCTCCGGCACAAGTTTGCTGTAAATCTCCTCGGTAACGAATGGCATATAAGGATGTAAGAGCTTCAGAGACTTCTTCAGCACCTCTTTCAGCGTCCACAGCGCGTCATTTGCGCTCTGGGCATCCTCCCCTGCATGATAGATCCGATACTTAGCGATCTCAATATACCAGTCGCAGAACTCATCCCACAGGAAATCATATATCTTCGACAGCGCGATCCCCAGCTCGAACTTATCCATGTTCTCGGTCACTTCCCGAATCAGGCTGTTACACTTAGACAAAATCCAACGGTCTCCCGGGCGGAGCTTAAAGTCCACAGGCTCCGTCAATTCCTTATCCCCAAGGTTCATCAGGATAAATCTGGAAGCATTCCAGACCTTATTGGCAAAATTACGGCTTGCCTCCACCCGCTCGTTGTAGAAACGCATATCGTTGCCGGGCGCATTTCCTGTCATCACCGTCATACGCAGGGCGTCGGCGCCGTACTGGTCAATAATCTCCAACGGGTCAATGCCATTTCCCAGGGACTTACTCATCTTGCGGCCTTTCGAGTCCCGAATCAGCCCATGGATGAATACCGTATGGAACGGCGATTTGCCCGTGTGGGCATACCCGGAAAATACCATCCGCACTACCCAGAAGAATATGATGTCATATCCCGTAACCAGCACGTCCGTCGGGTAAAAATAATCCAAATCCTCCGTATGCTCGGGCCATCCAAGGGTGGAAAAAGGCCACAATGCAGAAGAAAACCAGGTATCCAACGTATCCTCATCCTGCGTAAAATGCCTGCATCCGCATTTCGGACAAACTTCCGGAGTTCCTCTTGACACTACAATCTCGCCGCACTCATCACAATAGTACGCCGGAATCCTATGTCCCCACCAAATCTGCCGTGAAATACACCAGTCCCGGATATTCTCAAGCCACCGCAGATACACCTTGTCAAACCGCTCCGGCACGAATCTAAGCTCGCCCTTCTTAATGGCCTCGATGGCCGGCTTCGCCAGTTCATCCATTTTCACGAACCACTGCTGCTTGATTAGCGGCTCTACCGTCGTCTTACATCTCTCATGGGTTCCTACATTATGGGAATGAGGAACGACCTTCACCAGATATCCCTGCTCCTCCAAATCACTGACAATCGCTTTTCTTGCCTCGTAACGCTCCATACCGGCATATCTGCCGCCCTGCTCATTGATGGTGGCATCGTCGTTCATGATATTGATTTCCGGAAGGCCATGGCGTTTGCCAACCTCGAAATCGTTGGGGTCATGTGCCGGCGTAATCTTAACCGCTCCGGTTCCAAATTCTTTGTCTACATAATAATCTGCCACAATTGGGATTTCTCTATTCACCAATGGCAATAATGCTTTCTTGCCGACGATTCCCTGATAACGCTCATCGTCCGGATGCACCGCGATTGCCGTATCCCCAAGCATGGTCTCCGGTCGGGTGGTGGCAATCTCAAGGAACTCATCCGTCCCTACGATTGGATACTTGATATGCCAGAAGAAACCATCCTGCTCTTCATGCTCCACCTCTGCGTCGGACAGGGCTGTCTTACAGATTGGGCACCAGTTGATGATTCTGGAGCCTTTGTAAATATATCCCTTTTCGTACAGACTTATGAATACCTCTTCTACGGCTTTTGAGCAGCCCTCGTCCATGGTGAACCGCTCCCGGTCCCAGTCGCAGGAAACGCCTAATTTTTTCAGCTGCCCTTCAATGGTTCCCGCATACTCTTCCTTCCACTGCCATGTCCGTTCAAGGAACTTCTCCCGTCCTAACTCCTTCTTGTCAATGCCTTCTTCCTTTAGCTGGTTCGTCACCTTCACTTCTGTGGAAATGGCGGCGTGGTCTGTCCCCGGCACCCACAGGGCGTTAAATCCCTGCATCCGCTTGTAACGGATGATGATATCCTGCATGGTATTGTCAAGCGCATGGCCCATGTGCAACTTTCCTGTGATATTCGGCGGAGGCATTACCGTGGTAAATGGTTTCCTGCTCCTGTCTACTTCCGCATGAAAATAATTGTTGTCGCACCATTTCTGGTATAACTTAGGTTCAATCTCTTTCGGATTGTAGGTCGTCTCTAAATTCTGGCTCATGTACATTTCCTCTCTTTCTTTGTTGGTCAGTGTATCACCTAAGGGCGTATGTACCTGCTGTAATTTTTAAGGTATTAAAAAACCGCCCTTTACTGTGTAAAGGGCGATTGAATCAATCGAATCGCGGTACCACCTTTATTCTGCATAGAAGAAAGACTCCTATACCTCTCATCTTATTCTTTAACGGGAACGACTCCGGGATAACCTACGCTTCCTGCTCAAAAGGGTCAGCTATCCGGCTCCGAAGCTACCTTCTGCATCTCAATCCTTAAATACCTCTCAGCCTGTAAAACAGACGGTCCTGTTGCTGTCTCACCGGGTACTCTCTCTGTCAGGACGAACTTATGCATACTCCTCTTCTTCAACGCCTTTGTGCTATAATCATTTGTTGTTTGAACTTTAAACAGGATTATAGACACCGTAAAGATGTTTGTCAAGGAGTTTCCGTAATTTTCAGAAAGTATTAAGATGTTACAATTTATCTAACATTTCTTAGGATAAAGGATGGCTCATGAGAAATTCCCTTGCAGAAAGCGAAATCTCCATGTTATACTACTTATTATAAATACCTTGTGCATTTTGTAAGGAGAGCTGAGATGAAAATCTATCTTGACATGTGTTGCTACAATAGACCATACGATGACCAGTCTCAAATAAAGATAGCTTTAGAGACGCAGTCCAAACTGTACATTCAGCATCTTATAAAAGATAAAAAACTTGAATTGATCACATCTGCTGCGCTATGAATGCGGCTGCAATCCTTTTGAAATGCGTCGTAATACTATTCTTGATTTTATCCATAAAAATACGTTCGCATATGTAGGAGGCGAACACAAGATAATGATTGAAGCAAAAGCGGCAGAAATCATGCAGACAGGAGTGAAATTCAAAGATGCCTGCCATGTCGCGTCGGCTATATATGCCGGATGTGAATACTTTATATCTACAGACAAGCGTTTGCTGAAATATGCTACTAATGAAATAAAAATGGTCAGTCAGACTCTAATTCTAGCTTGCTCTCAAGTATAGTATCTTATAAAGCACAATCAATAGCGATTCAGATAAACTGGGAGTGTAAAATAAAGTGTGTAAGTTAGAAATACAACAAATCTAACTGCGCACTTTATTTTTCTGTATAAAGTGTGCTACACTCAAAGAAAGGATGAAGAAAAGGATGGGTACAGCACTAATGGCACGAAGGAACAAACAGAACACAAGAGGGGCCGCAATCGCACAGGCAATCATGGAGGAATACCAGCCACAGACAAGGGAAGAGATGCAGGATGCCATCAAAGACATCTTCGGCCCCATGTTTGAGTCCATGCTCCAGGGGGAGATGGACTCCCATCTGGGATATGGCAGCAACGAGCGCGGGGAAAAGAATACCACGAACAGGCGTAATGGTTATTCCCATAAGTCTGTCAATACTGCATATGGGAAGATGGACGTTTCCGTCCCCAGGGACAGGGAGGGCAGCTTCAAACCAAAGGCAATCCCCAAACGGACAAAAGATGTAAGCGGAATCGAGGACAAGGTGCTGTCCATGTATGCAAGGGGAATGAGCCAGCGCGATATTGCCGATACGGTTGAAGATATCTATGGGTTTGATATTTCCCACGAGACAATTTCAACAATTACGGACAGGGTAATCGCAACAGCGGAAGAATGGCAGAACCGCCCACTGAAAAAGTTCTACACGTTCCTCTTTGTTGATTGTATTTACATTACCATCCGCAAGGAAATGGAAACAAAAAACTGCGCAGTTTATGTTGTCCTTGGATATGACGCAGACGGCGTAAAGGACGTGCTTGGGCTGTGGATCGGGGAATCGGAAGGGAAGCACTATTGGATGCAGATCTTTGACGAGATCCGGGCCAGGGGCGTGGAGGATGTGCTGTTTATCAGTATGGATGGGGTGTCAGGCCTGGAAGAAGGTGCAAGGAGCATCTTCCAGGATGTTGTGGTGCAGCGCTGCATCGT
This sequence comes from Lachnospiraceae bacterium, assembly GCA_910574885.1. Classification (GTDB taxonomy): domain Bacteria; phylum Bacillota; class Clostridia; order Lachnospirales; family Lachnospiraceae; genus Sporofaciens. The sequence continues at coordinate 61,681 of CAJTDD010000008.1, read as the reverse complement.
GCACCTGATCCGCAATTCCATCAAATACATACCGTCAAAGGATTACAAGGCGTATACAGCGCAGCTAAAGAAGGTATATGGGGCGCCCAGCCTGAAAGCGGCGGAAGCGGAATTTGAGCGTTTTAAGCAGGCATGGGCAAAATACCCAGGAGCCGTGGACGTATGGGTGCGTAACTGGCAGCATGTAGCCCAGCTATATAATTATGGCAGTGCCGTCAGGAAGGTTATGTATACGACAAATGCCATAGAGTCCGTCAATTCAAGCCTTCGTAAAGTCACAAAAAAAGGGGCATTCCCCAATGAGGCTGCTGTATGCAAGGCAAATATTTTGTAGAATCAGTGACTTCTGTTGGACCGATGGATTCCAAAGCTTTTAAGCCGCAGCAAGGAGCTGGCAGACAGGCAGAGGGGAGGTGCCCAGTAATGCTCACTGGAAGCAACCTTCTGAATACGCTTGTGGATGAATTAAACGAGCTGGGACTGCCCAATATGGCAGCGGAACTGGATAAGCTCTACGCTTCTCCTGGATTCCTTGAGATGGACCACCTTACGCTGCTCTCAGAGCTTATATCTCCTGAATACAGGGATAAAATCAGTAAACGGATAAATAACCGTCTTCGTTCGGCAAAGCTCATAGGATGCCCCGCAGAGATTGAGAACTGTAAGGATTCCAGGGAAAGGGAATACTTGCCGCCTGGAATTCCGCAACTCTTGTCAACACTGGAATTTGTTCCAAAAGGTTTTAACATTTGCATTCTGGGCGCATCTGACACTGGAAAAACCTATCTGGCAAAGGCAATCGGCATAAAAGCGTGTATGGATTACCGGGTAGGATATTTCCACTGTGAGGAACTGCTGGAAAGTCTTTCATCACAGAAGCAGCTGGATTACGGTAAATACGAGCGGAAAATAGCTGGATTGTTCAAACAGGATATTTTGATATTGGATGATTTTCTTCTTCACACAATTGAAGATGAGGCAGAGATCAAGATTTTATTTGCACTATTGGAGGGCAGGTCAGAGAGACAGAAAAGTACCATCATCTGTTCTCAAAGGGCACCGGAAAACTGGAAGCCAATGATTATGAACGATGAGATATCAGCGAACTCTATCGTAAAGAGGGCAACCAAGCATTACACGATTATGATTAATAGACGATAATTACCGTCAAACGAGCGGCCGTTTTGCTCCGCAAGGTGGCCACTCTAAAACGCATCAGTGGACGCTGAGCCCCGCAGAATGCAAGTACAAGAAAAGTGTTCACGAGTGGAACGCTAATATAGTATTTCAAACAAGGGAACTACGAGCGAGTTCCCTTTATTTTATATATACATAATTTTTCTTCTTCAACATAAAATACTATTACAATTCTTCTTTGGACGTGTGCCAAAGAATTTATTTTAGAGCCATTTTAGAGCCACAAGCCATTTTCAATGATATTTCTGCAAGTGGCTTTTTCTTTTGTTCGCTATTATTTTCAGGCATTAAGAAACCGCAACCCCTTGATTTCTCAAAGGATTGCGGTGCTTATTTTTATTATTTGGCTCTAATCTCAAGATTACTCAACGATAGTAGCAACCCTACCAGAACCTACAGTCCTACCACCCTCACGGTATTTGAATAATGTTTTTTGTGGTATTTTCTATGCTTTTTATTGCGGAAAACAGCTTAAAATCATTGTTTTTGTGTGGCGTATTTTTATTTGCATGATTTCTTGGCACCGTTTTGGCACCAAAATACTTTTCTCTTTATCCACCCTTATTACATGGTGCTAGCACCATGTCTAAACAATCACTAAGGAAAATGCATACTCCCCACACTTCCAAATAACCAAGCTACTATTGCTTACTTATCTTCATATTGCATAGGAACATATGGAAGAATTCCCCAAGTTATCTCATCAGCATAATGAACCTCCGTATGTATCATAGAGCGATAATCCGCAGATGTTGCCTTTATACATGGAAATTCCTCACACTCTCTGCACTCTGATAATTCCTTCTTCGACGCACACCCTTTCGCATTACATGGATCGTCTTTACAGTAGCAATTGTCACTGTAGCATCCCTCGCAACGCATACTCCAATCTGTTTGCCCCCACATTTTACTTAATGACACTTCCATAGTCGTTCGCAATTCTTCACTTGTATAAATATAATGAACACACAAATCACAGCGCTGACCACATTTGGAATATAACGCACTTTCCTTTGGAAAAGGCTTACGATTAGGCTTCTTTTTAATTAATATGAGTTTTTTGACCTCTTGTAATTGCTCCAAAGTGTTTACATCAATAAACATCCATTTTCCATCATGATAAGTTTTTGAATTATCATAATAATCGCACACATATTTTGAAAACTCGCTTTTCTGCATTTCAAAACAGTCACGCTCTTTTTTGCCAAAAATAATTAGAAAAGTAAATATATCTTCATGAATATATATTGTGACAATAGTCTTTTGCCCCTGCTTAAACTTCAATTCATCTTTGCCATCTCCGATTTCGTCTAAACGATATTTGCCACGCATAAATACCATTGTTTCATGACTTATTTGCTCAAGGATAGTCATAGGATACCTCCATACTTTCTTTTTTTTGATTATATCATACCCATTCTCTATTTGCCACAAAAATATAGGGCATAGCAACCACCATGCCCCATATTTCTTATCGTTCCAACGATTTTTCTATTTTGTATTTCTGCCCTTTCAAATCGTTTTGTTTCTCATAAAGATTATTGCGTTCTTTGCACAGTTCTTTCATGCGTTCCAACTGCCCCCTCACTCCCTCCCGGCAATCCGGCTCAATCTTTTTATATTCCCCGGTCAGATTGCGGATTGTATTATTGTTTTCCTTTATCTGCTCCGACAGGCATACCCAGTCTATCAGATTTTGCACTTCCTTGTCCGTTTCATAAAGGTCTGTATCTGCCACAATTTTAGCACATAACCGTATCATTACTTTCTTTTCCATATCCGTCATATCCTATCAATCCCCTTTCCTATCGGCTCATTTCAAAGGCACGTTTTGGGCGTTTCTTTGTCCGCTCTGCCTGCTCTAATGCCTTTGACCGCTCTACTATCAACTGTACCTGTTCCCTTCCTAAATGACGCTCCAAACGCTCCAAATCAGACACTCTCTCCTGCAATCGGTCTATGATGTTGCTCTGCTCCATGACCTTATCCGTCAAGCGGCTAATCTGCACTTGTTGTCCGTCTACTTTGGCGGTCAGCTTCCTGCCTTGCTCCGTAAGCTGTACGCATTTAATAGTCAGATTTTTAACGACCTCTTTCAATTTCTCCACAAGCGGTAAAGCCTTTTTATCCCGGTATGCCTTTGCACTCATCAATGCCCCCGGCTCTGCCAACTGCCATTTTACATCTTCATCATAGGCGTGTATATTGCGCTCCATGACTTCCTTTGACTGCGCCATTTTGTTAATTTCCTGCTGTAACTTTTTCTGCTGCTTCTCCAACTTCTCATTTTCAGATAACAGCTTTTCTTTGTCCTCTGTCAGTGTTTCCGTCTGCTCTTTTAGCAGAAAATTTGTAGCGGTAAGTTCCGATACTTCCTGCTGGATCGCTTCGCCCTCTTTGCGTATATGTTCCGTTTCCTGCCCTGCCGCTATCTGCTGATGAAGAATATCGGATAATTTCTCTTTACTGCCGGAGATTGTCTGTTCCAGTTCGGCAACTTCTTTCTGCCGTTCCTGCTTTTCAAAATCAAGTACCGACAAATGCTTCTCATGTGTTCCTTTTTTCTCCCATTCAATATCATGCTGTAGCATAATCTCCGCAAGACGTTCTTTCTCTGCCGCCACCCACTGATTGCGTTCCGTTTCGCTCCTTGTGCCTCCCTTAAATCCAAGTTCCGCCAGTGCCTTTTTTAGTGACACCCTTGTTTCAAGCCCCCGCTTGCTTCCAGTCGTATGGGGTATAAAATCTATATGCAGGTGTGGCGTGGCTTCGTCCATGTGGAGATGCGCCGAAAACACTCTTAATGTAGGATTGCGCCGCTGAAAGCCCTGCATATATTCATCAAGTATTTTTGCCGCAAGCTGTCCGTCCTCTGTCTTTGCCCCCATATCGTCCTTGTTGCCTATCTGCAAAATAATCTCATGGAATGGCTTCTCCTGTTTGCCGGAACAGATTTTCTCATAGTAATCATCAATTATGCGGTCATTTCTTGTCTGCTTCTCATTGTATCGGGCAAGTGCTTCATCAAATAATTCGTGGTATACGTCTTTGATATTTTCGTTGCAGTATTCCACATTCAGACAGCTCCGCTCCGGGTCAGTGTTCTTTGCGTGGAATTTTCTGCTGTTATGGTTGACAGAGCCTTTCCCTGTCATAACGCTGATAGTCCGCTTCAATCAATTTCCCTTTCTCCCTATCGGGTAATGAGCGCCGGATACGGCGCATAGCCTTTGTTACTTTCTGCGAAAGTAACGTAAAAGCACTTTCGACATGCTACGCTCTATCAAAAGTGCCTTTGCGCCCTCCGGGGGTGCAAGACGTCCGGGGGACGTCTGCTCTGCACCGACCGAAGCGGAGCGTAGACCTTTCCGTCCTAACGGACGGGGCGGCTTTTCGCCGCCTTTCTGCCGCCGCTGTACCGCTTTCTCCCAACAGCGCAACATTGCAATGTCTATAATCTTTGCAACCTTGCAATCTTCAAGAACGCAATTCCAAGACTGCAAAATTCTAATACCCTGCATTGTTGCGCTGTTACCTTTCTCCGTCACTGTCTGATTTTATCCAGTTCCCAATACCATGTGTTGTTTATCCGCTTCGCCCGGACACCTAACTCTTTCTTCGCATTTTCCAGTGTTCGCTTCGATATGCCCTGTTCGTCTGCTAGACTGAAAATCTCATTGCTCTGCATAGCGTTGTTTGTTTCTGCCAGTTCCCGAAGCAGACGCTTCGCCTGTTCCATTTTATTTGCTTTGGGGGCAATGCCGCCTAACACTTCATCAGCGGTAATCTCATAATCCCCCAGCCACCTAAAACCGTCCTCCGACAGTGCAAATGCTTTCGGGTGTCCGAACGCCGCAAGGTTGTTTTTAATCTGCACCACAGCCCTTATATTTTCTTCTCCCTCAACCCTGCCGACTAGAAGAACGCTTCTAGCGACTGCAAAGAAATCAATAGAACCCATTCCTCGATATGCTGCCTTATTTCCCGCCGCCTTGTTCATGTGACCGACAAGGACAATCGCACACTGGTATTTCTCTGCCAGTGCCGCTAATTTCTTCGTCATATCCCTTGCTTCATTCGCACGGTTCATGTCCATACCGCCGCCCAAATAGGCTTGTATCGGGTCTAAAATCAGCAGCCTTGCGCCTGTCTTTATAACAGCTTCTTCCAAGCGTTCATCTATCATAGAAAGTGATTTTATTTTTTCATCAATGACCGAGATTTTCTCACACGCTGCTCCTGCCTGTTCTAACCGGGGCTTTACTGTATCGGCAAGACCGTCCTCTGCACTCTGATAAATTACATTCAAAGGCTCTGTCAGTTTCATTTCACTGTCTAAACCCTCTCCTTTTGACAGTTTCGCCGCTATGTTCAATACAAATGTTGTCTTTCCCGATTGTGTCAAGTAAATACCAAAAAAATAAGCGATTTCCCGCTAACATCCTTTACCGACTTAACACTGGAAGAAAAAAAGAACAGTACCACAAAAGCACCATTCTTTTTCCTATTTATCTTCAATCAAGGTGGGAGTCCATTTCATTAATCCCATCTACGACAGCCATGTACTCATCTCTATACTTCCAAATAACTTCAATATGCTCTGGATCATAAAAGTAAATCGCCTCAATGAGTTCCTGCACAATCGGATATGTCAATTCCTCCAGCTCCACATACTTAGAGAAAGTCTGCAATGCAACGCTATTCTCCTGTTCCTTTTCTTTCTCAGCTTCATCTATCTTCCTGTCTAATAGAGACATCTGTTCTTTATAACCAGCGTTTTCCAATGAAATCCGTTCCTTCTCTTTTACAAAAACCTCCCTCGGAAGTTCACCCGCAGCATACTGTTCATATAACCCAATCTTATCCAAGCCGTTTCTCTTGATTTTCCTTTCAATATCTTCTTTTTTCCTTTTCAACAGTGGAATATCCAACGAATCATTTAATTGTTTTACTCTTTCTAATGTATCTTCCGCTAAAGCCGCCTGCTTCTTCACCAGCGTTAGCACTAATTTTTCCAAATCTGCAAGAAGATAGGGTTTTCTATAACAATTTGCTCCGCTATAATGCTTCGGCGTACAGCATAAAAAAATACTGTTTTTCCTGTACTTCTCTGCTCTGACCCGCATAGCCCTTCTGCAATGCCCGCATTTCAGTTTCCAAGCAAAAATATTCCTTGACGTTTTTTTACAATTACAGGAATGATTTTTTCTCACAGGAGATACAACAACCAGTTCATCCGGTTCGATAATAGCCTCATGCATTCCAGGAACACAAATCCATTCCTCCCTCGGAAGGTCAACCGGGGATTTTACTGATATGATCTTATTTTCCGTCTTATGGTTTACAACGGCTCCTGTGTATACTGGATTGGTCAAAATCTTTTTAACCATTCTCCTTGTCCAGAGAAGTTGTACTCCACTATCTGCATAATTCTCTCCTTTTTTCTTGAGATACGCACTGGGGGTTATAATGCCTTTATCATTTAAAATCCTGGCAATTTCAGTATACCCTCTCCCCTCATGCCTATTATCAAATATATACCTCACTATCTCCGCTGTTTCTTTATCTATAATAAGCGAAGACTTATCCGTCCCGTCAAACTGATATCCAAATGGCGGGACAGACCCCTTATACTTCCCGGTTTCATCCCTTTTCTTCAAGGCTTGTTTTATGTTTTGCGAACAAATCTGCGGATAAATCCCATTAATCAGATTTCTAAATTTTGTTTCCGTATCTTTTCTTGAAATAACCGTATCCTCACTGTCATAATCATCATTAATGGCAATAAACCGTATTCCAAGAAACGGGAACACTTTTTCAATATAATTTTGTGTATCTATCGTATCCCTTCCCAATCTGGATAAATCCTTTACAATAATACAACACGAACCATATCGCTTCACCATACCAATCATATTCTGAAACGCTGGTCTATTATAATTCGTTCCACTGTATCCGTCATCCGCCATAAAATGTACTTCGGAACCACAAAACTCTCCACTTTTCTCTATAAACTGCCGAATTAAAAGTCTTTGGTTCATGATACTATTACTTTCATCCCTTTTTTCTTCATCATCCTGCGAAAGCCGGAGATAACCGAACACATGCTCATATCTCATTCCAAACCACATCCTTCCATATCCAAGGATATCTTTTTAGAAATTTCCTTTTCAAAAATATCTTCAAACCAGAAATATACAGTAATCTCAACCGAAGAATTTACTACGACCTTTTCAATAAACCGTTCAACAAATTCAAGGGTAATTTCCATCGCCCTCCGGCACTCTAGCAATTCTCTTGCCCAATCCATCTTTGCCCGCAATCGGTCCAACACTTCCCTGCAATGGCTTTGCGTACTTTTCAATGCTGCATGTGCTTCTTCCTGCATTTTCTGATATTCCATTTTGATTTCCACATATTCACTCTTGTCAAGAATGCCTGTCGCATAATGCTCAAAAAGTCGCTCTAATTTTCTTCCAATCTGCTCATATCTTTCCTCGGCATTTCTAATCTTTTCCGTAGCCTCTTTTTCAAGATTCCCATAAAAATCTTTGCCGTACTCCTTCTCAAATTCTGCCGCCAGGCATACCTGATACTGAAATGCTGTACGAACCGCCTCCAAAACATACTTTTCATCCAAATAATGTTTACATGCAATATCTTCTACATCTTGTGCCGTTATACATCTATAAAAATATGTTGTCCCGCTTTTATGCTGGCGGCTACATCGCCCCAACCGTTTCCCACAATTTCCACAGACAATCTTCCCCAACAACGGTCCGTTCGCTGCCCTGCCTTTCTGAGCGTTTACTTTCCATTTTTCTCTAAAATAGGTTTCTCTCTTTTCAGCAATCTTTTGTGCTTCATCAAATATCGCCCTCTCTATGATTGGCTCGTACACATTCTCATGCAGTTCCCATTGCGATTTAGGAATCTTCTTTAACGGAATATTATTACTAAGCATTTGCCTTGTCTTTCCATATACGGCTGCGCCTATATAAAGCGGATTTTGTAAGATACGGCATATTCCTCCACTCCTCCAATAAATCTTCTTATTGCTTCTTTTCTCCCCATACCGGCGTATCTCATAGCTTTCCTGCGGACATGGAATCTTCTGCGCATTTAACCTCTTTGCAATATCAAAACTTGACATATCCTCAAAGACATACCAATAAAAAATTTTCTGTACTATCTCACTCTCTACCGGCTCTATCACCAACCTGCGGCTTGACTCTTTTGACCGTTCATATCCATACGGCGGTCTGTTTCCCCAAAACTCGCCTTTTGCCCTTGAAGCCTTATGCGCCTGAACCAATTTCCACGAAACCTCTCTCGCATAGTAATCATTCATAAAATGCTTCAAGATATGATTTACTCTGTCCTGTGCGCAAGCCGAATTTTCACTGTCATAATCATCCAGAACCGAAATGAATCTCACTCCCAGTGAAGGGAATACCACATCAATAAACTCTACCGCATCCACGGCCTCCCTTCCAAATCGAGAGAAATCTTTCACAACGATACAGTCAATCTTTCCGTTCCGCACATCATTCATAAGTTCTTCAAAACTCGGTCTGTCAAATGTAGTCCCTGTCACGCCGTTATCCGTGTACGTTTTCTGGAATAAAAGTTCTGGATGTTTTTTCACAAAATCCATGCATATCTGCTGTTGAACGAAAATAGAATCCCGTCTCCCATGCCCTCCATCCTTCTCTGAAAGCCGGACATACAGACCTGTACGATAATATCTTATCTTGGGAACTTTCCTCGTTTCCATGGTTCCATCTTCCGTCTGCCGTCTCCTCTTACTGACTCTAGGCATGTCTCTTTCCCCCTTCCTTATTCAAGAAGGTATGGAACTTCTGATTCGGGCATACCGAATTTGCAGCCTGTACCAGCGACACAAGATGTTCAAATTCATCGGAAAACCAGAAATCTATCGACACCCGCTTATCATTATGGATACGGACACGCTTTACCAACATGGCAATCGTCATACGGTCAAAATCTTCCGTCTCTTTATAATTCAAAAAAATATCCATCCATTCCTTTTGTTTTTCCAGATTCTCCGTCATATCAGAAATCGCTTTCTGTTGCTTTTTCACAGAATTTTCAGCATCTTCTAATTGGATATCATACTTTTTCTTATAGGTTCTATATTCTTCTTCATCCAGAAGTCCTTCACTAAAACTGTCATAAAGATTCTTCTTAATCTTAAAAATCCTCTCACAATTTTCCTTCATCACCCGTAACATCTGGTCAGCTTCGTACATCTTCTGTTCTGGAATAGCCGCTTTCTCTATATGCTCCAGAACTTCTCTCAGTTCCGCAATCAAAGTCACATAATACCTCACACTCTCCTGTACAACGGAAACCAGCCTTTCCTCACTGAAACTATGCGGGCTGCATTCCTTCTCGTAAAGGGAAGTGGAACACACATAATAATGATGTATCCCATCCGGGCTTTTCCGTATCATACTCTGGCAGCAATCTGCACATTCCACCAGACCTCCCAATACAGTAACTCCGCTTAAAGACTTGCGGACATCCCGTTCCATTAAATTACTTACCACTTCATAAATATGCCGGTCAACAACAGGCTCAAATGCATTCTCATACCTGACCCATTCATTGGCGCTCTTGCGTATTAACCTCTTGACTTTATGGTTGGGAGTGGTCGTTTTCCCTTGAATCATTACCCCTGTATAACGCTCATCCATCAGAATCCGCCGAACCATCGTCGCACACCACCGGCTTTCCCCTTCTTTACGAAAGACCGTATGCAACTTCTGCTTCAAGTACACATTTTTATATTCTAACGGTGTCAGTATCCTACGAGCATTTAAAATAGAAGCAATCTCACTTAAACTATGCCCCTTTAACTTCAACTGGAAAATATCCTGTACCACAGAAGCCGCAGCCGAATCAACAACCAACTTATGCTTATCTTCCGGTGACTTCAAATAACCAAAGATTGCAAATGGAGCCACACATTGCCCCGCAACCCTTTTTGCCTGTAGATTCGCCCGGACGCTTCTTGAAGTGTCTGCCGGATAAATATCATTAATAAAACTTTTCAATCTCAAGGTGAGTAAATCGTGATTAGAGTTCACACTGTCATAGCTATCATTTAATAAAATCAGACGTACTCCCATCTTGGGAAAAATACGCTCCACATACTGTAAAACTCCCGAAAAATCTCTTCCGAATCGGGAAAGGTCTTTTGCAATTACACAATCCGCCTCTCCATCTTCAAGAAGTCGTATCATTTCCCGAAAGCCAGGACGTTCAAAATTTGTTCCGGTAAATCCGTCATCCACACATTCCTTTACCATAACAAATTCTGGTTTTCCCGCCAGATAACCATGAACCAGTAATCTCTGGTTTGAAATGCTGTCGCTCTCATGGCTGTCCCCATCATCCACTGACAGTCGCAGATACACGACAACACGATAGATTTCTTTTAGTATTTGATTTTTCATAGCCAAAACTCCAATCTTGTAATTAGTCAGCATTACTAATCTGATGATTGGCGTTCTGGCCGCTTGTCCTTCTACTTGTCATCATCTTACCATACTTCATCTGACCTGTCTACCCATGATTGTCACCATTTCATTTGTACCAGGCTTTCCAGTGCGTCCTCAATAGTTCGGTTCGTAGACGCAAATCCAATCTTCACAATAATATTGCCACTTTTGACAAAATAGGGATTTCTACCTGACTCCAACACATCCATGATTTTCTTTTTTTTGCTTCTTCTTACATCAACATCCAGTTCTTTAATATCCGGGATTTCTTTTGGCGAGATATCTGCAAAAGACATTTCCCTCATACACAGCAGTTCATCTCTTGATATCATCCAAAAACACCAACTTTCTCTACTTCTTCCATTCAAGCATAAGTCCTTCCAGTTTCCTTTGGAAATCTTCTTTTTCTCTCTCGTTCTTTCCTAAGTATTCAGAAAAAACATCTCCCCTCAGAACCCCGCACCCAACACAGTCAATCACTACTCCATAACGATAAATCTCCGCAAGTATCCGTGAAGCATGGGTAAGAAATTCAAACAAGGTATCGGTTTCTATCAAAATAACAACATCTACAAACCCATTCCTCACTAACTCTTGAAGCCTCCCCCAAGCACTATTCTCCATAAAGGTGTCCTCTCCTATAAATTTTAAAATCACAAGCACCTTATACCCCTGCATAGCACAATACCGGATTCCTCTTTCTTTTTCTTCCTCCAATGTTCTTCCCGCAAGCCCTGTCGGACGTGCGCATAAATACAATACTGCTCTTTTCATAATCTCCTCCGTGGTATCTTTCTTCTACTTTATCTCACAAATATGGAGAAAATCCCTTTTCTGCATATCTGTAAAATAAAATAGAATTCTGCTGAATTTTCCACACATTGTACCGGCCAGAAATTTGCCGGTACAATTTTTCATTCTCTCTCCCCGGTGTGGATAACGGGAGTATGTAGGGCCGGCCCGGCTGACCGCCTGACACCATACAGCACCCTTTCCCGCTGCACCATGCCCCAGACGCTACTCTGGTCTGTTGTGTTTTTTAACAGAGGTATCATTATCATCCAGTCTTTCAAATTATCTGCCACCGATAACCTGTAGAGAACTGCGCTCATGCTTTTCCTTCTTCTATTACGATTCCTTGTTTTATCCGTCATGTTCCGGTAAGACATCCGACAAACGGACAAGCACTTCTTCGCACACTTTCTTTCCCCATCACCTTTCTAAAAATGTTCTGGATGTGTTTGTGCCCTTTAAGATATTTAAACGTCAGAAATGACGTATTTTATGTAAAAAAATATCACCATACCGATATTCAGTTTTCAAAGTGCAATCAATCAGCCTTACCTGTCAGCCACGGCGTACCTCATAAGGGAAATACCTTGGCAGACTCATAATCAAGGACAAATGACAGCTTACATAACCAAATTCAAATTTTCCGACATACTCTCTAACATTCTGGTCAGATATACGGCCTGTGCATCTGTGCTACTGAGCAGAATACCCTGTGCCTTCTCTACACACTTCCCCTTTAGAGTCTTGTTTTCATTCTTTATGATTACATCGGCTCCCAATAATGTCATAATCCGCTGGTATGTACCAATTCCCGGCTGTCTTGTCCCCGCCTCAATCTTATTCAAATGTGACTCACTGATTTCTGCGGCCTCTGACAACTCAGCCCTGGTCATTCCTCTGGCTGTGCGCAATATTCTGATTGTTTCCCCGATATCTGCACTTCCAATGTTCACTGCTTTGTACCTCCTAACTGATACAACAATTATAAATATGTCTCTCGCTGGAGAAAAGGGACTGGTTGTGTCATTCTTCTTTGCAAATAGGCGTCTCAGACCATTGGGATTCCTTCTCTTTTGCATTTTCTCCCCTTTCTGGATGTAATTTTTCATGTTGTTTCATATCAAAAACCATTAATTAACCGAAAAATGCCGCAGGATATACTCCCACAGCATTTTCCCTACTCTTTTATTAGACAATGCCATTCTGCCACTGCCTTCATCTACTCCATATAAACTTCCACAAAATACTTTTCAAAATTGGGGAAAAACATTCCCGTTTATTTCTATAAATATTGTCCTCCTTTGCTTTCCATCCCAAATATTAACCAAAATCGTACTTTTTACACAATCATCATGCAATCCGTAAAACGAATCAAACATAATGCCATCTTAGAATTTATACAATACATCTGGCATAACTTGCATAAAATATAACATAACCTGTCTATTAGTTTCCCCATATCAAAAGAGGTTATTATAAAAAATTTTGTTTCATAAAAAGCACAATTTTAAAACGAAGAAATTCAAATTACTTGAATTTAAAAAAGGAAATATCAAAAAACGACCCAGGTAAAATGTACCCAGATCGCTCAAAAATGAAAGAGTTCTTCTCATCCTCTCTATAAAATCTAAATATGTCGAGTTAGAAATCTAAAATTAATAACGATTTACACCAGTTAAATATCCTTTGAAAAAGTATCCCAATTCCCCCACCCTCTGGTGAACTTAATTGAAATACTTACTTCAATGTATTCTTAAATATTTTCAAGATATTCCTATCATTAAATTCTTTTAATTCCCAATTCGGCAGATTAATTTTAAAACTTGTTTCCTTTCTTCTCTAGACATATTTTTGTAAATATTAAATCCTTTTTTTAATCTTGATTTTTTTATGAGCCCGGCATTTATTGAATTAAATCCTTTTTTAATATATCCTTCCATAAGCTCGTACAATCCTTCATATTTGTTATAAACCAATAAATAAAATGGAAAATTTCTCATTCCGATTGGCATACTATATTCAAACTGAGTATTTTCTTCTTCATTTTCCTGAGTATGAGTCGCAAACTTTATCCTCTTAACTTCTGAGAAGAACAGTAATAAATATTGAATACACAAATCAGAATATATATCAATAAATTTCTTTTTCCTATCATAATTTTCCCCAATCCCTTTTTCAATCCACATATAAATTAGTCTTTGATTCATTGTTAGTATTTTATCAGCAAACATAATCTTTTTATTTGCAACTACAATTTCATAATATTTCTGAATATAATACGCATCATCTATTACCTGCATAGCCAATGTTAAAATTCCAAATGCTGTGCAGGTCCATCTAGGGTCACTAAACTCCTCATTTACTTTTCCCAAAATATATTCTATCAGCTTTTGATATTTTTCTTCATTATCTTCTTTTACCAAAGCAACCGTTAATTCAAATACTTCTGAATCAATATCAAATTTAGCCATTAACTCGTACATATTTTCAATTTCTGGTTGCTGATGTATATACCTCGAATAAAAATATTCAAAGAAAGATCTGTGAAAGAATTTAAATTTATCATCTGAAGAAGAAGGTACAAACAATTCTGTTCTATTAGAACAGAACTCTAAAAATTCTTTAATGGCACATTCTGCCGTTGCCTCATCCGGATATTTTGTTTTATATTGTCGAAGTAACAATTCCTCAACCTGTGTCCTTAAAATATCTCTATTATTAGGTGCTGCTAGTATAGAAAGGCTAATAAATGTACTATCTTTCATTAATGGGTATATACTTTTCCAGTCATAGCCCGTCTTTGATTTTTCTTCTTCTCTTTTTTTAGCAATATATTCAAAGCACTTTTTATATAAATCTATTTTATTCTCTGGTAACTCTTTCTCAGCTTTATATATGTTTACAAGTAAAGATAGTACTAAAAAATTATTTAAAAATCCTTTATCAATTAGTACTTTAGCTTGCTTCATAAATGTTGACTTGTCCTCTTTTTTAAATTTCTTCAAAGCAATCATTTTTTCAATGTAGTCTTCAATATCCTTATCACTTAACTGAAAAATTTCTATCACCTCTATATCTTGCTGCGGAATGAAACCTCTATCACGAGAAGTAATGCAAACTTTGTTATTTAAATTACAAGATGAAAAAAAAGCTATAATCATTTTGTGTAGTTCATTTCTAACATCTTTTGGTACTTCATCTAACGCATCAAGAAGGACAATACATCGTCCAATATTTAAATAATAGCGAATAAACTCTTTACTAATATCTTCTATTCCTGTTACCGATATCATTGATTCTTGAAAAAAATCGATCATCGTTTTCTTACTAACATTTCCAATGCTATAATATGTTTTTAAATCACAATAAATCAAAAGATACTCTTGGCTATTGTCAATTTCTAACTTTGAATAATTATTTATAAGATTCCTTAAAAACAAAGATTTTCCATATCCAGCACCTCCTATTATATATATTATATCCCTACCATCAAAAATATGCTTCCACCCCTCTCTAATCTTATCAATCCTCTCTCTCTCCATTTTTAACATACGATTTATATATAACTGTTGCTGATTATGTCCATTTAATAATAATGGTGGAATATAAAACTCGTCAAACTTATATTCGCCCAATAAATATATAAACCCATTTTGGTAGTATTGTTTCAACGATTTTGCATAATCTTTTTTTATATTATCAAATTTGATATTTCTTGGCACAAACTCATGTCTCATCATAAATTCAATTCGTTCAATAATTTTATCATATTTTCCAGACAATTCACCCTTTAAAAAAGATGGTTCCACAATTTTCCCTTCATCGCTTTTTATAATATCTGAATAAATTTTGTCTTCTATCACAATAGAACATGCTGCCATCAGAAGCTTGAAATATTTTTTTATTGAGATAATAGACTCTTCTTCTGATAATTTTTGAAAGTATTTTTCTATAATACCAATAAAATAATTTATTACATCATCCTGCAATATTCTTTTTCTCGGAGTTCTACCACTAATACTAATATTCAATAAACTATGCAAATAATCTATTAGTACATCATTTATTTGTGGAGATTTCACAAATTTTCTAAAATTATCAAAATCTATAGTAGTTTCCAATTCGTTAAACTTATCTCTTTGTTTTTCTAATTCTAAAGTCAGTCGTTCAGCAAACTTTGAAGGGTTTACATACATAAAAATATAGTTCCTCATACGTTTCTGCACTTGCTCTAACTGCTTAATCGCTAGATTCATTAATGTAATATTATTAGAACCCATTTTTTCTTCTCCTCACTATTTTTTTGTATTTTAACATTATTCTGCAAAAAATAAAACATATATGACAAAAACTATGTTATAATTTGTCTAAATGTGTCTATTAGAAACTCAGGCATTTGTTCCACAATAATCCTTAGCAGGATGTATTTATCAAATAATAACTAATAAATAATAAAATATTATAAAATTATCTCCACAATATTAGTAAAAAACTATACACTATACAACTAACGAAGTTTTTCAATTACATAAAAAAATATATAAAGGAGACCAGCTATGAAATTTACAAAGCATCAAAAAGAAATTATTCAACATATATTTTCGGGTGACATTTACGATATCACATCCTATCTAAAATATTTTGATCTTGGAAAAACGATTAAATTTGAAAAATCAAAAATTATTAATATGTTTAATACCGATAATGTTCCAAAGAAGTATTATTTTCCCTCTGGTTTGCAACAAAATTATGCTAACATGATAACAGAAGAAGATTATCTTATCAAATTCAAAAACCATGAAATATCCCCTAGCAATTATACTGTTAAAATCTTGAAGCTAAGCTTTAATTCAGGCATAAAACAGGAATCATGGAATGAATCAAATTATACATTAAACTTTTATGAAGGTGTTTATGTTGCTAATTCATTTACGGACATACTTGAATTTTTGATATTATGGCAATATTTGATATCTGAAATGCTCATATTAGAAGTTCCCCATGACTTTTCAGCAGAAGTGTTAGGTCTGTTTTATAAAAAGGAAATTCCCTCCCAAATAGAAAATCTTTCAATCAATGAACGAATTAAAAATATAAATTTTAAGACCTTTTCTTATGATGACAAATATTACCTCGAAGACAATTTGTATACATTATCTTATGAACATTGTAACATGTGTAAAGACTATATGTCTAAGAGAATTTATCCCTCAACCAAGCTAGGTGTTTTTATTAACAAAAATTTCACTACATATGAAGAAAGAACGCAAAACAAGGCGTTATTTGTCGCTTGGCTTGCAATATTTGTGAGCATATTCTTAACTTTTATACCCTATTTACAGCAGGAAGACACCTCATATATAGAATCAATTACAAAAGATATTAATGACATTAAGTCTTCTATTAATTTATCTAGTCAAAACACTGACCTTATAAATAAATTAGATCAAATTATTGATAAACTGGATACGCTAATAGATTATTATGATAAATATGAAGACATATCCACATCCCCAAATACAGATAATACTTCTAAAAATTCCAAGTAACTTCTAGCCGTATTCTAACCTTTGGGATTAAATTGGGCTGTACCGAATAACAATTCTAGAACAGCCCTTTTCAATATTTTTTAAATTTAATCCTTACTCACAACATGGTACAAAAATATGTACACAAAACATTTGGTTCATTTCATAATATTCAATGATACCACTTAATTCTTCTACACTTAACTCAACAGACTGATGGCCAATCCCATGCCTCTCCCCCTTTTTATCCGATATTAATTCCCTATTTGACCCTAACACAGATTGCGTAATCACATTTTTTACAAATATCTCAACCGCTGATTTTTCTTTACAAATAGTAACTTCTATACAACGTTTGGAAGGCTCTGGCAACCTCATGCTTGCTTCTATAGCATTATCCAGCAGGTTAAACAATATAGGATTAAAATCTAATCCACTCACCGATTTCAAATCTCCAATCACAGTACAATGTATAGTAATATCCTTTTCCTTACACAAAGCAATCTTAGCATTAAGTACAGAATCTATTACTCTATTTTGCGTATATACATATGCCCGTTCCTCCCGCATGTATTTCCCTGTCATTTCTTCTAAATATCGTTTTACCTCACCATATCTTTCCGCTCTTAATAATTCCTGCATACTTAAACAATGATTCCTGTAATCATGTAACAACTGCCTCTCCCTTAAATCCGACTTTCTAATTTCTTTCATCCAGCATTCATTCTCTTGATTTTGAACCTGTAAATTGGGGGAATAAGATAAGCTACAGTTCGCTTCATTAACCATATAAGCAAAATACCCCACATAAACCATAGTTAAAACTATCAATGCGGAGATAATTAAAAGTATTATACTGACTGTCCTGTGATAACATACATGATTAGTGATATGTAATAATAAAAACTCTATAATAACCGTAACAATCACCGCATTAATAACAAAATGGTATTTACCAGAAAAATACCAGATTCTCTTTCCTGCTATTTTATGTATATAATATAAACAAAACCCCAGGATTACATTTGACAGGATACATACTACACATAAATATAATTCATTATATTCCAAATAATTTTTTACAGGGATTTGATAAAAGAACGCTAGAATCTGCATGAATAAAACATTGCTACCTGAAAGAATTAGAAACGGTAACATACATCCCAATATTTGTAATTGAATATTTCCTTTTAAGCATGTGCGGCAAAACAATATTAAAATTAGGATATCACATACAACCTCAATCTGGTAGCTATAAAGAAATTCCCCGCTGAACTGTCTAATTCCTAAAAATATAATTAATATCAAAATAAAGACAATTCTTTTTACTCGAATTTCCTCTTTCCACCAAAAAAAATGAGTTAAAAACTCCAACATAATAATAAACTTTGTCAGACATGCTATTTCAAAAAAAGCAATAACCATTAAACATTTCCTCTATCTTCGATTGACCATGAACTGCTCTCTGACTAATTTTTTCCTGCTCCGACTAATCGGTATACGAAGCCCTTCTCTCAATACTACCTCTTTTTCTTCCAGTGAATAACAGTGCTGAAGATTCACCAGATAACCCGTATGCACTCTGACAAACCCTCTAGCAGACAACTCACTCTCTAAATCCTGCATATTACCCCGAATTTTAATATCCTCCCCCTTTTTCTGATGTACAATTACATAATGCTTATATTTCTCCATATAGAGAATGTCTCCACTTTCCAACCGATAAGCTCTGCCTTTTCCTTTGAATTCCAAGACCGGTCTTTGCCGTTCCCATTCTTTGAGATATCTTTCTATTGCCAGCGGAATATCCGAATCCATTGACATTTTCCTGATTATCTGAAATGGCGCACATGACAGTGATTCCAAAGCCAAATAATCATAACTGGTTATCAGAACAACATTTCTGTTCCTCTCTGCCTTTTCCAGTTGCCGGATAACCTCGATTCCCGACTTTATTGGCATATCAATATCCATAAAAATTAATTCCTTCTCTTTCATCTGATATTGGCTTAAAAATTCGCCGCCATTCGCATACATTTCTATCACTATCGGTACATTCAATTTTTTTGCTTCTCTTTTAATAATCTGTTTCATCTTTTGAGCAATTATCTCTTCATCATCACAAATTGTTATATACAACATATCTTTTCCTCTATCATCCATCTTTTGATTTCATTATTCAATTTGTATATTTGCAATTATATCCAGATAATTTTCCTCTCAAACTGACAAGCTGCAGATTACTGTCTATTCATCCAATTCCCCTTGTGGTTCCATATTCTCTATGGCATAATAGCAGCACTGCAATACTAATGTATTAAACGATATATCTTCCTTTTCTGCTATCACCTCCAACTTTTTCAACAAATCTTCCGTAAAACGCACTGTTTTCTGAATATTTGTTTTTGCATACTTTTTATCTACCTTAAACATTTTTCCACCTCACATTATTAAATGAAACTTTCTTTCATTATAGATACATTCTACATTTATTTATATAATCATATTAGAATTTTATTAGATTTACAATAAATTCTTTTTTAACTTTTTATTGTTTCTCTATTAATTCGTCAAATCATTCCATGCTATTATATATTTCTTTACATTTATATCCATATTATATATAATGTCTATAAAAAAGCAGGAATAAACATACGATATTTACATATTAAGCTGAATGAAATGTCAGTTTCACATTATGGTTCGATGTTATTTACCTGCCATCTGCTTCTCTTGAGAGAAGCAAAATATATCCATACCTACCCTGCGGGACGAGATATTAAGAAAGATATTGCCAGTAGAGAACAGGCGGGAAATAAAGATATTCGAGGAAAATAATATGTCAAAATCAGATGTTAAAGAAATAATTAAACAATTAAAAAAGAAAGAAATTAGAGTTTTTGATGTTCCAGAAGAATACGAGAATAATATTCAGCTTATAATTTTTGAGCGAAAATCAGGTCTGCGAATAACCGGAAAACGAGGATTTGATATTATGTCTAATTGTTTCTTTGTTGAAGAAGAGCTAATTCATGTAGAGACAACTGGCGAAGAACGAAGAAGAAGTATTTTCCTGTCATTTGATGGTTTTGATTCTTATTCTGATTTTCTAAATGGGGACATTTATGATAATGCCTGCTATACATTTTGTCCCTTATTTGATAAAACCATCATATCTCAAAAGGTTGACCTTAAAAAAATGATGACACGGAGTGCGTTTATCCAAGAAACAATAGAGGATTACTCATTGTCATTATCGAACGAAGAAAAAAAGAGTTATGAGGAAGGAAAACAAGTTCATAAATATTGCCAACAATGGAGTAAAAAATTTAATAATTGTTGTAGCTACAGCGAACTTGTAAAAGTTGTAAGCAACTATAGCAAATCTAAGATTGCTTCTATTGTTAATGTTAGTTTTTTCTTCTTCCAGTATATTTTTGCAGATATTGAGGATAAACAGCGATTTTCTATTATTATGGAATATATGTCTTCTGGTGCTTATCCACAACATAAAATAATCAAAGCATTATGTTCAATATATAACCCTGATGATGTTATGCAATCATTTAACTACTCTCTGGGATCAAAGAGTACGATACATAAACATAAGAAGAAATTAAAAGAGTACATCTATCGCTTGAAAAATGGAGAAATTGAATTTTATTCAAGAGGATTCTTTGATAAGAAAACACACTACTATTGCGAAGAAACTCAAGGATATCAAAAGAATAACCAATATCTTCCAATCGCAACAATTTATAGATATTTTGAGACTTTTAATGAGTTTGCTGATTATCGAAATGGGGATTTAACATATTGTGATTTATCTGGCGCACTTGAATGTACTGTGGATTTTTCTGATTACATTATTGATGAAACGACAAAATTGCCAATCCATACAAATACAGAAGTTACTTATTCAATAAAAAAATACTATCGTAACAGAAAATTTTATGTGACGCAACAGTGGTGTAATTCATCTGGCAGCGTGGTAAAAGAATATAGACATTCCTTTGATTATTTTTTTGATTTTGTTGCTTTTTTGAAAGGAGATTTGTCTGAAGCAGATTTACTCTTTTGTGATGGCTTGATGTTTTTAGAACAATGGAATACCATTAACTTTGCAAATGCTAAAATGAAAAGCTCTCTATGTGAGAAATTTGGTTTGAAATATAACATACAAGAAATCAAAAGCGATTTGATAAAATCTTTTGATTATATAGAACAGAATGAAAACGAGACAGCTTTAGCACTCCAAACATCGAGAGATTTAGCAGAAGAAGCTGTAAGAAAAAATTTATCAACTTTTGATATGTCATTTGATTACAAATGCCAAAGAGTTCATTATATTTCAGATATTCATCTTATGCACAGATTACAAAGTGCAGACTGTCGTTCAAAAGAAGATATTATATATGTGATTCAAAAAATAGCTAATACTATTGCAAATGAAGCCGGTAGCCTATTATTAATTGACGGTGATGTAGCATCAAATTTTGACATATTTCTGTTATTTGTAAAAATTCTTTCTAAAACATTGTATGAGAATACAATGGTTGTGTTTACACTTGGTAATCATGAGTTATGGAGTTTCCCTGGGGTTCAAATAGACCAGATTGTTTCAAAGTATCGAACCGCTTTAGATAAATATGGTATGTATTTACTTCATAACGATCTTCTTTATAAAGAAGCTAACAGTCCATTTGCTAGCCCAGACGCAGGAACACATCTCATTAAATATCATGATTTGTGTCAAATGAATGAAACGCAAATCTCTGACCACTTGCGAAGTGCAAGATATGTTATACTCGGTGGATTGGGATTTTCGGGATATAATATGGATTTTAATGCTGATAACGGCATTTATAGAATGGCAGTAGATAGGGAGACTGAAATAAAAGAATCTAAAGTTTTTGAAGATTTATATAATCGCTTACTCCCTATCCTGTCCGACAAGAATACGATTATCCTAACGCATACACCTAAAAAAGATTGGTGCCGTAAAGGAAGACATGATAAAAATTATGTTTATGTAAGTGGACATACACACAAGAATTTCTTTCACGATGATGGTGAGTACAGAATTTATTCAGACAATCAAATCGGATACCATAATGATAGCCCGCATTTGAAAACCTTCTTGATTGATAACGATTACGATTGCTTTTCTGATTATGGTGATGGTATATTTGAGATTACAAGTGAGCAATACAACGACTTCTACCGAGGGAAAAATATATCAATGACCTTCCAACGAGAAGTAAATGTACTCTATATGTTAAAAAGGAATGGATATTACTGTTTTATTCACAAATCAAAAGGCGGCAGTTTTACCATCCTGAATGGTGGTGCCATGAAAAAATTGAAAATTCGCGACATTCAGTATTATTATGATAATATGGGAACAATGATTTCTACAATAAAAACTCCGCTTGACAAATTTACTTCATTCCAAAAACATATTGCAGATATTATAAAAAGAATTGGTGGAGTTGGCACAATTCATGGAAGCATAATCGACATTGATTACTATAATCATATATATGTGAACCCGATTGACTTATCAATAACAGGGTATTGGGCGCCCGATATAATTAACAAAATTGTATATCCGTCTATTCCGGCCTTATTGGAGAAGAACTGCCCTACAATATTCAGTGAATATGTCAAACTTCTTAAAGGAAAAAGCGAAAATCCGTTAGTATTAAAACAACAAACAAATGTTGAGATATTACCGCAGATGTATCTTAATACAGATATATATAAAGCTTCAAGGGAAATAAAGAAAATGCAAAAACTTAATTCAAATATCCTAAGTTCTTGGTATGAAGATACCCTACATAAAAGACCTCTTATTGAATCCACATAAAATGAGAGAGCTGCTCATTTCGACTTTTGAAAGAATACGATTGCAAATTAAGGCTATGGGGCAAACGATGGTTTTTATATACGCCCTGTCTGCTAATGAAACCTCCCCTTTGAATACCCTACAACAAACAGGCGTTATGCTCCATACATAACGCCGTTGGTTGTCAGTAGCCCACTTCATGGTCTGCGTGTAGTTGCTTGTAACTGACTTAAAGTATCCACACCAAAAAACCGAAACTACCAACCGGAAACATTTGTCGTTGATAATTTCGGCTTTTGATAAAAGAGAAACAAATCATAGTCACTAATAATAGAACTTTATTGAATTCAATATCTTCTAAAATGTTATATACAATAAATTATAAAATTAGACAAATCAATAAAACTCGATTTCTTCCCCATCCAGATATAAATGAAATTTATCTGCATTATTCTTTATATCATACTCTTCATTATATTCATCTGTCATAAATTGAATTTTACAGACAGGCTCTTTTCTTTCTTCCACATCCTTATAAGTTAAGTATACCGTAATATCCAGATTTAAAGGATAACCACCTATGTCTGTTGAAAATCTAGTTGAATGAAAAGAATTATCTTGACACATATGGATAACTTTCCTTGCAAACTCTTCTTTATCCTCAATCTCTTCCGTATTTGCAACTACCGTCAAGTCGTAGTCGCCATCTGAAGTTGTACTGCTTACAGCATCCGGTATTCCAGAATATTCTACCTGTTCCTTTTCCTGTTCTTGTTCTTGTTTATCTTTCTTAGTTGTATAAGAAACCATTACTATTAAACTTAAAATAACCAAAGCACATGAAAAAAATCTCTTTTTTTTCACCCTGACTCTCCTTACTATATTATTTTTCAATTTACTGCATTTCTAAATATCTGTCTGTATAAATAGTTTTAACTTATACAGAACATTCTATCATGAGAAAAAATATTTTACAATAGAACATGAAAGTATTTGCACAGACAATACAGGGGGTGTTTTATCTGCAATCAACAATAGATTATAAAAAACTTGGTTTAAGGATAAATAAAGTTCGTACCAGCAGAAATCTTACTCAAGAAAACCTTGCGCAAATGGTAGGGTGTAACCCTTCTCATATCTCCAACGTAGAAAACGCCCATACTAAAGTATCCCTAATCACTCTTCTCACTATTGCTAATGCTCTTAATACTACCATCGACTATTTATTAACAGACCAGTATGAAAACCCGGTAAATACTTTAGATAGTATGATATTAAAGGCATTACAAAAATTTGATAATGAAAAGAAAGAACGTATACTAAAAATAATTGAACTTATATAGATGTACTACGTCATTTTTAATATTTCTCCAAATATGTCTGTATAAATAGTTTTAGCTTATGTAAAACATTCTGTCATGACCGCATATATTTTACAATAGAACATATAAATATTTACACAGGCAAAGTGAGGTGTTATGTCTGCAATCAACAATAGATTATAAAAAACTTGGTTTGAGAATAAAAGAAATCCGTATCAGTAAGGAGCTGACACAAGAGAACCTTGCGCAGATAGTGGATTGTAATTCTTCTCATATCTCAAATGTAGAAAATGCTCACACAAAAGTATCATTGATTGCCCTTCTCGCTATCGCTAACGCTCTTGATACTACAATCGACTATTTGTTAGCAGACCAGTACAAGAAATCTAAAAACGCTTTAGATGGTGCAATATTAAAGGCGTTGGAAAGATTTGATAACGAAAAAAAAGAACGTATACTAAAAATGATTGAACTCATGTAGTTTCATCCTGCAATCTCTCAACTTGATAGTCCGGCAGGAAACCTAGAATTGTAAAGCGGCAGCACTCATAACAATATTATCTCTGCCGCTTTCTCTTGCTTCACCTCCCCTCTCTCTTAAACCGTATAAGATTTTCTGCCACTGGATAAGAATAATATCCTTAATCTATAAATCTTTCACCAATTCTAAATATTCACTTTTTATTAATTTCCATCTCTGGTAAGAATTATGCGGATACTTACAGTCATTTACAACACTCGACTCTCCTACTATAGATTTTATTCTATCCAATGCCAGACGAGTTTTCTTATGATAGTAATCTTCATAAATTCGCTTAATTTTTTCCTTTGATAAATCAAGCTCTTGTCCAATTTCAGAAAACTTTTTCTTTTGTTGTTCTCTGGCTTCTCGGACATATCTCTCAATCTCCAGAATATTATTCTCCGTCAATTCTCTATAAAGAGGAAGCTCTAAATACTTATTAGGTATTACAGGCGGCTTTCCATGCCTTAATATCTCTAACCAAGCTGTATATTTCTTTTCCAGAAATGCAATACTAAGAAAAACCGAACAATAGAAATCATAAATTTCTTTTATATCAATCTCAATATGCCACTCTCTAAGACCGCATATATAAAAATCCAATAAATCATACATAAATTTTTTTTGCTTATCTCTTGCATTATAGCTACTTAGATTAAATTGTCTGGCAATTTCTTTATAAGGCTTCTCTTCTTGATACCTTAAACATGTAACTTCGTACCCTATTTTATGCTTTTCAATTAGTTTTTCATATTCCATTCCACATCTACTCTCCCGCATTTTAGTGCTTAAATACCATAATACCACATTTAAGCCCGATAATAAAGGATATTTTATACATATATAAAGGCAAAATACCATATTTGCGCCCGATATTGGATATAAAAATAAAGTTATCATATAAGTCAAAGGGGGTGAACAAAAATGGAAACCACGTTTATCAGAGAACGTATTACAGAATTACGTCTAAAAAAGG
This sequence comes from Lachnospiraceae bacterium, assembly GCA_910574885.1. Taxonomy (GTDB): domain Bacteria; phylum Bacillota; class Clostridia; order Lachnospirales; family Lachnospiraceae; genus Sporofaciens. The sequence goes on along the minus strand of CAJTDD010000008.1, from coordinate 35,968 downwards.
GGGTTTCAGAATATCAGATGTCTTACGCTCTAGGCCACAACAAAAATTATATCCGTGCAATTACATCTGGTCGTTCATTACCTTCTGTAGAAGGTCTTTTTGCAATAATAGATTATTTTGAAATGACTCCGGCAGAATTTTTTGACAAGGATTATCCGCAAATGATACGAAAAGCTATTGACTATATGGAAAAATTAGATGATGAAGATATGTTCTTACTGTTGAATATAATTCAGATGTTCTGTCAAAAAAAATAATATCCTCTTTTGTAGCTTAAATATCATAATGCCACATTTAAACAATATTTTAAATCACATATTAGGATAATTCAGAGAAAAACACCACATTTACGCCCGATATTGGATTTCTAAATAGATATATGATAACCAAAAGGGGGTATTGTAATCATGAAAGCAGCGTTTATCGGTGAACGTATTACAGAGCTACGTCTAAAAAAAGAAGTCTCGGAATACAAAATGTCTTATGATTTAGGCCATAACAAAAATTATATTCGTGCAATAACTTCTGGTCGTTCATTACCATCCGTCAAAGAACTCTTTGCAATTATAGATTACTTTGAAATGACGCCGGTAGAATTTTTTGATACAGAATACTGGAATCATTAAAATCCTATCTTGCCGGGATTAGTGCTGTCGCATACTCGAAAAGCGGCAGTACTAATCCCAGTAGTTCTTATTTCTGCCTATTCTGCTGATTACAAGTCTGCCGCTGATACTCAACCTTCTTATGATACAAATCCATCACAGCTCCTTCCAATTCACTTTTAAAATCTCCAGTCACCGGATGGGCGATATCTTCCTTCTCCCCGCTGTTCGCATTCATCCTCTGCGGCATGCCCACAAATGTTTTCCCTTTCCATCCTTGAATGATATGCATTTTCCATACAACAAAGACATCTTGAATTTTCATAACTGCTTCTGCTTTAAAAGTCCTGTTTCCTTTCCCTAACGTAACCCCCAAATCATAATATAACTCCTCCTCTCCCCATTTTCCTGCCTGGTCGATGTATCTATCTTCTATCTGCGCATAAGCCTCAACCGCCTGTTCCGTAACCCTCTTTCTAAATTCAGAATCTTTGAAATCAAAATATGGCAGATATTCCTTTGTCTCATAATCCTGGTATTTCGGCATTTCCAGATAAAAATTCCCCTTTCCCGACTGTTTCAACGCAATGCTTTTCACACAGTATTCACCCTCAAATGTGATACTTACAAATCCCCTTAAACTGCTGTCCTCTTTATCCACTTTAAATACTCTGATACTATAATCCATTTCATTATTCTCCTTTCTAAACGCCAATAAAATAAAAAAAGACATCCGGCTTTTCGGCTGCTTCATTATCTTGCGGCTGCTTCAATCTGCGGTATCTTCTCCGTTTCTTCCTGTATTTCTATGATATTTGTATCTTCTTTAATCTCTAACTGCATATTAATCTCCGTCTGCCTTTTCAATTTTTCTCTCAATAACTCCTCATACGGAAATTCCTTTTCATATTCAATTTTTGCATTTCTTATCTCCACATGATAGTTCTCAATTTTCTGCCTGACTTCCTCAGCGATAGAATCAAGAGCCTTTATTGTATTTTCCAGACGGACCATGTTACCGGAATCGCTTTTCTTCATTTCCACCTTATATCTCCCACTTCCACGCAGATACAGAATCATACCTTCATATACTTTCTCAAAATCTATTTCAAATCCCTTATATGTACCGATACCAGATTCTTCCTTGTTCGGTGATTGTTCCACAACTGCCCGAAGGAACTCTCCAGCCTCCCCATATTCTGAAAAATACCTGCCCTTTATGGAAATCTCAAACAAAATATTCTCCGCCATTTTTTCATCCCTCAGACAGATATCTTTTTTTAAACTATCCAACTCCCTTTCTCTGGATAAAATCCGCTGCGGATACTGAAAAGTGATTGCGTCCTGCAATACATACCTCTTTCCTTCATAAGCGGATTTCAAAACACGAAGTCTAGTCACCTCGTTATCAACCTCCATTTTTTCCAGAATCAAAGGATTACCAGAAGCCACTGCTTTAATTTCCGCAAAATTCAAGATGGTTTCGTCCACATCTTCGCAATTTCTCGCCAGTTCTTTACTTGTCATAACCTGGGAAATAAAACGCTGCTTTGTCTCCACAATTCCCCATAAATAAGCGTCGAAGGAGTTCTTTGTTACATAACGATAAATGCTTACTTCTTTATTTCGGTTGCCATGCCGTAGTCCTCTCCCCTCTCTTTGTTCGATTGCCGACGGTTTCCAGGGGCAATCAATATGGTGCATTGCCACAATCCTGTCTTGTATATTGGTTCCAGTACCTAATTTATCCGTACTTCCTATAATAATCCGTTTCCGCCCACTACGCATATCTGCAAACATCACGTCTCTCTGCTCGTCCGTCTTGGCATTATGAATGAAGCAAATCTCTTCTTCCGGAACTCCCATTTCAATTAACTTCTCTTTCAGAAAGTCATATACAGTAAATACTTTTCCATTCCCCGGTGTCCCGATATCAGAAAAAACAATTTGCGTCCCTTTGTCGTCCATAGAATCTACATATTCCTTATAAATATTTCTTGCAGCCTTATACAGTTTTGAATCTTCGTCGATTGGTGCGTTTACATCCAAAAGCCTTACATCTGTTCCTAATAATCTCGCTTCTCCGGTAATCTTCAGCATATTATCCCGGCTTGGGTCAACCACTCCATTTCGGATTGCCTCCGCACGTTCAACCATCTTCTCCATACACGAACGGACATATTCTGAGGCTTCTGATTCTACAATGATATATTTTCCGCCTTTCAGTTTCGGCTTAGGTATATCCAGCATTTCGGGCAGGATAATATCCGCTGTTTCCCGAAACATCATCATTAGCTCCGGCAGATTTACAAATTTATTGAATCGGGTACGCATACGGTATCCGGTTCCTTCCGGTGCAAGTTCTAATGCGGTAGTCACTTCACCAAAACTTGAAGCCCATGCATCAAAATTATGGATTCCCTTCATCCGCAGGCGTTCCTCCTGGAGAAATAACTGCATAACATAAAGCTCTGACATGGAATTAGATATAGGCGTTCCGGTTGCCAGCACAACTCCTGTCCCATGGTTAATTTCATTAATATACTGTGCTTTCATCCGCATATCCATAGCCCTCTGAGAACCGCTTGCATTAATACCTGCAATATTACTCATTTTTGTAAAAATCTCAACATTTTTGAAAAGATGTGCTTCGTCTACAAAAATCGCATTGACTCCCAGTTCCTCAAACGTCACCACATGGTCCTTGATTTCTTCATTGTTCATACTCTCAATCTTATCCTGTAGCTGTTGTTTTTTCGTCTCCATCTTTTTCACAGTCCAAGCTTTGCCTTCCTCCTCATTTGCTTTTGCAATCGCCGTTATCAACTGTTCAATCTGTTTTTCTATCATTGCTTTCTGGCGTTCCTCCGAAATCGGTATCCTTTGAAACTGTGTATGGCCTACAATTACACAATCATAATCCCCGGTTGCTATCCTTGCCATAAGCCGTCTGCGGTTTTCTTTCTTGAAATCCTCTTTTTTTGCTATTAAAATATTTGCATTTGGATAAGTTCGCAGAAACTCTGCCCCCATCTGATATGTCAAATGATTTGGCACTGTAATCATTGGTTTTGTTGCTATACCCAACCTGCGCATTTCCATACAGGCGCAAACCATCTCAATGCTTTTCCCCGCACCAACCGCATGCGCCAGAAGCGTGTTTCCACCAGACGATAAGATTCTTGCTACTGCATTTTTCTGGTAAGGCCGCAGTTGAATCAATGGACTTAATCCCGGCAGCTCCAAATACGCCCCTTCATATTCCCGCAGTCTGATACAATTAAAATTCTGATTATAAAAACCAACATACTTCTTCCTGCGGACAGGGTCCTTGAAAATCCAGTTCTGAAATTCTTCTTTTAATTGTTCTGCTTTATCCCTTGCAATCATAGTCTCCTTTTTGTTGATTTCATAACGGACTTTTTCACCTTCTTCAATCCGATCCCGAACGACAATCATTTTTCCATTCATAATTTCTTCCGCCAAAGTATATGCGTCCATACGGTTTGTCCCAAAAGTCTGTTTTGCAATGACAGAACCGGATACCCAGTGTTTATTTGAAATATGATAAGACATATCCATTTCCATCTGTTCCACAGTAACCGCTGTCCCTGCCGCCGTTTCTCCTCTTCGATAGATGGAAGGAGTCTGTAGGACTTCATATAAAAATTGTTCATAGTCCTCCGTATCAATCCATGTTGTACCAAGTTTTACTGAAATATCCGTTGCCGTTAATTCTTTTGGCTGCACCCGTTCTAATGCCTCAACATTTCTTGTATATCCCGGCTCTGTCTGTGCATAAATACGGGCAAGCCTCAATTTTTGCCGGACATCTCCGCTTAGATATTCTTCTGCCGTCTCCCATCCTTTATTGGGATTCTGACGGTCTGCCTTCAAAGGGTTTAAGTATATTCTGTCTGCCAATTCTTCTACCATTTCTTTATGGCTGCCAGGATATAAAGACAGCATAAAGGGAATATGTACCCGATTATGTTCCGATAAACTAATCTGTAAGGCTTCATAGGCATTTTCTACCTTCGTAATGATATTTCTTGGTTGAATTGTCCTTTTATAAAACATATCTGCTTTGTGGACATTTTTATCTTCGTCAACCACTTCCAAAGATGCCAGCAAAGGGTAGTCATTGTCCTGCCGAAAAGCCGTTTTATTCATCCGGTCAGAAAAATAACCATGGGTTTCCACAAAAACATCATACAAGTTATTTAGATGTCTTTGAGCCTCATGTAACGCCTCATCCGAGCAGTTTTTCGTCTGCATTTCCATGATTTCTCTTACCAGAATACGAATTTTATGCATTCCACGGATACGCCTCTTTACAATTTCCTTCCCTTGAAACCGATACATATAGTTTCCTTCCCGGTAATATATTTCGTCGTGATATACCGTATAGGTAAAATCCGGTACAGACGGAACTGCCTCAATCCGTTCCCTCACCTCCTGTTCTTCTTCAATCTTTCCCTTCCGGTAAATATTCTTTGGAAGTTCCTCTACCGCACACAATAATTTCTCAGAAAGGTCAAACTCCGGGTCATTATTGACCAATGCCGTATATTGTGATTCTTTTCCAAATACCCCCTGAAACACCATCTTGCCCAACAGCATTTCCGGATGCTCCAGAAAATACTCATTGACTGGCACACGCTCCTCCGTAAGCCCGGTATACGTCCAGATTGTTTCCTCTATCACCTTCTCCGGCTTTTTTCTGAAGAACAGGATATCACTCGTCACATCCGTATTCGCATTCTTGCTGAAGGATTTTCCCGGAAGGCGGATTGCCCCTAAAAGCTGAGCCTGTTCTGCCAGTTCTTTCCGCATAGAGGAATCCTTATTATCTAAAGTACCCTTACTGGTAACAACTGCAAGAATCCCTCCTGGTCTTAGGATATCTAGGCTCTTTGTAATAAAATAATCATGGATTTTCAACTTTTTCTTCTTATAACGAGGGTCATATACCTTAAAATTTCCAAATGGAACATTCCCGATAACAACATCAAAACTGTTATCGCCAAAATCAGTAGCCTCAAAACCCTTAATTTGGATATTGGCAGTCGGATGAAGATATTGTGCAATCCTTCCGCTGATAGAATCTATCTCCACGCCGTAAAGTTCTGACTTACGCATTTCTTCTGGAAGGCCATGAAAGAAATTACCAATCCCCAAAGCAGGCTCCAATATCCTTCCCTGCTCAAATCCAAATTGTTTTAAGGCATGATAAATTCCCTGTATAATCTCTGGCGGAGTATAGAACGATGTTGTAACACTCTGTCTGGCTTGATTATATTCCTTTTCATTTAATAATTCTTTTAATTCTTTATATTCTTTTTTCCATGCGGTATTTCTGGAATTAAATACATTAGAAAGCCCTCCCCACCCTACATATCCCGCTAAGATTTCCTGTTCTCTTGCCGTAGCAATCCGCCCCTCATGCTCAAGTAACCGCAAGGTACGGATTGCGTTTACATTGCACTGATATCGGGTCTTACTCCCTCCTTCCGGCAGTCTCCAGCCTTCGTTATAATAAAACTCCGCAGGTTCCCCTGTCGGCTCACCCACAAATCTTTGCTCTACCGAAACATCCCCTTCTTGGAAAGAGTCATTCCTTATCCGCTTCGGTGGTTCCACGCAAATCCGGTTGGCAAATTCCTCGAACAACTCTATTGCTCTTTCACCACAGAAAACATATCTTTCCATTTTACCCAGTTCATACTCCTCCGGTGTAAGAAAGGATTCTCGGTCTATTGCCTCCTGAATCTCGTCTGCAATTTCCATATAGGATAAAAGTTGTTCATACTCATTTCCTTCCTGATCCATATACCGGATTCTCACAAGGTTATCTTCTATTCTTGCATTAACAGGGATTTCATTTGCCGGGAAAGCACATGCAAGGCACTGATTCGCTTCAGTAAGCAGACATTGTATAAATTCTGATTTTGCCCTCTTTGTAACATCCAGATGAAAGAAATCCCAGATTAACGCCTGATATGGTACAACCACTGTAGAATTTTTTATAAACTCATACACTGCTTCTTTCCTTATTTTAATATGATAAGGATTCTCTGCTTCTGCAAATGTTTCCCGTTCTTCTGGTAGGCCCAATTCATTCATACCATTCAGTGTTACATATGCATTTTGCAAGCTCACAAACCATGGAAACATCTGCAACATTTTCTGCTGCTGTCTCATTGTTTCCAAATTCTCACTGTAAAGTATCCGATTTTCTTCTACCAAACGAGCCGTCAAATCCCCAAATTCTTCCCAATCGAATTGAAGATTTGAGAATGCTTTTTCCCTTTCATCCGCCTGTGAAATACGCACATTTTCTTCACAAATGAACACTTCATATGTATCTTCACCCAAATGTACCATGTGGTAGGATTGTGGAATTTCCCCGTTCTCCGTCAGCACTTTTCTTAAAAAGGAACATTTTTCTTCTTTTAACTGATTTGTCGTGTAAATCTGGCAGAGCATTTTCTTTAGAATATCTATCCCGTTCTTCTGTCGAAAAAATTCCTCTGCAACATCAAGTATTTTTCCCTTTATCTCCTTTGATAAATCAAGGGATTCCTCCATATATCCAATCTGATTTCCCGAATCTTCTAAGCATGTTTCACCTTCCATAGCCTGTTCAGAAATGGATTCTAATATAAGATACTGTCTGTCCCGAATATACTTATCTATACTTTCGCATACATCATCCCATTTCCAATAACCTTCCCACTTAGAATCACTTTCAGTCCAAAACAGGCTGAAGCCATCACCATCGCCATCACAGGACAGATACATATCTTCTGACTCTTTGATAATTTTCCAGTCCCCATAGATTTCTACCAGACATTCTTTCCGGTCTTCTAAATCTTGATTATTAGCAAAAAATAAATGAATCTGCCGTTTCCATTCCTCACCCGTTATTTCACATAGGATATGACGTTTTATTTTTTCTGTAATTTCTCCCGAAAGAGGAATTTCCAAAGAAGAAGGAACCGCAAATGCGGTTCCTTCTTCCTGCTTCAAGTCATTCTGTTTTCCCCTGTCCGTTTCCCTTGCATGTGTTATGTCGTTTGATGGATAACTTCCTTTATTACATCCTCCTCTGCCTCCATCTCTGCCTGAGTCCGCAGGCTTGTCATTTCCATCGTGTTGTAGGGATTCACGCCGCCCTTCTTCACCCAGGCTTCTACCAAGCCTTCCGCTATTTTTTCGTGCAGCGTTTCTGCCTGTTCCTGCACTTCCTTCATTCTGGGCAGCAACATTCCCGACAATAACATCATCTCGTACCGTTCCGGTTCGCTCTCTTGAAGCTCTCTTACTGCCATCCTGCCGTATCTTCCCAGAGCCGCCATCACTTCCGCTTCGTTCATTGGAGTCTCCAATACAGGATATTGAAAGCCTCCTGTTTCCTTGTAATGAATCCCTGTAATCCCTGCCATAATATGCACTCCTTTCCAAGTCAATATTTTTCATGACCTTTGATATCTCGAATAAAATTCTTCCCGATAAATGGGATGCCAACCGCCCTATACGGTACAAAATTTCCTCGTTCCTGCAATGGCTGATAAAAGAAAAATCAAATTCTCCGTCTCTGATTCCACACCGGCTCCCCACTGTATATAGAGTGCTGTCTACAATAAAACGGGTAATCTCCATCCCCTCTATAGAAGTCCGTGTACCTGTAAGGCTCTGCAATCTTTCCAGATTTTTTACAATTCCATCTTCCTCTTTTATCATAGACCAAACAAACGTTCTTGTAAAGATATTTAAAGCATTTTTAAACTTTTTTTCTTTTTCATATATGTCCGGGAAAAGCCGCCTTGCCAAAAATCGGCGATTCGTTCCGTTTACCATCCAATTCCAGGGACTCACCCCTATTCCTCTGGTATCCGCCACGTCAAATACATGGCTTACATTCTCACCAAATATCTTTGAGGGGAAGATTGCAATTCCTTTACTTCCATATACAACCGAAAAGCCCAACTCCTCCCACTCCTTAATACCAGCCAGAATCGTAGCGTCCGGTCTTTGCGCATATACCATACAAACATTAAAAAAATTGAGCTGATACAACCGTCCCATACATTCAAGGAACTTCTTCCATTCATCTTCTGATTGGGAAATTAACATGATTGTCTGTTCATACAAGTCCCTTACTTTTTTTATGTGTTCCACGTTTCCTCACCTCTCTACCTATATTGTCCGTCTGTTCTTGACATCCCTATCTGAAATAAGTCCAACTGTTCATTCTCTTTCTCTGCCACACTTTCTTTTTCTTCCTTCAGAAGCATTTCTCCAATCTGTAACCGACATTCCCGAAACCTTTCCAGATACCGTTCTGGTTCTTCATGTCGCCTAAGTATCAGAAAATCTTTATGTATCAATGCATACCTAAGTCCTTCCACATAACTAATGACATTATGGACAGAGCTTCTTTTTGTTGTCTCTTTTGACAGATTATCCACAATTCCACACAAGTATTGATAATTCTCATCTGCCAAATACTGTTGATAACTTCGGATTCCCTGATACCATAGCTTCCTTCCATGCGCCATATAATCTTCAGGAACCTCCGGAGGAAAGGGCCAGCTATATTCCTCTGGTTTTTCTCCCCCCATTTCTTCTAACTTCTTTTTTTCGGATATAATGCGCCTTCTTGCATTATTCACACCTGTTCCATCTGGGTAGTTTGGATCACTCCATCCCTCTTTCCATCTCTTGTCCCATTTTTCATAATCTTCCTTTAATTCTTTTGCATAATCTAACAGCTTTTCCTCTCTGCTAATCTCTACACACTCCTTTACCGGCCTTGTCCTGGTCTGCCATACAAACCTATGTTAGATGGTGAGAACGGGTCGTTTACCACGCCTCTCGCTGTATTCGCTGCATGTACCATTCTCCCATTACCGATATAAACAGCCACATGGGATATGTTCCGAAACCGTCCATTATTCTCATAAGAATAAAAAATAAGATCTCCCGGCTCAAGCATATCTTCCGCAGCTTCCAAGCCATGTTCAACGACATACTGCCCTTGTTCTGCCGCAATCCCCGGAAGTAAGGTTCCAAGTTCTGCATAACAACGCTGTACTAAAGAACTGCAATCATAATATCCTTCTTCATTACGCAATTCCTGGCTATACTGACAGCCAACTTTTGTCAGAACAAGAGACGCAATATCACTTCCTACTCCCATGGACGGAATCTCGCTTCGGAACTCCTCGCTCATTACCTCCCGCAGAAGATCCTCCTGGCCGGTTGTCAATTTCCCCAAAGCAATGTAATCTTCAAAATTCAAATTTTTTACATAACTGCCTTTTCTTGTAACAGAGATTGTATTTTCATCCCCTTCGGCTAAAAATGCCTCCATCATCCGATGGCCCCAGTTCACAGCAAGATTATGCTCGCTAAAGTATATATCAAACTGTACCCCAAACCGGTCAAAATTCCCGGTATCTTCTACTACATACTCATTTCCGTCCATCACAATCTTTGTACCTATGGGTACAAATGGATTGGCCGAATCTACAGCAAGGGTATGATTTGCAGTCGGCATAACCCCCGAAGCCGTAGGACCGCCAGACCATACACCGCAACAAATCGGACAGGAACAGTATGCGCTTGTCATTACATTCCCTAAAGATTGTCCTGCTTGGATTGTTGTTGTTATTGTTGTATCTTCAAAACTGTTCATCTCGTCAAAGACCTCCTTTAACAGACGTATATGTTCCTCATCCATTACCACTCCCAGATCACCCGTACCGTATAGAACCATATAAACCATTAATGTATCCATATAGTTGCTCACATAACTTCCATTCTGCTCATGCAGATATGTAATTGCTCCATTTTCTCCGGCATTGACAGATACACTCTGGTTAAACTCCATAAAATATCTGCTTAGTGTTTCCTGTATGGACGGTGCTTCATCAGAAGGATTCTCCATAAATGCCCCGATTGGAGAACAGTAGAGAACCATTATAACCGCCACTACCGATAACGCAGTCATAAACAGAGCCGAAAATAAAGGCAACGTCAACGTTCCGATTATGCTTTTAATCTTTATCAATACAACTGATTTTTTTGTCCTCAGTATTTCCTTTGCCATCTGCCATAAACTGTCTTGATTTCCCGAACCGGTCAGTTTGTTTATAAAATACTGTAGCTTATGCTTTTGGATTTCTTGAGTTTGTTTCTTTTTTGCCAGCTTATTCTGTATCGGTTGATTCTCCGTTTTTTTATCATAACGCAAAATCTTAGCTTTATAACCAAAGTTTGCAGATGTTCTAATTTTTTCAAGGGACTTTACAGGATACCGAGCTGACTCCATAATTGCCAATGTAGCATTTATTTCCTCTCCGCCTTCTGCCTGATTAAGAACTGCTTTTCCGCCCCATTGTACGCCTTTGATTACTTTTTTACGTTTTTCATGCTGCGCTTTTATCTTTTTCTTCTGAAATAGTGCCTGAGACTCACAACTTGCATTTACATCCACATTTTCCGTACTTTCAGAAGATAACGAACCTGTGCCGGTTGTAACATTCTCTTTTGGAGCATCCATTCCATCATACTGCAACTCCCTCTCCGCTTTCCTTTTACAAAGTGTTTTCTTTTCCGCAGATATTCTTTCCGTCTTTTTCTTGACTCTAAAGAATTGGAGATTACCTCTTATATGGAAACTACCTGCCTTCTTCTTAACTGATATCAAACTTTTTTTATGTACGGAAATTTCTGCTTTCTTCTTAATTTTTAATTCTGGAATTTTTTCTTTTAGAATTTTAATGTCCACAGTCAGCCTCCTTTTCCGGCTCTATCTGATACCACACACTTTCAAATAAATACCCATAGATTTCCTCTCCTTCCAACTGTAAATAATCAGACGGTCTTTCTTTCCTTTCTATCGCCTCATATACTTCTGACAGACTGCCTTGAAATTGTGTATAATCGGTTTCTGTTACCAAATATTTACTGAATATCACATCTTCTAATCGGTCTCTTTCAATCAATTCCTCTATATCCTCTGGTGTCAAGGGCTGTCCAATCTGTTCGCAGATTTCCTCTTTTAAAAAAGAAAAAGAATAGGATACTCTCTGTCCCGAAAAAAATTTCTGAATGGTATCTCCATAAAACAGATAAATGACATTCTTTGTCAGCATTGCAGATACCTTCCGGCTTTCCCCTTCTTGCCCGGCTTCTTCCTCTGTTTTATATTCTTCCCACCCCGGAATCCTTACCGCCAGTTCCCACACATCATAATGAAGCCCATACACAACTCTGTAGCGCACCTTACTATTTTCACCTCCGCAATCCAATCAATAATATAATTCATTCGATTCTTCATCCAGCAGCAGACCATACTGCCCAGGCATGTTATCATCCTCCATCCACCACCGGAATACACTTTCTGCATCCTTCCATTTTCCTCCCACCTCACTCTTTCCTGCCAGTTTCCGAACAAGAAGCATATTCTCGAACGCTCGCTTATATGCCCGTTCATATGTGGGAAACAAGGCAAATTCCCGATACCGCTGTTTCCCGGCCATCGGGCAGCCGATACAACCCACCCGATGAAATCCCATCTCATACAAAGGATTGACCGGTATTTTTTCCGCACGGATATATTCCCATACGTCCCGGTCACTCCAGTCTATAATGGGATTACAAATATGCTTACTTTTCATCTGGCAGGCTTCAAACAACATTCGTTTATCGTCATTATCATTGTTCAATATCATTTTCCGCTTTACACTTGATGAGAAGGCTTCATAAATTCCCCTTCCTTTCCGTTTTCGGCTCTCTGCCCACCGAACACCTGTTGTAATAAACCTCCCCTTTCCGCTTCCCTCTTTTAAAACCTCGCAGCAATAACGTGCAAGGCGGGTAGGCGGTATTTGTTTCTGGGGAATCAGGCTCCACATGCTAACTCGTTTTCCCTTGTAATAAGGATACTGAATCATACATGAGATTCCTGCTGTCTCTGCAACACGAAAACGCTCCCGAACGTAGTAAACCGTCTGAGGAGCGTCTGCTGTAGTCAAATTATGTATCATCTCATAAGGAACGCCAGACCGCTTTACAAGCTCCCGGCATACCGCACTGTCTTTCCCTCCGCTGTCAGTAACCAGAAGAGGTTTTCCATAATAATTCAGCGCCATCTCACTGGCTGTCTGAATCCGTTTTATCGCTGTTTTTTCTAAATCCAATCCAAAAAGGAGAGAAGATATCTTTTACCCGGCCGGAACTCCACCTCCTTTCTTCTCGTTGTTATCTATTTTTCATTTTAGGTTCATACCCATTTTTCTCATATGTTTCTAAGGCAAGTCCCTGCTGCTTGATTTCTGTTTCCATCTCCTTCAACAGTTGCACTCGGTATGCATGATTCTCTATTGTTTCTTCATAATCTTTTATATCCGGTATCTCCGGAAACATCCCGCCTTGAGCTAATGCACGCCGACACTCCTGAATATACTGGATAAAATCTCTATGATATTCTCTGCGTACTTCCTGCTGTTCCGTTACTACGGGAACATCTCTCTGCATTTTTTTCTCGTCATTTAGCACATGTTCTATATTTGACAGCATATAATGCGAATAAAAAAATGTCAGTAATTTATCTCGTATGTACTCACAGTTTTCTCGAAAAGCCAGACTATCTCCCATATTTTCGATTGCCTGTTTTCCTCCCTCAGTATTCAGATAATAATTCGCAAATGCTTCGATATGCCCAAGTAAAGAGCCTTCTCCGTTTCCCAGGTCTTGCTGCCCTTCATAACAGAAAAGACTTCCGTTCATTTTATAATAAATAATAAAATCTATTTTGTTATACCCGCCTTCTTGGCTTTGCTTCTGTTTCCAGTCCAGTCTGCCAAACAAACTCTCCGCATCTTCTAAGGACAGCACATCTCCACTTTTTAGCCCTAAATCATCGCTAAGGCAGATGTAAACAATCGGGGGGAACGTATCGGGCCATTGAATATCCGCATTTTCTAATAGAACTCGAATTTCCTTGGCTTCTTCTTTTACACCTGGTAATTGCTCAAAATTACTGTCAGATAGCCATTCCACATACTTCTTACGTCCAGTCTCAGTTAAAATCTGCATTGTAATCTTTTTTTCGTGGACAGATGAATCCGGATAAAGAAGAGAATATGAATCTGGGTCCAGCCTTTTCTGAAATTCATTTATTTTTTTTGCCAGTTCGCCCGCCTCCATACATATCACTTTTTTCTCCTGTCCGTTTTGCCTATCCACTGCCTCAAACTCTTGTTTTATTTCTTTCTTTTTCTCTTTATTTACATTACTCATTTCCTCACCTCTTTTGCCTCCTTTGTCTTTTCGTGCAGATTTGTATTAAACAACGCATAAATCGGATTCTCTTCTCTGGTCATTCTGTTATCAAACGGAATACACACATTACCATGCTTAATAATCCCCATACCGGATGAAGAATGGTTTACAAACCGAAGCTGTGCTTCTGGTATCCCTGCCACACGGGATAGTTCCTGACTGTCTACATTAGCCTGTTTTAACAATGCAATAAACTCCGAATTTCCGAGCATCGTAACCGCTGTATAGTTCTGAAGCATATCGACAATATTTTGCGTAATGCCAGTGCATAAGCCGCCTAATTTCCTTACTTTCTTCCAAAGAGTGTACAAATATTTTGCACTGTACTCTTTATCCAGAACGGTATGAAATTCATCAATATAAAGCCACGTAGCACGTCCGATTTTTGCATTTTCCGCAATTCTGGCGCTGATATTTTCCAACATGACCAATGTAGAAATTGCCCCTAATTCTTTTCCTAAATCTCTTGTACCATATACAACAAAACGAGCCTGAACATTAACATTTGTATGGTTATTAAAGATATTCAAAGAACCATTCACAAACAGTTCCAATGCTAATGCGATATCTTTCGCTTCTGGTTCCGTCTGCTCTAACAAAAGATTATAAAATTCTCCCATTGTCGGGACATGCTTCTCCTTACTCCTTGCAATATCAATGTACAAGTTCCTTACACAGCGGTCTATGATAGATTTGTGACGGCTGTTCAGACTATCCCCATAGCATTGCTCGCATAAACCTAACATAAATTCTCCTTTATCACGTATATATCCCTGGGAATCATTTAAGTCCAGCGTCCATACATCCATTTCTAATGGATTAATATAATTCTTCGTATAGGTAGAAAGATTAATGATTGCCGCCTCATTCCCCAACGCCTCCGCAATATCAAAATATTCCAGTGTCGGGTCAATCACAATAATATCATCCATCGTTCCTAAGAATACCTGTAGCATTTCCGATTTACTGAAATAAGATTTACCACTTCCGGGAATTCCAAAAACCATCCCATTCCCATTTGCAAGGTTTTTACGGTTAGCAAGACACAAATTATGCGACACCTGATTAATGCCGTAACATATTCCTTTTTCATTCAGTTCCTGCACATGGAAAGGCAGAAGTGCGGCTATATCCCTTGTCAGCATAGTCCGAAGCGTCTCTACCTGTCTGCCTCCGACCGGAAGCACTGTATTTAATGCTTCTAATTGTTGATAATAGTGCGGTTCAATCTGGCACATGCGCCCATTCCCTATATTTCTCAATGTTTCCGTAATACTGTCCAGTTCTTCCTTCGTGTCTGCCATCACGACCAGATTCACACCAACATAAAACAAGTTCTGGTCGTTTTCCCTCACATCATCCATAACTCCCTCGATTTTCTCTTTCTGTACTTTCTTTATGTAAGAAATATCCGAAGAAAAATCGTTATTCCTATTTCTAACTCGTTGCTGCTTCAATATATCATTCTCAATACCCAGATATTTTTTCTGCAGAATACGGTTTGTCAAATCCTTAGGCACCGGCACAATGTCAATGGTTGTTATGCTATGTACCGGCAGATTGGTGATTTCATTGATAAACGTGTCCGGCAAAGAAGCAGGATACTTCTTTATAAACAAAGCCCTGCACTTCTTCCTCTCTGTTTCAAAATATCCAGGGTAAAATTTCATATATCCTCCCGCAATATCATTCCTCACATCACCGCCCTTACGCAGACTTTCCCGGAAATCAAAATGAAACCGTTCTTCTTCTCCCATCCGATAAAACTGAAACAAGATACGAAGCCGTTCTTTTGCATTAAGCGGCTCAATCGCAGACCCCAATTCTGCAAAATTCTGTTTCAAGGTAGCCTCAAAAGTGGAAAAAAATGCTTTTGCCTGCTCATATCCTTTCCGTTCCACACATGCCGTCAGATACCGTTCCTGTTCAATCCCCTGTCTGCCTTCCACAATACGTTTTTCCGTAATGTGGTTATAAGCGTCCCTCAGCCAGTCAAACCCATCATTCCTATGCTTGAAAAGTACATTCTCTCTGAATTCCTGCATATTTTTATTTCGGTTATTAATCGTAATCTTAAAATTTACATCTATGGCATTTACCACTTTACAATACTGCTGAAGAATCTGTATCTGTTCCTCAGAACCTGCCGTAACATAATTGATATCCAGAAAACGATACGTCTTAGAATATCTCCCTTTTCCTACCTCAAAGATACCATCCTCCGAAATCCGGCTAAATCCCATGACCTGCTGCAAATATCTTGGTGCTTTGACGGGTTTATCCGCTTTTTTTAATTGTTCAAATCTGTCCGAAAAAATCGACAACTGCCTTACCTCCTTCTCATTTTTCTTCTTTTCTTCTTTTGTTCCTGCTTTTTTTCCAAAAACATATCCTTTAATTCTTCCACAGTCCCGGCTCCATATAGTAATGGACGGTTAAACAGTGTGTAATGAAGCAGCTTTGACATAAACTGCCAGAATGACAAACCATGATAGTTATAAAAGCCAGTCAATGCTAACGGCACCACAAACGGCGTTGCCACATAACAGCTTAATGTAATCCCTATCTTTTCATATAGCAGAAGGACAATCGCCGCCCCTACCCCCAATGCAAGCATACTAAAAAATGCTTGCTTTACTGTAAGTCCCAGAACAAAACTTTCTTTATAATGCTGCAAATCTTCGCTTAATTCTATATCCATATTTCAAGTCACAATATTCCTCAATCCTTGCTATTGAGTCAAAATCTCCTTTCCTTTGAAATCTTATAACCCTAATGCATGTGAAGTCAGATTTTGCGCCCCCTTCACAGTTCCGACTGTCAATGCTACCGTAAATGTCATTTCGCCTAAGTAAATTAACGTCTTTGCCCAATCCTCATACTCACCGGTAAACGCCGGAAGCCCTGAACTAATAAATTGATTACAAAGCAGGATAGCCAACGCCATTGTCACAGCTTCAAACACAACACTGATGAAATACTTATTATAGCTTATAAATGTGTTGCTGATACCTCGATTCCCTGCCAGCGTACTTCCCGCAATCGCCCCAAACGGAACAATAACCATAATCTTTAAAAAACGGAAATACACATTATACAGCAGGAAAAATCCACAGATAATGACAATTAAAGATAAAAAAACGGCCAGTATCAAAAACACAATACTGGTCCCGAATCCCATACCTTTTATGACTTCTGCCTGAGACGGTTCAATCGCCAATTCTACATTCTGGTTCGTACCTAATAAACCAATCAGATTTCCGCACGAAGTAAACAAAGCTTTCATAATCGTCACATTATAAGATACCATCCACTGCGCGACCGCTATACGGATAAACATACGCAAAATGACTTCAAATCTCATTTCTTCCCGGATATCTATACTTTCCGAGCAAAAACCGATTACAAAAAATAAGACAACCAAGGCAGAACCGACTCCTACAAACAAGGGTTCTACATTTTCTACAATCCGCCATGGCCCGCCGTCTTTAAATCCAGTGGGGGACTGTCCTAGCAATTCAAATACCAGAGATACCTGGGAATTCCAGAATCCGAATACAATCTCAAGAAGCGCAAGTATCGCCTCTCCCAATTTAAACATTTTTCTTCACCTCTTTTCTCCATAAATCAAGGGCAGAGAAGCTCTGCCCCATCTCGATTTCATCCGTTACACACGTTTCCATCAACCATATCTAACTGATACCGAGAAATGTAAGCACAGATGATATGCCCGCCATAATCAGTCCTGCTACAATCCCTTTTATCGCACTATTCATTGATGAACTGTCCTGCTGTTGATATGCCTGTGCAAACTCCATGACATTCTTAGCCAAAATGATTACGCCTACCGCACCAATGATACTAATTACCAATGTCTTTAAATTTGTCAAGGGCTGTGTTACAGAAGCAACGCCTGACGCAAGAACCGTCTGTTCAAAAAACATCGCAGCAGCCACTACGACTACAACCGCCTGCATGAGTACTTTTTTTACATTCTTTTTTTCTTTTCTTATGATTCCTTTCATCCATCAATCTCCTTTTCATTTTTCTATACCGGCTCTGTAAATTTCAGCCGTAATTCTTTCATTTGTTCTGCCGTATTCTTGATATCCGCAATAATTAGGATATCTTCGTAACGGATTCCTGCACCAACGGCAATCCGTATTTCTTCAAGCTGTTCTGTACTATAGGTATTCTTTGTCAAAAGTTCAAATACAGCATCTTCCCGCCGGTTCTTTTCCAACTCTTCTTCTGAAAATATCTTTTGGGGAACCGTATTTTCTGCAAATAGTTCATTGTCTGAAATCTCCAGAATATGCACCGGTTCCCCATTTTCTTTTTTCCTCTTAAAAAAGGCAAATGATTCCTCACTAAGTAATCTTACATCCTCCTTTTGAACCATTCCCACATCATGAACATAAGGCGGCGCCCCGCCATCCTCGCTTTCACAAAACAATGGATGTCCAAATGTATTGTATTTACGGTCAATAACAGGGTCACATCCACGAATCAGAACAATACACTTATCATTATCAAGTTTTCTGGTTTCATCTGATGTAAGCAGCTCACGCCCCAGGACATCATAATTTCTGGAACTGCTCCCGTTCTTTCCTCTTGTCTCTCCGCTGCTCCTTTTATCAATCGTCCCTTTCCCCAGACTCTCACTGACATATTTATGCGTAGATTGCTCATTGCCGCCCAGATAAATAAGCGTGTCACAATTACCCGGTATGGTTTCCCAGGTGTCCTTAAACAGTGCTTTAATCTGCGCAAGATTCTGAATAATAATAATACAGGAAATTTCCCTTGACCTCATGGTGCTTAAAAGTGAACAAAAATCATCCGGCAGCGCAACATTACTGAACTCGTCCAGCATAAAGGTAACATGAACCGGGAGACGCCCATTATAATTAAAATCCGCCTGATAATATAATTCTTGAAAAATCTGCGAATAGAGCATACCTACAAGAAAATTGTAACTCTTATCCGAATCTGGAATGATACAAAACAGAGCTGTCTTTTTATTTTTATCCCCCTCTACACCGGTTCCGATTTCTTCAATGTCCATCTCATCATTATCTAAAATCCGCAAAATTTGAGGATTTTCTAAAATACCTAACCTTGCATTTGCGCTGATAATAATGCTACGCACCGTATCCCCGGCTCCCCGCACCACTTTGTTATACTGTAAAACTGCGGGATGTGTGCTGTCTTTTCGTTCCAGCCGCCGGAATCTCTGGTCTAAATCCGACGGCGAACCATCCGCATGGACTTCCGCTTCATTCAACAGCTTCAGTACAGTGCGGAAGTTTCGTTTTTCTTTTGGACTTTCTTTCCAAACATAGAGAAAAATCGCCTGTAAATAAAGAGACTCCGCTTTCTCCCAAAAAGGGTCATTACTTTGCCCATTCTTTGGCGTCGTATTTGCAATCAAATTCGTTACCAGCTTAACCACATCCGTCTCTGAACGAATATAACGGAACGGATTGTATCCATTGGAACGCTCCATCTCTACCAGATTTAAAATTCTTACCCTATAGCCATGTGCAATTAGAAATGCCGAACAACCTCTTGCGATTTCTCCTTTTGGGTCAGTAATAATAAAAGAAGATGTAAGCTGCATGAGATTTGGTTTTACCATAAACAACGTCTTACCGGCCCCACTTCCTCCTATTACCAGAAAATTCAAATTCAGCCTGGTTTTTCTTGTGTCCATGGACAGCCTAAGATTTTGCGACAAGATACGGTTTTTTGTATTATCTTTATCACCAAACTTTTTTGTTATCCGATATGGATTCGCAAACACCGCCGTTCCATACTCTCTCCCCGGCATATACTTTCTTTGGCTCGTTATGTACATCAACATACCACATACATAAACGCATAAAGCCCCTACAATCGTTTTTACGGAATAAACATTCCAATAATCAGCAAACAAACGTCCTGTAACGATATCCAACCGTTCCATGAAATAATTAATATCCATTCCCGGCTTGTAACAGGCGCTTAACAGATACCCTGCATAAGCCGCACACACTCCTCCGGTCAGCAACAGCCATAAAGGAAACTTTCTTTTGTTTTCTAAATTCATGCTATCTGCCTTTCTTTCCGCTTAATGTCCTTTCAGTGGATTCCAGTGCTTTACGAATCTGTTGATAATCTTCTTCTTTCTTCTTTTTCCGCCTCTGCTGCCGCCCGATTATCTGCCGTTTTACTGGGTCATAACTCTGCTTGAATAACTGCTGTCCTGTAGCTTTCCGTACAGGCTGGTTTGCATTATCCAGAATTTCATAGTCCTTTTCCTTCTCTAATCCGGTATAAATCGTCTTATCTTCATTAATCCATGTAATCTCTGATTTTTTCAGCCAGATATATTCATTCTTTTTATAGGGAATACGTGTCTTGATACTCTCCGCAGTCTCATCCACCACCATTTTACGGTCAATGGTAATGCCATTCACATCTGGGTTATTCTGGATTTCTTCCCAAAACTGCCGGATTTCCTGCTGCTTCGTATGTGTGACTGCTTTCATATCCTCCGGGTAGGTTTCTTGCACTTCCCGTACTGCCTTTTCCATCCGTTCCGGTTCTGCATTCGCAAAATAATCGTCCATAGACTCAATCTTGGAATTCTGGATTTGTTCCATAATAGACCGGATACGGGGCGCCGCCTGGGAATGGAACAGAATCTCACTCATTCCATCTGACTGATTCAAATCGGGCAGTATAGAATACAGGATTCCATATTTATCTGCCATCTTCTTAACTGCCGCAAGATTTTCCGAAGGGAACTTAAAGACCTGTAAATCACCTCCGTTTTTCAAAAGCTGTTTGACGGAAGTTTTCCCAGAAAGTTTTTCTTTCTCTAACACCTGCCTGAACACAGCCGTAACCCCCTTTACAAAATCCAAGTTCGTCTTTCCCAACCTCATAATAATCTCCATACCTTCCATGGAAACCCGGATAATCTGCGCAGCGTCCTGAATTTCACTCATGCCTATCCTTCTCCCTCGTAATATTCATCTTCAATCTTAATCAGCGCCTCTCTTTCTATATTGATTTTCCTGCCTGAACTGCTGCCCTTCCTTTCTGTGGTTCTGCCGGTTTATCCCTTGCCTTAAATGTCAGCGACGCCACCTCTTTTTCCAATCCGCAACGTTTTAAAACTTCTTCCAGCATATGGTTTGCTTTTTCTTTTTCAAATAACATAAGCTGCACTTGAAAAATATATTTTTCAAGCTGTTCTGCTACATGGCTGTGAGCTAATGGAAATCTAGCGGCATGGCTGCGCAAAAACTGATTTCTATTCCCTTTCAGCTCTATTGCCTGCTGGACGATTCCATCTACTGCCGCAAAATTGGCTTCGTGAAAAGCAATCTGATACAGAAATTGCTTTTCTTCCTGGGTAAAACAAGGGGACATTTTCTCGTTATCTTCCAATACCGTAAAAATTTTAACCAGGTTCTCAGTGAACATTTTCCGTACCTTCCTTTCTTTTTTTCATCAACAACAAAATCTCCCGCATTTTCCGCATTTTTTCCGGTGTCGGTGCATTTGTGATTACACGGCTGATATCCTGGTCTGTCAGTCCGTGTTCCATGCACTGCCGTACTTCTTCCATCTGCTCTGTTGACAATTCTGCCTCCATAATCTCTCCAAAAACATCCTTTGGAATCTTATTATCACGAACTGCAAGCCACCTTGACATCCGCTTCTTAAAGGATTGTGCCGGTTCCACTTCCATTTTTTCCATGCTGAACTCCTCTCTCTTCTTTGCTAATGATTCCTGTAAATCGGTAATCACCTTATCCTGGTCTGCTACTTTCTGCTGAAGCTCCTGAATACTCTTATCCTTATATTTCAGATTTTCATACAAATCCTTTATTTCCCTGTTTTTTTCATCCACCACATGTTCCTTTACGAGAGACGAAAGGCTTTCAAACCTCTCATTGCTTTCCTGAAACTGCCGGATTGAATTCTCCATAATCTCCATCAGCCCCTTCATGTAATCACGGACGCTGTCATCCTCTGTCTGGTCCTTCTTTTTCAGAACTGCTTCTTCCAACTGCTTTCTCATTTTTTTCATCCGGTTGGCTGACATTTCCTTTGTCCCATAGGTTTTCACTTGTTCAAATGTAAGCCCATGGGCAATCCCTTCCCGAATTTCTTTCATCTGATACTGATTAAAATCATTTTCACAGAGAAACGCCGCTACTTCCTCGCCAATTCCTTCCATCATACCGTATATGATTTCACGCATACACTCCGCACTCTGATTACTCTGCACCACCTTGCGTATATCCGCAATCAGCAGCCCATAATCCATTGCCATAGTTATAATGTCCATCTGCTCACGCTTCAGTACTTTCTTACATTCTTCCAGATACCGCTGTTCTTCAACAGTCATTCTCTCTCCTTTCCCCGGTTTCTCCCAAATCCGGCTATATAACATTTTTTATCTATCTTTCCCTTATACTCTTTCCCTGCTCTCACGCCTTATATCCCGGTTTATTTCCTGCCTATATACTTTTTGAGAAAGCCTTCTGGCTATCCGCTTTTCTTTCATAGCCTGCGCCCTCTCATCTTCTAACTCTTGCCCACGGTTTCGGAAATATAATTCAATTCCTCTTACTTCCGCCACAGAATATCCTAATGCTCTGATTCTTCTGCAAGCCTCTCCATATGCCTTAAACCCTTGTACAAATTCCTGATATCCCTCTTGATAAAGTTCCGCCTCCATCTCTAACGTCTCCACTTCCTTGAGCAAACGAAAAACATTTTGATACTGCCTTTTTTCCTCTGACAGTGCCGCCTTTTTCTGATATACTGCCCTCAGCCCGTCCGCAGCCGCCGTTTCCGCCGCACGAAGCTCGTCTTTGTTTCTGATGCCGTATTTTGCCCAAAAGATGTATTCATCCTGCAATCGTGACAACGCCTGTATACTATGACGGTATTCCCATGTTTTCGGACTTGTATGTACTTTTCCGGCACGATATTTGCGAATAAAGCACTCCTTCTGATGTCTCGTAAGATGTCGGTTGCGATATGGTATAAAAACATAATAAAGTTCCATTTCCTTGGGGCTTGAATCTACAGTTACAGACGGCTTTTTTGTCTTTTTATCTTTATTATTTTGCCGCCCTGCCCTCTTATCTTTTACCTCATCCATATCCAGAACCGACAGGCCATGTTCTTGACATAACCTGTTCACTAATGGCTGTATGCGGTACTCCCATTCTCCTTTTGGGAAATCATATTTTTTACCGTCACTACAGCGAACCGAGTTAAAAATAATGTGTCCATGAATATGCTCTGTGTCATTATGAACCGCATAAACTGCCTCATAATCAGAACCCAGATATTCTTTTACAAACTGTCCCACAAGTTCAAAAGCGGTTTCTTCTTTTATTTCTTTCTCTTTAAAAGAGATAATAAAATGATACCCTTGTCTCCCGCCCATCTTTCCAAAATGCTTTTTAGTTTCCTCCATCTGTCCCAGAGCATTTTCCAGAATACAATTATTACAGCCGATGTACCGTCCTTCATCTGTTTTCTCTTTATCCGTAATATATTTCAGCCCATTCGCCAGATGTTTTGCTTGATAACCGGTTTTCGCCTGTTTCATATGCAATATTTTTGTAATTGCCATAGATTCCCCTTATAACTTCTCAATCACCTGCTGTAAGAGTTCTTTCAATCCTTTCATAAACACATATAGCCGGTGCTTATCTTCTCTCGAATATAACCGGCTGTTATTGTTATGGGTAATCTGGTTGATATTTACACCAATATGGTTTATCTCATTATTCAATCTTTGCAGTTCCTGCCGGATTACCGGATAATCTCTGGGACGATTGGTAATTAATGAACGCAAAAAGCAGGAGTCCGACATTCCCGCCTCTTCTGCCTGTTTCTTTAACGTTTCCAGTTCCGAACTAGACAGCCGGATTTCTTTTCTACATTTCATCGACTCTTTTTTCGTACTATCACTTCTCCTTATCTTCTTGCTGTGGCTGTCTGCGGTCTTGTCAATTTTTCTTCTTCCCATATAGAATCAACAACCTTCTGTATTCTTTCCCCCATCTCTGTCTCATGAAAACGCAGCAGAAACTGCGATAATTCCTGTTTCTTTTCCAAATCCATTAAATCCGAATAGATACGTCTCACCGGATCGCCCGCCTGGTCCATACACCTCATATAACTTGCATATTTAAAGTAGTCCAATTCCTGCAAAAGTTCCGCCACTTCCCAGGCTGCTTTTTCCATCTCGCTGCATTTTTGATTTTTCGACATTGTGTCCATATAATCGAGTTCATCTCTTAATGTTCTCCCTTTTTCTTTCTGTTCCTTACATTCCATAATGGAAATCTGATAAGTCAGGAAACAGATTAGTTCATTACGCAGACATCCGTTATCCATCACTTCTATCATTTCTGGAATCCATTTACCTGCCTGTTGGCTTCTGGATAGGCGTTCTACAAACTCCTTTGCCAGATTATTTACTCTTAAAAAATCTTTTATATCCTCTGCCAGTTTTTCTATTTTTATCTGCTCATATATCAATCTCACTTCCTCCTTTTGTATTCTGAACCAGTGTATAGCAGTCCGGACTGGCTTTGCCAGTCCTCTGCAAGATACGGATTTTGCCGTACAAAATACCATCTTGTTAGGGGATACCCCTAATACCCCATATACTGCTGATAGCAGTAATAGATAGGTTGATAGCAGTTTTTTATAGATAAGGTAAGAAAATAGATAGCAGTTTCTAAAATCTGCTATCTATCCTTTACCTAATCTATAATTTTTTGCTACCAATCTACTATTCTTGATAGCAGCTTTCTCCATCAAAATATAAAGCCTGCTACCTAACCTCCTTTTTTGCTACCATTACTATTCCTGTTCTGTTGAAATAAAATACAACCCTTTCAGCTACTAATAAATTTCTTTCTCCGTTTCCAACATATCGCAAAATAAATTTCTTTCAGAACCACATTATATTCCTTATTCCAATGCAAAATTATCATACACTCCTCATTTAGTAACAGTTACAGGCTCTTTCTTTGCGGAATTGCCACTGAATACTGCACTGTATCTATTAATCCACCTCTTACATCACGCTCTAAACATAATTTTTTAGATACCTGCATTGCATTATAATTTTCAGCCTCCCTTTCGCCTGGAATATTTTCATCAAGAGACTTTCTTTCGCCAGTTACCAATGCTATCTCCTTTGTCAAACGGTCAAAAACATATATATCATCCGATAGTCTATCTACTAATTCTACTTCCGCCCGGTTCACATCGTATACCAACGACTTTAAAAAATCTATCGTTCCTTCACTCTCCGGCATAATAATACATTCACGGACACTAGATGGAATTATATACAAATTATCTTCAAAAATTTCTGATAGCTTTCCCATAAAATCCTTGTCCAAAATAACCGCAGCTCCATAGTTCTGAATAGAATTTGTTACAATGACCATCGGTAGACTCAATTCTTTTAACTCCTCCAAATCTACTCCTGATATTGGGGAACAATCCATTACAATATTCTCTAAAGGACATACAATAATCTCGTTTTTATACACGGGATTGCTTATCGCTATTTCCAATAATTTTTTCTCATCCCACCCCATTTCTTCCATATACACATAAGGCACCGTCCCTAATCCATCACAAAAATCTACAGCCTTAAATTTAAAAATGATTTGCAAGTTTTCAAATGGAATGTGGGGAATTGTTTTTAATAACTCCTCATTCCCTTTCGTTGGAATCAATGCCGGTATAATATTTTCCGGTCTAATTATATCTTCCTGGAACTCCTTCTCCAATTTGGGTGCATTCTCTTTTATAATTCGCATTAATTCCTCTGCTATAAGAGCAACCGGATATCCCTTTTTGCAAAATTCATAACTATCAGAAATACCAATTCGGATTCCATTTTTTCCATTCTTACATTTATATATAATGACTTCCTGTGGTCCTCCATTTTTCAATGCCGTCCCAAATTCCAGTGTGCCGCCCACCTCTTTTGAAATCTTTTTTGATAAGGTATCTCTTAATTCCTCTTTAAATTGACTGAAATCCATATATTCCTCCTAATATTGACCTACAAAACAGACTCTCTTTATTTTTTTCCTGCTTTCATATTCACATCTGCAAAAAATCTCCATTTTGGGACATCAAGATATGTTTTCTTTTGTTCCTGATAAACTGTTTCTAAGTACATAGCCCGGCTCCTTCCCCGCAGACTCATATTTTTCAAGTTTTTTACCGTATTGTCCAGCAACACGGAATATGTATCTATCTGCCGCTTATCTTCTTCTAATGTCCTGTAATATTGCTGTAATGCTGTATTTTCCACTCCATCAACCTCCCACTTTATCTTGACGTCCTATGCACCGTCACTACATCCAGATTATTTTGATTCATTTGCCTTTTCCGTTCTGGTTCCTTTATATTTCTTTCCGGCAGACATTTCAGCCGGTTCCACTGTTGCCTTAACCTCCTCATTTCCCGTTCACATTGCAGAAAACAATTATAATCCTTACCAAAGGGCGGAAGCCGAAGAAAAACCTCGTAGCCGGCTAAAACATATTTTCCAGCCAGTTTCTTTGCGGCTATCCGCCCAGGCAGGTCATTATCCAGACAGAAATTAATTCTTTTAATTTTAGGATATTCTTCTAAAATTGTCTGAAGCGGGCCATCTGATACCATTCCTAATACAAGGATTCCTGTTTTATAATCATTACGAAAATCCATATCTGACATAGCGTCAATCGCCGCTTCATAGACATTTAACTCTTGACTATTTGAATGAATAAGATTTACACCGTATCTTTTATCATTTCCCGGCACATCTCCTTTAAATATCTTTCCATATCTGTCCCTTATTCCTCTCTGACTTGCAAATTTCACAACTCCTTCTTTATTTTTCCCAAGGAATACGATATTGTGATAAGGCTCGCTTTCATACATCAGGCCATTTTTTATCCAATAATGAATAATCTCCGATGATAACATCCTGCATTTCATCAAGTATGCATATAATCCTCTGCTGTTTTGTGACTTTATCGGAAGATGGAACTCAGTCCTTTGGTTTCGGCTTTCACATTTTTTCTCTTTATCCGGTACATAAACCGGCATACTCTTTTTATAGCCGACATAATCCAAAAGATATGTTATCGCTTCTTTACAACTCATATTCTTAAAATACATCAAGAAATCTATTGTACTTCCTCCTATGCCCCGGCTATACCGATACCATGTTGACCGGTTGAAAATAATAACGGAATCCATACCATCTACAGAATAATATCTTCCCTTCCGTTTCAACGGAATGTGGACACTCTCTGCCAAATCTACAAGGTCTACGGACTTTACAAGTTTAATCTCCTCCTCTGTAAACCACGCCATTAGAAATCTCCCTTTCATATTTCATATCAAAATATTCTGCCAGTTCCGGGTGAAGCTTCTCAAACTCTGCCAGATAATGGTAACTTGCACTCTGCTCTCCCTGGCTGATACAAAATTCTCTTAAACTCTTTTTTGTATACTGAGCCGGTTGATTACACCATCGGCTGATTGTAATGTACATTCCCCGATATGGGGACTGCCAGCATTTTTCATACCGCATGATATATGCAAGGCAACCATAACACATCAATATCCTTACCCGTTCCAAAGTATCCCTGATATCCTGCACCCAAAACTCCTCTTTCCATAGACCTTTCCTGTCAAATCCACAAAGAACATACATTATCATTTTCCTGCCCAGACTTACCGTTTCCCGAAGCTGCTCTAACTTCCGAATAATAATATCTCTGTCCCGGATATCATCAAATGCAAAAAAAATACGTTCATCCAATTTTCCGGCAAAAATTTTCTCCATCTGCCTTTTCTGCATAATACGAATATCCAGACCTTGGCGGAATTGAAAGCGTTTTCCAGTCTCCATGACCTCGTCCAGAATTTTCTCCCAATCCTTACATGCAAGAAAGTTATCGTCCAAAAAGCATAATTTTTTCCTACGGATATCTAAAAACTCACCTAACGGACTTGCCAGAACAGATTTTTTGCTGTTTTTGTTTACACAGAAGTCACATCTCCGAAAACATCCTCTCGTTAGAAAGCCGATGGAATAATCCGTATAAAATCTGTATGGTCTGCTGTTTTCTCCTAATTGAATCCTGTTTTGTATGTATTCATGATATAAGTCATAATCCGGCATACTATGTTCTACATTTTCCGGCAACGGCGGCGCTTTGTCATAATAAAAACCGGTTCCCCCATACACAATATGATTTGACCGCAAGACTTCCTCCGGGACGTAAGTATCCGTAAATACCTTTGATACAAATACCTTGTCATAGTTTTCAATCTCTTTATAATCCAACAGCAATCTGGCCTGTTCTCCCTGTTTTTTGTAATACCCCGAAATTTTCATACAGGCAAGGTTGGGGAACCGATGTCTGTGGCGGGATAAAAGGTCTGCATCTATAATTCCAATCCTCATAGTTTCTCTATCCCCTTCTGTGCTTTTCCATGCTTTCACCTTCTAAAAAAAGAGGCCACGGAAAGCAGCCTCTTTTTATCCTATCAACTATTTCAATTTTTTCTTACGGGAAACTACGCCAATTACACAAACGATACCTGCAAGAATCCCTAAAACCGGCAATACCAAATCTGCCTTGTCTCCTGTCTTTGCCACATTTGCGACTTCTTCAACTGGAATTTTTTTATTCTGAATATCTTTGCTTACCTCAATGATTGGTGTCTTATCATCCTGATACTCAAAAATAATCTCCCACTCTTCTTCCGATTCCTCATAGCCCTCTAATGCCTTCGTCTCTTTCAAGACATAGGTTGTGATTTCCTTTAACACCCCATCTCCATATATGCCTATCGGAAGTTGTATAGATTCTGCATTACCGTCTTTATCCGTAACCAGCGTTGCAACCGCTTCTTCGGATTCTTTCTCATACAGGGTAAACTCTACGCCTTCTAATGGTTCCTCTGTTTCACCATCGGTCTTTTTAATCCTCAAAATCCCCATTGTCCTCTCATCCAGCATTTCAACTTTTTGTACCTCGCCGGTTTCCAGAACATCAAATTCCACATCATCCGCTACCACATATCCATCAATAGCAGATTCTTCATGGAGTGTATAAGAACCTACCGGAAGGTACTCTATCAGATGTTCTTCTCCAGAAATCCATTCCTCAAGAACCTTCCCTTCTCCATCAATAATCTGTAATACAGCCCCCTGTATTTCTTTTCCGTCTGTAATATCTGATTTTGATACAACCGTTTTGGTGTGGTCATCCTGCATTTCTACCTTCTGGACTTCTCCCGTTTCTTCAACGACAAAGGTTACGTCCTCTGCACGGACATATCCCTGTTCTGTCGGCGCCAGTTCCTCATGAAGCACATACTCTCCGGGTTCCAGTGCATAAACAATATGCGGTTCTTTTCCAGATACCCATTCCTCAATCACTTCTCCCTCTTTTAAAATCTGCAATCTGGCACCTTCTATCTCCTGCCCGCCAGTCAAATCTGTCTTAGTCAATTCTGTAACCGTCGGCTGATTCTCAATCTTACACACCAGCTCTATTACTTTCACAGACGAATCGGAATAAGCTGCCTCTAAATGATACACTTCATCGTTGGGCAGATAACCACGCTTATGTTCCAGCTCTTTCACATAATATTTACCATGCGGCAAATCTGCCTTAAAAGCCATCTTTCCTTCTGCGTCTGTCCTTCCGGCTTCAATCAGCTCATCCTTTTCAACCAAAACCTCTCCCGCTGTATTTTTAATGGTTTCCTCTGCGTAGAGTCCAAATACCACGCCCTCAAGAACCTTTCCTGTTACTGCATCTTCTTTCAGTATCTCTACCGAAATATGCTGCCTTTCATTCGTTAGGTTCATAGTAACAAAATCAACTGCAGATTCCTGTCCGTTATACTTGATTTCAAACTCTTTTCTATCCGTATCCAGAACAAACCCTTCTCCTGCTTTTCTCTCTGCCAGATAATATTTTCCTATGGGCAGATTATTCAAGACTGCTTTCCCTTCTGTATCTGTTACAAGTGTAGATACCAAGTCATTTTCATGGTATTTTACGATACGATTCCCCTCTGCGTCCGTCTGTCTATCCGGCGTATAGATTGTTTCTCCCGCATATACCGAAAATTCCACGCCTTCCAGACCTTCCTGTCCATACTTAAATTCATACCCGATGGACTGCTCCATAACCGGCTCCCCTGTCACAGTTTCAGACACGGCATTTATGAAGGATGTCATGCGGTTCTTCACTTTTGAAAACATTTTATCCTCTATCTTGACGGCCTCTTTCAGTTTTTCTCCCCGCTTATTCAATGTCAGACTTCCAACAGCTTCGTCATTACTCTGTTCTACTGCCACGATAAAATTACCAGTTTCTTCTTCTACTTGATGGGCTGTCCCTGCCTCTACAGTGGTTACAATACAATCCCTATGGGCGTTCGCATACGAACCTCCTGCATTTACCTCATTCAGCGGGATTTCCCGCCCGTCTTCTGTCAGTGATTTTTCATTCCCGGTAATTACATAAGAATCTGGCGCATGTACTTCTTCAACCCGATAAGAGCCATACTTTAAGGGTTCCGGTGTCAGCAAATATCCTTCCTCATTGGTCTGGAATACAGATATTTTCTCTTTTTTCGGATAACGCACAAGCATTTCCACATATTCTTCCGATTCTAAATCAAAAATTCTGTAGGATGCACCATTATCCAGAACGTTTTCTTGTGTCTGCGCGTCTTTTTTTACAATCTTAAAGTAAAACTGTAATGGGCGGTCATCAAAAACCCTCCATACCTGCGGCTCCCTGTTATCTTCCGTTATATGTACAAGGAAAGGGTTTATCGTCTGCAGGTTCTTTGGCGTTGTGGATTCAAACACCACATATTCACCATAAGGAAGTTCCGGGCTCTTTAAGTAACCTTTACTGTCAGTAAACAATTCTGGTACATATACTCTTTCCCCATTGATAAAATAAGACGCTGTTTTATCCTTGCTATAGTCATACCCGATAAAATCATTTGCAGAAAACGTCCTGCCATTAGAAGGTTTTAGCTTTCCATTTTTCACACCAATCAAATCTTCAACCAGAAATACCTTAAAGCCAGCTCCTTCAATAATCTCCGTTTCCGTCTGTTCGCCGTTCTCAGAAATCTTAATCATCTGAAACGCCTGCTTTTTCACCTTTTCTCTGACAGTGACAAATCTATGGATTGTTTTTACATTCTGCCCTTCATAGTTGACAGTGACCGGATAAACAGTCTCATCCAACAGATACCCTTCGGCTGGCTCCAGTTCTTTTACATAATATTTTCCAAGATAAAGATTCCTAAAGTCTAACGTTCCGTCCTCCGAAATCTTTCCCTGGTCAACAAGCCCGTCTTTTCGGTAAAGGATTCCACTCTTTTTGTTCGGATTCTGGATATTCTCTGCCGCATATAAACCGTATCTTGCTCCTACCATTTTTGCATTACCTTGAGCCGTAAAATTCTGAGAATCCATATCAATCTTATTAATATGGATTTCCCCGCATACTTCTTTATTTCTGAACTCATGTTCAAAAATATATCTGTATGTTGTATCGTCTTTGTATTCATAAGTAAAACTATACACTTCGTCTGACGTACAATACAAATCCGGCGCCTGTATTTCCCGCACGCTGTACCGATACCCTACCGGGATATCCGCATGAAATACCACCCTTCCATCCATGTCGGAAACTGCCCTCTCAATCAACGTTCCCTTTCTTACCCCGATACTTCCATTCTGGACTGGAATATCGCTTTCTGCATAAAGACCAAATACCGCACCCTCTAAAGTAACATCATCATCTGCTGATTTTTTTACAACTTTTACAGAAATATCCGGCCTATTATTGGTATACGCAGCTTCTCCTGACGCAAACTCAATCATTTCTCCCGCATAAGATAAGGTTACATTCTGTGTGCGTTCTTCAGTGGTCTTTCCAATCACCAGACCATGCGGCGCCTGTTGTTCCACTATCCTATATGTTCCAAGATGTAATTCTGGCGTTGTAATATTTCCATCCACTCCTGTTTCAAGCTGTAAGACTACTTCACCAGAATTATAAATCTTAGTAACTTTGTCCTGACTATAAATATTCTCCGCCGCATAGATTGTAAACTTCGCTCCGGAATGACCAGAACTCCCATATACAAAATCCAGATTTCCCTCTGTCCCATCCACACTTGTAAGCATATCTCCACTCTTACGGATGGTAATTTTCCCCATCTGTTCTTGATTGGTAATATTTACAGACGTTGTTTCTCCGGCTGTCAGTGCCACATTAAATACTGCCGTATTCAGCTTATAGCCCTGTGGCACCGTGATTTCTTTCAGATACACCCGTTCCTGGGTTTTTGGTATCTGAACCTCAGAAGCCCCTTGCGAATCAGTGGCAGGCATTTCCGTTATCAGATTTGTACATCCCTTATCTGCATAGATTCCAAAAACAGCTCCCGCAAGATTCACCCCTGTTGCTTCATCCGCTTTCATCACTTTAATTTTTGCCAAATCCATCCACTTAACACGAAAACTTACAGTCGAATTCTCTTCGTCAAAAAATGCCCCATAACCTATATCCTGCTTTCCTGCACTGGTAGATACTACAAGCGTTTTCCACTGGGACCCCATCTGCCCTGTCAATATGCCTGAGTTCCACGTCCCGGTAACGCTTAACGGTGCGCTGAAATAAAATCTGGTTCCTCCATAAATTGTGACTCTGCCGGTCTGAGTTGTTCCTCCGCTGTGATATGTCACATTTTCCGGCAAATTCAAGGTAATATAATTTCGGGAATCTCCGTCAAAACGGTAATCCGTTGTTCTCTGTATTCCCCCATCCTCATATGCCCTTGTCTCTGTCGGAGACAATGAAATCGCTGCTGTCGGCGGAACGCTCAGACTTGAAAGATATTCAATAAATCCCCATACACCGCAGCTCTTGATATCTTCAAATTTACAACCGTAAAATGCGTCCATACCACAATAAGCATAAGACGCTGCAAGATGTGTAAAAACATACTTTAACGACCAGTCGAATGTCGGCATAAAACTGTCGGTAATATCCCCCGGTCCGCCATAACCGTAATAAAGAACTTTCTGAAGATTTACATTACTTTCAAAAACATTCGCCGCATAATCTCCTGATGACGGCGTACCCTCTTTTGCTTCCAGGCAATACGCCACCCTGCCATTCACAGTAAAATAGTTTGTAGAATAATTGCCAAGATTCGATGGATAGACCAGCTTCTCTCCTGTTACCAGATTTGCAGAAACCGACCGTCTTGACATCGTTCTTGTTGCCATAGCTGGCATGACCGAAAAAATAACCCCATTTTCCTTGTCAGTGACATTAACCGTATCTTCTGCATTTTCCGGCATCTCTGGAATCTCGGTCAGAACCTCTCCGGTCTGTCTGGAATCTTCCTCATCTGGATTGTCCTTTTTCTCGTCTTTACTGCCAACCTTCTCCTGCTGCCCCTGCGTCTCTTTTTTTCTTTCGTTCACAATGATTTTTCTTGTGACCTTATAAACTGGATTACCGCTTTTAGGCTCCACACAGTAGATTGCATGATAAACTCCGGTAACATTGGAGTCAAATTCTTGTCCCTTCTGATTCTTTGCACCTCCAAATGTTACCTTTACTTTCGACATACTGTAGTTAATCCCGGATAAATTATTTTCCGCTTCAAAGCTGTCACCCTCTGTCAAAATCACATCCTCTGCTGTTACGATTTCATCTTCCTCCAGATTTTTCACTACCTCTGGAAGTTCCGGCAGCTCCTCAACCATATCTTTTAAATTCTTCGCATTCTTTGCCGTATCTGCCGCTGAAGCTGTAAACAACGTGGAACATCCAAGCAATAACGCCATTACTCCCGCTATCAAACGCTTTTTATATATTTTCAATAACTCACTCCTTATCTTGAATATACAATTTTATATCTTTCATAAATTTTAAAAAGAAAAAGCAGGCTCTACACAAGCCTGCTAATTACTTTCCTTAACCCTGGCCATACATAAAAACTTTGGTCAAGGAAACCATATTTAGTTTTTATGTAAAACATCGAATATGGACTGTCTCTAATCCAATGCATTTTCTTAAATCCTTTCTATTCTCCTTTTTCCTAATTGCATAATCTTCTCTACAATCTCTTTTGTTCCTTAAATATCGTTTCCACCATGGAAGATGACAAGAACCATCTGTAAAGCCAAGAGGAATAAACGAAACACCAATATTACTGTCATATAAAACAGTTTCCCAACTGCCGCCAAAATAGCGAATATAAAAGATAGTATTTTTCTTAAAACTGCCATGCCCTTATCCTCCTTATCATTCCTCTTTTTGAAAGCCTGTCTAACTTTTACATTTAATCATCTTCACAATCATAAAACTGAGCAAACATCATATCTTTCTGAGAAGAAGCCACATAGTCCTTTTCCCCGGCAGGCAAGTCTTCTTTCTGCAATTTGCCCGTAACTCCTTGCATTTCCTCAACAATGCCTCTTATCAAATCCAGCAACTGTTCACCCTGTACTTCTGATACCGCACTTTTCACTAACCTTAGAAGCGGCTCATTCTGCCGTTCCAGATATCGGTTCCACCCTTCCACCTGTTTTTCTTCCTCTGCCTGTTTTAAATATTTACTAAAATGAACTACAGCTTCTGCAATAAAATCATCTTTTGTTTTAAAGATATCTCTATTATAGTTCTTTAAACACCTGTATGCCTGTGCATGAACCGGCCGGCATTTGTACAGCCGAAGGGACGTTGTATATTTCTTTTCGTTATCCATACTTCTATACCCCTTTATGCACTTTTATCTTTCCGCATTTGCTTTACCCTCATGATACTTTTTACTGCCGCTTCACATCCTCTGGCATTGGCGCATACATCTGTTACAAACTGAACATTCCTGTCTTTATTGTCGCCAAAATATTGAATAATGGAAGCTCCGCCGCCCATAAATACCATGTTTGTAAGGTCAAGATTGTAATGATTTGCACGTATCAAGTCATAAATTTCAGAGGTATACTCCCGCAGACATTTCGTTATTTCTTCCCGGTATTTATTCGGGCAGTTATAGTCCCCTTCTCGCATGAATGTTTCCACAAAGTAAGATGGAACGCTGGTTCCAAGCCTTGCTACCATTTCTTCATTCACCTTGTTAATACAATACAATGCGGCCTTATCAGAAATTGCATAGTCTCCGTTCGGCATTCCATCCACAAACCCTACCAAGTCTACAGTACCGCCTCCAATGTCTATCAACAGGCAAAAACCTGGCACTTCATCCAAAATGGTATGGATTACAACATGTCCCTGCATAAATACATTTATATTTTCAATGGTCACATGGTAGTGGGTTCCTTCAAACCGGAAATGCAGCTCTTTTGTTTTAAACAAATATTGTTTGAATTCTTCTTTCTGCTGCTGAAATCTCCGGGGTGGAAGTGCAGCCCCTATCCGTACTTTTGCGCTGGTCAATTTTCTATACCTCATTTCCTTTGCCAGTGCTGCCAAAGTAAGCAGGTAATAATCTTCATTTTCTGTCTTGTCCACCCGTTCAATGACCGGCACCTGCCCGCCTATATAATAAAAATGATTCTGGTATTCAAGAATATTTTCGAGCGTATCCGGTCTGGTCTGGATAGCCTGTACTGCCGCCGAAAATACCTGACTTGCAGTTTTCATGTTACGGTTTCCGTGGTCAATTCCAATAATTTCTGTATTACAAAACATGTCTTTACCTCCTGGTTTCTTAATCCTGTTTCTCTGGTTTCTGTTCTATCAGCTCGTCTTGTAGCCCAGCAAATTAAAGTTCCTATCTCCCGCACAAAAACGTCAAATTATAATCTCAGTTTTTAAACACTGTCTATAAAAGTGTGCTACAGGAGGCGGCACGTTTTCCTCTTGACC
>CAJTDD010000007.1 GCA_910574885.1 Lachnospiraceae bacterium | reverse complement strand
TGTCTGTATATTATGAGGGCGTAGCCATGACCACACCCTTGCAAACTCTATGCTTCTAACCTTATTCTTCCATTGTTTTCAACTTCTGTACTGCCGTAATAATCACGGATATCATCCATGGATAAGTGTCTATGGCTTTTCTTCCTGAATGATTCAGAGTGCCAGTACCAGCATTTTTTCTGACTTGCAAATTTGAAACCGAGTTCTTTCAATTCTTTCCTGTGATGATAGGTATTGCCCGAAATCCACAGCCATGCCCCAATAATTTCGATGGTGATGTCAGAGAGATAAATAACCTTCTGTAACATTTCCCTCAGTAGTTCATCTTCTGCAAAGTCATACTTCATGTTGTCATATGATGATTGTTTGTCATATGCATTATTATCTGCCATGTCCTGTCTTGAATGGTTATCCTTTAATATCTTGAATAGTTTCTCATACTCGACATTGATTGCCTTGGTAATATCTTCTGAGCCGCCATTATCAGGGTGATACTTCTTGAGTAAGTCCTTGTATTGTTTCCTGAGTTCGTCCAACGTCTGAACGTTCTTAAAATAAGTATTCATATCTCAACCTCCATAACCTGTAAATATAAAAAGAGTGTAAAGTCCTCGATAATTCAATAAAGACTTTACACCTTTTTTTAATTAGTGGTTATTTACTCTTGTTCTTTTGGGTCATGCGTTTCGATATACTCTATAATTGATAATATTTCATCGCTATTCATGCCCTTTTCTTTTAATTTTCGGATAAGATTAACTACTTCTTTACCTGTCATATCCTCACCTCGCTTTTAAAGTGCCGTTTACTGGTACTTTTATTATATCAATCGGTGATTGTGGTGTAAAGCCTTTATTGAATTGTCAAGGTGCTTTGTTTTGGTGTTGAGATTATTGTACATTAAAGTGTACTTAAAAGTCAATAATAAAAAGTACACAAAAATATACTAACATAATTGTTGAAAGTATATAAAAGTGTACTTATATGCTCATTACAAAATAATCGGATATACTTTTATTCGTTTGGGATATATTCCATAATATCGGAAGGTTGACAATTTAAAATTTCACATAGATACATGATAGTATCAACAGCGACATTAGTATTATTATTTAATCTATTTATAATAGTTGGTGAAATTTTATATTTCTCTCTCAGTTCTCTTTTTTTAATATTTTTTTCTTCCATTAAATCAAATAACTTTTTATAACTAATAGTTCCGTTATATTGTTTTTCTCTTTCACCCATGAAATCACCTCCACATATTTATTGTACATTATTGTGTTCAATATGTCAATATAAACAAATTGTACATTATTGTGTACTATATACAAAAATTAAAGTATATTTTCGTGTACTTTACCAGTTGAAAATAAGTACATAAAAGTGTACAATACACTTACAAGGTCAAATAAAGCAAACAAAACAAAAGACCTAACAGCCCGGTTATCGGGGGCGTAAGTTCCGAAAACAGCGATTGCAAGCGGCTGAATACTTGCAAGGTGAAAATCCGATAGTTATAGGCTGTCCACTTGAGATAAGAGTGTAGCGTCAAAGCAAAACAGCCTTTTCTATACTACGTCCCTGTGAGCCGACGATTACGAAGGCAATAGACACGCAAGTAGTATAGATTAGAAAACAGTTTTCTATTAAAACACACCAAACCAAACGAAAGGCAGGTAAACGATATGATTTACAAAAAGATATTTGCATTATACCAGGCAACTACAGGTACACCCAAAGAGAGAGCGACAGCAATCTACAACACTATCCATGATAATCAAGAATACGGCTATCTTGCAGATGCTCCGCTTGACTGGATAGAACACAAAATTGAAACGGGTGAAATCAACACATGGCATTAAATCCCCTGACGAGTCTTTGAGAATTCATATTTAAGGACAATCGACAAGTCATATGGTCGTAGCTTCAAAGCAAATTGTCCTTTTGGGATGGTTATTATCCTATAAAGCGACCGAGCAAGCCGAAAGCACTCATAAACTTGAATCAATATACTGGTGAACCATCCGAGTATTGGCAATAGTCCAGAAGATTATTTGAGGGTCGCTACTAATCAAAAAAAATATGAGTAAAGGAGATTGAGATTATGTGTTGTACAAAAAAAGAGTTAGAAAGCAAGGTACAGGAGTTGAGAAACCTTAGGACAATGAAGGTCGAACTTGAGGATGAATTAAAAGCGGTTGAGCGTGAGATTGTTTCCTACATGACAGAAAATGGCATTGATACAGAAATCACGGACACGGCAAAGATTACCTACAAACCTCAGAGTAGGATAACGCTTGATAAGGATAAATTAAAAGAGATTTTCGGTGAAGATTTGAAACCGTTTGAGAAGGTCAGCATTTTCAATGTACTGAGAATCAAATAACAGTGGTTGCGGTCACTATAAACAGGGCTTTAAGCCGCAAGCGTTTCTATCCTGTACAAATGTATGGGGTAGAGGGTAGTCAAAAAGAAAGGAGAGGAACATCATGAAGAAGATCATAGAATT
This sequence comes from Lachnospiraceae bacterium, assembly GCA_910574885.1. Classification (GTDB taxonomy): domain Bacteria; phylum Bacillota; class Clostridia; order Lachnospirales; family Lachnospiraceae; genus Sporofaciens. The sequence continues at coordinate 162,311 of CAJTDD010000007.1, read as the reverse complement.
CTTAAAAGAGAACGGCATTGAATACAGAACCGTTTCTTTAGGCAATCCATATTATTACAATGATGGTTTTACAGTCCGGGGAATTACAATCAGATTTGATTATGAATTAGCCAAGGACATGCAGGAACTTCAAAAAAAGGAAGAGGCTTTCCTTAAATCCATGAAGCGAAAGAAGAAGCATTGTATTGGCTATTCTGGCAGATGTGGTATCTATATTCCATGGTACACGGTGCTTGCTACTTCTGATTTTGAGAAGTTAAAGGAGCATGAAGCAAGGATTGATGCAGATGTGGAGAAATTTTGGAAAGAAGAACACGAACGCCGGGAATGCCAGAAATCGGCAGCTATGTAAAGGGGGGAAGACAGCGTGAGAAAGACATACAATGTTTCATTTTTTAAGAATAATACATATCAGGCTCATATAGTGGAGTCTGAAAAAAGTCCTGCTAGGATCGCACGGTATTACAGGGATGTCAAGAAAGCCAACAATGTGCTTGGGATATCGCTTGCAGTTGCTGACAGTAGAAAGCCTGGGAAACCAATCATCACAATTTAAGGAGGAAACGAGATATGAAGAACCAAACAGTAAGTTTTGCGACGGTCAAGAAAAATGGAGTCATTACAAAGATAGGAAATTCAACGGTTCAACAGCCAAAAATAAATTTTAAAGGCGGTTCTGTGAAATGGTTCGATGATAGTAAGCTGCTGAAAGTTAATAAAGCATAAAGGGAATACATAGGAGATTTTTAGGGTGGATGGTTCTTCGTATAGGGTTCGATTCCCTGTTCACCCAATAGGCGGTAAGCCGAAAAGAGGTCGATCTTGATTTAAGTCAAGTAAAAGAAAGGTGGAAAATTTATGATGAAGTGGAAAGCAAGGACAGAGACAACGAATATTGGTGTATTGGAATTAGGAAATCTGACTTTTAATGAAGATTATATGGAGATTTCTATTGATATCTGTGATATGTCCGACAGTCTGAAAGCGGAAGTTGATAAGGCTATTGAGATTGCAAAAGTCCAGTATACGGAACATAACAAAGCATTGAACGCTGAAAAAGGTTACAATCTGCCTACTGTATGGAGTGATAAGCCGGTCATTATAGACTTTACATTTTTGCGTGTAGTATTGAAAGCTGGTGAGCCGATTACATATACAATCTGTATCGGGTTTGAGGATGCCGACAATAGTATGATGGAACAATGGGACTGTGATATTGCGGTCGATTTATCAGAGTATTCCAATGAACTGAAAAAAGCAATCATCAAAGTATTGGTCGATAAGTTCTTTTAAGCAGCTATATGAATATTGGGATTGCTATAATGGCAGTCCCTAATAGAATGATGGAGGGATAATAAGCTATGAAAAAATTAGCATATGAATTTGAGGATTTTAACATTGGGAATCATAATATTAGGTTCAATACAGATGGCGAGGGAGTCTTGATTTCTTTTCCTTTTACGGAAAATACGCCTGCTATCATTAAAAATAAGCTGAATGATATGATCAGACGGGCAATGAATATATATCTGATGAACAGCATAATCGAAGTCTGTATGCCGACAGCGGAAAATTTGCTTTTAAATGCAAGTATGCAGATCAATCAGTGCCATGGTGAGAAACCACAGTATTACATATCATTGGTTATTTCAGATTTGTATCCAGAAATAGGGATGGATGTCTGGATTGAAGAGACTTGTAACATTTATTCGGAATCACAGGAATTCTGTAATGAGTTTATAACTTACTGCCGTTATCAGTTGGACAAGATGTTGTTCTGGCAGATGTGATTTGAAGTGAAAATATAAATGAGAATTATTCTCAATAATTTATGAGAAAGAAAAGCACAACGGAAAAATTAATCTTCTGATTGTGCTTTCTTCCCTTGTTGGGGAGTATGGATTTCTTTCACGGCTCTTTCTAAATGTACTTGCCTCCATTGCTGGCGGAGGATTTCTTGCTGCAACTCCTTGGAACGCTTGTCAAGATAGTTCTCGAACCAAGACATAATAGATGATGGCATGAATTTGTCGGGAGTCTTGCGGATTAGGAAAAATAATATGTCCTCTAATTTGTCGTGGAGATTGGAGAGGAATTCTTTAAGTGTGTTCTTTGGTCTGATTTCAATGTTCATGGTGGTTATCCTCCTGATGGGATGTGGTGGAAAATAGTAATCTGCTTTCTGCTTATAGTATAGGTGAAAGCAGATAAAAAGGCAATGGATTTTATATGAGTAGTATTACATGAAAACATTTGATTTTGTGTAAGGGAAAAATAAAGGCATTTTATGCAGAATACAATGAAAAAATCTTATATGAAAATAGTTATGGATTTCATGGAGGGATATCAGATGGAAAATAAGATATTTGCATATATGAGGATATCTACCAATAAGAAGACACAAAAATTAGATAGACAGCAGCAGACTATTATTGAATATTCTGTAAGCAATCAATTTAAGATTGATGAATTCATATCTGATGTGATTACAGGTGGAACAAAAGCGGATAACAGGCCAAACTATCATAATATGAAAAGGCAGTTCAGAAATGGTGATACGTTGGTTATATCTGATGTAGATCGTTTGGGACGAAATGCAGATGATGTAATAATGGAAATTAAGGACTTGCAATCAAGAGGGATCAGGGTTGTAGCATTAGATGTCCCGTTTCTGAATGATTGGGAAAAGATGAATGATGATAGCCTGTCAAAAATGATCATTGATATATTCGTTACGTTGAAGGCTCATATAGCACAACAGGAGAAAGAAAAGATTCATGATCGGGTTATGCAAGGTCTTGAGGTAGCAAAATTAAATGGTAAGAAATTAGGAAGACCAGCGACAGGAGTACCCAAGGAATTTATCAAGGAATATAACAAACTTCAATCTGGGGAATATGGGAGCATTACAGTGGTGCAGTTTGCAAAACTACAAGGCATAGCAATCAGTACCTTCTACAAATATGTGGGGATACTGAAAGGAAAACAATTATAAGGTGCTGCATTAATATAGAAGGAACTGGTTTGGAAGCATGGCAGAGGAAAGGATAAAATAAAGTTATGAAAAGACAGGAAATAAATTCAGAAGACCATAAACTGAAAAGCATATACAAATTTATTGTAGGCTATTTTAAGAAGTATGGATTTGCGCCTTCATTTCGGGAGATTTCTTTAGGGACAGAGATAAAGTCTACATCGACCATACGTGAAAAGTTATTGGTTTTGGAACGGGCAGGATTGGTATCTTTAAATGAGTGCCAGCCGAGGGCTATACAATTAATGGGATATAAGTATATAAAGAGAGGAATCAGTAGGGAAGATACCAGAAAAAGCAACCAGGCAAAGGAAGAAATCTGTAACAATTTCTTGAAATCATTAAGAACGAAGGGAATACTTTCTGATGAAGAATTGAGGATGGTAGAAGAGGCTTTTTATTCTACGGCTGATGGATATGTGTTCAAGGAAAAACTGGAATGAGGTTGTTGAGATTTCATAAAGTTCGGTAGAGACTGGAAGCGGAGCTGATGGAAATTTAAGAAAAGGTAAGAAATATAAGCGTTTATAACGGTTCTCTTGTGTCATATGGCATGAGGGAGCCGTTATTTTTTTGCCTGTAGTGGTGGAAAATGTGGGGAGTTCGGTAGATGGGATTCATTTTATGGTGTTGGGTTGATGTGGGAGTGGATTAGTGAGGGGGATATTGGAATGAGGGAGAGGTATGGAAAATTTTGATGATTAAAACCTATTAATATGGTAGGCGAACAGGATAAAAGGTATTAAGGAAAAATATGTTCGTGGATGTGTTCGACAGAGGAAACTATTTTGTTTCTTTTGATTTGGTGTGGGATAAGTCTGTCGGGGACTGGTTTAATGGGTGGTGAATTTTGATGATGTGGATGGAATTAAAATCTGGTTGATTGGTATGGAATGATTTTAAATGAGAATGATTATCAATTATAGAATTTGTTGTTCGGTAATTTTGGGGGAAGAGGGGATGTGATAGCGCATATATGGTGCTTATTTTATCATATGTGAAATATGTGTCGTGGATTATAGAAATATATAATTGTTGATTTGAGCTTATTATGATAGTATACAAATGAATATATATTAAATGAGTGGTTAATGGAGATCGTTATGGAAAATTTAATTACAGAAATGGAAAAAAGTTTTTTTGATGAACCAGTAGTTGATTTGGCTATTGATTATTTAGATATTGGTTTGGACATGATAACGAATTCTGAAATTATTGATGCTATTCCTGTTGTAAAAACGTTCGTTTCTTTAAATAAAGGTATGATGTCTATAAAAGAAAGAATTTTCGCTAAAAAACTTTTAGTTTTTATTTCCGAAATTAATTCTGGACAAGTATCAAGCGAGGCTCTTATTAAAAGAAAAATAGCTATCAAAAAAGGTGAGAAGTGGATTAAGAAAGAGATTGAAGAGATAGCAGTATTTTTGGATAGGTTTGATTTTGTTTATAAGGCTAGTATTTTAGCAAAATTATATATTGCTCTCATAAATGAGAAAATTAGTTCAGATAAGTATTTAAATATGTTGCCTGTTATTGATAAATGGCAAAAATATGATAATAATTTACTGGAAAGAATCTATACGGAGTATAAGAAAGGAACCCTTAATATATCATATGGAGAAAGGAATTATGTTATAATGATTGATGCTGCAAGTAGACAACGTTTAGAATCATTAGGGGTTTTAAAAATTAAAAGAGAAGTAATTAATTTACTTAATAAATTTGAAGGGCTTTCGGATGAAGATATTGAGGAAATATTACAAGATGGTGAATATTGTTTGCAAGAAACTTTTGAGTTAAATTATGAGGGGACTATTTTGGCAGAGATTTTATTTGAAGGAAAAGTTTTACATGAGTTTAATAAAAATTATTTTAATCTTTCTTCAATGTAATAATTAGAAGAAGTAATAGATTTATTTTATTGAATAGGATAAGATATATGATAAAAGATGTAAAAATATATAATATATTGATATCTTGTGCAAGTGATATCAAGGAAGAATTAGATGTTATTTATGATGTTGTAAAATATTATAATCAGACTACAGGATATACTAACTTTATAAAATTAAATTTAATGTCTTGGATGGAAGATTCCTATCCACTATATGGTGCAGATCCCCAGGAAATTTTATTTGAGCAATTTATTAATGATTGTGATTTTGCAATAGCTATATTTTGGACAAAATTTGGAAGTTCTACTGCAAATTTTCAGAGTGGTGTTCAAGAGGAAATAGAAAATTTTTATTTAAATTCTAAAAATGTCATTATATTTTTTTCTGATTGCCCTATAAGTCCCTCTAAGATTGAGATTCCACAATTAGAGAAAGTAAGAAATTATAAAAGAGAGATAGAAGAAAAGAGAAAAGGACTATATTATACATATGAAAATTTAAAGGATTTTGAATGCAAATTAAAGTATAGCATTTATATGTATATGAAAAAAGAATATGGATGTGGATGAGTTTATATAATCTTTTATGTGACCACACTCAACGAAAACAAGCCATTTCCAGCCCCTAAAACCACAGAAAACCCACAAAATATAAGCATTTCTGAAAGGGATCATATGGAAATATGAACAATGGATAAAAAATAAGGTAGCAGAATGCTACCCCATTTCCTAAACTTCTACTTGATAAATCCAAGCGAGTAGTTTATAATCAGTATAGAAACAATCATAGGATATTTGCCGTGTCCGATGATTGCCACCGGAAACTTAATTATGGTGATTTTAAGCGAAAAAGGCTATCCCTATTTGCCGTAGGAGATAGCCGTATTACTTTTTATGGTGATTATCAAGGTATGTAAGTACCGCAAAAATTACAAGTACCAGTGTTAGAACTTCAAGTGTATTCATTGCACATACCCCCTTCCTGTTCCCAGAAAGGCAATCACCAGACTATTCCCACGTTGTTCTATCTGACTAAAAGAATTATATCATATTATGTCAAATATTGCCATGAGATTTAATATCATTCATAGAATTTGTATGAATTGATTCTGACTCCATAAAAGTGTGGAGTGAAATATTTTAGAATGTATTTCTTTTGTCTTATTATAAGCATTTTTGATAGGAATCATATGGAAATACTTTCCTTCTGACGATACTATAGTTTAGCATCATAATCTATTAAATCATAAAATCGAAGAAAATAAAACATTCCACAATATGCAGAATACAGGTTAGTCATGAAGCAACAATAAAATGACTAACCTTTTCTATTCTTCAAATTTATCTTCAACTCCTATTCCTCAATTATCTCCAACACAAATTTCTCAGGATTATCTTTGATATTGTACCTAAATCCATTCTGAATATCTTGCGTATAAGAAATCTTAAAGCTGCTATTTCCACTCCTACAGGAAGATTCATTCAAATAGACCGTTACATACAATCCATTCGGATATCCATTAATGTCATACGAAAACAGGATGCCTTTTAACGAATTATCTATTATCATCTGAATAACTTCCCTAGAAAATTCTTCTTTGTCTGGAATAAATATCCTATGTGACACGATGGATACATCTTGCACATATCTGTTCTTAAAACTTTCGATTGTACTGCTATATCCTATCCTTCTATCTGAGGTTCATTATCATCAGTAGGTACAGACTCATCTAAAGGAAGTCGAGTTAGCTTTGCGTAGAAATGGGATTGAATAATCCAAGTGTGGATTTACTTATAGCATTAACTAAGATTTTTTCATGTGTATTTCAATGCATTTTTTCAAGGATATGAGAAATAAGTTGTATTCTCTATCCAAGTATCTTATAATATTAGCCAAGACAGGAGGTGCAATGTATGAACGTAGTAAGAAAAGAAGATGCTTATAAGGAAACCTATACAGTAGATGATATATACGCTCTGCCAGAAGGTGAGAGGGCAGAATTGATTGACGGGCAGATATATTTTATGGCTACTCCCAGTATGATACATCAGAGATTGGTAATGGAATTGTCCTATAGAATAAGAGATTATATAGGAAGAAAGAAAGGTGATTGTGAAGTATTTCCATCTCCGTTTGCAGTATTTTTAAATGCAGAGAAGGATATTTACCTTGAACCGGATATCTCTGTTATATGTGATAAAGATAAGATTACGCCAGAAGGTTGCAAGGGATCGCCAGACTGGATTATTGAAATTGCGTCACCCACAAGCCGTCCAATGGATTATTATAAGAAGCTGCTTAAATATAGTACGGCAGGAGTTAGGGAATATTGGATTGTGGATTTTGAAAAGAATCGGATCACGGTATATGGTTTCCAACGAGATTCATTAGAGGAATATACTTTTTCTGACAAGGTCAAGGCAGGAATTTATGATGATTTTGAAATTGACTTTTCAGAAATAAGTATTAAATAAAGGAATATAACGTTAAGTTAGACAAAGTTAGTAGCCCTATATCGCTAATTTAGCTATAAAATAAGAGATTATTATTGTTTTTGGGAAGATTATGTTAATTGTGTGAGTTTTTGTTAGGCTATGTGTTTATAGAGAAAATGTTGTTTAAGAAAGTATATGGTTTAAATTGAAATTTCATTTTGTAAAGGGAGCATAAAATTATGATTAATTTATTAATAACATCCGACGGTACTGCTTGGACTAAATCGCCAGCTTTTTTAGAACCTGAACGTTGTCTTACAGAATATATTTTACCTGAGTTAAAAGAAAAGTATTCAACTTTGTCCCCAAGAGCAATAAATGAATTAAAGACAATCCCTTGTTTATTTACATATGAGAAATTCCATAAAGCAGATGGATATGTAGGGTTTATAAAAAATATAGATATCTATCAAAAAGGCATTAAAATTGATTATGACCTTACAGGAAAAGTAATTACTTTTGATAATTTAATGCAACTTACTGAATTACTTGATATGGGTACATGGGAATGGAATAGGACACATTGGACAATAAAAAAGACAAAGCTAGAAGAGTTGGGGCCATATCTTCAAGGGAATTATATAAATAAACCTAAAATTTTTATTTCTTATAGTTGGAATCCCCCTTCTAATCAGCAAAATGTTTTTAGTTTGATTAATAAATTAGAGAAAGATGGAATTAATGTTGTGTATGACAGAAAAGACTTACATCCTGGACAAGATATGAATTATTTTATGGAACATTTTCTTACGACTGATGAAATAGATTCGATAATTATTGTTTGCAATGAAGACTATGCAGAGAAAGCAAATAAACGTATGGGTGGCGTGGGATATGAATCAGAAATGATAATATCGGAGATTATAAATGAACCATTGCAAAGAAAATATATACCAGTGATATTTGAACATGGCGATAACGGTGAATTGCCATTGCCTAATTTTCTGAAATCTCGTTATTGTGTGGATCTGTCTAGGGATGAAGGTTATGATGATTTATTAAATGCGATTAAGAGGTTAAAAGAAGAATTCTCTGCTTAAAGGAGAAAGTTTTATGGCGGTAAATATTATTGAGGATGTTTCGGTGAGGCGATACTATTTTGAAGTATCGCCTTTAGCATTTGATAAAAGTTTCATTTGTTGGTTATTCATTGAAAAGCTTTATATAAATGTCTGAGTTTTATCAATAAAGATTTACATTTTTCTTTGTACTAATTTTAGATAAAATTTTTGGAAAGTTATCACCATCAAAAATATACCATTTTTCTCAATTTCCAACAAAACCCAAACAAACATTCGATTTTTGCTTGACAAGAACATATATTCGAGTTATAATAACCATCAAGGAAGCAAAAAGACCTCTCCTCAAACGGTGCTACCAACACCATCGGACAGGTCTTCATACATAAGCGCAGAAACGCTCACTTGTATTATCACATAATTTTATCTGATTTTCAAGCGGTTCAAGCGTTTCTGCAAAAATTTCCATAGAAATAACTACCATACTGAATGTGACGTTCCATTTATCATAATGGAACATTCATTAATATACTCTTTTTTAGACGTAGAGGGAGAAGTCTATTGTAGAAGAAAGAATGATCCAGCTAAGGATAGAAAGGCATTAGCTACTTATGTTGAGTTAAAAGGATATAAACATGGAGAAATTGGCAACGGTAGAAAGAAGAAAGACCATAATGGACTTTCTACTTTAGATGAAATTGCAAAAGATCTTAATATGTCTACTTCAAATTTAAAACGTGCTTTGCGTATAGAACGCAATTTAACAGATTCAATGAAAGAATTATTAGATACTGGTGAAATCACAAAAACTCTCGCTGCTGATACAATAGCCTCTCTTTTAGAAGATGAACAAGAAGAATTGTTGAAAAAGTTAGATATTACAAAGAAAATTACAAAAAGAGAAGTACAACATTATATTGATAAAATTAAGCAACTTAATCCAATCAAAAAAGAGAATGATATTTATGAAAGCACATTGAAAATTTCACAAGGAGGACTCCGATGAAAGAAAAATGGAGAAGTGGTAAGAGAAGGAATGTAGATAAGTGGATCGTGTTCCTTTATATAAGGAAGAAAGTAGTTCCTGATGGAGAAGAATATGATACATCTTAGGTGCAAAAGGCTGAAAAGCCTATAATTTTTTAACAATATCGTTAGTAAATGTAATATTCAAAATTATGAAAGGTGGTAAAACTAATTGATTACTACAACATTGGATGTAAATTTACGTTTAGCAGCACAAAGAAGAGGGTTTCTCCTAATGAAAAGGAGAGACAAAAAGTATGCGCCTGGGCTTGGAAGCGGATATATGGTCTTGGATGCATATACAGGGAGCATTGTAGCAGGTGAAAAATATGATATGTCACCTGAAGAAGTCAGAGATTTTTTGAATGAACATTAATTTATCAGAAGGAGAGAACATTATGCAGACAATCGAAAGAGAGTACACAATCAAAACAATTAATGAAAATATTGGAAGTGGGAATATCGTATTTAATCATCCAATGCAGAGAAAACCGGGGCAATGGGATAATGAACAACAAAGCCTTCTTATCCATAGTGTTTTAGCGAACTTTGCAATTCCACAAGCCTATGCATTGCCAATATTTGACGGTGATTATGATTCGTTTTCCGTATTAGATGGTAAGCAGAGATTCACGACACTGTATGAATATATGAAAGACGGTTTTAAGTTATCGGAAAATACGCCTTGCGTAAATGTCCAGAAGAGAAAAGTTGTTGTTGATGAGAATGGTCAGCGCAGGCAGGAGAATACCATAGAGGAATATGAGATCGCAGGTAAATATTTTTCAGAGATGGACACCAAGTTACAGGACAAACTCAAAGATAAGGTACTTTCAGTAATTGTACTTGTCGATTGTACGGATGAAGAGATTGAGGATCAATTTTATCGCCTTAATAATGGCACGGCATTAACGAAAGACCAAAAAACAAGAGTATTACTTGGAGACGAGCTGTCAGCTTTTGTTGATAAAGTAGAAGCAAGTGATTTCTTTACAGAAGAAAAACATAAGTCATATTTCACATCATTACAGAGAAAACGTGGTGAAGTTCAGACTTGCATTTTGCAGACATTGATGTTAGTCATGGGTTATCCGTTTAAGAATTTCAATAATGATGCGACGATGGAATTTGCTGAATGGTTCCGTGCAAACCATAAAGAGAGTGATCTTGAATATTGTGAGGAGCTTTTTAAAAAGCTGAATATGGCAGTAATGGCATCTGATAAGCCTAATAAACTAATGAAAAAAACAAATATCCCGATCCTTGCATATCATATTCAAACTATAGAGGAATTAGGTATCCCAGTTGAAAAATATGGTGAATGGATCCGGTCATTCTTTGCGGCTTATACATCTGATAGCGAATATGCTTCTTATTGTGGGCAAGGTTCCACTTCCAAAGTAAAAGTAATGGCAAGATTGGAATATGTAGAAAAGGAATTAAGAAAGCTGGTGAAATAGAAGTATGGGTGAAAATAAAAGGATGAAGGTTTCTGATTTGCGGCCGCATCCTAAAAATGCAGAAATTTATGGAGAACATGAAGATGTTGCAGATTTGATAGAGAAAATAAAAAGAAGTGGACAAGTCCATACATTAGTTGTCACTTCAAATGGAACCGTGCTTGCGGGGCATAGACGTATGAAAGCATGTAAAGAACTTGGAATAGAAGAAGTTGAAGTAGAGATTAGAGACTTTGATACGCCGGAACAGGAGATTGAGTACATTATAGATAATAACGCTACTAGAGAAAAAACAAATGAACAAAAAGCAAGGGAAGCTATTGTTTTAAAGGAGACGTTATCTCTATTGGCAAAAAAGCGAAAAGTAAGCAAGTTAAAGCAGAATCAATTAACCGAAGTGCCAAAATCGGCACAACGAGAAGAAGAAAATATCGAAGTGCCAAAATCGGCACAACGAGAAGAAGAAAATATCGAAGTGCCAAAATCGGCACAACGAGAAGAGGAAGTATTTTCTAAAGGAAAGATCAGGGATATTGTAGCTCCAAGAGTTGGATTTAAGTCTGGGCAAGAGGTTGATCGAGCGATTAAGGCAGTAGAAAAAATTGATGAGCTGCAAAAAGAAGGGAAAGTTGATGATGCAGAACTTTTACGGGGAGTGTTAAATAATCGAAGTGTATCTGCTGCTGAAAGTCTTGCTAAAAATATAGAAAATCTTGATATACCTCAAGAAGAAAGGAAAAACATTCAATCTGGTTGTAAAAGTCCTAATATTTATATTCAAAGAGATAAAAAGAAAGAAGAAAATAGTAACAATTTAGAAACAGATATGGGTAGGTGCAATGATAATGCAGAAAAACTAAAAAAGATTTTGGTAGAAGTTCGGAATAGATATCAAGATTATTTGATAAATTTCCAACAGGATATTGAATGGTTATTAAGTAAAGATTTTTATTGTGATGATGAAGATGTTTCTAATAATGTACATTCTGATTTGCTGAATTGTCTCGAAAAATTTAAAAGCATTAATGATTTAATTAGTAAATTGGACATTGATGAATTTGAAAGCATCATAATAAAGAAGTAAAAATTAAATTCATGTAAATAAACCATTTGTAGAAGTAGTAATGAGTGGATATAAAGCAATATCCCAATATCCACTCACAAAAATAAAAACCAAAGGAGCTTAAAGGAAATGATGAACACAACAGAATCAACAGAAGTAAGAGAAGTAACTGTAAGAGAGTTAGTAGCTGCATTTGATGGGAAATATGTCAATGTCTCTCCAATGGATCACTATGGGATTGCCATAGAAATTCACAAAGGAACCATTGAATTTGAAGATAATCTGAAACCAGAGCTATATCTTGTGTCCAGAGACGGTGAAGACAGGGTGACAGCTTCTATATGCATTGATGAGGATTCCATTGAAAGCATTGAGGAATATGGTGGTACATATACGCTTAATTTCGCTTTCTGTATGACAAGCATTGAAATTTCAGAATACAAGACGGTTGAAGAAATCAGAAAACAGTATGATAAATGAAGATAAATTGCACGAAATAATTTGACAGATGTAGAAGTATATTACAAGGTAGTATCCCATATAAATGCTGCCTGTCATATAAAAAAACAAAATTTACACAAAGAAAAGGAGAACAAAATTATGAAAGCAATAGTAAAATTTTTCAACAAATCTAAGGGTTGGGGGTTCTTATCATCAAGTGACAAGGATTATTTTGTCCACTATACAGGAATCAAAATGGATGGTTTCCGTTATCTGGATGAAAATGACATTGTGGATTTTGAGATTGAAACGCTCAAGGACGGCAGAGAAATAGCGGTCAATGTCGTGCCAATCCTTACAATGCAGATGGTAAAAGACGCTCTGAAAGATGAAGGATTGTATATAAAAACGATAAAGGATTCCTATGGTGTCAAGAAATATCTGGTAGTGGACAGGAAAGGTGTGATCCAGTCAGATTCAGATGAACGAGGTATGATATTCATGGATTTGGTTGCATATGCAGGTTTTTCTACAAGCGAAGAAGTAGCATAAGATTTCTTCACGTTTGGAGAAGTAGTTATATAGAAGTAGATGAGAGTTGGTGAAAGCTGACTCTCTACAATAAAAATATCAAAAATATGGAGAACAAACAGAATGAAGTTAGAAGAATTTTTAGTAGCATTATCAAAGCACAACAGATCAAAGAGAGGTTTTCAGATCCATCTAAACACCGGAAATCTCGATGAAGAGACAAGCAGTAAGCATATGGACATTGAATTCAGCGATTTATATTTCTCAAACTGTGAGTTATTGAAAACTACGCCATTGCTTTGTTTCGCAAACGCTGGAAGGAATCCGATTGAACAATCAGAAGACGGGAAACCTCTTTATCCGTGTGAAGCCAACAGTTCCATGTACATAGATTTGTCAAAGATTGAAGCAGTTGAGAATGTACAGGACTTTGCAGATTGGTTTGAATTCCCAAGTGAGAAAGTAATTAATCTTTATATGTTCCCAGAAGATGATTATCTAGATGGAAACAGGAATGTAGTTTCAATCGGATTCATGGCTTAGGACATGCATTAAAGTATAGGACATTTGATTTCACGAAATGATATTTTTGGCGGTATATCTCATAAAAGGTATATCGCCTTTAGAGAATATCATTAATATGAAAGAGGATTTTGCAGAAAAAGTGTGAGTAAAAGGAGAATAAGATTTTGAGATTTGATTTAACATTTGAAGAAGCCATGGATATTCTGAAGAATAGGATTGGATGGGTGCAAGGTGAAAGATTTGATGAACACGAGTATTTAGCGATAGATAGAAAAAGTGGCTATTTAATTAAGAATATTGTAGATGATAGTCAAATTGGTTGTGTATTTGATTTTTGGTGTGACCAAACAAAAGAGGTATGGACTAATACCGATTTAGATATCCCGGAAGAATATAAGACGCAAAAGTATAGATTTATTTTAGTTCTGAATAGAGATTCTGTTAAAGGCGTTGGCATATATAGCAAAGGGAATGATAAAGATGATTATTTGTGGTATAAGAGTATGTCAAAGTAAAATGTAAAAAGTACAAAAAATTGATTTTCAAAAAAGAGAATAAATAATAAGGAAGTGGAAATTTATGAAAAAAGAATTAACAAGAGAAACAATCATCAAACAAACAGTAGAGGATTTCTTTGGAGAACATGAAGAAAAGGAATTGACAGTAAACGTATTATTGGATTCAAGTAACAGGAAAGCAATCTGTAATTTCCATATTGCTTCAGAGATATATGAGATAGTGGAAGATTCTACAAAGACAGAATTGATTATCAGTAATTATGCGTCACCATTAGTATCACTGATTCCTGATGATGTGACAATAAGATATGAAGAAGTTACAAGGTGTGAAGCTACTGTAAAGACAGGTGAAACAAAAGATGATATTGTGGCTCATGTTTTGGAGATTGCATTTAGGAATGGTACAGTTATGGAACTTGGATTTTTATGTGTATAGTATGAACTAGGAGAATAACATTATGGGATTGATTGATGTGAAAAAAAGGTTATTAAGATATTAGGTGATTTCTTGGATAAGAACAAAGAATATATAGTTGAAGCATACATAAGTAATACTGCTACAAGTCATATAATCGGGAGGTTGTATGTTGCGACTGATAGGACATTTAAAACAGATGATAAAGGATTTACGTTGGAATGGGATAATAACCAGGATATAACATACAATAATTTATCCGTTTTATATGATGATATTTTGGCTTGCTATGATGAAACAGACGAATACGATCAACAGATGATATTTGTAATTTTGAAATGTGGAATATCTATTGACTTTGGATGTTGTGGAATGAATTGAAAAAAGACAAAAGTTCTATTCCGTCTTAGATTAGGATATTTTTGGAGGACAACTTGAAATAAGCGTCCTAAAATAAGACGGAAATGAGCTACTACAATAATATAACCTTTACTATAATATAACCAATTCTCACCTCAATATAACATTGAGTTGAGATATATAGTTTTTAAATAATTTTTTACAGATAGGAGTGATTGTTTTTAGTGGATGTTGATATTGGAATACGAAAGGATTTACAACCACAATACACAGGTGAAGAAATTGCAGTATTTTTGATTTTAAATTATCTACAAAATGATAAAAACGAAAATTTATTTATATCTGTTGATACTATAGGATATTTTCTTACTGGAAAATTTATTGATAGTCAAATTGATAAAAACCTTATTAAAGGTATCAAGAAAGGTTTTGAGGGTTTAAAAAAGGAAGAAGATGTTTCTATATTGGATCAGAACCGTAATAATTACATAATTAACAGTAAATCTTGTCGTGTAGATACTAAGAAAAATAATTTTATAATTGTTCATTTATGGGAAATACAAAAAATATTTTCCTCTTTAGGAGCATACGGATTTAACGTATTGCGTTTCTTTGTAAATATAATCGGAACTATTAACGGTAACAGTAAATCATGGCATATGACACAAGATGATATGGTGCTTAGTTGGGGTTTTAGTAAAAATACAGTAAATGAATACTTGTGTAAATTGGAAGAATTAAAACTACTATATACATTTCATTCAAAAGCTAGAAAAGCTGATGAAACTTTTCATAGAGTAGGTAATGTGTATGGAAGATATTGTGATAAAGAATTAGTGATACAAGAAGGAATACAATATCTCTCGACAGTTCCTAATC
Organism: Lachnospiraceae bacterium; assembly: GCA_910574885.1. Lineage (GTDB taxonomy): Bacteria > Bacillota > Clostridia > Lachnospirales > Lachnospiraceae > Sporofaciens. The sequence continues at coordinate 146,650 of CAJTDD010000007.1, read as the reverse complement.
ATCCAATTAAGCCATTTCATTTTAATAGAACATCAGTAAAACTCAAATATAATAATTTTCTACATGGTTCTAAAAAATATAATTCCCTTGAAGAAGTAGAAAAACTATATAAAGAATGTATCAGATACAATGAATCATTTAAAGATTTTCCTAATGATAATATTGATTATCTTGATTTGAGTGTGTTCAAAGAATATGGATTTGATATACCTATTTATAAAAGTAAAAAATCGAATAAAAACAAAATTACTTCTGATGATTGGGGAGAACCTAATTCTATAGATATAGAAGATAATGATTTTACAATAGAAGAAATGCTTGGCATGCCAATAGAAAGTGATTTGGTATCGAAAGATAAAACGGCAGATGTAGATAGCTTTCCTATGAATCCAGTAAAAACAATTACCATTAAAAAGAAAGAACAAAACAAAGAAATACCTTTAGAAGTAAAAATTCAACAATATGCGGATGATTTGTATGAGCAACATGGATATGGTGCTGAATATGAAAAATCTATATTCATAGTGGAACTTGCAGAGAAATTTCCTGGACTTGATGATTATGAGAAGTATTATGACAGTGCAAAAAAATTACATGATTTGAGCGTGTAAATATAGAAAATGAAGAAGGAGAAAAAGAAGAATGTTTAAATATGTATATGAAGTAGCACCTATTGATTTTCTCTGATCTATACTTTCCATTTTTGAATAAGGAAGATAATAATATTGAGAAGTATGATTGAGTAAGGGAGAAGCGATAAGTGATAAATAATAATGAAAAGATAGATATGCCAATAGATACAAGAAAATTGATTGATTCAGATGGGAATATAAAAATTCCACTGAAATTCAAAATGTATCAAAAAGTTTATTACCCAAGAATTACAGAGCAAAGGAAACTAAAAGATATTAGGGAATATTACATTGTGAGGATTAATGTTACTATCAAAGGTGATTTTACATCTATTGGCTATCATGCGTCACCATATAAAGGAAATACAAGCGGTAAATTGTTTTATGAAGGAAACCAACTATTTGATTCATATGAAAAAGCATTGGAACATGCAAAAGAACAAGGATGTAATGTAGAAGGTATGTAAAGGAGAAAGTACATATGATAAAAACGAGAGTTGAGATGATTGTTAATGGTGGAGAGTAAGAGAATACACATAAGGAGAACTAAAAATATATGGCATATGTAGATATAAAAGACCTAACGATAGATGAAGAGTTTGAAGATTTATTACCTGTTTTAACTCCTGAAGAAGTAGACAAACTTGAAAAAAGCATTTTGCAGTATGGGATGTTGGATCCCATCAAGATATGGGAGGAACCAGATACAGGTGAATGGATTATCATAGATGGGCATAACCGCTACAAGATACTGAAAAAGAATAGTATCGAATGGCATTATTGGCAGGACTACAAAATTATGGCCGAATTGGAGACAAGAGAAGATGTTAAACAATGGATGTTAGAGCAACAGCTTGGACGTAGGAATCTAACCGAAACAGAGCGATATGAGATAGTTCAGAAATTTAAAGATTTTTTTCAAAGAAAAGCAAAAGAGAATCAATCATCTGGTGGTAAGGGTTTGACAAATCTATCAAAAGTTAATACCAGGAAGGAAATGGCTAAAGCAACAGGTGTTTCAGAAGGTACATATAATAAGTTGGATAAAATTATGAAATCTGACAATGAGGAAATAAAACAAAAGGTTAGAGAAAAGGAATTATCCATAGACAAAGCCTATCGGATGGTAAAGAATGCAAAGCCAAAAGAAAAAGAATCAATCACACCAGAACAGAAGATTATAGAGTTTGATAATCGGATGAATGAGATCGACAAAGAAATTTCTTCTTTAAAAACTGAAAGAGAAACACTGATGCGTAGGCGTAGTTGTTTGTTTGAAGCATTAGATATTCCATGTGAATTAAAGTATGAGTTTGTGGAGTGCGAATATAAGTATCTGCAAGTTAGACACTGTAAATTTTATATTGAAGTTAGTGGTATGAAGCAAATATTACTTGAATGTAGTGTTTATGGTGAAGAAATGCCTAGCAGTACATGGATAAGACATATACCAGAAAAATATAAAAATGATTTTATAATGTTATGGAAGAAAGCTCATAAAGAAGATGTAGAATGGAATAATAAGCAAACAGAAAAAATGAATAAAGCATTTGAAAAAGAATATAAGGATGCACTTATGAATGATATTAGTAAAACTAAAGATTTTTACAAACAATGCTATAAGACATTAGCAAAGAGTGTACATCCAGATGAAGGTGGAAATATAGAAGCTATGCAATGCTTAAACCAGTTGAAAGTTATGTGGGGAATCTGATTAGATTTGGAGAAGTACATGAAATGGGTATAACGAAATGTTGTATCCCATAGAATATATTTTGAGGAAAGAAAGGAATTAGTAAGTAGTAAAAAATAAATTGAAAAAAATGGTAGGAGGGAAACGGATATTAATAATACAAAATTCAAATATTTGCAAGTAGAAAATCAAATTTATGAGATAAAAAAGGTTTCCTTTTTCTACATGGAAATTGAAGCTGAACAAACGAATCTGACTGTTGATGATGTGGCAGAATATGAGTTATGGGATGTTGGAGAATTTAAGAATTATAAAGTGAAGTTGATTAATGGTAGTGGTAAGGCTGAGATTGTGGATTTTAGTGATTGGGTGAATGGGTGTAAGTGAGAGTGAGGGGGGATGATTGTGGATAGTGCCTTTGGATGTGGGATACCAAAGGCACGGGGATTGTGGATGAAATATGACTTTTGTTGGAGATTTATGAAAGCTGTTCTAATTTATAACAGAAGTATTACTAATGAAAAAATCTCCGTTATATTCGATAGTTATTTTTAATATGGTTTTATTGTTAAATAAATCCCAACAATGAAACTTAATTTCTAATTTATCATATTTTAAATCATTCTCAATCATATGTGTTCTAAGTAGAGTCATATAATCCGATGAATTTTTATAAGAGATTGCTGTAATTTGGCATAAAGAATTACTTAAATCAGTTGTTACTTCGTCAAAATGTAGAACAAAATTATCGTTTTCTTCTGGAGATAATGTTATTTTTTTGTTTATATCTCCTTGAAAAGTAATTGGTTCAATATTTTGCTTAGGAGTATAATATACGGTGAAAGATTCTATACTTAATGCACTTATCGTTGCACCATAGTTATGAAGTTTTATTATAACATTTGAATGATCTACAATATATCTTTCTTTACTTGAAGCATGGACAATCATTAAATATGGATGGCTCCCAAAATAAGTAAAATAAGTTTCATTATTGCCTATATGTGATTCTATTTCTTTGATAAAACCATTTTCAATTTTTTCATCCTTATAATTAAATAAGGCCAAATTACCTTCTAAATCTTTGTCGGCACTTGAAGGCCCTTTGATTATACGACAATACGAACCATCATACAGAGAAGGATTTTTATCAGGATAGCTTTTTATAGCATCGATAGATAATATTTTAAAATTAGGTAGTTCTTGATTTTTGATTTGTTTTAATTGGGCATTATATGTTCTATTAGTAACATAATATGTTAAACCAGCGATAATTAAAGATATTATTGAAATTATTATACTTATGAATCCTAAGATTTCATTAATTACTTCCATATTTACTCCTCCTAATTAATTATATATCGACAAAAATACAGTGATGATTAGAGTATATCTGAAAAAAATATCAAACTTATTGTGAATTATGAAAAAGTTGAAAAATAAAATATTTGGATTCAACTCCCTTTTTATTATCATATATGCCAATGAAACTATACTTTCAAGTGATAGAAAAACTGTCATATGTGTTAGGGATATTTCGCAAAATGAAGATATATTTTGAAAGCATATGATTGGAAGGTAAATTTATCTATGTGCATGATTTCAATGTGTCCTGTGATTGGTTTTGGGAATAGAGTATAAGGAATGGGATAGTAAAGAAGAAGTTATGGATTGGATGATTACATATCAAGATGTAAGAAGAAACATGTGTGAAGCTGAAAAGATTTACGCAACGATAAAGTATCTGCACGAAGAATTGAAGAAGAAAATGAGAAAAAGAGGTTAGAAGGTAATAGGAAAGGTGCTGATATTACAAATGGACATTCGGTCAGCGTCCAAATGGACGCAGAGCGTAAACAACAGCGAGATCGTTCTACAAACACTCGTGAGCAACGTGCAAAAATTGCTGGTGTTAGTGCTGGCATTGTTGCAAGATATGATACTGTTATGAACTCAGATAATGAAGATTGAGTAAGGGGAAGGGGATTAGATAGGATTTAGGTGTGAGAATGGGATTTTGTGGAATGGATAGGAGGAAAAATGTAGTTTGTGTAGTTTGAATAGTTGATTTTGTGGAATGAGTGGACTTTGATAATTGAATATAGATGGATGGTGTGATATGATATAAAACAAAAAGTATTTTTACAAAGGAATAATAATATGAATTGGAAAGAAGAATTTAGAAATGCATTGTTGGATATGACACAAAATCCGCCAGATGTAAGAAAAATAGTGAAACCTCATATACCGAAAAAACTTTTTAAATATGGTAGTTTTCAAAGCGAATATTGGGAACAGACTATATACAAAGCAGAAATCTTTCTTTCTCCAGCAAAGGTATTTAATGATCCATTTGATTGTAGAGCAAATTTTAATTATGAAAAGGCTATTGCAGTAGGGAAATTTAGAGATGAGTTAATTAGACAATTCGGAAAAAGTGGGACTGAAAAATTATCTGAAGATATGGTAGAAAAAGTAATAGAAGGAATGCGTGAAGATGTATTTGTATTCTGCTTTTCAGAAGTTTGGAAATCACTTTTAATGTGGGCGCACTATGCTAATAACTATAATGGATATTGTATAGGATATGATATGGGACAAGTAAGAGATCATTTAATATATAATTTGTATCCAGTATTATATGAAAAAGACTATATAGATATAACTAATAATTTGATTAATACTAATCAAAATACAGGTCTTATATGTAATTTAGCAAAAGCAGAAGAATGGAGTTATGAAAAAGAATGGAGAATAGTAGAATATAGAGATAATCCATTTTACTTTAGGAAAGCATTAAAGGCTATATATTTAGGCATGAATTGTGTGAAGAAGGATAGAGATGATGTTATAAAATGGGCAGAAGCAAATAAAAAGGAAGTGTATTTGATAAAAACAGCAAAATTAAAGTATGAATTAGAAGCAGAAAGAATAGTATAATTTATAAATACCAGCCATCAGAGAAAAATAAAACGATGGTTGGTATTTTTTATTATAACAAATGAATATTGAATATAAAAGATCATCATATCTAATGGTATGGTTATTTTTTATGTGGAAAATAAAATAAATTTAAAAAAAATGTGGTGAAAAAGAGAATGATATAATGAGACGGATAATAGAGGATGATCCGAATATTATCATTCTGTAGATTATTTTACTTATTGTCTGTATAATGATGAATTGTTTTTTGACTTTCTTTTTTGGATGAAAATTTGAAAAAAATGCGATGTGAATGGAGAAGATATATTTAGTAATGTGATTTTAAGGAGGATGAATTATTATGAAAGTAGATTTATTGCCACATAATCAGGAGGCATATGAGAAGGTGAAATTACAAATTGCAGAAGGTAAAAAGAAAATTGCTATTAGTCATGCGACTGGCACTGGAAAATCTTATTTGATTGCTAAATTATTTGAAGATTATAGCGATTATAAGAAACTTGTGTTAGTTCCGTCTACATATATTAGTGACCAGATACAGGGACTTTTTGAAAAGTATAGTATTCAGAATGCGGATGTAGTTCTTTATCAAAAATTAATCAGAATGTCGGATGAAGATATTTCTACTATGAATTATGATGTGATTGCTCTGGATGAATATCATCATGATACAAGCAAAGTTTGGGGAGACAAGGTAAGGAAATTAATTGACACACATCCACAATCAATTATTTTCGGTACAAGTGCGACACCTGTTAGGTCAGATGGCGTAAATACTATTGATGAACTGTTTGAAGGTAATTGTGCAAGTGATTTTCCTTTATCTGAGAGCATTGCAAAGAAAATAGTGCCACTACCTAAATATATTGGTGCATTATATATGCTGGATGATGAATTAGGAAGGTTACGGAAGAAGGTGGAAAATGCAACTAACACAAAGGAAGAAAAACAGAAATTTTATCAGAGAATTAATACCATGCGTTCCCAGATTGAAAAATCATATGGTATGCCTATTATTCTGAACAAAAATATAAAAAATAAAGAAGGCAAATATATCGTCTTTTGTAAAAATAAGAAGCATCTTCAGGAGATTAAAGAAACAGTGATTGGATGGTTTAAAACGGCAGGATGTAAGAATATTAATGCTTATGTAGTACATTCAAGTTATGAGAATAAGGATACTGAATATAAGGCATTTTGTGAGGATACAAGTCATAGCCTGAAGCTGATGTTTAGTATTGATGTATTGAATGAAGGTTCACATCTTGAAAATATCTCTGGTGTGCTTTTGCTGCGTCCTACTAGAAGTAGAATTGTTTGGTGTCAACAGATAGGAAGGGCGATTGAGGCGAATAGTACAAATACGCCAGTGATTATTGATGCTGTTAATAATTTCAGATCTGCTGGACAAGGTATGAAACTTTTTAAAGAGATTAGGGATACTGTTGAGAGAGAAAAGAAAAGTAATCCTAATTTTGAGGATAGCGGGTTTGAGGATATTGATACTTTCTTTGTACTGGAACAGATTGTTGAGATACAGGAAATGTTTAAAGAGATTGAGACGGAATTGACCGGAAAAGAGTGGACGGTAGAAGAAGATAATATATTGAAAGAATATTATTCCGTTGAAGGATCAGATGTAATAGCTAGATTGAGTGGAAGAACGAAAAGAGCAATTATGGCACGTGCTAACTTGTTAGGTATAAATAAATTTGAAAAAGGCAGTATGTGGGCAAAAGAGGAAATTGAAATATTGAAGAAGTATTTTCCAATTGAAGGTGTGAAGGTTATAAATAGATTGAACGGAAGAACTGTGGCAGCAATAAAGTCATATGCTAGAGATTTAGGAATAAAATCACCAATAACATGGACAGATGAAGAAATTGATATTTTAAAGAAATATTATCCGAAAGAAGGGACAAAGGTTAAAAGTAGATTAAATAATAGGACAAGACATGCAGTAATGCAAAAGGTCACAAAATTAGGTTTAAAATTTGAAAGAAAAAATAAATGCAAATATGTAACAAAAAGAGGAAATAAATATGTTGTTCAAATATATATTAATGGCAAAAATAGAATATTTGGATACTTTGATTCCGAAGATGAAGCTGGAAAAGTAGCAATAGAAAAAGCTAAAGAATATGATAAGAAAATTTAGACAAGTTTGCACATAGTATAAGAGAAAAGTAAACATGGAACTAAAATTTTTAAAGGAAAAGGAGATTAAAGCAAATGAAAGAATCAATGAAGTTTGTAGTAATGCCAGAGGGCAGAAGATCAAAGTCAAGAAAAATGAAATTGAATGGAAAACTTGAACGTTATGAGGACGAGGATACAAAATACATAAAGGCATTTTTACCAGACGTATATCAGATCCCAAGTTTTGAATTGTACTTGGAAATCGAAATTAATAAGATTAGTGATGATTACTGGATGTACAGTGTCAATCTTGTGCGTTCGGGTGAAATTTTCAAATTCCCTATCAGAATTGGAAAGGGAGAGGTTGTCTGTACAGAGGAATGTATTGTTAATTATATTTTATCAGAGCTTGAAAATGAGAAAATAGATTGGACTTCTGAAATACAGATTTACGACAGTTTCATTGAATATGCAATGGAATATTTTGATACGGTTTATAATATTAAAAGAGAATAATTAAATGGACAAGCATATATTCAGAGCCGATAGATCAGATTCTATTTGGCTCTGAAAGTTGCTGAGGAAAATAGAGAGGGAATGGAGGAATTGTTATAAAAGAAAATGAAATTGCAAAAGCAAGAAGATATATGATGTTTAACTTATCAGTTTTTGATTGTTTGACTAAGGAAGAACGGGAAATATATAATCAATACAGGGCAATCAATAAATCGGATGAAAAACAGAAAACAAAAGAAGAACTTTTAAATAGTGTTAGTAGTTATCCTGATGTTAGGGAAATCGCCAAAAAGTCATTGTTTTATAAAAATAATGAGCCTATTATAAGTAAACTTATTGCAGGATTTGAAAATGAATGTGTCCGTTTATCAGAATCATTAGTCTATGATGACAAAAATCCGAAAGAAATTCCATTGATAAAAGAGATCATAATATTGGACTGTCCAGGTACATCAGAAAAAGATGAATATAGTTGGCATGAAATACTTTTAAAACAGTTGATTGATAAAGGCGTGCTGATTAATGGAGAAAAATATAAGGTATATTCATCATCTGCTAACCAAATGAAAAAACGGCAGGTCTGTTTAATGCAAGAGGGTTTCTTAAAAAATAACCAAAAGCGATTAATGTGTGGGCTGACTTTAGAAATTATAAATCAAAATGGTGGATGTAATACAGGAAAGTATTTAGCATATACATCATTGGTTTTCTCAAAGAGTGTGGAACCATCCATTGATATTGATATAAATGAAATTCTTGTCTTGCCGGAGTTTGAGACTGATGTAATTGAAAGAGTAAATTATTTAGATATGGAGTCCCATACAATCGAAGAAAGGACAATGCCAGTTCCCATAAATCATATGGATGGTGCAGGAATATTTCTTCCAGGGGTATTCCCACAGAGCTGTCAGATTCGAGGGGGATGGATAAAAGGAGCAGTATTTCCATTCAATTTCCGGCAGTTTATTATAGAGAAACAAGAAAAAGGCATTGCGAAAGACATAATTAAGGATGTATGGGGAAATGAGATTTCAGTTAATTATATCAGGGACAAAATTAAGATGATTTTAAATGGCAGTCAGTTAAAAATGTGGAAATTTTATAAATCGTGGGAGGATTATAAGGAAGCATTTGAAGGCAATGGATTAAAGATTTGCGTTAATAATACGATGCATTATCCCAATAATGGAGATCCTATTGTTTTGTCTGCATATCAGTTCTATCAGACGATCCCAAGAGAAAATGTGACAGATGAAAAGATTAAGGATTTGTCAAAATTGACGATTGAAAAAATTAATGATGCTAAAATCAATCCTGATACTGCCCTTGAGATTATGGGGGCAGATATGGATGAAATAGATGGCCTTGATCCGTTCTATGCGTCAATCAAAGCATATCCCCAGATGTTACAGGATTCATTTGTCAGAAAAAGGATTGATAAAAAAATCCAATCTGAACGTAAAAAAGCTATGTCAGGAAGGCCATATATTAAAGGATACTACAATTACATTTGCCCAGATCTCTATGCTGCATGTGAATATTGGTTCTGCGGTACGGAAGAACCAGAAGGACTCATACCAAAGAATCATGTATATAATGCGTTATATTGTGAAAAACAAGATGTGACGGAAGTATGTTGTCTAAGGAGTCCACATTTATCAGACTGCGAGCATGGAATACGTTTGTTGGAGAAATCAGATGAATGTAAAAAATGGTTCATTGGTATGGATACAGTAATCAGCACACATGATTTATTGACAAAGATTCTGCAATGCGATGTAGATGGTGATGAATTGCTCCTGACACCAGATAGAGCATTTATTGATTTGTTAGATAGAAAAAAGCTGCCGCTTTATTACGAAATGAAAAAGGCAGAACCGTCGGAAGTAAATGACCAGAATATATATGACTGCCTAATGCGCAGCTTTAAAAATGAAAGGATAGGCGATATCTCGAATGTCATGACAAAATATTTGAACATGGCATATGAGATAGACGTTGATTTTGTCCGTATATTGACAGCATATAATAATTTCTGCATAGATAATCCCAAGTCCCAATACATGCCTTCTTTGGGAAAATATCAAGGAATGTATCATGAATGGCTGGAAAGGGAGTATCCATATTTTTTTAAATATGCAAAGGATAAAAAAACTGATAAGTGCTGTGATAACAAAAAAATCAATAACCAAAGTAATGTTAATTGTATAAGCAAATATATAGGGGATAATACCAAAAGCAATAAGGGAAATATCTGGGTAAATCCAGTTGACGATAAAGACTTCAATCCTGTATATTTCCAAGATGTTGATTTTAAAGTTGACCGTTCTTCTGATACATATAAAGCATTACGGGATAAACTGATGAAATTAAAGATAAAGGATACCGAGAAGTTTAGAAAAAGACTTAGGGAAAAATACAATGCTAGTAAACAAAGTAAGAATTTGGGCTATGATGTTTATTATTTTCATTGTTATTCTATTTTGAAAAATGTAGTAAAGGAAAAGTATAATATTAGTGAGAAAATTGGGTTCCGTAGAAAGACGGCCTTGTATCTTATAGATATTGAATATTTTCAAGAAGAAAATAGGGATTCCGACAAATCTATCCTTTGGAGCTGTTTCGGAGATATCTTATATGAAAATCTGTTATTTAATTTAAGGCATAAACCAGAAAAACTTTTTCAAGTCAAAAGAAATGCCTATAAAAAGTCAGAAGAAAAAGAAAATATGATCAATGACATGGTTAAGGCAGTGCAAAAAGAAATGTTGGATGAATATGCGGTTCCGATTATGGATTATGAATATTCTTGGATAAGCAATCTTTCATGTAGAAAGGGATGTGAGACTGACCGCTATTTATTATATCTTTTGCTGGTTCTTTATAAAAGAAAGAAAAAATATTTGGATGGACTGGAAGACCAGGGATCTATTACAGATGACAACCGCAATCACTTTAAGATATATAATAATGCCCGCTATCAGAAAGTAACACGGACTACAATAGACCGTTGGATAGGAAGGACTATTGCTAAGAAAGGATTAGAGAGATTTGTAAAAAAGGGTTTGGTCAAAATAATATATGGTATGGATTACGATAAAATATATTTGTATTTACCTGAAAATTATCCTTTAGATAATGAAGAGCCAGATTATCACTCTGAAGAATTGTTTTGGGTAAATGATAGCAATCCAATGATTGATTATTATATGTATTCAAAAGAAGCGAAAGTAAAAACATGTGCCGTTTGCCAGAAAAAATTCATCGTAGTAGGCGGGAATTTTAAGACATGCAGTCCGAAATGTTCAAGGATAAATGAACTGAGAAACAAAAATAAGCAATAGTTATAGAATAAATAGAATAATTGGGAGTTTTGATATAAATATGAGTGCTTAGAAAGCCTTTAAAATAGGTTGTTCTAAGCATTTTTTTTAAAATCGTAGATTTGTATAGAAAAGAGAGGAGTGGCGACCCACTTCGAGTAGTTAAAAATTGCAATATCAACATAGAAAAATTTGAATGACGGGAGGTGTGAGGATGGATACATTAAATGTTATCGCAAGGAAATATTTAAAAGCAAATGGGATTCGCATTACCCATTTTGCCGACTATATTGGATGCGACCAAGGACGCTGTAGCAGATGGCTCAGTGGAGAATGTAAGTTGAGGAAAATACAAATAAAAAAAGTGCATGAATTTCTTGATGGAAAATTTTTGAAATCAGTGCATGAGATAATGGAAAGAGAGGGCGATTGTTATTGTAAGAGCGACTATTAATGATGAATTGTATGATTATTTGATACAACTATTAAATGAAAGATTTTATTCTTCGACCGATATTAATGAGCTATATAAAATCAATAAGATTTTTAAGGCATTAAATTATGAAACAGAGTCTTGGTTATCGGCAATTCAAATTCAGCCAAAGGATTCCAAACAAAAAATTTAGACAACTGAATATTGAAAAATACAAGAAAATAAATTTAAAAAGGAGAATATTATATTTGGAGAACGAAAATAGTGTAGCAGAGAAAGAATTGGAACTCAAGAAGTTTTACATGGTCAGCTTAGAAGCTGGTACTGTAATTTCGGGTATGTTGATAGCAAAAAATGAACATCTTATTGATGGGGAACCAAAGAGAAGTTATAGGTTTTTATTTGGCAAAGAAAAATATGCAGATTTATATGAAGATGAGATCACATCTATCCAGTTGATAGATCCTAATATACGAAAAGAATTTTTCGCTGGTATTCAGGCTCAATATGACGTTCAATGCCTTGATGATGAAGACAATGTGTTGCCAAGCGACAGGATCATAGGTAATTTTCTGTTTGATAAAGAGGCTTGGGATAACCTTCATGAGGAAGAGAAAAAGGATTTGGTTTTTATGTTACAGTTGAGTCCTGATGAGATTGTAGAAATTCTTAATGTAATTATCGACTACAAAAACGAGAATAAAAAATTATATGATCAAAGGAAATCTACATTAGATGCTGTATTAGATTTTATGAATAACTTTGATGAAATTAAAGATACAATCCCTTTATTTAGCGGCGTTGCAGGATATTTGTATAAGAAATCTGGAATTGATACACTGATTAATACGATAACAAGATAGATAGTAACAATGTAGAAAATAGTACAGAAAATATGTTCTGTTTGTATTGCTAAATGAAGTAATGTGTGATAAGATATAGGTAATTAATTTGAGGGCTAGGAGGTGCTGGTATGGGGCGTAAAATATTATGTGAGGCGTGTGGAAGTGTTCTAAATGAAGAAATTTTGAAACAGAAGAACTCTCTAAGTACATGTCTCGTATGTGGGGCAAGCCTTGATATGGAAGAAGCCGAAACAGCACCGGAAGAAGTGGATTGGTATTATTATTCTCTTCCTAAAGCAGGTTATTATATAAGTGATGAACCTTTAGATAATAAGGAGTTTTATCATTTAGAATATAAGTTTAAAGCACCAAAAGATTTAGAAAAAGCGAAGGAAATTCTCAGAAAAGAATATGATCCAACAGCTTTTGCAACTCCTTCTGTAAGTACCAAACCAGAACCCATAGTACGTTGCCCTCGGTGCGGATGCACTTCAGTACAACTTATTCCTAAGAAATGGTCAATTTTAACAGGCTACCGTACAAATTCTGTAAATAGAGTCTGTGTTAATTGCAAGCATAAGTGGTAAAAAGAATACTTAATATAAAAATGAAACTAAGAGAGATTATTTCACAGTAGTCTCTCTTTTATTATGCAAAAATAAAGGAAATGATAAATAGTATATGAGCGAATTTGAAGCAAGAATTAAAGCGACTTTAGATACGTCAGAAGCAGAAAAACAACTGAAAGATTTAACTGGCAAGGAACATGAAGTAAAATTAAAAACAGATATAGAAATTGATAATAAAGCAACACAAAAAGGTATAGATCAAACATTAGAGCAAACTCAGAAGAGGACGAAGAAGAATCCAATTCAAGTAGATATTGATTATAAAGAAGGCAAGTCATCAAGCCTATCACAATTAGCAGACAAAGCAAATCATTTATTCTCCTTGTTTTCTAATGCAAATGCAATAGACTGGGGATCTGACAAGGTGCGTGATGCAGTAAGTGATTTGAAAGAGATGGACTCAATTCTCACAGAGATTTCAAAAACATCAGATAGTACGGCATCAGAATTAAAGGCATTGAGCAACGAGTCCTTCAAGACGGCATCTGAACATGGTCGTATATTTACAGATTATTTAACTGCCGTCCAAGAAATGAGCCGAAGCGGTTTTTATGGCGAACAAGGTGAAGCAATGGCAGATTTATCCATGTTAGGGCAAGCAGCCGGTGATATGAGTTCTGATGTGAGTAATTCATATTTATTGGCAACTAATGCAGCTTATGATTACGCTGGTTCAGTTGAAAAACTCGGTACTGTGCTTGATGGACAGAACGCTATCACGAATTCCTTTTCCGTCAACATGACAGACATGGGACAGGCAACTTCAAAAGCTGCTTCTATGGCTGCACAAACAGGAGTGGAAATTAATGAATTATCTGCAATTATTGGGACAGCAGTAGCCAGAACAAAGCAAAACGGTAATGTGATTGGAACTTCATTGAAGAGCCTTTTTGTAAATCTACAAGATACCTCTAATGAGAAAATAGTAGACACATTTAAGGCATTAAACATTTCACAAACAAAATTTGTAAATGGTTCTGAGCAGTTAAAAACGCCTATTGAGTTGTTGAAGGAACTTTCCGTAGCATATGACAGACTTCCAGAGGGAGATGTCCTTAAATCAGATATTTTGAGAAATATAGGGCAGAAACGACAAGCAAATGTATTAGCGGCAATTCTTAGTGGGATATCTTCTGGTGACTACCAAAAAATGACGGATACTTACTCTCATGGAAAAGGCTCTGCTATGGCTGAGGCTGAGAAATCAGCAGAAAATCTTGAGGGAAGGTTAAATAGACTCTCAAATAGTTGGACAGAACTTATTGGTAAATTTGCCCAAACAGACACGCTGAAGGGTGGAGTATCTTTTCTTGATGGAATTGTTTCTAGCATGACTAATCTACAAGATAAACAGCTACTTTTACCGACTATGATATCTTCATTTATGGCATTGCGGAATGTATTTACTGGAAAAGGAATTGATATTGGACGTGATAAGAATGGGAAAACGAGTATTGACGGGGATCTGTTTGGTATTAATTTTTCGGCAATAAAAAATACAAAAAATTGGAAGGAACATTTTTCAGAATGCAGCAGTTTACTATCAAACTGGAATAATATGTGTTTAGATGGCAAAAATGATTTGACTTCCTTTCAAACTGGTTTGAGTAAAAATGATGATGAATTTAGAAAATATATTTCCACAGTTAAAGATGGCTCCGCTTCACTTGAAGGCTACAAAGAACACTTAAAATCAACAGGTGTAGAATTTGAAAAAGCATTTAATCCGAAATCATTCTTGGCAAATTTCGCAGTAGGCTTTTTAGCATCGGCTGGAATCGAATTAGCGGTAGCTGGTATTACAAAATTGCTTGACGATGTAATCTACAGACAGGATCGCCTTGCAGAATCAGCTACAGAAACAACATCTGTATGGAAAGAATCTAACAATGCCTTATCTGACCAAATTGCAAAATATAAAGAACTTAAAGAAAAATTAAATTCAGGCACACTTTCCCAATCTGAGGAATATGAGACACGCCAGCAGATCCTAGACATTCAAATGCAAATAACCGACCAATATGGAACGCAAGCAACTAATGTTGATTTAGTGAATGGCAGTCTCCAAACACAGTTAGGTTTATTGCAACAGATTTCATCTGAGAACGCAAAGAAAACTCTGAATGAAAACAAGGAGGAGTATAAGAACGCTAAGGAACAAACAACAAAAGATAGAAAATATATCCTTGGTAATACGAAAGCTATTAATCAGGATAGTTTGCGTAAAGATATTGATAGTATTGTAAAGCTATTTGAAGAGAAAGGGATTTATTTAGAAGAGACTGGTGACGGTTCCGGTACAAAAACAATCTTCTTTGATGGCAACGCTTTGCAAGCAGATGAATCGATCAATGACTTCATGAATAAGTTAGAAGATCTTAAATCTAAATATACTGATGAAGATAGTATTAATGTTTTGGATTACATTTTAAATCAGTCTGCCCAATATTTGAAGCAAAATAAGGAAATCTTAGATAAGAACCAAGACAATTATAAAACTTTTCTCCAAATGGACATGCTATCAAAAGGTACTGGCAAAGGTTCTATTGCAGATACATTCAACCAATATGCAGAAGCAGTTGAGAAATACAATGAAGCCCTTTCCAATGGCGATAAGGACGGTATTAACAAAGCACGTTCTGATTTCTCTGCTATGAGCGATGAGGTGGATGAACTTCTTTCAAAAAGTGAAAATATTTCTTTCAAAACGTTGTTTGACGATGTAACAGACCAGTTAAATACTGCAAGCATTAAGTCAATGGAATTCCAAGAAGCCTTATCCGGCACTTCAAATAAGAAGAACCAGTTCCATAGTCTGTCAGATGGGATCAAAGACGCATCGGAAGGGCTAAAATCCTTGGAACTGGATGCAGTTGGAGCCATGAATGCCCTTGTAACAAATGGGAAACAGGCGGGAGAAAATGAACTATGGACACTTGCAGAGGCATGGGGAGTGACCGCAGAATCATCCAAAGAAGACATACAGGGATTTATTGATGTGTTAATACAGGCTGGTCTGGTAAGCGGAGAGGTTGAAACTTCGGCAGAAAAAGCTTCTAAATCATTTGATTTATATTCTACGTCGGTACAAAAGACAAAGGAAGAGTTAGAGACATTAAAATCAATCATGTCAGAATCCGTTTCAGGAGCAGGTATTTCCGCTGATAATGTGGTTGCTTTTCGGGATATGTTCGGTTCAGATGCAGAGAAGGCTCTTGAAAAGACCACAAACGGTTATCACCTCAATAAACAGACATTAGCTGAATTACAAGTCCAAATGGATGAAATGACAAAGACGGATTATCTGTCAGCCCTAAGTGACCAATATACAGAGTTACAAAATATAGAAGGTCAGCTTGCCGCCGCAGAACTTCTTGGACAAGATACGTCTGGATTGGAAGCGTCACGGAATGGAATACTTGATAATATCTCTTCTTTACAAGATTTGCAGTATCAATATGAAGCGGCGACTTCAGCTTACCAGCAATGGCAGTCTGCTATGTCTGGTGGAGAAGAAGGTGATATGTATGACTCGATCTATGGAAATCTTGAAAAAGCTAAGGATTTATACGACAAAGGCTTAACGGGTACAAATGCTTTCCGTGAATTTACAGACCTTATGTCAAATCAAGACTTATCATCCGCATCAAATGAAGAGATTATAGCGGCTTATGAATCTGCAATGCCAAAAATCAAACGCTATTTTACAGAAGGTCAAGAAGGTGCGCAGAACTTCCTAACGGATATCCAGAATATCAACTCCGAGTGGGCGCATATGAATGAAGACGGTTCCTGGGATATCAATTTCGGGATAGGACAGGATCAGGACATTGCCAATGAACTTGGTGTTGATGTGGAAGCTGTACAGGCGATTATGCGGAAATTAAGTGACTATGGTTTTGAAATCAATCTGGATGAACCTACGGCTTCACTGGAAACATTGAAAGCACAAGCCGAATCTGCAAATGAAACATTAAGCAGTTTAGGTGATAATATAAATATCGACCTTGGTACAGATTCCTTTGAGGGAGTCGATAACCAGATCTCTTCTATAAAAGACTACATAAATGAAATTAAGAATTCTGATTTGGATTTAGATGTGAAGACGGATAAACTGGATGCCGCAAATTCAATCCTGGAATATCTGGTCGCACGTAAGCAGGAGATAGGGAAAAGTGAAAATGTCGATATCAACTTAAATGTAAATGAAAGTGAACTCCAAGCTGGTTATGATACACTTAATCAGTTAAAAAGTAGTCTTGAAAATATCCAAGGCAAAGTTGGAATCGACACAACAGGATTACAGACGGATATCAATAATTGTGTTGCACAGATTGAAGCGATGTCACCAGAAATGAAGGTCGCACTAGGAATCCAAGGAATGTCAGTTGAACAGATTAAGGCTGGTCTTTTGGACGGTTCCATAGAAGTTCCAGTAAGTGCAGATACGGCACAAGCAAACAGTAACATTGATACCGTAAAGAATAATAAGATAGATGATAAGAAGTTTTCTATTACGGCGAATAATAGCCAAGCATTGGCATCAATAGCAGTTGTTAGGGCTTATTTATCTGGCATTACCAATAAATCTGTAACGGTAACTGTAAATAAAATAACCAATGAGACTACAAACAAATCAAGCGGAGCTGCCCCTGCTTCGAGTGGTGGCGCACATTCAGTAAATGGAACCGCACATGTGCAAGGGACTGCATTTGCAGGTGGTAACTGGGGAAATCCTACAGCGGGGGAAAAGTTAGTAGGAGAGCTAGGGAGAGAAATTGTTGTGAATCCGCACACTGGGCAGTGGTATACAGTCGGCGATAATGGTGCAGAGTTTGTGGAGATACCAAAAAATGCGATTGTGTTCAACCATGTACAGTCAGAGAGCTTATTAAATAATGGGCATATTGTAGGCAGAGGAAAAGCACTTGCAAGTGGTACGGCATTATCAAGTGGAACAGGTAAATTTAATGTTGGTGGTAGCGGTAGTCAATCTACTTCTAAAAAGAAACCCACCACAAGTTCCACAAAATCCTCTTCCAAATCCAACTCCTCCAACAATTCATCTGATACATCCGATAAAGCAGATGAATTTAAAGAAACTATTGACTATATCGAGATGAAGATTGACCGTATTGAGCGTCAGATCAAAAATCTCGAACGTGTAGCCGGAAGTGCCTATAACACCTTCTCCAAAAGGAACACCGCACTCCGTAACCAGATTTCAAGTATCACCGAAGAAATCTCAACCCAGCAAGCCGGATATGACCGTTATATCCAACAGGCGAATTCGGTATCCTTATCAGAAAATTATAAGAGCCAGGTAAGGGACGGCGCGATTGACATCAGCACAATTACTGATGAAGAACTGGCTAAAAATATCAAAGAATATCAAGAGTGGTATGAAAAAGCACTTGACTGCCGTGACGCAGTTGAGGAATTAAAAGAATCCGTAAGGGATCTCTATACAGAAGCATTTGATAACGTAGTCACTCTGTATGACGGTATCCTTGGTCAGCTTGAACACAGACAGAACATCCTTGAAGGTTACATTGACCAGGCTGAGGCACAGGGATATATCATTAGCACGAAATATTACGATGCTTTAATCTCTAACGAATTAAATAAGTTGGATGATTTAACAAAAGAACGCCAGGACTTAATCAATTCCATGAATGACGCAATCACAAATGGAAATATTGAAGAAGGCTCTGAACAGTGGTATGAGTTCCAGAGTGAAATCAATGGCGTAAATGAAGCAATCCAAGAATCCAACACAAGCCTGATTGAATTTGGCAACTCGATCCGTGACATTGAATGGGAAATTTTTGACAAGATACAAGATAGAATCTCCGGCATTACAGATGAATCTGATTTCCTGGTTAAACTGCTTTCGTCCAACAAATTATTTGACGATAAAGGACTTATCACGGATGAAGGGAAAGCAACCATGGGACTGCATGGGGTCAATTACAACACTTACATGTCACAGGCTGACGAGTACCGCAAAGAAATGGAGAAAATCCAGGCTGAGTTATCCAAAGACCCACATGACCAGACTTTGGTTGAACGCAGGAAGGAATTACTGGAACTACAGCAGGAATCCATCCTTGCCGCTGAGGATGAAAAGGAAGCAATCAAAGACCTTGTGGAAGACGGAATTAATAAACAGTTAGATTCCCTCCAAGAACTGATTAATAAGTACAATGACATGATGGACGCCCAGAAAGACATGTACGATTACCAGAAAGAGATTTCGGAGAAACAGAAGAAAATCAATGAGGCTGAAAAGCAGTTGATTTCCTTCCAGGGCGATGATTCCGAGGAAGGTGCCGCCACCAGGCAGGAACTAAAGAATGAACTGAATGAACTGAAAGCTGACTTGGAGGAGACACAATACCAAAAATCCATAGCAGAACAGAAGAAACTTCTGGATGAGTTATATACAGAATATGAAACTGTCCTGAACTTGAGGCTTGATAATATTGACCTCCTGATTATGGATATAATCGGGAACGTTAATTCTGAATCCTCTTCTATCCGTGATACGATTGTTTCTGAAGCTGAAAGTGTCGGTTATAAAATTACGGACAGTATGTCTACTATATGGACGGACAGCACGAATAAGCTGACAGGTGTTATTACAACCTATGGTGATAAATTCACGTCCTCTCTCACTGGTGTCCAGACGGCAATCAATGACCTGAAAAACCTTATCCAGCAAGCCGTGAATGCTTCCAATGAAACAGCGAATAAAAATATTGATAATACAGACAAGCAGCAGACAGAACAGACTTCTAAACCTACACCCCCACCTGCCCCTGCACCCAAACCGTCTACTCCTATCAATAGTGGAGATGGCGTTCCAAGAGTAGGCGACGCAGTTACATTTGCAAACGGAAAATATTTCTATAGTTCCGATGGCAAAGCACCGAATGGGAGCCAGATGTTAGGGAAGACCGTTTACATCACAAAAATTAACAATGCATCCTGGGCGAAGAAGCCATACCATATCTCAAAAGGTTCTAGCTTAGGTGCAAATGACCTTGGGTGGGTAAGCCTTGACCAGCTAAGGGGTTATAAGAATGGCACGGAGAGCGTGGAAAAAGACCAGTGGGCATGGACGAATGAGGATAACCAGCCTGAGACAGTGGTCAGGAAGTCAGACGGGGCAATCCTTACAAGGGTACACCGTGGCGACCAGATCTATAATAATGAGTCAACGAAAAACCTTTGGCACTTGGTGAACAATCCTGGGGATTATATTAAGAGGTTCTACCCTAATGCTCCATCGGCTGAGGCTTTACAGCCTGTGATACATGAAAGGCCTGCTACTACTATTCAGAATGAGATACATGTTGAATTTAATCTTGAAAACGTACAGAAACCAGAAGATTTCTTGAGGTTTATCCAACATGATGAAAAAGCTCATAGATTGCTTCAAACGATGATGTTTGCGGAACTATCTGGACGAAGTAGTTTTGAGAAATATAAGATAAGAATCTAGGGAGAATGATTTTCGTTCTTCCTTAGTAAGTAAAAGTATAATAAAAGGGCATTGAAAATTAGCTTTCTCTGCCCTTTTATGCAGTAACAAGACGACAATTTAACAAAAAGATAGTAAAAATTGGATTACAATACAAAATGAAAGACAATATTTGGAGGTAATATATACATGACACAGGAAAAGACAATCGAGGTATTAAGAAATAGAAATGCAAAATTACAAGAAGAACTTGGCGTACTAAAGAAGAACGATGCCAAATCTGCCGATGAATCTAAGAATAAGCGAGTGGATGGACTGATTTCTGAATTAGAGGGAATCAAAAAACAATGGCAGGATGCGTTAGACGATTTGAAAGCTGAAAAAGCGAAATATACCAAATTGATGAAAGATATGAGGAGTATCAAGAAGACTTTTAAGGCGGTTTAGAATCTGGGAAATTAAGAACTTGTAAACACTCGTAAACGATTAGAAAAGATAGAGAACTTTAGAAATAGGATTTTGATAGAGAACCAAAAAATAGTAACGTAGCCATATAATTTTAGTAGTATGTCGGTCATGCATAGTGAGCAATGCCGGCATTTTGAATTTGTATAGGCAGTGGACAGTTGTAATCTGCTGCCGCTTTTGAATAAAATTCTATGGAGGTACACAGACATTAGCAAGGAAGATTATACAACGACAAGTTGTCCACTATGGGCAAAACTTAATTTAACTATAAAAGAAGCAGCAGAGTATTCAAATATTGGAGAGAATCGGCTAAGAGAATTAGTAGACAGCCCTAATTGTACCTTTGTGTTATCTGTGGGCAATAAGAAAAAATTGATTAAACGAAGACCATTTGAACAATATATCGAGAGCAAAGATTGGATATAAAAATATAAAGATGAAAAATATAGATTTAAGAATATAGATGCAATAGATTGAAGCAGAGCCTTAAATGTGATAAGATTTACTATCATATTAAGGCTCTTTTTGTGAAAGGAGCTAAGAAATGTCAGATATAAAGCGAAAGGATAACAGAGGAAGAACATTAAAGGGAGGCGAGAGCCAGCGGAGCGACGGGAGATATCAGTATCAGTACATAGGTCTGGACAAAAAGAGACATTCTGTATATAGTTGGAGCCTATTGCCCTCGGATAAAGTGCCAACAGGAAAAAAATCAGATAAATCATTACGTGAGAAAGAAAAAGAGATACAAAAAAGTTTACTGGAAGGAGAAAATATCTTTCACGGAAATGTTACATTGGATGAGATGTTCGATATTTATTTGAAAAAGAAAAAGTGCAAAGGAAAGCCGTTGACTCCTAATACCATAAAGAATTATACAATCATGTATAACAAGCATATCCGTGGTTCCAACTTAGGGAAAATGAATATCCAAAATATAAAGAAAACCAATATTGTAGATTTTTACCTGCAATTACAAACCAATGACCTTTCATATGGCACGATTACTTTTTATCAAAAGGTTATGTCCGCAATCTTCAATATGGCTATTGATGAAGAATTCATAAGTAAAAATCCAACGCTAAGGGCATTAGACCAGATTGAAGGCAGCCAGAAGAAAAAAGAAGTATTGACAGCAGAAGAACAGGAAAGCCTAATAAGATTTGCGAAAAAGAATAATCCTGACATGTATCGCAAATTAGTATTTTTGATTGATACTATGTGCAGAGTGAGTGAATTTTCTGGAATAACCTGGAAAGATATTAATATGAAGGAAAGAATCGTGTCCATTAACCATCAGCTTCAATATGAAAAGTATTTTAATGAAGAACATTGTCGGTTCCACGTTACGCATACAAAAGGGAAAGAAATCAGATACGTTCCGATGACGCAGAGATTGTAAAAGGTACTGAAAGATATGAAATCAAATTATTTTGTGGAACGAAAGGACATAGAGGTTGACGGTGTAGAAGATTTTGTTTTCTTTTCTGAAAAAGGGTATCTTCTTCATGCGGTAGCATTTCGGCGTGAATTATTACATTTTCTGAATTCTTACAATAAGAATGCAAAAAATAAGATAGAATGCCTTACTCCGCATATGTTACGCCATACGGGATGTACAAGAAATGCAGAGAACGGTATGGATCTGAAAGTCTTACAGTATCTTATGGGACATAAATCTTCAAAGATTACCAATGACGTTTACAACCATGTGACGCAGGAGAGGGTGATACAGGAAGTATTGAAAACCGCTAAAAATCAATTAAAACAGGCATAAGATTTTACAACAGATTTTACAACACTTTACAACACATTTTACAACACTTTTCCAAAAAGTTATACAAACTTATAAAAAGATACGTGAAGAAGAATGGCGGAAATATGCCGTTTCATAAGGATATGGGAAGTTATAAGAAGATATATCGAGTTTGCATTCCTTACAGGAATGTAAGTTTCCGGACTGAAAATGTAACCTGAATCAATGGAAAGCCACCGTCTTTTCCCGTATAATAAGCCATGTAATCAAGAAGACAACAGAAACATGACTGACAGGAAAGGATGGAAATCTTATGGCGTTATTAGAAGTTAAAAATGTAAAGAAAATATATACCACCAGATTCGGCGGGAACCAGGTGGAGGCGTTACGGGATGTTAATTTCTCCGTAGAGCCGAGGGAATACGTGGCAATTATGGGGGAATCCGGCTCCGGCAAGACGACTCTGCTCAATATCCTTGCAGCCCTTGACCGCCCAACAGGCGGCAAGGTCTACTTGAAGGGCAGAGATTTAAATACAGTAAAAGAGAAAGAAATCGCGGCGTTCCGACGGCAGAACCTTGGGTTCGTGTTTCAGGACTTTAATCTTCTGGATACGTTTTCTCTCAAAGATAATATCTTCCTCCCGCTGGTACTTTCCGGAAAAAAATATGAGGAAATGGAGACAAGGCTCGTTCCCATCGCCCAAATGCTGGAAATTGACGAGCTTCTCGAAAAATACCCCTACGAAGTATCCGGAGGACAGAAACAGAGGGCGGCGGTAGCAAGGGCTTTAATTACAAAGCCCCAGTTAATTCTGGCGGACGAACCCACCGGAGCATTGGATTCCCGCGCCGCAGACGGGCTTTTGAATCTGTTTACGGCAATCAACGAAGAGGGTCAGACCATCCTTATGGTAACACACAGCGTCAAGGCGGCAAGCAACGCGAATCGGGTATTGTTCATCAAGGATGGAGAAGTATTCCATCAGTTATACCGGGGAAACCTGACCAACGAACAGATGTACCAGAAAATATCCGATACGCTGACGGTACTGGCTACGGGAGGTGAGAGGAGTGAGTAGTTCTATCTATGGAAAACTGGCGTTGACGAATTTAAAGAACAATCGGAAGACCTACATCCCCTATATCCTGACGGCAATTCTGACCGTCATGATGTACTATATCATGGATGGGCTGGTCAGGAACTCGGCGCTTAGCGAGCAAAACCTGCATTTGATATTGGTCTATGCACGAATGGTCATCGTTATATTTTCGGT
Organism: Lachnospiraceae bacterium; assembly: GCA_910574885.1. GTDB lineage: Bacteria > Bacillota > Clostridia > Lachnospirales > Lachnospiraceae > Sporofaciens. The sequence goes on along the minus strand of CAJTDD010000007.1, from coordinate 122,511 downwards.
TATCTTTTTGTTTTATACGAATAGTTTCCTGATTAAACGGAGGAAGAAAGAAATCGGTGTCTACAACATCCTTGGTATGGGAAAACGGCATATTGCAAAGATGCTTACCGTTGAGACGATGGTGACGGCGATAGTAAGCATCGGAATCGGGATTCTTTTTGGAGTCATATTCAGCAAGCTTATGTTTCTCATCCTGTTAAAAATCCTGAATTATGATATCGGGATGGATTTTGAAATCTCAATATCTACATTGCTGTATACACTGGTCTTTTTTCTGGTAATTTTTATTATGACACTGATCTACAATCTGTTCCAGATTCAGCTTTCTAATCCGGTAGAGCTACTCCATGGAAGCAGCCAGGGGGAGAAAGAACCTAAGACCAAGTGGTTTATGGCCCTGTTCGGCATAGCGTCCCTGGGTGTGGGGTATGTTATCGCAATTACGGTAGACCATCCGCTGGCGGCGATTCAGGCGTTCTTTGTAGCCGTCGTATGCGTGATTCTTGGCACGTACGCACTTTTTACGGCAGGAAGCGTTGCTCTTTTAAAGGGACTTCGTAAGAACAAGAAATTTTATTACCAGACAAAGCATTTCAGCTCGGTAGCAGGGATGATCTACCGTATGAAGCAGAATGCGGTGGGGCTTGCGAACATCTGTATTTTAAGCACCATGGTTTTGGTGATGATTTCCACCACGATTTCTCTCTATGTGGGGATAGAAGATGTGCTGGATACGAGGTTCCCGCGGGAATTCGAGGCTAAGACGAATATTTCCACACCGGAGTCAGACCAGGCGGTGGACCGGATTGTTGAGGAAGAGTTGGCGAACGCGGGAGTAAAGCCTAAGTCTTTGCTTAGGTACCATGACGGAGGAATGGCGGCGCTGATTCAGGAAAATGGATTTGCACTACAGAAGTTTGGAAATTACGGGGCCAATGATGTAGTGGAGGTCTTTATGATACCGATAGAAGATTATAACCAGATGGAAGGTACGAAGGACACCCTTGCGCCGGATGAGGTATTTGTGTACGGAACGGGCAAAGAATGGGGCAAGGATACGGTTATGATTGGCGGCCGGACCTACCGCGTGGCAAAAGAGTTAAAGGACATGAAGATAGTGTCAAAGAATGAGCAGAATTTGATGGACGGGTATTATGTCATCGTCTCCGATGCAGCGCAGATACAGGAAGTCCTGGCAAAGACCTACGAAGACAGTGAGATGCAGGCAGAATGGGTGGAACAGATGTCAAATCTGAACTATCGTGTAACCTTCGATTTAGAAGGGAAGGAAGAAGACTGCCTGAAGGCAGTTAAGGCCATGAAAGCAAGGGTAGAAGGGGAAGTCTACTCCGGATTCTGTGAAAGCAAGGAGCTTAGCAGGGGGGATTTTTACTTCCTCTATGGAGGGTTATTGTTCATCGGCATTTACCTTGGCGCGCTGTTCTTGATGGCAACGGTACTGATTATGTACTATAAACAGATTTCCGAAGGGTATGACGACAGGGAACGCTACCAGATTATGCAGAAGGTGGGCATGAGCAAGCGGGAGGTCAAGCAATCCATTCGCAGCCAGGTCCTAATGGTATTCTTCCTTCCACTTGTGGCGGCAGTCATCCACATCACGGTGGCGTTCGGCGTGGTCACAAAGCTCCTGGCAGTGCTGAATCTGACGAATGTACCGCTGTTCCTTATATGTACGGTTGCGACGGTCATCGTGTTTGCGGTTTTCTATGGAATCGTATTTTCGCTGACGGCAAGGGAATACTATAAAATTGTGAATTGATGTGAATGATTTAGATAGACCAGATATCCTGCCTATGATATAATTAGGGGCATAGAACCTTTATGAAAAGGAGGAGAAAACCATGACAAAAGCAGGAGAGAGGGAAGTTGTAAAAGCAGAACACGTAGGCGGCGGAGCCGGATTCATTATGAAAGAGGCATTGCTTAACGCAGGAGAGTTGGGGGAACATTGCAGGATGTTCAGCAAAGTGACCCTGCCTGCGAACTGTGAACTGGGCCATCATGAACATCATGGCGAGACAGAGACGTACTATATCCTGAGCGGCAAAGGGATGTACGACGACAACGGCAAGGCAATTCCGGCAGAGGCAGGAGACGTATTTTACTGCAAAGACGGCGATGGTCACGGCATGAAGAACACAGGAACAGAAGATTTAACTTTCATAGCGCTGATACTAAAAAAGTAAAAAAGTAAAAAAATATGTTTCTGCCATTGCCATTCACAATCAAACAATGCTATAATCTTCTGTAGTATTGTTTACGAATAAGCAACGAAAGAAGCAGGTGTCAGACTTGAAAAATAAAATCCAGAAATTTTCCAAAGGAGATTTTCAGTTATCACAACCTGATGTCATATTTGATGAGACTAATCTGGTACTCATTATCGGAGAAGGGGAAGTATATCGGGGGAGTTTTACAATTAGGACGAAAAGCGGAAAGAAGATACGGGGACTGGTGTACTCGTCTTCTTTTCGTGTGCATTTTAAGAATCAGGGGTTTGACGGGAATCCTGCGAAGGTAGAATTTACTTATGACGGCAAGGGGCTTCGGCCGGGGCATGTGGAGGACGGAAGGTTTACCGTGGTATGCGGCGGCGGGGAATATGAGCTGTCGGTTACGGCAATCATAGAGAAGCCTTATGTCATGACATCCTATGGGAAGGTTCAGAGTACGGATGATTTTCGGAAGCTTGCCATCAAGGATTTTTCGGAGGCGGGGCGGCTGTTCCGCGCCAGGGAATTCTATGAGATTTTAAAATATGAGAACGAACGGACGTTTTATCTGTATGATAATATGCGTAAGTGGACCCTTGGGGACCAGGCGATGGAAGAGTTCCTGGTAGGAATCAAGCAGAAGGAGTGCATTTTCCTGACCCTTCCCGGCGAAGGGATGTTTTTTGAGGATATCTCGGAGCCGACCAAGGGAACGCTGACGATTGTGAAGAATACCTGGGGATATATGCCGATTCACATCGAGGCGGAAGGGGAATTCATCAAGGTACTCCGCCCGGAGACGAGTACGGATGATTTTGTGGGAAATGCCCATGAGATTGAATACGTGGTACGTCCCGACCGTCTGCATGGCGGGCGTAATTTTGGCATGCTCAAGTTCATTACGCCTTATGAGACGCTTACCTATGATATTGAGGTGTTACAGAACCAGGATTTGAATGAGAACCACAGGAAGCCGGAACTGCTCCTTGCCCAGATTTTAAAGGAATACATCGGGCTGGTTGCGGGCAGGATCGAGATGGGGAACTGGCTTGAGAGCGCCGTGGAGAAGATGATTTCCCTTAGAAAACTGAAACCCCACAGCGAGTTGTACCAGTTGATGCAGGCCCATGTCTATCTGGTGGGCAGCAAGGTAGAGGAGGCAAAGTGGATTCTTGAGAATTATAATTACAACCGTTTTGCCATTGGCAAGGACCCGCTGACCAACTGTTATTATCTGTATCTGACCGCACTGGTGCGGGGGAAGGGAATCCATGCGGAGCGTGTGTTGGACGAAGTGGGGAAGACCTACATGCGGCATCAAGATTCGCTGCTCTTACTCTACATGCTGTTAGATTTGGATACCAGATACAAGACCTCTTATAAGAGAATTGAGCTGTTAGAGCAGCAGTTCCAGTATGAGATGCACGGGGTGATTTTTTATCTGGAGGCTTATCTGTGCTATCAGGACAGGCCGACGCTCCTGAAAAAGCTGGGGCCTTTCGAGATGCAGGTGCTTAATTTCGCTTCCAAATACCGTCTGATGACCAAGGAGCTTGCCCTTTATGTGGCGAATTTTGCCAGCCAGCAGAAGCAGTACAGTGACAAGATGTTCCGGATTCTGGAACGCATCTACAAGATGTACGACGAACCCATGATTCTTAATACTATCTGTACGCTGTTGATTCGGGGCAATAAGCTAAAGAAGCGGGATTTTCCTTGGTATAAGAAGGCGGTAGACTCGGAACTTAGGATTGCGCAGCTCTATGAATATTATATGATGACTATCGATGAGGATAAGTTCCGGGGACCGCTGCCTAAGGTAATCCTTTTATACTTCATGCATGGCAATTCATTGAACTATAAGAAGGCGGCGTTTTTATATGCGAATCTAGTCACCTATGAGGAACAGGCGGGAGAGCTGTATCTAAATTACCGTGAGCAGATGGTGGTATTTACCTGGAAACAGTTGATGCAGCGGCACATTACGGAGTCCCTCAGAATCCTGTATAAGCGGTTCTGCCAGCCCGAGGAGATGACGGCAGAACGGATGGAGGCGATGCGTGACATCTGCTATTCCTATTCCATTTCTACGCGGGTGAAGAATATGAAATGCGTCCTGGTCATAGATAAGGACGGTGAGATCCGCCAGCGGATTCCCTATGATGCAGAAGAGGGGACGGTAATTCGCCTGTATGACAAGGAATCCAGGGTGGTGTGGGAGTCTGTGGAGGGGCGCCATTATACGGACTCCATTGTTTATGAGACGAAACGCCTTTTCTACGAGCCGCGGTTCGTGGAGATGTGCCGGAAATATGCCGCAACGACGGGCGTATGGGAGCAGGAGAACGAGAAAGAGGCGCCCACCTTTGAGGGGCTGCTGGAAAAAGGGCTGGATGCATTTGAAGGAAAGGATGTGTTCCGTCTTGTGACTAGACGCATCAAGGAGGAGAACTACGAGGAGGACAGTTTTTTAAGTTATCTGTGCTTCGAGCTGTTCCGGCGGCAGCATTTCGACAAGGTGACGCTGATGTATCTTGCGAATTTTTACTGCGGCCCTACGCGGGAAATGAAATTTCTCTGGAAGGCGTTGAAGGAGAATGGGATTCCTGCCTATAAGATAGGGGAGCGGATTATTACGCAGATGCTTTTCTCGGAAAATTTATTTCAGGAAGAGAAGATATTTGAGGATTATTATCTGTCGGATAATGTGTATTTTCGTCTGAAACAGGCGTATCTCGCCTATGTGTCCAGAGAGTATGTGGTTTATGGGAGGGATTTGGAAGCCAGTGTGTTCGATATTATTGCAAATGAGTGCGATGAAAAGGAAGATTTGTCTGATATCTGCAAGATTGCGCTGCTGAAATATTTTTCCAGCCATGATTACACGGCGGCTTTGGAGGTGGTGCTCCATCAGGTGCTCCGGGAGATGTGCGAGAAGCAGATCGTCTTTCCGTATTATCTGCAATATAAGGAGGAGTGGCTCCGGGAATTGCAGTTGTATGACAAGGTGATGATTTCTTATCAGGCAAGACCGGGAAGCCGTGTGACCCTGTACTATAAGATGAAGCATGGGAACCGGGACGAGCTTGGATACCAGAATGAGGTGATGATGCCGGTCTATGAGAATCTGTATGTAAGGCAGTTCGTGTTGTACAGCGACGAGTCCATCAGTTATTATTTTATAGAGACCAAGGGAAAAGAGGATATTATCACGGAGAAAGAAGTCTTGAAGAATGAGAGGGAAATCAAGGAATCAGGCAAGTATGGACGTCTGAACAGCATGGCGACCATGGCGAGTGCGGCGAGACGAAAGGCGATGATGGAATACGAGGAAGAGGAGATCATGGCGAAGCGTCTGTTCAAGATTCATTAGGGCATGGCGGTTCGCGGTTCGTCCGAGATGTGTGTGAAGAGTAGGTGATGAAGCGTTTCAAGATTCATCAGGCATGTGTGAAGAGGGGAGGGGATAATGATGAGAAAAGGCGGAATCCTGGGATACGACCTGAATGAGAAGAATTGTCAGATCAGCTATTATGACGAGACGAAGGAAGAGCCGGAGACGATGGGAGCTGCTGCGGATAATTTTCAGATTCCCCTGATATTGGGATATTACCGGGAACGATGGGTGTTCGGCATGGAGGCGAAGCGTCTTGCATCCCTTCAGGAAGGAACCATGGTGAACGACCTGTTCGAGAAGGCCGTGCGCCGGGAAAAGGTGAAAATCGGTTCTAAGAAGCGGGATGCGGTCTGGCTGCTGGCCAAGTTCATCCGTATGACTCTGGAGGGATTCGAGGATATCGCTTTTATTACATTTTCCGTCCCGTTTACGAATATTGATATGTCTAAGATGCTCAAAGGAATCGGCCAGCGTCTTGGCGTGGCGAAGGACTGTGTCTGTGTCCAGGACTACAAGGAGAGTTTCTGCCAGTATATGTTCTATCAGCCCAAGGAACTGTGGCAGTATGAGTCTGCCCTGTTCTACTGCGACGCCCAGGAAATCCGGGCGTATATGCTGCGGAGGCTGAATGCCGTGGGGGTGAAGGACCGGGACATGTTCGTCACCGTTGAGGAGGTGGCGAGCGCCCAGATGAATGAGCTTGCCGCCATCTATACTCTTTTGAACAAAGAGAAAGAGAAGGTAAAAGATCAGGCGAAGGCGGCGGACGACCGGTTCAAACGATTCATCCAGAGTGTGTTTGAGAAAAAAGTAGTCTCGTCGGTGTATCTGACGGGGGAAGGGTTTGAGAATAACTGGTATCCCAATTCCTTGAAGGTGCTGTGTAATGGGCGGCGTGCATTTATCGGCAATAACCTGTACAGCAGAGGCGCATGTTATACGTCCATGCGGCGGCATCTGGAATACCACGAAGGACCGGTGTATCTGGACGATACGAAGATGACGGAGCAGATCTGTCTGCGCATGCGTGTGAACGGGCAGGAGGGATGGTATCCCATCGTGTCCTGGGGAACCCACTGGTATGAAGCGGACGGGCAGTGGGAGGTGATTCTGGAGGATACGTCGGACATTGAAATCCATGTGGAGACCCTAGCCGGGGAAGAGCTGCAGGTGGAGACGGTGTCTCTGGAGGGGCTTCCCAACAGAAGGGATTATTCCCTGCGGATTCAGATCGAGGTATTGTTCATGGATGAGCGTACCTGCCGGCTTACGTTCAAAGACGTAGGCTTCGGAGAGTTTTTTCCGTCCACGGGATTTCAGGTGGAGAAGACCATTCATTTAGGAGGAATCAATGGGCAGTTTAATTCTATGTCATAGGAAACGGGCGAGGCAGCCCTACGAGATAGCCAGAATCCATATGAGAATCTATACCATTGAGGAATTGTGCTATTATATCTGCAATAATCTTTATCTCATCGACTATACCATGGTGAACCGGCAGTTGTGCAACTGGATTGACAAGGAGCTGGAGCTTCCGAAACTGGCGGAGCAGCTTAGGGAGGAATTGAGGCAGAACGGCGCTATGGAGCAGTTTGTGCTGACCATTTTAAGGGAGTCCACCATCTATGCCACCGGGGATATCAATAAGATTCAGGGAATTTTAGAGCATCTCCAGAATTTAAAGGATGTGGAGCGGATGAAGTATAAGGCGGACAGCCTGCAGAAAAGCGGGGAGTATGAGACGGCAATTCTGGTCTACCAGTCTATCATTAACCGGGAGTGGGACAATTCCATCAGCAAGTTGTTTTACGGAAGGGTCTATGCAAGCCTTGGGGCGGCTTACGGCAGACGTTTCCTGTATGAGGAGGCGGCGAAGGTGTATCTGGAGGCATACCGTATCTGTGGGGATATGGAGCTGCTTCGGACATATCTTTACTGCTGTTATAAGGCGCTGCCGGGGGATCAGTATGTGAAGATGCTGTCGGGCAACTCGGTTTTTCTGAATATGGATTCTGCCATGAAGGAGGAAATCCGGGAGATTCAGAGAGGAATTGATATTGACATCCCGGAAGAGCTGTTTGAGCAGTGGAGGAAGGAATACCGCCGGATTGATAAGAGTTAGGCGAAAAGGCGGAAATATAATAAATAGAAAAGAAGAAAAAGGAGAAGAAGGATATGAGCCGAGATAAGTATATGAGCCCGCTTTCGGAGCGATATGCAAGCAAGGAAATGCAGTATGTCTTTTCACCGGACAAGAAGTTCCGGACGTGGAGGAAATTGTGGATTGCGCTTGCGGAGACGGAAAAGGAACTGGGGCTTCCGATTACGGAGGAGCAAATCGAGGAATTGAAAAGCCATGCGGAGGATATTAATTATGATGTGGCCAGGGAGCGGGAGAAAATCGTCCGCCATGACGTCATGTCCCATGTGTATGCCTATGGCCGGCAATGCCCGAAGGCGAAGGGAATCATCCATCTGGGGGCGACTTCCTGCTACGTAGGGGATAATACGGATATCATCGTGATGTCGGAGGCGTTGGAGATTGTAAGAAGAAAGCTGGTGAATGTGATTGCGAAGCTTGCAAAGTTCGCAAAGGAGTATAAGGATTTGCCGACCCTGGCCTTTACCCATTTCCAGCCTGCGCAGCCGACCACTGTGGGAAAACGGGCGACTCTGTGGATACAGGAGTTTGCCATGGACTTAGAGGATTTGGAATATGTGAAGGGGACGCTTAAACTTCTTGGATCCAAAGGGACTACGGGTACTCAGGCGAGCTTTCTGGAGTTGTTCGAGGGAAATCAGGAGACGATTGACAAGATAGATCCGATGATTGCGAAGAAGATGGGGTTTGAGGCGTGTTACCCGGTATCGGGACAAACCTATTCCCGTAAAGTGGATACGAGAGCATTGAATGTGCTTGCAGGGATTGCGGCAAGCGCCCATAAGTTCTCCAACGATATCCGGCTTTTGCAGCATTTGAAAGAGGTGGAGGAACCCTTCGAGCCGTCCCAGATTGGGTCGTCGGCTATGGCGTATAAACGGAATCCCATGCGCAGCGAACGGATTGCGTCTCTGTCCAGATACGTGATGATTGATGCGCTGAACCCGGCGGTAACTTCTGCAACCCAGTGGTTTGAGCGGACGCTGGACGACTCGGCAAATAAACGGCTCAGCATACCGGAAGGGTTCCTTGCGATTGACGGGATTCTCGATTTGTGCCTGAATGTGGTGGACGGACTGGTAGTATACCCTAAGGTAATCGAGAAGCGGCTGATGTCGGAACTGCCGTTCATGGCGACGGAGAATATTATGATGGACGCCGTGAAGGCAGGAGGCGACCGTCAGGAGCTTCACGAGCGTATCCGGGAGCTGTCCATGAAGGCCGGACAGAACGTGAAAGAGAAGGGATTGGACAACAACCTGCTTGAGCTGATCGCAGAAGACCCGGCGTTCAACCTGACATTGGATGAATTGAGGGAGACGATGGACCCGGCGAAATATGTGGGACGCGCCCCGCTTCAGGCGGAGACGTACCTGAAAGATGTGATTCACCCGCTGCTTGATAAGAATCAGGATGTACTGGGGATGAAAGCGGAGATTCATGTATAGATGCGTCTGAGAATAAAATGAGATAGAATAAATTGAGATTTGAGAAAGGAAAATAATGATGAGGTACGAATTAACAAAGGATCTGGAAACAGGGAATGCAATCATCGACCAGGAGCATAAGGAACTGTTCCGTGCAGTGAACGAGCTTTTGGATTCCTGCCACAAGGGACAGGGAAGGACTGCGATGGAACCGGCGATTAAGTTTCTGACCAACTATGTTGACCGGCATTTCGCCCATGAGGAGCAGCTTCAGCAGGCGGGAGGATATCCCAACAGGGCGCCCCACAAGGTGTTCCATGAGGAATACAAAAAGAAGTTAAAGCAGATCGTGTCTGCAATTCCGGCGGCGGGTCCGTCCCTGGGGGATTTGGGGAACTTGAATATGCATATTGCCCTGTTGGTGAACCATATCCGGAGCGAGGATAAAAAAGTAGGCGCATTTTTGAAACAAAAATAAAAAGAATATGAAAATAAAATTAAAATTTAGCAATATGACCAAAAATTATGTTCCAGGAAACAAAGTGGTGAAAAAAACAGGCGGAAAATCAAGGATTACCGCCTGCTTTTTTTGGCAAAATTGGACATGCACATACAATATCTGTACAAAATAGACAAAAAATGTGAAAAAAATAACAGCATATTGAATAAAACATTTTTTAATGGTATGATAGGAGAGATGAATAACTTATATTCAATTTATCTATACAAAGGGGGAATTTGTAAATGGAAGCGATGTTGAATAATATTTTCTCAACATTAGGCAGTTATCTGTCCAACTACATCCTGATCGCGGCGCTTCTCGGCGGCGGTATCTGGTTTACGGTAAGCCTTGGATTCATTCAGGTCAAAGGTTTTGGCGAAGGAATGCGCAGGACCTTCGGCGGGATGTTCAAGAAAGGCGACAAAGCAGGCGCAGACGGAATGTCATCTTTCCAGGCTCTTGCAACGGCCATTGCAGCTCAGGTAGGTACAGGTAATATCGCCGGAGCGGCTACGGCGCTTGCGGTAGGCGGCCCTGGGGCAATCTTCTGGATGTGGATTGCGGCGTTCCTTGGAATGGCGACGATTTATGCCGAGGCAATCATGGCCCAGAAGTACAAACAGGTGGGCGATGACGGAGAAGTAACAGGAGGTCCTGTTTACTATATCCGCGCAGCATTTTCAGGAACGTTTGGAAAGGCGTTGGCAGGTATTTTCGCCGTTCTTATCACCCTTGCCCTTGGCTTTATGGGGAATGCCGTACAGTCTAACTCCATCGCGGCAGCGTTCAATACTGCATTCGGACTTCCGCAGTGGATTATGGGCGCTGTTCTTGCAGTACTTGCGCTGTTCGTATTCTTAGGCGGTACAGGACGTATTGCCAAGATTACGGAGCTGATCGTTCCGGTTATGGCTGCTTTCTACATCATTGGTTCTTTAATCGTAATTATTTTTAACTTTAAGGAGATCCCGTATGCATTACATGCAATCGTTGTAGGCGCGTTTGCACCTTCCTCTATTGTCGGCGGCGCTGCAGGCGCGACCGTGAAGCTGGCTCTTACCAAGGGTGTAGCGCGCGGATTGTTCTCCAATGAAGCTGGTATGGGGTCTACGCCTCACGCACACGCGGTTGCGAAGGTTAACCATCCGGTAGAGCAGGGATTCGTGGCTATGATCGGTGTATTTATTGATACATTCGTTATCCTGAACCTTACTGCGCTGGTAATCATTACGACACATTCCATTCCGTCAGGGAAGACTGGAGCAGAGCTTAGCCAGTATGCGTTCTCTTCATTGTATGGAAAGGGAGGAGACATCTTCATTGCAATCTGTATGTTCTTCTTCGCATTTTCTACAATCCTTGGATGGTACTTCTTTGGCCAGGCGAATATTAAGTATCTGTTCGGGTCGAAAGCGGTTAAGGTTTATTCTGTAATCGTTGCCGTATGCGTATTCCTTGGCTCACTGGCAGAGGTAGAGCTGGTATGGACGATGCAGGATACGTTCAACTCCTTGATGGTTATCCCGAATATCCTTGCATTGTTCGCGTTAAGCGGAGTGATTAAGCAGGTACATAATGACTTTTTCAAGAACCGTAAGAAATAGCGGGCATTGCGGTAAAAATTAAATAACGGATAAAAGCGCCGTGCAGGAAGGGTGATTCCTGCACGGCGTTTTTGGTAATAGGAAGGATTATTGTAAAAATAGGACAATAAATGGGATGGAATATTGTATATTATGTACAAATTTGGATATTTTGAATTTAAAGGTTGCAAAAGTTTTAACAATGGGGTATTATAGGTATAGACAATGAACAATATATGAGTTGTCTATAAGTAATAGTATGAATAAGCGAAAAGAGAATATGAGAGTGGGTTGATATTTCCTAAGAGAGAGCCGGAATTACGGCCGCCGAAGAGGCAAACCTGAGAAGGCAGTGAATCTGTTTCAGGCGAAACTTTCAGGCAAAAGGACTAGGGAATGTACCACATTCTGAATCTTGTGCTGTATGATAAATTTCTTGAAATGAATTGATATGTTATCAGGGCAAAAGACAGAAAGGGCGATTGCACACATGATTGTGTTCAAATCGCCTTTTTTTTACAAAGCATACCGAAAGGGCTGGCAGCGCCGCATGGTTTTAGGCGGATGGGATTTATCCGGCGTGCAGCATTCGCCGCATGACAGCAAGGGAGAAAAGCAGATGGGAAGCAAAGATTACATGGTCATTACCAATAATCCTCTGGTTTTGGACAAGCTTAAAGAGACGCACCATATTATATACCGGGATATTTCCTATGAAGAGATTCTTAGGGAAGTAAGAGACAGGATTCACGAGGGGCACAGATTGTTATCGCATCCGTTATCCGGAAGCGTGAAGCCCAATGAGACGCCATATAAATCCATTATGATATCAGAGGGAAAGGGGGAGGTTGACGAAGGGTCTGTCAAGTTGATTGAGAACGCCATACAAGCGTGCCGGAAGTTCATCTTCAAGTCTGACTTGTATGAAGAATCGGTATATGACGATTTTCAGTTGATTGACTGGACATTGCTGGAGAGTGGACTGGCATCTGCGGATGTCTGGTAGTCTTAAATAAAGGTTGTAGAAGCGCATAAGCTTTGAACAATAATATCAATATTCTAAGGAGGGAACCAAAAGTGAGATTAGAAATGGGACACATTTACATTAAGGATATTCAGTTTGCGGCTGAGTCTAAGATTGAAGACGGTATCCTTTATGTATCCGAAGAGGCCGTAAAAGCGGTTGCTCTCGAAGACGAGAAGATTAAGAGCGTATCTTTTGATATCGCAAAGCCAGGTGAGTCTGTGAGAATCACACCGGTTAAGGACGTCATCGAGCCAAGAGTTAAGGTGGAAGGAAGAGGCGGAATCTTCCCGGGCGTAATCGCTAAGGTTGATACCGTAGGCGAAGGCAAAACCTATGCGCTGAAGGGTATGGCTGTTGTTACGGCTGGTAAGATCGTAGGTTTCCAGGAAGGTATCATCGATATGACAGGTCCGGGAGCTGACTACACACCGTTTTCCAAGACACTGAATCTGGTTATGGTATGTGAGCCGGTAGATGGCATTAAGCAGCATGATTATGAGAAGGCTGTACGTTTCGCAGGCTTCAGGGTTGCTGTGTATCTTGGGGAACTGGCGCGCGAGCTTACTCCGGATGAGACGAAGGTATATGAGACATGTACGATCAAAGAAGGTATGGAGAAGTATCCGAACCTTCCGAGAGTTGCATACGTACAGATGCTTCAGAGCCAGGGCTTGCTGCATGATACATATGTATACGGCGTAGATGCGAAGAAGATCGTTCCGACGATCATGAGTCCGACAGAGATTATGGACGGCGCTATCGTATCCGGTAACTGTGTATCCGCATGTGATAAGAACCCAACTTATGTTCATTTGAACAATCCGGTTGTTCACGATATGTTCGAGCAGCACGGAAAGACTTTTAACTTCGTTTGCCACATTATTACCAATGAGAACGTATATCTGGCTGACAAGCAGCGTTCTTCTGACTGGACGGCGAAGTTATGTAAGATGTTAGACCTTGACGGCGTTATCGTTTCTCAGGAAGGATTCGGTAATCCGGATACTGACCTGATCATGAACTGCAAGAAGATTGAGGCGGAAGGCGTTAAGACTGTTATCATTACAGACGAGTACGCAGGACGCGACGGAAAGTCTCAGTCTTTGGCTGACTCCGATCCGGCGGCAGACGCAGTAGTAACAGGCGGTAATGCGAACCAGGTAATTATCCTGCCAAAACTTGACAAGGTAATTGGAACTCTGGATTATGTAACAAAGATTGCGGGTGCAAGTGAGGAGACGCTTCGTGAGGACGGATCTCTTGAAGTTGAGCTTCAGGTACTTACAGGTGCGACCAATGAGACTGGTTTCAATAAGCTGAGTGCAAGATAAGAAGGGAGGATAAGAAGATGGCTAAATTAAAAGTAGTTCATTACATCAATCAGTTCTTTGCACAGATTGGTGGAGAAGAGAAAGCAGATTATCCGGCAGAGCTTCGTGTTGGAGAGATTGTCGGACCAGGTCAGGCATTGACACAGCAGTTCGGTGAGGACGCTGAGATTGTTGCTACAATTGTATGTGGCGACTCTTATTTCAATGAGAATCTTGAGAAGGCTAAGGCAGATATCCTTGCTATGGTGAAGGAGCAGGCTCCGGATGTATTCGTGGCAGGTCCTGCATTCAATGCCGGACGTTACGGTGTTGCCTGCGGTACAATCGCGGCGGCAGTTCAGGAAGAGCTTGGAATCCCGGCTGTTACGGGTATGTATGTTGAGAACCCGGGAGCTGACATGTTCAAGACTCAGGTTTATATTGTATCTACGAAGAACAGTGCGGCAGGTATGAGAGACGCTGTTAAGAAGCTGGCTCCGTTAGCTGTTAAGGTTGGTAGAGGCGAGGCGATTGGCGCTTCTTCAGAAGAGGGATATATCCCGAACGGTGTTCGTGTGAACTTCTTCGAGAAGGAGAGAGGATCACAGCGTGCAGTTAAGATGCTCATCAAGAAGCTTGCTGACAAGCCGTTTGAGACAGAGTTCCCGATGCCTGATTTCGACAGAGTTGACCCGAATCCGGCAGTTAAGGATCTTGCGCATGCGAAGATCGCGCTTGTTACTTCCGGTGGTATCGTTCCAAAGGGCAATCCGGACCACATTGAGAGCTCCAGCGCTTCACACTACGGCGAGTATGATATCGCAGGCGTTATGGATCTGACAGAAGAGACATACGAGACAGCACACGGCGGATATGATCCGGTTTATGCGAATGAGGACTCTGACCGTGTATTGCCGGTCGATGTACTTCGTGATATGGAGAAGGAAGGAAAGATTGGGGAGCTGCATCACCTGTTCTACACAACGACAGGTAATGGTACAGCCGTTGCATCATCCAAGGCTTTCGCTGCTGAGTTCTCTCAGAAGCTCAAGAACGACGGTGTAGACGCAGTAATCCTCACCTCCACATGAGGTACCTGTACTCGTTGCGGTGCAACGATGGTAAAAGAAGTAGAGAGAGCAGGAATCCCTGTTGTACATATCTGTACAGTAACTCCTATTTCTATGACAGTTGGCGCGAACAGAATCGTTCCGGCTATCGCAATTCCACATCCTCTTGGAAATCCTGCATTGGATAAAGATGAGGAGAAGAGCCTCCGTCGTAAGATTGTTGAGAAGGCATTAGTTGCCCTTGAGACAGAGGTTGACGGACAGACAATCTTCGACTAGGTTCCAAAATTTGGACAGATTAGAAATTTGTCCGCGTAGATTGTATTTTATTTTAATTGAATAAGTGGTATAGTGGTAAAAAAGAATTACACACTATACCACTATAAAAAGGAGAAGTTTCGTTATGAGCAAAATTTATGACGTAATTGTCCTGGGCGCAGGCCCTGCAGGTCTGGCAGCGGGACTGTACGCAGGCAGAAGCCGCCTTTCCGTATTGATTATCGAGAAGGGACAGGACGGCGGACAGATTGCTATCACAGATGAGATTGAGAACTATCCTGGACAGACTGTTGAGGGTGAGTCAGGACCGTCTCTGATTGCAAGAATGACAGAGCAGGCAGCAAAATTCGGCGCTGAGCGCGTATCCGACACGATTACGGAAGTGTCCCTTGAGGGAGAAGTTAAGGTGTTAAAGAGCGCAAAGGCTGAGTATCAGGGAAGAAATGTAATCATCGCTACAGGCGCCCACGCAAGGCCAATCGGCTGTAAGGGCGAGGCAGAGTACATGGGCAAGGGCGTATCCTACTGTGCTACCTGCGACGCTAACTTCTTCGAGGACTTTGAGGTATACGTAGTAGGCGGCGGCGACTCAGCCGTTGAGGAAGCGATGTACCTGACGAAGTTCGCAAGGAAAGTAACCCTGATCCACAGAAGGAATGAGCTTCGTGCCGCGAAGTCTATCCAGGAGAAGGCGTTCAAGAATCCAAAGCTTGAGTTTATGTGGGATTCAGTTGTAGAAGAGCTTGGCGGAGACGAGATTCTGTCTGAGATGACGGTTAAGAACGTGAAGACAGGCGAGATTACAAAGGTTACGGCAGACGAGGACGACGGAATGTTCGGTCTGTTCGGATTCATCGGAACCATCCCGAATTCCAAGATCTTTGAGGGAATCATTGACATGGACGAGCGTGGATATATCAAGACAGACGAAGATATGCACACCAATATCCCGGGCGTATACGCTGCAGGTGATGTGCGTATCAAGAGCCTGAGGCAGGTAGTAACTGCAGCGGCTGACGGAGCAATCGCAGCGGTTCAGGTGGAAAGAAGCATGTCTGACTACTTCTAAAGCGGGGAGGTAGTTTTGATATCATAATATTAATAAAGGAGGATGATAGAAATGATAGATGTAGATAAGAATACATTCCAGACTGAGGTTCTGGAGGCAGAAGGATATGTATTCGTAGATTTCTATGGTGACGGCTGTGTACCATGCCAGGCTTTGATGCCGAAGGTACATGAGTTCGCTGAGACATATGGGGATAAGATGAAATTTACGTCTCTTAACACAACAAAGGCTCGCCGCCTGGCAATCGGACAGAAGATTCTTGGGCTTCCTGTAATGGCGATTTACAAGGATGGACAGAAGGTAGAAGAGGTTGTGAAGGAAGAGGCAACACCAGAGAGCATCGAGGCGATGATTCAGAAGTATATCTAATCGATATAATTCTTTATCATAAAATGTTTTTTACCACACAAGAAAGGAGAAAGCATAATTATGGCTATTTTAGAAGGGAAAAAAGCAATAATTATCGGAGACCGTGATGGAATTCCGGGACCGGCAATCGCTGAGTGCGTACAGACTGCCGGTGCAGAAGTAGTATTTTCATCAACGGAATGTTTCGTCTGAACGAGCGCAGGCGCAATGGACTTAGAGAATCAGAAGAGGGTTAAGGATTTTGCTGACGAGTATGGTGCAGAGAACTTAGTAGTAGTTCTTGGTGCAGCAGAAGGCGAAGCTGCAGGTCTTGCAGCTGAGACCGTAACAGCAGGCGACCCGACATTCGCAGGTCCATTGACAGGGGTCCAGCTTGGACTCACGGTATATCACGTATGTGAACCAGAGATGAAGGAAGAATTCGACGAAGCTGTTTATGATGAGCAGGTAAGTATGATGGAGATGGTACTTGACGTTGACGATATCGTTAGCGAGATGAGTTCTATCAGAGACGAATTCTGCAAGTATTTATAAGAGATAGGATTTGAGAGGGGCGGACTCAATGGTGACCCACCGTGGGTCTGCCCTTTTTCTAGCGAAAGGTGGTAAATAAAGCAATGAACAGTGTAATCAGAGGCGCCAGCTATGTGCTTGCGCATACACCACAGATGGTGGTATATAACGGAACGACCCAGACTACAGAGAGAATCGTGAATCCGGAGTCTGAGTATCTGAAAGAGTTAGAGAGCCATTTGCGTTCCTATGAGGAATGTGTGAACTACTGGCCAAACCAGGTATATATCGGCAATGCGACGCCGGAGGATCTTGCAGGTGTGGAATTTCCATACTATGACAAGGTAAAAGAAGGCGCAGAGAGATACGGCAAGTACGGCGAGATCATGCCGGAGGAAGAGTTCATCCTTCTGGTACAGGCATGCGACCAGTTTGAGGTTGTTAAGATTGACAAGGACTTCGTAAGCGCGCATAAGGATGCGTTCGCGAAAGACCCAATCATTACCGAGGATATTGTAGCAAGAGTTGAGGCCGGCGTAGAGCTGTCCGAGATTGAAGCGGCAGTAAAGGATGAGCACGCAGAGGGAATCTATGTTGCAGGCAAGCTGGTAGCCTGTGTGAAGAGAGCCCATGATATTGATGTGAACCTGTCTGCCCATGTTATGCATGAGAACCTGATGAGCAAGGCGTCAAGCGTACTGGCTCTGTTATACGGAGTAAGGAATGCAGGAATCAGCAAGGATGATATCGAGTATGTCATCGACTGTGCAGAGGAAGCATGCGGAGATATGAACCAGAGAGGCGGCGGCAACTTCGCAAAGGCAGCCGCAGAAATCGCAGGCCTTAATAATGCGACTGGTTCCGACAGCCGTGGATTCTGTGCAGGACCGTCTCACGCACTCATTGAGGCAGCCGCATTGGTAAAATCCGGCGCATACAAGTGTGTGGCAGTAACGGCCGGCGGATGTACCGCAAAACTTGGTATGAATGGAAAAGACCATGTGAAGAAGGGTCTTCCGATTTTAGAGGACTGTCTTGCAGGCTTCTGTGTCATCCTGTCTGAGAACGACGGAGTGAACCCGGAGATCAACCTTGATATTCTGGGACGTCACACAGTTGGAACAGGAAGCGCGCCGCAGAACGTTATCGGCAGCCTTGTAGCTGACCCGCTTGAGAGAGCAGGACTGAAAATTACGGATATCGACAAGTTCTCTCCTGAGATGCAGAATCCGGATATCACGAAGCCGGCAGGTGCGGGCGACGTGCCGATGGCAAACTATAAGATGATTGCAGCCCTTGCCGTAAAGAGAGGCGAGCTTGACAGAAAAGAACTGGCTTCCTTTAGCGCCAATCACGGTCTGACCGGATGGGCGCCGACACAGGGACATATTCCGTCAGGCGTACCGTACATCGGATTCGCAAGAGAGGATATCCTTGCAGGAAAGATGAAGACAGCGATGATTATCGGAAAAGGAAGTCTGTTCCTTGGACGTATGACCAACCTGTTCGACGGTGTTTCCTTTGTGATTCAGGCAAATACAAAGGCAGAAGCCGAGGCTGCTGCAGGCGTATCTGAGGAAGAGGTAAAGGGATTGATCGCAAAGGCGATGAAGGATTTCGCAGCTTCCCTGATTGCAGAGTAAGGGGGACGGTAACGATGGCAAATAATATTGAGAGAATGATTGCCGATACCTTTATGGAGATGGCGCAGGGCCTTGAGACGGGAAGTTTTGGTAAGAGGCCGAAGGTTGCTCTCACGGGTATGGGCAGCGAGCATGGGGAAGAGAACTCCATGAAAGCAGCCGTAGAAGCGGCAAAAGACGGAATCGACGTATACTATATCGGAACATTAGAGGCAGAAGGCGTGACCACCATCAAAGTTGCCAACGATGAGGAAGGCCATGACCGTATGGAAGAGATGCTGAAAAACGGAGAAGTGGATGCGGCAGTTACCATGCATTTCCCGTTCCCTATCGGCGTGTCTACCGTAGGACGCTGTGTGACGCCGGCAACGGCAAAAGAGATGTTCATCGCAAACACGACCGGGACCTCTAGTACGGACCGTATTGAGGGTATGATTAAGAATGCGATTTATGGAATCATTACCGCAAAGGCTTGTGGAACAAAGAATCCAACCGTAGGAATCCTGAATGTAGACGGCGCGCGCCAGACGGAGAAGGCGCTGAAACAGTTGCAGGAGAAGGGATATGACATCGCATTTGCAGAGTCCGGAAGGGCAGACGGCGGATGTGTGATGAGAGGAAACGACGTGCTTCAGGCGTCTCCGGACATTATGGTTACGGATTCCCTGACCGGAAATATTCTGGTGAAGATGCTGTCTTCCTTTAATACAGGGGGGAGTTTCGAGGCGACAGGCTACGGCTATGGTCCGGGAATCGGAGAAGGCTATGAGCAGTTAGTCATGATTGTATCCAGGGCAAGCGGCGCTCCGGTCATTGCGAATGCAATCCGTTATGCGGGACAGCTTGTAAGAGGCAAGGTATTCGAGGTGGCAAAGGCAGAATTTGCAGCCGCGAAGAAGGCAGGGCTCAAGGAAATCTTAGACGCCCTCAAGGCTTCCCAGAAGCCTGCAGGTGCGGCAGAAGAAGTGAAAGAGCCTCCTAAGGAGATCGTAACAGCTCAGATTGCCGGTATCGAGGTCATGGACTTAGAGGATGCGGTAAAGGCGCTGTGGAAGATTAATATCTATGCAGAGAGCGGAATGGGATGTACCGGACCGATCGTGCGTGTGTCCGACGCAAACCTTGCCAAGGCAGAAGAAGAGCTTAAAAAAGCCGGATATATTAATTAAACAGAGACACCCAAAAGGTTTCGGGGAAAGTGGCATCTTGTTTCGTGATGCCACTTTCTTTTATGTGGAGCAGGTTCTATAATGAAACCGTAAGGTAGGTGTTAATAGTTTATGGAAGCGGTTTTGAAATTAAAGGCCCAGGGCATTCTTATGCCCTGGCGGGAAGTAATGAGAGGGTGTCTGGTCATTGCACTGTTTGGCATCCTGTATCTCTGCGTACAAAATTATGCACAGAGATGTGAAGCGGCAGAGTCCGTACCGGTAAGCTGCATTGGAAAATATAGTACTGCGGCGGCTTGGCGAGAGGCAGGTTTATCCAGAATCTGCGAAAATATAAAACCTTTAGCCACAGATATGAGAAAAGGGATGGCAGGTTTTGACGCCGGATTAGGAGAGGCAGTAAAGCCTGCCCCGGTGCAGAATACCTGGGAGACGGAACCCTCTTTTATAACGACGGAAGTAACGTACGTATTGCCTGAAATTGGCTTGGGACTGGCAGGAGGCCAAGAACCGACGGATTTCACTGTGGTTCCGGATACACCGTCCGTGCCGCCGGCAGTTTTTGATGATGGTTCGGAAGATATGAGATGGATAGAATCTGTGATTACAGAGGATACGCCGATTTCAGAGCCAACGGATACTACGGAAGAAAATGTGGTTCCGGAAATGCCGGAGATTACCGAGGAACCAGTGTTCCCGGAAGAAATCGCCGGATTCCTTCTGGATGCTGAGGGGTATATCACTGGATACACAGATCAGGCCGTAGTCAGAGATGACTTACTGGTTATTCCGGAGAGTGAGAGCTTAATTGGAATTAGAAGCGGTGCATTAGCCGGACTTGGCGAAAGTGTCACAGAAGTTTACCTTCCGGCAAACATCAGCCATATAGAACCAGGCGCCTTCGATGGATTCCCGTATCTGATGTTCGTGGAAGTGTCAGGGGACAACCCGTATTATTATAGTTTGGATGGGATACTGTACTCCATATCCGGAGAAGAAATTTTCTGCCCGGCAGGAAGAATCATGGAATAAAAGCGAAAAATATCAGGGATGATTTCCCTGCCACGGCAATATACTAATCAGTAGGATTGTGCCGGGGCAGGGGAACCATCCCTGACTTGTTTTTAGAGATGGACGGAAAGTCCTGTCATTTTTTGAGGTCAGGTGCTATAATGAGAAAAGATTTTTAAGGGAGGCGCTTGCATGAAGATTCAGCAAATCAGGAGAGACAAAGATGAATATATGGAGATGCTTCTCATGGCTGATCCTTGCAAAGATGTAATTAATAGCTATCTTGACAAGGGAGAAATGTTTGCCCTGGTCAATGGCGGGGACGTCTGTGCCGTCTGTGTGGTAGAGCTTCTGAAGAATCGAAAATGCGAACTGAAAAGTATCGTTACCCGCAAAGAGGAGCAAGGAAAGGGTTATGCGAAATATCTGCTCCGCCATGTCTGTGAACATTACGGCAACCAATGTGACACCATGTATGCAGGTACAGGCAACCGTCGGAAGACGCTGGAATTTTTAGGAAAATGTGGGTTTGTCAATTCCCATATCGTGGCGAACTATTATCCTGAGCATTACCGGGAACCGATCTATGAAGGGGAAGTGAGGCTGACGGATAAGATTTACCTGAAAAAGCAGTTGGATTCGGAGGTCAATGTGAAGAAGGTGGTAGACCTTGCGTTGGAGGCGGGGAGAATCCTTCTGAAAAACGGCGCGGAGATTTTCCGGGTGGATGAGACCATGACCCGAATCTGCCAGCGTTTTCATGTGGAATATGTGGATACTTTTATCCTTAGCCATGCCATTTTCATCAGTGCGGAGAATGGCATGGAGGAGACTTATACGAAGGTGAAGCAGGTGCCGCTGTCGTCCTCCCACCTTGGAATCGTCGCGGAAGTGAATGAATTATCCAGAGAGATTTCAGATGGGCTTGTGGGTATCGAGGAGGCGGGAAAACGGCTGAAGGAGATTGACAGGATTCCCGAAAAGAGGGGATATTTTCAGGTGTTTGCCGCTGGAGCAGCAAGCGGCTGCTATGGGTATTTCCTTGGGGCGTCTGCATTGGAGAGCATGGCGGCGTTTTGTATCGGCTGTATTCTGTATGTTTGGGTACTGGCAGCGAAGAAGCAGAACTTATCGAAAATGATCGTGAATATTGTGGGCGGCGTCATTATCACGGCTCTGGCAATCGGGGTGTGCCATCTGCCTCTGCCGCAAGATGTGCAGTTCGGCGGAATGATTATCGGCTCTATTATGCCGCT
Source organism: Lachnospiraceae bacterium (assembly GCA_910574885.1). Classification (GTDB taxonomy): domain Bacteria; phylum Bacillota; class Clostridia; order Lachnospirales; family Lachnospiraceae; genus Sporofaciens. Next base: position 100,488 of record CAJTDD010000007.1, on the reverse strand, counting down.
GGTGCCGGGGCTTGCGTTCGTCAATGCGATCCGGGATATTGCTGACAGCGACTTTCTGTCCGGGACTGTGCGGATGATTGACGCGCTTCTGGTATTCGTCTATATCGCCGTGGGCGTAGGCGTCACGCTTAGCGTATACAATCGGATGGGAGGAGGGTTAATGCTGTGATACACGGGTTCATGATGCATATGGTATGCCCGTTTCTGGGGACAATGGGGTATGCCGTGCTGTTCAACGTCCCCAGGCGTTTTTATCTGAGCTGTGGCTTTACTGGTATGGCGGGATGGCTCGTGTACCATGTTTTCGTCAGCCATACATTTTCGGCGGCATTTGCCTCTTTTCTGGGTACAATGTTCGTGGTATTTTTGTCCCGGGTGCTGAGCATCCGGAAGAAATGCCCGATTACGATCTTTCTGGTTGCCGGTATCCTGCCGTTAGTGCCGGGAGCGGGGATTTACCATACCGTATATTATCTGGTGACAAACCAGTTGGCGGAGGCGTCCCTGCGGGGAATGGAGTCGGTCAAGGTAGCGTTTGCCATTGTCCTTGGGATTGTATTCATGTTGGCTGTCCCGGGGAAAGTGTTTCAGACGGTGTCCGGCTTCCGGCATGTGCCTTCCAGAAAGGGTATGAAGAAAAAAGAAATCTTGGAGCAGGCCGTCAGGGGGCGTTTCAGATGAAGCGAAATGTCAGAAAAGGTTGATAGATGTCCTAAGATTTGGTACAATATAAGAAAATAGATGCAATACACAGCTACAGGAACCGTTTTAGCTATAAGGGAAGGTGAGCATATGTCAGAGGGTAATTTGTTGAAAATACTAAAGGAAAGCCGTTATACTACGGTTTTGAGCGGGTTCGGTATGCTTCTTGAGAGCGGCTATCCGTCAATCCGGGATGGCGATGTATCCTACGATATAGAACAGAAATACGGATACTCCATGGAAGAGATGTTTTCCAGCGCATTTTATTCGACACGCAAGGAACAGTTCTATGCGTTCTACCGTAACGAGATACTCAGCCGGCTTACAACACCTCCGGGAAAGGGATTTTTGGAGATGGCGGAGCTTGAGCGAAGAAAGATGTTCCAGTGCATCATTACCAGACGGATTTATGGGCTGCCCCAGAGGGCAGGGTGCCGTAATGTTATAGACCTTCATGGGAATGTGTACAATAATTTCTGCCCTCACTGCGGCAGGAAGTATTCGATGGAGTATGTCCGGGATTCGGTCAGAGTCCCCCTCTGTGAAGATTGTAAGACTCCGGTAAGGCCGAGGGTGTGCCTGTTCGGGGAGATGGTGGATAACGGCGTCATCACCAGGGCGGCTGAGGAGATTCAGAAGGCGGATGTGCTTTTGGTGCTGGGTTCCCACCTGAATTCTTATCTGTGCAACCAACTGATTAATTATTACGAAGGGGATAAGTTGATTCTGGTTAATGAGACGCCCCATTATGCGGAGCGGCTGGCAGATATCGTGATCCACGAGAGGGTGGATGACCTGTTGGAACGACTGCGGAAAGAACTTGGATAGATATAAGAATCTTCCCAATGCAGATGCGGCATTGGGAAGATTCGTCTAAATAACAATAAAGCTGATGAAGGAGATTAGACATGAACAAAGTTAGAACAAGATTTGCGCCAAGCCCCACAGGCAGGATGCATGTGGGGAATTTAAGGACTGCGCTGTATGCGTATCTGATTGCGAAGCATGAGGACGGAGACTTCATGCTCAGGATTGAGGATACGGATCAGGAACGTTTTGTAGAAGGGGCGTTGGATATCATTTACCATACTCTTGCACAGACGGGGCTTGTCCATGACGAAGGCCCGGACAAGGACGGCGGGGTTGGCCCTTATGTGCAGAGTGAGCGGAATGCTTCCGGGTTATATTTGAAATATGCCAAGCAGCTCATCGAGCAGGGGGATGCTTATTATTGTTTCTGTGACAAGGAGCGGCTTGCATCTTTAAAGAGCAGCGTATCGGAGGATGGGGGGACGGAGATTGTCGTCTATGACAAGCATTGCCTCGGCCTTAGCAAGGAAGAAGTGGAGGCGAACCTGAAAGCGGGCAAGCCTTACGTTATCCGGTTCAATATGCCTACGGAAGGGACGACGACGTTTGCAGATGATATTTACGGGGAGATTACGGTTCCCAACGAGGAACTAGAGGATTTGATATTAATCAAATCGGACGGGTATCCCACCTATAATTTTGCGAATGTGGTGGACGACCATCTGATGGGGATTACTCATGTTGTCAGGGGGAATGAGTATCTGTCTTCTGCGCCTAAGTACAATAAGATATATGAGGCGTTTGGGTGGGATGTCCCGACCTATGTACACTGTCCGCTGATTACGGACGAGAACCATAAGAAGCTGAGCAAGCGGTGCGGCCACTCTTCCTACGAAGATTTGATTGATCAGGGGTTTATCACGGAAGCCGTGGTCAATTATGTAGCCCTGCTTGGGTGGTGCCCGGAGGGCAATCAGGAGATTTTCTCACTGGAAGAACTGGTGAAGGAATTCGATTACCGTCATATGAGCAAGTCCCCGGCAGTATTTGACATCGTGAAGCTCAAGTGGATGAACGGCGAATATTTCAAGGCGATGGAAGAAGATCGTTTCTATGAGATGGCAAAGCCGTATATCCAGCAGGTAGTTTCAAAGGACTATGACCTTAGGAAGATTGCTGCGCTTGTCCGGACCAGGATTGAGGTATTCCCGGATATCAGGGAGCAGATTGACTTTTTTGAGGAGCTGCCCCAATATGATACGGCAATGTACTGCCACAAGAAGATGAAGACCAATGAAGAGAAGTCTCTGTCGGTGCTTAGCGAAGTGCTGCCGCTTCTGGAGGCACAGGAGGATTTCAGTAATGACGCACTGTTTCAGGTCCTGAAAGCTTATGTGGACGAGAAGGGTTACAAGACCGGATTTGTGATGTGGCCCATCCGTACCGCGGTGTCCGGGAAACAGAATACCCCGGGGGGAGCGACGGAGATTATGGAAATCATCGGAAAAGAAGAATCGCTTGCCCGAATCCGAAAAGGGATAGAGCTGTTAAGCAGATAAGGGGAATCTATGAGTTTGAATCGTACACAGAGTGAGGCGGTTGCCCACAAGGACGGGCCATGTATGGTTCTCGCCGGTCCCGGTTCCGGGAAAACTCTTACCATTGCAAAGAGAATTGAATATCTGATTACAAAATATAAGGTAAGGCCAGAAGAAATTCTGGTCATTACCTTTACCAAGTATGCGGCAAATGAGATGAAGGAGCGGTTCTGGCAGGTTATGGGGAAGCGGGGGATTCCTGTGACGTTCGGCACTTTCCACGGGATTTATTATGGAATCCTGAAGTGGGCATACCGGCTGAATCAGGAAAATCTTCTGACGGATGAGGAGAAGGAGGCGCTGCTTAGGCAGATTACGGCGCAGCTTGGTTTTGAGCCTGCGGGGGACTTAGGAGATGAGCGGGACGCTCTGAAAGAGCTTGCCGCCGAGGTGGGGAACATCAAGAACGACTGCCGCGACATCGAAACCTATGAGTCGAAGCGTTACGGGGCGTCCCGGTTCCGGGAATTGTACCGGCTCTATGAGAGTGAGAAGAAGAAACTCAGGAAGATAGATTTTGAAGATATGTTAGTCATGTGCCGGGAATTATTTCTGAAAAGACCGGATATCCTAAAGAAATGGCAGGAGAAATTCGGCTATATCCTGGTGGATGAATTCCAGGATGTGAATCAGGCCCAGTATGACGTGGTGCGGATGCTTGCGGCCCCGGAGGATAACCTGTTCGTGGTGGGGGATGACGACCAGTCCATCTATGGGTTCCGGGGTGCGAAGCCGGGAATCATGTTAGAGTTTGCCAGGGACTATCCTAAGGCGAGAAGGATTCTTTTGGATGTGAACTACCGTTCTACTGTGCATATTGTGAAGGGGGCGCTCCGTGTCATCAGCCATAATCAGGAACGGTATGACAAGAAGATTAGGTCACAGAAGGGAAAAGGAGAGACGATTCATGTCCAGGAGGTACGCGACCCGGCGGCAGAGGGGAATTATGTCCTTGAGACGATCCGGGAGTACAGGGACAAGGGAATCCCCTATGAGGAAATGGCAGTTTTGTACCGCACGAGTCTGGATGCAAGGGCTTTGACGGAGTCGTTGGCAAAAGGGCAGGTTCCGTTTATTATGAAGGAGAAAATCAACAGCTTGTACGACCATTTTATCGGGATAGATTTGATGAGTTATCTCCATTTGTCTCAGGAGGGGTGCCAGCGCAGATATTTGCTGCGAATCGCCAACCGCCCGAAGCGTTATCTTGGCCGGGACAGCATGGAGGGAAAAGTAAGTTATGAATCTCTGCGGAATTTTTACTGTGACAAGGCATGGATGATTGACCGGATCGACCAGCTTGAGTGGGATATGAAAATGCTCAGGGACAAGGCTCCTTATGCGGCAATCCAGTATATCCGCAAGGGGATGGGATATGACGGCTTCCTCAGGGAATACGCCGTAAGTCATAAGGTTTCTGTGGAGGAGCTGATGGAGACTGCGGATGAAATACAGCAGAGCGCAAAAGAATACCGGACGGCAGAGGAATGGTTCTGCCATGTAGAGGATTATAAAAAAACTCTTGCCGAGCAGAAGGCAAAGCGGTGGGATCAGACGAAGGAATCCGGCGGGGTTTCGCTCATGACGATGCATGGGGCGAAGGGATTGGAATATGGGCTGGTGTTCATCATCGCGGCAAATGAGGGAAACACGCCCTACCGGAAAGCGAAGCTTATGGAAGAAATCGAGGAGGAGCGGCGGATGTTCTATGTGGCCATGACCAGGGCGAAGGAAAGACTCATCATCAGCTATGTCAAAGAAAAAAACGGAAAAGACCTGAATCCTTCCCGTTTTGTTGAAGAGTTACTCCTCGTCTAGTTCCTCGAATTCCTGCGTGTCCATCCACTCGTCAAATGCATCCGCGGCAATCTCGTATTCTTCGTCATCTTCGATATTCTCGAGTTCCGGTTCGCCTTCGGGTGTCTCCACATAGCGATAGAGGTAAACGTCTCCTTCTTCGGTGTTCCCCTCTTCGTCCATGGGGAGCAAAGCTATGTATTCCCTGTCGGCGGCTTCAAACAGAGTAAGAATCGCACATTTTACGACTTCATCGTTGTCAAGTGTCAGTTCGACTGTCATGTATTCATCCATAGTATCCGTCTCCTTTGTTTTTCGATACTTTTACTGTACCAAAGGAAAGGGGAAAATGCAAGAAGGTTTTGAAAGTTACTATTCACAGCCACATAAAAATGTTGTAGAATAATAGGAGGATATGCGAAAAAGATAAAAAGGAGGAAGAAGAGGATGAGAAAAAGGAAGTTGTTAGGGGCATTGCTGATGCTCGTATGCTTTTTCGTATTGTCCGCATGCAAGAAGAACGTGGGGACGCCGGAAGACAATGCGGTGTCTGATGAGTCAAAGGAAAAGGAAACGCCTGCGGAGGAAGACGATACATATGTGTTTGGTTTTTCTGGGATTGATATGGAGAATCCTTATTTTATAACGTTGGAATCGGCAATCAGGGAGGTGATTGAAAAAGATGGGTATGAGCTTCTTACAAGGGACCCGGCTTCAAGCCCGGAAGACCAGGAGGCACAGATTCGGGAGATGATTGAGGGGGGAATCGATGCAATCTTCCTGTGCCCGGTGGACTGGGAGGCAATCACGCCTGCTCTTCAAGCCTTGAAAGAGGCGGATGTGAAGATTATTAATGTGGATACTCAGGTGAAGGAGATGGATTATGTAGACGCCTATATCGGTTCTAATAACGTGGAGGCGGGATATATCTGCGGGGAGGATCTGATTGAGCGTTGTCCGGAAGGCGGGAAGGTGGCAATCCTGGAATGTCCGACCCAGAATTCTATCAATGACCGGATTACTGGATTTGAGGAGGCGATTGCTTTGGCTCCCAAGGGGTTTGAAGTGGTGGAGCGTGTGGACACCAACGGAGAATTTGAAAAGGCGTTGGGGGCTGCGAAGGAGATTCTTACAAAGCACCCGGATGTCTCGGCGATTATGTGCGGCAATGACCAGCTTGCAGTTGCGGCAAAGACGGCGGTGAACCTTGCAGGCCTGAAAACGGTAGTCATCTATGGGGTAGACGGTTCGCCGGACATTAAAAAGGAACTGAAAAAAGCGGACGGGCAGATTGCGGGAACGGCGGCGCAGTCTCCGATTAATATCGGTAAGACGGCGGCAAAGACGGCAGTCGCAATGCTGAACGGGGAAGACTATGAGACGGAGATTTTTGAAGAAGTGTTCATGATTGACAAGGATAATGTTGAGATGTATGGAGTAGACGGATGGCAGTAGAGAGGCTGATTTTATAGCAATAGCTGTATAGTTCCGCAAGAGAGCAGGAGGAGTTAAGGCATGAAGGAGATACAGGGGCGACCCTTACCGTTAGGAACTACCATGATAGGAAGTATTGTGAATTTTTCTGTGGCGGTGCCGCAGGAGAAGGAGTGTCAGTTATTGATTTACCGCGCCGGGGCCAAGAAACCATATGCCGTTTATGAGATGAAACGGGAGCTTGGGGAGGTTCGTTATCTTGCCCTGGAGGGAATAGAACCATCGAAATATGAATACAACTACCGCATCGGGGGGAAAGTCGTAATCGATCCGTATGCGAAGGCGATTGCCGGCAGGGAAATATGGGGCCGGGAACGCAGTGTGCAGGAACATGAAGTAAGAGGAATCTTGTATGATAAGGAATATGACTGGGAGGGCGATATGCCGCTGTGCCTGCCGTATCACAGCGTGGTCGCATACAGCCTGCATGTCAGGGGGTATACGAAGCATGGGTCTTCTAAGGTGAAGGGCAAAGGGACGTTCCAGGGGGTGGTGGAGAAGCTGCCGTACCTTACAGATCTGGGCGTCAACCAGATTCAGTGCATGCCAGTCTATGATTTTGAGGAGTGTATGCAGTACCGGAATTATTGGGGATACGGTCCGGCGTACTGGTTCGCGCCTAAGAGTTCTTATGCGAAGTCCAGGGATGCAGTCCAGGAATTGAAGGATATGGTGAAGGCATGCCACAAGGCGGGGATTGAAGTGGTTCTTGAGATGCCGTTTACGGAAGATGTCTCGAAGCAGATGATGGAGGAATGCCTGAGATATTATATGATTGAGTACCACATAGACGGATTCATACTGAACCCGCAGATTGCGCCGATGGAGGCGATTTATGCGGACCCGATTTTAAAGAAGACGAAGATTATGGTTCACCGGACTGAATTTCAGACGGTCATGCGCCGGTTCCTGAAAGGGGACGAGGGAATGGTGGAAGGGGTCATGTATTGGCTTCGGCACGTTTCCGAGAAAGACGGGATATTCAACTGTATTACGAACCAGAATGGCTTTACTCTCTGTGATCTGGTTTCGTATGACAGGAAGCATAATGAAGCTAACGGGGAGAATAATCAGGACGGGCCGGAGTATAACTATAGTTGGAACTGCGGGGCGGAAGGGATGACCAGGAAGAAGGCAATCGTCAGTCTTAGGGAGCGGCAGGTGCAAAATGCGTTCTTTTTGCTTTTGCTTGCCCAAGGGACCCCCTGTATCCTTGCGGGGGACGAATTCGGGAATACGCAGAAAGGGAATAACAATGTGTATTGTCAGGATAATCCTACCGGGTGGACGGACTGGAGCCGTCTTGAGCAGAAGAAGGAGCTTCATGATTTTGTGAAGGGGCTGATTGCCGTAAGGAAGCGTTATCCGGTGTTCATGCCTAAGGAAGAGATGCGGGGGATGGATCAGGCGAGATGCGGGATTCCAGACGTATCTTACCACGGGGAGAGTGCGTGGCGGGTTCCTTCAGAGGTGTATAGCCGGCAGATCGGCGTCTATTACAGTGGGATGGCAGCAGGCGGCGAGGACTGTTTTATTGCTTATAATATGCATTGGATTGAACATTCTTTTGCTCTGCCGGCTCTTCCGAGAAAGAAGAAGTGGTATATGATAGCCTCCACGAAGGAGGGGGTTCTTGATAAACCGGTGTGTGTTAAGAATCAGAGGAATGTGGTTCTGAAAGAACGGATGATTATGGTGTTTGCAGGCAGGGAAGAAGATGGGGACAAATTGGACAGAAGTGGTGAAAAGAAAGGGGCTGACGTCGTATCAGCTCAAGTGGCTCGCAATCGTAACGATGGTGATTGACCATGTGGGCGCGGTATTCTTCCCGGGAGTGTGGGCGTTACGTTATGTGGGGCGTATTTCGTTTCCGATTTTCTGCTTTCTGCTGGTGGAAGGGTTCGTACACACCCGGGATGTCCGGAAATATATGATAAGGCTTGGCGGGTTTGCGCTGGTTTCGGAGGTTCCTTATGACCTTGCGTTCTATGGCAAGGTTGTGGAGCTTGACCATCAGAATGTATTTTTTACGCTGCTTCTGGGCGTAGCCCTGATGGAGCTGTTGAAGTATAGTAAGGAACTGCCGTTGAAAGCGGTGGAGATTCTGTTGGTCATGGCTTCTGCGGATCTCCTGCGGACGGATTATAGTTTTAAGGGGATTCTTTTGATTGCCTTGTTTTATTTGCTGAGGGAGAATCTGTGGATTAAGACGGTGTGCGGGGCATTATGGAATTTTTTGTGGAATGGCAGTATACAGGGATACGGTGCATTGGCCATGATTCCGATTGCCTTGTATAACGGGGAGCGCGGGAAGAGTATGAAGTATTTCTTCTATATGTTCTATCCGGCGCATCTTCTGGTCTTATTTCTGGTATATAGTGCTACTGCGTGATTTGGATGAGGTATCTTCCCTGAGATGGGTGGATGTAGGCTGTGTAATCGTTTTTGATGAAGAGGGATCAAAGGAGATAGGGCACCAGAAAGAGGAAAAGGGACACAAAGGGCATTGGGCAGGCAGAAAGGAGAATAAGGGATATGAAAGCATGGCAGCATTTCAGGACGATCAATCATCACAGATTGCTGGTCATGAAGGGGTGTTTTAAGGTGGGGCTGTACCGGCAGGGGCTACTTCATGATTTGTCGAAGTATTCCCCTTCGGAGTTCCTGGTGGGGTGCAGGTATTATCAGGGAACCAGAAGCCCAAACAATGCGGAGCGGGAGGATATCGGGTATTCCAGGGCGTGGCTCCATCATAAAGGGAGGAACCGTCATCACTATGAATACTGGATTGATTACAGTACGGACCCGGATGAGGGAATCATTGGTATGAAGATGCCTGTTAGGTATGTTATCGAGATGTTTATTGACAGGATTGCGGCGGCGAAGACTTACCGTGGGAGCAAGTATGAGGATTCTTATCCCTTGGAGTATTACGAGAGGGGCGCGTCAAGGCTTGGGAGAATGGTGCATCCGGAGACGGCGAAGCTTCTGCATGATTTGCTCAAGATGTTGGCGAGGGACGGGGAAGAGGAGACGTTTCGGTATATAAGGGGGAAGGTATTGCGGAAATCAGGCAATCTTTTCCATTATTGAAAAACCCCTCAGGCCATGATATAATAAAGATGCACGCGGATGCGTGCATTATTAGAATACAGGTGGCGAAGGAGAATAGGATGGAGGCATATACGAGTTTTGCTGAGGTATATGATACATTTATGGATAATGTACCTTACGAACAGTGGGCAGATTATCTTCATGATATATTGAAAGAATACGATATCTTTGACGGCCTTGTGCTTGAGCTGGGCTGCGGGACAGGGAATATGACGGAATTACTGGCAAAAAAGGGTTATGATATGATAGGTGTGGACAACTCTGAGTCCATGCTTGAGCTTGCTATGGAGAAGCGGATCAAGAGCGGTCATGACATTTTGTATCTGCTTCAGGATATGCAGTCCTTTGAGTTGTATGGTACGGTCAAGGCGGTTGTCAGCGTTTGTGATTCGGTTAATTATTTAAAAGATGATGCGGAATTAACGGAAGTGTTCAAACTTGTGAATAATTATCTCGATCCGCAAGGTATATTTATCTTTGATTTTAACACAGAATACAAGTATCGGGAGATTTTGGGTGAACGGGTGATTGCAGAGGAGCGGGAAGAATGTAGTTTTATCTGGGAGAATTATTACAGAGCTGAGGATAAGACGAACGAGTATCAGTTGACCTTATTTGTTCAGAGCCAGGAGAATCCCGAACTCTACCGGAAATATCAGGAGGTTCACCAGCAGAAGGCATATACGTTGGAGAAGATTAAGACTCTGATTGAGAAGGCGGGGCTTCGTTATGTTGCGGCATATGACGCGTATACCAAGAAGGCTCCGATGTACACCAGCGGGCGTGTCTGTGTGATTGCGCAAGAATATGGGAAGTAAGGCTGGTAGATGAAGCGTTGTTCCGATGCAGACAGGAATCTGAGTCAACGGTGTATAATTCTGGAAAAGGGGCGAAGAATAGAAGGATGGAAGATTATATAGTAAGGGCTACTGCAGCAGACCGTCAGGTCCGTGCGTTTGCGGCTGCGACGAGGCGGGTGGTGGAGGAGGCGAGAGTGCGCCACAACATGAGCCCTGTAGCTACGGCTGCGCTTGGGAGACTTCTTAGTGCAGGAGCGATGATGGGAAGTATGATGAAGAATGATACGGATATGCTGACGCTGCAGATCCGTGGGGATGGACCGATTGAAGGGCTTACGGTTACGGCGGACAGCCACGGCAATGTAAAGGGGTATGCCGGGAATCCGAATGTTATGCTGCCTCCTAAGAATGGCAAATTAGATGTAGGCGGGGCTGTCGGGATCGGCCTTCTTCAGGTAATCAAGGATATGGGATTAAAAGAACCTTATTCAGGGCAGACCATTCTGGTATCCAGTGAGATTGCAGAGGATCTGACCTATTATTTTGCGAATTCGGAACAGGTTCCGTCTTCTGTGGGGCTTGGAGTCCTGATGGAGAAGGATAATACGGTGCGCTGTGCAGGCGGATTTATCATTCAGATGATGCCGTTTGCAGAGGAGAAGACGATATGCAGGGTGGAGGAGAATTTAAAGAATGTCCCTTCGGTAACTTCTCTTCTGAACCAAGGGCATACGCCGGAGGATCTGCTAGGGATTTTGTTTGAAGGGTTAGGCCTTGAGATTACCGATCGGATGCCGACGCAGTTTTCATGTAATTGCTCGAAGGAGAGGGTGGAGCAGGCGGTTGTAAGCATCGGAAGGAAAGAGATTCAGGCGATGATTGAGGATGGGGAAGACATAGAAGTCAAGTGCCATTTCTGTAATACGGCATATCAATATACGGTAGAAGAGTTAAAGGAGATTATCAAACGCAGTAAATAAGGAGTGAACCGGCAAGATGAAGGATGGGTTTTTGAAGGTGGCGGCGGCGACGCCGGATATACGGGTGGCGGATGTTGCCTATAACACGGGAAGGATATGCAGCATGATTGATGAAGCTGTGGGTGCAGGGGCGAAGATTGTGGTATTCCCGGAACTGTGCGTGACGGGATATACCTGCGGCGACCTCTTTACACAGGACGTCCTGCTTGACGGTGCGCGGCTTGCACTCCACAGGATTGCAGAGCATACGGCAGGGAAAGACGCTCTGGTGTTTGTGGGCGCCCCGATTGCTGTGGGCGGGGAGCTGTATAACGTGGCGGCGGCTTTCAACCGTGGGAAGATTTTAGGGTTTACGACCAAGACGTTTTTACCTAATTACGGAGAGTTTTATGAGATGCGCCAGTTTTGCCCCGGACCTGAGACGGCTCGTGAGATTCTGTTTGACGGGGAGATGATTCCCTTTGGCCCTGAGCTTTTGTTTGCCGCATCATCCATAGAATCTCTCGTGGTGTCTGCGGAGATCTGTGAGGATGCGTGGTCTTTCGTACCGCCGAGTGTTGAGGCGGCAAGGGAAGGGGCTTTGCTCATTGCCAACTGTTCGGCAAGCGATGAGACAGTCGGGAAGGATTCTTACCGAAGAAGGCTGATTGAAGGGCAGTCGGCCCGTCTCATCTGCGGTTATATTTATGCCAATGCGGGTGAAGGAGAATCAACGACGGATTTGGTGTTCGGCGGACATAACCTGATTGCGGAGAATGGGACAATCTTGAAGGAGAGCGCCCGCTTTGTCAACGGCGTCATCTATTCAGAGATTGATTGGAAGCGTCTGCAAAGCGAGAGAAGGAGGAATACCACCTTTCAGGCGGCAAAGGAGCCGCGGCTTAGACGGATTCCGTTTGACATCCGGATAGAAGAGACAAGCCTTACCAGAAGTATTTCCTCTAGTCCTTTTGTCCCGGCAGAGGGGCAGGAGAGGGAGAGACGCTGTGAAGAGATCCTTATGATTCAGGCAATGGGATTAAAAAAGCGGCTAAGCCATACCCATGCGAAGAACGCTGTGGTCGGGATTTCAGGAGGGTTAGACTCCACGCTTGCGCTGTTGGCGACGGCAAAAGCATTTGATATGCTGGGAATTGACCGGAGCGGGATTACGGCTGTGACGATGCCTTGTTTCGGGACGACGGACCGGACTTATCGGAATGCCTGTAAGATGTCGGTCAAACTGGGAGCGACATTGCGGGAGATTCCCATTGGCATATCGGTAAACCAGCATTTTGAGGATATCGGGCATGACCCTGGGGATCACAGCGTCACCTTTGAGAATGCTCAGGCGCGGGAACGTACCCAAGTGCTGATGGATGTGGCGAACCAGAATGGCGGCATCGTAATTGGAACCGGGGATATGTCGGAGCTGGCGCTTGGGTGGGCGACCTACAACGGGGATCATATGTCTATGTATGGGGTAAATGCATCTGTGCCTAAGACATTGGTGCGCCATCTGGTTCATTATTATGCGGATACCTGCGGAGATGAGGAGCTGAAATGTGTGCTCTATGATGTGCTGGATACTCCGGTAAGCCCGGAGCTCTTACCGCCAAAGGACGGGGAGATTGCCCAGAAGACGGAAGATTTAGTTGGGCCTTATGAGCTTCATGATTTCTTTTTGTACTATCTCCTTAGGTTTGGGTATGAGCCGGCTAAGATTTATCGGCTGGCGAGATATGCATTTCACGGTGAATATGATGATGATACGGTTTACAGATGGCTTGAAACATTTTTGAGACGATTTTTTACGCAGCAGTTTAAGCGTTCCTGCCTGCCGGACGGACCTAAGGTGGGGACGGTTGCATTGTCTCCCAGAGGGGATCTGAGGATGCCAAGCGACGCCTGCCAGGCAGGATGGATTGAGAACCTGAAACGAGTGCGCGAATCTTAAAAAGGGGATGAATCATTATGAAAGCAAATAAGGAAACAGCGGTTGAGAAATTTAAGAAGGGCTATAATTGCTGCCAGGCGGTAATCTGTGCGTATTGCGAGGAGCTGGGGGTCAAAGAGGAAGACGTCTTTAGGCTTACGGAAGGGTTCGGTCTTGGCATGGGAGGATTACGTGACACCTGCGGTGCAGTGACGGGAATGTTCCTGACGATTAGCCTTGCCAACAGCGCCGGGGATATGGAGAACCCACGGAAAACGAAGATGGATACTTATGCCAAATTCCGTGATGCGGCGGCAAAATATCGTGAAAAGAACGGTTCCATTTACTGCAGGGAGCTCAAGAACATGGACGGTCCGCAGCCTCTTCCGTGCTGTATACAGTGTGTAGAGGATGCGGCTGCTCTGGTGGATGAGTATTTTGCCGCTGCCAGGAAAGCAGACTAGGCTTTTGAGAGTGCAGAGCAAAAAACGTAGGCATAGCGGGCTGTGCTGAGGCTTTTTGCTCTGTGCTATCGGAAGCATAGAATTCCTCTATTCACGGGAAAGGTCAATCTGATCCCGGATTTTTTGCATCTGATAATCCAAATCCTCAATAGAATCTGCGCACATCTTGAGCTGCTTCACAATCTCATCGGTATTCCCCACATCTCTTTTATATTTTAACTTATGTTCCAGGCTTGCCCAGAAATCCATCGCGATTGTGCGGAACTGGACTTCTACTTTCATGTATTTTTTCCCGTTGGACAGGAAGATGGGGACGTCCAGGATCAAGTGGAGGCTTCGATAGCCGTTCTGCTTGGGATTTTTGATGTAGTCCTTCTGGCGCACCAGGACAATATCGTCTTGTTTGATGAAAAGCTCAGCCAGACGGTAGATATCATCTGGGAAAGAGCAGATGATACGAAGCCCGGCCACGTCCGATAGATTCTCCCGGATGCTGTCCAGTGTGACGGGATAGCCTTTTCGTTCTAATTTTTCGTAAATGCTTTCTGGTGATTTCAGCCTGCTTTTGATAGACTCGAAGGGATTCCGGTTATAGACCTGTGAGAATTCTGCATTCAGCACTTTTAGTTTTGTCTCAACCTCAAGGATTGCCGAGCTGTATTCCATCATGAGATGCCTGAAATCCCTTGCGTCCCGTAACTGTTTTGCCTGCATCTGGATAATCATGTCCTGCTTTTTCAGAGTCAATGCCTGCTGTTCTACCGTCTGCTCTAACTGGTTCTTGCAGGCAAATAATTCGATTGCATTTTTTACCCGGTTTAATACGATAGAGCTTTCAAAAGGTTTATGGATAAAATCCGATATGCCCAGATGAAAGCAGAGGTTTTCAATCTCAATGGCATGTTCGCTGCTGATAATGAGTACGGGGATGTGTTTGATCCAGCCGTTTTGCCGCATCTGTTCGATGACGGCAAAGCCGTCGAGCTTTGGCATCCGAAGATCCAGGAGCAGAGCGGATATGCCGCCCCGGTATTTCCTGAGTTTTTCCAGAGCTTCGGCTCCGTCCTCCGCCGTCTCGATGATGTAATTGTCTTTTAATATATCGTATAGTAGTTCACGGTTTAATTCTGCGTCGTCTACGACCAGTATTCTGTCCATGTTCCTTTACCTCTTTTTCTTAGTGTATTTATTGTCATATTCAGAAACGCTCTGAGGGGGATATTATCTATAGTATACTTGATTTTTTATAAAATGTGAAGGGAAAGCATAGTTTCTTTTTTGGATGGAAATCGGCAAAATCAAAAGTTGATATTATTTTAGATTTGAAGTATGATAAAGGCAAAGCAGGCTGTTTGTGGCTTTTCAAGAGACTGTCAGCATATTGTCAGGACAATCCGAAATTGAGGTAAAAGAAAGAATAAAAGCATTGCTCTTTGTAAAGCAGAGAGGGGAAAGCATGATACAATTTGAACATGTAGTCAAGGAATACACAGGAAAAGAAAAGAATAAAATCAGAATCTTGGATGGAATCAGCCTGACGGTTGAAAAGGGAGAGATGATTGCACTTCTGGGCGCCAACGGTTCCGGTAAGTCTACCCTGCTAAAATGTCTGTGCGGCGTTATCCGTCCGTCGGAGGGGAAGATTACGGTAGACGGGCAGGACACCTTTCAGAAGCGAAAGCAGCTTGTAAAAAATATGGGTGTTATTTTTAATCAGAAGCCTTCGTTTATTGTAGATTTGTCCGTTTCTGACAATCTGAAGTTTTTTCAGGCAATTTATGGAATTTCTCAGGGAGATTTTCAAAGGAATCTGGCATTTTTGGACGGATATCTTCACATTGCCGGACTTTTGGAAAAGCCGTACCGAAAGCTTAGCTTTGGCGAACGTGTGAAATGTGAGCTGGTATCCATACTGCTGCATGAACCGCAGTATATCTATATGGACGAGCCAACGATTGGTTTGGACTATAACGCCAAGAAGGGCTTATATGACCTGATTGCAGAATTAAAGGGGCAGGGAAGGACGATTCTTATCATCACTCATGAGGTGGATTATATCGAGGGCGTCTGCGACAGGGCGGTTATCCTTCGCGGGGGGCGGGTGTGCTATGACGGCAATCCAAGAACGGTAACGGATAAGGTAGGGAAGTCCCAGAAGATGATTGTAAAGTACGAGGCAGTTCTGCACGGGGATAAGGCAGGAAAGCTTTTAGAGAAGGCTTCTTCTGTAAAAGCAGAGGAAAAGGAGCTGGAATTTACCATTCAGGAAGGTGAGGATTCGGGCCGGCTGATTGCCGAACTGGCAGAAGCCTATCGGATTCAATCCCTCAATATGGAGCATGTTTCAGTGAGGGAGGTATTGGAGGATGTCCTTAAAGAAACTGTTTAATATCATAAATATTATGTTTCTATTCGAGTGGAGAAGATTAAGATACTATTCCTTAGACTATATTCTGGATGTGAGCAGTAAGGTGGTTTATCTCGGGTTGAATCTGTTGTTCTGGTATATTATCCAAGAGGCAGGGTTTACTATGGAAGGCTGGGGCTACAGAGATATCGTAGTATTCCTTGCATTTTCAGAATTATTTTATGGCCTGGACGGAGCGGTCTTTACTTATGCTTCGAGATTCTGGATGTATGTGCATGGAGGCGTTCTCGATAATACTCTGACAAGGCCAATGGATTCCCGGGTGCGTTTCCTGCTTTTAAACGTGGATTATATTGGCATTATACTGTCGTTTGTGGAATTTACGGTACTTCTATTGTTTGCCGGAAATGGACTTCATGTCATTGGTATCTTCTTTGGGATTTTAGTGGTAGTAGGTGCCAATTTGATTCTTGCCCTAATTCGCCTGTGCGCAAGTTATCTTGCGTTCTGGCACGGAAAGATGAGCGCGGTTTCTGAGATATCGGACTGTCTGACATCGTTTAACAAGTACCCGCTGACGATTCTTCCTAAGCCGTTGGTATATGTGTTTCAATTTGTATTTCCCTTCTATTTTTTCAGCACATTTTCCGCGGAAATCGTCTGCTTTCCAATAGGAACAACAGAATTGGTGATTTCGGGCGCAGGTTTTTTGTTTTTAATGGCGCTGTGGTCTGCAGCGAATCAGTTTTTATGGGAAAAGGGATTGGAACGGTATGAAAGCATCAATGGATAAATACAGGGTATTAGTAGGGATTTACATGAAGATGTACAGAAAATATCCGATGGAATTGTTTTTGAAACTGGTCTATCTGCCGGTGCAGATGTTGATGTATATTTTCTTGTGGAAGGCATTGCTTAAGTATAGCGGCGTCCAACTGAGTTATATGGTTTGCTACTATTTATTTGTGGTACTGCTTGGCTATGCATTTCCGTTTATGCATATTGCAACAGACATCCAAAAGGATGTGGAGCAGGGAATCATGGCGAATTTTTTAGTAAGGCCGGTACAGTATGTGGTTCCGGTAATCTCAAGATTTGTGGCTTGGATGGTATGCTATTTGGTCATTCTTGTTCCGGCGGTTTTGTTTACGGTTATTTACCGTGAAATCTCACTGCAGAATTTTTTGAGTTTTTTCATCTATCTGGTTTTGGGAATCGGGATCGAGTTTTTGCTCTGGTATAATTTGGGGCTTCTGGCGTTAAAACTTGAGAGAATCCGCGGTGTGCTGATTACGTTCCGTGCATTCAAATCCCTTGTTTCCGGGGCGCTCATTCCGCTCTCTATGTTTCCACCGATGTTCCGTACTGTGACGGAGTTTTTGCCGATGAAATTCTATATCTATACTCCGGTTAATGCGTTGCTAAATGGCGGGAACATGGAAGAACTGGCGGGAAATATGGTTCTGGCGCTTACTTGGATTCTTGTGCTGACTGCGGCTGCGGCTTGGCAGTGGAACTCGGGTTTGAAAAGACTCCAGGCAAATATCAGCTAAAACAACCACATTCTGGTGTGGATGCGGATATTTTTTGGAGAAATTATGCATTGTATTCATTCTCTATATTTAATATAATGGATAAAGTTTTCTTTTTTACATCGTATTGCAATATTCAAAAATATAGAGGAGGAATGAATATGGAAAGAGATATGACAACAGGGAAGCCGGCGAAGATTCTGCTGAACTTTACGATTCCCATTTTTATAGGAAATGTGTTCCAACAGTTCTACAGCATGGCGGATACAGTGATTGTGGGGAAGTTTGTGGGGAATACGGCGTTAGCTGCCGTGGGAGCGTGCGGGACGCTTACGTTTCTGATTCTTGGATTCCTGATGGGGATGACGGCGGGATTTACCGTTGTGACTGCGCAGCACTACGGTGCAGGGAACGATAAGGCGATGCGCCGTTCGGTTGCGTCTGCGGCTATCCTTTCGCTGGTGGTTTCTGTGCTGCTAACGGCAGTGAGCATGGCGCTGATGCGGGATGTGCTGAACTGGATGAATACGCCGATGGATATGTATGATCAGGCTTATGCATATATCATGGTAATCTGCGGCGGGATTGTTGCACAGGTGTTATATAACTTGCTGGCAGGAATTTTAAGAGCAATCGGGGACAGCAAAAGACCGCTGTATTTTCTGATTCTTGCCGCGCTCCTGAACATTGTGCTGGATCTGGTATTTATCATAGTATTCCACATGGGAGCGGCGGGCGCCGCCTATGCCACGGTGATTTCGCAGGGTGTATCGGGGCTTTTGTGCCTGTTCTACATTATAAAATATGTACCGGAGCTTCATCTTCACAGGGAGGATTGGAAGGCTGACTGGAATTTGATGAAATGGCAGATGAAGATTGGGTTCCCCATGGCTTTTCAGTTTTCCATTACGGCAATCGGGACAATCGTTGTACAGACGGCATTAAATGTGTTCGGCTCTGTGGCTGTCGCCGGTTATTCTGCGGCTGTGAAGATTGAACAGATTGTGACTCAGGCCTATATTGCGCTGGGTACGGCAATGTCAACCTACTGCGCCCAGAACATGGGGGCGGGAAAGATATACAGAATCCGGCAGGGATTTCGGAGCGCCACATGGATGGGAGAGGTCTATGCGGTTTTAACAGGACTTTTGGTATTTTTCTGCGGAAAATCCATGACGGTGTTGTTTGTCTCGGAAAATGTAAGGGAGATTACGGAATATGTGGATATCAGCCTGCGTTGTGCCGCCCTTTCTTTTGTGTTTTTAGCGGTTGTCAATATTTACCGGAATGGGATTCAGGGAATGGGTTTTGGATTGCTGCCTATGACGGCGGGGATTGCAGAGCTGGTGGGAAGGAGCATGGCGGCTGTCGCAGCATCCCGGTTCGGAAGTTTTCTTGGAATCTGTCTGGCAAGCCCGGTGGCATGGATACTGGCGGCAGGATTGCTGCTGGTGATGTATTTCCGGATTATGCGTCAGTTTAAGGCAAAAGGAATGCTGGAACAGGGGGAGGCAGAAGCGGTTCCTGTGTTGAAGAAGAGATATACATAGTTAAAAGAGTTTTTTACGAAGAGGGGCTGTCAGAATGACAGCCCCCTTTTCTTGGGTAAATGTATGAGAAATGTTACTTTTTGACGTTGACGCTCTCAAACTCATCAATAATCTCCTGAGAAGGAGCCTTCGTAGCCAAGCTCACTACAATAATCATAACCAGTGACACTAAGAATGCCGGAAGCAGTTCATAGATGTCGAGGATTCCGCCTAATGGACGAACCATGTATTTCCAGATAAATACCATTGCGCCTCCTGCAATCATACCGGCAAGCGCGCCTTGAAGGGTAGTACGTTTCCAGAACAATGCACAAATCATAACGCCGGCGAATGCAGCGCCCATGCCTGCCCATGCGAAGGATACGATTCCAAATACGCTGGAGTTCGGATCTCTTGCTAAGAACAGCGCGATTACCGCTATGCCAAGGATCGTGGCGCGGGCAATGTTAAGTCCCTGTTTCTCTGTCAGCTTCTTACCGAGGAAATCCTGCACGATATTCTCGGATACGCCGGAAGCTGCAACCAACATCTGGCTGTCTGCCGTGGACATGGTAGCCGCCAGGATACCTGCAAGGATCACGCCGCCAAGGACTGCCGCCAGGACGCCGTTCTGGCTTAGCTCATTCGTAAGTGCGATGATAACACGTTCGCTGTCCTCTAACGGAGCCATGCCGCCGGCATTGACTACCGCAAGACCAACGATACCGATAAAGATTGCGATGCCCATGGCAAATGTTACCCAGATTGAAGCAACGCGTCTGGAAAGTACTAATTTCTGTTCATCTTCGATGGACATAAATCTTACCAGAATATGCGGCATACCGAAATACCCGATTCCCCATGCCAGAAGGGATACTGCCGTCAGCGGCGAATAGGGGATTGCCGTTCCTGCCACCGCGTCATGGATTGCGGAGAGGGAGAGATAGCCGGACAGCGACTTTGCATTGTCCATAACAGCGCCCATGCCGCCTGCGTTGCTCACACCAAAGGTTACGATGGAAACAAGCGCGATGGACATGACGATACTCTGGATCAGGTCGTTGGTGGCAACCGTGGTGAATCCTCCCATAATCGTATAGATTACGATAATAATTGCAAATATAATAACTCCGGTCATGTAATCCAAACCGAACAAAGAGTTGAATAGCTTACCGCATGCCGCGAATCCGGAGGCTACATACGGAACGAAGAAGATTACGATAATCACTGCGGAAATCGCGGTGATGATGTTCTTCTCATCGTGGAATCTCTTGGCAAAGAATGTGGGCACTGTGATTGCGCCGATTCTCTCGGAATACCGTCTTAATCTTCTGGATGTAAAGAGCCAGTTCAGATATGTACCGATTGCCAGGCCCGCCGCCGTCCAGAAGGCGTCCGCAAGGCCGGTCAGATAGGCGACTCCCGGAAGCCCCATTAACAGCCAGCTTGACATATCGCTTGCCTCGGCGCTCATGGCAACGACCAGCGCACCCATCTTCCTGCCGCCGAGATAGAAATCTTCACTACTGTTGTTCTTCTTCGCATTATATATGCCGACGCCGATCAGCAGACACATATAAGCAAGAATTGTACACAAAATTACAATACTAATACTACTCATAAACTGCACCTCATTCCTTTTTATTGGTTTTACTAATGCTTGGTTCTTTCCCTATGTATGCAATAGTATCATAACAAAATGTTATGTCCCCATAACGAATTGTTATGGTACATTATAGCACTTAGTTAAATTGCTGTCAATTACAGATTGAAAATTAAGAATTTAAACAATTTCGACAATTTTTGCGTATGGCATGTAATTTTGTGAATGATGTAGAATGTTGGCGGTAGTGTATTCCATTTTTTTTATTCCTATGATATAATTTATCATGGTGAATGCAAGAATGGTTTGGAAATAATTCTCGCTATGGAAAGAATAGAATAAGGAGTATGGACGGATGAAGAGAGTATTGTTGAAACTAAGTGGGGAAGCTCTCGCAGGTGATAAGAAGACGGGATTTGATGAGGCGACCTGTGTCGGTGTTGCCAGACAGGTGAAGAAACTGGTGGACGGCGGCATCCAGGTAGCGATTGTGACCGGCGGAGGCAATTTCTGGAGGGGCAGGACCAGTGAGACGATTGACCGTGTGAAGGCTGACCAGATTGGGATGCTTGCTACGGTGATGAACTGTATCTATGTATCGGATATCTTTCGTTATGTGGGGATGAAGACGGAAGTATTTACCCCGTTTGTGTGCGGCGCTTTTACTTCGTTATTCTCTAAGGACAGGGCAGTGGAAGCCCTTGAGGAGGGGAAGGTCGTCTTCTTTGCCGGAGGAACCGGCCATCCTTACTTTTCCACGGATACGGGGGCAGTGCTTAGGGCCATTGAGATTGAGGCGGACGCCATGCTGCTGGCGAAGGCGATCGACGGGATCTATGACAGCGATCCTAAGGTGAACCCGGATGCGAAGAAGTATGATGAGATCTCCATCCAGGAGGTGATTGACCAAAAGTTAATGGCTGTGGATTTGACGGCTTCGATTATGTGCCTGGAGAACCGGATGCCGATGCTGGTGTTCGGGCTGAATGAAGAGAACAGTATTGTAGAGACGATGACAGGGACATTTACGGGAACCAGGGTGACGGTATAGCTGGGATTTATATTGGGCAGAATAAAGGAGGAAGCAATTATGAATGAAAGATTAAAGGTGTATGAGGACAAGATGAATAAGACCATGGCCAATCTGGATGGCGAACTGGGGACGATCCGGGCGGGGCGCGCCAACCCCAATGTGTTGAATAAGATTAAGGTGGATTACTATGGTACGCCTTCCCCGATTCAGCAGGTGGCGAATGTGTCTGTGCCGGAGGCGCGCATGATTCAGATTCAGCCATGGGAGAAGAATATGCTGAAAGTCATTGAGAAGGCGATTCAGGTTTCCGATCTGGGGATCAACCCCACCAATGACGGAAGCATGATCCGGCTGGTGTTCCCGGAGCTTACGGAGGAGCGCAGAAAAGAGCTGGTGAAGGATGTCAAGAAGAAGGGAGAGGCGGCGAAGGTCGCAATCCGCAACATCCGCAGGGACGGCAATGACGCGCTGAAGAAGCTGAAAGGGACGGAGGTTTCGGAGGATGAGATTAAGGATATGGAGACAGAGCTTCAAAAACTGACGGATAAGTTTGTGAAGGAAGTAGATAAGGCAGTGGATAATAAGTCGAAGGAAGTTATGACGGTTTAAGGAAGTCATGACGGTTTCGTGAGAGAGGGGACAGACCGAAAGCCTGTGTGTGGGTCTGTCCCCCCGTTCATGCATGAGATATCAGCGCACTTGTGGAAAGGAGAAGAGCTATGGTAATACCGCAGCATGTTGCGATTATTTTAGACGGAAACGGCCGTTGGGCGAAGTCAAAAGGGATGCCGCGCAATTACGGTCATGCCCAGGGAAGCAAGAATGTGGAGCGCATTTGTGAAGACGCCTACCGTATGGGGGTCAAGTATCTTACCGTGTATGCATTTTCCACGGAGAACTGGAACAGGCCGGGAGACGAGGTTGCCGCACTGATGAAGCTTTTGCGGAATTATATGAAGACCTGCCTGAAAACGGCGGCGAAGAATGACATGAAGATCCGTGTAATCGGCGATGTGACTAAGCTGGATGAAGATATTCGCAGCCGAATCGGGGAGCTTGAAGAAGCCACGAAGGACAACGGGGGGCTGAATTTCCAGATTGCAATTAATTATGGAAGCCGGGATGAGATTATCCGGGGAGTGAGAAGGCTTGCCAGGGATTGTGCGGACGGGAAGGTGGAGCCGGAGTCCATTGATGAGAAGCTGTTGGAGGGATATCTGGATACCCATGGCATCCCGGATCCGGATTTGCTGATTCGGACCAGCGGGGAGCTTAGGCTGTCTAATTTCCTGATGTGGCAGCTTGCGTATACGGAATTCTATTTTACGGACGTCCACTGGCCGGATTTCACGAAGGAAGAGCTGATGAAGGCGATTGAGCAGTATAACGCAAGGGACAGACGTTTCGGCGGAGTAAAGGAGGAACAGGGGCAGGATGTTTAAGACGAGGCTGTTAAGCGGGATCGTGCTGGTGATTGTGTTGGTGGCGACGGTTGGATTGGGCGGGGAGATTTTGTTTGCATTCCTTGGAGCCATCAGCCTGGTGGGCATGACAGAATTATATAAAGTAGTTGGAGTTCAGGGAAAGGTATTGGGAGCCGCCGGGTATCTGGCAGCTTTGGTTTATTATGGGCTGTTGTGGTGCAGGGCTTCGGAGTATGTCACCATGCTTTCTATATTATTTCTGATTTTGCTCATGGCTGTGTATGTATTTACATTTCCGAAGTTCCGTGCGGAGCAGGTTATGACGGTATTTTTTGGCTTTTTCTATGTGGCGGTCATGCTTTCCTATGTGTATCAGACCCGCATGCTTTCAGACGGCGGTGTGGTAGTGTGGCTGATCTTCCTGAGTTCGTGGGGATGTGACACCTGTGCTTACTGTGTGGGGGTGCTGATTGGGAAGCATAAGATGGCGCCTAAGCTCAGCCCTAAGAAGTCCGTGGAAGGCGGAATCGGGGGGATTGTGGGCGCCGCGCTGCTTGGCGCGCTGTTTGCCCTTGCTGTGAACCGCTTTGGAGGAGCTTTTGTCTCGCCTGTGCATTATGCGGTGATCTGTGCTGCGGGCGGAGCTATTTCACAGGTAGGTGATTTGGCGGCGTCTGCGATTAAACGCAACCATGAGATTAAGGATTATGGGAAACTGATTCCCGGCCATGGCGGGATCCTGGACCGTTTCGACAGTGTAATTTTTACCGCGCCGGTTATCTATTACCTGGCGACGCTCTTGGCGGGGAATTTGTAGCAGGTTGTTTTATATAATGACAGGAACGGTTCCTGCATATATATAGTGTATGGGAGAGAGATGTAATGAAGAAAATAGCCATATTAGGTTCTACAGGTTCGATTGGTACGCAGACGCTTGAGGTTGTCAGGGAAAATGGCGACATTGAGGTCTGCGGCATTGCAGCGGGCAGCAATATCGGTCTGTTGGAGGAGCAGGTTCGCATGTTCCGTCCGCGGCTTGCGGCAGTCTGGTCCGAGGAGAAGGCGAAGGAGCTGAAAACACGGATTTCCGATACGGATACGAGGGTAGTGTCCGGGATGGACGGACTTCTGGAGGTATCAACTCTTAAAGAAACGGAGATAATAGTGACAGCGATTGTGGGGATGATTGGGATCCGCCCCACAATCGAGGCGATCAAGGCAGGGAAGGATATTGCCCTTGCCAATAAGGAGACGCTGGTGACGGCGGGGCATATCATTATGCCGCTGGCAAAGGAAAACCATGTATCCATCCTCCCGGTGGACAGCGAGCACAGCGCCATCTTCCAGTCTTTGCAGGGAAATGAACGAAAGACGCTCCACAAGATTCTCCTTACGGCGTCTGGCGGCCCGTTCCGCGGGAAGAAGGAGGAAGATCTGCTGGAAATCCGTGTGGAGGACGCCCTCAGACATCCGAACTGGGAGATGGGGCAGAAGATTACCATTGATTCTTCTACCATGGTCAACAAGGGGCTGGAAGTCATAGAGGCGAAGTGGCTGTTCGGCGTGGATGTGGACCAGGTGCAGGTGGTGGTGCAGCCTCAGAGTATCATCCATTCTATGGTGGAATATGTGGACGGCGCGGTGATGGCGCAGCTTGGAACGCCGGATATGAAGCTGCCGATCCAGTATGCGCTGTACTATCCCAAGAGAAGGTATCTTCCGGGGGACAGGGTTGATTTCTGGAGCCTTGGGAAACTGGAATTCGAGAAGCCGGACATGGATACGTTCTACGGGCTGAAACTTGCTTATGACGCGGGACGAAAGGGCGGCACCCTGCCGACGGTCTTTAATGCGGCAAATGAGCTGGCGGTGCGCCAATTCCTGAACCGGGAAATCAAGTATCTTGAGATTGTGGAGATTATTGAGGATTGTATGCAGGTACACAGGAATATTGAAAACCCTTCTCTCCAGGAGATATTGGATACGGAGGCGGCAACTTATGACAGGATCAATAGTAGGAGGTAACTCATAATTTGGGTATTATATTAGCAATCATAATCTTTAGTTTTATCGTATTCTTTCATGAACTGGGACATTTTTTACTGGCAAAGAAGAATGGTATTGATGTAGATGAATTCGCCCTTGGAATGGGCCCGACCCTGTACTCTAAGAAGTATAAGGGGACGAAATATGCGATTCGGCTCTTCCCAATCGGTGGATTCTGCGCCATGGGTGAGGACGAGGAAGCGACGGATTCGCCCAATAATTTTAATAACAAATCTGTGTGGGCAAGGATTTCCGTGATTGCGGCGGGACCTGTGTTCAATTTTATACTGGCGTTTGTATTTGCCATCGTCCTGACGGCGATGATTGGTTATGACCGTCCTGTGGTTGGAGCCGTGGAGGAAGGGTTCCCGGCGGCAAAAGCAGGGCTTCTTGAGGGCGACAGGATTGAGCGGATGGGGGGCAAGCGGATTCACATCTTTCGGGAGATTTCCATATACAACCAGTTCCATCAGGGGGAGGACGTGGAGATTACCTACAGCCGCGGCGGGGAAAAGTACACGGTTACGCTGACTCCTAAGAAAGACGAGGAAGCGGGGTACAGCTGGCTTGGTATTACTTCCGAGGGGTATCGGAAGGCGGGCTTCTTAACGGCTGTGCAGTATGGGGCTTACTCTGTGAAATACTGGGTCAGCACGACCCTTGAGAGCCTGAAGATGCTGGTCACGGGAAAGGTCAGCATCAACAACCTGACCGGGCCGGTGGGGATTGTGGACGTGGTGGAAGACACCTATCAGGAGAGCCGGTCTTACGGAAATTTTGTCGTGCTGGTGGAGCTTCTGAATATTGCAATCATGCTGTCGGCGAACTTAGGCGTGATGAACCTGCTGCCTCTTCCGGCTCTGGACGGCGGACGGCTGGTATTTTTGTTCCTTGAGGCAGTCCGCAGGAAACGGGTTCCGCCGGAGAAGGAAGGGTATGTGCATATGATTGGGATTGTGGTGTTGATGGCGCTGATGGTGTTCGTGATGTTCAACGACATACGGAGGGTGTTTTTTTAAGTTTGTGCAGACATAGCCTTGGGAAATATTTTTAAATTATATATTGACTTAGAGTAAACTCCAGTGTCTTTAGCGGATTGCCATGCAGGGTTTCTTTTTTGGCAGAGGGGTGGCTGGAAGGTTCTGGAAAGACGGGAGAAAACACTGAAAAGAAGAGGTGAAAGTTATGACCATCTCAGAAGTAAGTAAACGATATGGAATTTCACAGGATACATTAAGATACTATGAACGGGTCGGGGTTATCCCTCCGGTACGCAGAACGAAAAGCGGGGTCAGGGACTATAGTGAGGAGGACTGCGGCTGGGTGGAGCTTGCGGGATGTATGCGCGGGGCGGGGCTGCCGCTTCCGGCGTTAGCGGAGTATGTCCGGTTGAGCCGGCAGGGGGACGTAACCATTCCTGACCGGCGGGCGCTTCTGTTAGAGCAGAAGGAGCAGCTTACCGTTCAGCTTAAAGCAATCCAGAACACAATGGAACGGCTGGAGTATAAGATTTCCTGTTATGACAGAGCGATGGAGACAGGCAGGCTGGTCTGGGATTAAAGGAGGATGAAGGCTATGGTTTATAAGGAGTTTCAGGATTTGAAATTATCAGCGCTGGGCATGGGTGCAATGCGCCTTCCGCTGGTTGACGGCAAGGATGAGAACATCGACGAGGCGGCAACGGCAAAGATGGTAGCGTATGGGTTTGAAAAGGGGATTAACTATTTTGACACGGCATGGGGATATCATGGTGGGAATTCTGAGCTTGTGATGGGACGGGTATTAAGTAAATATCCAAGAGAGAAGTTTTATCTGGCGTCGAAGTTCCCGGGGTATGACCTTGCAAATATGCCTAAGGTGGAGGAGATTTTCGAGAAGCAGTTGGAGAAATGCCAGGTTTCGTATTTTGACTTCTATCTGTTCCACAATGTCTGTGAGATGAACATCAATGAATATCTGGATGAGAAATATGGAATCTATGAGTATTTGATGAGGCAGAAGGAGAACGGAAGGATTCGGCATCTGGGATTCTCAGCCCATGGAAGCTACGATGTCATCAAGCGTTTTCTGGAAGCCTATGGGAAGGATATGGAATTTTGCCAGCTTCAGATTAATTATGTAGACTGGGATTTCCAGGAAGCGAAAGCGAAAGTGGAGCTGCTGAATGAATATAAGATTCCAATCTGGGTAATGGAGCCCCTTAGGGGCGGCATGCTTGCCTCCCTTTCTGAGGAGAATACGCAGAAATTGGCCGCCCTTCGCCCTGAGGAAGAGGTTCCGGCGTGGGCGTTCCGTTTCCTGCAGTCTATTCCAAATGTAGTGGTGACTTTATCCGGGATGTCGAACTTTGAACAGCTTGAGAAGAATATACATACATTTGAGAGTGAGAAGCCGTTGAATCCGGAAGAGATGGAGACACTGCTTGGCATTGCGGACAAAATGGTAAATGGCGTGCCTTGCACGGCGTGCCGTTATTGTACGTCTCATTGTCCCCAGGGGATTGACATTCCATCCATGTTGAAGCTGTATAATGAGCATAAATTTACCGGCGGCGGGTTTATCGCGCCTATGGCGCTGATGGCTGTGCCGGAGGACAAACTGCCGTCTGCATGTGTCGGATGCAGAAGCTGTGAGGCTGTCTGCCCGCAGCAGATTAAGATTTCGGAGACGCTGGCGGATTTTGCGGGAATGCTGAAGCAAGGGTAAAGGGGAATTCTTTTTGGCAATCAAATGGGGGCGCTGCAAAATAGCTATATTAGCTGTATTTTGCGGCGTCCTTCTTCATTTCCTGCTATCCATTTATTTGTATACCCAAGGGTACGAATGACTAATCATACTGCCAATAAATCGTAATTTTATTCAAATCCGGTTCATCCATATATTGATACCGTACTTCGGTAAGCCCGTACCAGTCTGCAAGGTTCTGGGCGGCAGATTTCATGACATTCTGGAACACGTCGTCATGGGCTTCTTCGTAGAGTGCGTCGCTGGCGAATTTAAGCACCGTCGGGTTTCCTCCCTTTGAGGTTACGTTATTCATCCGCATCAATACCAGATCCGGGTCGTAGGACGTGTAGTACATATTATTCATCATGTAGTAATTCCGGTTCATTGCCGTACATGCCGGAAGTACAACGTCACGGTCAGGGGTGTGGTTTTTCATAAGTTCCGTATCGTCACAGAGCATATAATCGTAGCTGATTAACTGGAACTGGTTGGTTTCCTCCCCCTCGGAAGCCTGAAAGACCGGGTCGCCCCAGGTTACGTCCATATAGTAATAGTCTCCCTCGCATTTCACCAGATTCCACGCATGGTTCTGCCCGCCGCTGGTTGTCCCTGTTACATAGGTACAGAACACGCCGAGCTGCTCTAACAGATATTGCGCCGCTTTGGAGTACCCGGCACAGACGGAACGCTGATGGATGAACACGCTGTAAATATTCTGGTTGTCGGGGGCTTCTAAGTCGTAATCCACCGTATTTACGATATACTCATAGACATACAGGATCTTATTGTAGTCTGATTCATCCGACGGGATTCCAGACAGGCATTGGAACGCCTGCGCCTCAATCTGCGCCTTCATCTGTTCTTTTGCCTCGCCGCCATAAGTATATGTGGGCTTGAGTACCGTGTAGGGTTCTGCCCCTTCGTAGCTGGTGGCAGATATGGTGCCGTCACACCAGAAAATGTCCGGGCAGTCTTTTAAGATAAACTGGAATATCTCATTGGACCGTTCCGCGTCAGAGGAATGGATATAGATTTCCTCGGTATTTACACGGACTCCCTCCAGAATCTCACGGTAGATTAGCTTCTCTTCCTCGTCTAGCTGACGATAGTAGTACTTTTGGCCGATTTCATTTTCCTGGATTACTACTTCCTGAAATGGAATCTCCTCGGGGGCAGTCAGTTCCCGTTCAATCTCTTTTACAACGTCTGGCTTGAATCCGATGCCATAGGCGATGCTAAATGATGCAACCGCTATGCAAAACAGCCCGCCTATCATTGCAAATGCCTGTAAGCATCCCCGTTTTCTTCTTCGTCTTTTCTTCATACCTGCTCCTTGCCGTATCAGTTCTAAACAGTTCCTCTCAACCGTCGATACTCTATATTATATTCAATTTTCCCGAAATATACAATATCGGTAACGATTTCTTGCCGGACTCATATTCTAATCGCAAGAAAGTCTTTTATGAGGTATTGCTATGAATGTTATGAAAGCGACCCAGCAGGATACTCCTGATAAAGGGAAACTCAAGGTGAATCTTACGTCGGAGATTACGGCGTATCCCGTGGCTGACGCGACAATATCCATTTCTTATACGGGGGTGCCGGACAGTCAGTTAGAGAAGCTGACCACAGACTCCTCCGGGCAGACGGAGACCATTGAGCTGGATGCACCGCCTTTGGAGTATAGTTTGGATGTGGACAATGAGATACAGCCTTATTCGGAGTATACCCTGCGGGTGGAAGCGCCGGGGTATGAGCCGGTCAGCGTCGCCGGGGCGGAGATTCTGTCTTCCGTCACGGCGATTCAGAACATATCGTTAAGCCCGTTAGAAACCACAGACCCGTCGGAGGAGATTTTTGTGATTCCTGCACATACGCTTTATGGCTCCTATCCGGCAAAGATTCCGGAGGATGAGATTAAGCCGATGAACGAGACGGGCGAGATTGTCCTAAGCAGGGTGGTGGTGCCGGAGTATATTGTTGTGCATGACGGAAGCCCAAGGGATACTACGGCGCGGAATTATTATGTGAAGTATAAGGATTATATTAAGAATGTGGCGTCTAGTGAGATTTATGCGACCTGGCCGGCGGATACGATACGGGCGAACGTGCTGGCGATTATGTCGTTTACTTTGAACCGGGTGTTTACGGAATGGTATCGTAATCAGGGATATGAATTTACGATTACTTCGTCTACTGCTTTCGACCATAAATGGATTCCAGAGAGGAATATTTTTGATACCATATCTGTGATTGTGGATGAGTTGTTTGCGGATTATCTGTCGCGGCCGAACGTGAAACAGCCGATTTTAACCCAATACTGCGACGGGAGGCAGGTGCAGTGTCCGAATTGGATGACCCAGTGGGGCAGTAAATCCCTCGGCGACCAGGGATATTCCCCCATTGAAATCCTGCGCTACTTCTACGGCGACAACATGTACATCAATACTGCCGAGGCGATTTCCGGTATCCCGTCTTCCTGGCCGGGATATAATCTGGAAAATGGCTCTAGCGGCAGCAAGGTTCGCCAGCTACAGGAACAGATCAATGTAATCGCCGGCGCCTATCCGGCAATCCCTAAGTTGAATGTTGACGGAATCTATGGCCCAGCCACAGCCGCGGCGGTCAGTAAATTCCAGTCCGTTTTCGGTCTGCCAGCCACCGGAATCACGGATTATAAGACTTGGTATAAGATTTCTGAAATCTACGTGGGCGTATCACGGATTGCAGAATTGGTTTGATGAAAATTTTTATAGCCGTTCCTGAAAAATGCAATCTTTTTCATCTTAAAGTGTAAGAAAAATATCCGTGATAATTATCCGAATAAATCCTCTTTACACGCCAAGCCGTTACTGCTATAATTAAGCCAATACACAAAAACTGTGTGCAGGTCATTGACCTGTCGGTTAGCAGACAATTATTTTGAGTGGACAAAGGAGTCCAAGAATCTATCCGGAACCTGTTATAAGAGTCATTTCGGAGAGGATGGTATGTATAATAAGGCAGTTGTGCATGCACATACTGCCTTTTTTGCGGAGACGCAGGAGTAGTTGACGGCTATTTCTGCTTAGCCAGGGCAAGAATATACAATTTAAGAAAGGAACAGGTATACATATGAAAGCATTTCTGATATTGGAAGACGGAACAGTCTTTACGGGGACAAGCATCGGTTCCCCAAGGGATATGGTCAGCGAGATTGTGTTCAACACATCGATGACAGGCTATCTGGAAGTATTGACAGACCCCTCCTATGCCGGACAGGCCGTGGTGATGACGTACCCTCTGATTGGGAATTATGGTATTACGCCGGATATGGAGTCTGATCGTGCATGGCCGGACGGCTATATTGTGCGGGAATTCTCAAGGATGCCCAGCAACTTCCGTTGCCAGGGAAGCCTTCCGGATTTCCTTTGCAGGCAGGATATTCCGGGAATCGCCGGAATCGATACCCGTTCCCTGACCAAACGTCTGCGCGAGAAGGGCACGATGAACGGCATGATTACTACCAATGAGAACTACGACTTACACGAGATTTTGCCGGAATTAAAAAGATACCAGATTGGAGACCCAGTATCCGAGGCGACCTGTAAGGAACAGTATGTACTGCCGGGGGACGGACCTAAGGTTGCCCTGCTGGATTTTGGCGCGAAAAAGAATATCGCCCGCTCTTTGAATCAACGTGGCTGTGAAGTAAGGGTCTACCCTGCCCATACGCCCGCAGAGGAAATCATAGCGTCAAATCCAGATGGGATCATGCTGTCCAATGGACCGGGGAATCCGGAGACCAATGTATCTATTATAGAAGAAATCCGGAAACTATATGATACGGATATCCCGATTTTTGCCATCTGCCTTGGCCATCAGCTCATGGCACTTGCCAAGGGCGGCAAGACATATAAGTTAAAATACGGGCACAGGGGCGGAAACCATCCGGTGAAGGATTTAGAGACCGGACGTGTCTACATCTCTTCCCAGAATCACGGTTACGCCGTGGATGCTGCCAGCATGGATCCGTCGGTTGCAAGAGAGGCATTTGTCAACGTCAACGACGGGACGAATGAAGGGTTTGCCTATGAGGGAAAGAAGATTTTCACTGTACAGTTCCATCCGGAGGCCTGCCCGGGCCCTCAGGATACCGGCTATCTGTTCGACCGGTTTCTGGAAATGATGAAAGGAGCGTAAATTATGCCAAAGAATAACGCAATTAAAAAGGTTCTGGTCATTGGTTCCGGTCCGATTGTCATCGGGCAGGCGGCGGAGTTCGACTATGCCGGTACACAGGCATGCCGCTCCCTGAAGGAGGAAGGGCTTGAGGTAGTGCTCCTTAACTCTAACCCGGCAACCATTATGACGGATAAGGATATCGCAGACCATGTGTACATTGAGCCGCTGACCGTAGAAGTAGTAGAGCAGTTGATTTTAAAAGAGAAGCCGGACAGTGTTCTTCCGACCCTGGGCGGGCAGGCGGCGCTGAATCTTGCCATGGAGCTTGAGGAAAATGGATTTTTAAAAGAACAGGGCGTAGCCCTCATCGGTACTACGTCTGAGACCATACGGAAAGCGGAAGATCGTCTGGAATTTAAGACCACTATGGAGAAAATCGGAGAGCCATGCGCGGCGTCCCTTGTGGTGGAATCTGTGGAAGAAGGCGTGAGATTTGCCGAGAAGATTGGTTATCCCGTCGTACTTCGCCCGGCGTATACCCTTGGAGGCAGCGGCGGCGGTATTGCACAAACCAGGGAAAAACTCATGGAGATTCTGGAAAATGGGCTGCGCCTTTCCCGGGTGGGGCAGGTCCTGGTGGAGCGGTGCATCGCCGGATGGAAAGAGATTGAGTATGAGGTGATGCGGGATTGCAAGGGAAACTGTATCACGGTCTGCAATATGGAGAATATCGACCCCGTAGGCGTACATACAGGAGACAGTATCGTTGTGGCGCCCTCACAGACCCTTGGGGATAAAGAATACCAGATGCTTAGGACATCAGCCCTTAACATTATCAGTGAATTGAATATCACCGGAGGATGTAATGTGCAGTATGCACTGCATCCTGAGACGTTTGAGTACTGTGTAATCGAGGTGAATCCCCGTGTCAGCCGTTCTTCCGCGCTGGCATCCAAGGCGACAGGCTATCCTATTGCCAAGGTGGCGGCGAAGATCGCCCTTGGATATACGCTGGATGAAATCAAGAATGCAGTCACGAAGAAGACCTATGCTAGTTTTGAACCCATGCTTGACTACTGTGTGGTGAAGATTCCAAGACTGCCCTTTGACAAATTCATCAGTGCAAAGCGCACCCTGACCACGCAGATGAAGGCGACAGGGGAGGTCATGAGCATTTGCGACAATTTTGAGGGGGCGCTGATGAAGGCGATCCGTTCTCTGGAGCAGCATGTGGACAGCCTGATGTCCTATGATTTCTCACATCTTGACGAGGAAGAACTGTTGGAAGAACTGGCGGCGGTGGATGACACCCGCCTCTGGAAGATTGCCGAGGCAGTACGCAGGGGTATTTCTTATGAGGCGATTCACAGGATTACGAAGATTGACCTGTGGTTCATCGATAAGATTGCTGTTCTCGTGGAAATGGAGCAGAAGCTTGGGGATAGAGAATTAGATGAGGAATTACTTA
This sequence comes from Lachnospiraceae bacterium, assembly GCA_910574885.1. Taxonomy (GTDB): domain Bacteria; phylum Bacillota; class Clostridia; order Lachnospirales; family Lachnospiraceae; genus Sporofaciens. Next base: position 66,920 of record CAJTDD010000007.1, on the reverse strand, counting down.
GAGAGGCGAAACGGCTGGAGTTCCCGGACGGGGTGATTGCAAGGCTTATCGGAAAGACGGAAGGACAGATTCGTGATATGAGGCGCAGGTTTGGGATTACTGCGGCTTACCGGATGGTGGATACCTGCGCGGCGGAATTTGCGGCGGAGACGCCATATTACTATTCTGTGTTCGGCAGTGAGAACGAGGCAAGCGGGGACAAAAAAGAGAATACAGACATGGAGAGGAAAAAGAAGGTTCTGGTACTCGGTTCCGGGCCAATCCGGATCGGACAGGGAATTGAGTTTGACTTCTGCTCCGTACACTGCACCTGGGCATTTTCCAAAGAAGGATATGAAACCATCATCGTAAACAACAATCCGGAAACAGTAAGCACGGATTTTGATATTGCGGATAAGCTGTATTTCGAGCCGCTGACTCCGGAGGATGTAGGGCATATCGTGGATTTGGAGAAACCGGACGGTGCGGTGGTTCAGTTCGGCGGGCAGACGGCAATCAAACTGACGGAATCCCTGATGAAGATGGGCGTCCCAATCCTTGGTACTTCTGCGGAAAATGTAGACGCGGCGGAAGACAGGGAATTATTCGATGAGATTCTGGAAAAATGCGGCATCCCAAGGCCAAGCGGCGGCACGGTATTTACCGCGAAGGAGGCGAAAGAGGTGGCGAACCGGCTCGGCTATCCGGTATTGGTAAGGCCCTCCTACGTACTCGGCGGACAGGGAATGCAGATTGCCATCAATGACCGCGACGTAGAGGAATTTATGGGAATCATTAACCGGATTGCGCAAGACCATCCAATTCTTGTGGACAAATATCTGCAGGGAAAGGAGATAGAAGTGGATGCCGTCTGCGACGGGGAAGACATCCTGATTCCCGGTATCATGGAACATATCGAGCGAGCAGGAATCCATTCCGGCGACAGTATTTCCGTATATCCGGCGAAAAGCATTTCCGAGAAGACGAAACGTACCATCGAGGATTATACACGGAAACTGGCACAGTCGCTGCACGTCATCGGACTGATTAATATCCAGTTCATCGTGTGCGGGGAGCAGGTCTACGTCATAGAGGTAAACCCAAGGTCCAGCCGGACGGTTCCCTATATCAGTAAGGTGACGGGAATACCGATTGTGCCGCTGGCCACAAAGGTAATCATCGGACGGAAGATAAGAGACCTTGGGTATACGCCGGGATTGCAGCCGGAGGCGGATTATTTCGCGGTAAAGATGCCGGTATTCTCCTTCGAGAAAATCCGCGGGGCGGATATAAGCCTTGGGCCGGAGATGAAGTCCACGGGGGAATGTTTAGGGATTGCCCGGACATTTGACGAGGCGCTGTATAAAGCATTCTTAGGCGCCGGGATTCGTCTGCCTAAGCACAAGAATATGATTCTCACCGTGCGGGAGGAGGATAAGGAAGAGGCGGTGGAAATTGGGCGTAGATTCCAGAAAATCGGCTATCGCATCTTCGCCACAAAGGGGACTGCGGAGGCGCTGAAGCGCGGGGGCGTGAAAGCGAACATGGTCAGAAAGATTGAGCAGGAGTCCCCGAACCTTATGGATTTGATTCTGGGACATAAGATTGACCTTGTCATCGACACGCCGCAGCAGGGAGCAGACCGGGCGCGGGACGGATTCGTAATCCGCAGGAATGCCATTGAGACAGGAGTGAATGTGCTGACGGCGATTGACACTGCGAAGGCGCTGATTACAAGCCTTGAGAATACGGATATCAGGAAATTGACGTTAGTTGACATTGCAAAGATATAAGCGCAGGATGGAATAGAAGATGAAAGATAAAGCGACATCGAAGTAAAAATGATGTTGCTTTATTTTTTTTTTGCAGATTGAAATCATTTTCTTATTATAGTACGTTATCTATCATAGGGGACGCCCGAATGTATTCATTTCCTCAGGAATTCTGTTGATACCTGTGTTACAGGGATAAACAGTTTATGTATCGTAGAGGAGCATGCTCACACAAGGAGGAAGAATTTTGACGCGTGAAAATGAATTGCTGCACCGGCTCAGGCAGGGGGATGCATCGTGTTGGGAAGAGCTGGTGTCCATGTATTACGAGGATATCCTGAGATACTGCGTCTACCATTCGCCGGACATGGAGTCTGCCCGGGATGCAGTCCAGGAGACATTTCTCAAGGTTATCCGTTATTTCCCGCAGTACCGGGACAGAGGGAAGTTCCGGGGATTTTTGTATAAGGTGGCATCTAATACTTGTACGGATTTGTGGAGGCGGAGAAAGGCCGTAGAACTGCCGGAAGATGTGGAATTTCTGGAAACCGGATTTGCAAGATCGGAATCTCAGGTGAATTTTCAGTATATGGTGCGGAATCTTCCGGAAGAATTGAGGGAGATTGTGTACCTGAAATTTGCACAGGAGCTGACGCTTAGGGAGATTGCCATGGTGACGGAACAGCCTATGCGGACGGTGCAGTCCAGGCTTAGGAGAGCATTGAAGATGATGAAATGTGAGATGGAAGGAGAGGTGTGAGGTATGAGGGGAAACCTGCAGGAAGAATTGAAAATTGCTTTACAGATTGACGCTGACGTCCGGACGCATAAAGAAGAACTCTTGCTATTGATAGGAAATATGCAGGCCATGCAGAGGAAGAAGAAAAGAATCGGATTCTTTGAATTCATACTCCGGCAGATTCGGTTTATGGGTAAGAATTTATGGCTGACACAGGGAGCGGCTGCATTTGCCATGTTCGGGATAGGGTATCTATCGACGGGCAAAGATATCGAAGGCTTATGTATCCGCCATATTCCTCTGCTTTTGGGGGTTTTTGCGATTATGCAGGTGATGGCTTCTATACCCCTTCTTTTGACGTCGTACCGCTATCAGATGCATGAGATTGAGATGGCGTCGCGAATCTCGCTTCCAAGGCTTCTTATGGCAAAGCTGATAATCCTTGCTGTGGAATACCTGGCGGTTTTTGTATTCTGCGTAGGCCTGTCAGTGGGTATGGCGGGCATGCCTGCCGTGAGCCTTGCCGTGTATTTTGTCTTTCCTTTGCTTGCGGCATGTACGGGATGCGTGCAGATTATCAGGCATACGGAGGGATGGGAGGAAGTGGCCGGAAGAGTCGGTGCGTGTGAGGGGTACTGTGTCTGCCTTGGGGCTGTATTCATTGTCTTGTATGGCATGAAGCCGTTTCTTTACGGCAATGTCAGGTTATGGATGCTGCTTATGTCAGGCCTGTTTCCGCTGTTTATCCTGTCAGTCGGCAGGTGGGTGAAGGAGAGCGGGGAAGTCGGAGAAAGATTAATGTAAAGTAGGAGGGTTATATGGAACTGGAAATTTGTGGAATTACGAAACAATATAAGGATAAATGCGCTGTTGACGGCGTGACGCTTACCCTTACCCCCGGAGTATGGGGACTTCTGGGCGCCAACGGGGCAGGGAAGACGACGTTAATGCGTATGATTGCCGGAATCCAGCGCCCCACATCCGGGAGCATTCGGTATGACGGAATCGAGATTGGCACGTTAAAGGAGGCTTACCGGGATATTTTCGGATATCTGCCTCAGGAATTCGGATTTTACCCGGGATTTTGTGTACAGGATTATCTGGAATACATTGCCGCGTTAAAGGGATTGACGAAGGAAGAGACGAAGGAACGGATCGGGACGCTTCTTGAGCGGGTATCCCTTTCCAAAGTCAGGAACAAGAAGATATCCAGGCTATCTGGCGGCATGAAACGGCGGGTCGGGATTGCACAGGCGCTGCTCAATGAACCGGAGGTGTTGGTGCTGGATGAGCCTACCAGCGGGTTAGACCCAGGGGAGAGGGTGAAGTTCCGCAACCTTTTGTCGGAATTTGCCCATGACAGGATTGTGCTGATTTCTACCCACATTGTGTCGGATATTGAGTATATCGCAACCTGCAATGCGATTATGAAAGACGGGAAGATTATTGCCACAGGAAAGACGGAGGAACTTGTCCGGATGGTGGCGGGAAAGGTCTGGTCAACAAGTATGGACGGGCGGGAGCTTGGGGTGTATGAACACAGGGTTTCCGTGGTAAATGTCTATAATGAAGAAAATGGTGATGTGAAGGTGCGGTATCTTGCTGACAAACCGGTGATTCCCGGCTCTGTGGGCGAGGAGCCCCGGATGGAAGATTTGTATCTGTGGCTGTTTCCGGAGAGTTCCGGGGAGGATGCATAATCTGAAATAAACGATTTGATTCAGTAGTATACAAATTAAGGAGAAACAAAGATGAGACGATTAATATATTTGGAGTGGAAGCGTATCATCACGACCAGGACTACTTGGGTCTTGCTGGCAGTGATCATACTTTTGTCGGCAGTGATGGCATATTTCCCCATATCATTTGTTAAAACGGAGGAGATAGATGAAGAGGGGAATTTACATTTATTGGAAGGAAAGGCGGCGATCGAATGCCTGAAACAGAAGGAAGCGGGAATCAACGGGGAGATTACTGAGGAGGAGTTTTGTCAGGCAATCACGGTGTTTCAGGAATGTTACCGGGAATATGGCGCGATCTTTCCGCCGGAGATGCCAAGGGAGGAATATGTAAGGAGGATAGAACCGGTTCTTCCTGTGCTGAATCTGGCAGCGGCTGTGTTGACGCCGGAGGGTGTCGGCCTGTATACCATGACAGACGCGGATCTTGCGTTAAAGGATGCGTCCCGGTTTTATGAACAGTATCGGGAAAGGCTGGCATGGCAAGGGAAAACGGATGCCGAGCAGGAGAAGATCCGGGAAATGAGCAAAGATATCAAGATGCCCTTTACCTATATTTCGGGATATGAGATATCCTCTTTTGAATACCTGACCCTCTATGCGCTGTTGATGATGATGGCGTTTGTGGTAATTATTTCGCCTGTATTCTCAGCGGAATACCAGACAGGGGCAGATAGTATCCTGCGCTGTACGAAGTTTGGAAGGCTGAATCTGGCTGCGGCGAAGATTGTGACGTCGTTAATGGTATTTGCAGTGACATTTTTCATCGGGATGGGAGTGTTCCTTGGGATTACAGATCTGGTGTTTGGCGTGGAGGGATTAAAGGCGTCCATACAGACGGTGTGGGGAGTCTTCGAGATTCCGGCGTTTACGGCTGGACAGACTCAGGCGGCAGTCGCGGCGGGACAGTTTTTGTCCATTCTTGCCATGGTCAGCTTTATATTATTTGTGTCCGCAAGGTGTAAGAATGTCCAGGATTCCCTGAAAATTGCCATTCTGGTCGGACTGCTGCCCATTATCATCAGCGTGATGTCATCGTCAAACCCGGCAAAGCTAGTCCGGTGCATCCTTCCCTCAGGAGGGATTGGGTTTACAGATTCCTTTCTGTTTGATTTGCTTGGGACACAGTTCGTACATCTGGGGCCTGCTGTGATCTGGACGCCCTATCTGGTACTTGGAGCGGCTTTGGTGGAGATTCCGCTGTTCTTGTTTCTTGCTGTGAGGAGTTATTGCAGGCGGGAGAGCGTGTAGGTAGAGAGCCTGCAATAGGGCAGGCTCTAATAAAGCAAGTATATCACCAATATCCCAAGAAATTCTTAATAACTGTTCATGATATCTTAGGAAAAAATCAACGGAATAGCAAAGTATAAAAAAGGATCATCGATTATGATAAAAGACAAGAACAAAAGAGGGAGGAAAAAATAAATGAGTAATTCTAAGACAGCTTTAAAGGGCAAAACGATAGCAGTATTCTTCGGAGGATGTTCCACTGAGTATGAAGTTTCTTTGCAATCGGCGTGTTCCGTGATTCAAAATATTAATTTAGAGAACTATCATCTGGTTCTGGTGGGAATTGACCGTGATACGGGGAAATGGTTCTGGTATCGTGGCAGTGTCGATGCGATTTCGAGAGACTGCTGGCAGACGAAGGAGGACTGTACGCCGGTATTCCCGTCCGTTGACCGGACAGTCCATGGCGTCTGTTATCTGGAGGGAGCGGAATTAAAAAACATTCCTTTGGACGGGGCGCTTCCGATTCTCCACGGGAAGAACGGTGAGGACGGGACGCTTCAGGGGATGCTGGAACTGATGGGCGTCCCTGTGATTGGATGCGGCATGTTAAGCTCCGCGTTATGCATGGATAAAGAGCTGGCTCACCAGATTGTCCGGATGGGCGGGATTCGGGCGGCAAAGTCTGCAGTAATCGGGTATTTCGGGAAATTCCCACAGGAACGGGCAGAAGAAGCAGAGGGAAAGGAACAAAAAAGTCTCTTTGCAGACGGGCTTTGGCAGAGCGATGGGGCGGGAGATGTTCGTAAACCTGCAGGGAAAGAGGAAATCTGTGAGAAAGCAAGGAAGATAGGGTATCCTCTGTTCGTAAAACCTGTCCGATCCGGGTCTTCTTTTGGGATTACGAAAGTGCAGCGTGAGGAACAGTTGATTCCGGCAATTCGGGAAGCGTTCCGGCATGATTCCTCGGTAATTTTGGAGGAAATGATTGATGGGTTCGAGGTGGGGTGCGCCATACTTGGCACGGATGAACTGGTGATTGGCGAGGTGGATGAGATTGAATTGTCCGATGGTTTCTTTGACTACACGGAGAAATATACATTGAAGACATCAAGCATCCATGTTCCGGCGCGGATTACGCCCGAGAAGGCGAAGGAGATTCAGGAGACGGCGCTTAGGATTTACCGTATGCTTAGGTGTACCGGGTTTGCAAGGGTCGATATGTTCCTTACGCCGGAGGGGGAGCTCTATTTTAACGAGGTGAACACCATACCGGGGTTTACGTCCCACAGCCGATATCCGAATATGCTGAAAGAAGCGGGGATGGCGTTTGGTGAAGTGGTGGAGCGTTTGTTTATGTAAGTATCCTGATGATGGACGGAGAGGTAACAGTGAAGCCGGAAGGCTGAACTGTTACACGGAGAGATGAAGATGGGAAAAATTGTATTAACAAAAGAACATACATACAGCGGCAGCCTAATTTTGGTGACGCCGGATTTCTCTTTGCAAAAGGAGCCGGAAATGTGGGAGATGAAGTCTGTTTTTGGCAGGATACTGCGTCCTGCTTCCGGACAGCCGGACGTCCTGCTTAGGAAAGAGGTTGTAATTGCATTACTAAGACTGCTTGCCGACATTGGATGTAAGGAGGAAATTGCCGCGGTCAGCGGATTTCGGACCCAGAAGGAGCAGCAAGAGATATGGAATGGTTCCGTCAAACAAAACGGGGAAGCATTTACCCGGAAATTCGTTGCAGTACCCGGACACAGTGAGCATCAGAGCGGATATGCCATAGATTTGGCGGAGAATGGGGAGGAAATTGATTTTATCTGCCCTGAGTTCCCCAATTTTGGGATTTTTCGGAAATTCCGGGAGAGGATGGCGGATTTTGGGTTTGTGGAACGCTATGTCTCGGGGAAGGAAATGATTACAGGGATTGGGATTGAGCCTTGGCATTTCCGTTATGTGGGCTATCCCCATTCCGTGATTATGGCTGACAGGGGCATTGCGCTGGAGGAATATATCGGGCTCCTGAGAAAAGAGACGGGTTGGGGGTATCCCTATATTTTCCGGGACGGTGCAGATTGGATTGAGATATCCTGCCTTTCTTTGGAAAATGGGCAGGAGAGAGTCCTTGAAATGCCGGATACGGCAGTGTATCAGGTATCGGGAACCAACGAAGGATGTGCCGTCGTCAGTGTGTGGAGGAAAACCGCATGAGAAACAGGGAGAAGCGGAAGCCTTCCGGCAGGGAGGGGCGGCTGCTTTCTGGCAGGGAGGATAAGTTTCGTCCGGCGCCCTCGGCGGGAATCGATTATTTTAGGATAGCGGCGGCGTTTCTGGTGATTGCGATTCATACAGCGCCATTTTCTATATGGAATAAAAATGTGGATTTTCTGCTGACCTATTGCTTTGGACGGGTGGCTGTGCCGTTTTTCTTCATGACTACGGGATACTTTGTCCTTGCGCCTTACGTGAGGAGCGGATTTCGCAAAAAACGTTCATTTTATAGATTTATGGTGAAGAATACAGCGGTGTATCTGGCAGTCACGGCGCTGTACATGCCTCTTACGATTTACTCCGGGAATATGCCTAAGGATATTTTCGGATGGGGAAAGGCGCTGGCGTTCGATGGGACGTTCTATCATCTGTGGTATTTTCCGGCTGTTTTAGTTGGATGTATATTGCTTGTGCGGCTTTCAGGTGTAGGATGTGCCTGGATGGCAATGCTCTGTGTGACGGCTGCCTATGTGATTGGGCTATTTGGCGATAGTTATTATGGGGCTGTCGAAGGTGTGGATTGGCTGAAAGCTGTGTACGCAGGGATTTTTCGCGTCAGCAGTTACACCCGGAACGGTATCTTTTTTGCGCCGCTATTTCTCATGCTTGGAATGGGGATTGCATTTATGCGTGAATTGTACCCTAAGAGGGTATGCGTATGGGGACTTGCGGCGTCGGCGGTGTTATTGGCGGGGGAGGGATTCCTTACTTACAGCCTTAAATGGCAGAGACATAACAGTATGTATGTTTGTCTGGCGCCGGTCATGTTTTTTCTGTTTCAGTTGTTGCTGCGGTTTCAGGGAAAAGCGCCTGCATTCACCCGGAAGGGGTCGCTTGTTCTGTATGTGATTCATCCGGCTGTGATTGTGGTTCTCAGGGGAATCGCTGAGCGGCTGGGTCTTACGAAGCTGTTGGTTGCCAATACATTTGTACAATATGTTTCGGTCTGCGCAGTGTCGTTATTGGCGGCGTTTGTGTTCGTAAAATTGTCTGCTTCAGTCGGCGGCAGACTAAGAAAGTCTTAGAATGTGTAGAGCTGGACAGTCGTGGTTCGGAGAATGTGGGCAGAGTATTCGTGCCGCAAATATAGAGGAGGGACAGTATGTGTTACGGCAAAAATATGGTTTTCAAACAGAACGGTTCTGTTGCAGGAAAAAATACGGATAGACAGAAAGGACGTGCGTGGATTGAGTTAAATATGGACAATCTTGCCCATAATGTGAAGGAGTTTCGGAACATTCTGCCTAAGGGCTGTGCGTTAATGCCGGCAGTCAAGGCGAATGCATACGGCCATGGCGTGAGACAGATCGGGCAGGCATTGGCAGAGATAGGAATTCAGGATTTTTGCGTGGCGTCTGCCGGTGAGGCTGTGGAACTTAGGAATGCCGGGATTACGGGACAGATTTTGATCTTGGGATATACGCCGCCTTGCCAGTTTGAAGATTTGGTGCATTATCATCTGACACAGACGGTAGTGGATCTGCCGTATGGACGGTTATTGAACGACTTTGGGCGTCCGGTTTTGGTTCATGTGGGAATTGACACAGGGATGCGCCGTCTCGGGGAGCGCAGTGAGGATATGGAAAATATCTTTAAAATTTGGGAACTTGGGAACCTGGACATTAGAGGGGTGTATTCTCATCTGAGCGTACCGGATGGAATTTCCAGGGAAGAGATTGCGTTTACCAGAAAACAGATTGCAGAATTTGAGACCGTGGTGTCGGCGCTTCACAGGAACGGAATCGGTGGTTTCCAGACCCACTTGCAAGGGAGCTATGGTGTCCTAAATTATCCGGAGCTTAATAGGTTTGACTATGCCCGGGTTGGGATTGCGCTTTACGGCGTTCTAAGTCTGCCGGGAGACAGGATTGGGGCTGAGGTAACACTAAAGCCTGTGTTGTCCCTGAAAGCGAGGGTTGCCTGTGTGAAGCAGCTTCATGCGAAAGAGCCGGCTGGATATGGACTTTCTTTTACAGCAAAGCGGGAGATGAAGATTGCTGTCGTTTCTATAGGATATGCGGATGGGATTCCGAGAGAATTGTCCAATAAGGGATATGCGTTGATACATGGATACCGGGCAGATATCATCGGACGTGTTTGTATGGATCAACTGCTTCTGGATGTGTCAGGGATCAGGGATGTGTCTGCCGGGGACGAAGCGGTATTTATCGGAAAGAGTGGGGAGCAAACGATATCAGCCTGTGAGGTGGCAGAGTGTGCGGGGACGATTTCCAATGAGATCTTGAGTAGGCTGGGAAACAGGGTGGAGCGGGTTTTGAGTGTGTAGAGTGTGCGGCGTAAGTTTTCATCGCATTTCATAGATTTTTGTGTTATACTGTTATCTAAGTGCAGCCGTAGTTTCTGCGGCTGCATTATAGTGTGAGGAATCATCAGGAAGGTTTTCTTCTGTAGGGTTCCGGATTCAAATTTTATGGAGACAGGAGTGATGATATGCCGGTAATCCGACCTTTTAAATGTGTGCGTCCGGCGAAGGACAAGGTTTCTGCCATTGCCGCGCTTCCTTATGACGTGTATAACCGAAAAGAAGCGAAAGAGGTTGTTAAGAACAACCCTCTCTCATTTTTGAAGATAGATCGCCCGGAGACGCAGTTTTCGGACGATGTGGATATGTATTCCCCGGAGGTGTACGTCCGTGCAAGACAGACGCTTGAGGAGATGATAGGGGATGGCTCGTTTGTGGCAGATGAGGAAGTCTGTTTTTATTTGTACGCTTTGACCTATGAAGGAAGGAGTCAGACGGGAATCGTGGGATGCGCGTCGGTTGACGACTATCTTAACGGGGTGATCCGCAGGCATGAGAATACGAAGGAAGACAAGGAGCAGGATCGGATTCGCCATGTGGATACGATGAACGCCCAGACCGGGCCAATCTTTCTTGCCTACCGCAGTTTGCCAGAGCTTGAGCGGATAATCCGGAAAACGAAGGAAGAAAAACCGCTTTATGATTTTACGTCGGAGGACGGTATTTTACATCAGGTGTGGAAGATTGGAGCGGATTCTGAGGAAGCCTTGAGGATTAAGGAGGCTTTTTCTCATATAGGGTGCGTCTATATTGCAGACGGGCATCACCGGGCGGCATCGGCTGTTAAGGTGGCGCTCAAGCGCCGTAAGGAATCTTTGGGGTATGACGGGACGGAAGAGTTCAACTACTTTCTGTCGGTGTTGTTTCCGGCAGAAGAACTTAGGATATTTGACTATAACCGTGTCGTGAGGGCGCAGGATGGGGTATCGCTTGAGAACATTCTGGAAGGCATTAGAAAGCATTTTTATATAGAAGAAAATCCCACTGTTTTCCGGCCGAGGCGTAAGGGTGAGATTGGAATGTACGGCGGCGGAAAATGGTATCGGCTGACGGCCCACGAGAATCTGTATACAGGGGATCCGGTGGATGATTTAGATGTGTCTATCTTGCAGGATAAGATTTTGGAACCGCTGTTTGGAATCCAAAATCCTAAGGCAGACCCGAGGCTTTCATTTGTCGGGGGAATCCGTGGACTTAGGGAATTGGAGCGGCTTTCCGACGAAGCGGCGGATATGGCGGTTGCATTTTCCATGTATCCGACTTCTATGGAAGAACTGCTTGCCGTAGCGGATTGCGCAAGGCTGATGCCGCCCAAATCTACTTGGTTTGAACCCAAATTAAGGAGCGGATTATTCATACATATGTTTTGATAAACATTCCTTTTTGAGGATTTTTTTGAAAAAAAGCGCAATTATGGGACTTACATCCATAGTTGATATTTTGTTGACAGACTTATGAAGTTGTGATACCATACCCTTCGTTGCACAATACATGTAACAAATTTGTAATAATTGTAATAAAGTTGAAATTATTGAATATACTTTATTAAAACAATGTTCATGTATTGTAACAATAGGAGGGTAGTATTTATGATAAAAAACAAAAAAATTAATTCGGTGATTGCAGTGGTTTCCGCGTGTTCTCTGATGACGGTGGGATTTACCAGTGAGGCGGCATCCGCGCAGCCGGAGGCCAGTCTGGCAATGAGTATGAGGGATGCGCAGCAGATTGTGAAGATGCATCGGGACACCCTTCAGGTTACGCCGGATACGCTTATGGTTTCAACGAAGGATAAGATAGAGGCAGAACAGAGGCAGAAGATTGAGGAGGTTGAGCGTAGGGAACGGGAAGCAAAAGAGAAGGCGGAACGGGAAGCAAAGGAGAAAGCAGAACGGGAAGCGGCAGAGCTTCAGTCACAGTATCAGGAATTGATGGCGTCCATTATCTTCTGTGAAGCAGGAAACCAGCCCTATGAAGGTCAGGTTGCAGTAGGTGCGGTAATCATGAATCGAGTAAGGAGCAGCGCTTATCCAAACAGTATCGAAGCAGTGATCTATCAGGCAGGGCAGTTCGGCCCGGCGTCTACCGGCTGGCTTGACAGGGTCAGAAGCAGTCGCGGGTATACGGCGACAGCCATGCAGGCGGCAAACGATGCATTGGCAGGGGCGAATCCCATCGGCGGATGCCTGTATTTCGATCAGGGTGGATACGGGATGAGGATTGGGGCGCATTATTTCCATTAAACATGTACATTTTAGAATTCAGCCGTTCAAACCGGCTTTCTAAGCAGGTTTGTGACGGCTGAAATGTTGTATCTGGCATGCATTACGGGAAGCCCTGTGGGTATCCCTTAATGGACAGAAACCGTCTGCCTCGAAGAGGCATATATTACAGAATTTTCTTAGGGCATAGGATTTTATAATAAACTGCCGAATATGCGCTCAGCGATAAGACAGCCTTACCGTCCTTTAATTCAATGTCTGTTAAATCATATTGCTGTGTGCCGGCATATTCCTGTGCATCGCTTGCCAATAAGAGGGTCAGCCTTTCAGCTTCTTTTAGTTCAATCTCATATTCTTCCTGTTCCTGGTCAGAAAAATTAAAAACAGCCAGAATCCGTTCTTTTTCCCCAATCCGTTCAAAGGCATAGATACACCGCGCTTCCTGATGGCAGTCAATCCAGTGGAAACCTTCTGTCTCGTAGTCTTTCTCGTACAATGCCGGATGTTCCAGATAGATCTGGTTTAAATCTTTCATAAACCGATGGAAGGCGTCGTGAATCGGAAAGGAGAGGATATCCCAGTCCTGCTCCCGTTTTTCGTCCCATTCCCGGAGCTGTCCGAATTCATTGCCCATGAAATTCAGTTTCTTGCCTGGATGGGCGTACATATACATATAGAAAGCCCTTGCCTGAGGGAATTTCTCGTCATAGTCTCCATGCATTTTCTGCATGATGGTCGCTTTGCCGTGGACGACTTCGTCGTGGGAGAGGGGCAGCAGGAAGGCGTCATTATAATAGTACATCATGGAAAAAGTCAGCTTGTGGTAGCTCTCCGGGCGGTATTCTGGGCCGGTACGAAAATAATCCAGCGTGTCATTCATCCACCCCATGTCCCATTTGTAGTCGAATCCAAGTCCGCCTTCATTGACCGGACGGGTGACGCCTGGGTAGGAAGTGGAGTCCTCGGCAGACAGCATGGCGGCGGGGTGCAGTTCTTTCAGGCCCCGGTTCATCTCGCGGATAAAGTCAACGGCTGTGTTATTCACGCCTCTTGCCGGCTCGCCCTGCCAGTAAATGATCCGGCTGATGGCGTCCATACGGATTCCATCAATATGGTATTCCGTGAGCCAATAGTTGGCGGCGGACTGTAGGAAACTGCGGACTTCACCTCTGGAATGCATGAAATTACAGCTTCCCCATTCACTGACTCCCACGTCATGGTGAGGATACTCGTAGAGTGCGGTTCCGTCGTAGTTTGCCAATGCGTAACCATCTACGGCGAAATGAACCGGTACGAAGTCAAGGATTACGCCGATGTCGTTTTGGTGGCACTGGTCTACGAATTCCATCAGTCCAAACGCCGTGCCGTAACGGGCGGTGGGACTGAAAAATCCGGTATTCTGGTATCCCCAGGATTCGTCGCAGGGGTGTTCGCTGAGGGGCATAATTTCCACGTAGTTGTATCCGTTTTCTTTCAGATATGGAATCAGGATTTCGGCCATCTCCGGGTAGGTATACCAGTCGTCTGCCTCTGCCGACGGCTTTCGGAAGGAGCCGAAATGGATCTCATAGATGTTCAGCGGTTTGTCTTTACAGACCGAACGCTTCTGCATCCAGGAAACATCCTGAAAAGGATAGGCAGTAAGGTCGCGTACGATGGAAGCCGTGTTTGGACGGAGTTCCATTCCGAAACCATAGGGATCGCAGTGGTCGATATAGGACTGGTCTTGTTTGTAAATGCGGTACTTGTACATCATCCCGGGTTCTGCGTCTCTTGCATAACATTCCCAGAAATTACCGTCGTAGATTTTGTGCATCTCCCATTCCTGCCAGCCGGTAAATTCTCCAATTAGGGATATCCTTGCCGCTCCCGGTGCAAATGTGCGGAAGGTAACGCCTTCTGCTTCCGGGTGAGCCCCGAGAAACTGGTAGGCGTCAAATATTTTTCCTGTGTAAAATCCATAAAAATCCATAATGTTTCCTCCGAAATGTAAAAAATAATGGACAGCAGTTGTTTATCTGTTTTATAATTATTATACTGGTAATCCGGGCAGGCATCTACCGACAATCCAGACGGATAGGCGGATAAGCGACGATTTGCAGAAAATGTCGGGAAATAGATCTGTAAGGGGGAGGAAAGATATGGATCTGCGGATTGAGAAGACGGAGCGGGAAATTAAGAATGCGTTTATCGGGCTGCGCGCGAAAAAGCCATTAGAGAAGATTACGGTTCGGGAACTCTGCGGGCTGGCTTGTATCAATAAGTCTACATTTTATGCCCATTACAGGGATATTTATGATTTGTCGGACAGCATGGAAGATGAAGTGGTACGGTCGATTACGAACAGTATTTCCCATCCCGAATATATTATGGAGAATCCGGCAGAATTTACGAAGGAGCTGTTTCTGGCGTATCTGTCGCAGAATGCTTTGACGATGATCTTGTTCTCCGGAAGCCAAAGGAATAATCTGGTGGACCGGATTGAGACGAGCATTAAAGAGATGGTGTTCCGGAAATACCCGGATTACAGGGGGGACTCGGTCTGGAATATTGTACTGAGCTATTGCATTCAGGGAGCCTACCATACATTTCAGAGAAACCGGGAAGGGGATATGAACACGCTGATTGAGGTGATTGGGGATATTACGGAAGTGGTGAAAGAGGTGTATGAGAAACGGCATTGAACGAAGGGGAGGAGAAAGAATATGCTAATGAAAGCTACGGCTGAAGATATAAAGAAATATGGAGAATGGGCTTATAGCCTTGCCCTGAACCCTATAAAGTCAGGCTATCCCACTTACGGAGACGGCATTAAAACAAAAGCAGATTTCCTTGACGCCGCCAAACGTGCTGTGGCAGGCGAAACATCTGAATTATTGATGTTTCGTATGGATGGAAATGTAGAGGGATGGCTTTCGTATTTTTGGATTTCGGAGGACAAATATCTTCAACTGGATGGATTTTGTATCAATCGCGGAACGCATCAGGCATTAACAGAGCTTATGGATATGCTCGGAACCCGGTTCACCGGCTATACTGCGTATTTCGGTTATGCGGGTGAAAACCGTGATGCAATCGAGTTTCTGCAAGCGCATGACTTCAAATGTATTGAGCAGGCTTGGAACCATTCTTTCTTCTTTGATGGCTATGTGCCGGCAAAATGTGTTCCGGCCGTTGAAAAAGTTTCCCGTCAGAACTTCCATAAGTTTCGGGCTGTATATCACTCAGATCCCGAAACCTATTGGAACTGTGAGCGTATCTTTGAAAGGATTGATGATGGGGTGATCTTCGTTTATAACCAGGATGCGGCTCCTGCTGCAGCGATTTTTTTGATAGGAAATGACGGATATTTTGAAATCTACGGAATAGAATTTGCTGACGGAGTGTTTCAAGAGAAAGTGTTCCGTGAACTGCTTACATCTTCTCTGGGCGAGTGTAAACGTTTGGGGGCAAAGTATATGACATACTTGTGCAAAGAGGAAGAAAAGCACATTTTGGCTGAACTCGGATTCAAGTGTGTAGGGCAGTATGTCTTGTATAGCAAAACGTTATGATGAGGTGTTCGTTTCCGGTTGAAGGAAAGATTTGCTAAATTATATATTGACAGAAAGAACGCTTGTTTGTATAATATAAAAAGAACAAGCGTTCTTTTTTGTTATCATTTATGAGGGAGACAATATGAGAATTCAGGAATCTATGACAATGTATGAAAAACTGAATATTCTGACGGATGCCGCTAAGTATGATGTGGCATGCACATCCAGCGGGACAGAGCGTAAGAGTGACGGGACGGGAATCGGGAGCTGCGAACTTTCGGGAATCTGTCACAGTTTCTCGGCCGACGGAAGATGCATCTCCCTGCTCAAGATTCTTTTTACGAATGAGTGTATCTATGACTGTAAGTATTGCGTCAACCGCAGGAGTAATGATGTGGTACGGGCTTCGTTTACGCCGGATGAGGTGTGTATGCTTACGATGGAATTCTATCGCAGGAATTATATTGAAGGATTGTTTTTAAGCTCCGGCATCCTGCACAGCCCGGATTATACGATGGAATTGCTCTATGCCACGCTTTACCGTCTAAGGCGGGAACACCATTTTCAAGGGTATATCCATGTGAAGGCCATACCCGGCGCAAGTCAGGAACTAATCCAGCGGACGGGATTTCTGGCAGACAGGATGAGCGTGAATCTGGAACTTCCTACGGCGGAGAGTCTCAGAGTTCTTGCGCCCCACAAGTCCAGAAAGAATATCCTGACGCCTATGCGTCTGGTTCAGAACCGGATGACGGAGAATAAGCAGGAACTACAGCTATACCGGAATGCTCCCCGGTTTGTCCCGGCAGGGCAGAGTACCCAGATGATTATAGGCGCGACGCCGGAGACGGATTTCCAGATTATACAGGTGGTAGAATCTTTATACCAGAAGTTTGAGCTAAAGCGGGTATTCTATTCGGCTTTCGTTCATGTGAACGAAGACGCCGCCCTCCCTGCGAAGACGGGAGAAGGACCGCCGCTTTTGCGGGAACACCGTCTGTATCAGGCAGACTGGCTGTTAAGATATTACCATTTTCAGGCAGACGAGCTGCTGTCGGAGGAGAATCCGAATTTTAATGTGGTGTTTGACCCCAAGTGTAACTGGGCGCTAACGCATCTGGAGGAGTTCCCTGTGGAGGTGAACCGGGCGGATTATAAGATGCTGCTTCGCGTACCGGGTATCGGCTATAAGTCGGCCGTGCGGATTGTGAAGGCAAGGCGGCTGGGGATGCTGGATTTTGCAGATTTAAAGAAGATTGGAGTCGTCCTGAAACGGGCGCTGTATTTTATCACTTGTAACGGCAGGATGATGTATCCTACGAAGATGGACGAGGATTATATCACAAGGAACCTGTTGAGTGCAGGGGAAAAACTGCCTGCGGAGGTGACGGGGATGGGATACCGCCAGATTTCGCTGTTCGACGATGTACGGTTCGGAAATTGCCGTGAGATGGCATTGTAATTAGTGTACTGACACATTTATATGACCTAATCCAACGCGGCAGATGGAAATTCAGGCAAGTTGTGATTTGATATAGAGGTGGATATGAAAACAGTTTATGTGTGTAACGATACGGTAACGGGGATTTTTTCCGGGATTTATGATGCCTGGAAAGCAGGAAAGGGAGAAGACGACTGTGAGATTGCTCTGCGCGGCATGCTGGATTTCCAGTTGTTCTGCGATTATGTCGAAGTGGAAGAGACAAAGCGCAAGGCTTGCGCGGTGGAGGCGTTGATTAAGAAGCATCTGGGAGAACATGCATATGGGGCAATTTACCATGCGGTAATGTCGGAGGATAAGGGGAAGGGAGATGCGGTTTTAGGAACGATGCTTGCCGCCAGAGGTCTTCCGGACAGTACGAAGATCATGGATCATCTCGGCCATCCCAAGGTGGAGAGGGTATTTGAACTTAGCAGGAATGTGTTTGGAGAGGCCCACAGCTACAAGGGATTTCTAAGGTTCCGGGAATTGAGAAATGGTGTCCTGTACGCTGAGATAGCGCCTAAGAACCAGATTTTAACCTGTCTGGCGCCACATTTTGAAGACCGGCTCCCGGTAGAGAACTGGATGATCCATGACAAGAACCATAAGATGTTCGCAGTCCACGAGGCAGGGAAAAAGTGGGTTCTGGTATGGGGAGAGAAGTTTGATGCAGAGGTTTTTGAGAATGTCTCCGACAAAGAAGAGGAATATGCAAGGCTGTGGACGGGATTCTGCCAGACGATTGCCATTGAATCCCGTATAAATCCCAGATGCCAGAGGCAGAATCTTCCTTACCGGTACCGGGAAGATATGGTTGAGTTTCAAGGGATGAAAAAAAATGCACTGTAAACCGCAACGCCATGGTATAATAGTCAGAGTTATACTACTCAAAGGATAGGGAGTGTGTTTCATGGCATACGCGGTACCCCTGAGTGGAGAGGATGGAATTGGTGCATATGGACAAGGAGCAGCCGTTAATCAGAATTTCCGTGAGGAATCTGGTGGAATTTGTTCTTAGGAGCGGTGATATTGACAATCGGGCAGCAGGGGCAGATCGGGATGCCATGCTGCTTGGCGGGAAGATTCACAGGAAGATTCAAAGGAAGATGGGGGCAGAATACCAGGCGGAGGTGCCTCTCAAACATGAGGAAGCCTGCAATGGTTTTTCATTGTTGGTAGAGGGACGTGCAGACGGGGTGATCCGGTGTCCGGAAGGAATCGTGATTGATGAGATTAAGGGGATTTTCAGGGAGTTGGAGTATCTGGAAGAACCGGTGGAAGTACATCTGGCACAGGCCAAGTGTTATGCATATATCTATGCATGCAGCCATGGCCTGGAAGAGATTGGGGTGCAGATGACGTACTGCAATCTGGAGACAGAGGAGATTAAGCGATTCCAAAGTGTCTATGGATTCGATGGATTGAAGGCATGGTTTCTGGATATATTGGGACGCTATGAGAAGTGGGCGAGATACCAGATTGAGTGGAAATCGAAGCGGGATGCTTCGATTAAGAAGGTGGAGTTTCCGTTTTCGTACCGGGAGGGACAGAAGGAATTGGTATCTTCCGTATACCGGACGATTTTACGGAAGAAGAAGCTGTTTATCCAGGCTCCTACAGGGGTAGGCAAGACGATTTCCAGCGTTTTCCCGGCTGTGAAAGCAGTGGGGGAAGGGCTTGGAGAAAAGATATTCTATCTGACGGCGAAGACGATTACCAGGACGGTTGCGTGGCAGGCATTCGAGACGCTTAGGGAACAGTGCTTGCGGATGAAGGTCATTGTCCTTACGGCGAAGGAGAAGATCTGTTTCTGTGAGGAGACGAATTGCAACCCGGATGCCTGTCCCTATGCAAAAGGACATTATGATAGGGTGAATGATGCAGTATATGAGTTGATTACGGCTTCCGATGAACTGAATCGGGAGATTTTAGAGGAACAGGCGAGAAAGTGGAAGGTATGCCCCCATGAGATGAGCCTGGACGTATCGGAGTGGGCGGATGCTGTTATCTGTGACTACAACTATGTATTTGACCCCAATGCCCATCTAAGGAGATTTTTTGGAGAGGGGAATAAAGGAGAATATCTGTTTTTGATTGACGAAGCCCATAATCTTGTGGAGCGGGGCAGGAAGATGTATAGCGCCGATATTTACAAGGAGGATTTCCTGAAGATTAAGAAACTGGTCAAGCTGAGAGACAAAAAGCTGGCGGGAAGGCTGGAAGAATGCAACCGGCAGTTGCTTGCCCTGAAAAGAGAGTGTGAGGGATGTCAGGTATTGAACAGTGTCTCACATGTTTATATGAAATTAATGTCGCTGATGACGGAGCTGGAGCGGTTTTTGGAAGAGTGCAGGGATGAGGA
Source organism: Lachnospiraceae bacterium (assembly GCA_910574885.1). Taxonomy (GTDB): domain Bacteria; phylum Bacillota; class Clostridia; order Lachnospirales; family Lachnospiraceae; genus Sporofaciens. Next base: position 47,258 of record CAJTDD010000007.1, on the reverse strand, counting down.
GATTCACAAAGAGACGCTGGATTTGTATTTCACAGTAAGAATGTTTCTCGATATCCATGACAGGCTGGATGAAAATTACATGATTTACTCAGAACTTGAGGATACAGGGAGATTCAAACTCTGCCTGTTCTGCGTGAATCCGGCGAACTGCCTGAAGGAATTTCTGGATAAGGGGAACAGTACCGTGTTCTTTTCTGCAACACTTCTCCCAATCCATTATTATAGGAAGCTTCTCAGTACATCGAAGGAGGATTATGCGATTTATGCAGAATCTCCTTTTGATCCCAAGAACAGAAGGCTTCTTCTTGGGATGGACGTCAGTACGAAGTATACCAGGCGGTGCGGGGAGATGTACCGGCGGTATGCAAGATACCTGATTCGTGTCGCTCAGGCAAAAGCGGGGAATTATATGGCATTTTTCCCATCCTACCAATTCATGGAGGAAGTGTATGAGGAATTTCTTGGAATTCTTAGGGAGGGAGAAGCGGGAGATGAGATTGAATACGTGATGCAGTCCCGTCATATGACGGAGGAGGCACGGGAGATTTTCCTTGAAAATTTTGAGGAAACCCGCAGGAACAGCTTGATAGGGTTCTGTGTGATGGGCGGGATTTTTTCTGAAGGCATAGACCTTGTGCAGGACCGGTTAATCGGAGCCGTGATTGTCGGTACGGGGCTTCCGCAGGTGTGCCGGGAGAGGGAATTGCTGAAATCCTATTTTGACGCCCTTGGATACCGGGGATTTGATTATGCATATCTCTATCCAGGTATGAACAAGGTGCTTCAGTCAGCGGGGAGGGTAATCCGCACGGATGAGGACCGGGGTGTGATTCTTCTGTTGGACGAGCGGTTCGGCGATGGAAGGTATCAGGAGACATTCCCGAGAGAGTGGAGGGAGTATGGCGTCTGTTCTGTAGATACGGTGGCGGGGCAGATGGAGGAGTTCTGGAAGAAACAGAGTGAGACGGAATAGGAGATAGTGGAAGAATGATAACAAGGGAAGGGACCAGAAGGGGCTTTGCAGCAGATTGTTTGGCATGTTTTGGGATGATGCTGGTAATCTTTGCAATGCTTCTGACCAGTTTTCAACTGGCGATCTATGGAGATCCGGATTATAAATTCTATGAGAAAGAATATCAGAAATATCATGTTACAGATTCGCTTGGCATGAAGCTTGACGATGTCATGAAGGTGACGGACTATATGATGGATTATCTGATTGGAAGGGAGGAGGAGCTGTCCATTGTGACGGAAGTGGACGGCAGGGAGCAGGATTTTTTTAATGAGCAGGACCGTTTTCATATGGGAGAAGTACGCGACCTGTTTCTCGGAGGATTGCGGCTTAGGAATGGGTGTGCCGCGGCTGCATTATTGCTGCTTCTTGGAGCGGTTTTTTGGAAGGCGGACTTTAAGAGGCTCCTCCCTAAGGCTTATCTTAGGGCAGTCCTCATATGGCTTGCTTGGGGCAGTCTGCTTGCCGTTGCATTTACCGTAGATTTTACACGGTGTTTTACTATTTTCCATGAGATTTTTTTCGACAATGATCTGTGGATGTTTAACCCCAGTGAAGACTATATGATACGGATGCTCCCGGAAGGTTTCTTTTCCGATATGGTGATAAGGATTGGGGTGACGTTTCTTGGGATGACTGCGGCTTTAGGGATTGTATTCATAATCTGGCGGAAGTCCATTTTCTATTATACAAAAATATGGTACAATAGGTTAGTACAGTCGGTTGGCTGGTGATATATGGCAAAAACAGCAGAAAAATCAGGTATGGAGGAGAAGGTATGGGCAAAGTAAGACGAGTGTATGTAGAGAAGAAAGAAGGCTTTGGAGTGCAGGCGAAGGAGCTGCGGCATGAGATCAGCAGTTATCTCGGTATCCGGGATGTAGAGAATGTGCGTGTCCTGATCCGCTATGACGTGGAGAATATTTCGGATGAGACGTTTCAGAAAGCATGCCGGGGTGTCTTTGCGGAACCTCCGGTGGATATGTTGTATCAGGAAGATTTCCCAATGACTGAATCCTGTCGGGCGTTCTCGGTGGAGTTCCTGCCGGGACAGTTTGACCAGAGGGCGGATTCGGCGGTTCAGTGTGTACAGTTCATCAAGGAAGATGAGCAGCCTGTGATTCAGACGGCGACGACGTATGTGATCCAGGGAAAGGACGCAATGATCTCAGATGAAGAATTCGAGAGGATAAAGGCACACTGCATCAATCCGGTTGATTCCAGAGAGACTGGGATGGAGAAGCCGGATACGCTGGTCGCTAAGTTTGACGAGCCGGAGGATGTGAAAGTGTTCGGCGGGTTTAAGGATATGGAGGAGAATCAATTAAAGGAATTATATGATTCTCTGGGGCTTGCGATGACCTTCAAGGATTTCCTGCATATTCAGAATTATTTTAACGGACAGGAAGATAGAGATCCGACCATGACGGAAATCCGTGTTCTTGATACCTATTGGTCTGACCACTGCCGACACACCACATTTTCGACGGAGCTTACGGAGATATCCTTTGGAGACGGGGATTACAGGGAGCCGATGGAAGCGACCTATCGGAAGTATCTGGCGGATCACAGTGAGATCTTCAAAGGGAGAGAGGACAAGTTCGTATGTCTGATGGATCTGGCATTGATGGCGATGCGTAAGCTGAAGCGGGAAGGGAAGCTTAATGACCAGGAAGAGTCTGACGAGATCAATGCATGTAGTATCGTTGTGCCTGTCAAGGTAGACGGCGCAGAGGAAGAGTGGCTTGTAAACTTCAAGAATGAAACCCATAACCACCCGACGGAGATTGAGCCGTTCGGAGGTGCGGCAACCTGTCTTGGAGGGGCAATTCGCGACCCGTTGTCAGGCCGTACCTATGTCTATCAGGCGATGCGTGTGACCGGTGCGGCAGATCCTACCGTATCTGTGGGCGACACCATGAAGGGGAAACTGCCTCAGAAAAAGCTTGTCCGTGAGGCTGCCCATGGCTATAGCTCCTACGGAAACCAGATAGGGCTTGCCACCGGAGCAGTGAAGGAGATTTACCATCCAAATTATGTAGCGAAGCGCATGGAGATCGGAGCTGTGTTAGGGGCTGCGCCCAGACGTGCCGTAATCCGTGAGACTTCCGACCCGGGAGATATCATCATTCTGCTTGGCGGACGTACCGGTCGGGATGGCTGCGGCGGCGCAACCGGTTCTTCAAAGGTGCATACGGAGGAATCCACGAAGACCTGCGGAGCCGAAGTGCAGAAAGGAAATCCGCCGACAGAACGTAAAATCCAGCGTTTGTTCCGCCGTGAGGAAGTCAGCAGACTGATTAAGAAGTGTAATGATTTCGGCGCCGGCGGAGTGTCCGTGGCGATTGGGGAGCTCGCAGACGGTCTTAGGGTGGATTTGGATAAAGTTCCTAAGAAGTATGCAGGCCTTGACGGCACGGAGATCGCTATCTCAGAATCTCAGGAGCGTATGGCTGTGGTTGTGGACCCGAAAAATGTGGATGAGTTCATGGGATATGCGAAAGAAGAGAATCTGGAGTCTACCTGTGTCGCAGTCGTAACAGAGGAACCGAGGCTTGTGCTGTCATGGAGGGGAAAGGAGATTGTGAATCTTTCCCGCGCATTTCTGGATACAAACGGGGCGCATCAGGAAACGAAGGTTGCAGTGGATATCCCAAGCAGGAAGGACAATATCCTTGTGAGAGAAGAGGTTGGTGACGTAAGAGAACGCTGGATGTCGGCGCTTGGGGATTTGAATGTCTGTTCCCAGAAGGGGCTTGTGGAGATGTTCGACGGTTCTATTGGGGCGTCGTCTGTGTTCATGCCTCATGGAGGCAAGTATCAGCTGACGGAGACGCAGGCGATGGTAGCGAAGCTTCCGGTGCTTGGGGGCGACTGTGATACGGTGACGATGATGAGTTATGGCTTTGATCCGTACCTTTCAACCTGGAGCCCATATCATGGGGCAATTTACGCCGTGACGGAATCTGTGGCGAAGATTGTCGCAGCGGGCGGCGACCACAGCAAGATCCGGTTTACGTTCCAGGAGTATTTCCGGCGTATGACAGAAGACCCTCACAGATGGAGCCAGCCGTTTGCCGCACTTCTGGGTGCGTATGATGCGCAGCTTGGTTTTGGGCTGCCATCTATCGGAGGCAAGGACAGTATGTCAGGAACTTTTGAGGATATTGACGTACCGCCCACACTGGTATCTTTTGCCGTAGACGTGGCGCAGGAAAAGGATGTCATTACGCCGGAGTTAAAACGTGCGGGCAGTAAGCTGGTATGGCTGCGCACAATGACGGACGAGTATGATATCCCGGTTTACGGACAGGTAATGGAACAGTACGGGAAGTTTACGCAAGATATCCGTGAGGGAAGGATTTTATCTGCGTATGCCCTTGACAGGCATGGGATTGCAGCCGCAGTCAGCAAGATGGCGTTCGGCAACCGGATGGGCGTAAAGATTGAACATAATGTGGATGAACGGGATTTGTTTACACCGGCATTTGGTGATATCATTGCAGAGGTGCCGGCAGAAAAGGTAGGGGAGCTTAGGATTACTTATACGGTAATCGGAGAGGTGACGGATGACGCTGCGTTCTCCTACCGTGACGTCAGGATTGCCGAATCAGAAGCGGAAGCGGCATGGAAGGGAACTCTTGAGAAGGTATTTCCGACGAACTCGGGCGCAAAGGGGCAGGATGTGAAGATTGAGAAGGGGCTTTATGAGACGAAAGACGTCCATATCTGCACCCATAAGATTGCACAGCCCACCGTTTTTATTCCGGTCTTTCCGGGAACGAATTGTGAGTATGACAGCGCGAAGGCATTTGAGCGGGCAGGTGCGAAGACGATAGTCCGGGTGTTCCGGAACAGGAATGCAGAGGATATCCTGGACTCTGTGAGTGTCTTTGAGAAGGCTATCGGTCAGTCGCAGATTATTATGTTCCCAGGAGGATTCAGTGCAGGAGATGAACCGGACGGTTCTGCGAAGTTTTTTGCAACGGCGTTCCAGAATGCGAAGATGAAGGAAGCCGTAGAGAAGCTTCTGAATGAGCGCGACGGTCTTGTGCTTGGAATCTGTAACGGTTTCCAGACTCTTGTAAAACTGGGGCTGGTTCCGGGAGGAGAGATAACAGGGCAGAAGGAAGATTCGCCGACTCTGACTTATAATACCATTGGACGTCATATCTCAAAGATGGTGTATACGAAGGTAGTGACGAACAAGTCGCCATGGCTTCAGAAGGCGGAGCTGGGCGGCGTCTATACGAACCCGGCGTCCCATGGAGAGGGGCGTTTCGTAGCCAATGGGCAGTGGCTTGAGAAGTTATTTGCCAATGGGCAGGTGGCGACACAGTATTGTGACCCGGATGGAAATATCTCCATGGACGAGGAGTGGAATGTGAATGGCTCTTACTGTGCGGTTGAAGGGATTACCAGCCCGGACGGACGGGTATTCGGCAAGATGGCGCACTCGGAGAGACGTGCAAGGTCTGTAGCAATGAATATATACGGGGAACAGGATCTTAAACTCTTTGAGTCGGGAGTTGCATATTTTAGATAGAAGGGAATCAGGACAAGGCACAGCACACAAAGAAGGCATGAGGCTGTGCTTTGCCCTTTTTTTCACCATACCTGTAAGTTTGGTTTTAAGCAAACAAAAAAACTGCCTGAAGCAGTTTTTTAATTACCACATCTTGTTAAGCTGTTGCCGGTATACAAACTGGCGGATATCTCGCTCGGCATTCTTATGCATATTCTCAAATTGACATCCATAACCGAAATAATTATCCCGGATGATGGTCTCGCGTAAGATGGAAGCCTGCACCTCCTGAGGTTTCTTCATAAAGCTGTACTCGAATTCAATATGTTCCCCTATGTCCAGGTGTTGGTTCGTCGTCAGGTAGACGCCGCCCACGCTGATATTCTGGATAACACCGGTGAAAGGACCATGGTTTTCGGATAGTAAAGACACCTCTTTCGCCATCCGTACCCTAAGTTCCTCCTGACGTTGCAGAATCTCAATCAACTCCAGAATCTTGCAGTCGGCAATCCATGGCTCCAGTATGTAAGGGTCTGTATTCTTCCTCACTTCAAGTTCGCTGAACGTCTTAACATAACCAACCTGGCTGTCGCAGAAATCAATCCTAAGCCGATCGATATGTTCGTCCAGACCGCTCTCATCCTCAAAATGAAGCGTAATCTTATCCTCTGCGCACTTGACCCTGGCTTTCAGCAGGATCTCCGTATCGGACCCTGGTTCATAGACGATGCATGAGTTACAATTCTTTAGGATCATGACTTGAAAAATTCCTCCTTATAGAAGTAAATCCATTTGACTAGACCTATTCTATCATGATGATTCGTGAATTGCAATGGCATTTTAAAATAATGGTGACGAATTGTGGTGGTGAAACCGTGGGAAAATCATAAGAAATAGATAAGAAACAGAGAAATTTCAGAAAGGAATTGATTTCACAGGTAGGATTGTTTATAATGAATCTGGTAAGATGCAGATATTTATGCTTTCATTTTGAGATAAAATTATGTAAGGCGAAGTCCAAAAGCACGGCGCGCCGTAGAAGATAGGAACTAAGAAGAGGGATATAAGCATGTTTAAAAAGACAAAAAAGTTTCTAATAAGCAGTGTGTGTGGGCTGGTTGTATTGTGTATCGTCATTTTTCTCTGGCTTGGTTCGGCAATGAGCCAAAAGAGTTATGATGCGATTAATGAGGTCGGCCAGCTTTATATGTCTGAGATGAGCGTCCAGTTGCAGCAGAAATTTAACGCTGTAATCGATCTTCAGGTATCAAGGGTGCGTGCTGTGATTAAGCGTACTCCGCCGCAAGAGGCGGTTTACGGCGATGAGATGCTTGCGGAGCTGCGTTTAAGCGCAGAGGTCCGCGAGTTCGTACATTTTGGCATCTACCGGAAAGATGGCGGGCATGAGACCATTTACGGCGGAGAAGTGGAATTCCTAAGTGAAGAGGAATTCCAGGATACCTTGAATATAGAAGAGAAGATTATTACAAGCGGTTATGACGAGAACGGGACGAAGCTGCTTCTTTTGGTGGTGGATGCGTCCTACCCGATGGGAGATGGGGGGCAAAGCGACGTAGTGGTAGCAGGGATACCGATGGAATATCTGGAGAATGCCCTGGTCCTGGAAGGGGACGGAACTATGGTCTATTCCCATATTATCCGCAAGGACGGGGAGTTTGTGGTACGTTCGGGCAATGCTTTCCGTGAGAATTATTTTACACGTATTGATGAGACTGTTTCGGATAAGAGCCCGTCTACCCCTGAGGAATACATCAGTCAGTTTAAGAGTTCCATTAAACATGGCGTGAATTATTCCGCGCTGATGATTGATAAGACCGGAATCCACCAGCATATGTATGCGGCTCCTCTGGAAGGGACGGACTGGTATCTGGTGTCCGTCATGCCTTATGGTGTCCTGGATGGAGTCATCATGAAGCTGAACCGCGTACAGCAGATTACGGTGTTGGCGGCATGCGGTGTGATTCTGCTGGCGTTGGCAATTATCTTTATCCGGTATTATAATTTGTCACAGCAGCAGCTGCGGGAGCTTGAGAAGGCAGAGAAGAAGGCGTTCCGGGCAAGTCAGGCAAAGAGTGAGTTTTTGTCCAGCATGAGTCATGATATCCGGACTCCGATGAACGGGATTGTGGGAATGACGGCAATTGCGCTGGCAAATGTGGAAGATCCGGACAGGGTACGGGACTGTTTAAAAAAGATTGGCCTTTCAAGCAGACATTTGCTGGGATTGATCAATGACGTGCTGGATATGTCTAAGATTGAGAGTGGGAAACTGTCGCTGAATATTGACGTACTCTCGCTGCGGGAGACAATGGAAAGTATTGTGAATATCGTACAGCCTCAGATTCGGGAGCGAGGACAGCATTTTGATATCTTTATCAGGGATATCCAGGCAGAGAATGTATACTGTGACAGTGTGCGCCTGAATCAGGTGCTTATCAATCTTCTGTCTAATGCGATTAAATTTACGCCGACGGATGGCAGAATTAATGTGTATCTGGAGCAGGAAGATTCTCCGTTAGGAAGCAGCCATGTACGCTGCCATTTCCGTGTGAAGGATACGGGAATCGGAATGTCCCAGGAATTCCAGAACAAGATATTTGACACGTTTTCCAGGGAGGACTCTAAGGTACAGAAGATAGAAGGTACTGGGCTTGGCATGTCGATTACCAAGGTAATTGTGGATATGATGGGAGGAACCATCGGGGTTGAGAGCAAACAGGGCGTGGGAAGTGAGTTCCATATTGTAGTGGATTTTGAGAAGGCGGCCGTTGAAGAGGTAGATATGATCCTGCCGCCATGGCGTCTGTTGGTTGTGGATAATAATGAGGACTTGTGCCGCAGCGCGGCGTCGGCATTGAAGGAGATTGGCGTGGATGCCCAATGGGCGCTGGACGGGGAGTGTGCAGTCCGGATGGTTGAGGAGCATTATAGGAAACATACGGCTTATGACGTTGTGCTGTTAGACTGGAAGATGCCAGGGATGAACGGTTTGGAGACGACCAAAGAGATTCGCAAGATTGTGGGCGATGAGCTTCCGATTCTCATCATTTCCGCATATGACTGGAGCGATATTGAAGATGAGGCCCGCGCCGCAGGGGCACATGGATTTATCTCCAAGCCATTATTCAAGTCCAATCTCTATCTTGGGCTTAGCAAGTACATGGGAGGCAGCGTCCCGGAAGAGAAACAGGAGGCGGAGCAGTTGCATTTCGAGGGGCTTCATATCTTGTTAGCGGAAGATAATGAGCTGAACTGGGAGATTGCCCATGAGATTCTTACGGAAGTCGGATTTGAGGTTGACTGGGCGGAGGACGGAAAGATCTGTGTAGATAAGTTCAGTCAGTCAGAGCCGGGGTATTACGACGTGGTCCTGATGGATATCCGGATGCCGGTCATGAACGGATATGAGGCGGCAAAAGCTTTGCGCTCACTTGACAGGCCGGATGCAAACCTGCCGATTATTGCCATGACGGCAGATGCGTTCTCGGAGGATATCCAGCATTGTCTTGAGTGCGGCATGAATGAACATGTAGCGAAGCCAATCGACATACAGAAGTTAATGAAACTTTTGAAAACATATTTAAATTAAAAATCTATATCAATAAATTGGAAGGCTGAAGATTGAGGAAGAGATTTCGATGAGTAAAAAGAAGAATATTTTTGAAATGAAAAAGATTTTGATCGTTGATGATTCGGAGATTAACCGTTCGCTGTTATCGGATATGCTTTCGGATGAATATGAGATATTAGAGGCGGAAAACGGGATGGAGGCGTCGGCAATCCTGCATGACAGGGAGCAGGAGATTGCGCTGGTCCTCCTGGATATTATGATGCCGGTTATGGACGGATTTGAGACGTTGGTGGTTATGAATAAAAACGGATGGATTAAGGATGTTCCGGTTATCATGATCTCTGCGGAGAATGTCCCGTCATATGTGGACCGCGCTTATGACCTGGGGGTACAGGATTATATCAGCCGCCCGTTTGACGAGCGCACTGTGCGGCGGCGGGTCATTAATACGATCATTCTTTTTACCAAACAGAAAGAATTGTCCCATATGGTGACAAACCAGATTATGGAAAAAGAGAATGACAACAAGCTCATGATTGAGATTCTGTCTAATATCGTGGAGTTCCGTAACGGTGAGAGCGGCCTGCATGTTTTACATATCCGGATGCTGACAGAGCTGATCCTGAAATGGCTGATTAAAAAGAACCTGTATGGGATTTCTACGGAAGATATTTCTTTGATTTGCAATGCGTCGGCGCTCCATGATATCGGTAAGATTTCTATACCGTCCGAGGTGCTGAATAAGCCGGGACGGCTGACAGACGAGGAGTATGAGATTATGCGGGAGCATGCGGCGGAAGGCGCCAGGCTTCTGAGTAATATCCCGTTCCGGGAAAATGAACCGCTGATCCGCTTGGGATTCCAGATCTGTAGGTGGCATCATGAGAGATATGACGGGAGAGGGTATCCGGATGGTTTGGAGGGTGATGAGATTCCAATTGCAGCGCAGGTCGTGGCGTTGGCGGACGTCTATGACGCACTGACCAGCAAGCGTGTGTATAAGGATGCGTATTCCCACGACAAGGCCGTTGAGATGATCCTGAACGGCGAATGCGGCGTATTTAACCCGACTCTTATGGAGTGTCTCAAGGATATCTCAGGCGCGCTCAAGGAAGAGATGCGGATGCGCTCCGAGGGCAAGAAGATGCAGGAAGAGGTCCTGGATGCTGTGGAGCAGATGGTAGAGAAGGGAGAACTGGATGTTTCAGACCGTACATTAAAGCTTCTGGAGCGTGAGCGGGTAAAATACCAGTTCTTTGCAGAGCTGTCCCAAGAGATCCAGTTTGAGTATACGGTATCTCCGGAAATGCTGATCCTGTCAGAGTGGGGAGCGAATTACCTGAATATGCCGGAGACAATTATGAATCCCCGGAAAGATAATTTCGGCACGGATGTATTTACGCAGAATGATTTTGAGCATCTGCTGAACAGGCTTGAGAAGACGTCGCCTCAGGAGCCTGTGGTGGAGGAGAAATATGTACTGAACATTAACGGGCAGGAACGGTGGAGCAAGGTGATTGCCCGGTCCATGTGGGGAAGTTGGGAGCCGCCGGAGTATGTGGGGGCAATCGGCAAGATTGTGGATATCCATGAGGACATGGAGAAGATGAACCATCTGGAAGTGATGGCTGCCCATGACTCCCTGACCGGACTTCTGAACCATAAAGCGGCGAAAGCCCAGATTATCGCACGGCTTAACGAGGATGAAGAAAAGAAGTTCCTTCTCCTTATATTTGATTTGGATCATTTCAAACTGGCGAATGATACCTATGGACATCTGTTCGGAGACGAGGTGCTGAAATTCGTATCCGATAAGCTTAGGAACAACACCAGACCGGTTGACATTGTTGCACGGATGGGCGGTGATGAGTTCCTGATTTTCATGCCTTATAAGGATGAGATAGAGCCTCCTGTGAAGCGTATTTTCCGTCTGTTGTCCACGAGGTATGAGAAGTTTAACATCAGTGTCAGCATGGGAATTTCGTGTGCGAAGGATTGCGGAGGCAGTTATGATACGTTATTCCATATGGCGGACGAGGCGTTGTATGAGGTTAAGCGAGGCGGAAGGAATAACTATTGTTTTTATCATAAATAGCGTGTTCTTAGAAAGAAAGGAGGAGAATAAAAATGACTGTAAGAGAATGCTATGAGGCGATGGGTGCAGACTACGAGGATGTATTGGGTAGGCTTCGAAAGGATGAGAGAATCCAGAAGTTCGTACTGAAACTGCTGAACGACAAGAGCTATGAGCTACTGATGAATTCCATGGAAGCAGGAGATATGACCGAGGCGTTCCGGGCGGCGCATACGCTGAAAGGTGTGTGCCAGAATTTGTCGATTACGGCTCTCTATCATTCATCGGCTGAACTTGCCGACCGTTTGAGAGATGGTCAGGAGTATGGTGAAGACGTGGCGCCGTTGTTAGAGCGGGTAAAGAAGGATTATACGCTGGCGATGGATTGTATCCGTCAGCTTGCATAATGGGTACGCCTGACATACTGTCTGTTTATGATATGGGACAGTATGCCGGGCGTATTTTTGTAGTTCACAACAATGGATGACAAGACTAAGAAATGAAATTTAGAGTGTGCTCTATTGCAGAAATAGCGGTTTCGAGTCGTGTAAAATCTACAATATTTGAATAGAAATGAAAGAAAACAAAAGCAAAGTTGCATAAAATCAAAAAAATGATGAAAAAAACCTTGTGTTCCGGATAAAAAACATTTAAAATAATAGAGAAGAAAATTAGATTTAGGAGGTAGAAAGGTATGTCATATGTTGATGAAGTCCTGGAGAAAGTAGTGGCGAAAAACCCTGCTGAACCAGAATTCCACCAGGCAGTAAAGGAAGTATTGGAGTCATTGAGAGTGGTGGTAGAGGCGAACGAAGACAAGTTCCGGAAAGACGCCTTACTTGAGAGACTGGTAGAGCCGGAGAGACAGATTAAGTTCCGTGTACCTTGGGTAGACGACAAGGGACAGGTTCAGGTGAATACAGGATACCGTGTACAGTTTAACAGTGCGATTGGGCCATACAAGGGAGGATTGCGTCTTCACCCGTCTGTGAACCTTGGAATTATTAAGTTCCTGGGATTCGAGCAGATTTTTAAGAATTCCTTGACAGGCCTTCCGATTGGCGGCGGAAAAGGTGGTTCTGATTTCGATCCCAAGGGCAAGTCAGACAGAGAAGTAATGGCATTCTGCCAGAGCTTTATGACAGAACTTTGCAAATATATTGGTGCGGATACGGATGTTCCGGCGGGAGATATCGGAACGGGTGCGCGGGAGATTGGCTATCTGTTTGGTCAGTATAAGCGGATTCGCGGCTTATATGAAGGCGTACTGACCGGAAAGGGGTTAAGCTACGGCGGTTCTCTTGCGAGGACGGAGGCTACCGGCTATGGGCTTCTGTATCTGACAGAGGAGATGCTGAAACTGAATGGAAAGGAACTGGCAGGCAAGACGGTCGCCGTATCCGGTTCCGGGAACGTGGCAATCTATGCAACAAAAAAAGCACAGGAATTAGGAGCTAAGGTTGTGACAGCCAGTGATTCCAACGGATGGGTATATGATCCGGAGGGAATTGATGTGGAGGCGTTAAAGGAGATTAAGGAAGTCAACCGTGCAAGGCTGACAGAGTATAAGAAGTACCGCCCGAATTCTGAGTACCATGAAGGCCGGGGCGTATGGTCTGTGAAGGTGGATGTGGCCCTTCCGTGTGCGACGCAGAATGAACTTCATCTTGAGGATGCGAAGATGCTGGTAGAGAATGGATGTATGGCTGTAGCGGAAGGAGCGAACATGCCGACAACATTGGAGGCGACGGAGTACTTACAGGAGCATGGCGTATTATTTGCGCCGGGTAAAGCGGCGAATGCCGGCGGCGTGGCGACGTCTGCACTGGAGATGTCCCAGAATAGTGAACGTCTGAGCTGGACGTTTGCAGAAGTGGATGCGAAACTGAAAGATATTATGGTGAATATCTGTCACAATATGGTGGATGCTGCGAAGCGTTACAATGCGGAGGGAAACTATGTGGTAGGAGCGAATATCGCAGGTTTTGAGAAGGTTGTAGAGGCGATGACGGCACAGGGAATCGTATAAAAATTAGATGAATGAAGCATAAAACCTGCCTTGATAATGACGAATACAAGGCAGGTTTTATTGATACTCTGATACCCTAAAAAGGCTTTGTCCAATGTTGGTATGTGATACTAGTTTGCAAGAAATTGTTCGATCTCTTCCAGGCTTTTTCCGGATGCAACCAGCATCTCGGCAGCCTTTTGTACCTCTGCCTGTTTTTTTTGTTTTTCAACCATTGCATCATAACGAACCTGGTCTTTTTTTAATTGTTTGAGGTTCGCTTTTTCCTGCTTTAATTCTGCGGATAACGCTTCGATTCTTTCCTCTGCCAACTCAATTAATTCTGGATAATTTTTCTCTTCTACCTTTCTTCTTGCCATTTTAAACGTCCTCCATAATTATTTATTTACACTATAAAGATATCATTCATTTGCAAAAGAGTAAAGAGTTTCAATGCAATTTATTTGAAAATATTGTGTTTTTTTCAAGATTATTATCATCCGTTTTTTATCTCTATTTTTTTATTCATAATTATAAAAAATATTGACATGTAAAAACAGAAGTGATAAGATAAGCAAGTAGAAATTTAGTGCTTTAAAGCGTGACGGTTTAAAGTTTTACGGTTTAAAGTAAAGAAAGAATATAGGATTTGGAGGAAAGAGAGATGTCAAAAGAAATATTATGTCTGATCATGCTGGTCGTATTCTTTGCCGTCATGATCTATGTAGGGTTCTACTCAAGGAAACATGCAACGGACGTAGATGGGTTCGTATTGGGAGGCAGAGGCGTAGGTCCCTGGCTGACTGCATTTGCATTCGGAACGTCTTACTTTTCGGCGGTCATCTTCGTGGGGTATGCCGGACAGTTTGGATGGAATTTCGGCATGTCTGCTACCTGGGCGGGGCTTGGCAATGCATTTATCGGCTCGCTTCTGGCTTGGAATATTCTGGGAAGAAGAACCCGTGTCATGACTCAGCACCTCGACGCAAAGACCATGCCGGACTTCTTTGGAAAGCGGTTTGATTCTGTTCCCCTTAAAGTTGCGGCTTCCGTCATTGTATTTATTTTCCTGATTCCTTATACTGCGTCCCTTTATAACGGGTTATCCAGCCTGTTCGGTTTGGTCTTCGATATCCCCTATTGGATGGTAATTGCAGTGATGGCTGTACTCACGGGATTTTACGTCATTTTCGGCGGATATATGGCGACGGCAATCAATGACTTTATTCAGGGGATTATTATGCTGTTTGGAATCTGTGCCGTAATCGGGGCGGTCTTATCTGAGAACGGCGGGCTTTTAGAGGCGACGAAATCGCTGGCATCAATCACAGGGGATGCCGGATGGCAGGGCGCATATTCGGCTTTCCTTGGTCCAGATCCACTTGCCTTGCTGTTTGTGGTGGTTCTGACTTCTCTAGGTACATGGGGGCTTCCCCAGATGGTCGGGAAGTTTTATGCCATCAAGAGCGAAAAGGATATACATAAAGGTACGGTGATTTCAACGGTATTTGCCATTATCGTAGCGGGAGGATGTTATTTTCTGGGCGGTTTCGGGCGTCTGTACGGCGATAAAGTGGTGATGAACGAGGCGACTGGCAAGCCGTTGTTTGACACGATTGTTCCTACCATGCTGTCTACGCTGCCGTCAATCGTGATTGCTGTGGTTATCGTTCTGGTGTTATCGGCGTCCATGTCCACCTTGTCGTCATTGGTGCTGACGTCCAGCTCTACGTTCACTCTGGATGTCATTAAGCCGGCAGCGAAACAGGGGATGTCGGATAAGAAACAGGTGTCTATCATGCGGATTTTCATCGTATTCTTTATTCTGGTGTCTGCTGTGATTGCTATTTTCAAGGACGCACATCCGGAAGTGACTTTTATTGCCCAGATGATGGGTGTGTCTTGGGGAGCCCTTGCCGGCGCGTTCCTGGCGCCTTTCCTTTATGGTCTGTACTGGAAAGGGATTACAAAGATTTCTGTGGTGGTCTGCTTTGTCTGGGGGTGCGGGATTGCACTTTTGCAGTTATTTGTGACTCTGGGAGGTGTAGACGTTTCTGGATGGGGGACGGTACTTGGATATATTTTCAAGTCTTCGATTAATTCCGGCGTAATTGCCATGGTCGGCGGGCTGGCGATTGTTCCTGTCATTAGCCTGTTCACGAAAAAGCAGGACGGGGAAGAGCTTGATAAGATTTTTGCCTGCTATGAGGAAAGGGTAACGATTACCAAAAAGTCTTCGCTTCAGGAGTAAAATAAAATAGATTAAAATATATCAAGGAAAGTGATTAAAATTAGCACTTTCCTTTTTGCTGTTCTTATGTTAGGATAAGAGGGTGTTAAAAAAGTACAATATTTTTGATTAATATTATGCAAGGAGAGAATAATTGTTATGAAGAATTGCCAGAAATATGAGAGAGCGTATTTTATGCCTCCAGAGATTACTTACGACTGGGTGAAGAAGGAGTATGTGGATCGGCCGCCGATTTGGTGCAGCGTCGATCTGCGTGACGGGAATCAGGCGTTAATCGAGCCAATGAGCCTGGAGGAGAAACTGGAGTTCTTCCAGATGTTGGTGGACATTGGCTTCAAGGAGATTGAGGTGGGATTCCCGGCGGCCTCGGAGACGGAATATCAGTTCATGCGCACGTTGATTGAGAAGAATATGATTCCGGATGATGTGACGGTGCAGGTATTGACCCAGGCCCGGGAACATATCATCAAGAAGACGTTCGAGGCGGTCAAGGGCGCGCCCCATGCGGTGATTCATCTGTATAACTCCACGTCGGTTGCGCAGCGGGAGCAGGTGTTCAGAAAGAGCAAGGAAGAGATTAAACAGATTGCCATCGAAGGGGCGAAGCTTCTGCTGGAGCTTGCATCTGAGACAGACGGGAATTTTACCTTCCAGTACAGCCCGGAGAGTTTTCCGGGGACGGAGGTAGATTATGCCGTGGAGGTCTGCAATGCGGTTCTGGATGTGTGGAGGCCGACGGCGGATAACAAGGCAATCATCAATATACCTACCACGGTGGAGAATGCCATGCCCCATGTATTTGCATGCCAGCTTGAGTATGTGAATAAGCATCTGGACTACAGGGATAACGTGATTCTCTGTCTGCATCCCCACAATGACCGGGGATGCGGCGTTGCGACGGCGGAGCTTGGGATTCTTGCCGGGGCAGACCGTATCGAAGGGACGCTGTTCGGCAACGGAGAGCGGACCGGGAATGTGGATATCGTGACTATGGGAATGAATATGTACTCCCATGGCGTAGACCCGGGGCTTGATTTTTCAGACATGAAGCATATCCGTGAGACCTATGAGCGGCTGACAAGGATGCATGTGTATGAACGGCAGCCATACGCTGGGGATTTGGTGTTCACTGCATTTTCCGGCTCACATCAGGATGCCATTGCCAAGGGTATGACTTGGAGGGAGGAGAAGGAATGTGATACATGGACGGTTCCTTATCTTCCCATTGATCCTCAGGATGTGGGAAGGAGATATGACTCCGACGTCATCCGTATCAACAGCCAGTCCGGCAAGGGCGGCGTGAACTACATCCTAAAACAGAGCCATGGCATCAATCTGCCGCAGAAGATGCGGGAAGAGGTGGGATATCTGGTGAAGGATGTCTCGGATAAGGCTCACAAGGAACTGACGCCAGACTGGGTATATCAGATTTTCTCGGATCATTATATTAACACCAGGCCTGTGTTCCATATTGACGAGTGCCATTTTAAGCAGGTGGAAGGAATTACGGCTGACGTGACCATCAACCATGGCGGTGAGGCAAGAGTCATCACGGCAATGGGGAATGGGCGTCTGGATGCGGTCAGCAATGCCATTAAGCAGTATTTTAATATCAGCTATGAACTTCGTTTCTATGAGGAACATTCCCTGACCAGAGGTTCTTCCTCCAAGGCCGTCGCCTATGTAGGGATTGTCTGCAACGGCAAGACCTTCTGGGGCGTGGGAATTGACGCGGATATTATCAAGTCCTCCATGGAGGCCCTGACGGTGGCTGTGAATAAGATTGAGGAGATTGGGAGCGCAGAAGGGTGCAAGGATGAGCGGATGATTGAGATTTTGAATTATATCCAGACAAATTATATCGACATTACGCTGGATGATTTGGCGGAGAAGTTTTATCTGTCAAAGCCTTATATATCTAAGTATATTAAGGAGAAATCTGGCTTGACGTTTGGGGAGCTGGTGAAGAAGATTCGGATGAAAAAAGCGAAGGCGCTCTTAAAGAGCAGTAATATGACGGTGGAGAATATTGCTCTGTCGGTGGGATACCAGAATGTGGAGCATTTTAATCGGATGTTTAAGAAGGCTTATCATACGACGCCGATGCAGTTCCGGAACCAGAAATAAGTGAAAATGAGGGCATTTCCAAAGGTCTTGGGAATGCCCTTTGCCATGTAAGCCTAAATCCCGATTTTGAGAAGTTCCTTCATCTCCCATGCAGATTCCTTCATGCCTCTGGCGAACCATTCTTCAATCCACCCATAAAGCCCATAGGCAAGGAACGCTGACGTATAGGCACTGAAATTCGGAGATTCTGGTTTTGGCCCTAAGATTTCCATGATGATATCTTTCAGGAGATAGAGCAGGTTCCGTTTTCTAAGCAGGAGGAAGAAATCCTTGTATTCGACAAGACAGGCAAATATTTCTCCAAGAATATCCGGCTCAGGATACGTTTTGTCCGGCTTTGGGCCATTTATCCGGCCGTTCATTAATTGCGCCATGTATGCTCGCAGTACGCCTTCTTTATTCTGAAAATTCCGGTAAAACGAGATACGGCTCACCCCTGCGTCAGCGGCAATCTGGCTGACGGAAATGTCTTTTAATTCTTTTGTTTCGAGGGCTGCCAGGAGAGCAGCCGTAATCTGCCTTTTTACAAATCGATTTTTTTCTGCGTTGTCCATTCTGTGCTTGCTCCTTATCTATACCCACAGGGCATGAATTACGGGATGCTCTGTGGGTGATTTTGTCCAGTAAAGAAATACAGATGTAACGACTGTTACATCTGTATGTTACAACTGTTACATCTGTGATTTTAGTACAAAAAATAAGTGATGTCAACAAAATTTCCATAAAATAGATTGACATTCAACCCACTTTATCCTTTAAGATAGGGTCAGGAACACGGGAAGCATTACAGTATGTACCCATGAGGGAAGGAGGAGTCGTCATGAAAATAAAAGAAGTAGAAGACCTAGTTGGAATTACAAAAGCGAACATCAGATATTATGAAAAAGAGGGGCTGCTGAATCCCAAGCGAAACGAAGAGAATAACTACCGGGAATATACCCTGGAGGATGTAAGGAGCCTTGAGCTGACCCCCAATCAGTTTAACCGGAACATAGCCGTAATGTTTACGGCAGATATGAGGATACACCTTGCGCTCTTTCATGCGTCGGCGCTCATTCTGACCCCGTTTGTCATAAGCCTATATGGATTTGTGCAAATGCTGTTAAATTCTTCTGAAATGCCGGTCCAAACTATGGGAAGGATGCAAATGCTGGTGTTTTGGGCAATGCTGCTTGTATATGTCGGATGTTTTTTCTGTTTGGCCCAAAAGTGGGGCGCATATTTAAAGGATATCCATATTGCCGCTCTTTCTGCCGCTTATACGGCAGTCATGACAGCTTTGTTTGGATTGGTGTGGGGAAAATGGCTGTTTGCGGCTGCCGCATTTTTTGCATTTACGCTATATATCGGGACGGTCTGGAAGGATGCGTTTGCGGTAGAAAAAATTTCAACCGTTACTATGCAATCAGCACCGGGTGCAGAATTATCAATATCTGCGGAGCATTCTTTCCATTTTCCGTATCACTGCAAAATAACTGATTACCAGTATGACAGTGGCCCCTGTCCACGCCATGATTTCCGCATAGAAGATACCGTTTTCCCCGATTAGCATAGGAAGGAAGATGGCTGTGACGGCACGCATGATAAATTCCGCAATGCCGGAGACCAGAGGGAGGACGGTATTGCCCATTCCCTGGATTGCGGAACGTGTAATGTGCAGGGTGTATAGAATCGGCAGGCAGACGCTCATGATTGCCAGATAGGAATAGGCGATCTTCAATGTCTGCTCGAATTCCTCCGGCGTTCCGGAGATGAACCACGAAAGAATTATCTTCCCGCCAAAAAGCATCAGGATTGCAATCACCAGAGAGGTCAAAAGTGCAATCAGGATTGCGGATTTTACTCCTTTGCGGATGCGGTCTGTCCTTCCTGCCCCAAGATTCTGCCCGGCATATGTGACCATGGAATAGCCGTAGGAGGTGGCGGCGACTTCTAATACGCCGTACAGTTTGTTGGTGGCGGTGAAACCGGCAATAAAGATGACGCCGAATCCATTTACCACGAATTGTACGATCATACCGCCTACGGAAATGATGGCATTCTGGAAAGCCATGGGAAATCCAAGCATCAGCAGACGCAAGGGGAGCTGTCGGCCGGTCATCCGGAAATCCGAAGGTGTGAAGCTTAACAGCTCGATTTTGCGGATATGGTACAGGCAGAACAGGCTGGAAATCATCTGGGCAATTAAGGTTGCGGCGGCGGCCCCGGCAATCCCGAGCCCAAAGACCAGCACAAACAGAAGATCCAGCGCAATGTTGGTGAGAGCGGCAACGATCATGGCGTTTAAGGGCGTCTTGCCGTCCCCGAGGGAGCGCAGGATCGAAGCCAGCAGGTTATATGCCATGACCACCGGGACGCCAAGGTACATGATGCGCAGGTACAGCAAGGTATCTGCAAGGATTTCCGGTGGTGTCTGCAAGAGGTTCAAGACCGGGCGCGTCAACAACTGCCCGGCCAGGAGCAGTACCATGGAGGATACCAGCGACAGGACGGCTGCATTTCCGATGGACTTGCGCAGGTTATCGTATCTGCCGGCGCCGAACTCCTGCGCCATCAGGATTCCAAAACCCTGAGTAAAGCCTTGGATGATTCCCAGCATCATCCAGTTCAGCCAGTCTGCGGCGCCAAGGGCGGCAAGGGCGGCAACGCCGAGGGCTTTTCCTACGACCATAGTGTCTACGACGGTATACAGTTGTTGGAATACATTGCCCACCATTAGGGGGAGGGCGAATGCAAAGATCAGGGAAGCGGGCTTCCCCTGGGTCATGTTTTTGATGCGTGCTGCCATGGTATCACCTCATTCTAGTCTTCAAAGTATCAAAGAGTTTCTAGCAAATCATAGCATAATTTTTTACCCTATTCAAGATAAAAAATTGTACTTTAGTATGGATTTATGTTACAGTATCCATATACGATTTTTTATCTGAGGAGGTTTCATTTATGAACGTAGCAGAAAGGATTATTGCGCTTAGGTCGCTTATGGCAGAAAAAGGGATTGACGCCTATGTTGTGCCGACTGCAGACTTTCACCAGAGTGAATATGTGGGGGAACATTTTAAGGCAAGAAAGTATATTTCCGGATTCAGCGGTTCTTACGGAACGGTAGTCATTACCAGAGACGACGGAGGGCTGTGGACGGACGGGAGATATTTCTTCCAGGCAGAGAATGAACTGAAAGGCAGCGGTATCCGGCTGATGAAGATGTTCGTGGGAGAGACGCCGTCGATTACGGAATATTTGTGCGGATGCGTTCCGGAGGGCGGGACGGTCGCCTTTGACGGACGTGTACTCTCTGTGGAGGAAGGAAAGGAATATGAAGAAGAGCTGGCGAAGAAACAGATCCGCATCGAGTATTCCGTTGATTTGATTGACGCTATCTGGGAGGAGAGGCCGCCCCTTTCCGACAAACCGGCATTTTTCCTGGAGGAGAAATACTCCGGCGAGAGTACGGAATCGAAATTGCTCCGTGTGCGCAAGGCCATGGAAGAGTACGGGGCAGATTCCCATATTATCGCATCTTTGGATGATATCTGCTGGCTTTTGAATGTCCGGGGAGACGATATTGATTTCTTCCCGCTCCTGCTTTCTTATGCGATTGTGAGAAAGGA
This sequence comes from Lachnospiraceae bacterium, assembly GCA_910574885.1. Lineage (GTDB taxonomy): Bacteria > Bacillota > Clostridia > Lachnospirales > Lachnospiraceae > Sporofaciens. Next base: position 26,061 of record CAJTDD010000007.1, on the reverse strand, counting down.
TACCGTAGAGCTTTATGTGGATGATTCCAAACTGGATGGCCGCATTCATGAGGAGCTTAAAAAGAATCAGGTGAGGATACATCCTTACAATGGAATTTATGAGGACATCAAGACGCTGGATGTTTCCGAGACGGTGTTAATCGACCCGATGATGATGAACTACGCCCTCTATAAGAGCATTCCCTGCAAGATTGTAGAAGCGGCGAACCCTACCATTCTCATGAAGGCTATGAAGAACGAGGTGGAGCTTGGGAATATTCGGGAGGCGCATATTAAGGATGGCGTGGCTGTCACCAAGTTCATGTACTGGGTCAAGACCCGCTACGATAAGGAGACGATTACGGAGCTTAGTTCCGCAGAGAAGCTTACGGAACTGCGCGCCGCCCAGGAGGGGTATATCCGGGACAGTTTTGAGCCGTTATGTGCATTTGCTGACCATGCGGCGATGATGCATTATTCTCCCAGCGAGGAGTCGGACGTAACGCTGTCGCACGGGGCGTTCTTCTTAAATGATACCGGCGGCGGTTATTACGAGGGGTCTACCGATATCACCAGGACGTTTGTGCTTGGTTCTGTGGATGCCCAGATGAAGCGGTACTTTACGGCGGTAGTGCGGGCGATGATGCGCCTGTCCCGGGCGCGTTTCCTTTATGGATGCTACGGCTATAACCTTGACGTGCTGGCGAGAGGACCGATTTGGGACTTGGATTTGGATTACCAGTGCGGTACGGGGCATGGCGTAGGCTATCTTGCCAATGTCCATGAGTCGCCTACGGGCTTCCGCTGGTATGTGGTCCCCAGCAAGAACGAGCACCACAAGCTGGAAGAGGGAATGGTCATTACGGACGAGCCTGGGATTTATGAGGACGGGAAGTTCGGCATCCGTATCGAAAATGAATTCGTGGTGCGAAAAGGCGTGAAGAATAAGTACGGGCAGTTCATGTATTTCGAGACGATAACATTTGCCCCCATCGATCTGGACGGAATCGACCCGGAGGAGATGAGCCGGGATGAGCGGGAATGGCTGAACCATTACCATGAGCAGGTGTATGAAAAGATTGGGCCGCGCCTTACAGAGGAAGAACGGGAGTGGCTGAAAGGATATACGCGGCCCATTTAATAACAGGAAAGCCCTGACGGAAGGAGTGTGCGGCTATGGGGAGATTCCTGAACAGCAGGAATTCTTATGAGAAATATTGCGGGATTGTTTCAGACCCATATTTTGTTGACAAATCAGAATTACTCAGGGACTTGATCGCAGCCCTCGGAAAACCGAACAGGTATTTTTGCATCACAAGGCCGAGAAGGTTCGGAAAAAGTGTCATGGCGAATATGGTGGATGCGTTTTTTGGAAGGGCGGCCAAGAGCGACAGACTGTTTGACGGACTTAGGATTGCAAGAGATAACAATGGGAAAGAAAATCCGGATTACCGTAAACATTTAAATCAACATAACGTTATTTATATTGATTTCAGTGAGACGGACTTTCCAAGGCAAAGTATGGAGTATATGCAGTATATTGAACGTATACAGGATGGAATCAACCAAGATCTGAAAGAAGCATATCCGGAGCTGGGGCTTGGGATGGAAGATGCCTTATGGGATGTCCTTAACTGCATTTTCCAAAAAACGAACCAAAAGTTTATTTTTGTAATGGATGAGTGGGATGCGGTATTTCATCTGCCCTTTATTACGGAGGAAGACAGGGCGCAATATCTTCGCTTTTTGAAAGCTCTGTTGAAGGACAAGGCATACGTGGAACTTGCCTATATGACGGGAGTGCTTCCGATCGCCAAATATTCCAGTGGTTCGGAATTGAATATGTTTCTGGAATACGATATGACGAATCGGAAAAAATTCAGTGAATATTTCGGGTTTCTGGAAAATGAAGTTGACAGGCTTTTTGAGGTCTATCTGCGGGATACCCAAGAGCCAGAGATTACCAGAGAGGACTTACGTATCTGGTATGATGGTTATTACACGGGAAAAGGAAGCAGAATCTATAATCCGCGATCGGTCGTCTGTGCATTAACAGACGATGAGCTGGCATGTTACTGGACCAGCTCCGGTCCGTATGATGAGATTTTCTATTATATCCGTAACGATATTGAGGAAATCCAGGACGATCTTGTCCTGATGGTTGCAGGAGAAGGGGTGAGGGCAGAGGTTCAGAATTATGCGGCAGTGTCAATGAATCTGGAGACGAAGGATGAGGTTTACTCAGCCATGGTGGTCTATGGCCTGCTGACTTATAAAGATGGGAAAGTCTATATTCCCAACAGGGAGCTAATGTTACAGTATGAGAAGCTGCTGTTGTCCAAAGATTCTCTGGGATACGTTCATCGCCTGGCGAAAGAATCAGAAAGAATGGTGAAAGCCACTCTTGCAGGCGATGTCCGGACGATGGCAGAGATATTAAAGTATGCCCATGACACAGAGTCCCCCATCCTTTCTTATAACAGTGAAGCGGAATTGTCGGCAGTCGTGAATCTTGTCTATCTGTCAGCGAGGAACAATTACCGTGTGGAACGGGAAGATAAGGCGGGGGAGGGATTTGTAGATTTTATCTTTTATCCGGATCAAAGGAACAACGATGGGATCATCCTTGAATTAAAGATAGACAGTACGCCAAAGGATGCGGTGGAACAGATCAAAGCAAAGGGATATCAATTGCGTTTTAGAGGGAAACTTGGGGAAACGCCAAAGTTTACCGGAAGGATTCTGGCAGTCGGGATCAGCTATTGCAGAAAGACGAAAGAACATGCCTGTAAAGTGGAAGTACTCTGAAATAAAATACAGGACAATTGTGCCGTAAAGCAGGCAGGCTTGCGGCGACTAAAAGCAGCGTAGGAGAGGAAGTGGGGAAGATGGAAAAGGAGATTTCCGACCGGCAGAGACGCATACAGCGGCGATTTTCGTTCACCATGTATCTGCTGATTTTTGCGGCATTGTGTTATCCGTGGATTATGATAGGGGAGAAACGCTATAATCTGATTTCTTTTGCCTTATGTCTGAAGGCGGAAGGGGCGGAAAGTATTGTGGAGCGGGCAGGGCTTTTGCCGGACCCGTCCTATGCAGGAGGCCTGTGGGCGAGCCTTGGGTTCTATTTAATTTTTGCCGTCATGTGCGTGATATATCTGGCGGCAATGTTTTGGGGAAAGGACTGGCATATAAACGTAGCCGTGATTCTGATGGCAATCGTATTTACCTATGTGAATGCGTGGGAGTATATGATTGGGTCAGTCTGCTCCAATGCGATTGAGGCAATTTTGTATCCGGGCGTCCTTATGCTGCTTTCAGGAGTGGAATGTATCGGACGCAAGATGATAGAAATCTGGGAGCGGGAGCTGGGGGATAAGATCGAGTACGAGAAAAAGGAGAAGCTTGAGAAGGCAGAGCGTAAAAGGCGCCTGTATTTTCCGGGAAAGTATAGCCGCCTGTTTTTCGTCGTTATCTGGAAGAATTTCGTGGGAAACCTGAAAGAATATTCGGTGCTTCTTACCTGTAACGGACTGGTGTTTGCTTTTGTGGTGGCAGGGTTCGGGATGCAGTCGCTGATAAAGGCAGGAGATATGAGCTATAGGGCTGGTTATCCGGCAGGCGCTGGGGAGATTCTGTTCCGGGGGCTGGTGGAACTGGGGCTGGTGGGGCTTATGATGCTTGTTTTGCTGCTCCTCTATTACCTGAGAAAGCGGCTTCCGGAATATGACGTGTTTAAGACCCTTGGAATCCGTACAAAGACCATGTATTCCTGCATGGGGCTGGAGCTTGGCATCGGCGCCCTGGTTTCCTTGGTTTTTGGCGGTATCCTTGGAGTGGCGCTTGTGACGCTGTTCCGGGAAACTGCGGGCGGCCCTGCAGGTTGGTTTTCACCCCTTCTTTTCGTAAAGACGGTTCCTGTCATGCTGCTGATCTATCTGACAACGTTTTTTGTGACCCATGACCTGTTCGTGGGTTTGCGGATGGGAAGTTCTACGGATCTCCAGATGATGAAGGAGCGTATCCCCAGACGCTTCCACATCGTGTTCGTGGCGGCGGGAATCTATTTGATAGCGGTAGGGCTAAAGGAATACCAGAAGAACGTGAACGCAGAGGATGTAGAATTTATACTGAACTGCTTTCTGGGCGTTTATCTGATCCTCAGATATGGGATCGCAGGATATCTGATCCACAGAAAAAAAAGAAAGGGCGCGCTGCCAAAGCTGTTAAAGCACCATCCCTTTTACCATCGGTCCAGGAGTGCGGTGTGGTATATTTTCGGACTTTGCGTGCTGCATACCTGCATCATCGCCCTGTTCGGGGTGCAGTTCTTCTCGGCGCGCCTGGTAACGGATACGGAAGCTTTGTTCCCCTATGATCTGGTATTGATTGCCGGGGAAGGAAAGGAGGATGATGCCCTCCTTGAGAAGCTTAATGTTACGGACGGAGTGGAGGCGGAAGTGTATCCCATGGTACGGGTATCGGGAAGCGAGTCGGATACAGCGGGAATCGGAAGCCAGAATATCGGGATTTCCGAGTCTACCTACCATATGCTGAAAAAGAAGCAAAATCCGGCTTACCAAAAGCGGGAGCTAGGGCTTGACAGCCAGGGAGAGAAAATCTACATTGTACACCAGCAGGATCTGGGGACGGAGGCGCAGCCCATCGACCGTTATGATACCTATGTGCCGATGGAAACGCCGGTACTCTATACCGGTCCTGTGTGCGAGGGATACAGCCCGGATAATTTTCCGGCTGAATTCGCCCATTCCCTGACGGTGACTTCTTACTATGTGCGGCAGATTGTTGGGGAAGAGATGGACAGCCTGACGGGGATCTTATGTCAGGGGGAGCGGGAGAACCTGGTGGTTTTTTCCGATGCCTATTTTGAGAAGGCGAGGGATGAGTGGAAGGTGACGAATCCCCTCACGGGTGAGATCCAGACCTTGGAAGAGATGCAAATGGAAGGATGGGAACCGAACCAGGGACCTACAAGGCTTGTGCTGATCAATGGAGACGAGGAGGCGTTAAAGAGGCTGGAACCGGAATTTTCGGCGTTCAAAGAACGGCACAGGCAGGAGGATAGATACGATACCAAGGTAAAAAGCCATTATCTGAAAACAGAGGTAAAGGAGCGCGCAGACGCAGAACTCAGGATGCGAAAGACCATGGCAGCGCTTCTTGGGGGAGCGTTTTTTGCCGCTTCCATACTGCTTCTTGGAATTAAGATGATGACGGAGAAGAAAGGAAATGTCCGCAAGGCACAGTTCTTGAACTGTATGGGGATGAAGCGCCAGGAGAGGACTGCGCTTATAAGAAGTGAAATTAGAGTATACTATATCCTGACGGCGCTTGTGGCAGGAACGTTAAGCGCGGGACTGGTGTACGGAAGCCTGCGGGCAAGGCTCTATGAAGAGGATGTCCAGGAGAGGTTTCTTAGGATGCTGATTCCTTCGGCGGCAGGTGAATTGATAATGTTCGGTATCCTGGCGTGGCTTTTGACGGAATGGGATATCCGGCAGATTGAGAAAAAGGTAGGCGAGGTGTAGGTATGGGCAGTATATTAAAAGCAGAAGAGCTGGTGCGTAATTATAAGCTTCCCACGGCAGAGGATGGTGTGGTCAAGGTATTGAAGGGACTGGATTTCCAGATTGAAGAAAATGAGTTTGTGGGAATCATGGGAAAGTCCGGGTGCGGAAAGACGACGCTTTTAAAGCTTTTGGGGTTGATTGACCGTCCGACGAAGGGCGAACTGTATTTTAAAGACAGAAAGGTAAACGAACTGTGGATGGATGAGCTTGCGGATATCCGCCGCCGGGAAATCGGTTTTGTTTTTCAGGATTTTTACCTGATGGACAGCCTGACCGTGGAAGAAAATATCATGCTTCCCATGATTCTTGACAAGGCGGAGGAAGAAAAGTGTTTTGCCTGCGCCAGGAAGCATGCCGAGCATTTCCGGATCGACCATCTGACCAAGAAGTATCCCTATGAATTGTCCGGCGGAGAAAGGCAGAGAGTCGCTATCTGCCGCGCCCTTATCAATGAGCCAGATCTGATTCTGGCGGACGAGCCTACGGGCAATCTGGACTCCAAGTCGGGGAAGATCGTAATTGAGGCATTGAACCGGATCTATCAGGAGTACAAAAAGACAATCGTCATGGTAACACATGACCCGCAGGTGGCAAGCAACTGCAGCCGGATTCTCTTTTTAAAGGACGGAGTAATCTTGGACGTGCTGGAACAAAAGCAAGGCCAGGAGCAGTTCTACCAGCAGATCCTGGGGCGCATGGCAGACCTGTAAGGGAGATTATAAAAAAACTATAAAATATTTTCCAGATTTACTTAAACTTTTCTTAAAAGTTTGTATTGTGTTTTTGGTCATATCATGCTATTATATATTCCATTGGAGGCTTTTGTTTGTATATTTTGCCAAACGAAAGCAAATTAAATCATTGGAGGGTAAAACTTATGGGAAAAACAAAAAAGAGTTTTCCATTTGGCTTTTATGTGTGCTGTCTTTCCTTTACATTTGAACGACTCGCATACTACGCTGCCAAGTGGGGACTCACGATTTTCATTGCCGCAGAGGCAGTGAAGGGCGGACTTGGGATGGATAAGTCCGTGGCGACGACAATGGCTGCGAACCTGGTGGCGCTTACTTATATCACGCCGATCATCGGTGGATATATTGCCGACCGTTGGGTCAGCCCCCGTCTTCTTGTTCCGATCGGTGAGATCTTAATGGGTCTGGGATATCTGTGCGCATGGAAAGCGAACGGAATCGGAATGGTATGGGCGATGGTTATTCTGGTTGCTGTAGGTACAGGTTTCTTCAAAGGAAACGTTTCCGGTATTAACGGACGTTTATTCCCGCTTGCCGACGAGGATGAGCTGGATACCGTATTCAGCCTGCAGTATACGTTTGTAAACATCGGTTCTTTCAGCGGTACGACGTTCCTTTCGCTTCTTGCAAAAGTGGCCGGATACCGTGTGTTGTTCCTTGTGTGTGCGATCGCGCTCTTTGTTGACTGCGTATGGTGGATCTTTGGAATGAAGTTCTTCGGCGATGCCGGAAAGAAACCATTCCTTGTTGATAACCGTGTTGAGAATGTTGAGAAGGCAGAAAAGGATACGGCTCCTCTTACGAAACTTGAGAAGAAACGTGTTATTGCAATTTTAATCGTAACAGCATTTTCCGGTATTTTCTGGCTGATCTGGTACATGGTATACAATCCGGTATACTTCGAGTTCGGTCCTACCAGCGAGGCAGGTCTTGGATGGGCGAACTGGAACATCGGTTCCTTTACGATGCCGACGGCGTGGTTCGACTCTATGAATGGTCTGCTCTGTATCGTCTTGTGTCCGGTATTTGCTGGAATCTGGGCGAAGTTAAGGCAGAGGCCTCAGGGAGATTTAGGAATGTTCAAGAAGACGGCTCTCGGAATCATTATCCTTGGGCTTACTCCTGCGACGATGGTATTTGCAGCAATCCTTGCGGGTTCCGGAACAAAGGATCCAGTAGGTATCTGGATCATCGTCCTTGCGGCGGTATTTATGACAGTGGGCGAAGTTATTTTCTCGCCTCTGGGGAATTCTTTCATCAGCAAGTATGCTCCTAAGAAGCTGCTTGGTACGCTGCTTGGAATCTGGCCGCTGGCAATCTTCTTCGCTTCTCAGGGAAGCGCGATGCTCTACAACTGGCTTTCCAAGATAGACTTTATCAAAGGATACGGCGGAGTTGCAGTTGTCATTATTGCCTGTGGAGTCATCATGTTTGTCTTCTCCGGCAAGGTCGATAAAATGGTTGAAGGAGAATAATTCTTACATATGTATGCCCTGCGGGCAGACAGATTACGTCCGATAAGGGATAGGACTGGGTATCGTGAGATAGTTAACAATTAGCTATTTGGCGATACCCTCGCTTTTTATAAAAGGCTGTCCGGAGATTGATTTTTATGGAAGGGAAAGATATATGGCATATAATTACCGTGTAGTATATGAGGAGACAATCGAAACGCTGGAGGCGGTCTGTGAGCTGTATGATTCAGACAGCAGTGACTTGACGATGAAGTTTATTTCCGTGGGGGCGGGAATCCTGGTGCTGGTGTTCATCTTCATCTACGGGGAGCCGGGCGGGGGAACCCTGCCGGGACTTCTGTTTTTTCTGGTCAAGTATCTTGCTGGGTGGGCGGTCCTTGCAGCCGCTGCCATGTTCATTAACAGGACGGTATGGAGAAAGGCAGTGCGCGCTACCGCCGCCGGGGATGCCCAGGAGATGTATCGGCGCAGGAAAGCAAAGAATGGGGATGCGGTCATTGCCCAGATTGATTTCTACGAAGAGCGTTTTGAGAGTGTGACCAAGATCAAAAAAAAGGCGTTTGAATACGGGCAGGTCGTAAGGCTGCTTGAGTCAGAGCGTGGGCTTGGGCTGGTCGTTAAGAGAGACAAAGATATGGTAGGAAGCCCGAGAGCCATGATCGGATTCCCCAAGGAAGCCCTTGCGGGCGAGGGGATTGAAGAATGGAAGGAGTTTCTGCTTGAGAAATGCCCGCAGTTGAATGGGAAGATCAAGAAATTATAATAGGAACATAGAAAGGGGCGGGGAGGCTCCTTTTTTCTATGTGAAAGGATTAACAAAATTTTAGAAAATTGTTGCAGGAAACCGGCAAAAGGGATATAATATAATTGGCAAAAATTTGGTTTTACTATTTTAATATGTAAGAAAATGGAGGACTTGACTATGGGCAACATGGCAACAGAGAGTGCGGCAAGTATGAGAGTAACATCATTACTTGATGCAGGAAGCTTTGTTGAGATCGGCGGGGCTGTAACTGCCAGGAACACGGATTTCAACATGCAGGAAAAAGAGACTCCTGCCGACGGCGTGATCACCGGCTATGGAGTAATTGACGGGAATTTGGTGTATGTGTACAGCCAGGATGTGTCTGTCCTGAACGGGGCAGTGGGCGAGATGCATGCGAAGAAGATTGCGAATATCTATGATATGGCAATGAAGATGGGAGCGCCTGTCATCGGTCTTGTGGACTGTGCGGGGCTCAGGCTTCAGGAGGCGACGGATGCGCTGCATGCGTTTGGGAACCTTTACATGAAGCAGACCATGGCTTCCGGGGTAATTCCGCAGATCACGGCAATTTTTGGGACATGCGGCGGCGGCTTATCCGTGATTCCTGCGTTGACGGACTTTACATTCATGGAGGCTGTTAAGGCGAAATTGTTCGTGAACTCCCCTAATGCCCTGCCAGGCAACAACGTATCGAAACTTGATACTTCTTCGGCAAAATTCCAGAGCGAAGAAGCAGGGCTTGTGGACGCAGTGGGGAGCGAGGAGGAGATTCTTGCGAATATCCGCGCGCTGGTCTGCATGATTCCCGGCAACAATGAAGAGAATGGCGCTTATGAAGAATGTACGGACAGCCTGAACCGCCTCTGCGAGGGTATTGAGAATGCGGCGGAGGATACTTCGATCGCACTTTCCATGATTGCAGATGACAATGTATTCTTCGAGACGAAGCGTGATTATGCAAAGGATATGGTGACAGGATTCATCCGTCTGAACGGCATGACGGTGGGAGCAGTGGCGAACCGTTCTAAGGTATATGACGAAGAGTCGGAAGTTACGGCTCAGTTCGACGGCTCCTTATCTGCGGACGGCGCAAAGAAGGCGGCCGAGTTCGTGAATTTCTGCGACGCTTTTAACATCCCTGTGCTGACGCTTACCAATGTGACTGGATTTGCGGCATGTGAGTATGAGGAGAAGAACCTTGCAAGGGAGGCGGCAAAGCTTACCTATGCATTTGCCAATGCCACCGTGCCTAAGGTGAATGTGGTCATCGGCAAGGCGTTTGGGAGCGCGTATGTCACTATGAACAGTAAGTCCATCGGCGCAGACATGGTGTATGCATGGCCGACGGCTGAGATTGGCATGATGGAGGCAGGTCTTGCCGCCAAGATCATGTATGCAGGAGCAGACGCCGACACATTAAAAGAGAAAACTGCACAGTACCGTGAATTGCAGTCAAGCCCGTTATCTGCTGCTAGAAGAGGCTATGTGGATACCATCATCGAGCCAGGCGAGACAAGGAAATATGTAATCGGGGCATTCGAGATGTTGTTCACGAAGAGAGAAGACCGTCCGATGAAAAAACACGGATCGGTTTAGAGAGGTGAGGCAAAGTGAGGAAAAAAATTAGCTTATTACTCTGTGCTGTCGCTGTGATGCTTTGTTTTACCGCATGTGGGAGTAGCCAGAAGGCCGAGGATGCTGAGTATAACGATGCGGCTATCGAGCAGACCACGGAGTTCATGATTCAATATTGCACCAATGCTGACGAAGAGATGTTGAAAGAGTTCCGGAATATGAAAGAGCTGACTCTGGACTTTCAACTGATCCAGACAGGGATTCCGGTCACGGCAGAAAGTTTCCTTGGCGCATTGAACGCATGGGAAGCGGCTGTTGACGAATGCGGGGAGTATGAAAGCCACGGCGAATTTACTTCCGAAGTCACGAACGACGGATACAAGGTATCTGCAGACGCCAAGTTTTCGGAGAGGGAAGCGACGATTACGTTCATCTTCGACGAGCAGTCTTACATGGAGACTATGACGGTGGATGCGAAGTATTCCACGAAGGAGATCCTGGCGAAAGCGGGAATGAATACCCTTCTTGGAATGGGAACCGTGTTTGTGGTCTTGATCTTTATTTCGTTCCTGATTGCCCGGTTCAAGATTATCCCGACGCTGTTCGGACCTAAGAAGAAAGAGGAGCCTGTGAGCGCTCCGGCCGTAAGCGCGCCTGTGAGCGTCCCAGAAGCGGCGCCGGAGACGGACGATACGGAACTGATTGCGGTTATTGCGGCGGCGATTGCGGCGGCAAGGGAAGCGGACGGCATGGATGAAGCCAGCGCAGGAGGATTTTTTGTGAGAAGCATCAGACGCCGCCCGGCAAATAAATGGAAAGCATAATACCCAAAGGAGGATTATTTAAGATGAAAAATTATACGATTACGGTGAATGGCAATGTATATGATGTTACGGTAGAAGAAAACGGTGCGGGAGCGCCGGCACAGGCGGCAGCGCCAAGAGCGGCGGCAGCGCCAAAGGCAGCCCCGGCAGCGCCAAAGGCTGCGGCTCCTGCAGGAGCAGGTTCTATTGAAGTCAAGGCAGGAGCGGCAGGCAAGGTGTTCAAGCTTGAGGCAAGTGTCGGGCAGAGCGTCAAGAGGGGCGATGCCGTAGTGATCATTGAAGCGATGAAGATGGAGATTCCAGTTGTGGCGCCAGAGGATGGAACCGTGGCAAGCATCAATGTGGCAGTTGGAGATGCGATTGAATCAGGCGCTGTTCTTGCGACATTAAATTAGGATAATCATTAGGGTTATCTGACACGACTGGAGGTTAAAAGATGGAATATATAACAACGACATTAGGAAACCTCATGCATCAGACGGCGTTTTTCAGTCTTACCTGGCAAAATCTGGTAATGATTGGGGTTGCATGTTTTTTCCTGTATTTGGCAATCCGGCATGGGTTTGAACCTCTGCTCCTTGTGCCGATTGCATTTGGTATGCTGCTGGTGAATATCTTCCCGGATATCATGCTGCATGCAGAGGACGCTGCGAACGGGACGGGCGGCCTGCTGTATTATTTCTATATGCTGGATGAGTGGTCTATCCTGCCGTCCCTGATTTTCCTTGGGGTAGGGGCCATGACAGACTTTGGGCCGCTGATTGCGAATCCCAAGAGTTTTCTCCTGGGCGCGGCGGCGCAGTTCGGTATCTTTGCGGCGTATTTAGGCGCTATGTGGATGGGGTTCTCGGACAAGGCTGCTGCTGCGATTTCAATCATCGGTGGTGCGGACGGGCCGACCTCTATTTTCCTTGCGGGCAAGCTGTCGCAGACGGCGATCATGGGACCCATTGCGGTCGCTGCGTATTCCTATATGTCTCTGGTGCCGATCATCCAGCCTCCGATTATGAAGCTGATGACGACAGAGAAAGAGCGTAAGATCAAGATGGAGCAGTTAAGGCCGGTCACGAAGTTAGAGAGAATCCTGTTCCCGATCATCGTTACCATTGTAGTCTGTGTGATCCTTCCTACGACGGCTCCGCTGGTAGGTATGCTGATGCTTGGGAACTTGTTCCGTGAGTCCGGCGTGGTAAGGCAGTTGACGGAGACGGCTAGTAATGCATTGATGTATATCGTCGTTATTTTGCTTGGTACTTCCGTAGGCGCAACGACCAGCGCGGAGGCATTCCTGAACTGGGATACGCTGAAAATCGTAGCTCTTGGTTTAATTGCGTTTATGTTCGGTACGGCTGCAGGCGTCCTGTTCGGTAAAATCATGTGTGTCGCTACCGGTGGCAAGGTGAATCCTCTGATTGGTTCTGCGGGCGTATCTGCGGTTCCGATGGCGGCAAGGGTATCCCAGAAAGTAGGCGCGGAGGCTGATCCGACTAACTTCTTGTTGATGCACGCCATGGGGCCAAACGTAGCCGGTGTCATCGGCACGGCAGTTGCAGCGGGAACCTTCATGGCGATTTTCGGAGTGATGTAAGTGAAATGGACCTTGGCAAGGTATTTTAAAAATATGGAGGATAGAAAATGGCAGAGAAAAAACCAATTAAAATAACAGAAACCATTCTGCGTGATGCGCACCAATCTCTGATCGCCACACGTATGACGACGGAACAGATGCTTCCCATCGTCGAGAAGATGGATAAGGTGGGATACCATTCCGTAGAGTGTTGGGGCGGCGCGACTTTTGATGCGTCTCTCCGTTTCCTGAAGGAAGATCCGTGGGAGCGTCTTCGTAAGTTCCGCGACGGGTTCAAGAACACGAAACTCCAGATGTTGTTCCGTGGGCAGAACATTCTGGGATATCGTCCCTATGCGGATGACGTGGTAGAATATTTTGTTCAGAAATCTGTGGCAAACGGAATCGATGTGATCCGTATCTTTGACTGCCTGAACGACCTGCGTAACCTACAGACGGCGGTCACGGCGGCAGTAAAAGAGAAAGCGGATGCCCAGGTGGCATTGTCCTATACATTGGGGGATGCTTATACGCTGGAATATTGGGTGGATATTGCGAAGAAGATTGAGGATATGGGCGCTACGTCTATCTGTCTCAAGGATATGGCAGGGCTTTTGGTTCCGTATAAGGCTACGGAGATGATCGAGGCGCTTAAAGAGGCCACCAGCCTTCCGATTCAGCTTCATACTCATTATACCTCCGGAGTTGCTTCTATGACTTACCTGAAAGCAGTGGAGGCAGGCGTGGATGTGATCGACACAGCGATGTCACCTTTTGCCCTTGGAACTTCACAGCCAGCGACGGAAGTTATGGTGGAGACGTTCAAGGGTACGCCGTATGATACGGGATTTGATCAGGGGCTTCTCTCGGAGATTGCGGATCATTTCCGTCCGATTCGCGACCAGGCTCTTGAGAGCGGGCTTTTGAACCCTAAGAACATGGGCGTGAATATCAAGACTCTGCTTTATCAGGTTCCGGGCGGTATGCTGTCTAACCTGACTTCCCAGTTGAAGGAGCAGAATGCGGAAGATAAGTACTATGACGTGTTAGAAGAGGTGCCGAGAGTGCGCAAAGACCTTGGAGAACCGCCGCTTGTTACCCCGTCTTCTCAGATCGTGGGTACGCAGGCAGTATTCAATGTGCTGATGGGCGAGCGTTATAAGATGGCGACCAAGGAGACGAAGGATATCCTGAGCGGTAAGTACGGTGCAACGGTGAAGCCTTTCGACGAAGAGGTGAAGAAGAAGGTCTTAGGAGAGAATCCGGAGGTTATCACCTGCCGTCCGGCGGATCTGATTCCAGATGAGCTGGATACCTTGCGCAAAGAGTGCGAGCAGTGGAGCCAGCAGGATGAGGACGTGCTTTCCTATGCACTGTTCCCCCAGGTGGCTACGGACTTCTTTAAGTACAGGGAGGCGCAGCAGACCAAGATCGACCAGACCATGGCTGATACGAAGAATGGGAGTTATCCAGTTTAATAAAAGAATTGAGAAGGGATTGCTGCGGCAGTCCCTTTTTTCTAGTTTGACGGGTATGCGTTACGGTGTGCCATTTGGATATGAGCTCTTATGTAGAGTCGAGGTTCCGTGATATCTTTAGGTTAGTTTAAGGTTCTTTTTAGTATGCCTTAATTAAGGTCAGTTAAAATATTTGTATGAACAAATTTTGTTTTGAAGAATAGGGAAACTGACAGAGGTAGTCTCCCAGAAGGCAGGAGGAAAGAATATGTTGAAATGTAACCATCTGAGAAAAATATATCGGAAAAAATGTGTGGTTGACGATCTCAGTTTTTCTGTAAAGCGGGGGAGGTATTTGCTCTGTTAGGAAGCAACGGGGCTGGGAAGACGACGACCATTAAGATGCTCCTGAATCTGATTCCAAGAGATGGAGGAAGTGTGGAGAGGGCAAAGGAGGTTTCGGCCGGTTATTCTCCGGAAACGCCCTACTTCCATCCCTTTCTTACCGGGCGGGAGGTTTTAGAGTTCTACGGAGGTCTGCAGGGAATCCCAAAGGAACAACTGAGACAGGAGATCCCCAATCTTTTGCAGCGGGCAGGTCTTGAGGACAGTAGTACGAAAGTGAAACACTATTCAAAGGGAATGCTGCAAAGACTGGCGCTTGCCCAGGCGCTTCTGGGAGATCCGGAGTTTTTGATTCTGGACGAACCAACGGCAGGGCTTGACGCCATGGGGAGGCTTGAGATGATGCATACGATTCAGGCGTTAAAAAAGGAAGGGAAGACGATTCTGATCAATTCCCATATCCTAAATGACATCGAGAGGGTCTGTGACCGTGGGATCATCATGAAGAAGGGAAGGCTGGTTTATGAGTGGGAGAACGGTGAGAGCGAAAAGAGCCTGGAAGAGATTTTCGTAGAGCAGATCGGAGGTATGGGACAATGATGGGAATTATGAAGAATGCGCTGCGGGAGAGGATTCGCAGAAAAGATATCTATGTGGTTATGGTTATCGGACTATTCATCGTGCTTCTATGCATGAGCGGTACGGTCACATTGTCCATTGACGGGGTTCCGGTGACAGAAATTCGGATGCTGCTGCCATTTGTCCTGAATGTGGCGTCAGTCATCGGAGGGGCGATGGCGGTGGCGCTTAGCCTTCGCACCATTCCCAACGAATATGAACGGAAGACCAGCCATCTGGTGTGGATGCGTGGAATCAGCCAGTGGAATTACCACGGGCAGCTTGCGCTGGCAAATGTCATCAGTTCTGTGGCGGCTCTGTTGGTTTTGTATGCAGGCGTGGTGATATTTGCCCTGGCCAAGGGGGAGGCAGAAGTGGTGTTAAGGAGTGTTCCGGGGTTTTTGATCTTTGCATCAGCCACGGCTTGCCATTGCGGGCAAGATTGTGGAGAAACATGGGGGAAAATTGCAGTATGCCCGGCGTGAGGATAAGAATATTTTCACGGTGACACTGGAAAATATAGAAAAAACTCGAAAAACCACAAATAGCACTTGCAATTCCTCCCATCATCTGGTAAGATAACAGTGTTGTGAGTCTGTGGGACAGACTATATATGGATGTTAGGAGGTGCAGTCATGGCTAAATGTGCTATTTGTGAAAAGGGTGCTCACTTTGGAAATAATGTAAGCCACTCTCATAGAAAGACACCGAAGATGTGGAAATCCAATGTAAAATCAGTTCGCGTTAAGACAGAGAACGGTGCGACAAAGAAAATGTATGTTTGTACTTCTTGCTTGAAGTCAGGAAAAGTTGAGCGTGCATAGTGTGAGGAAGTGTACGGTTTTGTTCATACGATTCCTAATTTAAAACTCAGATTTCGGTACGGAATCTGAGTTTTTATTGTAATATATGGTAAAACAGGGTATAATAACAAGATAGGGAATCCATAGAATGATAGGAGGTATTCAGGTATGAAGGGATGTATGAGTACGGATCTTGGGATTGTTACGATCGATCCGGAGGTGATTGCGAAGTATGCCGGGACGGTCGCAGTGGAGTGTTTCGGGATCGTGGGAATGGCTGCCGTGAATGTGAAGGACGGGCTGGTACATTTGCTTAGGCGGGAGAGCCTGACGAAGGGAATCAAAGTGTCGATATCGGATGAGAACCATATCAGTATTGACTTTCATATAGTTGTCGCATATGGAGTAAGTATTTCAGCCGTTACGGATAACCTGATCAGCAATGTGAAGTATAAAGTCGAGGGATTTTCAGGAATGCCGGTGGATAAGATCAATATCTATATTGAAGGCGTCAGAGTCATCGATTAGTTAAGGAGGAGCATGAGAAGTGGCTACGAAAACTATAAATGTGGATATGCTTGCAAAGATGTTTTTGGCAGGTGCGCAGAATATTGAAGCGAAGAAAGAGTATATCAATGAACTGAACGTATTTCCTGTGCCGGACGGCGACACGGGGACGAATATGTCCCTTACCATTATGGCGGCGGCAAAGGAGGTAACGTCTCTTAACAATCCGGGTATCAGGGATTTGGCTAAGGCGGTTTCATCCGGTTCCCTGCGGGGCGCCAGAGGCAATTCCGGCGTGATCCTTTCTCAGTTATTGCGTGGGTTTACCAAGTCGATCCGGGAGGAGAAACAGATTGATGTACAGGGACTTGCGGCGGCATGTGCCAGGGCGAGGGATACGGCGTATAAGGCGGTTATGAAGCCTAAGGAAGGCACGATCCTTACGGTTGCAAGCGGCATTGCAAAGAAGGCGGCCGAGATGGCGGAGGAGACGGATGATTTGGAAGTATTTCTTCCGGCGGTGATTGAGCATGCCGAGGAGGTGCTTAAAAAGACGCCTGATATGCTCCCGGTATTGAAAGAAGCCGGGGTTGTGGATTCCGGCGGGCAGGGGCTTTTGGAGGTTATTAAGGGCGCTTATGATGCATTTCTTGGGAAAGAGGTGGATTACAGTGCAATTACGCCAAAGGCGAGTGTCAATGTCACGAAGGTCAGCGCGCAGGAAGCGGCGGATATCAAGTTCGGATACTGTACGGAGTTCATTATTCTGACAGAAAAGGAATTTTCGGATGAGCAGGAGCGGGATTTCAAGGGTTATCTGTCTTCCATCGGGGATTCCATTGTCTGTGTGGCGGATGACGACGTGGTGAAGGTACATGTGCATACCAATGACCCTGGGCTTGCGATTCAGAGGGCTTTGATGTACGGGCAGCTATCACGGATGAAGATTGACAATATGCGTGAGGAGCATCAGGAGAAGCTGATCAAGGACGCCGAGAGGCTGGCGGCAAAGGAGGCTGGCGCAAAGAAACCGGAAGACGGAAAGAAGGCCGATGGGCCGAGGAAGCCGATTGGGTTTATAGCGGTTTCCATCGGGGAAGGGCTCAATGAGATTTTTAAAGAGCTTGGCGTGGATTATATTATTGAAGGCGGGCAGACCATGAATCCAAGTACGGAGGATATGTTGAATGCCATTGAACAGGTGAATGCGGATTGTGTGTTCATCCTTCCGAATAATAAGAATATCGTACTTGCGGCGAACCAGGCGAAGGATCTGGTGGAGGATAAGGAGATTGTGGTGCTTCCGACGAAGACGGTTCCCCAGGGAATTACGGCGGTCATTAATTTTATGCCGGATGCCGATGTGAAGGAGAATGAGGAAGCCATGCTGGAAGGAATCAAGAATGTGAAGTCCGGCCAGGTGACTTATGCGGTCAGGGATACCCATATTGATGATAAGGAGATTCATGAGAGCGATATCATGGGAATCGGAGATGCGGGAATCCTGGCGGTTGGCAGAAGCGTGGAGGAGACGACGAAGGAACTGCTTGGTCGGCTGGTGGATGAAGATTCTGAGCTGATTAGCCTGTATTATGGCGAGGAAGTGAAGGAAGAGGATGCCCAGAGGTTCATTGCGGAGATTGAAGGGATTTATCCGGATGTGGATGTGGACGCCCATTACGGAGGCCAGCCGATTTACTATTATGTGCTTGGGGTAGAGTAAGAGGGATTTAGAATAGATGAATCATTGAGCCAGATTTCTGTGGGAATTCGTACAGAGTCTGGCGTTTCTGTTTATTTTTGTTCCAATGACAGTTTGTAGGTTTCGTTCAGTATAATGTGAATGAAAGAAATGAGTTGAGGTAATCATGATTGATAAGACGAGCATCAGAGAATTGAAAGGAATCGGGGATAAGACGCAGAAATTATTTGAAAAGGTCGGTGTGAGTACGGTGGGCGACCTGATTCGTTATTATCCCAGAGGTTATGACATCTACGAAGACCCAGTGCCGGTAAGCGAAGCGGAGGAGGGAAGGACCCAGACCATCAGCGGGGCGATTTACGGGAGAGTCCAGGTATCGGGAAGTACAAAGATGCAGGTGACGACCATGTATGTCAAGGATCTGACGGGAACGATGAAGGTAATCTGGTTTCGGATGCCCTTCCTTCGCAGTACCTTTGCCAAGGGCGGTGCGGTCACGCTTAGGGGGAGAATCGTAAGGAAGCGGGACGGGCTTGTGATGGAACATCCGGAGATTTTCTATCCCTGCGATAAGTATGCGGACAGACTCAATACCTTGCAGCCGCTCTACGGGCTGACCTCTGGACTTACCAACAACGCCGTTGCGAAGGCGGTGCGCCAGGCATTGGACGGGATGGACCTTGCGTCAGACCTTCTGCCAAGCAGGATTAGGCTGCGTTACGGGCTGGCAGAATATAATTACGCCGTGCGGGGAATCCATTTTCCGGAGGACAAGGAAGTATTTTATCATGCCAGGGACCGTCTGGTGTTCGAGGAATTTCTTGCATTCATCCTGTCTATCCGTAAGTTAAAGGATAAGAACGAGAAACTTGCCAATGAATATGTGATTGGGATGAAGCCGGAGACGGAGGCGTTTCTGCAAGGGCTTCCCTTTCGGCTGACGGAGGCACAGAAGAAGGTATGGAATGAAATTGCGAAGGATATGGCGGGGGAGACTGCCATGTCCAGGCTGGTGCAGGGCGACGTGGGGTCCGGCAAGACCATCGTTGCTGTGCTGGCGCTCATGAATACTGCGCAAAACGGGTATCAGGGCGCGATGATGGCCCCGACGGAGGTGCTGGCAAGGCAGCATTATGAATCCATCACCAGATTATTTGATACATATGGAATCAAGATCAAGGTAGAGCTTCTGACTGGTTCCATGACGGCGAAGGAGAAGCGCAGGGCCTATGACCGGATTGAGTGCGGGTACGCCAGAATCATTGTGGGCACCCACGCCTTGATTCAGGGCGGCGTAAATTATGACTGCCTTGCCCTTGTGGTGACGGATGAGCAGCACAGGTTCGGGGTAAAGCAGCGGGAAGCATTTGCCAAAAAAGGAAGCGTTCCCCATGTGCTGGTCATGAGCGCGACGCCGATTCCTAGGACGCTGGCAATCATCCTGTACGGCGATCTGGACATTTCAGTGATTGATGAGCTTCCGGCGAACCGCCTTCCTATCAAGAACTGTGTGGTGGATACCGGATACCGGAAGACGGCTTATTCATTTATGAAGAAACAGGTAGCCCAGGGGAGACAGTGCTATGTGATCTGCCCCATGGTGGAGGAGAGTGAGAGCATGGAGGCGGAGAATGTCATTGATTACGCATCCATGCTTCAGGAGGAACTGGGCGAAGAGATTGCCGTTTCCTATCTTCACGGCAAGATGCGGCAGACGGAGAAGGACGATATCATGGAGCGCTTCGGGAAAAATGAGATTCAGGTCCTTGTCTCTACCACGGTCATCGAGGTAGGAATCGACGTGCCCAACGCCACGGTCATGATGGTGGAAAATGCGGAGCGTTTCGGTCTTGCACAGCTCCACCAGCTTCGGGGAAGGGTCGGAAGAGGAGAGTTCCAGTCCTATTGCATTTTCATGAGCGGTTCAAAATCAAAAGAGACGAAGGAGCGGCTTGCTATTTTAAATAAGACCAACGACGGATTCAAGATTGCCAGCGAGGATCTAAGGCTTCGGGGACCCGGAGACTTGTTCGGCATCCGCCAGAGCGGGCTTTTGGATTTCCGCCTTGGGGATGTGTACCAGGATGCGAAGCTTTTGCAGATGGCAAATGAAGCCGCGGACGAGCTTTTAAATTCAGAAAATGACTGGATGAAGAATCTTCCAGATTATGAAGGAACTTCTAGTGTAATAATTTAAATCCTCCATATACTATCTGCGTAACAAAAATTAAATGTTACGCAAGAAACAAAAAGTTAGAGTTACAAAAAGGAGGAGAAAACTATGACAAGTTCATCAAACAGAGCAGCAGTACCAGAGGCAAAGGGAGCATTAGACAAGTTCAAATATGAGGTCGCAAGCGAGTTGGGCGTACCGCTTACAGACGGGTACAACGGAGACCTGACTTCCAGACAGAACGGTTCTGTTGGCGGTTATATGGTTAAGAAGATGATTGAGCAGCAGGAGAAGCAGATGGCAGGCAAATAACATCTTGCCATTGATGTGAAATGAAATTGGGGCGGGCAGGTCTTGGGATTTGCTTTGCCCCAAATTTCATGTGGTATTTGTAAAAAGGTGTCGAGAAAGGTAAAACGGTTCTGCAAATAAAATCAGACAAATTCTTGCGTCTTCCGTCAGAAAGTGATATTATATTTCCAGAGTTACATGAGAGAATTTTCGGAGAAGAAAAATGGGAATGTTTCTGTCCGGGTTTCCTGTCCGGTCATTCCGTTTTCTACATACCCCCATGGCGGGCGGCACATCTTGGAGAGCAGGCGAAAGCGCCTGCCCTTTTTCATTTAAAAAAATAAAAATAGATGCACCCATTTGGGCGGCTGGTCCGTCTAATAGATGAAACGTAACAGCAGGAAGGAGGACAGAAGATGGATGTTTTGCTTGTAAAGCGGGCGCAGCGGCGGGATATTGAAGCGTTCGTGGAGTTGATGGAGAAGCATAAGACAGGGCTATATAAGGTGGCTAAGAGTTATTTACGCAGTGAGGAGGATGTGGCAGATGTGATGCAGGAAACGGTATTATCCGCGTATGAACATATACAGGAGTTGAAGACAGTTTCGTATTTCAAGACATGGATTACCAGAATCCTGATTAACCACTGCAAGGATCTTCTCAAACAGCAGAGACGCTGCATGGTTTCAGACCAACTGCCTGACAGGCCCGAGGAAGTTCCTAAGGATGACCGGGAGTTCTATCGGCTTGTGGGCGAGCTGCCGGAAGATTACCGGGCGATATTCTTACTGTTTTACGGAGAAGGCTTCCATACCCGGGAGATTGCCCAGATTCTGGATATCAATGAGAATACTGTGAAGAGTAAGCTGAGAAGAGGCAGGGAAAGATTAAAACAGGTGTTGTGTTATTGAGTGATTTTTATGAAGGAGGTCGTGAAGATGAGAGACACTAAGAAGCAGATGCGGGATATATTAAGGCAGGACGTTCAGGTATCGGATGTGGTGAACCAGCGGCTTTGCGATACGTATAAGATTTTGGAGAGAAAGCAGGAATCTTCGGGAAAAAGAAAATATTATGGGAAAAATCTGCGTGTCGCGGCGGCAGTGGCAGCAATCGTCTGCCTTGCGGTGCCAAGCGCTGTGTATGCGTCGGTGAAAGCGGGATTTTTCGAGGGAATGTTTGGAAATACGACGAAGAAATCCTGGGACGTCGTCCATAAGGAGGTTGATAACGGAAAAGGCGGTACGACTGCGGTAGACATTCCGTCCAAGGAATTTGTGGCCGTGGATGAAGAAAAAGCCAATGAACAGATTGGAAAGTGGGTAATGGACGAACCGCTGGTAAAGCAGCTTGGGGAACACACGCTGACGATTGAGAGCTTTGTCTATGACAGCAGCGGGGCCGTGATGTATTATACGCTGGGCCGTAAAGGGGGCGTGACTGCATTAAGAGGCGATGAGGATACCAATATGGCAAAAGGAGCCGTGTTCACGGATGAAGCGGATTTCCGGTTCGATGTCCAGTGCGGGATGCCGGAAGATGAAAATTTCATTTTCACAGGGGAGAACACTTATGTTGATATGGAGAAGAGTACGAATGAGCTGTTATACTGTACCTCCTACATGCTTTGGTCGGATAATCTGAAAGCGGGAGATATTCCTAAGCTGGTAATTACGAAATATCCGGATAAATTAAAGGAAATCGAAAAGCTTCTGCCGGATGTGAACGGTTTGTCAGAGGAAGAAATGAAGGATGAATCGCTGTGGAAGGAATATAACGAGGCGATGGCTAAGGCCGAGACGGAAATCACAGACTTATCAGGGAAAGGACAGGTTCCTGACAAGACGATTGATATGGGAGCGAATGGCTGTCTGGTATACTCTCCCATATCCATCCGCGTAGATATGTCCAAGGGAATGGGGCTTTCCGAAGATGAGGCGCAAGACCCTTATTACATGAAGCATATGGAGATTAAGTATAAGGACGGGAGCAGTTATGTTGTTTCGGACTCGGAAGAGTTGATTGAAAATAGCGGATATGTGTTAGGGCTGACCGGAGGAGTCGGCGCATGGTATAAGACAGTATTTAACCGTTTGGTGGATACGGACGAGATTGCGGAAATTATTGTCAATGATGTAAGTTTTCAAGTAGAATAGAGATTGGACTGCAGGAAGGGGGCGCCGGCTCCCTTTTTGCTTTGCATTTGTATGGGCTAAGTGCATCACGTTGACCTTTATATTATGGGGATGATGATAAAATAAAAGGCAGGCACTTGATATTTGCGTGAAGATGGATTATGATAGTCATATAATATTTTTAGGAGGAACGTAGGATGTACAAGATATTAAAAGCCGAAAAACTGGCTGATAAGATTTATCTTATGGATGTAGAAGCGCCGCGTGTAGCCAAGCATTGTGAGCCGGGACAGTTTGTAATCGTTAAGATGGATGAAAAAGGCGAGAGAATCCCCCTTACCATCTGTGACTACGACAGGGAATCCGGAACGGTTACGATTGTGTTCCAGGAGATTGGGGCTTCTACCATGAAGATGGCAGAAATGAAGGCAGGAGATTCCTTCCGCGACTTTATCGGGCCTCTGGGATGTCCGTCTGAATTTGTAGAAGAAGATCTGGAAACCTTGAAGAATAAGAAGATGCTCTTTGTAGCCGGCGGCGTGGGGGCGGCTCCGGTCTATCCTCAGGTAAAATGGCTGAAGGAGCATGGGGTTGACGTTGATGTTATCGTTGGTTCCAAGACCAAGGACATGCTGATTCTGGAAAAAGAGATGGAAGCAGTAGCCGGGAACTACTACCCATGTACGGATGATGGTACATATGGACATGCGGGTATGGTTACGACGAAGATTGAGAAGCTGGTGGAAGAGGGGAATAAATATGACGTCTGTGTTGCCATCGGGCCGATGATAATGATGAAGTTTACCTGTCTTCTGACCAGGAAGCTTGAGATTCCTACGATTGTCAGCATGAACCCAATCATGGTGGATGGTACGGGTATGTGCGGAGCCTGCCGTGTAATTGTGGGCGGAGAAGTGAAGTTTGCATGTGTAGACGGACCGGAGTTCGACGGGCATCTGGTTGATTTTGACAATGCGATGAAGAGACAGCAGATGTACAGGACCGAGGAAGGCCGTGCGATTCTGAAACTACAAGAGGGTGACACCCATCATGGTGGATGCGGTAATTGCGGAGGTGACAACTAATGGCTGATGTATTAAAGAGAATTCCTGTAAGAGAGCAGGATGCGAAGGTAAGAGCGACGAACTTCGAGGAAGTTTGCTATGGATATAACAAAGAAGAGGCGATGGAAGAGGCTACCCGCTGCCTGAACTGCAAGAATGCGAAGTGTATTGAAGGATGTCCTGTATCCATCAATATTCCGGGATTCATTTCCCAGGTAAAAGAGGGGAATATTGAGGAGGCTTACAAGGTAATCGGAGAGTCTTCCGCACTTCCGGCAATCTGCGGCCGTGTATGCCCGCAGGAGTCCCAGTGTGAGTGCAAGTGTATCCGCGGAATCAAGGGCGATCCGGTTTCTATCGGTAAGCTGGAGCGGTTCGTTGCGGATTATGCGCTGGAGCATGACATTAAGCCGGTGAAGGCAGAGAAGACCAACGGGCATAAGGTTGCGGTTATCGGTTCTGGTCCGTCCGGCCTTACCTGTGCGGGCGACCTTGCGAAGCTGGGGTATGAAGTGACGGTATTTGAGGCGCTTCATGAGCTTGGCGGGGTGTTGGTATATGGAATTCCCGAGTTCCGTCTTCCGAAACATAAGGTTGTTAAGAAGGAGATTGAGAAGGTAAAAGAGTTAGGCGTTAAGTTTGAGACGAATGTTGTCATCGGTAAGTCCACCACCATCGACCAGTTGATGGAAGAGGAGGATTTCGAGGCAGTGTTCATCGGTTCCGGCGCAGGGCTTCCGATGTTCATGGGTATTCCTGGGGAGACGGCCAACGGTGTGTTCTCTGCCAATGAGTATCTGACCAGAAGTAACCTGATGAAGGCGTTTGACGACTCTTACGATACGCCGATTGTGGCTGGCAAGAAGGTTGCCGTTGTGGGCGGCGGTAATGTGGCGATGGATGCCGCAAGAACGGCTCTTCGCCTTGGCGCGGAGGTACATATCGTATACCGCAGAAGCGAGGCAGAGCTTCCGGCGAGAGTAGAGGAAGTGCATCATGCGAAGGAAGAGGGCGTTATCTTTGACCTGCTGACCAACCCCAAGGAGATCCTTGTGGATGAGAACGGATGGGTGAAGGGCATGAGGGTTATCAAGATGGAGCTTGGAGAGCCGGATGCATCCGGCAGAAGACGCCCGGTAGAGATTGAAGGGTCTGAGTATGAGATTGAGCTTGATACGGTAATCATGTCCCTGGGAACTTCCCCGAACCCGCTGATTGCATCTACGACTAAGGGATTGGAGACAAACCGGAGAAAATGTATCGTTGCGGAGGAAGAGAACGGGCAGACTTCCAAGGCGGCTGTATTCGCAGGCGGAGACGCCGTGACGGGCGCGGCTACGGTTATCCTTGCCATGGGCGCTGGGAAAGCCGGCGCGAAGGGGATTCATGAGTTGTTGAGTAAATAAGACGATATGATAGGGGGCACGGCAGATTTTGCTGTGTCCCTTTCCTTCCATCTATAGGTCAATGCTGATTCTCCCCAAAAGCCTGAAAATTGTCCCGTATTGTTTTGTGAAGTAAAGAAAAATTATATAATAAACAAGATTACGCTAAACGAAGGAGGAGGTGTTGCATGTTCCACATTGCAATTTGTGATGATGTACAAAAGGACAGAGAGGAATTATGTCTTGTCTTAAAAAAGGAACTGGGAGCTTTTGATGCAGATGCCAGGTTTCTAAAATTCGGAAGCGGGAATGCTTTATTGAATGCTTGGGAAAAAAAGAAAATAGATTTTCATCTGGTCTTCCTGGATATCTATATGAAAGGGAAAGATGGTATCGAGACGGCGCGCCATCTGCGAGCTTTGGGATACAGAGCGGCGATTATTTTTCTAACGACAACACAGGATTTCGCAATAGAGGGGTATGAGGTGGATGCGGCAGGCTATCTGCTAAAGCCGTTGGAGAGGATGAAACTGCGGCAGTTATTACAACGTCTGTTTACGCGGGAGGAACCGATTATGCTCACCCTGCGTCAGGGGAGTAAAGTATATACGATCGCCCCATCTGAAATCGTGTACATTGAAAGCAACCGAAATCGTCTGACGATTCATACGGTAAAGGAAAACATTCTATACTATGGGCGGCTGGATGAGATGGAAAGCCGACTTCCGGAGAAATCATTTCTGCGCTGTCACCAGAGCTTTCTTGTGAATATGGATCGGGTCTATGCGGCGGAAGATGTGTTCCGGATGGAAACGGGAGATATCGTTCCCATTCGCGTCAGGGAACGCCGGGCTATGCGGGAGGCGTACTTTCGGTATATGACGGAGAAAAATATATGAAACGAATGTTATTGCTTTAGCGTGCAATGACATTTTTGGCGGCATTCGGGGGAGACTGTCCGAAAACTAATAAGTTGATGAATTAATCTAATAGGTAGATGCATTCGCAAATTAAGCGAGTGATTTTCATAAAAATAATGTACCTTGAAAACT
>CAJTDD010000006.1:32986-218755 GCA_910574885.1 Lachnospiraceae bacterium | reverse complement strand
TTTTCAGTACAACTATATCTTGTATCTTATAGATGGCCCCCAAGCATTAAAATCAGGACGGATTTTGGGTGGCTCTCAAGCTTTAAATTGGTGGCTCCCAAGCATTAGAATAATCAGAATACCGAGGCCGCTGTCAAAGAAGTGCTGGAACAGTTCGGGCCGGAGCGTATGCAGGTTATCCTTGCCAATACGGTGCTGAAAAAGGAGCATGACGGGCGTATCTCCCGCGATAACAAAGCCTGGGCGAAAACAATCCCCATGCCGGAGGATGGCGGCGATCCCCGCCACAGTTATGTCCTGGTGGTGGATAAGGTCAACCCCGGCCTGACCGACCTGTTTTTGAAGCAGGCGCGGAAAGTCCTTCAAGCCCCGGAGAAAGGCTCCGTCCTGGAAAAACTTAAACAGGAGCCGCCGGAACGCAAACCCGCCGCCCCTAAGAAACGGGAACCGGAACGATGAGCGCGGCAAAGCGGAAACGGGAGGTGCAGGTGAATTTCCGGGTTTCCCCGGAGGAGCTGGCCCTGATTGAGCAGAAAATGGCCCAGCTTGGAACCGTCAACCGGGAAGCCTATCTGCGGAAAATGGCGCTGGACGGGTATGTGGTAAAGCTGGATTTGCCGGAACTGAAGGAGCTGGTGTCCCTGATGCGCTATTCCAGCAACAACTTAAACCAGCTGACCCGTAAAGTGCATGAAACCGGGCGGGTTTATAACGCTGATTTGGAAGATATATCCCAGCGGCAGGAACAGCTTTGGGAGGGTGTGCAGAAGATACTGGCCCAGCTTTCCAAGCTCTCCTGACCGGATAGTTTGCTCCATCTGCGGAGGGAGGAACGGCGTTCTTCGCCGCGCCTTCCTCCGCTTTTTCTTTTTGACGGTAAACTTGCCGGATGTGCCGGAATCATGGATAATAGCGGCAGAACAGGGTTTTACGAAAGGAGTGGACTGCTATGATGTCATTTGAACAGGTGATAGACATTTTTGGGGACTATCTGGCATTGGATACAGAAATGGAAGTCTGCAAAAGCCGGTATGGGTATATCCGGGTGGAGTTTCATGGGACAGGGGAATTACCCGGCTATTGCAGCGGCATGGTCTGCCATACCCCAAAGGAGCTTTTTGACCTTCTGCTTTCCGATTATGAAAGCTATCTGGAAATCCAGCGGACAAAGGGATGCAGGAATGTGACGGAGGAAGATAAAAACGAAATTGCCGCACTGTGCCAATCCCGTTTGGAGAGGTGGGAAAAAGGAAACGCCAGATAGCTTTGGCGATTTACTTTCGGCATGAAATAGGATATACTGATAAAGGTCATAGCGCAGACAGTCCCGCAAACGGGCGGGTCTTTTCATAGAGGAGTGGATGTATGGAAAATGCCAGACACCGTCTGTTAAATTGGCGTGGTCACATTATTTCAAGTTTTTTACAATCTCTGATGAGAGAAAGCGCAGCTTTTATGAAAAAGACAGCAAGATTTTTGGGGCATTTGTTTTTTTGTGATTGCGTGGTATAATGTCCATAGGCAAGGAGGGAGCAAAATTGAATCACGATTTGCAAATCAATCAAAATGCGGAACAGACCTATCATTCTATCCGCAATTCGATTGTTTCCGCGCAACACCGTTTAAGCGCGGCGGTAAATTCCACAATGGTAATCACCTACTGGGAAATAGGAGAACAAATCTATAAAGCGTGTGGAGAAAATGACCGGGCCGAGTATGGAAAAAAACTTCTGGATTATTTATCTGAACAGCTGACTGTTGAGTTTGGAAAGGGTTTTACCGTCCGTAATCTTCGGGCAATGCGCCAGTTTTATTGCTTGTTTCCGATTCGGCACACACTGTGTGCCGAATTGAGCTGGTCCCATTATCGGCTTTTAATGCGTGTCCAGGATGAACAGGCAAGGACTTTTTATGCAGAAGAATGTGCAAAATCTGCGTGGAGTGTCCGGCAGCTGGAACGGCAGATTAACACCATGTACTACCAGCGCATTTTAGCAAGTCAGGATAAATCGCTTGTGGCAAAAGAAATCCAGACTACCGAGCCAAAACCGGAATATGAAAAAATAATCAAGGACCCTTATGTAATGGAATTTTTGCAGATCCAGCCGGACACTCATGTGTATGAGGGCGAACTGGAGCAAGCCCTGATCGACCATCTTCAGCACTTCCTTTTAGAGCTTGGACGCGGCTTTTCATTTGTGGCGCGCCAAAAACGGTTTACACTGGATGGGCAGGACTTTTTCATCGACCTGGTTTTTTATAATTATATTCTGAAATGCTTTGTCCTCATAGATTTGAAAATGGGCAAGCTGACCCATCAGGATTTGGGCCAGATGCAGATGTATGTGAATTATTACACTCGTGAGATGATGAATGACGGTGATACGCCACCGATTGGCATTGTCCTTTGCGCGGACAAAGGAGATTCCATTGTAAAATACACGCTGCCGGAAGATAACCGCCAGATATTCGCGTCGAAGTATTTTACTTATCTGCCATCCGAAGAAGAACTGAAACGGGAGCTGAACTTGGACAGCTTTTATAAGATGGAAGAATAAATATGGGAACCAGTAATAAAGTCTGCCCCGTCTGCGGCAGAAAAATGAAACAGCAGTTTATCGGCTTACAGCATTGTAAATGCGGGATGAGCTGGAAAAAGGACATCGGATTTTTTGAGCGCACCAGCGATATGATTTTTGCGTTAGAACGCCGGACCATTGGAAAAAAGGTCAGACAGATTCCGGTCATCCGATACAAAAATGGTGAATAAAAGAAACAAGCGGTCTGCATATGCAGGCCGTTTTGTTATGAAGGGAGGATTCCATCATGGCAACCACACGCATCATGCCGCTGCACATTGGCAAAGGCCGCACCGAAAGTCAGGCGGTCAGTGACATTATCGACTATGTATCCAACCCGCAAAAGACAGATAACGGCAGGCTCGTCACCGGCTTTGCGTGTGACAGCCGGGTAGCCGATGCCGAGTTTCTGCTGTCAAAACGGGAGTACATTTCCACCACTGGACGGGTACGCGGTGCGGACGATGTACTTGCCTACCATGTCCGGCAGTCCTTTGTCCCCGGCGAGATTACCCCGGAAGAAGCCAACCGGCTGGGCGTGGAGTTTGCAAAGCGGTTCACCAAGGGCAGTCACGCCTTTGTGGTCTGCACCCATATCGACAAATCCCATATCCATAACCACATCATCTGGAACGCGGTCAATGTGAACTGCGACCGGAAATTCCGAAACTTTTGGGGCAGCACCCGCGCGGTCCGGCGGCTGAATGATACCATCTGCGTTGAGAATGGCTATTCCATTGTAGAGGACCCAAAACCGCATGGAAAAAGCTACAACAAATGGCTGGGGGATCAGGCGAAGCCATCTCACCGGGAACAGCTCCGCGTGATGATTGACCAGGCATTAGAACAGAAACCGGCAGACTTTGACGGGCTGTTAAAGCTGCTTGCGGAAATGGGTTGTGAGGTGTCACGCCGGGGACAGGCAATCCGGCTCAAAGCCCCCGGCTGGAAGAATGTTGCCCGCATGGATGAAAAGCTGGGACAAGGGTACAGCGAAGATGAAATACGGGCGGTCCTTGCCGGAGAAAAGCAGCATACGCCCCGCAGAAAAGACGCGGTTTCAATTCCCACTCCCAAGGTCAATCTTCTGGTGGATATTCAGGCAAAATTGCAGGCCGGAAAAGGCGCTGGCTACGCGCGCTGGGCAAAGGTATTCAATCTGAAACAGATGGCGCAGACAATGAACTATCTCACCGAGCATGGCCTGCTGGAATACGCAGTCTTGGAAGAAAAAGCGGCTGCTGCTACCACCCGCCACAATGAGCTGTCGGCACAGATCAAGGCGGCGGAAACTCGCATGGCGGAGATAGCCGTACTGCGGACCCACATCATCAATTATGTGAAAACCCGCGAGGTCTATGCGGCCTACCGCAAGGCGGGATATTCCAAGAAATTTTTAGCGGAACATGAAGCGGATATTCTGCTCCACAAGGCGGCAAAACAGGCATTTGACGATTTGGGTATCAAGAAGCTGCCCACCGTCAAGAGTTTGCAGGCCGAGTACGCAACATTGTTGGAAGGAAAGAAAAAAGACTATGCCGAGTACCGGCGTTCCCGCGAGGAAATGCGGGAACTGCTGGCCGCGAAAGCCAACGTGGACCGGCTGATGGGATATGGGGAGGAACGCCAGAATGACCGGGAAAAGGAACAGGGGCAGGACCGCTGACGCGCCCGTTTTTTCGTATTTTCTCACCGCCGCAGGCAGGTGAAAAGCGTTCCGCAGGAACGCGCAGCCACAGAATGAAATTCTGTGTTCAAAAGGGGCTTGGGGAATCCCCAACAAGCAGCGCCAGGAGCCGGATGGCTATCCTGGGGCATTGCTTGCCTCTTTTTGCTCGCCTCTTTTTGCTCGGAAATGAAAGGAGCCAGTGAGGAAACAGTCAAATTTCACTCACCGGCTCAATTCGTTTCAAATTTCTCGGATAGTTCTGTTAGCTCTTTTGCGGTCTCCTGTGTGTGGTGCAAGAGGGTTTCACGCATTTCTGACGGGCAGCTGCAATACAGCATTTTCATCTGATTGCTTCCATCATCTTCGGGAGAAACATCTGGGTTGATTAGAGAGTCCAGAGAAATCGGTAGCACCTTTGCCAATGCTTTCAAAATCAAGTAAGATGGATTCATCTTTCCTTTTTCGATGTTGGCAATTTGTTTTACAGATACATGGCTCAGATCAGAAAGTTCCTGCTGTGTCAGGTCTTTTTTCCTTCGGGCTTCCCGCATTTTTTGCCCTAAAGCAGTCAAATCATCAATCGGCATAATCATTCACCTCAAATATATTGTATCGTGCTGATTCACACAAATGAATAACCTTATTATGCCGTTTAATAGGTCTGATTATGCTGATTTTTTGAGAGAGATATTTCTGCATACTAATCCTAAAGCCATCCTGCACCTCCTAACGGGAAAGGAAAAACCGTTGAGGGGTAGGTATTATCCCATGTTCTGATTTTACGGCGGTTTTGAACAAAAATTTTTTTGAAATTTACGAAGGATTTTGTTCTGTCATACGACTACCTTTTCAGAAGCTGATAGTCGGCTTCGGAAAGGAGATGTAAATTTGGACACACAAATTCTTGCCGTAGAACATTTGAATAAATGTTTCGGTCAAGCCGAGATATTGCATGATGTGGATTTTTCAGTTTCAAGAGGTGATGTGTACGGCCTTGTCGGACAGAATGGCGCTGGCAAAACTACACTGTTGCGCTTAATTGCGGGCCTGATGAAACCCACGAAGGGCAATATTCTCTGTTATATGGAAAAGGACTATATCGGCTACATGCCCCAAAGCTGCCGCTTTGATGGGGCACAAACGGTTGCCAGTACCATTCAATTTTTCTCGGCTTTGAGAAATGCTGATATGCAAAACGGTCTGCGGCTGTGCCAAAAGTTGGAGTTGGACACAGCTAAACGAGTTAAGCATCTTTCTCCCGGCCAGCAGAAAAAACTCCAAATGGTGATTACAATGACCGGCGATCCCGATTTTTATATCTTAGATGAACCAACTGCGGGATTAGACCCCAATGCAAGCCACGAAATGAATAAACTGATCCAAGAGCTGCATCAACAAGGGAAAAGCATTTTGATTTCGTCACACATTTTGCAAGATATGGATGATATTTGTACCAATGTTGCTATTATGGAAAGTGGACGACTGATATATGATCGTCAGCTTGAAAGCAGCTACATTATCGAAACCAGTATAGTGCCGGATAAACTGTTTACCCAGTTGGCACAAAAATTCTCTCTTAGCAGCAATCAGGAACGAACTTTGATTCATGCAAAAACAGATCGAGAGGGTGTTGCCGCTCTCATTGGGGCGCTTACTGCAAATTCGGTTTTGGTTTATGAAGCAGTACATTCTAATGTGAAGGATGTGGTTCAGGAACAGTTACACATGAACAATTAGGAGGAGTCGATATGAAGTCTGTTACAAAATTGATATGCCGTGACTTAAGGCGGGCTTTTGGTTTGCGAACATTGGGGATTTGGGTGGTTATGGCACTCTTTACCATCTATTTCTTTTTCTTCTCTAATGGCCGCCGGGAATTGGTAGAGAATAACCGGCTTGAATATATGTCCCTCTTTCTGCCTTTAATTATTTTTGGCGCATGGGCAGTTATGGCGGTATTCTTTGACCTTATATCCGCCGACCGTGAACGGAATGTGCTGGATTGCATTTTGTGTTCTGGAACGACTAAAAAGCATGTTTTCATAGCCAAGATTATTGCCACAGCCATTGTTTCTCTCGCCCTGTCTTTTATCTATCTTGCGCCAATTGCGATCATTGTTACCTGTTTAAGCAGCGCACAAAGGGCAGCAATGATTGGGAAATATCTCTTGCCGCTTTGGGGCTTTATCATGGTATTTGCAGCTTTAGGGCTGATGATTTCCGTGTTTGCCCGATCTTCCAAGGTGGCTATGATTTGGAGTTTGGCAAGCGGGCTTGTGCTTATGCCTCGTTTCTTTGTCCTTATCCCGGAGGGCATTGGAAAAGTGCTGAACCTTTCCACACAAACAGTAGAAAAAATCAGCATGATTTCGCCGGGAATTATGATGGAAGCACTTTCTAATCCAAATAACACTTCAAGTTGGACAACAGCCGTAGTTGGATTTACAATAGGTATTGTTGTGTTGTTTGGAATTGCTTATATAGCTTTCAAAAATCAGGATGAATACAATTACGGCGAGTAGGAGGTAATACAATGAAAGTTTTTAAGAATTTTTCTGCTTTCTTATTGATCGCAGCATTGCTTATGATGCTTATGACTGGATGCGGACAACAAAATACAGTAGAGAGTTTCGTTGTGTCGAACTCTCCCTTTGAGGAAAAAGCCGACATTGAGGACGCAACGCAGCCGGAAAAGGTGTTTGAAAATGAACCGGTGTATGCCAGTGTATATTTCATTGAGTCCCCGAAAGGCATGGAATACACAGCAAACTGGTACTTGGATGGCACAGAAATAAAGACAGATGTACAGGAAACCACAACGGACATGGCCGGAGTGATTGTCTACTCTTTAGAGGCAGATCAAGTGGCCGTCGGAACCTTAAAATTTGAAATCACATACAACGATGATATTCTTTGTTCACTGGAACTTATCGTCGAATGAGGTATGAGTATGGCTGGAAACGGAGAGCAGAAGTTTATTTCCATCTACAAGGCTTATGTAGATGAAATATACCAATATATTTTTCTGCGAACTGGCTATGATGTTTCTCTTGCCGAGGATTTAACACAGGACATCTTTCTTGAGGTTTACAAGGGCATAAATGGATTCCGAGGACTTTGTTCGGAAAGAACATGGGTATTTAAGATAGCGAAAAATAGGTTGTTTGACTTTTACAGAAAGCAATATAGTCAGCCGTCCGATACCATCCCCATTGATGGCAATTTGATCGAGCAGATCAGTGATTACAACCAAGACTTAGAAGAATACCTGCAAACGACCTATGAAAGTCAACGTGTTAGAGAATGTCTACGTCAGTTACCGCAGCAATATAAAATTGTTTTGCTTCTCAAATACATCGAAGAAAAGCGTGTAAAAGAGATTGCTCAAATTCTTGATAAATCACCGAAATCCGTAGAAAGTATGTTGCAGCGGGCCAGAGGTGCATTTATCAACCTATATGGAAAGGAGGAAAAGTAATGCCCATCAACCATGATCCTTTGCAAAAGGCATTTGAAACTATTAGGGACGTCGAAGTTCCATCTGAACAGCAGAAAGAAAAAATGCTTCATATCGTGCTTGCCCAAGCCCACCAGAACGAAACTGCTTTGAGAGAAAAAATTGGCAGGTTTGTTTCGCTATATCCGTGGAGGGTTGCATTTGGTATTTCTTCTTTGCAGGCAGTAGCTTTTACTTTGATTTTCGGAACCCGTTACACCAATATATTTCTTAGTTTCTTTGGAGGTTAATAGAACTATGTCGCTTTTTTTTGAAGCCCTCAACAAGCCGGGTAATGCTTATCATAAGCGATATAAAGGCATTGCATGGCTGCTTGTGGCTATAACGATACTGATGGTTACTGTATTGGATTCGGTCTTGCGAAAGGCATCCGATACTAACTTCCAAATCGATGGCCCCCAACTCTTAAAAACTATTGTGTTGGGCGTTGCAAGCTATTTGCTCATTTGTACGGTAATGTGGCTGGTTTGCAAATGCTTTGGCAGTAAAACCAACCTTCAATCTTATATCCAAACATGGGGAATTTCTTTTTTCCCCAATATCATCTGTTCAATCACAGTTGCCATTACAGAAGTATATTTCTATTTGTTTTGGAACAGTCCCCTATGGGGAATGCTATTGAGCATCATTTTTGTGGGTGTTTTGATTTGGAAAATCATCCTCTATGTACTGTTTCTGCGGGAAGTTGCGGGGTTGGTAAAGGCAAGGTTCTTAGGTGCTTTTGTAATAATCACCATCGTGATTGCGGTTATGGCCGCTCTAAATGGTTATGTTGGATTGAAAACGCCTATTCTATAAGAGATAAACTCTATATATGGATTGATTTGTTGAATGGCGGCAAAAGAAAAAAACCATCGTACAGCAGCCCTTTTGACACGTCCATACGACCAGCGGTGACTTTGAACAATCTGCCTACACTAAATGAGGGAGTAGACCGGGGTGTCTTTGGCACATTCATTGAGGCGGCCAAGAGTGGCGTCATTCGGATTGTTGTAATCCCTGTTCCATCTATCCTTGAAGCAATCCTCTTGGCAGTAGGAAGTTTGTATAACATTTGTAGGTTATGCTTGTGGTAAATCAATATAAAACATCTGCCTCCACAGCGGGGAAAGAAAAAAACCGCTGACGGGCAGAGGATTTCGCGCGCTTTCCTGCACAGCTGATTTCTTCGGCGGTTTTGAGTAATCAAGGCCGCCATTTCTTTTTGCTAAAAAGCAGACCCCCAGATGACCCTCAGCAATCAGCAGGGGCGGTATATAGGAGGATACCGCCATGTCTGCAATATTCATTTGTAATAGCTATGATATATATCAATTAAAAAAAGCATAGGCCCTCCTCCGGGATATTATAGTTATCTATCAGTATTATCAATCCATATAAATCAGCATAATCATAGTCTTTTTTGTTGCGCCAGTTTCTTATTGCGAGAAGCTGGCGTTTCTTATTGTCGATTTTTAGGGAAACCTCCCGATGTGTACCGCTGCCGATCCCCGCCTCCATTCGATTCACCCGTCAACCACGCCTGAATCGAAATGGAGGAAAACTATGGGCTTTCACTATGGATATGAGAAAAGGAAGTTTGATGCAGAATGGACCCGGCTGGAACAGGAATACCGCGCAGCCGGTATGGACGATAGGCAGATCGCGGCGATGAAGGAATATGACTGGACCTGGTTTTGCAGCCAGCGAACCTATCAGAACCGCGTACAGGCCCTTCCCAGCGAACAGTGTGAGGACGAGAGCGAGCAGTCCTGCCTGTTCCGAAAATTTGAATCCCTGTCCTGCACCTGGGACACCGGCGATGTGGATTCCCGGCGGTTTGGCTGGCTGTCCTCCCTGGAGGATGAACTGCTGTACCGGCGGCTCTGCAAATTGCCGGAGGACGATCTGGAACTGCTGACCCTGCTCATTGTGGACGGATACCGGCAGGCCGATGTCGCAAGGCTGTGGAACTGTTCCCGGAGCGCAATCACACAGCGAATAAATAAAATCAAGATTTTTTTGAAAAAGGCTTAACAAATCGCCTTTCCCAATGCCTACACATTGAAGGGACAAGTCCTCTTGCCCCTCATTGCAGCTTGACAACTGAATATACGGCATAACAGGTACATAACCCGTATCGAAGCGGAAAAGGCGCGCCGCCAGGACGGTTGCTTGCAGGAGGTGATGACAGACAGGCAATCCGAGCGATCTACGTCCAGCCTTAAACCCGGAGATGGCGTTCCGGGCGCGATGATGGTACGGGGGCTTAAAGATACTTCCTCACGGCCCGCCAAAGACTTGGGGGGAACCCTGCGGTGCGCGAGAAAAACGGCGCTGCGGAGTTATGACAGCTCTGCCGGGAGCGGCCTGTTATGTCCCCATCGTCAGGGGGCGTGGCAAATATGACGAACCATCCAAACAGAATTTCAGCAGCCGTACCGGACGGTGTTCAGCGGCAACCGCCGCCCTTATCTTTCGATACGGCTGCTTTTTAACCATAGAGTAAAAACAATTTTTGAACGGAGGTGCGTCTTTATGACCAAACAGACAACCCCGACAAGCTCCTACAAAGAGGTGCGGATCGGGAAAACAATTTATCGCGTCACCAGCTTTTTTTCGGGAGAAAAGGACCTGGGAAAGACGCTGGAACAGCTGGCAGTCAGACGCGCCATGTCGGAAGCCATTCCAGCTGCCAGCGGTTCCAGATAACAGAAAGCCTCGCGGCCTGCCGTATCATTGCGCGGCGGTGGATTCTCCGGTAAGATATTCATGCAGGGTAAAACCTGCGGAGCCATTTTGCCGCACGAGGTATGGATTCTGAGATGGTCGGGAGGTAAAAGAAAGATGATGGAT
Organism: Lachnospiraceae bacterium; assembly: GCA_910574885.1. Classification (GTDB taxonomy): domain Bacteria; phylum Bacillota; class Clostridia; order Lachnospirales; family Lachnospiraceae; genus Sporofaciens. The sequence continues at coordinate 208,155 of CAJTDD010000006.1, read as the reverse complement.
ACAACATACAACGTGGGCATCTACTGCCGGTTAAGCAACGACGATGAACGTGATGGGGAATCGGTCAGCATTGAGAACCAGAAGCTGCTGCTTCAAAACTATGTCAGGCAGCGCGGCTGGAATGAGGTCGATGTCTATATCGACGACGGATACTCCGGCACGAACTTCAACCGCCCAGGCGTCAGGCGGTTAATCGAGGACGCAAAGGCAAAGCGGATCAATGTGATTCTGGTGAAGGACCTTTCCCGTTTTGGCCGCAACTATATCGAATTTGGGCAATATACAGATTACCTGTTCCCTTCCCTTGGCTGCCGGTTCATCGCACTGAACAACGGCATTGACACCATGAGCGACAACGGAAGCACCGATGTCATGTGCTTTTTGAACTTATTTAATGAATTTTACAGCCGGGACACCAGCAAGAAGGTCAAGGCGGTCAAAAGAGCCTGTGCCGAAAACGGAAAATTCATGGGAACCTACCCCGCCTATGGCTACCGGCGCGACCCGCTGGATAAGCACCATCTGGTGATTGACGAGGAAACCGCGCCGGTTGTGCGCCGTATCTTTGAAATGCGGGCATCAGGCATGGGATTTCACGCCATCGCGGTGGCGCTCAATGAAGAAGGGATTCAGCCGCCCGGTGTGCTGTACTACCAGCGCAAGGGCCAGAGCCAGAGCGACCCCCGCAGGGTCAACCACAAATGGGCCGACCAGACGGTTAAAAACATGGTCCGCAACGAGGTCTACATCGGGAACATGGTACAGGGCAAAAGCGGCACACTCTCCTATAAATCCCGCAAGCTCGTCAATAAATCGGAGGACGAGTGGATTCGGGTGGAGGGGACCCACGAAGCTATTATTTCGCGGGAACTGTGGGATACCGTAGCCAGCATCGGCAAAAAGAAGGTGCGGAAAAGCGCCCCGTCCGATGGCTGCAAGAGCATCTTCACCGGACTTGTGTACTGTGCCGACTGCGGTTTCAAAATGCGGAACCACATCGAAAAGTTCACCTATAAGGATGGCAGGCCGGGACGGTACAGCTCTTTCATCTGCGGCAACTACTCCCGCAGCGGAAGGGGCGCGTGTACCATCCACACCATCTATGAAACGGTGCTGACCCAGCTGGTATTGGAGGACATCCGGGAAAAGGCCCGCTTTGCGGAATATGACCCGGACCGGCTGATGGGCGAGATTCTCCGGCTGAAGGAGAAGGAATCCCACACCCGGCTTTTCTCCTATGAGCAGGAATTAAAATCCTCCTTAGCCCGTATTTCCGATTTGGAGCGCCTGATGCAGAATCTCTACGAGGACAAATGCACCGGCTCCATCCCGCAGACGGTATTTCAGACCCTGATGCAGAAATATGAAGCGGAACGGGCAGAAAAGGCGGAGGCAGTCCCGGAACATGAAATCCTCTCCAAATTCGTCATGCTCAACGGCTGGATAGAGGTCAAGACCTATCAGGACGATGGGTACAGCGGCGGCAATTTTCAGCGGCCCGGATTTTTGGAAATGCTGGAGGACGCAAGGCATGGCCTGATCAACCTGATTCTGGTAAAGGACCTTTCCCGTTTAGGCAGGGATTTTGTGGAGGTGGGCCGTTATACGGACGTCATTTTCCCCTCCCTCGGATGCCGGTTCGTGTCGGTTCTGGACTGCCTGGACAGCGAGGGGGACAACACCGATATGCTGCACTTCCGCAGTCTGATGAATGACTACCATCTCAAGGACCTGTCCAGCAAGGTCAAGTCGGTGCTTCATGCCAAGAAGAAAAGCGGCCAGTATCTTGCCGCCTACGCTCCCTACGGATACCGCAAGAGCGAGGAGGACAAACACAAGCTGGTCATTGACGGGGAATCCGCCGCTGTTGTGCGGCAGATATTCCAGATGCGTCAGTCCGGCATGGCCTATGGGAAAATTGCCGCCGCCCTGAATGAGAAAGGGATTCTCCCTCCCCGCTGGTACTGGGCGGTCCATTACGGAAATGGCAGCTGCAAGTATTCCCGGCTGTGGGCTTACGCAACCGTCCGAAGCCTTCTGAACGATGATGTTTATGCCGGTACGCTCACACAGAACTACACCGGTTCCCGTTCCTATAAGGATAAGACCATGATAAGGAAACCGGAATCGGAATGGATTTCCCATGAGGGCGCGCACGAGGCGATTATCGGGCCGGAGCTGTGGGAGGCGGTTCAGAAAATCAATCAGGCGGCGAAACAGATTTCCGCTAACAATACGCCGCCCCAAGCATCTCTGTTTACCGGAAAGCTGGTCTGCGCAGACTGCGGGCATCCTCTGGTTGCCGCCCGCGAAACACAGCGCCGGAAAAATGGCACTGTCAAGCACTATACTTCTTATTTCTGCTCCCGGTTTGCCACTACCGGACACAGCATCTGCTCCTGGCACCGGATTTTTGAGATCAGCCTGAAAAACCTGGTGCTGAGTGAAATCCGGGCGCATGGCAAAGCGGTTGCAGCCGATGAAGCCGCTGTACTGGATAAGCTGAAACAGCACATCCAATCCGCAAGCGCCGCGCAACAAGAGGACTACCGACAGGAAATCAGCCGTTTGCGGCGGCGTTTGGAGGAGCTGGAACAGATCACCGCAAAACTTTATGAAGATAAGGTAAGCGGGGCAATCAGCGGCGATTCCTTCTCGGTTCTGATTCAAAAGAACGAGCAGGAACGCATCCAGAAATCGGAAGGCCTGGACAGTCTGTTAGCCGGGGAACGAAAAGCCCAGCAGGACATCGCCAATATCCACCAGTGGGCCGGAACCATACGGCAGTATCTGGACTTGCAGGAACTGAACCGGGAAATCATTGAGGAACTGATTGACCGCATTGAAGTTGGAGAACGAACCATCATAGACGGTCAAAGACACCAGGACATTAAAATCTACTACCGTTTTGTTGGGCTGGTGTGATCGGGCAAAAAAAGCGCCTGACCGCATCAGCAGCCAGACGGAAACATTCTGTAACAGCAGCGATATTTGATTGTTGCACACTGATTTGTCGAATTGGAGAGAAATTAGCAGTTTACCCCTCCCCAATGACTCGTGTTCTTATTAGTTGGTTATAAAATCTTCCGCAACTTTTTCCGCAGATGGTCTAATCGTGCATAAATAGCCCCTGTTGTCAATCCAACAAGCGGTGCAATTTCCTTTGTGGAATAGCCCTGCATTTTCAGCAGGATGATTTGCAGGGTACGCCTGTCCACCGTAAGCAATGCCCGATACAGAGTTTCGTCCTCAATCTCATCCAGTAAATCAGCAACGGTCTTTACCTCGGCATTCCGCTCCCTGTCTGCCATTCCCTCAAGGTATTCGCCAAAGTCGCTTGTCCAATGGTAAAACCGCCTGTTGGAATTGAAGTCTGCCCTGTCGTCTGTGCGGATTTGTTCAATGGTGGTTTCATAAACTCCATGCTCCCGTAATATTTTTTCCTCGGCTTCTTTCCAGATAAGCCATTTCCTGTTCTCCCGTCCGTTGTTGTATGCCATTCTTTTTTCCTCCAATCTGAAATTTTTGAAAATGCTAAAAACCAGATTGGATAGGAGGCGAACGGCAGCCAACAGCAGAAACAGCCCTGCGGCACATTCCGATAAAAAACGACAAAAGAAAAACCGCAAAGGCTCGGTGACCTCTACGGTTATAGGAGATACATATTCTGTTAAGTGGAGATTATACTTCTGGTTGCATGGCAAGAAGTAGCGTTGCATGGGCAGGGATTTTTTTAACTGGCTTCCTGCTATTCCCCGATATGCTATGTACGGATAAATTCTGTGTTGCATGAGCAGATAGATTACCGCCCGAAAAAAGAACATAAAAAACCCTCCAAACTTCAAAAACAGGTCTGGAGAGTGTCTGTTAAGTTTTTTAGGGCATAGCAATACCGCCCACCACACGCCGTTTTTTTATATGGTGAACATCCATGCTATGAATGAAATGCAGGCAATAAGCAATAGCTATCCATCTTCTTTTTATCCTCAACACAAATTTGTTTTTTTGCAGATAGCTGTTGCTTAAATTGCCACATTAATTTTTTATCCATTGATTCAAGTTTGGTAAAATTCTTTATGTATATTTTTATTGTTTTTCTTTTTTGCTGACATGATAAAAATAAATTGCGCGGATTAATAGCCCTCCAAACCAGCCGATTGGAGCGGCTATCCAAATTCCATTATAACCAAGCTTTGTGCCAGACAAAATAATAGCGACAGGCACTTGAAGACAGCACAGGGAACATATGGAAGCAATCATCGGCACAAATGATTTTCCATACCCCAAAAGCAATCCGTTTAATACCTGCATGGCTGCAAAGATAATATAAAAAGCAGGCACAATCTTCAGATAGCTGTTGCCAATATCTAAAACAGACGTATCCCTATTGAATATTGATATAAATACAGACGGAAACAATACAATGACAACAGAAATACACGCTGATACTGCAATCCCCATAACCAATGCGTATTTCCCGCCTTTCAATACCCTGTCTTTCCTTTTTGCCCCTAAATTCTGGGCAGTAAAATTAGTCATAGCCTGCCCTAAGTTCAAGGCGGGCATTTCTGCAAAAGCATCTACCTTAGATGCGGCAGTATATGCCGCCATGCAATCCGTGCCAAACCCATTAATCAGAAACTGCAATGACATAAATCCCACACTCACAAATACTTGCTGTATCATGGCGGGCGTACCTATCTTCAAGCTCTTTTTTAATTCTGCCTTGTCAAACTGTAAATGCAATACATTAATAAACAAGCTGCGATAATGTATTTTCATATATACCATACAAACGATAAATGACAAAAGCTGCGATAACACAGTCGCAAATGCCGCCCCTGCCACACCCATTCCGAATGCCTTAATGAACAATATATCAAGCACAATATTCAGAAGCGCTGCCACTATCAGAATATATGTAGGTGTTTTTGAATCCCCCATCCCGCGAAGAATATTTGTAAGCGCGTTATATGCAAACGTGGGGATAACGCCGATAAACATAATTTTAAGATATATGTCAGCCGCTTCAAGCAAAGCGGACGGCACTCGGAAGACAAGCAGAATCTGATAGGAAAAACATATGCCCAAAGCAGCAATTATCAAACTGAGGCAAAAGCAGAAAGCAAATCCCGTATCCATAACTTTTTTCGCAGATTCCATGTCCTTACTGCCAAAATAACGTGAAACCAATATGCTTGCCCCCATTGAAATGCCCATAGAAAGGGCAATCAGCAGATAGTGTATCTGAAAACTGAACCCTACCGCCGCCAGACATTCTTTCCCCAAAAAATTACCTACAATAACCGTATCCGCAAGATTATATAGTTGCTGGAATAGATTGCCGACCAAAATTGGCAGTGAAAATAAAAATATTGTCTTTAACTCATGTTCTCTCGTTAAATCCTTCATTTCGTAACCTCTTTCCTACTAAAATAAAATTTATTCCTTTTTGTTGCATGGTATTGTTTGCACACAATACATACAATATAGATTATATTCTTGACTTTGTATGTTTTCAATGCTAATATTGTATGTAAGACAATTTTGAGCAGGGAGGGAAAAAGCTTGCCAGTTAATTCTTTTGAAAATTACCCAATGCCATGGATACCCGATAAAGAAAAATTAAAATCACCAATTTATATATCTATTGCGGAACTTTTGGAACAGGATATCCAAAGCGGCAAACTGGCTGGAAATACAAAACTGCCGCCCCAAAGGGAATTAGCAGACTTTCTTGATTTGAACCTAAGCACAATAACCCGTGCATTCAAGATTTGTGAAAATAAGGGGCTAATCTATGCCAATATAGGGCAAGGCACATTTGTATCCCCAAATACCGCCATCCCTTTTTTACATAAGGCAAATAACGGGTGCGTAGAACTGGGCATAATCAGACCTTTTTACCAGTATAATAAGATTGTCGCTGATATTGCGCAAAAAACCATACAACGCAATACTTTCCAGTATCTTTTTGAATTTGACAGCATATCGGAATCTTACAAGCACAAACAGACCGCCATAAAATGGCTGAAATCTTTCCATATAGAAACAGAGCCTGAAAACATCATGCTGACGGCAGGAACTCAAAATGCCCTGACGATTGTATTTTTGGCTCTTTTCCACTCTGGAGATAAAATCCTAACTGATTCTTACACTTATTCCAATTTTATCGGCTTAGCCAGACAGTTAAATGTCCAGTTGATATCAGTAGCCGCAGATGAGGATGGAATGATACCCGACCTAGTGGAAAAGCAGTGCAGGATAATGGATATAAAAGGAATCTTCCTAATGCCGTCCTGCAATAATCCGACAGGAACTGTCATGTCAATGGAACGAAAAAGGAAAATTGCCAGCCTCATACAGCAATACCATCTGATTTTAATGGAAGATGACGCTTATGGATTTATTGCAAATGATACAGGAGAACCGATTCAGACATTGATACCAGATAATACCATTTACCTGCACAGCCTGTCAAAATCACTTTCAGCAGGCTTAAGATGCGCATATATGGTTATCCCTGATTGCTTAAGACAAACCTTTCTTGAAACGGCTAATAATGTAAATTTGAAAATACCGCTGCTTAACGCAGAAATTATAAGCGAATTAATTGCAAGCGGCAATGCAGGCAGAATCATAGGGCAGAAAAAAAGACAGGCAAAAGAACGGAACAGGATATATAAAAAATACTTTCCAGACAGCATCTGCCCGAATGAATACAGCTTCTTCCAATGGCTGCCCCTGCCTGCCCATTATAACGGTTATCAGTTGGAAATGCAGGCAACAGACAATGGCATTCATATCTTCTGTTCTGACCGTTTTACCGTTGGCAAAGCTGAATCCACAGCTATAAGAATTGCAACCTGTTCCCCTGATTCCTTACAACAATTGGAAACAGGACTGAAAACCCTAAAACATTTGCTGGATAAGAATCAGCAATATATTTCACAAGCTAATTTCATAATATAGTTACTCCATTTGAAAGGCGGCAAAGAATTATATTCCCTGCCGCCAATTCTGATTATATAAAAATAATTTCTCCGTTCACAATTTCCCTCGCACAAGCCCTTATATTATTTATTTTGCCTGTCCACTCTATGGCATTTTCTTCCTTTAGCCGTTCCGTTATGTCCTGTGCCTGTTTCATGCTCTCTATAAGCCTTTCAAAGCGTTCCTGCGCCTGCCTGTCAATGACGGCTAGATAGGAGTTCAGTCTGCCACTTGTGAGAAGATTGGTGTATGTAACCTTGTGGTACTGTTTCAGATAATCCTGATGCCGCTGTCCCCATGTGCCTATCGGCTGTTCTTCTTCGTTGGTTAATATTAAATCTGGAATAAGATACCCATTTTCTTCGTGATATGTGCCGCCTAACTGTTCAAATATTGACTTCATATGCAAAAACTCCTTTTCTGTATGGTTTGGTTTCTGCGGGGCATCTGCAAGCAATGTGTCAGCAGGCTGTATGTATATACTATCTTTAAGTTAAGTAATCCCCTTGCTGTTCATATTCGCCGCCTAATCTCTCAAAGATTGATTTTGCCATTTTGCAATTCCTCCGTATGATTTGAATTTGCCTACAATCCAATCATTCTGGCTGATTACAAAGTCTTTGAATTTAACATCCTTATGTAATGCCACCCTTAGGTGGTTTTCCACCATTATGCAGGAGAGAAGGGAGGGAAGCCATACCCGTGGCGTGTGGCCGACGGAAAAAGGGTCAGGGGCCGAACACCTGCTGGCAGTAAAGTGCCGGGTTTTTATGGGACTGGAGGAAAGACTTTGTAAAACGGCGGACAAAGGCGGAGGCGAAATCCGAATAAGCCGGCTGCGTGAACAGGGACTTCAGGAAGGAAAGGCCGGAAACCTCCATGGAGGAAAGCACGCCCAGCCAATCTTCCTTCTGCACCCGAAAGAGCTGCAGCCACCGGCGCAGCTGGGAAAGGGTGATGCAGAAGCGTTCGCATAGCCTTTCCACAGTGGAAAGGCGCAGGAAATACTCCGCCAGGACACGTAGAAGGAAGAACAGGCCATAGCCGGAGTAGGGAATGATGAAGTCCGGGAGGATGGCATGGGTATGGCCACAGGTACAGATGAGGCGCATGATGCAGAGGCTGTGGCGGACCTGGGTGCCGCCAATGAAGTCCACCAGGGAGCGGTCATAGTAGGCATGGATGCGGCAGGATCCCTTTACCCCACAGCAGGGACAGGTCTGTAGTTCCGAACGGAATCCGGCCATAAAGGAATCGAACAGGATCTTTGATGAACTTTTTATACGAACCAGCTTGCAAAACAGGGAGTTTTCTCTTATCATAGTATATGTCGGTGTTGCCGGAGCCTCACGAGTGGGATACGATCCCGTATATGGCAGGCACACTGGTATGTGAGAGAAAGAACGAACTGCGGAAGGGGCTGTTCTTTCTCTTTTTTTCGTTCCATAAAAACTATATCGGAATGACATGGGATGGTCAAGAGGAAAACGTGCCGCCTCCTGCAGCACACTTTTATAGACAGTGTTTAAAAACTGAGATTATAATTTGATGTTTTTGTGCGGGAGATAGGAACTTTAGTTTGCTGGGCTACATTCAGCTGTGGATGAGATTGAAAGGGCTGATGTCCAAGCGGCCAGGCTTGACTGGGAATATGAGTCTGGGGAGCGTGCGATCCATGTGGATGAGCGTGCCTTGAAGAAGAAAAATAGGAAAGTTGTTGGAATGGCCAGGTTAAACGACCGGCTTTACAGAGGACTGAACCTCGAAGACGGAAAGGACAAAGAACTTCTGAAGGAATATTCCCCGGAAATGCGTGATGGATCGTATATAAGCGGGCTAGAGCGGTATTACCGCAGTATTGAGTTTGCTGTTGGTCTTGCCTATGGCGACCTGTCTGACGTGCAGCAAGTGGATAAGACAGCAACCGAAATAAAGGCTTCAAAACTCAGGAAATACAATCGTGTGACAGCAATTCAGAATAAACTGAGGGATTGCCTGGAAGATTTTGCGGGAGGCTTGGCTTTCTATAACGGTATGTATAGGTCAGGATATGAATTTACCTGCAATTTTAACGATTCCATCCTGACGGATGAAGAAACAGAACGCACCCAGGATCGTCAGGATGTGTCCATGGGAGTCATGAGCCACGCAGAATATCGTGCAAAATGGTATGGGGAAACGCTGGAGCAGGCACAGGAGAACCTTCCAGAGCAGGCCGATGTGATGCCGGAGTAGGTGATTTGAATGAACCGTGAGTTTAAAGAAAAGCTGTCTAGGAAGATTGAAAAGAATTACCTGGAACTGGAAGAGCGGATTATGCAGGACATCATACGCAGGATACGGAAGACGGGAAAGATTACCAGCACTGCAGATTATCAGATCAACCGTCTGATTATCCTGGGAAATTCCTCAGAAGATGTTGAGCGGATGATTAAGGATGCTCTGGGGGCAACTTATCCGGAAATGTTTGAACTGTATGATAAGGTGATTAACTGGGAGTATGTCAGAAATAAAGATATTTATGAGCAGATCAACCAGAAGTTCATACCATACGAAGAAAACTACCAGCTTCAGCAGCTTACGGAAGGGTACATCCGGCAGACGCAAGGAGAACTTGAGAACATCACGCAGTCGCTGGGTTTTTATCTGGATTATGGGAATGGAAAGCGGGTACTGACACCGTTATCATTGGTCTACCAGGGATATCTGGATGCCGCTATGCTGGACATTACGAGCGGGGCATTCGATTACAACAGCGTCCTGCGCAGGGTCGTGACCCAGCTGACCAACAGCGGGTTGCGCACGATCGACTATGCTTCAGGACACAGCAACCGAGTGGAGGTGGCCGCAAGGCGGGCGGTTATGACGGGAATCTCTCAGCTGACGGGACGCATTTCCGAAATGAATGCTGAGAAACTTGGCACCGATTATTTTGAGGTTGCATGGCACTCGGGAGCACGGCCTTCACACGCGGTATGGCAGGGCAGGGTGTACTCAAAGGATGATCTGTATCGTATCTGCGGGCTTGGTACAGTTACGGGACTTCTGGGAGCTAACTGCTACCATGAATATTATCCATTCTTTCCAGGCCTGTCGGAGCGTAACTGGTCAGATCAGTGGCTGGAAGAGATGGATCGGGAAGAGAATACGCAGAAGAAGTTCAACGGCAAGGAGTATACCCTGTATGAAGCGAAACAGCAGCAGCGACGGATGGAGACGGCCATGCGCGCCCAGCGTGAGAAGGTGGATCTCATGAGGAAAGGCGGCGCGCATCCGGATGAGGTCATGCTTGCAAAGTGCAAATATCAGGCCCAGTTGGATGAATATGCAAGGTTCTCTAAAAAGATGGGGCTTAAGCAGGAACGTGAGCGGATCTATATAGATATGCGGGGAAGGATCGCACCAACGGACAAGTCCGTAATGAGCTGTTTTCCGGAAGAAATGATCCAAAATGCCGGGAAAGATATCAAGCAGTACGAAAGGTATAAAAAGATTCTCGGAGATGAGGTCGGCTCCCTTGCTAATTTCGGCCAGATAAAATATAATGATGCTAAGCAGTGGGAATACCTTAAAGGATTAAAAGCTTATCTGGAGAAATATCCGTCCAGTGACAAGCGGTATTATGATGCCAGTGAGAAGCTGAAGGAGCTCGGGATAAAGAAAGGTGTCTTGCTTCCGCCAGTGGAGAAGCAGGCGTTTATCCTTCCAGAGGGAAAGAATGATCCTTACCACGTTATGAAACGGATGATGGAGAGGAATGTTACAGATGATGATGCCCGTGCATATATGAAAGATGCAAAAGCGATGTTTGTGCAATGGAACGGACAGAGACAGCTCTTTGTGAGTAGTGAAGGAATGTGCCTTATTTCAAAGCAAAACGATGGATGGATATTTAAAACCGTATGGTCGAAACATGATTTTGACGGGGATTCAGAGAAGATTATGGAGGTGCTGAAAAATGTTGGATTATAATAGCGATCATTACTGTCCGGCATATGAAAAGGTCATCAGCAGTGACCTATGCTATGACTCCCTGTGCTGTTTGACTGGGATGTTCAAAATTTCCTCTACAAAGGAGCTTTCGGAGATCAAAGACATTGAAAAGGCGAGAAAAGTATGCAAGGCATGTCCATACAGCGATCTAAACGGCGGAATGGATGAATGGGACGGAAATCTGGATTAAGTAAAACGAGCATCGGAGGTAATGACATGGATAATTTTTCTATGATATATAAGATTCTATCGGTTTTAGAGAAATCTATGGATTTAGAAGAGCCTGATACGGAAAGGATTAGTGCAGAAAATCTGAGAGTATCACCGGAACGTTGGAATAAATATATTGAGATGCTTGCAGACGCAGGATACATTAAAGGAGTTTCCTTGAAAAGATATTCGGATGGCGAACTCCAAGTTAACATTGATGAGATAAGAATTACTTTGAAAGGACTGGAATATCTTAGTGAAAATACGATTATGCAGCGGATGTATAAAGCAGCAAAAGGGATTACGGATTTAATCCCGTAACTCTGCCGCGCGTTCTACGGAATGCGTGGTATTTTTATGCCCATTTTTAGGAGGTGATCATACATTATTGATTTGAGGCGCGGGTATGCGTCTTATTTTTGTGTCAGCAGATAGACGTAAAATAGTCTGGATTTAAACTGATGAAAGGAAGGTATATAGCTATGAAAAGAGAAGATCTTGAAGGTCTGGGGATTGAGAAGGAATCCATCGACAAGATCATGGACTGGAACGGGCAGGACATTGAGGCGGAGAAGTCAAAGACGAAGGTGGCAGAGGGTGAGCGTGATAATTATAAGTCCCAGCTCGACACTGCCACGGCTGAACTGGATAAGTTCAAGGATGTGAAACCGGAAGAGCTTCAGGCAACGATTCTGAAATTGCAGGGCGACCTGAAGGCGAAGGAAGAAGAGTATGCTGCGAAAGAAGCGGATCGGATTTTTACGGATACCCTGAAAGATGCAATCAAGTCATCTGGCGGACGCAACGAAAAAGCAGTTATGGCACTGCTGGATGTGGATGCCTTGAAGGCATCGAAAGACCAGACCGAGGATATCAAGAAGGCATTGGAAACTATAAAGGAGTCTGATGCTTATTTATTTGGCGCAGACGAACCGATCAACAACTCCGTAGGTCCGACAGGCGGCGGTGCAGGTGGATCGGATTCGATGTTGGCGGCTATGAGAGCAGCAGCCGGATTGCCGCCAGAAGGGAAATAAGGAAAGGAGAGATAAGAAATGCCAGGTAATAACTCAATCGCATTAGCAAAAAATTATATCAGTATTTTAGATGAGGTTTATAAGAAGGCCTCTGTGACAGCGGATCTAACGAGTGATTCCACGATGATGAGAGCAGGGGCAAATGTGAATGAAATCGTGTATCCCCAGATTGAGGTCGGAGGATTAGGCGATTATGACCGAAATTCAGGCTATACATCCGCAGGAGTGAAGTTACAGTGGGTGACTGCAAAATTTAATTACGATAGGGGTGCAAAATTGGAAGTGGATGCAATGGATAATAATGAATCCATGAATCTTGCGTTTACCCAGGCGGGAGCAGAACTGCAGAGAACCAGGGGGGCTCCGGAAGCGGATGCCTTTACGTTTGCAACGGTTTGTGGATTTAAAGGGATTACGCTCAAGGAAGAGACGCTTGGGAATGCGGAGGCATTCTTGAAGGCCTTGATTGAGGCAAAGAATAAGATGGACGAAGATGAAGTTCCAGAAGAGGGCAGGATCCTTTATGCTACGCCTACTCTCATGAATGGAGTGATGGCACTGGATACTACAAAGTCAAGAGAGATTCTGAATGCGTTCAATGTAAAGAAGAAGGTTCCACAGTCCCGATTTTACACTGCGATCCATCTGCTGAAAGGAAAAGACGATGAAGCGGCAGGGCATTATGAGAGGGCGAAAGCTGACTATGTGCAGACAGAGGACACTGCAGTTGATTCTTCTAAAACGTATTATACAAAGGCTGGAAATGTGTATACTGCGGTAACTTCACCTCAGACTGCTGATTTGCCGGGATATTATGAGCAGGTAAGTGCTGCTGGCAAGGATATTAACTTTATGATTATCCATAAGCCGGCCATTATCAAATTTGACAAGCATATCGCAAGTGATGTGATCCCGGCAAAATTGAATGCCCAGGCGGATGGAGATATCCTGAAGTATAGGAAGTATGGCCTGGTTGACCATTACCAGAATAAGGCTGCTGGATTCTATGTATCCCATAAGGCATAAGGAGCAGATATGAATAAATATGTAACTTATTCCTATTATGCGGAAAAATATGGTGGAATCTTGACGAAAAAGGAATTTTGCAGACAGATCGTGAAGGCTTGTGCGCACGTCCGTAGGATTACCTTCGGGCGTGCAGATTCTAATTGTGATATGGATGAAGTAAAGATGGCGGTTTGTGCGGTGTGCGATCTGCTTTGCGAAGATGATAACCGGAGGAAGCAGCATGGAGGGAGAAATGTAGCTTCTGAAAATAATGACGGGTATTCGGTATCGTATGCGCAGGAGCAGACGGATGGCGATACAGCAGAGGGAGTCATTCATAAAAAAGTGTATCAAGCGGCGGAAGTATTCTTAGAACCAACAGGGCTGTTGGATATGGGGGTGTGTGAATTATGATCACCAATGCGGATATCACCCTTTATAACCACAGGACAAATAAGGATGCCCGGCTGGATGAATGGTACAGGACTGTGTTGGAAGGCGTGCATTTCTTCGTAGACCACAAGGTGGAGGTCGGGGACAAGGGACTGAATGGCGCCGATATCTTCAAGATCCGTATCCCGGAAACGGTGGGCTGCCAGAAAAGCTATGTTCCGGAAAGTGAATTCCTCTCCCTGGAAGGGGAACCGGAAAGCTGGACACTGCGGAAGGGTGACGTGATCGTCCGGGGAATCTGCGAACTTGAAATCGAAAAGCCCGCTGACCTGGCAGGCCAAGGCGTGCAGTATTGTACTGTTATGTCCTGGTCAGACAACCGTTTCGGCGGGCTGCCGCACTGGAGGGTAGGAGGCGTGTAAATGGCACAGAAAAGAAATATTGTTGTAGCGACTCCCAGGGGATATGTTTACACGGTCGCAACCCCGAACGGTAGTGTTACTGCAAGGCTTCGGTGGGCGCCGGATTTTGCACCGAAGAAAAAGGCAGCATTCACCCGGGCACAGGAATTCGTTGACTCAGAGTGCCTGCGGTACATGAACCCGATGACGCCACGTCTGACTGGTGCAATGGTAAAGTCGGCCACGCTTGGGACCGTCATCGGAAGTGGGGAAATCCAGTATCTGGTGCCATATGCAAGGCGGCAGTATTACGAACACAAAGAAAAAGCAAGGTGGTTCGAGCGGATGAAGGCCACCAGGAAAGAGCCGATCTTAAAGGGGGCGATGCGGATTGCGGGCGGTTAAGCCGATTATAGAAAGTATCCGGAACTATATATTGACTTGTGATTTTCTAGGGGACGGTAAGGTGAACATAGATTACCTTCCTGATGAAATGGCCTACTCCATAGACCCAATCGGCGGGGATCCAATCTATAAGAAATATGCGGATGGGGGATGTCTGAAGCAGTTCCAGTTTGCCTTGACATCCAAAAAGGCATATGACGGGGACGCACGAACGGGGATTGCAAACAGTGGATTCTATCAGTTCCTGGAGGAGTGGATAGAAGAGAATAACATGTTGGACATTTACCCGGAATTGGAAGGGCATATGCCGGTCCGGGTAGAAGTTATGCAGAGTGGTTACTTATTTTCGACAGAAGCAGATTTAGGAAGGTATCAGATTATCTGCAGGCTGATTTATGAATAATAGAGAGGAAGATGAATGATGGCGAATGAAGCAGCAAGGAAACTGGTGGGGCGGCATAAGAGGCTGTCCTTTATGAAGACAGACGGCAATACTTATACCCGGATGTCGGAGTTTACATCCCTGTCTGAGGCCAAGGAGTCAAAGGAATACTCTAGGCAGTATGTGGATGAGCCTACGGAGAGGTCGGATGTGGTTGGGTATGCTACCGGCGTCAGTTACGAGTTTGACCGGCACACCGGCACCCCGGTGCACGCAAGGCTGGCCGAGATATCGGACGATGAGATCGTAGGAACTGAGGCACAGGTGGAAATTGTTACGGTAGATCTGTTTGAAACAAACCAGGACGGATCCTGTAAGGCACGGAAGCGGGTCTACAGCGTAATCCCGGATTCCTCGGGTGACGGAACGGACGCTTTGATCTATTCTGGTACCCTGAAAGCAGCGGGGGAGATTGTCAAAGGGTCTGCGACCAGTGCGGACAAGTGGAAAACGTGTGAATTCACGGAAGAGAGTTCCAATGGGTTGACAGGGTTGGCGGAGTAGAGAGTACGGGGCTGCCTGGTAAATGGGCAGTCCCTTATCGGATTGGAGGATAAGAGCCTATGAGCCTTTTTAGATATGGGGAATTTGAAATAGAATTGGATTTTACGGATGTGGATACGCTGGAATCCATTGAGAATGCATATGAAGAAATGCAGGAGGATGTGAAGAATCTGCCGAAAACTGGCCGTACATCAGAAATCATTAAGGCGCAGATTGCGATTTATGATAAGTTCTTTGATTCGTTTATGGGGGACGGGGCCAGCAGTAAGATGTTCGGGTCGAACAGTCTGGAACTTAGGATTGACGCCTCTGAAAAACTGGCGGATTTCCGGTTTAAGGAAGATGAACGATTTTATGGCCGGGTCGAGAGATACCAGGTAAATAAGTCTGGAAACCGAACGCAGGGAAGGAACGGTCAGAAGAAGAAACGCAGAAACAGGGGATGATGGGATGAATGTTCTGTTTGACCCTTTCCCGGAAACGGTAGAAGTAGACGGGAAGGAGTACAGGATCGTGACGGATTTCCGTGAATGGATAAAATTCACGGAACTGCTGAGGAATTCAGAACAGCTTGACGTAAGGATACTGCAAATGATCTTGGAATGGTATGTAGATGACCGGCCGGAGGATGTTGCGGCGTCCATTACCGCTTTGCAGAGATTCCTTTGTGCGGAAGAGATTTATCAAGAGGGGGAAAGACGCACAGGGGAAGAATGGGAGGACGACCTGGATGGCGGGGTAGGCTCTTCGGTGGAGGCGTTCTCTTTCAGACAGGACGCCATTTGTATTTACAGTGCGTTTATGGAGGTATATGGAATTGACATTGAGACCATCCCATATATGCACTGGTGGAAATTCCTCGTATTGTTCTGGGGGCTTCCGGATGATACGGAGATTAAGGAACGTATCCACTACAGGACGGTTGACCTGGCAACAGTCAAAAATAAGGAAGAGCGAGAAAGGATCAAAAAGATACGGAAAAAGATTGCGATCAGGAATCCTCAGCGGAAACTGAATGATTATCAGATAGGGGATGTGTTTGGATGATGATGGAATTTCAACTGCCACGTATCCCGATGGAAAAAAAGTGGTATGTCTGTCCGCATTGCGGTAAAAATCTGCTGATTTACAATAATACGGCAAACTGCCAGGGGATTTATGTCTGGTGCAGACAGTGTAAGAAGACAATAGAAGTGAAGATCTAAGCATTTGTGAGCCTGTGAGCCGTGCGGTCTGACGAAAGGAAGGTTTGTATGGCTGACGGGTATTTGAATTTTGACACGAAGATCAATACAGACGGTTTTAATAGAGGACTTTCTGCTATCGGGAACCTGGTCAAGGGAGCCGGGAGCCAGGTGTCTGCCCTTGGGAAGTCGTTTCTGCCGGTGACGGCTGCAGTAACCGGAGTGGGGGCCGCTGCGGCCAAAACAACCATAGATTTTACGAAGCTCTATGAGAGTACAATGGTCGTATTTGAAAAAATGCTGGGTGGAAAGTCAGCGGCCAATGAGCTGTATGACAGTCTGCTTTCCATTGCAAAGGCTTCTACATTTTCGCAGGAAGCATTTCTGACAGCGGGCAAGAAGCTGGTGGGTATGGGTGTGAATGCCCAGGATACCACGAAATATATGCAGGCCATCACGGACGCAGTCGCAGGTTTTGGAGGCACGTCGGAGAATCTTACCAATGTAGCGGAGAATTTTGCCAAGATATCCACGGCGGGACGTCTGAGCATGGAAGATGTCAACATGCTCAGTGACAACGGGATTCAGGCTTTGAAGATCCTGGGGAATCAGTATGGTAAGACTACGGATGAAATCCGGGATATGATTTCTGATGGAGCAATTCCGGCAAAGGACGCTATGGATAAGCTGGCCGAGGGGATTGAAGAGGGCACGGACGGGGTCAACGGCATGACGGCGGCCATGAAAGGCATGTCGCTGGCCATGAAGGGAAAGACGCTGACCGGAGCATTGGATTCCCTGAACAGCGGGTTCCGAGCCTTTGCGCTCAATCTGACCGGAATCAACCCAACATTGAAGGAAAATGATGAAGGGTACGAAGAAAGTACGAAGCGTCTGCAGCAGTTGACGGCGGCGATTTCTACTGTGGCGGGCATACTGCCGTCCCTGTCGTCCCTGTTTTCCAGTGTTACGGACGGGGTCGGGTTGTTGCTGGATAAATTAGTCGGGGCTAATGTGGCTTTTGACGAAGCGTCGGGCAAATGGCAGAATGTCGGCGGGATTCTGGGAACGATCCAGGAGAAGCTCGAGAGCATGGATCCCGGGAAGCTGCAGCAGATCGGCAACGTGATTTTGGGAATGGCCGCGGCCGGAGCCGTGCTACCTGTCGTGGGCGGCGGGATTGACAAAGTCGGAAATGCGGTGGATCTGCTGGGGCAGGTCATTGCGCCGGTAGAAAAGGGAATTACAGGGCTTCCTGAAGTATTTCAACATACGGGAAGCAATATGAAGACTGCCGCAAAAAGTTTGGGAAATCTAAAGGATGCAATCCTGCTTCCCCTTGCTGATATCCCGGAAGGGATGAAGGAGTTGTGGGAGACGGGGTCTGGCGGGAAGATGGTGAACGCCCTGTCGGGAGTATCTGGAAAAATGACCGAGGCATTTGGAAAGATTGGGCCGGCGCTGCAGAGCAAATTCCCGGGGATATCGTCTGCGCTGTCAGGCATGAGCTCTTATCTTGGAGCCTGGGGCGGCACGGTAGGGGAAGCATTTCAGGGAGTAGTGAAAAGCGTTGGGAACTTTGCCCCCGGATTTATCAGTATGCTGAAATTTGGTGTGATTGCCGGTGCACTGGTTGCGGGCCTGGGATTACTCCAGGGGCAGTTTGGCGATCAGATTGGGGAATTGCTACAGACAGCGGCGGAAAAAGGACCAGAAGTAATTACACAGTTCTGTAATGGGATTTCCAGTAATCTGCCGGCGTTGATCGCCCAGGGAGCGGTATTGATCCAGAATCTCCTGCAGGCGATTACGGCAAACATTCCAGCCATTATTTCGGGAGGTGTGCAGATCATTGCCAGCCTGGTGACGGGGATTGCGCAGCAGCTTCCGACACTGGTGCCGATGGCGCTCCAGATGGTACTGAAGATTGTCCAGTCGTTACTGCAGAATATTCCACAACTGATCAGTGCCGGACTACAACTGGTTTCCGGACTCGGACAAGGGCTGATTAATGCGATTCCCATGCTGATTTCTGCCGCACCGGTGATCATCCAGACGCTTGTGACCGGGATCGTGCAGAATCTGCCCAATATTATTTTAGTTGGGATTCAGTTATTGCTTGCACTGGTGAACGGTGTTGTTCAGGCAATCCCGCAGCTGCTCGCCATGATTCCTGAAATATTTTCAGCTTTTGTGGACGGGATTCTGAGCGTGGACTGGCTGAGCGTCGGAAAGCAGATCCTGTCTTCCATTGTGGACGGGATCAAGAGCATTGGGACGAGTCTGTGGGACGCAGTTACTGAAATATTTGATGATGGGGAAGGTGAAGCGGAGGAGAAGGGCCGGAATGCGGGACAGAAATATGCGCAGGGCGTAGAGAGTACAACCGTTAATGCACAAACTTCTGCTGCAACTGTAGCCACGGCGGCAACAAATTCATTTGCGTTAACCATGGATTCTAATGGGGAATTGGTCAATCAGGCCGCCTGGAACATGGGCAATACTGCAAATAACGGATTACAGATGGCAAATGTTCCGGCAGCTTTTAGCATGAATGCCCAAGATGCGGCGAATGGGCTGATTACGACCTTGAATGTAAATGACATGGGCGCATTTTCAGCAGCGCAGCTAATAGGTACGGAAGCAAACGCAGGAATTGGTGCTGCTAATATGGGCAATGCATTTTCCAACGAAGGAACTCAGGCAGGGCAGGAACTAAGTTCTTCGTTGAGTGGACAGACGGGAGCTGTTTCTGCTGCTGCAAGTCAGGTCGCAGGATCAGCGGAAAGTTCTTTATCAAATGTAAATTTGAGTGGTTCATATTCCAACGTCGGGCTGCAGGCTATGCGGGGCTTAGCGGGCTCCATCACCTCGTCCAGCCCGCAGGTGCACAACGCAGCAAAAGCCGCAGCCATGGCGGCAATTAACGGCTTGGCTTCTGGGAGAATGCCGGATAAGGCAAAGCAGGAAGGAACAAAATTTATCCAGGCTCTTTCATCCTCAATCAAATCCGGTACGGGAACGGTTAAATCTGCGGTTACTGCCGTCATGAATGCTGCGAAGTCGGCGGCAAATGGACTGTCCGGTTCCGGTTATTCTGCCGGGCAGATGTTCAGTGCGGGAATTGCGAACGGGATTCTTTCCGGCCGGAATGGAATCGCCGCGGCGGCCGCACAAGTTGCAAATGCCGCTGTCCAGGCGGCAAAACAGAATCTGGATATCCACAGTCCATCAAAAGTCGGGGCGTGGATTGGTGAAATGTTTGATTCTGGGATTGCCAAAGGTATTGGTGGAAATGTATCCAGTATCCTGGACAGCGTAGGATGGATGGCGGGAGCCATTGAAAACGGAACCGTTTCGGCGCTGAATGCCCTGCAAAGGCAGGCAGTGCAAGGAATGACAGGGGTGGCAGGTGGAAACTGCGTATCTTATGGCTGGAGTCAGGGACAGGCGGCAGACAGGCAGGTGTTGCCCGTATATGTACAGACGAAAGCAACCTTAGTGCTGCCGGACGGCCGGGTAATTGCCGAAGTGACGACGCCTTATGTGGATGCAAATATTGGAAATAACGTGGAAAAGAAAGGACGATATCTAAAATGAAAATAGAGGGAGTGCTTTTAAATGATATCCATACATACAAAGATCTGGGGCTTCACCTTCTGGGGATACAAATCGATCCCGCGGATCCGAAGATGGAAACGGTATCTATTCCTATGTCTAGTAACCGGCTAAATCTTGCAAAGTTCTTAAACCCAGATGTCCAATATGAATGGAGGAATATCGTTTTAAGTTTTGACAAGAGGGATGACTATCATATGTGGGCTTTTCGCTCCTCAAATATTAAAAACCTGTTCCATGGGCAGGAAGTGCAGCTGATACTGGACTCTGACAAGGGATTTTATTATACGGGTACTGCGTTAGTAGAAACCAGTAAGGAAAATAATGTATTTTGTGATTATCTGATTACCCTAGAAGCAGATCCGTATAAGTATGAGCGTTTCAGCAGTCTGGAGCCCTGGGTGTGGGATGTATTTCCGTTCCCTGGCGGTATCATCCGGAACTATAAGGATATGGAAGTGAATGGGAGTATGACTTTATTGATACCGGGACGGCGGAAGAAGGTCGTTCCGGTGATGGATTGTTCGATTGCCATGGCACTTGAATATGGGGGTCGGACGTATCATCTTCCGGCTGGCAGATCAAAACTTCTGGATTTGCAGTTAGGAGAAGGGGAGCATTTCCTCACCTTCCGCGGAAACGGGAAGGTGAGCGTTGATTACAGGGGGGCAAGTTTATAATGTACCAGATTTATTGTGATAATACACTTTTATATGACCCGAGGGATGAAAGCAATCCAATCTTGTCCGGTAAGGTGAGTTTTGCGGTAAACGCGACAGGGGAGTTGACATTTACATTGCCGCCGATGCATCAGGGGATTGACCATATCCGTAAGCTGGGCTCAGTGGTGCAGGTCTACGATGGTGGAGAATTGCTGTATGAAGGCCGTGTGCTGGATTCCAAGGCCGATATGTACCATACCGTTACATACACCTGCGAAGGGACGCTTGCATACCTACTGGACAGTATCCAGCGACCCAAAGCATACCATGACCTGACACCAGCATCTTACCTAAGCGATAAGATCGCACAGCATAACAATCAGGTTGAGGCAGGGAAGCGGTTTGCTTTGGGGACGGTGGAGAAGCAGGCCATGAATTATGACGCCAGGGAAGATAACCAATATACGAACACCCTGGAAACCATCATGGATAAGCTGGTGGACAGCAACGGCGGGTATCTCCGGGTAAGGAAGCAGGGCGATACGCGGTATCTGGATTACTTAGAAAGCTATGGCAGGACGTCCGGGCAGGTAATCCGGTTCGGGGAAAATATCTTAGATTTGACTGAGCATATCAGTGCGGCGGACGTAATTACCGTCCTCATCCCGCTGGGGAAAGCAGAAGAGACTGAATACGGGGAAAAGGGCAAGCGGCTTACTATCGAATCGGTAAACGGCGGTAAGGATTACCTGGAAGACCCTGAGGCAACCGCCCTGTACGGCCGTATCGTCGGCACAAAGACATGGGAAGACGTAACAGTACCGGCGAACTTAAAAGCGAAGGGGCAGGAGTACCTATCGAATGCCCGGAACCTGTCTGCAACGATAGAGCTGACAGCGATTGACCTCCATCTGGTCGATGTGGATATCGACCGCATCAGGCTGGGGGACATGATCCGTGTGGTGTCGCCGCCGCACAAGCTGGACAAATACATGATGGTGTCTAAACGGGAGTATAACCTTGTATATCCCGAAGAGGATAAGATTGTCCTGGGCGATACCATAGCGGCGCTGACGGAGAAACAGGCGGCACTCCAGAAAAGCATTGAGAAACAGAAGGATGTTACCGCATCCGTAGAGGAAGTAAGGGGCAGTGTATCCGCCTTGACCGGAGCGGTACGTACTGCAAAGCAGGATGTGTCAGTACTGGGGGACAAGGTGCAGGTCTTAGAATCGGGCGCTTCTGATGTCCAGACAACGATACAAGGCATTAATAACAACATTACTGCATTGGAGCGTAAGGACTCTGATTTGGCGGATGATATCCAAGAGGACCGAGAACGGTTACAGGAGCTTGAGCAGTTATCCTTACAGGCAAATGAAGCCATGCAGGGCGTACTTGCCAGGCTGGATGCTCTGGAAAAGCCGGATGCTGAGCTGGAAGAAAAGCTACAGGGGATATTTGATAGGCTGGTAGCATTGGAGGGAGGTGCATAAGGACAATGACAGTGGCGTTAGAACAACGGATAAGGGAGCTGATACAAGAATTTAGGACTGCTATTTACGGAGAAGACGTTCGGAGGACTTATGCGGACATCGCAGAGCTGGTCTGTATCGACGCGGTAAAAAAGGCGGACTATGCGACGGCTCAGGGAGACTATGCAAAGGCGCAGGGCAATTATGCGAAGTCCCAGGGGGATTACGCGAAGGAACAAGGCAACAATGCCAAGAACCAGACAACAGAGAATATCGCCGCGATACATCTGGCAATGCAGCAGATACAGATTGAGTTTGGGGATATCAAGGACGTAATCAACGATACGGAGAATGGTGCGCTGCTGTTGGAGATAAAAGGGCTCCTGAGCGATCTGTACCGTATTGCCACGGATGCGGATATAGACCATATCATTGCGGGGACTTATGTAGACGAAGATGACGAAGGCTCTATCTTTGAGTCTGCATCCGAGCAAGACATTGACGACATCATCAATGGCAGATATGTGGATGTCCCGGCATCCGAAGAAGTCATTGAGGATGCGGAGCTGCAGGCAATCGTAGAGCAATCATTTTAAAAGGCTGGTGAAAATATATGGCAAGAAAGATAGATATCGAACATCTGAATACTTTTACCGCATACCTTGCAGAAAAGATTTACGATATTTTTGTCCGGAAGCAGTTTGGGAAAGGATTATCTGAAAATGACTATACGGACGAAGAGAAGGTGAAGCTGTCCGGGATTGCTGAGGGCGCAAACAGGACAGTGACGGATGCCGCATTAAGTGCTACGTCAGGAAATCCTGTCCAGAATCAAGCGGTGAAAGCAGAGGCGGACAGGCTGCAGGGGGAGATTAACCAGAAAGTACCGTCTTCACGGACGGTTAACGGGCACGCTTTGACAGCTGATATCAATCTGACTGCAGCCGATGTAGGGGCAGACGCAAGCGGATCGGCGGCGACGGCTTTGCAGAGCGCAAAGACCTATGCTGATAAAAAGGTTGCTGACCTGGTCGGTGGTGCACCGACAACGCTAGATACATTAGAAGAGGTGGCTGACGCCCTTGAGGCCAATGAGGTTGTAGTGGATGCCCTGAATGCCGCAATAGGAACTAAGGCCGGCACGGAAGCCTTAAATGCGCATGTAAATAATAAATCTAATCCGCATGGTGTTAATAAGGCGGATGTAGGGCTTGGGAATGTGGAGAATAAGACGGGGTCTGCCATCCGGGGGGAAATGACTAAAGCAGAAGTGACGGCCGCACTGGGATATACGCCGCCTAAGACGGATACAACCTACGGAGCTGCCAGTACATCAGAGGCAGGTTTGATGTCGGCGGCAGACAAGGCAAAGCTAGATGGCATAGCAGCGGGCGCCCAGGTCAATTCAGACTCTGCTAAAAAAGTCTTGGATTCTGGAAACAATACTGCAATCACCTTTGCATACTCCAAAGCAGGCCTGGATACAGCTTCATGGCTTGCGGCCTGGAGCGGAGCTGAGTTAAGGGCAATCAGTCCGGCCAGGGTGCTGGCAGTGATTGGCGCCGCGGCAGCAAGCCATACCCATTCTGCAGGGCAGGTGTCGGGATTGCCTTCTTCCCTTCCTGCGAACGGAGGGACAGCAAATTATGCCAATTATCTGAATGCCACAAATATACCAGCCAATGCCAACTTGAACAGTTATATGACGCCGGGACTTTACTACTGCCCAGCCAATGCGACGGTGGCAACGATGAGCAATAAACCGACAAATAATGCATTTTTTATGCTTGTCGGGAAACATGCGGGGACGTTTCAGATGCTGGCAGAGTATATGACATCCGGTTTTAAGGTCTATATACGCAACTATTATAATAGTGCATGGGGAGCATGGGTGAGAGTGTATACAACGATTGACAAACCGACCCTTAGTGATATCGGGGCGGCGTCGTCCGGGCATTCCCACAGTGCTGCCAGTACATCAGCGGCAGGTTTGATGTCGGCGGCAGACAAAAAGAAGCTGGATGGGATTGTATTGGAAGAAGAGACGGATGCAAATATCGACAAGATTATAGCAGGCACATATGCCTAGGAAAGGAAGGGGACTGTAAGAAATGAAAGTAATAACGACGAACCGTCTAAACCGGTTCTGGAAGAACGGTGTGCTGCCGATAAAAAATGCTTTGGCAACAAAACTTAATACATCAAGCGTTGTGAACAACCTGCTTACGACAGCGGCAGGGTATGCGCTGGACGCCCGGCAGGGGAAGGCGCTGGATGATAAGATTACTGCGCTAAATGGCAATATTGTTAATTCGTCCACAGGAACCGCTATAAAATACGGTAATGGCCTTGTTTTGGAATTTGGGCAGATTGTATGCCCAAATACAAACAATTATGTTGCTCAAAAAGAATTTACACTGCCTGTGGCAATCGTATTAACCAAAAAATACTCAATATCTGTCACCAAAAAAAGCATGGGTAATATAGGTGCTGCAACAAGGGCAACGACTTTTGGAGAGGTTTATAACAACGGTGTTACTGGATTTGTCGGTTTACAGACAGATGCGCAGGATTTAAATACCTTGTCCGATAGCAATCGCACGGTATCATGGTTTTTAGTCGGTTTCTGGAAATAACCTATAGTTTAAGTGCATTTTATAATAGCTACAGAAACGCCAAGTATATGCCCGCTAACAAACCCGCTGCCAAATGCATTTATAACGAGTAAATTACCACTCCGGATCTCGTATTTTAGTATTTTGACCTGATCGTGCGGGGTACCAGAAACCTCCTGCATAGTTAAAAGCACGGCATAGCCGCCTTGGTTGCTATATAAATCCGATATGCCCGGTGTAATAGCCTTTTGTAAGACTGTAGATGTCACGTATGTACAGGAGGTCCATTTTGCATACAAAACTTTATTCCCTATTTTGCCATTTAGTTGAGTAGCGGGGATGAAAAAGAAAGGAAGAGTTTTAATGAAAGAGATCCGGGCGGACCCAGGTGGGTCTTATTTTTTATGTCTGAAATAAAATAACCTTTATTGAGAAAGAGAGGAAAATCTTTATGAAGATTAGATTAATTGATGGGTCGGTATATGATGTGGCCCGCGCAGAGGTAACGAATGGAAGGCTGGAAATTGATTTCCAGGGGAAGGCGGCAGAAGAGCTCCAGGACATTTTTTCTGTCCCGGCCCTGCTGACAGACATTGGGCTGCTGACAGATGACGGGGAATGGACAGGCAACGTCCCAGGGTGGACGGTATACGGCGGCGTATGGACTCTGGGGGATACAAATACAGTCATCCTTACAAAATCCGTAAACGTGACGGAGCAGCGGCTTACGGATGCAGAGTCCAATGCTGTAGCTGCCAATGCAGCGGCAGAGCTTGCCAAAACGATGTCCGCGGAGACAGCGACGCAGGTAACGGATCTGCAGATGGCAATGTGTGAACTGTATGAAGGGATGGGGGTGTAAGGCATGAGTTCCATGGCAAAAGTATACGCAATACTGGTACGCAAAGGAGAAAAGACAATCGACCAAGTGCCGAAAAAATTAATGGCGGAAGTGCAGCGGATCCTTAACCAGGAGGACGAGAAAGTTGATTAAGGGGCTGCTGTTTTTCATATTACAGAAAGTCTTTAGGGAGGAGGTGAGCGCGGTGGCGGTTATATATGTTACCTTGATTGTTAAGGGAAAAAAGACATTTGACCAAGTGCCGGAGCGCATCCAGGCACAGGTCAGGGAGCTACTGGCAGAGCTGGACGTGCCGGAGCTGGCAGAATAAGGAGATAGGGGCGGCTCTATAGCTGCCCCGCAAAAGGAGGTAAATCCGATGCAACAATTTATAATGAATATTTGCACCACATCACTGCCGGTAGCACTGGGATATATCGTCTGGTTGCTTAAAACTCAGAAAAAAGACCGTGATGCGAATAGCAAGGGGACCATGCTCCTTTTGCGGGTGCAGCTCATCGAGTACCATGACCGGTACGTGGCATTAGGTCATATCCCGTCATATGCGCTAGAAAATTTTATTGAGATGTACAATGCGTACCATGACCTGGGCGGGAATGGCATGGTGACAGAGATGTATAAGGAAGTATTGGAACTGGAAATCAGGAAGTAAAGGAGAATGAAGATATGATTAATTGGAGAGTAAGGGTAAAAAACAAAGTTTTCTGGATGTCTGTGATACCGGCTGTATTGCTACTGGTCCAGGCGGCTGCGGCAACATTCGGATATAAGCTGGATTTTGGGGAGTTAGGGAATAACCTTCTGGCAGTGGTGAATGCGGCATTTGGGGTGCTTGCTATCCTTGGTATCGTCACAGACCCGACAACGGAAGGTGTGTCCGACAGCCAGAGGGCGCTTACATACGACGTACCCAAATAATGATTGCAAGAGTACATGCAGAATGATAATATGATAGTGAGATGACCGTGTTACAAGGTGGTAGCCTCCCGTACTTTACCCAAGAAGGGAGGTGGTGCAGATGAGTACATACGAAGTTTTAAGCCTGTTATTTTTAGGTGGTTCGTTCCTCGTTGCATTGCTTGCCTACATTGATAGGAACAACAAGCGAAAATAAATAATCCTACCTTGTGCTTGGCCGTGCAGGTAGGATTATAACTTGCATATGGAGGTCAACCACTTTGTGGGCGGTCATCTCTTCTGTCTGTATTATATGATAAATTGCATAAGATTGCAATGTAAAATTTGGAGAGTCCGGAAATTGAACGGGCTTTCTTTTTTATTACACCAAGGTTTTATGGATATGTTTAAAAACCAGGTGACAAAAAGTCACCTGGTTAATTTAAGTAGGTAAGGAATCTTCACCTCGTTGGAAATAGGGCGAGTCACCTCTACCTCTGGACAGAAAAAGAAGCCTTGCTTCATGCAAAATCCCTAAACACAGACAAGGCGTGGGAAGTGTATGACTATCTGGTGGATTTTTTTATAAAACTAGGAAGAAAGTTATTTCCTAGTTTAATTTATGCTTGACTTTTGTGTGAACATAATATAATATAATATATATGTGTGAACAAAAGTGAGGTGAAAATATGAGTCCACGAACAGGTAGACCGACTGACAATCCCAAGACAGAAGAAATAAAGATTAGAGCGACAAAGAAAGATAAGGAATTGTTGAGGGAATGTTGCGAAATTCTTAAACAAACTCAATACGATGTCGTTATGAAGGGGATAAAAAAGGTTTATGCCGAAATAAAAAAATAGAGCAATCGCTACCCTACCAAGACAGTCGATTGCTCAACATAGAAGTTTCCTTCCATGAAATATTCTATCATGGTAAAGAACTTCTTTCAACAGGAAAAATTGAAAGGAGATTTTATTTTATGCAGTTGCCGCAAATAACAGAGGTTAGAGGGATTAGGGTTCTAACAACGAAACAGATTGCAAAAGAATATGGAGTTGAGGAAAAACACATTAAACAAAATTATGCGAATAATCGTGAGAGATTTATTGAAGGAAAACACTACATTTCTTTGCAAAATCAAGAATTGAGAGAGTTTAAATGCAAGGTCGAAAATTTCGACCTTGTTGGAAAGACGGCGAAAATTTTATACCTGTGGACGGAAAAAGGAGCGTTACTTCATGCGAAATCCCTAAACACGGACAAGGCGTGGGAAGTGTATGATTATCTGGTGGATTTTTTACCGACTGGGAAAGAACTTCATTCCCAGTTTAATTTATGCTTGACTTTTGAAACGCAAAAGTATATAGTGTATTTATGGGTTTCAAAAGTGAGGTGAGACAATGCCCGATAAAAAAATGGGTAGACCTACTGATAATCCGAAGAAAACGCAGTTTAGTGTGAGATTTGATGACGATACGTTAAAGATATTAGATATATATTGTGCAGATAATCATCTTACTAGACCGCAAGGAGTAAGAGAAGCAGTAAGAAAACTCAAGGACAAGTGAAAAGCATCCGTTCCTCTGGACAAGGTTTAAACGGATGCTTCAGATGAGGGAATCCCTCTATGAAATATCTTATCATAGTAGTGGATTTCCTGCAATTAAAAGATTGGAGGAAAATGAAATGCAGTTACCCCAAATAATAGAAGTAAAAGGCCTAAGAGTCTTGACAAGTAAACAAATTGCTAAGTGCTATAATGCAAAGGAAAGTCAGATAAAACAGAATTTTAAGAATAATCGTGACCACTTTGTAGAGGGAAAGCATTATATTTCTTTTACAGGAGATGAATTGAGAACTTTTAAGAACCAGGTAGAAAATTTCGACCTCGTTGGGAATCATGAAGTCTGTTATGAAATTCATGATTAACTCAAAATGTGCTTGACTTTTTGAGTTCCATAATGTATAGTCTATTTATTGGTACTCAAAAAGTGAGGTGAAAGCATGAGTCCACGTACAGGAAGGCCAAAAGCGGATAATCCAAAAAGTAATGATGTGAAAGTACGGCTTGATGAAGTTACTCACAGAAAGTTATTGCAATACTGTAAAAATCATAATATTACAAAAGCAGAAGCTATACGGAATGGAATTTATTTGCTCTTGGAAAAATAAAACAACCGTCGCACCGACCAAAGCAACAACGGTTGTTTATAGAAGATGAACTTCCTCTAAAAATATTATAGCATTTAGAGGAGTTCCTTACAATCATAAAATGAAAGTGAGGAATAGAAATGCAAAGTTTACAAGTAATTGAAATTAAAGGACAACGAGTTTTAACTACACGTCAACTTGCGACTGCGTATGAAACGGAAATTAAAGTTATACAAAATAATTTCCAGAGAAATAAAGATAGGTATACTGCTGGGAAGCATTATATTTACATGGACAGAGACGAACTGAGGGAGGTTAAAGCGACATACCCTCAAATTGAGGGTGAGTTAAATAGAACCTCAAGAGCAAATTTCTGGACAGAAAAGGGGGCACTTCTTCATGCAAAATCCCTAAACACAGACAAGGCGTGGGAAGTGTATGATTATCTGGTGGATTTTTATTTCAGAATCAAGAATGAGGATGTGCCTGTGGAAAAGCCGGAGCCAGAGAAAAGGAAATCGGGAAGGGCAGTAGTAGATGTACCAGAAAATGCAGATATGCAGAAAGCAATCCAAGATGTAAGGAAGTATCTGAATGCACTGGATGTCATTATGATAGAGTACAATGTTTACAGGTGTGAAGAAAATTTTCAAAATCTAAAAAGAAATCTGGATATCATTTGGTTAGGGCTAGGGCGTAAGATTGTTGATTTGATGGGAATGGAACCTCAAATTATAATTAAAGAGGGATATTAGAGTTTTAAGAGGACGTGTAACAGCGTCCTCTTTTTGCGCCGGCGCAAGAGTCGGCAGGAAGGAGTAGATTATGAGTTGTACCGTTGACCAGCTAATGGATAAATGCAAGCAGGCATTAAAAGAAGGGTGGCAGTATGTCTATGGCGCGAAAGGAACCATCCTGAGCCGGGCGCAGATTGATAACCTGAGGAATCTGTACGGGGCTAACTGTGTGTGGTGGTCGGACAGCAATAAGGCAGGGCATAAATGCTGTGACTGCAGCGGGCTAATTACGACAGCGACGGGCGTTATGCGCGGCTCTGCGCAGTATAAATCGACAGCATTGGAGTGTTACCCAATAAGCCAGCGGGAATCAAATATGCGCGGATGGGCAGTCTGGATGAAGGGGCATATCGGCGTGTATGACGGGAACGGCGGATATTATGCAATGGACGGTTCTGCCCGGAACATGGTGCATTACCTGCTGTCCAAGAATAAGTTCACCCATATCATTAAGCTGTGCGACGTCGATTATGGGGATGGCGTAAGCACGGGCAAAGTACCGGATGCGGTTGCCAGCGGCGGCTCTTACAATGCGCTTGTAAATTTTACCTATTCTGTTCGGACGGAAGATGGCGCGGCATCGCAAGAGGTGTCAAATCTTTCTGGTTTTGCGGGAGTTCGAGGGAAAAGAATCACGGATATCGCAATAAAATGTGATAAGGGGAGTTGCTGGTATCAGGTGCATATCCTTGGAAATGGTCCGGAAGACTGGTTGCCAAGAGTAACCGGATATGACTGGAACGATTCCGAGAACGGCTTTGCAGGAGACAATAAGCCGATTGATGCAGTCCGAGTGTACTACAATACCCCTCACGATATCGTGAGCAAACACGGGTATCAACAGGCACAGTACCGTGTAAGCCTCGTCAACAAGGATTATTACGCTTGGCAGTATGATGATGAGGTCGATGTGCGTCAGGATGGATATGCTGGTTGCTTTGGAAAGGCAATAGACCGGTTCCAGCTATTTTAGGGAGGGATTGATATAAGCAAAAAGAGCGTAACCAGTATGCTTGCCCCCAGGCACAGCGGTTGCGCTTTTTAAGCCCCAATGACATACCATATTGGATATGTTATGGAACAAAATCTATTATAGGATGTATATTAGGCAGTCTCAAGATATTTTCATCATCAAAATTCGACATTTTAATGTCAACTTTTAAACCCCTTTACTTTTTAATGGTGTAGTAATATATATAATTCAACCGTGAAATCGCCCTGGTTTTCCGCAAATGCGGCGGCGGTGGAGCCGAAGTCGATGCTCTGGTCAATGTTCACATCCTTGGCGGGGTCGATTCCATTCTGCTTTAGAATGTATTCAAATACCATTTCAGGCATGCCACCTGTTGACCATATATAAATGTAAATTTTGGTCATATGAAGAATCAGACGGAATGCCCCGTGAAAAATTTGCCATGATTTCCTTGATTTCATCAGGTGTTTTCACGATGGTATAAGGTTTCAACGGATTATCTGAAGGCTCTATAATTCCCTTATCAATCATGAAGCCGATATAAGGAAGGACTGCTCTCTTGGATTTCTTATACCCAGCGTCCGTCAATTTTGCAGACAGATACTTAGCTGACGTGTATCCACGTTCATCCTCAAGAATCAGCTTCATAGTGGTGTAGAGAATCGCATTTTCCCTGCGGTTTAATTCATCTGTCGGACTGTACTGAATTAATCCGGAAAGACCATATTTTAATGCAATCTCTGGAAGTCCGTTTTCATCAACTACGATACGCTCAATTAAAATCTCAATATCCTTCCTGTCAAGTATTCCCTTTTGAATGATGTCGTCCACAACTTCAAGGGCTGTTCTAAGTTTCGTTCTCACGTCGGCGGTTTCCAGTTTGGTATGGTTCAATTCCTCCAGTTTTAACTCCAGACCGTGTATATTTGCAAGAATGTCTTGCTGCAAAGAGGCATAGGTTTCATGGATAATCTCCTCATTGTCAGGACTGACAGCCAAATCTTTGACCTTTTGAGAAAATAAAGTTTTTAACTGTTTTTTCTGCTCTGAAATCATTTGCTGAATATCCGAACGTTTCTCTTCCACAGACTTTTTTTCCGCTTCAAAATCCTTCATATCATAGGCGGCAATCATTTCCTGCAAAGAATCTCTACAAAGACGGATATAATTTACGACGTCTTCCATGAGGTCTTGTTCCTCAATTAAATGTGCTTTGGAACAATGACGTCTGCCTTTGGTATTATAGGTACTGCAAATATAATATTTTCTTTCACGGCTTGACGTTTTGCGTACAATCGGCGTTAAACGGCTGCCACAATCCTTGCAGAACAGACAGCTTCCGAAGGGATTCGGTATCTCTGAGCCTACCCATTGCCCACGGCTTCCGCGGTAATGGTTCTTGACCCGTTTTGCCTTGACCTCCTGAACTAAGTCAAAGGTCATTTTGTCAATGATAGGCGGGTGGTGGTTCTCAAAAATACTCTGATTTTCTTTCGGTACTCGTCTGTCTTTTCCATGAATCGTAACCCTTTCCCGCTTATGCAGCCTGAAAGTGCCGATATAAAAATCGTTATCCAGTATATCCTTTACCATACCGTCCGACCATTCGGAAGTAATCTTGCGTTTTGTGCTGCGTCCTTCCTCTAGTTCACGTTCATGGCGTATCATGGATGGCGTAGGCACATGGTTCTCGGTCAGATATGTAGCTATTTTTCGATAACCAGAGCCTTTGAGATAAAGGTCATACACCATTTTTATATACTCGGCTTCTTTGGGAACAATCTCGATAATTGCCTTGTTTTTTTCGTTTCGTTTATATCCAAACGGCGGCTGTGTCATTAAAGTTCCTTCCTTCTGCCGTGCGCCAAGCGCACGCCTTATTTTTTTACTGGTATCTTTTACATATCTTTCATTATACCATGTTTTTATACCGATGGTATCATCATCTGAATTTAGAGAATCATAGGCGTCGTCAATGACAATCAGTTGCTTTCCCCGTTCTTGAAATTCGTCCAGAAGGAGCAGAACCTTGGCGTTATGTCTGCCCAAACGAGAGAAATCCTTGACAAAAACCCTATCAATGTCCTTATCCAAATCTTCCATTAATTGGTTAAAGCCTGGGCGGTCGAAAATATATCCTGAAACGCCGTCATCCTCATACCAACGGTCAACCACAATATTTCTTTCAGCCGCATACTGGCGAATAATTAACATCTGATTTTCAATAGAAACATAGTTTCGTTTGTCGTCATCTCTCGATAGGCGAACGTATCCAACATTCATAACTTTACATCCTTTCATAGTGAAATATAGATATAAGCATAATGTAATTATAGAATATATCTAAAATGGTAGTTTGTCAACACTGATTTAAGTGATTCTGAATCAGTGCTTTTATTCCGCTGTGAATGTCCGTTTGGTTATTCCCATCCAGATATGTGACAACACGAAAACCTAAATTTGTATACTTCTCTTTTGTCTGGTTAAATTCTTTCTCCGTGTGGAAATCTGTTTTCCAAAGATAGTAAGTCGGTTTCTTCAATGTACATCACATCCTTTTTGCCTTGTATTCAATATATGAAACGTAATGAAAATAGTGCCTGTCTGCGGCGTATTTTCTTTCAGGCGGCTTATGCCCACAGGAGTTTCACCTCTGCATGGTTTTCATCCAGCCGTACCCATTGCTTGCGGCGTTTTTATACCGAAAGGCACTTACGCTCGAACTGTGGCTGTACGGGAGTATCATTATATTGTTGCCTGAAAGATACGATATGAAATTGTCAATGTGCTGTGCAGGTTCTTGAAAAAGCTGCCGTTATCGGCTATACTTTTTCAAAAGCGATTTGCTGTAAGTCCATTCTATAAAAGCGGAGTGTTTTTCTGAATGGCGGCAACTTGGCACAGAATTGGCAAGAAAACGAAAAAAGGATGGTTAAGGGTGAGAGATAGGCTGGATTTTTCTTCTGTTTCAAAAATTATTTTGGAAAATCGTAGTGTGGATGGCATATCACAGGTAGATTATTTTTTCAGACTGTTTGAATCTGTATTTGAACGGTCTGATTTGTGCGTCTCTGTGCCGGAAGATTCTGACGTGAGTAAAATACTGAATGGGCAGCGAAATGTGCCAAAAGATATTGTATTCTTTTATCAGGCTTCTGTTCATATGGTCTTGCTTCAAAAATCTGTCAAAATGCTTTTGGATGAATTGCCTGACCCTGCATATGTAAAAGAACAGATATACCATCTTTTGTGGAATGACCAGAGCATTTCGGATGAAAAGAAACGTTCTCTTACTTCGTTTTATGAGAGGGCAGAAGTTTTTATTGCGTCCCTTATCCTGTTTGGAATGACCAGGGCTTTTGTTCCTAAGAAACGTAAGGAGACCGGAAAATCCTTTTTATTATCCGACTTTCTTTTAGACAGCAAATTACCGGCTGTAAACCGCCATTTCATCGGAAGGGAGAAGGAATTGGCAGAGATACACAATCTCCTCGGTAGAGAACATTGCCTGTTTCTTGAAGGAATCGGTGGGATAGGAAAGTCTGAACTGGCAAAGTTCTATGTGAAGAGATATCAGAGTGAATACGCCCATGTGGTATATTTGCGGTATCGGGGTACGCTGAAACGCACGATTCAGGAGTTGGATTTTATAGACGATACCTTAGAAATGACGGACGAAGAACGGTTTTGGAATCACTTGAGGTTTTTCAAATATTTAGATGGGAATCATCTGGTTGTTTTAGATAACTTCAACTCTGTACCCGAAGATGAGCCATTATTCCATGAATTTTTATCTATGAAATTTCAGGTTCTAGTTACGACCAGAAGCCACATAGATGAGGTGCTGGCATATGAAGTAAAAGAAATACAGGATATCAAAGACTTACGGACATTATTCTGTGCTTATGCGCCCAATGCCACAGATTATACGGAAGATGTGACTGAGATTATTGATAAAGTGTACCGCCACACTTTGACCGTAGAACTGGCAGCCAAGACATTAGCCGTTTCCTGCATGAAACCAGACCAGTTATTGAAAGCGTTGCAGACAGAAGGGATAAGTCTGTCGAATCCGAATAAAGTTGTGCTTACGAAAGATTTTTCTTCAAGGAAGGGGCAGCTTTACCAACATATCCGTCTGCTTTTTGAGTTGCAAGGGTTGTCGGATGAGGATATTCACATCCTGAGAAATATGACGATAATGCCGGAAAATGGAATTTCAAAGGAGTTATTTCATTTCTGGCAGGGAAAATATGATTTTAACTGTACCAATGATTTAGTGGAGTATGGCTGGATTCAAGAAGATTTTTCCCAAAACCAGCTTGCGTTACATCCGTTTTTAGCCGAGGTTTTAGTTCATGAAACAGAGCCAGCTATTTCAAATTGTGCAGATATTTTGAAAGGAATTTTTGAAAACTGTGTTCTATATGGTCTGGATGTCCCTTATTATAATGAATTGTTAAATACGATTGAAAGTATTTATCGGCATATTCGTATGGACGATACGGTTTCGGCAGGTTTGTTTATGGATACTACGATGTCCTATCTGTGCAAATATGGGCGTATCGAAGCGGTAGAACGTATTCTGTATATAATGAAAGCATTGCCGGATTTTCAAGAAAATAAAAGATGGATGGCTATATATGACTGTTATGCAGGCTATTCAGAATATATGAAAAGCAATTATCAATCAGCCCGAAGTTTTTATGAACATGGGATTGAGATACTTCAACCAGTTCATTCTGTGTATGCGGATTTGTTGTCCAATCTCTATAATAATTTGGGACAAGTCTGTCTGGCATTAGGAGAAAAGGAAAAAGCGTTATATTTTGTAGAAAGTGCTTTAAAAATCAGAAAAGACTATGAATTACAGTTTTCACATGACAGTGTGGTTCAACAATTCAGCCTTGCTCAGATGTTAGCTGCTACCGGGCAATGGAGAGAATCGCGTAAAATATTATTTGCGCTTATACGCTTGTTGAAACCAATGAATAGCATGAAATTGATGTTGGCAGAGATTTACTATACATTAGCTATAGTAGAACAGACACGTTTGCCGGAAGATTCGCTAGAGCATTTAAAAAAGGCAAGACAAGCTATGTTGGATGGTTATTTGTATTTGGATAGTCCAGAAATCAAAGGGATTGAACGGCAGATTCATAATGCGGAAATCGTGGTAAAAGGGTTGAAAGAGGGGGTCTTAAAAAGAATACCTAAGATTCAGTAAATCAAAAGAGGGGTTGTTGCAGCAACCCCATTCATAATTATTCGGTTAGTCTGATAGACTTGACTTTTATCTTATAGCCTCTATCTTCATATCCTGTTTCTAACGCATAATCGCCAATCTGAGCCTTATATCCATATTCCACGGGATAAAAAATATTCTTCTCCGTATCATACATAACAAGTTCTTCTATGGCTTGGTTCTTGACCGTATCCAAGATGGCTTTGATACAGTTATCACAAAATGCTTTTTTCATCCGGTGGAGACTGACAATTCCGTTCCCTTGTTCTATTTCAGCAGAACCGTGATTTTGCCCCGGACTTTTGGAAATATGGATACTGGTCTGGCTGATTTCGTCATAACCAAATGTCATAAGTTCATTTCCTTCATAATCTTCTTTACTTATTCCACGCTCATACAAATCTAAAGGATAAGATTCTCCGTTATTTAGGCAGACAAGGACTGCCTGCGCCGGGTAGCTTCCTTCACAGGCATGGCATATATCCGAGGTATTGGGGATATACTGGACTAATTTCTCCATATCCTCTCTATATTCGCTGAATACTAAATCGTGTCTTATGGTCTGGGCAATCTCGTCATATTCCTCATTTGTAGCCGACTCGATGTAAGCTGTAACCATGTTTAGGAGTTCTTCCATGTCTGTAGAATTTTTGTGGTCTATACGTCGAATATTTATTCCGAAAATTAATAGTATAAAAGCAATCGTACAAGTACCTATCAAGGAATATCCATATAAAATAAAACGCTTATCTGACTGGCTTAAATGTTTCTTAGTATCATCATATTCATCTCCTACCCAAAAATCTTTCCATTTTTTTCGTAGCTTCATTTTTAGTCTGTTTATCTTTGCCACCTCCATTTTCTCATATGTACTGTGTGTTTGTACTATTTTGCCTTTTGTATTGCCGGATATCTGACAATACTATTATAGCCGGATATCCGGCAATGCGCAACTATTAAATGTTTTATATAATGAGTTTGCAGGAAAGAGGTGAGTGATATTATTAGTTATGAACCATTGTGGGCAACATTAAAGAAGAAGGGCATTACACAGTATGATTTGGTAAATCATTATGGTTTTAGTACAGGAACGTTGGATAGTTTAAGGAAAAATAATAGTATCACTATGCACACCCTTGAAAATCTTTGCAATATGCTTGATTGTGA
Source organism: Lachnospiraceae bacterium (assembly GCA_910574885.1). GTDB lineage: Bacteria > Bacillota > Clostridia > Lachnospirales > Lachnospiraceae > Sporofaciens. The sequence goes on along the minus strand of CAJTDD010000006.1, from coordinate 171,120 downwards.
GATGTGGGATATCGTAGAAATTATAAAGTCCTGTCCGTCTGGAGAGAACGGAGATAAGTCAGAATGATTTTCTAGCCGGATGTTCGGCAATGTATATAAAATCTGACTTCCCTATAATAGATAGTATAGAGTGATGTGGGGAAGTGATTGTTATTATCAGCTATGAGCCGTTGTGGGAGACGTTAAAGAAAAAGAATATCAGTCAATATATACTGATTAAGGAGTATGGGTTCAGTACCGGTACACTGGACGCATTGCGTAAGAATAGAAGTATTACCTTAAATACATTACATGATATCTGCATGATGTTGGATTGCGATATCACGGATGTTGTAGAGTTCAAGAGGGAATGATTACGGCTAATCGAAGTTGAATGTCCGATTAGCCGTTGTTTTATCTGGCTTGTGTTCGGTGGGTGGTTCTGGCGTGTTGGCTGTGGGGTTGGTGACGGCTCTTGTATTTTGCAATTTCTAACCGGGCGCTCATTATGAAGCCGTCTTTCATATTTCTTTTGTGCTTATCGTAGATATGGGAAATTCCGTTATTATCCATAACGGCATACATTAACTCCCTGTCATGTTCTAATTCTTGAATATGTTCAGATTTTTTCTGTATATCTGAATATTTTGTTTTCAGTGAAGTATAATCCTTCATAAGTTTATCAAAATCTTGTTTTAATTTTTGATATTTTGATTTTTGCTCATTTATGATTGAATGAAGTGTACAGGTAGCCTTTGTTATTGCAGAAGAAATTTTTTCGGGGAGTGTACGGTCTAAATCATCATATTTTTGTTGTGTTTCCATTGCCCAGTTTTGACAAAATAAAGTTTCTCTTTTTTGTGTATCCAGTTGATTTTTTGTATTTTGAAGTTCTGAAAGTGTCTCATTATACAAATCTATCGGAACGACGCCTTCTTGTAGGTGTTCTATATCTGCAATTCTTTTTTTCAGTAAGATATTTTCTGCTTCTTTGGCAACGGATACAGAATGGGCATGTTGGATGATTGGGGTGATTCTTTCCTGATATTCTACAGCAGTCTCACCTTTTTTAAATAGACCTGTTTTTTGTTCCGGTTCAGGAAGTTTGACAGGAGAAGCGGCTTCGTTTATCATAGAATAAAAGTTATCTATATCTTGGTGTCGTGCCTTACTTCCTTTCATTCCTCGGTCGAGATTGTGGAACTGACCGACTTCTTCGTGGTAGCTGTCTTGTAGTTCAGATAACCGATACTTAGAGCCGCCTAAATATTTGGTGTAATTTAGCTTTCCTTTCTCGTCTAATGGTATAACGATGGCATGAATGTGCGGTGTGCGTTCGTCCATATGCAGGATGGCGGATATTATATTTTGTGGGCCGCCAAAGTGTGCGGACAGCCATTTTATATTGTTATAACACCATGAATCAATGTCTATTTTCCCTTTGGCTTCGCCGCCGAAAGTCAGCATAAATTCTACTGCATAGACGGCATTTTTTGCAATTTTATGATTCCCATTCTCGTACCATGGAGAAGAATGAATCATATCTTGAAAGCAGTCTACATAAGACTTTTGGGGCAATCGTCCGGTTAATTCTATATTGTAAGAGGTTTTTGTTTCGTCTGCGTTTGTAATATCTTTTAAGCGCAAATTATGTTGGTATGCGCCGCCTAAAGCGCCGACCGATTTTAGTTTTTCTATTCTGCATATTTCTTTTGCGATTCCCATAAAATTTTTCCTTTCTTCAAATATGAATGATTTTAAGCGAAGCACCCTCGGAGAGCGAACGTGCTTTTTGCGGAGAAAAAAGCGGAGTGAGTCCGCTTTTTCTCTCGGTGGGTATAATTCTGAAATTGGGGAAAAAGCTGCATTGCAAGATTCTGACCTTTTGGAAATGTGCGGGAAAAGGACAAAAAAAGCCGTGATTTTTCACGACTCAAAATAAATTTTATTGAATTTTGATATTTAGAAAGAATGTAAAAGTTATAGATTTTTAGTAAAACAGATAATTTTGTTTGCTTCTGTAAAATTCATAGCTTTATGAAATTGGATACTATTTATGTTATTTATTTCGCAATCACTGGCAAATTCTTGACATCCATTATCTTTTGCCCATGCCTCGCATGCTGCCAGTAATTCTTTGGCATATCCTTTATTTCGGTAGTTTTCTTTCACATAAATCCCCTCTAAATAACCGACAGGAGTAGTTTTAGTTCCTTCTACATAGTCATATCGTAACTGGCACTGTGCAAAACCGATTGGAGTGCCATTTTCATATTTTAAGAAAAATTGAGCGTTGCCTTTAGAAAGAACTTCTGAAAATTCATTAAATAATTCATGGAAGGAATGATTATTCCACATTAAGATTGCTAAATTTGTGATTATACTTATCTCTTTTTTTCCTGCTTTTAGTACCATTTTGATTCCTCCGAAATCGTAATTTTGTTAAGAAGTATTATACCCTTTGAATAAGTTTATCGCAAGAATGATAATGTGACAAAAGTGTTTTTTACATTTATAAGGTTTTGTTTAAAGATTCTTTTTTTAAAGCAAATATTGTTTTATCATTTTTGTCACTTTCCAATCATGGAGAGGATTAAGGCTGCTATTTTTTGTCACATATTTTGTCATTGATAGTAATTTTTATATCATTTTTTATAGTTCTATTTGTTCAAACGGTATTGTTTCTATATCATTTTCATTTATAACTACAAATCCCTCATCCTTAAAAGAAAGATTTGCAAAATAGAAGCCTTGGTTGTTTCTCTTAATGAAATATCCTTTTTCATTCATGATACGGTTAAATGAAGATTTCCCATGTGCCTGACGGTCGTTTTCATTACAATACTCTGTATAATGTCGATACATATCGCTGCGTTTGATTTTAGAACCGTCGCATGGATATATTTTTTCGTCCAAAAAGGCTTTAATGCTGTCTGCATTTCGGTATAGTTCCTCGATACATTCCTGACTGTGCCTGCTTTCTGTAAAGCAATTATTTATATACAGTTGTTTTAGGGCTGTCATGGCTTGAACAATAATATAATCGGACTCCGCTTTTAGTTTTTCTTTCAGATGGATATCTTTGTCTTTTTCTGGAATCGTTCGGCTCATATCAAGCACCAGAAGCCGACGATAATAGGCGTTTGTTTTATCGTCCAGATTTAAAGGCATTTCATTTGCCGAAAATAACAGTTTTGCATAACTGTGAAACTGCGTAGGGTCTTGTCCTTTTTTCTCATATAATAGAGTATCTTCACCAACAGCTTTTTTGATGATATCGACACTCTGCATGGCGGCACAGGGAATATCAGCACAGGCGTTTAATTGTTTGCCAAATAATCCGGTGGCATAAAATCTTTTGTTCAGGTCTTGCAGAGAAATACAGGAGTAATTTTCTGTCCCAACAATATGCTGGATTAGGGAAATAGCAACGGATTTGCCTGTACCGCCTTTGCCTTTAATCATCAGGAACTTTTGAAAACGTGTATCTGTGGTCATACAGTATCCGAGATACTGCATGAAGGTCTGCTGCTCTTTTTTATCTGGCAGGGACATATTAAGAAATTTTTGGGTACATATTCCGTTGTTTTCCGATTCGTTTGCCTTATCAGGGTAAAAAGAGAATGGTATCTGATTAATTATCAGGTATTTGGTATCGTGGGGAATCAGTTCCCAATTCTGGACATCGAAATAACCGTTTTTGAAATTAACCCAATGGGCAGGTTGGTTGTTTAAATCTGAAAAATTTTTTTGAATATCTGGTTGGCTGATTAAAAGATTGTAGATACCTTGTATCAGGGTGTTTTTTATACTGTCCCGATAAAGAAGTTTTTGTATTTTAGATTTCAGTACAAGACCGTTTTTGTCCTCGTTATATACGCCTTGTTCGTAAATATAGGGTGTGCCGCCGATAATAAAAAATGGTACGGTTTGTATGAGGTAGTCCACAATTTCCATATCCAGTACGCCGATTCTTTTCCCATTTTCATTGAATTTATAAAAACGATTCAAGTCTGGCTGCTTTTCTGGGTTATTTTCAAAGCGGCTTATGAAGTGGGAGAGTATTGCTTTTAATTCGTGTTGATTTTCTAATTTTTCTAAATATTCTTTGTCTTTAAATAATATCCAACCGGAGCGAAATGGCAGAAATTCTTGTTTCAAATAACATTCCAGACAATCATTTGCCTTTTTGGTGGAACATGCCGGGATATAGCAGTAATCGCTTCTGTGGAGTCCTTGAAATGCGATGGCGGTCATATATTCTTGTAAGGAATCTATACTGAAATAACCATCGTTATCGGACAGCAGGGCGGTACTTTGATATCCTGCTGCAATAATACTAAAAGCCAGTTCTGGATTGTCTACCAGAAAAATATATTTTTGTTCCGATGATGTGGGCTGAGTTGCCATATATTGTTTAAAAAAGTTTCTATTCGTATGAATCCCCCCTTTTTAGCGGTAAGAAAGACGTTCCCGTTAAGGAACGCCTTTCAGATAAAATGTGTACATTATGCTTGTCTATTGGCTTAAACAGCGGCTTTTGCGGCTGTCAGCCTGTCAATCCAGTTACATATAATTACAATAGATTCTAAATTTACATTATATAGTGGCGTACACCTTTTCTTCCGCCAAGAACATTCGTCCCTTTGAGTGCGTCCCAAGTAAAATCGGGCATTTCTTCCCGTGCTACCAGGAAGTTCCCGGCGCGCTGGGTCAGTTGTGCGAAGTTTACCACATAATCGTTGGCGCCTTCGTTATAAGTATAGATGGAAGCTTCTGAACCCATGAAACCAATATCGGCGCTTCCGGAGATTACAGCGGTCATTGTTTTGTCTGCGCCAAAACCAGTAATCAATTCGAGCTCAATGCCCTCGTCTTCAAAGTATCCTTCTTCGATTGCGACATACATCGGAGCATAGAAGATGGAGTGGGCTACTTCATTTAAGATGACTTTCGTCGATTCTGGAAGTGTTTCCTCCTTTTTAGTATCATCTGACGTCTCTGTCGTTTCTTTTTTCGGTGCGGTAGTTTCCGTGTCATTTTCTTTGGATGAGCACGCCAACAGGGTTGTGAATGACAAGGCAATCACAAGAGTGGCAGCAAGTAAACGCTTTTTCATACATATCCTCCTTTAAATTCCTAATGGTATAGTATATTCGGGGGAGAATATTGTGTGAAAACGGAATAACTTCAATAAAGGCTTTACACCGCTATCATCGGTTGATAAAATGGCTGTGCCTCCACCAAGCCGGACTGGGAGCTCCTCCCTTTATCTCCCTGTGGCAAGGAGGACGGCACTCACCTTCGTTATAAGTATAGATTCTTGAAACTTATCGTTTGCAATATTATCATTTTGGCATTATAACATTAATGATAATTGTAACACCTACACCAAATAGAAATCCGGTCATTGCTCGTCGTAAATTAGTGCTAGGAATTCCCTTTAAATACTGTAGATTACCATCTATTATCATTGGAAACATTAAAGTAATTCCCCAAATTATATTCTTTTGCAGGATGAAAGTTTGCTTCAATTGTATAGCGATTAAAGTAACAATAATACCTACAATTACCATAGAACATCTCCAGCAAAGTAAAAAGGTATGCCCCATGATATTCGGCGCACATTCTGGCTTTTTATTGCAAATTGGAAATACTAACCTCATAATATTACTTCCTGCTATTTAAATAAGAGCAAAAAAGACATACCAAGATAATAACGATAATGACAACAACATAAATCATAAAATATGTACCCCCATCCTAAAATAATATTAAAAAGTAAATTGATCTTATCTTCCAAGTCTTAGACAACCTGTAAATAACTCATCCATTCTTCTTCAAAATCAATGCCCATATCAAAAACTTCATTAATCTTATCTAAATAAGGCAATGCTTCATCTTTATACATGTTTAACTCAATTATCGAATTTTTTATACTTGCTATTTCTGACTCTATCTCTTGTATTTGCTCGTCAAACACTTGTCTGCCTTCCTGTAACAGTTCATTCCTTGATGAAAGCAACCGCTCATTTTCCTCTTCAAATATATTTTCTATATTCGACACTAAGAAACCATATTTTGTATTAAATAAATCCAATTTACTAAGCATTAACATAATAATATTGGTTGACAATATCGTCACTATAATCTGTAATGGTTCCATAAGAAAGTCAGGTAAATGAAATTGAGTTTCTAAATATTCAAACAAAATTTCCATAACAACGGTTGTAACCGTAGCCGCTAGAATTTTTGTAATGGAATCTGCCTTTTGACTTGCAGATGACTCTTTCTGCGCCAAAACTTTAACACAATTTATCAAAGATAAGGTTACATCTTTGATCACCTTCACAATACGTTTTGCCGTAGCTTTCACGATTTCTATGATACAATCAAAAAATGACTTTATAAATTTATGAAATGTATTACCTGCTATATTCTTAAATATTTCTTTCATTTTACTCTGTACATATTTTGTGACCCGATTTCCCGCTTTTTTTAATTCTTTAAAAAATGTATCCAGAGTAATATCTTTTTGTTTCAGGATAGTCTGTGTTTCAAATATCATCGGCGGCATAACATAATAAACGATTTGTCCTGCTAAAATTTTTCCGACACTCGATATCGTCTCCTTCCCCGCTTTTTTTGATATCTTTTGATAATCAGCGGATTTTAAAATTACTAAACTTTCTTTATTCTGAGAGTTTTTAATATTTTCTACCAATTTTTCCTTTACATCTTTTTTTACTTTTCCATTCGCATCTAAATATCCTTCCTCCTGCAGTTTTTTTAGTTTATTCCCACTGGGCGTTTCTTTTTCCCATTGAGCAATTGTAGCTTCAGCCAACTGCTGGGGTGTTGCTTTATATGTAATATCTAAGACATTTTCTCCATTTTTCTGCCTAGTCTTCATATTTTTTGCGTTTAAATATTCCACTTTTCCATTTACTTCACAAACCCGGACATCTCCTTTGGATGAATTCGCAGAACCATGTATCATCTGCATATTATCCTCTGAATTATAAAACTTTCTAATTTCTTCCACCTTTTCTTTTTTAATAAATTGCTCATTGTATGATGCCGACTCTCTTGCCTGGATATGGTCTGCCTGCAGTTCACTGACGGAGACTTCTTTACCGTTCTTGATAATTGTTCTGCTTTTTCCTTCTTTACCTGTAAGTTCATCAAAAATTTTGCCATCTTCTGTTGTTTTTAAATTCCGATATGCTTTTTTCCCTTTTGAATCTAAAGGATCATTTGCCCTATCAATCGTAAACAGTTGCTTTTGGGCTTCTCTGCAAGTATCTGAAATGCTTTTAAGGGTTCTGGAATTTATCCCATCAGTGTAGTTATAATAAGCTTTTCGGATACCCTCATCGGTATGGAAAATATCCGTATCATTATCATAGGAAAAATGCAAAAATCTATCGTACAGCTGATCTACCGTAATATAATAATCACTCATATCAAAATACCGCCTAACTACTTCGCCGGCCAAATCGCGCCCTATATTTTGAACTAGCATTGTGCCAAAATTATTATCGAGCAGCTCACGAGAACGCATATTGATTTTTTCAACTGCATCCAAATACAATTTTCTTTCCTGTTCTGCCAGAGAATCTCTTTCTTCTAAAAGTATCTTAATATTTTTTTTGTCTGCCATATTAAACGCTCCTGTTAAACATTAAATATTTATCAACATTATCCTTCTGTCCTAATAATACTTTTTTGTTTTCTTCCATTATTTCTATATCTTCTGCTACAATAACCTCATTATTTAACAATTTCGTCAGAATTGGAGTCGTATATATCTTACATGCAATTACATAGAACATAAATGTATTTCTTACAAAAAGAAAATGTTTTTGGTACTGGGTATCTTGAATAATTTCAAGATTATTTATAAATTTTATGTTTGTAATTGCTTGTTCAGCAAGGACCACATTTTTCAGACATAGTGTTTGAAAAAAAGCCTCTACCACATCTAACTCAGGCAAAATAACTCTTGCGATATAATCAGCTATAAATTCAACACAAAAAATGTATAACTCAGCAATACGACAATTCTGCTCAATTTCATCTTTTTTAATTCCAAGTTGTGACAATGTCTCATCTATTTCCAGACGAAAATCGTTTAATCGCTCTCTCATAGACAAATTCTGTTGCTTGGTTTTCATTGTCATTCCAATAGGTGTCAAGAAAAAGGTATTATTAAAAACTTCTCCCTGGCTCCAATCAATTTCAAATATATAATTTTCGATTATTTCATATTGTTGTTCCGGCAGGGTAATCTCATATTTTTCTCTTTCTTCTGCGTATGCGCCGATGGACTTGGTATTTCCAAACTTTCCAAGGAAACCACCTAAACGGACAATTTCAGGTTCAATCTGATTTTTACGAAGCAGATTAATTTTTTGTATGAATGAGTTGAATTCTTTAATCTTCTCATTAATTTCTTCTACTTTTTGTTTCACCATAAATTTAAAGTCATCATACATCTCTTTAAATTGCTCTACTAACACACGTCTTTCTTTTTCTCCTGTCACGGTCTGAACTTTATCTGCACACCAATCTAATGCACTACTTAGCCATCCCATCTGCTGTACCTCCATAATAAACAAAATCTCTACTAATTCTTAAATCCCGACTTGCAACAATTTGTCCATCTTTTACTACAAATTCTATATTCCCATTTTTTCTCACCACAAAATTATTCTTTCTGCCTTTCACTATAAAATTTCCTTCCTCACAGGAATAGTGTTCATATACCTTTTTTTCTTTGCTTTTCTGTAACTTTTTAATGAAAACATAAAGAAAAATAGCAACTACTAAAATTATTAAATAAATCATTTGTCTTTCTTTCCTCCTTGGTTTTATTTGTAACTTGAAATCTTTGGTATCTTTTCTTGTATGAAAAAGCGAACGAACTCTGATATCATCATTTTCATCCCCAGAACACTCCACGTATCTGATTTCCCAGTTACAGAAAAATGAAAAAGGCATAGCCGCAATATTGAAATTGGGCTATGCCTTGCAGAATGGAGTATACGGGACTTGAACCCGTGACCTCCACACTGCCAGTGTGGCGCGCTCCCAACTGCGCTAATACCCCGTACAAGGATTATAACACAGTTGGGAGCCATAGGAAAGAAGAAAATATAATTTTTTAGCAAATTTTAGCAGATTACTATAATCTTTCGCGGCGTTGTCTGCGCCGGAATACTTCTGGTCGTAACCCCATAGTACACGATCAGCGTCTGCGCCGCAAGGGAACAGTCGTACGGCTGGCCATTTGACGTAACAATCTCTGTTGACCGTCCGATGTTCAGCTTCAATGTGCCGTCAAGAGACTCAAGATTGTCGTCGAATTCCCCGGCATAGATATTCTCCCGCGGATTCCTGCGCCCGATGAAGATTGCCTGATAACGCGGCGGGTAGATCAGCGGAATCGGCAGGTTTGCATCATAGAATGCCGTTACATTCATTCCAATCCTTAACCGGACCTCGCTGATTACGTAAGTGTCAGGGCTTACGATAAAGTTCGTGATACCATCGGAATTGCGTATGGTGACTTCAAGCATGCAGCAGTTGTTGTCAAAGGCAGAGATACTTTGAATCACGCCGTTTACCGGAACTAAGTTTGTAGAAGGCATGGTGTAAACTCCATTTTTTCATTAGTATATGCTGGATTATTTCAGGTGTTCGTCAGGCTTGATGGCCGACGCCCTTCCGTGGGGCGGCAGGAAATGGTACAGCTCTTCGTAAGCTTCCACTTCTTCGGTGGAAGCTGGTTCTGATGGAATCAGCCCGGTGCAGTCCTGTGATGAAGCTGCATTAGACAGGTAGTCGAATTCATCGATGATTTCCTGATTCGTTTTCTCTTTCATGGTTTACCTCCGTTCTTATACCCAAAGGGCATACATAATAGAAAGTTTCAATTTATATTGTGTAGAAAAAGCCGGACATATACTGTATAATATTTCCATGTGAAAAAATCAAATGACAAGAAAGAAGGACGATGATTTATGAAAATTGAAATTGACACCCATTCCCATACACTTGCCAGCGGGCATGCATACAATACCATTCAGGAAATGGCGTCTGCAGCGGCAAAAAAGGGGCTTAGGGGTCTTGCAATCACGGACCATGCGGTGCAGATGCCGGGGACATGCCATATCTATTATTTCCAAAATCTGCGTGTAGTACCCAGACAGATGTGCGGAATCGAGCTTCTTATGGGGACGGAATTGAATATCCTCAACGAGGAAGGGGAGGTGGACTTCACGCAGAAACTCTTGGAAGAGTTGGATATTGCCATTGCCAGTATGCATCCCCAGTGCTATAAAGGAGAGCGCACCAGAGAAATGGTGACACAGGCATATGTGAACGCGATGCAGAACCCTTACGTGGATATCATCGGGCATCCCGACGACGGAAGGTGTCCTGTGGATATGGAGACGCTGGTGAGGGAGGCGAAGAAGACCGGGACGCTTCTGGAGGTGAATAATTCTTCCTTGAACCCGGAAAGTTTCCGGTTGGACGCCGTGAAGAACTGCAGGGAGATGCTGTGGGAGTGCCGGAAACAGGAAGCTATGGTAGTTTTGGGGACGGATTCCCATGTGGATTCGGAGATTGCAGATTACCGGTATGCAAAGCCGGTTCTGGAAGAGGTACATTTCCCGGAAGAGCTGATTGCCAATACGTCGCTTGACAAATTAAAGTCTTGCCTAAAACACGGGAAAAAGGTATAGACTTTATAAATTTAGTGTGCTAAAATGAAGGGTAGTTGAGAAGGTTGTGAAGGAGATTATGTTATATGAGTAAGAAGATCAGGACGGAGGCGGTAGATTTCCTGTTCCGTGCGATATTGAGCCTGGAGAATAAAGAAGAGTGCTATACATTTTTTGAGGATATCTGTACGATCAATGAGTTGTTGTCACTGTCCCAGAGATTCGAGGTGGCGAAGATGCTTCGAGACCGGAAGACCTATCTTGAGATTGCAGAGAAGACGGGGGCATCCACAGCCACCATCAGCAGGGTAAACCGTTCGCTGAATTACGGCAATGACGGGTACGACATGGTGTTTGCCCGGATTGGCATGATGGAAGAAGGAGAGGAGACGCAGCAATAGGCTACATTTAGAAATTAAGAAGAAACAAGACTGAGTGAGCCTTATTTCTTCTTTTTTTCGTGGGAAGGTTCCGGAAGCCCGTCAATCAGCTTTTCAATCAGGAGTTTCTTCACATACACGTCAAAGCTCAGGGAGCAGATGAAGGAGAAGAGCTGCAGATAATCGCGCTCCTCCTCGGGTACATCGGTAAAACTGTGCATGGCACGGTGGTAGGATCTTGCAACGTCTTTCTGTACTGCGTCGATCCTGGACTTTTCAAGCTGGCAGATCTCTTCGTAGATGGAGGTCATGCAGGGTTCCCCGCCGGTGTCAAAATATTTCTCCGTAATAGGGGCGAGCAGCGTCTCGATATCCTTGATAGACAGGATATTCTTAAAATAGTAGATGAATATCAGCGCAAGAACGTGTTCCTTGGAATACTTCTTCTTCACGGGAGGCGGAAGGAGGTTGTTCTTGGCGTAATTGTTGATCATGGTCTTGGTCAGGATCTTGTCTTCCTCATGCCGCCGGGAAGAGGAGAGCTGTTCTTCCATAAATGTAGTTACCTGGTCCATGTAAAGGTCTATGTTGGGAATGGAATCCGGCCTAACGTACTCGATTCGGGAGATGCTGGAGAGAATACTGTTCAGCATGTCCTTTGTGTTAATTGTCATATTATCACCTCAATGGAACTATTATATAGTTTTTGAAACTATATCACAAGGATTTTTTAAATACTCTATCAAAATTTAATAATTTGTGATATAACTGAATATAAGGGTATGTAAATGAGGAGGAAGAATATGAGTGTACTGAAGAAACTATTTGCCCCGGTTGACATGACTGTGGGAAAACCTTGGGAAGATATACTGATTTTTACAGTGCCGATGCTGGTCGGCAATATTGCCCAGCAATTATATAATACGGTAGACAGCGTGGTAGTGGGCAACTATGTAGGAGATAACGCACTGGCGGCGGTGGGAAGCGCAGGCCCCATACTGAACCTTCTGATCGTATTATTTATCGGTATCAGCGTGGGCGCCAGCATTATGGTATCTCAGTATTTCGGCGCACGGAAGAGGGATGACCTCTCGATTGCGATTGCAAACAGTATTGTCCTGACGGCGATTTCATCTGTTATAATCATGGTGATGGCGACGATAACTGCAAGGCCGCTTCTGGTGCTTTTAAAAACGCCGGACAGTATTCTTGACTGGTGTACGTCCTACCTGAGGATTTTGTTTCTGGGCATAGCGGGGCTTTCCTTCTATAATATACTGAGCGGGATTCTTCGAGGGCTTGGAGATTCGATTTCCGCACTGGTGTATCTGGTTGTGTCAAGCGTACTGAATATTGCCCTGGATTTATTGTTTGTAATCCAATTTGATATGGGAGTCAGCGGCGTTGCCCTGGCTACGGTGATTGCTCAGGCGGTTTCAGCCGTGCTGTGCCTGCTTAAATTAATGCGGATGAAGGAGCTTTTTGACTTCAAGACGCAGTATTTCAAATTGACCAAGAAACATGGAATGAATATTATCCGGCTTGGAGTCCCGTCAGGGGTGACGCAGGCAATTATGTCTATGGCAATGCTGGTGGTTCAGTCCTTGACCAACAGTTTTGGCGAGCAATTTATCGCTTCCAATGTAATCGTTATGCGTGTGGATGGGTTTGCGATGCTTCCGAACTTTTCTTTTGGAACGGCGATGACCACTTATGCCGGACAAAATGTGGGGGCAAGGGCTTATGACCGTGTTTCACAGGGAGCAAAGCAGGGAACACTGATGGCGGTCGGTTTTTCGGCGGCGATTACAGGGCTGATATTGTTGTTCGGGAGAAATCTGATGGCAATTTTCACAAACACGGCGGAGCTTGTAACGCTTAGCATGAATATGATGCGGATACTGGCAGTCGGGTATATCGCGATGGCGATTATCCAGAGCCTCTCCGGCGTGATGCGGGGAGCGGGGGATACTGTGACCCCGATGTGGATTTCTATTGTGATGACGATATTCCTGAGGGTTCCGATTGCTTACGGACTGGTACATCTGACGAAGAGCGCAGAGTTCCCGGGGGGACGCAAAGAGAGTATCTATGTTTCACTTCTGATTTCGTGGGTGCTTGGGGCAATCATAACGAGTATTTTCTATAAACGCGGCAAATGGCGTAAGAAAGCGATTTAGAGAGGGGGTATTTTGTATGAATGTGAGACAGGAAAGGCATCTGATTGAGCGTGTAATACATTTACTGCGTATCCTGGAAGAGAATGGGATTGAGTCGGAGAGCATCTGTGAGGAGAGTCTTCCGAAAGAGCTGCTTTCTTCGGAGGACATGGAGAGCCTTCAGGAAACTTTTGAGTTTCTTCGTTTTATGGAAGAGATTCCTGGAGGCTTCCTGATTTATTTTGCAGAAGGCGACGGTCAGGTTATCTACGTAAACCAAAGTCTGCTTGACATTTTCCAGTGTAAGACGAGAAAGGAATTCCGTGCCTTGACCGGTAATACGTTCCGGGGGGTCGTTTATCATGAGGATTGGGATGAAGTAGATAAGAGCATTAAGAGGCAGATTTTTGAGAATCAGTTTGATTTGGATTTTGTGGAGTACCGGATTCGGCGCCAAGACGGGACTGTGATATGGGTGGAGGATTACGGCCATTATATTAAGAATGAAGCTGTGGGGGATATCTTCTATGTGTTTATCGGGGAGTCCACCGACGAGAGAAAGCGGCAGCAGACGGAACAGAAGCGTCTGCTTGCGGAGGCGCTGGGAAGCGCGAATCTGGCAATTAAGGCGAAGAATGCATTTTTGTCGAATATTTCACATGACATGCGGACTCCTTTAAATGCGATCTTCGGATTCACCTCTCTTGCAAAGGCGTGGATTAGCGAGCCGGAGAAAGTTTCGGGGTATCTTGACCGGATTGATGCCGCCAGCCGCCAGCTTCTTGACATGATTACGAAAGTGTTGGATATTTCGGCGCTTTCAAATGCGGCAGGCCCTGCGGAGGTAGAATGCGACTTGTGTGAGACGGTAAGGGAGGCGTATGAGTTCCTGATGCCTCAGGCAAAGGAGAAGTCCCTGTCCTTCTTGCTGGATTGTGACAGTGTGAAGCATAATATCATCTACGCGGATCAGGGGAAATTACAGCAGCTTGTACTGAGCCTTGCCAACAATGCCGTGACCTACACGAATCCCGGCGGCAAGGTGAATATCCGGCTGACGGAGAAGGACGAGCTGCCCAACAGCTATGTGGTCTACAATCTGGTGGTGGAGGATAACGGAATCGGGATTGGCGAAGAATTTTTAGGGAAGATATTCGAGCCGTTCAGCAGGGAGAAGAGTTCGACGTTAAGCGGCGTACACGGGATTGGGCTGGGACTTACGATTGCGAAGAGCATTGTAGATATGATGCATGGAAATATTGACGTTAAGAGTACCGTGAATGAAGGAAGCGCTTTTACCGTCGCCCTTACCTTCCGGGCGCAGCCGCTCCATGACGCGGCGAAGGAAGCGGAGGCGCTTTTCGGCACGAGCCTGCGTATCCTTCTGGTAGAGGACAATGAGATTAATTTAGAAATTGAAACCGAGCTTTTGGAGCGGATGGGATTTACGGTGGAACCGGCGGAAAACGGGCAGATTGCACTGGACAAGGTGAAATGTGCGTCTCCCGGCGATTACGATCTGGTCATCATGGATTTGCAGATGCCTGTGATGGACGGCTGGCAGGCGACGGCGGAAATCCGGCGCCTTCCGGATCCGACCCTGGCCCATATCCCCATTATTGCGCTTTCGGCGGATATCCTTGCCAGCAACAAGGGAAGGGCAATGGAATGTGGGATCGATGCCTGCCTTTCAAAGCCGCTGGATTTTACATTGCTTTTACAGGCAATCGAGAAGATCGCAAAAAGATAAATAATGATTGTAATTTTTGGGCTATCTATGTATAATATACAGATATAGAATGAGAGATTATGAAGGCGAATGAATGTGGAAGGAACGGAGAGAGAAAAGAATAAGCGGTATAGTGTAGTAAGTATATTAATTTGTGTTTGCATTTTGCTTGTTTTAAGTGTTGGGGGAGTCTATATTAGGATTCTCCGCAGCAATCTGATGGATCAGGCTATTCGTAATGTCATGGATATGACGCGGCAGCAGCAACAGTCATTTGATACTTTTATTTCCGCGGACAGGGAACGGCTGCACAGTTATGCAGAGTACTTTTCCCATACGTCTTCCTGGGATACTGCAGGAATTGAACAGAAGTTGGAAGTGTTTTCTTCAATTGACGCCTATTATTCGGTTATTAACCTGGAAACTGGTGAATATTGCAACAATAAATCTGATCAAGTGTTCCGGCTTCAGGGGGATGAGCTTGAAGAGTACCGTTCCCTGACAGGGGCGGACATCCGTGACCCTTATCCGGGATTGTATACAGGCAATACGGCGTTTGGTTATTATGAGAGATTTGAATTTAACGACGGTGTGCCGGGATTGTTTCAGAAAGCATATGAGAGTGCGGCAGTTTCGGAGGAATTTTCCCTGTCTTTCTATGACGGGCAGGGACACTGCTATATTGTGAGCCGTGAAGGCGATATCCTGATGCGGTCTGAGGAAGGGAGCGAGGCGGCTTCTTGTAAGAGTCTGTTTGACTTGGTATTAGGGGAAGACGCAGACAAGGTTGACGGCAAATCTATTATTGAGATGCTGAGCAGCCGTGAGTCGGGTACGTCAATCTTTGAAAGTGTAAGAGGTGAGCAGATCTGTACCTATGTCCCAGTGGAGAACGTGGGGGGATGGTATCTGATTTCTATCATTCCCGTTGCGGCGGTCATGGAAGAGGCGGACGACATCATTCAGGATTCCCAGTTTGCCATTATATTTATGGTTGTTCTTATGATTGTGTTTGGCGGTTTTTTGCTTCTTAATTGGCGGAGCCATAAGGAACTCAGTAAGAAAGAGCAGGAGATAGCTTACAATAAGCAGCAGTTTGACGTTTTTTCAACCTATCTGTCTAATAATACGGATGACGTTTATGTGATGCTGAGCGGAAAGGAACTCAGGATTGAGTTTGTGAGCTCAAACGTAGAAAGGGTATTGGGTGTTTCGGTGGAAGAAGCCCTTCAGGATGTGCGGATGTTTGGACGCGCCAATTATTGTTCCGGCAAGGATGTGGAGATTGCCGATTTGGATGCTTTAGAACCGGGAACTTCCTTTGAGCCGGTCATGAGCGAGCGGGTTCATAGAAAGACGGGGGAACACAGGTGGTTTTGGGAGACGGTCTATAGTGTGCTGATTCAGGGAGAGAAGAAGATTGTCGTTTATCTGTCTGACCGTACCAGAGAGCGGGAGACGCAGAATACGCTGACTCAGGCGTTGGATTTGGCGCGTGTGGCGAATAAGGCGAAGAGTACGTTTTTAAGCAGTGTCAGTCATGATATCCGAACGCCTATGAACGCAATTATGGGATTAGTCACCCTGCTTTCCCGGGAAGCCCATAACCCGGAGCACGTTTTGGAGTATACCCAGCGGATTAACGCCGCAAGCCAGCATTTGCTGGGGCTGATTAATGACGTGCTGGATATGAATAAGATTGAGGGCGGCAATGCAACGCTGAATATTTCCGAAGTGAATATGGCGGAGGTAATCGAAGAACTGAATGTGATTATCCGTCCCCAGAGTAAGGATAAGAACCAGTCGTTTCGGATTTTTGCGTCGTCGTTTACCCATGAGCAGCTGTTGGGGGATAAGCTGCGAATTAACCAGATTTTGATTAATATTCTGTCCAACTCGGTGAAATATACACCGGAGGGCGGCTGTATTGAGCTGGATGTCCGTGAACTGCCCGGAGTGACGGAAGGGTACAGCCGAGTTGAGTTTGTAATCCGTGATAATGGGCAGGGGATGTCCCCGGATTACCTGGAGGTGATTTTCCAGCCGTTTACCCGTGAAGAGAATCCGGCCGCGAGGGAGATACAGGGTACAGGGCTTGGGATGGCAATTACCAAGAGCCTGGTAGACTTGATGGGCGGTACGATTGAGGTAGAGAGTGAGTTAGGCGCAGGCACTACGTTTACCCTTGATTTGGATTTGCGGATCTGTGAGGATGAGGGAGACGACCCGGCATTCTGGAAGGAGCATGGCGTCAGCCGTATGATTGTTGCCGATGACGACGAATATGTCTGCCAGAATATCGTTAAGGCGATGGCGCATACGGGCGTTGATATACGATATACCACCGACGGCAAGAAGGTGGTGGAGATGATGCGTACGGCAAGGGAGAGGGGCGAACCGTATGATGTGATGATTTTAGACTGGAAGATGCCGGGATTTGACGGGATGGAGACGGCACGCCTGATCCGGAAGAATTATTCAAAGCATATACCGATTCTGTTTTTTACCTCTTATGATTGGAGCGAGATTGAAGAGGAGGCGCTGGAAGTCGGCGTAGAAAATTTCCTGACGAAGCCGTTTTTCATGCATAGCTTCAAGGAAGCCATTGAACGCACCATGAATGGTAAAAAAGGCAGGATGCAGGAGAAACCTTTACAGAAAGAGAGTGTTTTTGCAGGGAAACATATCCTTGTTGTGGATGATATTGAGGTTAATCAGTTGATTCTGGTGAAGATTTTGGAATCTCTGGGGGCTGCTGCCTGTGATGTCGCAAAGGACGGACAGGAAGCTGTAAATATGTTCAGTAATTCCAAACCAGGAGAATATGACGTGATTTTCATGGATGTACAGATGCCCGTCCTGGATGGTTATGGGGCGACCAGGGCAATACGGGTCAGCGGTCATCCGTCGGCAAAAAGTGTCCCTATTATTGCCATGACTGCCAATGCATTTGTGGATGATATCCGGGATGCGCTGGAGTCTGGTATGGATGCGCATGTATCTAAGCCTATCGTGGTTGACCAGTTAAAGGCTACGTTCCAGGAGGTGTTGGAACGGAGGAAACATTATGGGGGTTCGTCGGAATAGGAAAGGAGTTTTTTTGGTATGAATTTCATGGAGGAGTTGAAGCAGTTAGGAGTTGACGTGCAAGAAGGGGTTGAGCGCGTCGTAGGGGATGAGTCTTTATATCAGATGATGCTTGGCATGTTTGTGGATGTCGTCAGTTCAAATCCAATCCGAATAGAGGATTTTGAAGGGGAAGTTCATGAAGAATTAACCGGACGGGTACATACACTGAAGGGAGCTGCAGGGAATCTCTCAATCCTTCCTCTGTTCACACGATATACGGAGATACTGGCGTTGCTGCGCGGCGGCAAGGCTTTTGAGGCAAAATCTGCTTTTTTAGAGACAGAGCCGATCCAGAGAAATATCGTTGACTGTATCCGTCGGTATCAGAATGCCTGATCACATATTCAGACATAATAACAAAGAAGGAAGTTGTTAGAAATGAAACAGTATGATGATACGGGAAGGAATACAATTTTAATCGTTGATGATGACGCGATCAATCGTGCAATCTTGCGGAAGATATTTTCAGGCTCTTATTCTGTGGAGGAAGCTGTGAACGGGCGTCAGGGGCTTGAGAAGATTCTGAATTTCAAGAATCATTATTGTGCGGTGCTTTTGGATGTGATGATGCCGGAGATGAACGGAATTGAGGTTGTACGGAAGATGGAGTCAATGGGGCTGTTGAAGCAGATTCCTGTGTTCCTCATCACAGCCGAGGCGAATGATAAGGTGGTCAAAGAAGCGTATCAGCTTGGAGTAATGGATGTGATAAAGAAGCCCTATGTCTCTTTTGTTGTGATGCGGCGGGTGGAGTCTGTCATTGAACTGTTTGAGACGAGGCGGCATCTGAACCTTGTGGTGGAGAAGCAGCAGGTGAAGCTTTTGGAACAGGCGAAGCAGATTATTGAGCTGAATCAAGGTATGATTGAGGCGTTGGCAACTGCGATTGAGTTCCGGAATGAGGAATCTGGCGGACACGTACAGAGGATATCGGAAATTACGCGGCTGATGCTTGAGAATACGTCAATCGGCAAGGGACTGGCGCAGGATGAGATTGATGATATTGCCTTAGCTTCCATTATGCACGATGTTGGGAAGATTACGATTCCGGATTCTATTCTGACGAAGCCGGGGCGGCTGACACCGGACGAATATGAGGTGATGAAGACGCATACGACGAAGGGCGTTGTGATTCTGGAGAGTATTCCTCAGCTTCATGACAGCAGGATATTTGATTATGCCTGTGATATCGCCTTGCATCATCATGAGCGCTGGGATGGCAGAGGGTATCCGGAAGGCCTGGAAGGGAGCAGTATCTCTCCGTGGGCGCAGGTGGTGTCTTTGGCGGACGTGTACGACGCCCTGAGCTGTAAACGGGTCTATAAGGCATCTTATTCCCGGGATATGGTGATTGAGATGATTGGGACGGGACAGTGCGGAAGTTTTAATCCCCGGCTGCTGGACAGCTTTTTCTCAATCGAAGATCAGTTAAGCCAGATGTACCAGAGTATTCCGGAGGCACAGAATTTTTGACAAAGTTCTTGAAACCGGCGGGATAATGAGTTATACTTTGATGGACGAAGTCCACCCGCCCCGCAAGGGGCATGAATTACGGTGTGCCCTTTGGGTATACTTTGATGGACGAAGTCCACCCGCCCCGCAAGGGGCATGAATTACGGTGTGCCCTTGGGTATACTGAAATATATAAAAAGAGAATAAGTCTTCAGGGCAGGGTGCAATTCCCTACCGGCGGTAAAGCCCGCGAGCCGTAAGGGTTCCTTACGGTTGATCCGATGAGATTCCGGAGCCGACAGTATAGTCTGGATGGAAGAAGATGATTGTATAGTCGTAAGAATATACTGGATGTAATGCTCTGGAATGGTAGTCCCGTTTCAGAGCTTTTTACATTCCATATGAAAAACATTGCCCTTGTAGATGATTCTGCAGGGTTTTTTTAATGGAATTATCGGAGAATTCTGCAGGAATGGTTTCACAACTTGTTCGGTATGCTGAGGGTTATGGTCAGGGAGGAGACGAAAACATATGAGGGATCAGGATTATATGATGCGGGCAATCGAGCTTGCAAAGCAGGGGACGGGATGGACGAACCCCAACCCTCTGGTGGGAGCTGTGATTGTGAAGGAAGGCCATATCATCGGAGAAGGATATCACAGACGGTACGGGGAGCTCCACGCAGAGAGGAATGCCATCGCCGCCCTAAAAGAGCCGGCAGAAGGGGCGACGATGTATGTGACGCTGGAGCCTTGCTGCCACTATGGAAAAACTCCCCCTTGCACGGAGGCGATTCTTGAAAATGGAATCCGCAGGGTTGTGATTGGCTCTGCAGACCCCAACCCCAAAGTGGCGGGGAAGGGGGCAAAGATGCTCCGGGAGGCTGGTGTGCTAGTGGAAGAAGGATTCATGCGGGAGGAATGCGACCGCCTAAATCCTATCTTTTTTCACTATATCACCACCCGGACTCCATACGTGGTCATGAAGTATGCCATGACCGCGGACGGGAAGATTGCAACGAAGACAGGGGCGTCCAAATGGATTACCGGGGAACCGGCGCGTTTGGAGGTGCAGAGGCTTAGGCACAGATGCATGGGAATCATGGCAGGGATTGGAACGGTACTTGCCGACGACCCGATGCTGAATGTCCGTATTCCTGAAGGAAGAAGTCCTGTCCGGATTATCTGTGACAGCCGTCTGCGGATTCCTGCGGACAGCCGGATTTGCCAGACGGCAAAGGAATATCCGACGATTGTAGCCTATTCGCCGGACGGGGAAGGGGGCGCGGCAGAGGCAAATGAGCGGCAGAGGGAAAAAATTTGTCTGTTGGAGCAGCTTGGCGTACAGATCCTCCCGGTTCTGGACGGCAGCGGACAGGTAGACTTGAAGGTACTCATGAAACTCCTCGGCGGGCGGGGAATTGACAGTATTTTGTTAGAGGGAGGAGGCATTTTAAACGACAGTGCTTTACGGGCGGGAATCGTCCATGAGATGCAGGTGTTCCTTGCACCTAAGGTCTTCGGGGGAGGGAACGCCAGAACTCCGGTGGCGGGAATTGGCGTAGAACTTCCCGGGGAGGCGGTTTCACTGGAATTGCAAGAGGTGTCCCAGATAGGCAAAGATTTACGGATAGAATATAGAGTAAGGCAGGTGGAAGGATGTTTACAGGAATCATAGAAGAAATGGGGAAACTCAGGCAGATGAAGCTGGCGGGAAGTTCCGGACAGATTCAGATTGAGGCCCGGAAGGTGTTGGAGGGAACTAAAATCGGGGACAGCATTGGGGTTAACGGCGTGTGCCTGACGGTGACTTCAATGAACGCTGATGGATTTACCGCGGATGTAATGGCAGAGACTTGCAGGAGGAGCAATCTGGGGAGGCTGAAAGCCGGTGATTTGGTGAATCTGGAACGGGCAATGGCGGCCGGAGAGCGGTTCGGAGGGCATATCATGAGCGGGCATATTGACGGGACAGGTGTAATCGAGAGCCTGCGCAGGGAAGAAAATGCCGTGTGGGTGACGATACGGGCAGAACGGCCGGTATTGCGCCTGATTGTGGAAAAGGGGTCTGTTGGGATTGACGGGATCAGCCTGACGGTAGCGAACGTCAGTGAGACGGGCTTTCAGGTATCGGTCATTCCCCATACAGGCGAAGAGACGACGCTTCTAAAAAAGAAGCCAGGGGATTTGGTGAATCTGGAAAATGATATTGTGGGCAAATATGTGGAGAAGTTATTGGGTCTTGGAAAAGAGGAGAAAGAGGAAGGTTCTGGCGGGATTACCATGGATTTCCTGAGAGAGTACGGAATATAAGATTAGGAGGGATAGTATGGGACAGCAGTACCAATACAACACGATTGAAGAGGCAGTGGAAGACTTACGGGCCGGAAAGATTATTCTGGTGACGGACGACCCTGACCGTGAAAATGAAGGCGACATGATCTGCGGGGCGCAGTTCGCGACCCAGGAAAACATTAATTTCATGGCGACCCATGCGAAGGGGCTGATCTGTACCCCCATGAGCGCAGAAGCGGCGTCGCGGCTGGGCCTGCCCCCCATGGTATCGGAGAACACGGATAACCATGGTACGGCGTTTACCGTGTCCATCGACCATAAGGACACGACCACGGGAATTTCAGCGGCGGAGCGTTCGTATACCATGATGAAATGTGTGGACGACGCCACACGCCCGGAAGATTTGAGGAAGCCTGGGCATGTATTTCCATTGATTGCAAGGGCGGGCGGAGTCCTGGTGCGTAATGGGCATACGGAGGCGACGGTTGACCTGATGCGCCTTGCGGGGCTTAGGGAGTGCGGCGTCTGCTGCGAGATCATGGAGGACGACGGGACGATGATGCGTACCCCCAACCTGTGGAAGCTTGCCAAAGCCCATCATCTGAAATTTATTACAATCAAGGATTTGCAGGATTATTGCAGGATTCACGAAAAGCATGTGGTGAGGGAAGCGTGTGCGGAAATGCCGACACAGTATGGGCATTTCCAGATTCATGGCTTTGTCAATGATATTACCGGCGAGCATCATGTGGCGTTAGTGAAAGGCGAAATCGGGGACGGGGAAAATGTCCTCTGCCGCGTCCACTCGGAATGCCTGACCGGAGACGTCTTCGGTTCTCTGCGCTGTGACTGCGGAAAACAGCTCAAGGAGGCGATGCGCCAGATTGAAGAGGAAGGCAGGGGAATTATCCTCTATATGCGTCAGGAAGGGCGTGGAATCGGGCTGATTAACAAGCTGAAAGCCTACCGGCTCCAGGAGCAGGGGATGGATACGGTGGAGGCGAATATTAGCCTTGGGTTCGCTCCGGATTTGCGGGAATATTGGGTAGGCGCGCAGATTTTATCGGAACTTGGGGTGAAATCTCTGCGTCTTTTGACCAACAATCCAGACAAGGTCTATGGATTGAGTGATTTCGGCCTGGAAATCAAGGAACGTGTGCCGATTGAAATCGCGCCTCAGAAGTATGATATGAACTATATGAAGACAAAACAGGAGAAGATGGGACATATATTCCACAAGATTACATTTTAGGGGGATATAAGAATTCTGGCAATATCAGGTTTTTACAGATTAGATATCAATGATGAAGGAGGAAACGAGCATGAAACAGATTCAGGTATTGGAAGGAAAGGTAGTTGCGCCGGAGGGAATGAAGGTTGGAATCGTGGCGTCCAGATTTAACGAGATTATCGTGAATAAGCTGTTAGGCGGCGCGGTGGACGGACTGGTGCGCCATGGGGTGGAGGAAGAGAATATTACGGCTGCGTGGGTGCCGGGGGCGTTCGAGATTCCGCTGACGGCGTCTAAGATGGCGAAGTCAGGGAAGTACGATGCGGTAATCTGCGTAGGGGCGGTGATTCGCGGGGATACGTCCCATTATGATTATGTCTGCAATGAAGTGTCAAAAGGTGTGGCGCAGGTTGGGCTTTCTTCCGGCGTCCCGGTATTGTTCGGCGTGGTGACGACGGAGAATATCGAGCAGGCGATTGCCCGGGCGGGAAGCAAGGCGGGCAACAAGGGGTACGACTGTGCGCTGTCTGCCATTGAGATGGTAAATCTGTTGAAGCAGATGTAGAATCTGTGAAATTTTGTTGCAGTTTTTATCGGAAAACACTATAATATATCCAGTTACTTTTTGTAAGATGCTAAGATGGAGAATGCTAAGATAGAAAATGCAGACGAGGGAGGACACAAGGAGATTGGGTATATACGATACGTTAAATGAACAACAGAAAGAGGCGGTGCTTCATACGGAAGGACCGCTTTTGGTGCTTGCAGGGGCAGGTTCGGGAAAGACGAGGGTACTGACCCACAGGGTTGCTTATTTGATTGAGGAGGCAGGGATTAACCCGTGGAATATCCTGGCGATTACATTTACCAATAAAGCGGCTGGGGAGATGCGGGAACGTGTGGACAAACTGGTAGAGTTCGGCGCGGAGAGCGTGTGGGTCAGCACCTTTCATTCTATGTGCGTCCGAATCCTGCGCAGGCACATTGGGCTGCTTGGTTATGATACGAACTTTACCATCTATGACAGTGACGACCAGAAGACCATGATGCGGGATGTCTGTAAGCTGTTGAAGGTAGATACTAAGGTCTATAAGGAGCGCGCCTTGATGGCGGCGGTGTCCCATGCGAAGGAAGAATTGGTGACGCCTCAGGAGTTTCGCCGCCGTGCGGAGGGGGATTTCGGCAGGCAGAAGATTGCAGAAGTGTATGAAGAATATGAGAAGCAGCTTCGCGCCAACAATGCGCTGGATTTTGATGACCTGTTGGTGAAGACCGTACAGTTATTCCAGACACAGGCGGAGGTTCTGGAATACTATCAGGAGCGTTTCCGGTATATCATGGTGGACGAGTATCAGGACACCAATACGGTGCAGTTTGAGCTGGTGCGCCTTCTGGCGTCGAAGTACCGGAATCTCTGTGTGGTAGGGGATGATGACCAGTCCATTTATAAGTTCCGGGGGGCGAATATCAAGAATATCCTGGATTTTGAACAGGTTTTCGAGGATGCAAGGACGATTAAGCTGGAGCAGAATTACCGTTCTACGGGGCATATTTTAAATGCGGCAAATGCGGTAATCAGCCACAATGTGGGCAGGAAGGATAAGACGCTGTGGACTGCCAACGGGGAGGGGGAGCGTCTGATGCTCCGTCAATTTGACACGGCGTATGACGAGGCAGAGTTTATTGTGGATGATATCCGGAATAATGTAAACCGGGGGGATTGTTCTTATCAGAACCATGCAATCCTGTACCGTACCAATGCACAGTCCCGTATGTTTGAAGAAAAGTTTGTGGCTGAGAATATTCCCTATAAGATTGTGGGGGGAATCAATTTCTATGCCAGGCGGGAAATCAAGGATTTGCTTTGTTATCTGAAAACCGTAGATAACGGGCAGGACGACCTTGCCGTGCGCCGGATTGTCAATGTGCCTAAGCGTGGGATTGGGCTTACGAGTATCAACCGTGTCCAGGAATATGCGTCCATGCGTGGGATTGGCTTTTATGAGGCGCTTCGTGCCGTGGATTTGATTCCGGGCATCGGCAGAGGCGCGTCTAAGCTTGAGTCCTTCGTGGCGTTGATTGAGCATTTTAAGACGGACGCAAAGGATATGACGGTGTCGAAGCTGATGGAGGAGATTATCGAGGAGACTGGATATATCGAGAGCCTGAAGGCGGAAGGCGAGGAAGAGGCTGAGGCGAGGATTGAGAATATCGACGAATTAATCAGTAAGATCGTCGCCTATGAGGAGACTTGCGAGGAGATGCACGAGCCGGTGACGTTAAGCGGATTTCTGGCGGAGGTGGCGTTGGTGGCAGATATAGACAGCATGGACGTAAGCAAGGACTATGTTGTTTTGATGACGTTACATAGCGCAAAGGGGTTGGAATTTCCCCATGTGTATCTGGCTGGAATGGAGGATGGGATTTTCCCCAGTTATATGACGATCACCTCCGAAGATCCGGGAGATTTGGAGGAGGAGCGGCGGCTCTGTTACGTGGGCATTACGAGGGCAGAGAAGAATCTGACGCTGACCTGTGCGAGACGCCGGATGATCCGCGGGGAGACTCAGTATAACCGGATGTCGCGTTTCCTGAACGAGATTCCGCCCGGATTGGTATCCACAGGAGCGAAGATTGAGAAGAAGGCGGAAGAACTGCCGGTAAAGACTGCGCATCAACAGGCGAAACAGGCGTTTCAGACGAAGCTGTACGCGGCGAAGAAACCGGCAAGGCAGTTCGGCACGCCTTCCGGCGGGAAACTTGCGTATGAGGTGGGCGACCGGGTGCGTCACGGGAAATTCGGGGAAGGAACCGTGAAGGCAATTGTGGAAGGCGGCAGGGATTATGAAGTGACGGTGGATTTCGGAGAGCGGGGCACCAAGAAAATGTTTGCGGCTTTTGCGAAACTTCAGAAAATATAGTGTAACTTTTTTTAAAGATTTCCAGAAATGTGTAGTAATCTTAAAAATATAGTGTTATAATATTTATAATATTTGAATTGCTGGGAAAAGCATATGGAAAGGATGTGGGATTATGAATAAAGTCGAAGAGCTGATTGCGGCAACAAGGCTGAGCGAGCTGATGAACAAGAAGGAAGAAGAAGACAAGAACTGCAAGACGCTTCTGTGGGTTCTTGCAATCATGGGAGCAGTTGCAGGGATTGCAGCAATCGCTTATGCGGTATATTGTTTTTTTACACCCGATTATCTCGAAGACTTCGAGGAAGATTTCGAGGATGATTTTGATGATGATTTCTTCAATGAAGATGATCAGGTATAAGAGAATATGTCGTAGGATGTACGATAGAGTAAGCAGGTTGGAGGCCTATCAGATGAAAAAAAGGCATCTTGCCTGCTTTTTTCGTGAAGGCAGGGAAATTGGTACGGAAAGGCTGCCGGATGCAGTGTGTTGGGGACATTGCTTTGGAAGGGCAGGCATTTATACTTTGTTGGACGAAGTCCACCCGCCCCGCAAGGGGCATGTATTACGGTGTGCCCTTGGGTATATAAAAAGGGATAGAAGGAGAATAAAATGGATGAACAATGTTATGCGTTACTGATTGATGCGGATAATGTGTCGGCGAAATATATTAAACCGATTCTTACGGAGCTGTCGAAGTATGGGGTAATCACTTATAAGAGGATTTACGGGGACTGGACGAACACGCAGCACTCAAGCTGGAAGGACGAGCTGTTGAGCAATTCGATTATGCCGATTCAGCAGTTCAGCTATACTCAGGGAAAGAACGCCACAGATTCGGCGATGATTATCGATGCTATGGATATTTTATATACGAATGATGTGGACGGGTTCTGTATCGTATCCAGCGACAGTGATTTTACCCGTCTTGTGACACGGATTCGGGAGAGTGCGAAGATGGTAATCGGCATGGGGGAGAACAAAACGCCGGAGCCCTTCCGCAAGGCTTGCGATAAATTTACCATATTGGAGAACCTGCTGTCAGAGCAGGAGCCAGGAAGTACGAAGGCAGAGGAGACCCATGACAGCCTGAGCAAGGAGAAGATTGAGGATGCTATTATCAAGATGATTATTGAGAATCAGGATGATAATAAAGTGACTGGGCTTGGAGAGGTGGGAAGCCGCCTGGTAAGCTTGTATCCGGATTTTGACGTGCGAAGCTATGGGTATAATATGCTGTCTAAGTTTTTGGAGGAATTTTCACGGATTCAGTTGATTAAGCATGGGAATCTGGTTTCGGTGGCGCTGAAGGAAGACTGGGGGATGAAGGAGGATATCGACCGGTATGTTGCATATCTGGTGAAGAAGGCGGGACGGAACGGGATTGAACTGAGTACGCTGGGGAATAAGGTGTATGAGGAATATGCGGATTTTAAGATCAGTGATTATGGGTATGCGCAGTTCAACCAGTATGTCAAGAGTATCGACCGGATTGAGGTGGAGCAGGACGGGACGATTTTGAAGGCGAAGTATAAGCGGGGGCTTTAGTATGCCGTCAGGAAGGTTTCGGGAGTCTGATTTGAGACGGATGGCGTAGTTGGGGCTATGGGAAAACGGTATGAGAGGTTCGGTGCAGCCTGTTGTGCCGTTTTCTGAGGTATATAGAGAACAAGACTACGCAAGTGTGTTCCATGCAAGTGCGGACGCTTTTATGATATAGAGTAAAGTAGGAGCCGCAACGTGGACTGTGTGGAATGGTGATAGTGTGATTAGTATTATGAAAGATGCGAATAGGAGCAGGGATTATGAAAAAGGGCCAGGTGTACGAAGGTGTGATAGACAGGGTGGAATTTCCCAACCATGGGAAGATTGCCGTGCCGGGAGAGGAAAAAGAGGTCACTGTGAAGAATGGGGTTCCGGGACAGAAGGTGCGGTTTTCGATTAACAAGGTACGTAAGGGGAAGGCGGAAGGACGCATTTTGGAGGTGATTTGCCCGTCAGAGATGGAGATTAAGTCTCCATGCCCGCATTTTGGGCAGTGCGGGGGATGTACTTATCAGAATCTTCCCTATGAGGAGCAGTTGAAAATGAAGGCGGCTCAGCTAAAAGAGATGATGGATGGAGCGGTTGACGGTGATTATGTGTGGGAGGGCGTGGCGCCAAGTCCACTAAAGCAGGGCTACCGCAATAAGATGGAGTTTTCCTTTGGAGATGAATATAAGGACGGACCGCTGGCATTGGGACTGCATAAGCGGGGGAGTTTCCATGATATTGTGAATGTGCCCAAATGCCAGATTGTGGATGAGGATTGCAGGCAGGCGCTTGTGTGTACGCTGGAATATGCGAAGGAGACGGGGCTGCCATATTATCACAGGATGCGGCATGAAGGATTTTTCCGGCATTTGCTGGTGCGCAGGGCGGCGAAAACGGGGGAGATTCTGATTGACCTTGTGACGACCGGGGAGTTTGATTTTGAGAAGGATTTTGGCGGAAAAGAGTGGGTGAGAAGGCTGCTTGCCCTTCCGTTTACGGGAAAGGTCGCCGGTATTCTGCATACGAGGAATGACAGTGTGGCGGATGTGGTCCGGGACGAGGGGACGGAGGTTCTCTATGGACAGGATTATTTTTATGAGGAGTTGTTGGGGCTTAGGTTTAAGATTACGCCGTTTTCTTTCTTTCAGACCAATTCTCTTGGTGCGGAAGTCTTGTATGAGACGGTGAGGGAGTATATTGGGGAAACAAAGGATAAGGTGATTTTTGACCTGTACAGCGGGACGGGGACTATTGCGCAGGTACTTGCCCCGGTCGCCGGGAAGGTGACGGGGGTGGAGATTGTCCCGGAAGCTGTCCGGGCGGCGGTGGAGAACGCCGAAGGGAATGGGCTTTCTAATTGTTCGTTTTGGGCTGGGGATGTGCTGAAGGTGATTGATGAATTGGGGGAGACGCCGGATTTGATCGTGCTGGACCCGCCGAGGGATGGGGTGCATCCTAAGGCGCTTAGGAAGATTACGGATTTCGGGGTGGAGAGGATGGTGTATATTGCCTGTAAGCCGACCAGTTTGGTGCGGGATTTGGAGATGCTGCAGGGGAGAGGGTATCGGGTGGAGAGGATTAGGGGGGTTGACCTTTTTCCGGGGACTTATCATGTAGAGACTATTGTGTTGATACAAAAGAAAACCTCGTAGAAATCCTTTATTTTAGGCACTTTGCGAAGCATTTCACGTTCACTTCGGAGGGTGAAAAAATCCGAAATAAGCACCTCAAAAACTACTTTGACGTTTCGGTGGTAGTTGATATCGGGTGTGGGAACACAAACGGAAAATAAAGGGTTTGGGCAATTAACGTGTCTATGTAGTGTCCACCTTGCTGATAAAAAGCGGACAACAGGCTCTTAGAAATTGAACGGGATAGGTGTATCATTAGAGATAGTGGTACGCTTATTTTTTTGATCCAATTTGCAGCTTTGAACATTCTGCTATCCGTCTATATAATGAAATCAAAAAAGGATGGTGGACTTTATGAGAGAAAAGAAAAATCATTTGTATGTGGATAGTGGGGAACGGAGCATTTTGTTACATAGCCTTGTGGAACTGAAAAATCAGCTCATACAGCAAGGCAGATATACAGACTGCGTTGACGAACTTATTTTTAAGGTTATCCATGCACCTATAAAAAAATTAAGAGTAGAGCTTGTAGGGGGAAGTGATGTACGATAAGGAATTTAAAGAACTGGTGAAGATAGCAGCAGAGAAATTAAAAGACGAATCCGTATTGAAACTGCTACAAGCCGATGTAAGTTATCAAAAAGACAGTAAGGATGAGGGATATGCGGAGGATGCCTTTAACCAGCTTGATTTGACGGAGAAACAGAGGGAAGTTTGCCAACATCTTATAGATTGCAGGGAAAAGCAGGATTTTGAATACGGCACTCATGCGTATATTGCAGGACTGATGGATGCGTTTCATATTATGGCGGTATTGTTTCCAGAAAAATGGGATACGGAGAGAATAAGAGAAGCCTTATCACAAAAGAACAGATAAGGCAGAGAATAAAACGGAATAGATTTTTACATAGCCGATTGGTGTAGTTTAGCAAATAAAACAGCCAGTCGGCTTTTTTTATTGCCATGAATCCTTTACATAGCCACCTTGACAAAGTGGCTAAATCTATGCGAAAGGAGGACGCACCCTATGTCAAATTGCAAAGTAATCGCTTTAACCAACCAGAAAGGCGGCGTTGGCAAGACCACCACGGCGGTCAATCTGGGCGTGGCTCTGGCACAGCAGGGCAAAAAAGTTCTGCTCATTGATGCCGATGCACAGGCAAATTTAACCATGTCGCTCGGTTACAGCCGACCAGACGACTTGCCCGACACACTCTCCACCATCATGCAGGACATCATTGATGATAAGCCCGTCGATGTTTCCAGAAGCATCCTGCACCATGACGAGGGCGTTGACCTGCTCCCGTCCAACATTGAACTGTCGGGACTGGAAGTAAGGCTGATAAACGCCATAAGCCGTGAAAGCGTATTGAAAACCTGCATCAATGAAGTGAAAAAGAATTACAATACTGTCCTCATTGACTGTATGCCGAGCTTGGGTATGCTGACAATCAATGCACTTGCGGCTGCTGACAGCGTGGTTATCCCGACACAGCCCCATTATCTTTCTGCCAAAGGCTTAGAGCTGTTGCTTCGCTCCGTGTTTAAAGTGAAACGGCAGATTAACCCGCACCTGCGGATTGACGGCATCCTTATGACGATGGTAATGCCACGCACGAACATCTCTAAGGAAATCACGGCAACGGTAAAAAGTGCCTACGGGCAGAGAATCAAGGTATTCGATGCACAGATACCCCACTCCATCCGTGCTGTGGAAGCCACCGCAGAGGGAAAGAGCATTTTTGCCTACGACAAGGGCGGCAAGGTAGCCGCCGCTTACGAGCAGTTCGGAAAGGAGGTGGCAGAGCTTGGCGAGAAGCAGAGAAAGCAAAATCGAGCTGACCGCATACGATGACCTCTTTGAAACGGACGAGAGCCGTGCGGAAGCGAATCTAAGCAAAATAAGGGAAATCCCGATTGCGGAGATTGACGAGTTCCCAGACCACCCGTTCAAGGTCTTAATGGACGAGGACATGGAGCAGCTTGTGGACAGCGTAAGGCGGAGCGGCGTGATGACCCCTGCCACTGTCCGCCAGAAAGAGGATGGGCGGTATGAGCTTATCAGCGGTCACAGGAGGAAAAAGGCTTGCGAGATTGCAGGGCTTGAAACGCTCAAATGCGAAGTTAAGGAGCTGACCCGTGACGAAGCGATTATCGTCATGGTTGAGAGTAATCTCCAAAGGACTACTATCTTGCCGAGTGAGAAAGCCTTTGCGTATAAGATGCGGCTTGAAGCGATGAAGCGACAAGGACAGCGTACAGATTTAACTTGTTCCCCAGTGGGTAACAAGTTGCAAGGCGTAAAATCATCAGATGAACTTGCCGAGAAAGTCGGGGAAAGTAAAAATCAGATTTTCCGCTATATCCGTCTGACCGAGCTTGTACCCGAAATCCTGCAAATGGTTGATGAACGCCAAATTGCTTTCCGCCCTGCGGTGGAAATCTCCTATTTGTCCGAGGAACAGCAATATACGCTTTTAGAAGCGATGGGCTACAACGATGCGACGCCCTCTCTTGCACAGGCTATCAAGATGAAAAAGTTCATGCAGGAGGGAAAGCTCACGGATGAGGTTATCCAGAGCATCATGCAGGAGGAAAAGCCAAACCAGAAAGAAAAACCCGCCTTTAAGGACGAGCGGATAACCAAGCTCATACCGAAATCCATTCCCAGAGGGCAGGAAACGGATTTTGTCGTAAAGGCGTTGGAGTTTTACAACCGCCACTTACAGCGGAGCAAGGCTCACGAGAGGTAAGGCAGGAAAAATAGGGATTTTGGAGATGGACGCCGAGGGGAAAGTCTGCCCTTTGGGAAACAGAAAAAATTTTTTGACTTCCCCCTCTCCACACCTCTCCCCCTAGATACTGCCAGTAACTATCCGAGAAAAGAAATATTAAAAGCTGTCCAGATGGGCGGCTTTTTTTCTGCCAGAAAGTCAGCTATCAACATGAGAACGAACAGGAGGTAATGAATGAAGATATGTAAATTATTGAGGAGAGCTGCGGCGTTTGCTTTAGCTGCGGTCACGGCACTGTCCGCCGTCCCTGCCACGACAGCGTTTGCGGCAGGCGACATCGGCACGATTTCCTTTACCCACACTTACGACGGCGCAGGGAACGCAATCAGATATAATTCCAGTGCGAACATCGGCGGTCATACCGCAGGAGGGACGGGCGAATATAAGTACCGCATGTATGTGGACGGGGAAACGGCGTTCTGCCTTCAGCCAGGAGTGCCGCTGAAAACAGGAAATACGCTTGCAAAAGCGTCTTCCAACGCTTGGAACTCCCTTTCCGCAGAACAGAAAAAGGCGGTGGGGCTTGCCCTGCTTTACGGCTATCAGGGCAACAGCGGGAATCTGTCTGGAAGCGATGACGAGAAATGGCTTGCCACCCAGACCCTTGTATGGGAGTTCGTCACGGGATGCCGCAATTCTGCAAGCCCGTACAGCCAGACAAGCACGACCGTTTACAGCCTGCACTTTGGCTCGAACTATGCCAACAGCGGGGCGAGGGCGGCTTACGACCAGATTGTATCATTCATGACAAGGCACAGCACAATTCCGAGTTTTATGTCAGCAGGCAAGAAAGACATTACAAAGGAGCTTGCCTATAAGGACGGGAAATACAGCCTGACGCTGACGGATAAAAATAATTCCCTCTCCGAGTATTCCTTTACCAGCTCCGACAGCAATGTGAAAGTTTCCAAGTCTGGGAACAAGCTCACCATCACGTCAAAGAAAGCCATTGACGGCAAGGCGAGGATTACGGCGACAAGAAATAATACGCCGACGGTCAGCAGCGGGGCGATGATGATTGCCTATGGCGACCCGAACTTGCAGGATGTCATTACAGGCGTGGAGAACGTGGACACCATGACGGCGTATATCAACGTGGAAACGCCGACAGGGACGGTCGCACTGAAAAAGACTTCCGAGGACGGCGTTGTCAGCGGGATTTCCTTTACCATCAAAGGCGACGGCTTCAACAAGACCGTAAAGACAGATAAAGACGGAAATATCACGGTGGAGGGCTTATTCCCCGGCACTTACACCGTCACGGAGCAGTCCATCGACCGCTATGAGCCGCAGAAAACCCAGACCGTGACGATTATCGGGGGAAAGACTTCTACGGTCACATTCAGCAATACTTTGAAGCGTGGCAGTCTGGAAGTCGTCAAAACATCCGAGGACAATCTTGTGGAGGGCGTGAAGTTCCACCTTTACGGCACTTCTTTAAGCGGATTGGCGGTGGATGAATACGCCGTGACCGATAAGAACGGGCTGGCAAAGTTTGAGAATGTCCTTATCAGCGGCAGCACGCCGTACACCCTTGAGGAAGTGGACACGGCTATCCGCTACGTTGTCCCCGCATCCCAGACCGCCCCGATTGAGTGGAAAAAGGTCACAAAACGCAGTTTTACCAACATCTTAAAGAAATTCAATGTCACGGTATTAAAGACCGACATGGAAACGGGGAAGAAGCCGCAGGGCGACGCTTCCCTTGCAGGTGCGGTTTACGGCATCTATCAGGGCGAGGAATTAGTTGACACTTATACCACCGATGAAAACGGGCAGTTCACAACGAAGTATTATATCTGCGGGAACGATTGGAGCATCCGTGAGATTACCCCGTCCGAGGGCTATCTTTTAGATACTACAATCCACCATGTAGGGGCAGAGCCAGAGCTTTACACCGTGGAATATAATTCTGCCAAGAATGATGTAAACGAGCAGGTTATCAAAGGCAATATCGCCATCATCAAGCACACCGACAACGGCGAAACCCAGATTGAAACGCCAGAGGAGGGGGCTGTCTTTGAGGTATATCTGAAATCCGCAGGCGGCTTCGATGCGGCGGAGGAAACCGAGCGTGACACGCTTATCTGCGATGAAAACGGCTTTGCCCAGACAAAGGATATGCCGTATGGCATCTACACCGTACACCAGACCTCTGGATGGGACGGGCGTGAGCTGATGAAAGACTTTGACGTGTTCATCTGCAAGGACAGCCAGACTTACCGCTACCTTATCAACAACGCCAACTTCGAGAGCTATATTAAAATTGTTAAGAAAGACGTGGAAACGGGCAAAGTTATCCCCTATGCAGGGGCAGGCTTCCAGATTTACGACCCAGAGGGAAACCTTGTAACAATGAAATTCACTTATCCAGAAGTGACGGAGATTGACACGTTCTACACCACGGCAGACGGCGGTCTTATCACGCCGCAGACTTTGGAATACGGCAAGGGCTATTCTCTCGTTGAGGTGCAAGCTCCATACGGCTATGTCCTCGACTCCGAGCCAGTCTATTTTGATGTGGAGCAGGAAAACTCCGAGGAGGAAAGCGGTATTACCATTGTCAAGGTGGAACGCTCCAATATGGCACAGAAAGGAAAGATTACAGTATCCAAGTCTGGCGAGGTATTCAGTAGGGTATCAGGAAACAAGGGGCTGTACCAGCCGATTTTTGCCGTGGATAATTTAGAGGGTGCAGTTTACGAGATTACCGCAGCCGAGGACATTATTACAACCGATGGCACGGTCAGAGCCGAGAAAGGCGAAGTCGTAGATACGCTTACCACAGGGGAAGATGGTACGGCGGAATCCAAAGAGCTTTATCTCGGAAAGTATGAGGTAAAGGAAGTGACTGCCCCGTATGGCATGGTATTAAACGATGAAATCCATGCCGTGGAGCTTGTGTATGCGGGGCAGGAAATCGAAGTGACGGAAACAGGCACGGAATTTTACAATGAGCGTCAGCGTGTGGAAATCGACCTCAATAAAACTCTTGAGGTGGACGAAGCATACGGCGTAGGCAGCAACGGAGAAATCAAAGACGTCACGTTTGGTTTGTATGCAGCCGAGGAGCTGACCGCAGCCGACGGCTCTGTTATCCCTGCGGACGGATTGATTGAAGTCATCTTCCTTGATGAGAACGGTCACGGAAAGGCAATCAGCGACCTGCCGATGGGCAGCTATTATGTGCAGGAAATATCAACAAACGCAGCTTACCTTGTAAGCGATGAGAAATACCCTGTTGACTTTGAGTACGCAGGACAGGAAACAGCCGTCGTGAACATCACGGCAAATGAGGGAGAAGCCATTGAAAACGAACTGATTTACGGCTCTGTCAGCGGCAGGAAATCCAACGAGGACGGTGAGGATTTAGGCGGTGCGTTAATCGGCATCTTTCAGACGGGGACAACGGAATATACAAAGGAAAATGCGATTGCGACTGCCACATCTGAGGATGACGGCAGTTTTTCTTTTGGCGAAGTTCCGTATGGCACATGGGTAATCCGTGAAATCGAAAGCCCGAAAGGATATGTACTCTCCGAGGAAGAAATCAGCGTAACAATCGGCGAAGTAGATGAGGTTGTGGAAATCGAGCTTGTCAATTATTTCATCAAAGGCAATATTGCTCTGACAAAAGTAGACAAGGACTATCCCGACAACAAGCTCACAGGTGCGGTATTCGAGGTCTACTCTGATGCCAACGGCGACGGAAAACTGGACAAGAAAGATGAGCTGCTCGGCGAGATGGGCGAGGTGGAAAAAGGCGTGTACCAGATGAGCGACCTCAGATACGGCAAGTACCTTGTCCGTGAGAAAACCGCCCCGACAGGCTTTGTTCTGGACGAGAATGTTTATCCCGTATCCATCGAGGAAAACGGCAAGACCTACAACGTGGAGAATGAAGCGGGCAAAGGATTTTTAAATGAAGCGCAGAAAGGCTCATTAAAAATCGTCAAGACATCCTCTGACGGCAAAGTGGAGGGCTTCTCTTTCCGTGTGATTGGAAAAGATTACGACCAGACATTCAAGACGGACAAAAACGGCGAAATCGCCATTGACGGCTTGCGTATCGGCGAGTACACCGTGTCCGAAGTCAGCGATAAGGCATCCTCTGGCTATATCCTGCCCGCCGACCAGAAAGTGACCATCAAGACGGACGAAACGGCAACCGTAACCATGCACAACGAGCTGCGTGATACACCAAAAACAGGCGACGATTTTAACCTCGGCTTGTGGGTAAGCCTTGCGGCGGCATTTACAGTCGGTGCGGGAATCTTCGGGTTTGCAGGCTACCAGTGCGGAAGAAAGAAAAAGGAGGACTAAGGGATGAGGGCAAAGACAATCATTGCTGCCATTCTTGCCGTATTCATGGTAAGTGCGGCGGTATGGCTGAAAATCCGTAACAGGAAGAAATAAATTAAGACAGATTGATGTAGATCGGGGCGGTTGGAAGATACCGCCCTCTTTTCATGTATGGAGGTAATTATGGACAGTCTGAAAACCATTGAGGGCAAAGTCAGAGCCGTCCTGCAAGAGAATGAGGACGCCAGAAATGACGACATGGTGCTGTACCTTGCCCTCTGCAATCTTTATCTGAAAGGTGCTGGAGCTATGCCGCTTGCCCAGATACTTTTGAACCATAAGGAGCTTGGCTTGCCGAGCTTTGAGAGCGTGGGCAGGACACGCCGCAAATTGCAGGAGAAATGCCCAGAGCTTTTAGGGAGCGTGCGGATGCAGAAAGTCAGAGCCAAAGGCGAAAAGGCATACCGCAGATATGCAAAAGAATCGTGAGGTGAAAGATGCAGGATAAGTCTTTTGAATATGGTGGGCATCATTTTATCCCAGAGCGGCAGTTTACAAAGCGGGAAGATGATTTTTTTAAGATTACCCGCAGATTAAAGACAGATAGGGAACTTGGCTTTTTCGCCGCCGACTATTACGGCAGGGGAAGCCAGAAATTCCCTTATTCTTATGATGATTTTTATGCTGCATCCACGGACAGGAAGTGCGATATTTTCCGCTGCGTGGAGAACGGCAGGCTGTACGTCCCCTGCCAGTATGAATTGCAGCAATATATGGACGAAAAGCAAAAAGAGAGGAGGAACGCCTATGAACGGTGAAACACGCTCCAATCAGGGCTATGAAATCATAGAGGGCTGCACTATCGGGAACACGGAGCTTGTCATCGGGCATCACCCGAAAGCCCCGAACCCTTATGTATGCTGGTACTGCAAGGGCGGCGACAACTACTATTGGGGCTGCTACTGCAACACACTCGAAGCGGCGAGGGAAAAGTTGAATGAACGCTACCAGTCGGAGTGCCAGATGCCATATAACCAACAGCACGATAAAAAGGCGAAGCAGCGCGATGGGCGTGAGCGGTAGTATGGGCAGCAATGAAAACAACAAGAAGTATGACTGCACGATTTGTCCTTACCCCCGATATAAGGACAGCCGTGTTATCTTCTGCGACGTCTGCATCCGAAAGGTTTTGGACTGGCAGAGGGAGAAAAAGCAAAGAAAGGAGAAGCCCGATGGAGAATGAAGAAAAACGGATGATTAGCTCCTATGAGGTCACGCAGAGCATCCACATCGGCAAAAAGGAAGTCGTGTTCGGCATAGATGAGAAAGAGGAATACCCGTATCTTGTCTGCTGTTGCACTTACGACAACCCGCTGTCCGCAGAATGGGTGACCGATGCGGTCGGCTCTGACGACTATCTGGAAGCCATGCAGATGTTTACCGACAGGGTGCAGGAACAGATAGAAAGTGTAAGAGCCGAGCAGGAACAGTTCAAGTTTGACATGACCCCGTTTACCATAGACGACTGCATCCCAGACGACAAAAGCGGCAGCATTGTGGGCAAGGTCGTTGTCATCAATGCCGAGGTCAACCGCCATGAGTACAGGCATTCCGCCTACCAGCTTGTACTGGCGGACGGCGGTCACGGAGCGTTGGGCGGCAGGGGGCAGGCGGTGTTCGGCACTTCCCTTGCGGACGGCAAGCACGCCCGATGGGAACGGTGCGACGTGCTTGGGGAAATCAAGCCAGAGAAGATGCCCGTCTGGGCAAAGGAAGCACTCGCAAAAATCAAGGAACAGGAAAAGGCGAAAAAATCAAAGAGCAGGGAGGAACGCTGATGGAGGTACGGGCTTTGACGCAATCCGAACAGAAATACACCTACGCCCAGAGTATGCAGCTTGAGGGGCAGACGGGGTGCATCGGTCATCTCCGTGGGGACTTTGGCGGCTCTGGAAACGAGTTTCATACCGATTGGTCTGACACAAGGGAACAGTGGAAAACCGATGAATTTAAGGCAGGGCTTGACGATGTAATCAACGCCCTGCGTGAAGATAAGGGGCTTCTGCACAGCCGCCGTGATATGTCGTCGGCTGCAAGGCAATCCCCCGATGCCGCCTTTATGGGGAATTACTGTACTGAGTACGGCTTCCGTGTAGATACTGACAAACACGCTTTCCTGCTCCGTTGCAACCCGACAAAGGGCGACTATAACTTTTACTGCTACTGCTATGTGAAAGAATGGCTCGATAAGCATATATCCAGAGCGGAACAGGGAATCCACTTTATAGACCCCCATTACAAAGAGCTGTTCCGCATCCCCGATGGCGGGAAAATCATTATCAACTATGCGTGGGGAGAAAAGGCGGAAAAGACCTGCCGTTTCATTGACGAATGCCATACCGAGGTGGGCAGCAATCTCTACCATATCTGCGAGTTTGCCGAGCGTATGGAAAGGAACGGGCATAGCTGCGAGCCGAAGCCGCAAGAGCCGCCGTCCGCACAGAAAGCCCCGAAACACAAAGACCATGAACGATAGGAGATGTGACTATGAATATTCAGGATATAGCAAAAAGCAAGGAAAAGAAAGCGGTTTTTCATATGGTATTGGAGGAAGCCTGCCGGCAGTGGTGCGATGGCATTGAAGATGCGCCAGAGAGGAAAGACGGTGAGGGCTTTGCCGATTTTTTCTATGAGATTTTTGAGGATAAGGAAAAGGAATATGTTCAGCAGGTAAAAGAGATGAATGGCGGCAGGCTTCCCCTTTTACAGCCAAAAGACAAAGACCATGAACGATAGGAGGTATGGGATATGGCAGTCAACCCAAAAGCCATAAGAACCTTAAACAAGGTTCTGGACGCAGGCTTTACCGAAGAAAAAGCCATCGCCGCCATGACGATGGACGACATTCTCTCCATGCAGGGCATCACAGTGGCGGACATCACGCTCATCAACGAGCTGCAAAAGAGCATCAAGGGGAACAAGGTTATCTCCTTTCTGGGAGGTGGCATGGAATGAGCGCAGCAAGGCAGGTCTGCATGACGGACAGCAAAGGCAGGACGCTTTTTTCTGTTCCCGATGGCGGTATCATCCGTATGTTTTATGGGAACGGGGAGGATTATTTTGCCGTCTGCCGCTATCTGGACGAAACCCATGCAGAGATTGACGGCGTAAGGTACGCCGTTCGGGAGTTCGCAAGGCGAATGGAAAGAAATAAAATCAACTATGCCCCTGCTTAAATGTGGGGCATGGACAACAGGAGGATTGATATTTTTATGGAACAGATTGTTTTGTCGGGCGGTGATAAAGAGTGAGTACCGAGTTAATCAACCGCATCACGGTAAAAAAAGACGGCGTGTATGTATCTTCCCACAGCTCCAACGACACCTCGCCCTACCATTCATGGAGGTGCAAGGGCTTGTCGGAAATCTATGATGCCGAGGGTCAGAAAGGGCTTGACCGTGAGGTTATCCGTATGCTCTATGAGTATGCCGAGCTTCGTGGGACGCATAAGAGCCTTGCCCGTTACCGCTACGCAAAGGACGCCCCCGCTGCCCATGCCATTTATCAGAAATATATGGACAAAATAGACGACCGCTACGGGCAGATGGACGAAGCCGACCAGAACAGCGTCTGGTACAAGCCCACGGAAAAGGCAAAGGAGTACCGAGCCTATGAGCGGGACATGCGGGAAAAGATGTATTCCGAAATCGCTGAAAGATGCGGGGAATACGACAGGAAGCAGAAAAACAAAGATTTGGAACGATAAGGAGGTGTGAGCCTATGGCTGCAAAGTACCAGCTTATTACGGAGCTGTACCGCCGCACGGGAATGGCGGTCGCAAAGAACCCGCAGGCTTGGCAGGGCTTTTTATCCTCTGCCTGCCACAATTACAAGTGCCGCTTTGACGAGCAGCTCTTGATTTACGCCCAACGCCCCGATGCCACCGCCGTAGCCGAGATTGGCACATGGAACAGGCTCTTTAAGCGTTGGGTGAACAAGGACAGCAAGGGGATTGCGGTCTTTGACCCGAAAGGGCGCAGGAACACGCTGAAATACTATTTTGACGTTTCCGACACCCATGAGGGCTACTACGGCAGCCGAGCCGTCCCGATATGGCAGATGGATAAGCGGTATGAGCAGCCCGTCATGGAACGGCTTGCGGACAGGTTCGGCGGCACGGAGGGCGGCGACCTTGCCACGTTTTTAATTCAGACAGCGGAGAACGCCGTGGAGGGCAATTTACCCGATTACCTCTCACAGCTAAAGGGCTGCACGAAAGACAGCTTTTTAGAGGAACTGGACGACTATAATATAGAAGTGATTTACAAACGGCTTGCCGCAAACAGCGTCGCCTATATGCTGTTAAGCCGCTGCGGTCTGGATGCGGGAGGATATTTTGAGCGTGAGGACTTTGCGGAGATTATAAATTTTAACACGCCCCAGACATTGAACGCCATCGGCATCGCCACAAGTGACATTTCCGAGATGGCGTTAAGGGAAATCTCTGCGGCAGTCCGAAATGTGCAAATCGAAGCAAAATGTCAGAACCGCACATTTGCAAGGAACATTGCAAGCCAGTATGATAAAGGCAGGAAACAACCCGAAAGGAGCGAAAATAATGAGCGAAATCACTTACACGAAACAGGCGGACTACCTTATACCCGACCTGACATTACCGACAGAGCCAGAGCTTCCGCTTGGCAGGTACGCTTTGATGCACAGGGATTATCTGGAACAGCACAAAAGAGTGACCTATCTCAATCTGCTGACAGCGGGCAGACTGAACGCACACCTTTACCAGACCGAGCAGACGGCGTTGCAGAGGTTAGAGCTTCTGACGAAGCAGTTAGCAGCCGAGCAGGGAGTGACGGAGGAGCTGAAAGAGAAAGCCCCGATGCAGTGGCTCGGCATGATGAACAACATCCGCAGCCAAGCGGAGGAAACCATCTTGAGCGAACTGATTTACAATTAGAAAATTCAGAACCAGAACCAGAGCCGCAGTCGGACGGCGGCAGGCAGGAAGATAAAACAGACACGGCACAGACCGCAGAGCCAGAGGGACAGACGGAAAAAGGCAGCGTTGCCAACGAGGAAGAAGTTGCCGTCAATCTCCCGACCGTAGACGAACAGATTGAAAGGATAGCTGAAGCAGAGGACGAAAAAGCCTCTGCTTTTGTTGTTTCACAGGAGGACATTGATGCCGTCCTTGTAAAAGGGAACAGCGTTGCGAACGGGAAATACCGCATTTACCACCAGTTCCAGAAGCAGGAAGATAAAAAGAAGAACATTGATTTTCTGAAAAGGGAATATGGCACGGGCGGATTTTTTGTTAATTTTTCAGACGGCACGGAGGGGTATGTGTGGTACAGCGGCAAGGGCATCTCCATTGACCGTGACGGCATCTCCACCGAACACGACCTTGTTTTGAGCTGGTCGAAAGCGGAAAAACGGCTGCGGGAGCTGGTTAAGGATAACCGCTACCTCAATCCCAAAGAGAAAGACCATTACGCCGACTATCTGGAAAGCATCTCTGCCCCGCAGCATGAAATCGACACCCAGAGGAAACTGGCAAGGCAGCGTTTTATTGAGGAAAAAAGGGAGCTGCCCCCTGCGGACAAGCGGGACACGCTCGCCCTGCGGCTCTCCGACTTCATCCGTGACTTGGACGGCTATGAAAAAGACTTGTTGGGCGTGATTGGATGCAGGGATTTTGCGGATATGCCCGCCGACCTTATGGAACAGGCATTACAGCATCCCGACAACGTGCAGGAACTGTTAGACTTCCTCTCCCTTGTGCAGAAAAAGACGACCAGCGTTTACAGCCGCAGCAATGCGTGGCGATTCTCGCAGGAGCTTACGGAGCTG
The DNA here is from genome assembly GCA_910574885.1 of Lachnospiraceae bacterium. Taxonomy (GTDB): domain Bacteria; phylum Bacillota; class Clostridia; order Lachnospirales; family Lachnospiraceae; genus Sporofaciens. The sequence continues at coordinate 128,992 of CAJTDD010000006.1, read as the reverse complement.
TACCCTCTCCGCTACCTCTACCACGAGGGCGACGTGGTGTATATCGGGGCGGACAAATATGAGATTACCGCCTTTGATGAGAACGCCGTGTCCCTGCGAAATGCGGAGTTCCCGTTGTTCGGAAAAGAGTTTAGCAGGGAGGATTTTGAGCAGAAATTAAAGGAGAACCCTGCGAACGACCATTTAAAAACGGTCATCACCGAAAGCCAGAAAACAGAAACACTTGCCGAGGAAAAGCCCGACAGCATCACCCTCTCAATCGGCTTCTCCGAGCATCCCGCTTTTTATGACAAGGAGCTGAACGACCGATTTACGGATTTGAGTTTCGCTCTGGGAAATAAACTGCTCGGCATTCTGGACGAAAAACAGAACCGTGAAAGGGAGAATGAGGAGAACCATGTCGGATGGTATCATAAGACCGATTTTGAAATCCATGCCGTCATCGGCGGCGAGGAATTTAATTATGAAGGGCGGTTTGACATCGGCGACGGCGAGGGGGATTTAATCGCCCATATCCGAAATTTTTATGAATATTCCCTCTCCCCCGACTGCCCGTTTATCCCAGAATGGAAACGGCAGGGCGAAGATTATTACCGAGAGAAAATGGAATCCCTGCGTCTGGGGCATGACGTGTTCATCCCATTCTTGGAGCGGAACACGGGGCTGACCCAAGAGGATGAAAAGCGGCTTGGCGATATAATGGCTACCGAGGAGGACTGGTTTCACAGGAGGAAAGAACCCACCGAGGAAGAACTATTGGAACAGGCGAAAGGCTGCATTGACGCATACTGCGATGCGGAGTTTGGCGGCGACGCCGAAGTGGACTATACGGATTTATCCAACGTCAAGATTGCCTTTCAGAATACCGAGGACGGCTTGCATGGGATACAGGTATCCGTCAACCTCTTGCAGTATCGCATGGAAACGTATGTGGACGGCGTTCTTGCAGAATATACGCAGTATAATGACCTTGCCGACCTTATCCAGAACGCACTTTCCAATCTGTACTACCACGATTTAGTGTCCTTGACGGAGGAACAGCTTGAGCCGTTCTATTGGGAGGAAAACAAAAAGGCGGCTGAAAACCCAAGCCCAGACATCATCTCTGATGAAACAGAACAGAAGCCCCATTACACGGTAGAGCAGACTTCCGATGCTTTTGCTGACCCATTTATCATACGGAATAATGAAGCCCCAGAGGACAGTGCCGACCGATATTACGACGTAGGCGGCATCTACCAGACCTTTGAAACCGAGGAAGAAGCACAGGAATACGCCGACACCTTAAACAGTGCGGAGCATATCACGGAGCTATTTGCAGCGAAAGATGCGGAGCGTGAGGAACAGCAGAAATCAGAGTCTGCCCCGTCTGGGACGGATGAAAAGCAGGATAATTCTGACCTTATCGGCAAAGAGCTTATGATTGACAACCGCCGTTATCTTATTGAGAGCGTCGGGAAAATCAGCGGCGACGTTTCCATGCGTGACATCACATTTCAGAACAACGTAGGCTTCCCGATAAACCGTGTGGAGAAAGTCGGCTATGTCCGCAGGCTCTTGGAGCAGGCAGAGAAAGAATTACCATCCGAAGAAAAAACAGAATCCCCCGCAGAGCCGACCACGGAAACCGTGGCGGAATACCCCGCCGTGGAGAACGGGCTTCCCTATGACATTGTGGTGGAGAAGATACGCTTTGACGAGCCAGAGCAGAAACCGCAGAGCCAGAATCTGGCAGACACGCTCCGCTCCAGACTGGAAAGGGCAAAAGACAGTGCGGGACATGCCGCATTGCAAGAGGATATAGACACCCTTTTCATGGATAAGAACGGCGACAGCCTTGTGGGGATTGCTTCGGACGAATGGCTGAAACAGCTTGCGTATATGCCCGATGATGAGTTCCGCAAATATGCGGACAGTTACCAGAAAGGCACTCTGAACGCCTATAAGCTGCTCCCCCTCTCCGCCGACTGCCATAACTACCGCATTACCGATGATACGTTAGGCGTTGGCGGCGCAAAAGAAAAGTTCCGAAACAATATGTCCGCAATAAGGCTTCTCCACGACCTTCAGATAGAAAACCGCCTTGCCACGCCCGAAGAACAGGAAACCCTTGCAAAATATGTCGGGTGGGGCGGTCTGTCGATGGCGTTTGACAGCAATAATGCGGCATGGGAGAACGAATATAAAGAATTAAAATCAGCACTCTCCGATGAGGAATACCATGCCGCTATGGAATCCACGCTGACAGCTTTTTATACGCCGCCTATTGTCATTAAGGCGATGTATGAAGCACTTGACCATTTGGGATTTTCACAGGGGAATATTTTAGAGCCGTCCTGCGGCACGGGCAATTTTTTAGGGTTGTTACCCGACAGCATGGAGAAATCAAAGCTGCATGGCATTGAGATTGACCCGTTATCGGGCAGGATTGCGAAGCAGCTCTACCAGAAAGCCAGCATTGCTATTGAGGGGTTTGAGGAAACGAAGCTCCCAGACAATCATTTTGACGTGGTGCTTGGCAACATCCCGTTCGGGGAGTTCAAAGTCAACGACAGCCGCTACAACGCCCAGAAGTTCCTAATCCACGACTATTTTATTGCAAAGGCACTGGACAAGGTGCGCTCAGGCGGCGTTGTGATGTTCATCACCTCTAAGGGGACGATGGACAAGACAAGCCCAGAAGTGCGGAAATATATCGCACAGAGAGCCGAGCTTTTAGGTGCGGTGAGGCTTCCCGACAGCACGTTTCGGGCAAATGCAGGAACGGAAGTCACGAGCGATATCCTTATTTTACAGAAACGTGACCGCATCATAGAGATAGAGCCAGAGTGGGTACACCTCGACACAGACGAAAACGGCGTCACGATGAACAGCTACTTTGTCCAGCATCCAGAGATGGTGCTTGGCGAGATGAAGATGGAAAGCACGAGGTTCGGCATGGACAGTGCCTGCAAAGCCTACCCCGACGTGCCGCTTGCGGGGCTTCTCCATGAAGCCATTCAGCGGATAAATGGCGAAATCCCAGAGATAGAAAATGAGGTTGACCGTATCTCTGATGAGCAGGAGAAAGCCATCCCCGCCGACCCGAACGTGCGGAACTTCTCTTTTGCCCTTGTGGGCGGCAAGGTCTACTTCCGAGAGAATAACGAGATGACCCCTGCAAACGTGTCCATGACGGCGGAGAACCGCATCAGGGGACTGTTGGAAATCCGTGACTGCGTGAGGAAGCTCATCCAGTACCAGACCGACGACTGCCCAGAGGAAATGATACAGACCGAGCAGGAAAACCTAAACCGATTATATGATGCCTTTACCAAAAGGTACGGCTTAATCAACAGCAGGGGGAACTACCTCGCTTTTGGGGCAGATGAAAGTTATTTCTTACTCTGTTCCCTTGAAGTGCTTGACGACGAGGGGAAATTCAAACGCAAGGCGGATATGTTCACGAAACGGACGATAAAGCCCCACCGAGAAGTGACTTTTGTGGAAACCGCCAGCGAAGCCCTCGCCCTCTCCATCGGGGAGAAAGCCCGTGTCGATTTGCCCTATATGGCACGGCTCACTTGCAGGTCAGAGGAAGAAATCATTAAGGAATTGCAGGGCGTTATCTACAAAGTGCCGTCTTGTGAGCCTGCAAGGTATGTGACCGCAGACGAGTATTTATCGGGGAATGTGCGGGAGAAACTGAAAGTTGCAGGGATAGCGGCAAAGTCAGACCCAGAGCTTGCAGTCAACGTGGCGGCTCTGGAAAAAGTCATCCCAAAGGATTTGCCTGCAAGCGAAATCTCCGTCCGTCTCGGCACGACATGGATACCGCAGGAGGATATACAGCAGTTTATGATGGAGCTTTTAACGCCGTCAAGCTATGCGGCGGGCAGGCTGCAAGTGCGCTACACGGCATATAACGGCGACTGGTTCATCGAGAATAAGAGTTCCGACATTGGGAATGTCAAGGCGGACAGCACTTACGGCACGAAGCGGGCGAGCGCATACCGCATTATGGAGGACACTTTAAATCTCCGTGACACCCGCATCTTTGACTATGTTTATGATGAACACAACAATAAAAAAGCGGTGCTGAACCATAAGGAAACCACGGCGGCGCAGGCAAAGCAGGAGGTGATAAAGCAGGCGTTTCAGGACTGGATTTGGAAAGACCCAGAGCGGAGGAACAGGCTTGTACGCTATTATAATGACACATTTAATTCCATCCGTCCCCGTGAATACGACGGAAGCCATATCACATTTGGAGGCATCAGCCCAGAAATCCAGCTAAGACCGCATCAAGTGAACGCCATCGCCCATATCCTATACGGCGGCAACACGCTCCTTGCCCACAAGGTAGGTGCGGGAAAAACCTTTGAAATGGTAGCCGCCGCACAGGAAAGCAAGCGGCTCGGCTTATGCCAGAAATCCATGTTTGTTGTGCCGAATCACCTTGTCGGGCAGTGGGCGTCGGAGTATTTAAGGCTCTATCCATCTGCCAATATCCTTGTGACTACCAAGCGGGATTTTGAAACGGGAAACCGCAAAAAGTTCTGCGGCAGGATTGCGACGGGGGCGTATGATGCGGTGATTATCGGGCATAGCCAGTTCGAGAAAATCCCCATCAGCGAGGAACGCCAGAGGGAACAGCTCATGCGGCAGCTTGACGATATAGAGATGGGGATAGACGACGTGCAGGCATCCCACGGGGAGCAGTTCACGGTCAAGCAGCTCATGAAAACGAGGAAAGCAATCAAGGCGAAGCTCGATAAACTCAACGACACCAAACGGAAAGACAGCGTGATAAACTTTGAGGAACTGGGCATAGACAGGCTCTTTATAGATGAGAGCCATTTTTACAAGAACCTTTACCTTTACACAAAGATGCGGAACGTCGGCGGCATCGCCCAGACCGAAGCCCAGAAGTCAAGCGATTTGTTTATGAAATGCCGTTATCTGGACGAAATCACGGGCAACCGTGGCGTGGTTTTCGCAACGGGAACGCCTATAAGTAACTCAATGGTCGAGATGTATTCCGTGCAGCGGTACTTGCAGTATGACACCCTCGCAAGGAACGGGTTGCAGCATTTTGACAGTTGGGCTTCCACGTTCGGCGAAACAGTCACGGCTCTGGAACTCGCCCCCGAAGGCACGAATTACCGAGCCAAGACGAGGTTTGCGAAGTTCTACAACCTGCCAGAACTGATGCAGATGTTCCGTGAGGTTGCGGACATCCAGACTGCCGATATGCTAAAGCTCCCCGTGCCAAAGGTCAATTACCACAACATCAAGACCAAACCGAGTGAAATTCAGAGCGAAATGGTGGCGGGGCTTGCGAAGCGGGCAGAGAAAATCCGTGCAAGACTGGTAAAACCACAAACAGATAATATGCTCAAAGTGACAAACGACGGGCGGCAGCTTGCCCTAGACCAGAGATTGATTGACCCGATGCTGCCAGACGACCCGAACAGCAAAGTCAACGCCTGCGTGGAAAATATGTACCGCATCTGGGAGGGACACGCCGACACAAAGGCTGCACAGCTCTTGTTTTGCGACCTCAGCACACCGAAAAATGACGGCATGTTTAATGTCTACGATGACATGAGGGAAAAGTTGATACGGCGTGGAATCCCTGCGGAGCAAGTGCGTTTCATCCATGAAGCGAATACCGACGCACAGAAAAAGGAGCTGTTCGCAAAGGTAAGGAGCGGCGAAGTGCGTATATTGTTCGGCTCTACCCAGAAGATGGGCGCAGGTACAAACGTGCAGGACAGGCTGATTGCCATTCATAACCTCGACTGCCCGTGGAAGCCGTCATGCTTGGAACAGCGTCAAGGTCGTCTGGAACGTCAGGGCAATATGTTTCCCGAAGTGGAAGTTTACCGCTATGTGACAGAACAGACATTTGATGCGTATCTCTATCAGCTTGTCGAGGGAAAGCAGAAATTCATCTCCCAGATAATGACGAGCAAAAGCCCCGTGCGTTCTGCCGAGGACGTGGACGAGGTCGCCCTCTCTTTTGCGGAGGTGAAAATGCTTGCCACGGGCGATGAACGCTTTAAGGAAAAAATGGATTTGGATATGCAGGTGGCGAAGCTGAAAGTCTTGAAGCAGAGCTACCTTTCCGAGCATTACGACCTTGAGGACAGGATACTGAAGCACTACCCGCAGGAGATTAAGGAGTATGGGGAACGCATTGTAGGATATGGAAATGATGCCAAGATTGCAAGCCAGCATATGCCGCAGGGCGAGGATAAATTCTGCCCGATGACCTTAAACGGCGTGACCTACAAAGAAAAAGCGGACGCAGGCGAAATGCTCCTTGCCATCTGCAAGGAAAACCCGCTGTCACAGCCGATACAAATCGGCAGCTACCGTGGCTTCCAGATGGAGGTTTTCTATGATACGGTCAATGCCCACTACTGCTTAAATTTATGCGGAATGAGGAAATACAAAGTGGATTTAGGAACGGATGCCCTCGGCAATTTAACGAGAATTGAGAATGAGATTGCCAAACTTCCCGCAAGACTGGAAGCCGCCAAGACCAGAAAGGAGGAAACCACCGCACAGCTTGAAACCGCAAAAGAGGAAGTGAAGAAGCCGTTTGCCTTTGAAAATGAGCTGAAAGAAAAGACGGAACGGCTGAACGCCCTCAATAACGAACTGAATCTGAATGAAAAAGACAAGACTGTTATTGACGATGAGCCAGAGCAGAACGATGAGCAGCCAGAGAAAAAAAGTGCGGACAGGGAGCGTTAAATCCAGTTTGCACATTTGTATTGAGTATTTCTGGGCAGTATAATAAAGGACGATTAGAAAAAATCGGAGGTGAGGAAGAATGTCTGATGCGTTCAGATTTGAAACTTTTGTAGATGTTCATGACAATGTTTTTAATGAATATCTCGGCTCTGTCATCGCAAAACTGTCCAAAGAAAATGAGGAATACCGTGCCATAAGAGCCGAGATTGAGGGCTTATATGAGAAACATCCGAAAGTCTTAGGCGTGTTTGACACGGAAACAGCGGCGGAACTGACCGAGGAAGAATGTGCCGCACTGATTAAAGTGATGGAGCTTAGGAACAAACTTACAGACATGGAGATGCAGTCGGTCTACTTCCGTGGCTGCTATGACAGCGTGGGGTATCTGAAAAAGGCAGGGATTTTATAACGGACTGACCGAGAAAAAGGCGGTATTGGCGTGAGTGTTGATGCCGTCTTTTTATATAGCTTAAAAGGAATAATATTTCTATGGAGCAGAAATGCAATAGCTTGACTGGCTTGAAAAATTCATAATCTGGATGTACAATAAGAGCAATAAATAAGAAGTTGCAGGTGAGAATATGAAAATAATATGGATAGATGGAACTTTTGGGAGTGGAAAGACTGCTGTTGCCAATGTAATTGCTAAAAGAATTAATAATATGTGTTTACTTGAGTTTGATGCTTTGCAAAAGGAATATAAACCAAATTCTATTTCTGATTTTTTTGGAGAAAGGTATCCTGAAGCGAAAAGATATTTGATTGATGCACTTAGAAATAAAATATTGACTTTGATACAAGGCGGAGATTATGATTATATAATTGTTCCGATTGCATTGATTAATGATTATTGTAATCAGAAACTTGTAAATACTTTTGTAGATGTTGAATGCTATCATTTTATCTTAACTGCATCAGAAAAGATTTTGTATCAACGTATAGAAAACCAAGAAAATAGAGATGTGGATTTAGCAAAAACGTATTTTCAAACTGCAACTATATATTTGAAAAATCATTATTCTGATGCAGTTAGAATAGATACATCAGATATGAATATAGATAGTGTCGCAGAGAAAATTATTAAAATGATAAAATAATAAACGGTAAAAATTGATTAAGAAGATTTCTATGAAGGAGCAGACGGTGGCATTTGAAAAGGCGGTTGAGTAAATGAAAAATGAAATGGATATATCGCGATTTGGAAAGAATCAATTAAAACGCAAAAAGAAAAAATGGATAAAGCCAGTTTTAATGGGTATCATTATCGCTATTTTATTTGTATTATTGTCCTTGAAGTGTGAAGAGGTGATACGATGTAGTATAGGCAAATTATCCATTGATAATGATGCTAACGCAACTTGGATTGGGTCGCTAGCATCGTACTGGGGTGGCATCATTGGTGGTGTATTTTCTGGAACGATTGCAATTTTTGGTGTTTTTTATACAATACAGTTTACCCGTGAAGCTGATAGAAAAAAGGAAAGACAAAGTATTCAGCCATTTCTTAATGTAGAAGTGGTGGGAAAACCATCTGGAACTGTAAAAAAATTTCAAATCGCAGATGAGCCAAAATATGTAGAGGGAAAAGCTACACAAGAGTTTTATCCTATATATTTATCTATTACAAATATAGGAAACGGATTTGCAAACACTTTAACTTTTGGAACGGGAGAAAACTTAACTGGTATAAGCTTTAAAGAAGTATTTACAGTAAATCAGAAAAAAGAAATATTACTAAATGTTCAAACATACAAAATGGGAAAAAGAGTCACATTTTTTATCTGGTTTGCGGACAGCATGACAAACGAGTATATTCAATATTACGAATTAAAACGAAATGAAGATGGTACAGGATATGATTTAGATGTAGGATATCCTAATTTAATAGAATAAATATTTTCTTTAGTCATTATAATTGAGAGAATGTTGTAGATTGAAACAGAAAGAATGCTGTCAAACAATAAATTACGGTTTTCAGACAACTTAAATTAGAATTAATATTGAATTTATTACATAGCCGAGAGGTTTTCATTAGCGAAAATCCTTCGGCTAAATTCATTTCTGGAGGTGATTTTATTTGAATGAGAAGTAACAGACCCTATGTGCAGATTGACCCCGACGTGCTTGAGCAGGCAAGGCAGATAGATTTACTCTCCTATCTTAGAGCCTATGAGCCGAGCAACCTTGTCAAAGTCAAAGGCACGACGAACGTCTACTGTACCGCCGAGCATGACAGCCTAAAGATTTCCAACGGAAAATGGTACTGGTGGTCGAGGGGCTTCGGCGGCTATTCTGCCCTTGACTATCTGATGAAAGTCAAGGAATACGGATTTGTGGAAGCCGTGGAAACCCTCACGGGGCAGACGATGGCGGACTGGAAACCGCCGCCCCCTGCCGTGAAGAAAGACGAGCCAAAGGTGCTGCTCCTGCCGCCGAAGAACAAAAATTGTGACAGGGTGGCAGAGTATCTTTTCGGGCGTGGCATTGACTACCAGATTATTCAAGAGTGCATTGCCGAGGGGATTATTTTCGAGAGTGCCGACTACCACAACGCCGTTTTTATCGGGAAAGATGAGAACGGAACGCCAAAATATGCTGCCTGCCGTGGCACGATGGGGAACTTCAAGCGTGACGCATCGGGCAGCGACAAGCGGTATTCGTTTCGGCTTCTGGCAAAAGACCCGACCGATGCCGTGCATTTATTTGAAGCCGCCATTGATTTATTATCCTATGCCACCTATTTAAAATGCGAGGGAAAGGATTATAAGGCAGAGAATCTTCTCTCGTTGTCGGGCGTATATCAGCCGAAGAAAGAGCTGAAAGAAAGCAAAATTCCTATTGCCCTCACGACTTTTTTGAAAGCAAATCCACAAATCAAGACCATATTTCTGCATCTGGATAAGGACAGGGCAGGTCGTTTATGTACCGCCGCATTGAAAGAATTATTGCAGAAAGACTACCAAATCGTTGATGAACCGCCGCCAGTTGGCAAGGACTTCAACGATTTTTTAATGTCCTATCTGGGGATTGCAAGGCAGAAACCGAGCCGTGAAAGAAGGGATGCCCGCTGACTGCGTGAAGATTTTTCTGTTAGGAACAACGTAACTATCATTAAATTTAAGACCAAAAGGGAGGAAAGACCGATTGAAAAACTATGAAGTGACCCTTGTCGCCCACTATGCAAAGACCGTTTCCATCCATGCCGACAGCCCCGAACAGGCGGCGGAGAAGTTAAAGACCGTCCTGTTTGATACCGACCTTGTGAAGTTTTCCCAAGAGGATTTTGTCTGCGGCGAAGCCGAGATTAACGACCCTATGGAGGATGCAGGGGAAGAAATCGAATCCGAGGGAGAGGATTTTGAGGACGGCTGCTGTTCGGAGTGTCCGTGCTTCAGAACGGTATGTAAAGGATGCTGTCATGAGGGTGGGGATTAAAGACACGTCTTACCAAGCACTGAATTTGGTTATCCATCTGCCGATGGAAACAAAATTCGCTTGTTAGGGGACAGTTCCCCTAATACCCCGTTAAAAGAACAATGTTAAAGTATGCCGCCATGCCGTGTGCGGTACGGCGGTCACAGAAAGGAATCCAAGAATGAGTAATTTCTTATATTTTATCCTCGGCACAACGCTCGGCGGCATGGTCGGCGTGGCGTGTATGTGCGTGCTGCAGATTAACAGGCTTTCCGAGGGAAAGGGGGATTTGGATGCGGAAACGAAACGTGCAGATACTGTTCCGACTGACCGAGGAAGAAGCTGAATACCTCTGCTCCCTTGCGGAAAGGTCGGGACACTCCAGACAAGCCCTGCTCCAGTCGATGGTCATGGGCTACCGCCTGTGCGAGAAGCCAGACCCAGAGTTTTATAAAATCATGCGGGAGCTGTCCGCCATCGGCAACCGCATCAACCAGCTTGCGGCAAAGGCGAACGCCTTAAACTTTGTGGACACGCCGATGCTCTACGACGAAGCGAAGCGGTGGCGGGATTTCCGTCTGGACGTGGGCAGGTGCTACCTTGTTCCGAGGAAGATGTCTGGCTGATGGCGGTCTGCGAGATATGGGACGTAAAGGGCAGGCTCGACCACCCCATCGACTATGCGGAGAACCCAGAAAAGACCGCCAACCCAAAATACACGGATGCGGATTTGCAGGCGATGGGCGACGTGATGAAGTATGCCACCAATGGGGACAAGACCGAGCATCAGTTTTTCGTCACGGGCGTAAACTGCGACCCTGCCACCGCAAGGGACGAGATGATGATGGCAAAAGCCCAATGGAACGACCAGAGCGAGATTGTCTGCTATCACGGCTTCCAGAGTTTTAAAGCGGGCGAGGTCACGCCAGAGCAGGCACATGAGGTCGGCGTGAAGCTGGCGGAGAAGATGTGGGGCGGCAGGTTCCAAGTGATTGTGGCAACCCACTTAAATACGGACTGCCTGCACAACCACTTTGTCGTCAACTCCATTTCTTATATTGACGGCAGGCACTACCACGACAACAAGAAGAATCTGCGTCTGCTCCGCCAGCGTTCGGATGAATTGTGTCGTGAGTATTCCTTATCGGTCATCGAACACCCAAGCGGCAGGAAGAAGCCCTATGTCCTATGCCAAGCCGAGAAGCAGGGCTTACCCACAAGGGATACCGTGGCACGGCAGGCGGTGGACGAAGCCATCTCAAAATCGTTCACGCTGAAAGACTTTGACCGCCAGTTGTCGGAAATGGGATACCGCATCAATTTTGACCCCAACCGAAAATATTGGACGATAATCGGAAAAGGATGGCAAAGACCGAAGCGGCTCTATAAGCTCGGCGATGACTACACCAATGAGCGGATAACGGAACGCATCAAGGAAAATTCCTATGCGGTCAAGTTCCAGAGCTTTTCCAAAGAACAGCCGCAGGTCAGAGTGATAAGGGTAAAAGGCACGTTAAAGGATGCCAAGAAAATCGGCGGCTTGCGTGGGCTGTATCTCCACTACTGCTACAAGCTCGGCATCCTGCCAAAAAAGAAACAACAGAATTACGCACGGCTTCACTATCTCCTAAAGGACGACCTTATGAAGATGGAAGCCATCACCAACGAAACAAGGCTGCTCTGCCGCAACCATATCGACACGGCGGAGCAGCTTTTGTCCTATAAAGGCTCTCTGGAATCCGAGATAAGTGAGCTGACCGAACAGCGTAAGGGGCTTTACTCCCAATCCCGAAAATCTGTCGGGGAAGAAAAAGAAGCGGTCAAGGCTCGGCTGTCGGAAATCACGGGGCGCATGAAAACAATCCGAAAGGAGGTCAGATTGTGCGAGGGAATCGAAGCCCGCAGCGACACCCTCAAGGAAAAATTAAATGTCATACGGGCAGATGAGAACAAAGAAAAAGGAAAGGAGCTGATGAAGCATGAACACAGGCGGCGAAGCGGCGGAGCAAATCGTAAGGATGAGCTTGGAGGGATTTGAGGTTGCTGCCAAAATCACGGGGGCGGGTGCGAAGAATATCGCCATCCTCTTATATTCCATCTTAAAGGAAGAACAGAAAACCAAAGGCAAAGCAAGGCTCACAAACATGCTCCGCTCTGGGAAAGAGTTAAAAGTCTTTACTGTCAAGAGCGGCGACTTGAAGAAGTTCACGCAGGAAGCGAAGAAATACGGCGTACTCTACTGCGTTTTGGCAGACCGCAAGAACAAAGACCCCAATGCGGAGGTGGATGTGATTGCCCGTGCCGAGGACGCATCGAAAATCAGCCGCATCGTGGAGAGGTTCAGCCTTGCGTCGGTAGATACTGCTTCCATCGTGACCGAAGCGGAAAAATCGAAAGGGGAAAAAGGAAAGGCGAGAGATACCAAGACCGCAGATGCAAAGGACGGTCAGCCAGAGCCAGACGTCGGCGTGGAGGAAAAGGCGGAGAAAGACAAACTCATGGACGCCCTTATGGGAAAACCCGTGCAGAAAGAGGAAAACGCCCCAAACCCCTCGGTGGCAAAGACAGAAAAATCCCCTCTGTCCGAGCCTACCTCAAAGCAGCAAAGGAAGCCCGCAGAGGGGGCTACTATGGCTAAGGCACAAAAGCCGTCAGTCAGGGAGGAACTGCGGAAAATCAAGGAGAGCCGTAAGGAGCAGGAAGCGGACGTTTCCCCTGCAAAAGAGAAATCTCCCGACAGGGGAAAGAAACCGCCCGCAGGAAAGACGGAGCATAAGCAGCCCCAGAAGCGGAAACGGAAACCAAAATCGAAAGGAGCAAGATAAGCATGAGCATTTATGACGTATTCAGCGGCGGAGGCAGACCTTTTAACAAAGAGGAATGGGCGACGCAGAAACAGGAGCAGCGGAAAGCAGCCTATGAGCTGATAGACACGACCTGCGAAAAAATGATGGCGGACGGAGGTGCGTTTCAGCAGTACCTTGACGTGCAGGGGCATTTTGACCGCTACTCCGTCAACAACGCCATCTTGGTTTCGGCGCAGATGCCCGAAGCGACGCAGCTTAAGGATTACGGCAGTTGGAAACAGAGCCGTGCCTATATGGACAAGGACGCACAGAAAATCACCATCCTTGAGCCGGGGAAAGAGTACGAGCGGGAGGACGGCTCAAAGGCGGTCGGCTATAATGCAAAAGTGGTCTACGACATTTCCCAGACCTCGGCAAAGGACAGGCAGCAGCCACAGGAGCAGAAAACCATGCGGGAGCTTGTGTCGGCGATGATTGACGCAAGCCCCGTTTCCTTTGTGCCAGTGGACGACCTTGAGCTGCCTGCGTTCTACGACAGCGCACAGCAGACCATCTTCATCAAGACGGGATTGAACGAAGAACAGCTCTTTGTCAGCATGGCAAAGGAAGTGTCGGCAGCGGTCTTTGACTTCAAGCACAAGGAGAGCCGTGACGTTTCAGAGTTCAAGTCGTTCTGCGTCGCCTATATGGTAAGCTCCCGCTACGGCGTGGACACAAAGGGCTTCCGCTTCGACAATATCCCGAAAGAGTTTGCGGGCATGGAAACGCAGGAATTTAAAGGGCAGCTTGGCTCGATGCGTGACGTTCTGGGCGAAATCCAGTCGGACATGTATAAGAGCCTTGAGAAGAACAAGCCGCCCAAATCCAAAGGGCAGGAACGCTAATCGGAGGTGCAGCCCATGAAAGAAGAACGATACCATCTGGCATTGGACAAATACGATAAGAACATCGTCCTCAACGCCCTCAACACCCTGCGGACGCAGCAGATACAGGAGGAACGCCCCACCGAGCCTGTTGACGAGCTGATAAGCAGGGTGGCATTCGCCCCGACCAGGAAAGTAAAGGTCGCCCCATGCAAGTGCCATGAAGAACGGTGATGATTACAAGGCGGGCTTAATCCTTTCTTTATGCGGGATTGTCCCTGTCGTGTGGCTTGCACTGCTGACTGCCCCTTATGTCAGCGGCGGCATCGTGGAGATAATGCAGAATTTATCCGTGGCAATCGAGAACCCGTTTTCCATAACGGTATGCGGGGACAGCGTAAGGACTGTCCTTATTTTCCTGCTTGCCTACGGCATGGGAATCGGCGTTTATTTCTCCACACGCAGGAACTACCGCAAGGGGGAGGAACACGGCTCTGCAAAATGGGGCAATGCAGGTACGCTTAATAAAAAATACCGAGATAAAAACGCATCGGAGAACAAGCTGCTGACCCAGAGCGTCCGCATCGGGCTTGACGGGAAGAAACACCGCAGGAACTTAAATATCCTCGTGGTGGGCGGCTCTGGCGCAGGAAAGACCAGATTTTTTTGTAAGCCCAACGTCATGCAGTGCAACACGTCAATGGTAATCTTAGACCCGAAAGGCGAGATTGTCCGTGACACGGGCGGGCTTCTGGAAAAGAAAGGCTATGAGGTGCGTGTGCTTGATTTAATCAACATGCACAAGAGCCACTGCTACAACCCGTTTGTCTATCTAAGAAACGGCAACGACGTGCAGCGGTTGGTAACAAATTTATTTAAGGCGACCACGCCGAAAGGAAGCCAGTCGCAAGACCCGTTCTGGGACACGGCGGCGAGTATGCTGCTTTTATCCCTCGTATTCTATCTGAAATACGAAGCCCCGCCAGACGAGCAGAATTTCCCGATGGTGATGGAGCTTTTAAGGGCGGGTGAGGTAAGGGAGGATGACGACGGCTATGTAAGCCCGCTTGACGAGCTGTTTGACCGCTTGGAGATGGTAAACCCAGAGCATATCGCTTTGAAGTATTACAGAGATTACCATTCTGGTTCGGCAAAGACACTAAAGAGCATCCAGATAACCCTTGCCGCAAGGCTTGAGAAGTTCAATCTGGAAAGCCTTGCATCTTTGACTGCCACGGACGAATTGGATTTACCGTCTTTGGGCGAGAAGAAAGTCGCACTGTTCGCACTGATACCAGACAACGACACCAGTTTTAATTTTTTGGTGTCACTTTTATACACGCAGCTATTCCAACAGCTATTTTACCTCGCCGACCACAAGTACGGCGGGAGCCTGCCCGTCCACTGTCAGTTCATTATGGATGAATTTGCGAACGTCAGTTTGCCAGATGACTTTGACAAGATACTGTCAGTCATGCGTTCAAGGGGCGTGTCGGTCAGCATCATTTTACAGAATTTGGCGCAGCTCAAAGCCCTGTTTGAGAAACAATGGGAAAGCATCGTCGGGAACGCCGACGAGTTCCTCTATCTCGGCGGCAATGAGCAGAGTACCCACAAGTTTGTGTCGGAGCTGTTAGGCAAGGCGACCATCGACACCAACACCTATGGGAAAAGCTCTGGGCGGAGCGGCAACTATTCCACCAACTACCAGATTTCGGGGCGTGAGCTTTTAACCCCAGACGAGGTGCGTATGCTTGACAACCGCTACGCACTTCTTTTTGTGCGTGGGGAACGCCCCGTCATGGATTTGAAGTACGACATCTTGAAACACCCGAACGTGAAACTGACCGCCGACGGTGGGAAGCCGCCGTATATCCACGGCGAGCCGACGCAGGCGGTCGCAACCTTTGTGTTTGGCGGGGATATTCCAAAAGACGCTGTTGCGCTTAATCCTGTCAGCACTTCCTATGAGCTTCTGTCCGATGAGGACTTGGAAGAAATATTCAATTTATAAGGAGGATTTACCCTATGAAACTTTTTCAGAAAAACGAGAACAACCAGAACAAAGCAACCCAGAAACTGCCGATGACAGGCAAGGTAAAAAGAGGTTTCCGCTGCTACTGCGTGGCGGTACTGGCTGCGGCTTTGATGCTTGGAACGTCCATGACCGCCTTTGCCGCCAATGACCCGATTGCCGTTGTCAACAACCTCTCCAATTTCATCTTCGGTCTGATACGGGCGGTCGGGATGATTATGCTCGGCTTCGGCATCGTGCAGGTCGGCTTGTCGCTGAAATCCCACGACCCGTCCCAGAGGGCGAACGGCTTCCTCACACTGGCGGGCGGCGTTGTGATTACCTTTGCGAAAGAGATTTTAACCCTCATCACGGGCTAATCCAAAACAGACTGAAATAACAGACTGACACAAGACAGGATAACGGGGCAGATCCGCTCTGCGGAACTTGCCCCGCTATCAAATTTTAAGAACGGAGGTGGTCGAATGTCAGACAACTGGGTAGTCCAGAACTTGGAGAACGCCCTTGACACATGGAATGAAAAGTTAGCCGAGATATGGCAGCTCATCACCCAATCCCCCGAAACCTTTAAGGGCGGTGCGATATGGAAAGTCATCGTTGACATCCACGGGGCGTTGCAGGCGATAGGGCTTGCCCTGCTCGTGCTGTTCTTTGTCGTCGGCGTGATGCGTACCTGCGGCGACTTCGCAAGCGTGAAGAAGCCCGAACACGCCTTGAAGCTGTTCATCCGCTTTGCCCTTGCGAAAGGTGCGGTCACTTACGGCTTGGAGCTGATGATGGCTCTGTTCAAAATTGTGCAGGGCGTGATTTCCGCCATTATGAAAGCCGCAGGCTTCGGCTCGGCGCAGAAAACGGTTCTACCACAGGAGATAGTGACAGCCGTGGAGGACTGCGGCTTTTTCGAGAGCATCCCCTTATGGGCGGTCACGCTGATAGGCGGGCTGTTCATCACGGTGCTGTCATTCATTATGATAATGTCGGTGTACGGCAGATTTTTTAAGTTGTATCTTTACACCGCCATCGCCCCCGTGCCGCTGTCCTCGTTTGCGGGAGAGCCGAGCCAGAGCGTGGGAAAGAGTTTCATCAAGAGCTACTCCGCCGTGTGCCTTGAGGGGGCAATCATCGTGCTTGCCTGCATCATCTTCTCGGTGTTTGCGGCGTCCCCGCCCGCAGTCAACCCCGATGCGGCGGCGGTCACGATGGTATGGGGCTATATCGGGGAATTGGTGTTCAATATGCTCGTCCTTGTCGGTGCGGTCAAGATGGCAGACCGTGTGGTAAGGGAAATGATGGGCTTGTAATTACCCCACAGGAAAGGAAAATTGAAATGAAAAAAGAAACGAAGTATTGCCAGAATTATAATATCCATCTGTTAAATGGAGAAGTCATTGAGGCTTCCGAAGCCTATGACCTGCCTGCTGAAAAAGGGCTGGTCGGAAAATTTGGAAAAGCGGACGATAACGAGATATTTGAAATCGGGGATGCCATTTCTGGGTTTGCATATATCCCGAAACGCAGCATCCTCTTTATTTCGACGGGAGACGTCCGAGAGGGGCGGTGCTGATATGGAAGTCAAGATAAATAAGGAAATCCGCAACTACACGGAATCCATGTTCTTCGGGCTGTCGATGCGGCAGTTCCTGTTTTCCGTGCTTGCCTGCGGCGTGGCGGTCGGCTTGTTCTTCCTGCTCCGTGGCAGGTTCGGGACGGAAACAGTAAGCTGGATGTGCATCTTGGGGGCTTCCCCTTTTGCGGTCATGGGATTTGTGAGGTACAACGGCATGACCGCCGAGCAGTTTGTGTGGGCATGGATAAAGTCGCAGTTTCTGATGCCGAAGAAGATTTTATTTGTCCCAGAGAATTTATATTACGATGCGATGAAGCAGGCACTGGACGCACATGAGAAAGGCTTGCCCGCCGTGCAGGATAAGAAACGGAAAAAGGGGAAACGCAGGAAAAAAAGAACAAAGACAGACGGGCGAAAGCAGCCCAAGAAATCAAGAAAGCGCAAGGAGGTAGATTATGATTAAGACGCTGAAAACGCTGTTCAAGCAGGACAGGGAGAAATTCATCGTGCCGAAGTCGGTGCAGGCGGTCATCCCGTTAAAGACCATGTGGGAGGACGGCATTTTCCTCGTGGGCAGGAACAAATACGCAAAGACATTTAAGTTTGAGGACATCAACTACGCCGTGGCAAGCCGTGAGGACAAGGAAGCGATGTTCCTCGAATACTCGGAGCTTCTTAACGCCCTCGATAGCGGGGCGACCACGAAAATCACGATAAACAATCGCAGGCTCAATAAAGCGGACTTTGAGCAGACCATCTTAATCCCGATGGCGGAGGACGATTTGGATAAATACCGCAAAGAGTATAACAAGATGCTGCTCGATAAAGCAACGGGGGCAAACTCCACCGTGCAGGATAAATATGTGACGGTTTCCGTCTGCAAGAAGAACATTGAGGAAGCGAGGAATTATTTTGCCCGTGTCGGTGCTGACCTTATCGGGCATTTTAACCGTTTAGGCTCGAAGTGTACGGAACTGGACGCTAACGACAAGCTGCGTATCTTCCATGATTTTTACCGCACGGGCGAGGAAACGGCGTTCTCCTTTGACATGGTGCAGACCATGCGGAAAGGACACGACTTCAAGGACTATATCTGCCCCGACTCCTTTGAGTTTGAGAAAGATTATTTTAAGATGGGGAATCGGTACGGGCGTGTGATATTCCTCAGAGAGTACGCAGCCTATATCAAGGACAGCATGGTGGCGGAGCTTTGTGAATTAAACCGTAACATGATGCTCTCCGTGGACGTTGTGCCTGTCCCGACGGATGAAGCCGTGAGAGAAGTAGAAAACCGTCTGCTTGGCGTGGAAACCAACATCACGAACTGGCAGAGGAAGCAGAACCAGAACAACAATTTTTCCGCCGTCATCCCCTACGACTTGGAGCAGCAGAGAAAGGAAAGCAAGGAGTTCCTTGATGATTTGACGACCCGTGACCAGAGGATGATGTTTGCGGTGCTTACGATGGTGCATACCGCAGAAACCAAAGAGCAGCTTGACAACGACACGGAAGCCCTGCTCACGACGGCAAGGAAGCATCTCTGCCAGTTTGCCGTGCTGAAGTACCAGCAGATGGACGGGCTGAACACAGCCCTGCCGTTCGGCGTGAGGAAGATTGATGCGTTGAGGACGCTGACGACGGAAAGCCTTGCGGTGTTTATCCCTTTCCGTGTGCAGGAAATCTACCATAAGGACGGCGTGTATTACGGGCAGAACGTCATTTCAAAGAACATGATAATCGCCAACCGCCGCCATCTTTTGAACGGCAATTCCTTTATCCTCGGCGTGTCGGGTGCGGGAAAATCCTTTACGGCAAAGGAGGAAATGACAAACATTATTCTGACCGACCCTAACGCCGATGTCTTGGTCATAGACCCCGAACGAGAGTACGCCCCTCTTGTGAAAGCCATGCAGGGCGAGGTTATCCACATCTCAGCGACGAGCGACAACCACATCAACGCAATGGACATGAACTCTGATTACGGCGACGGAGCGAACCCCGTCATCTTGAAATCAGAGTTTATTTTGTCTTTGTGCGAGCAACTTATCGGCGGGGCAAGTCTGGGGGCAAAGCAGAAATCCATCATCGACCGCTGCACGGCAAGCGTTTACCGCTACTACCAGCAGGGCAACTATATGGGTACGCCGCCGACCTTGCAGGACTTCCGTGAGGAGCTGTTAAAGCAGGATGAGCCAGAAGCGCAGGAAATCGCCCTTGCGATTGAGCTTTTCACGGACGGCTCACTCAACACCTTTGCCAAGCATACGAACGTGGATACCCACAGCCGCCTTATCTGCTACGACATTCTGGATTTGGGCAAGCAGTTACAGCCTATTGGTATGCTCGTCGTCCTCGACAGCATTTTAAACCGCATCACCCAGAACAGGGCGAAAGGCAGGAACACCTTTATTTTCATTGACGAGATTTACCTGCTCTTTCAGCACGAATACTCGGCAAACTTCCTTTTTACCCTCTGGAAGCGTGTGCGTAAGTATGGGGCGTACTGCACAGGAATCACGCAGAACGTGGACGACCTCTTGCAGAGCCATACGGCGAGGACGATGCTTGCCAACAGCGAGTTCATTATCATGCTGAACCAAGCGTCCACGGACAGAATCGAGCTTGCGAAGCTCCTTAACATTTCCGACCTTCAGATGAGCTATATCACGAAT
The DNA here is from genome assembly GCA_910574885.1 of Lachnospiraceae bacterium. Lineage (GTDB taxonomy): Bacteria > Bacillota > Clostridia > Lachnospirales > Lachnospiraceae > Sporofaciens. Next base: position 108,890 of record CAJTDD010000006.1, on the reverse strand, counting down.
GTCGGTGCGGGGCAGGGATTATTGAAAGTCGGCAGCTCCCTTGTGCCTTTCGTCAATAAATTCCCACGCAATACAAAGCTGTATAAGCTGATGACGACTAAATTTGGGGAGTGCTAAAAGGATGGCAATTTTGGAAATGTTGACTTACAATAAATAGTTATACTCTGACAATAGAAAGCTATATTTTACAATAAATATCCATAATAGCGGCTCATGTGTGAATTTTACAATAATTATTCATACTGGCGCACTGGTATTTACAATAAAAAGTTATACTGGTGTGAAGTCGCTGAATGGATTGGTTGTAAGAGTGTTTTTTGTTGTCGGTGGAGGTATTGCTGTTGCGTGGAATGTTCCATGCGATGGCATTTTTATTTGCAAATCCAGTGTTTGTATAACTATCTATTGTCAAAATGGAGAAAGGAGTATGACTTATTATTGTCAAGAAACAGGAAAGGAATTGTGTTTATCCTGCCGACTGTCTGGAAGTGCTGCGGGAACTTCCAGACAGAAGCGTGGATGTAGTGATTGCCGACCCGCCGTATTACCGCATGAAAGGGGACTTTGATTTTGTGTTCCAGACAGTTTCGGAATATCTGGAATGGTGTCTGGCGTGGGCGGGGGAATGCCATAGGATTTTGAAGCCTACGGGTGCGTTTTACTGTTGGGGGAGCTGCCAGATGATAGACAAACTCTCTACCCACGTTTTAGACAAGTTTGACTGGATAAAGCGGAATCTGATTGTCTGGAATTACAGGACGGGGCGACCTGCGAAAGCGACCTATCGGAATGAAGCGGAGTTCTTGTGGTTTTACAGTAACCCCTTGCATGAAATAAACATTGATGCCGTCCGCATCCCGTATGATGAGGGCGGCGAAAAAGACAAGCGGAAAAACCCAAAGGGGAAATCCTGCGGGAACGTATGGGAGTTTCCGAGGATTATGCCCAATTATAAAGAAGCGACGGGGCATCCCACGCAGAAGCCAGAGAAGCTGGCGGAACGGATGCTGCTTGCAAGCAGCAGGGCGGGCGATTTAGTGGTAATCCCCTTTGCAGGCTCTGGGAGCGAGGTAGTCCAGTGCATCAAAAACGGGCGTGACTTTATCGCTTCTGAAATCAATGAAGTTTATGTGGAGAATATCATTCTGCCACGGCTGCAAAAAGAAACGGCTTGCAGCGTATCGGCACAGGAGAAAGGAGGATTTTTATGTCGGAGATAAGGTTTCGCAACGCAGCCCACCGTGATTTTTTTCTGGAAAGCATGATAAAGTGTAAGGTCAACGACTGCTATCACAGGGCGTTTTTCTATGTGATGGGGATTGCGGGGGAAACAAGGCAGAACATCAACGCCATGTTCGATTTTAAGACGGACTGCATCAAGCCAGAGGGGATGCACGCAGGCTGGCAGACGAGCGGCACGGTCAAAGTCTGCCACCTTGCCTTTAACCTCTGGAACGGTTACGCCGAGGAGGGGCGTGAGAAACTATTCACGCCAGAGGAATTGTTCTGCTGCGAGTTCGCCCCGTATTTCATGGAGGGCATCAAGGCACGGTATCCCGAATATTGCAGGGATTTACCAACGCCCAAGAAGCAGGCAGAGCATACACGGTAGCTGAAAACAAGAAAAAAGGAAATACCCTGCGGGCATACCTCTATGCCCAAAAGCAGGGCAAGAACAAAGAAACACCCTGCGGGCATACCATTATGCCCAGAAAGCAGGACAGAATAAAGAAAGGAATATTTTATGAATCTGAAAAACTATAAATGTATTCTCTGTATTACCGCCGCTGTTACCTTTTTAGGAGCAGCGGTTTTTTGTGGCTTTAAGATTTATAGCCATTACCAGCAGATAGACGAGCAGACGGAAGCCTTTGCGGAGATTGCAAAGGTCGTGGAGAACGCCGAGCCAGAGGAAGAACTGCCCAGAGATAAGGATACGCCCGTCAGCGAGGGAGAGGATATTCTTGCAAAGTACAAGGAACTGTATTTGCAGAATGAGGATATGGTCGGGTGGATTGCCATAGACGGAACAAGCATCAACTACCCCGTCATGCAGAGCAGGAACAGCCCGAATTTCTATCTGAAGCACAGCTTTGAAAAGGAATACAGCGATTTGGGAGTGCCGTATATCCAAGAGGACTGCGACCTTGCGGCAAGTGATAATCTGGTTATCTACGGACACCACATCAAAGGCGGCAGGATGTTCGGGGCGTTGGAAGATTATAAATCCAAGAGCTTTTATGAGAAACACAGGAATATCCAGTTTGACACCCTCACGGAGCAGGCAGAGTATGAAATTATTGCTGTTTTTAAGACCGTGGCGTACAGCTCGGAGGGCTACCGCTACTATGATTTTGTCAATGCGGAGAATGAAAAAGAATTTAATGCCTTTGTCGGGAAGTGTAAGGAACTTGCCTTGTATGATACGGGCGTGACCGCTGAATATGGGGATAAGCTCATTACCCTGTCCACCTGCGAATACTCCGCACAGAACGGCAGGCTTGCCGTGGTGGCGAAAAAAGCAGACTGACATGACCGCAAATCTTCTGGGAAAGGAGGTCGGATTTTATGGCTGATATAAAGACCAGAGATGCGGTCAAAGGTACGATTAAAACTTTAGACAAAGCCGCCATAGCAGGCAGTCGAATGAAATCCGCTTACGCTAAGACAAAGGACAAGGCGAAGCAGGGATATTATGCAGAGGAAAATTCCCCCACGGAATATGCCGCCGACAAGGTTTCCCATGCTTCGGGATGTATCAAGGACGAGGGCATCCACCAATTCAATAAGCAGGGGCAGAAAAACGCCGAAGCCACAAGAGAGAATATCGGTAAAGTAAAGGATAAAATCGCCGACTTTAAGGCAAAGCGGGCGAAGAAAGCCGCAGAGCAGAAAACAATGCGGAATAAGGCAGGACAAAACGCCATGCGTACAATGGGACAGGACGGCTTGCAGGAGGTTCAAGGGACTGCAAGCCGTCCCGCTGTTTCTGCTACTCATTCTACTCCTGTCAAGACCGAAACGCCCCAGACGGCGGCAAACTCACTAATAAAGACCAGACAACAGGGAAAGCGGACGATAAAGACAACCGCCAGAAATGCGGAAAAGTCCGTCAAGACCACAGCAAAAGGGACGGTCAAGGCGACGGAAAAAGGCGTGAAAACTGCAAAGGCGACATCCAAGACAGCGATTAAGACCAGGTCGCAGACTGCAAAGGCGGCGCAGAAAACGGCGAAAGCATCTGCCAAAGCCGCCCAGAAAGCGGCGCAGACGGCAAAAGCCACTGCAAAGGCGACAGCCGAAGCGACGAAAGCCACGGTCAAGGCTACCATTGCGGCGGTCAAGGCAATCATAGCGGGGACAAAAGCGTTGATTTCTGCCCTTATCGCGGGCGGCTGGATTGCCATTGTGATAATCATTATCGTCGTCCTGCTTGGGTGCGCCGTTTCCCTGTTCGGGGGCGGCAGCGACAGCACTTCCTATACCCCTGTCAGTGCGGAAGTGGAAGCCTACACGCCGCTGATACAAAAGTATGCGAAGCAGTACGGCATCCCCGAATATGTGGAGCTTATCAAGGCGGTGATGATGCAGGAAAGCGGTGGACGTGGACTTGACCCGATGCAGGCGGCGGAGGGGAGCTTTAACAAGAGATACCCCCATGAGCCGAACGGAATCAAAGACCCCGAATATTCCATCGAGTGCGGCGTGCAGGAATTAAAAGCAGCCCTTGTTTCAGCCGAGGTGGAGAACCCGATTGACATGGAGCGCATCAAGCTCGCCTTGCAGGGCTACAACTTTGGGAACGGGTATATCTCATGGGCAAAGAGCAACTACGGCGGCTATTCCTATGCAAATGCGGTGGAGTTTTCCGCAATGCAGGCACAGCGGCTCGGTTGGGAGAAGTACGGCGACACACAGTACCCCGCCCATGTATTACGCTACTACCCATACGGGAGGGCGTTTACAAGCGGAGGAAACCAAGCCATTGTGGAGGTTGCATTGACGCAGCTCGGCAACGAGGGCGGTCAGCCTTATTGGAGCTGGTACGGTTTTGGCGGGCGTGTGGAATGGTGCGCCTGCTTCGCATCGTGGTGTGCCGACCAGTGCGGCTATCTGGAAAGCGGCATCATCCCGAAATTTTCCCTCTGCTCGGACGGTGTGAACTGGTTCAAGGGCAAAGGGCAATGGCAGGATAAGAACTATGAGCCGCAGGCAGGCGACCTCATTTTCTTTGATTGGGGGAGCGACGGCTCAATCGACCATGTGGGAATCGTAGAGAAATGCGAGAATGGGACGGTCTACACCGTGGAGGGCAACTCTGGGGATGCCTGCAAACAGCAGAGCTATCCAGTCGGGAGCGGCTCAATATACGGCTACGGATGTCCAAACTATTAGTTGAACAAGGTAAAAGGAAACCAGAGGTCAATCCTCTGGCTGCTCTTTTGCCTTACATATCCCCTGCGCCGTCCCTGCTATGATTGTCAGCTCTGAATCATCGAATGTGTCAAAGAGTGAGTCCAACTGTCGGCGGAGTGAAGATTTTTGTATGTGTTTATCGGAAAATATGTATTGGTCAGCCGAGATGTCAAACATTGTGATAAGTTGGATGAATAGCATAAATCTTGGCTGCTGTCCCTCTTTTTCGATAGACTGGAGGTATCTTGGCGTAATGTCAAGCTGTTCGGCTAATTCCTCTCTTGTCAGACCATTTTTTTCACGGGCATCCTTGATTGCTTCTCCAAAAGGCATAAAGTCAAAAGTTTCTGGTACTTCATTCATAAAGTATCACCTCATTTTTCGTAAAAGTTCATACAGATATTTTACGGAAATCAAAGTTCTTATGAAACGAGGTGACATTTCTACATATAGGATATATGATTTCCTATGTATAGAAGTGAAAGAACTATCCCCTCTTTTTTATCCCCTTGCATAGAGTTGTTATTATTCTTTATAGCGTATATAATAATAATCGCAATCAAAATATGATACGGAAATTACAGAGATACCTTGAATCTATACGGCGATTAGGAAAATCTTAACAATTTCTTATTGGAAAGTGCAGGATTGCTTATGTGCAATTTAGTAAAATAAAACAAAAGGAAAGGAATGGACTGATATGGAGAATAAAATACTGATTGTAGATGATGAACAGGAAATAGCAGACCTTGTTTCCCTTTATCTTGAAAATGAGAATTTTACTGTATATAAATTTTATAATGCCAAAGATGCAATGGCTTGTATTGAAAGTGAAACCCTTGATTTGGCAATTTTGGACGTTATGCTGCCTGATATGAACGGTTTCCAAATATGCAAAAAGATAAGGGAGAAATATCGCTATCCAGTGATAATGCTCACGGCAAAGGGAGAGGAAATTGATAAAATAACGGGATTAACATTAGGGGCAGACGATTATATTACGAAACCGTTTTTGCCTTTAGAATTGGTCGCTCGTGTGAAAGCCCAACTAAGAAGATATAAAAAATACAATGTGGGAAATGAGCCAGAGGAAGATATTTTGATTCATTCTGGTTTAGTTCTAAATGTGAAAACGCATGAGTGTACTTTAAATGAAAAGCCTCTTTCATTAACGCCTACGGAGTTTTCTATATTACGGATTTTGTGTCAGCAGAAAGGAAATGTAGTCAGTTCGGAGGAACTTTTTCATCAAATATGGGGGGATGAATATTTCAGTAAAAGCAATAACACCATTACTGTTCATATTCGGCATCTTCGTGAGAAAATGGGAGATTCATTTGAAGAACCACAATATATAAAAACAGTCTGGGGGTGTGGATACAAAATTGAAAATTAAGATTTCAAAGACAACTACACTAATTGGCACTTGTATCCTCGGCATTGCTGCTTGTTTTGGATTGTATTATCTGGTAGATAAGGTTTGGAACGGCTTTTTTGTGGATTGGTTCACGGCTAAGTACATGAATACGCATGAGGTTTATTCTGCTGATGTGGGAAAAGATATTCTTGTTACAGAGCCTTTGTGGTCGGAGCTGAAAGTATTTATCTTGACAGTTCTGATTATAATCGTACTTATCTGCATTGCAATTACTTTTGCGGTTGCAAATTTACATGCAAAGGCAGAAGTGAGAAAATCCATCACTGCGACTTCGGTGATGCTGCATGACTTTATGATAGAAGAAAAAGGAAATATAGATATTTTTCCAAAAGAGTATGCCGAAATTTCAGCCCAGATGTCCGAAATAAAATCCACGATGCAGCGGCATGAACAAATGTTAAAGGAAGAAGCAAGCAGAAAAAATGATTTGATTGCTTACCTTGCACATGATTTAAAGACACCGCTTACCTCTGTTATCGGATATTTAGCATTATTGGATGAAGCACAGGATATGCCGATAGAACAAAAAACAAAATATGTAAATATTGCATTAAGCAAAGCACTTCGTTTAGAAAAGCTTATCAACGAATTTTTTGATATAACAAGATATAATCTGCAACAAATTGATTTGGAAAAAGAATCTATAAACCTCTGTCATATGTTGGTTCAAATGACAGATGAATTTTACCCGCTGTTAAATGCTCATGGTAATCAAACAGAGGTATGTGTTGATGAAGAAGTAACGGTTTATGGGGATTCTATGAAGTTAGCCAGAGTTTTCAATAACATTTTAAAAAATGCGATTTATTACAGTTACCCAGATACGATAATTAAAATATGGGCTGAAAGCACAGATACGGATGTTTGGATTTATTTTTGCAATAAAGGAAAGACAATTCCAGAAGGTAAGTTAAATTCTATTTTTGAGAAGTTTTTCCGTATGGATGAAGCACGTTCGACGAATACGGGAGGTGCAGGATTGGGGCTGGCGATTGCAAAAGAAATCATAACACTGCATGGAGGTAAAATTACTGCCGAAAGTGAAAACGAATCAACAACTTTCCGTATCTCTTTACCTATAACACATTAGTAAAATATATAGGCTCTCTTAGCATTTTCTTAGGAATTAGAAAATTGAATATTAAAGTATGGATAGCTTCTGTTCAGTAGAATGAATACTGAATAGAAGCTATTTGCTTTGTATGAAAAAGGAGGACTTCATAATGAATCAACAAAAGAAAGTTGCTGTTTTTTTTGGCGGCTGCTCCACGGAATATGCAGTTTCGTTACAGTCGGCATATGCGGTAATTAAGTGTATTGACACAAAGAAATATGTACCAATCTTAATAGGCATTGCCCCTCACTCTGGCAAATGGTACTGGTATCAAGGGGAACTGGAAAAGATAAAGGAGGATAATTGGCAGTCAGAAGAAAACTGTACGCCAGTATTTCCGTCTTTTGACAGAACAGTTCACGGGTTGTGTTATTTGGACAATCATCATTTAGAGATAATTTCATTCGATGCTGCATTGCCAGTTTTACATGGAAAGAACGGAGAAGATGGAACAATTCAAGGGGTTCTGGATTTGATGGGGATTCCTGTTATCGGATGTGGTTTATTATCTTCCGCTTTATGTATGGATAAAGAACTGGCTCACCGTATCGTAGAAATGAACGGAATAAAAGCTGCACGGTCTTTTACTATTAAGACAAATTATTCAGAGGAAATGGTTCAGAAAAAAGCCCTAGAGCTTGGTTATCCTTTATTCGTAAAGCCTGTACGGTCTGGTTCATCGTTTGGGATTTCAAAAGTCTTACATGAACAGGATTTGCTTTTAGCAATCGAGAGTGCCTTTGAGCATGATTCTACCGTTATTCTGGAAGAAATGGTTGATGGTTTTGAGGTTGGATGTGCAGTTTTGGGGAACAAGGATTCCGATTTGATTGTGGGTGAAGTTGATGAAATTGAATTGTCGGATGGATTTTTTGATTACACAGAGAAATATACATTGAAAACTTCCAGTATTCATGTACCTGCACGTATTTCTCCACAAAAGGCAAAAGAAATTAAAGAAACAGCTCTTGAAATTTACAAAGCATTAAGTTGCTGCTGTTTTGCAAGGGTGGATATGTTTTTGACTCCCGCAGGGGAAATTTATTTTAATGAAGTAAACACAATTCCCGGCTTTACGGAGCATAGCCGTTATCCCAATATGTTAAAAGAAGCAGGTCTGCCATTTGATGAAGTAATCGGACGCTTGATTGAAATGGGGGTATCGAAGTGACACAGATTGAATTAACAAAAGACAACACTTATCATGGGAACTTAATACTTGTAACGCCAGATTATCCGCTTATGAAGTTCCCGTGTATGAAAGATATGCAGCCAGCAATTAAGGAACAACCAGAAATACAGATGAATGAGCAGGCGGCTAATTTATTACAGCTAATATTAGCAAAAATTCATTGCAAAAATGAAATTGTAGCTGTAAGCGGTTTCCGCACACAGGAAGAACAGGAAAAAATATGGAATGATACGTTAGCCAAAAGCGGTCTTGATTTCACAAAAAAATATGTGGCAGTACCCAGACATAGCGAGCATCAGACAGGACTTGCCATAGACCTTGCAGAGAACAAGGAACAGATTGACTATATCTGCCCGCATTTTCCATATACGGGGATTTGTGGGGAGTTCAGAGCGACCGCTCCCCGATTTGGTTTTGTTGAAAGGTATGTGTCTGGGAAAGAACAGATAACGGGTATTGGAGCAGAACCGTGGCATTTTCGCTATGTGGGTTATCCCCATTCTGTCATTATGGCAGAAAAGGATATGGCTTTAGAAGAATACATTTGCTTTTTAAAGGAAACTACCGATTTAAGGCATCCTTATATTTATAACAGTTCTAAAGCGGACAAAATCGAAATTTCGTATGTTTTTTTAGATGGCGGTCACTCTATAAAACTTGATGTATCGGAGATGTCGCCGTATATGATTTCGGGTACAAACGAGGGAGGGGCTATTTTAAGTAGATGGAGGGAATATTATGCGTCATAAAACATTTGCAGGAATAGATTATTTCCGCTTAGTGGCTGCTTTCATGGTAATTGCAATTCATATATCGCCATTGTCAGTCTGGAGTGAGGGAATTGATTATTTAATTACCTATTGTATTGGGAGAATTGCTGTTCCATTTTTCTTTATGACGACAGGATATTTTGTATTAGCTCCCTATGTGCTTAGCAATTTTAAAAAGAAATATCCTCTCCGTAAATACCTTGTTAAAAATATAAGGCTGTACCTCATTGTGACCGCTGTTTATATACCTATTTCAATATATTCTGGGAATATGCCAAAATCTATCTTGGAGTTTATAAAGCAGCTTCTTTTTGACGGCACGTTCTATCATTTGTGGTATTTTCCCGCCGCAATTATTGGGTGTGTACTTCTTGCGTGTCTGACAAAAAAATCAGTTCAGGCAGCAGTTTACTTTTCGCTCATTGCTTATGTGATAGGAGTATTTGGTGATTCTTATTATGGTCTTATAGAAAACGTGCCTTTACTACGCACGTTATATACTGGCATTTTCTATGTCAGCAGTTATACAAGAAACGGTATTTTCTTTGCGCCAATTTATATCCTGCTCGGTGTGCTGCTGGCTGTTCCCGAATTTCATTGTGGGGAACAGGTATGTAAATGGGGACTTGCATTAGCATCGTTACTTATGCTTTTAGAGGGATGGATTACTTATTCTTTCCATATCCAAAAGCATAATAGTATGTATTTCTTTTTGCTGCCAGTGATGTATTTTTTGTTTCAATTACTGCTTAAAGTTTCTGGGAAAGCCCCCGCTTGGATACGGAATGGTTCAATGATGCTGTATATTATTCATCCTGCGGTAATTGTTGCCCAACGGTTAATCGCTAAAGTGACAGGACTTACAAAGATACTTGTGGACAATTCCTTTTTCCAATATATTTCGGTCTGTCTATTGTCATTGGCAGCCATGTTTATGATTCAAATATTTTTTGAAAGGGGAGGTAGAAATGTATCAAAAAGGTAGGGCGTGGATTGAACTGGATATAGACAATCTGGCTTACAATATAAGGCAATTCAGAAAAATACTTTCTCCTAAGTGTGCGATTATGCCCGCCGTTAAAGCAAATGCCTATGGACATGGTGCTGTCCTCATTGCAAAAGCATTGCAGGATTTGGAAATTAAAGATTTTTGTGTGGCATCAGTAAATGAAGCGGTTGAGCTTAGAAAAGCAGGGATTTTAGGGCAGATTTTGATTTTGGGATATACCTCGCCAAATCAGTTTTCTGATTTGGTGAAGTACAATCTTACACAAACGGTAGTTGATTACCCCTACGCAAAATTGTTAAATGACTTTGGACAAGTCATCTTTGTCCATATTGGAATAGATACGGGTATGCATCGTTTAGGGGAAAGAAGCGAAAACATAAAGGAAGTTTATAAAATGTGGGAGTTTGATAATCTGAAGATAACAGGTGTATATTCTCACTTGTGTATGTCCGATGGGGCTAGTGATGCGGAACGGGATATTACTCTAAAACAAATTGAGGAATTTAATATGGTAATAAACTTTCTGCATAGAAAGGGAATACATCATTTTAAAACGCACATACAAGGAAGTTATGGCGTACTGAATTACCCCGCTTTAAAGTTTGACTATGCACGATTAGGAATTGCACTTTATGGTGTATTAAGCTCTCCGAAAGATAGAATTATTTCTAATACAAAATTGAAACCAGTTTTATCATTAAAAGCCAGAATTGCGTGTGTAAAGCAGTTACATAAAGGCGAAGCACTCGGTTATGGTCTGACTTATAAGGCTGGAAAAGAAATGCAGATTGCTACTGTTTCAGTCGGATATGCAGATGGGATTCCCCGTGAATTGTCAAATAAGGGATTTGTTTTGATAAACGGGCAGAAAGCAGCTATTGTCGGTCGTGTTTGTATGGACCAGTTAATGGTAGATGTGACAGATATTAAGGGCGTGTCTTGCGGGGATGAAACCATATTTATTGGGAAAAGCGGAAACAGTGAAATCATGGCTGCTGACCTTGCAGATAGTATAAATACTATATCAAATGAGATTTTAAGCCAATTAGGAAGTCGTTTAGGCAGAGTATCAATAAAAAAATAATAGCGGAAGATAGCATTTTCTTATAGGTATAGCGGGAAGTTTAGAATAAGAATTTTGATTGGATTTATAACTCGTCAAATAAAAAAAACAGCGTTTTGGCGGGTTGTATTTTCATGCAAAAATAGTTTTTCTCTCCAAATCTGTTTCAAGTTTGGAGGGATTTTTATTGCCTGCAAATAGCAAGTTCCATTTACATATATCATATCGGGGATGGGTGGACAGCCTGTTAAAAAAATCCTTGTCAGTGCAAGGGGGATTTCTACCCAAGAAGTAGAAGTCAAATTTCTACATATAAGAACTAAAATATCTATAAACCGTAAAGGTGTGACAGCCCTTACGGTTTTTCTTTTGTCGTTTTTTGTAATATCACGCCGCAAGGCTTTTCTGGGTGTGGGATGCCGCTCTCCGCCTTTCAATCTGGATTATACAAAAAAATTCAGATTGGAGGTAACGGATTATGGCGTACAACAAAGCCAGAGAAGAAAGAAAATGGCGGATATGGAAAGAAGCCGAGGAAAAGCAGCTTAGGAGCTTGGGTGTCAGCGAGGGCGATATTGAAAAGCTCCGTGTCCATGATTGGGCGATATTCAATTCCGACAGACGGTACTATGAGAAATTGCAGGATGCGGGTACATATCTTGAGGAAGTGGCAGAGGACACGGCACAGCCCGAAGTAAAAACGATTGAGGAATTTTTGGACAGCATTGAAAATGCAGTGCTGTACCAAGAGCTGCATCAGTTGGATAAGCTCACGCTCCAAGCGTTGCTGATGAGGACGCAGGGCTTTTCAGTCACTGAAATTTCAGTGGAATTAAGTTTAAACAAGGAAGTCATTTACAAGCGTTTGAACAGGTTTAAGAAAAAAATTAAAAAACTTTTGGGATAGTGTCCAAAATCGCACTCTCCCATCGGCTACTGGGTGAGAGGGCAAAAACCTCTTGCCCAGTTTTCTTTTATATCGAAACGGGACGGCTCTTTGACAACCGAATACCCATTCACCAAATACATTCTCTTTGTGGCTGTAATAAGCGTAAGCGTGTGCAGCGGTACGCCATGACCCGCCGAAAGACGGCAAGCGGAAAATACCGACTGGAAATATCGGGCAGCTCCCGATTTCGCCAAAACCCACAAAGAGGACAATGATACTCCCGTCCAGCCACAGTCCGAGCGGTAACCAGTCCGCCGCAGGCAATGGGGGCGGCTCTGTCAGACCGACAGTTGGGGTGCAATTCCCGTGGCGTCAGTTCGCTGCTGACCGTTTGGTGACTTCCCTTGCGTTATCACGCATCAGCATTTTCGGGGTGTCGGGGACAAATAGAAAATGCCTTTTATCATAAAGCCAGATGCAGGGCGGTCAATGGAACAGGGCTTGTTTTATGCTTTTCCGACCTTAAATGCTTCCTTGCGTCTGTCTGTTACATAGGCAGGATATTCCTGCCTAAATCCAGATGGAGGTTATAAAGAATATGGAAAGAACAATCAGGCGTGGCGACATCTACTACGCAGAGCTTAATCCCGTTATCGGCTCAGAACAGGGCGGCACACGACCCGTACTTATCATTTCCAATAATATAGGAAACAGGCACAGCCCGACGGTCATTATCGCAGCCATTACGAGCCGAGTGCAGACAAAAGCGAAACTGCCGACACATACCGCCGTGAAAGATTACAAAGGGCTTGATAAGGACTCCATTATCCTGCTTGAGCAGATAAGGACGATTGACAAACAGCGGTTAAAACAGCATATGGGGACAATGCCCACGGACATAATGGCAAGGGTTGACAAGGCTCTTGCCATTAGCTTATCCATGAAGCAGCAGAAAGCGGGGTGTGGCGATGGAGCAGAATAGGGAGCAGGATTTTGTACATTACAGCATCCAATTCGCATGTTTGCAGAAGCTGAAAAAAAGAAGTTTAATTACGGTAGATGAATACGAAGCCATAAAGAAGCGGCTTATGAGAGATTACAATGTCGTTACGAACCTTGCGGCTTGACATTCATCAATAAATATTTTGGAGGTAAATCATATGAGCGATGTGCAGGTAATCAAAGCAAACCGTAGTGAAAACCGTATCCGTGGCAGAAAGGTCGAAGTGTTAAGGGTAGCCGCCTATTGCCGTGTCAGCACGGACAGTGAAGACCAGCTCAACAGCTATAAGTCACAGGTCACATATTACACGGATTTGATTAAGAAGAAACACGAATGGACACTGGCGGACATATACGCTGACGAAGCCATAACAGGCACGCAGGTAGCGAAGCGTGAGGATTTCCAGAGAATGATTAACGACTGTATGAATGGGGATATTGATATGGTGATTACAAAATCCATTTCAAGATTTGCCAGAAACACACTGGACACTCTGAAATATGTCCGTATGCTGAAAGAGAAAGGCATTGCCGTTTTCTTTGAAGATGAAAATATCAATACCTTAACAATGGACGGCGAGCTGCTGTTGGTGGTACTCAGCTCCGTCGCACAGCAGGAAGTGGAGAATATATCTTCCAATGTCAAAAAGGGATTGAAAATGAAGATGCAGAGGGGCGAGCTTGTAGGGTTTCAAGGCTGTCTGGGATATGACTACCATAAGGATACAAAAAGCATATCCGTAAATGAAAAGGAAGCTGAAATTGTACGGTATATTTTCAATCGGTATATTGAGGGCGCAGGCTGCACGGTCATCGGGAACGAACTGGAAAACTTGGGATACAAGACAAAGTACGGCAGTTCAAAATGGGTACAGTCCACAGTCATCGGAATTATCAAAAATGAGAAATACAAAGGCGACCTGCTTTTAGGAAAGACATTCACGGTTGACCCGATTTCAAAAAGACGGTTGGAAAACTTCGGGGAAGAAGATAAGTTTTATATCCGTGACCATCACGAACCGATAATCAGCGAGGAAATTTTTGAGGAAGCGCAGAAGATACTGGCGAAGCGGAACACAAACCGCAACGTGCATCAAGAGGGGCAGAAAAGAAACAAGTTCAGCAGGAAATATGCGTTTAGCTGCATGATAAAATGCGGATTTTGCGGCGGCACTCTGACACGGAGGAACTGGCACAGCAGCTCCGCATACACTAAGACAATCTGGCAGTGCGTCACTGCTACGAAGAACGGGAAAAGACATTGCCCACACTGTAAGGGAATCCCCGAAGAAGTGATTGAAAAAGCCTTTGTAAAGAGCTACCAGCTTTTATGCACAGACCAGCAGGAGATTGTTGATGAGTTCCTGCAAAAAGTTGAGGGAATCCTTAATGACGACACTTCTCTGAAGCGTCTGCCTAAGATTGAAAAGGAAATGGCTGACCTGCACAGGCGTAAGGAGAAGCTGCTTGATTTAAGGCTTGATAATAATATCGACAGGGACATTTACGAAAAGAAGAACCAAGAGCTGTCCGAGCAGTTAAAGAAGCTCCAAGAGGAACAGGAGCGGTTGATGGAATTGAGCAGGAATCAGGATAATACCAGAACACGGTTAAGGGAGTTCAGAAAAGTGTTAGGTTCTGGGGAGATACTGGAGAGTTTCGACAGGGTGGTTTTTGAAAGCGTGGTTGAAAAAATAGTCATCGGAGGTTATAATAATGAGGGAGTGGAGGAGCCTTTGAAGATAACCTTTGAGTATAAAACTGGTATCCACTCTAATTTTAATGGAAAGGATTTTAAGCCAAAGCGTAAAAACGCTGCGGCTGTACATAATGACGCAGAATTGTGTTCCTATACGAGTGACGAGGCTGAAAAATTGTGTTTACATAGTAGTTCCGACACACGTGGAGACGGTTGTAATGCTTTCCCACAAAAAACCCGACAGCGTAATCAACGTAAAAGTGGAGTTTGGCGAGGGTGAAGGTAAAGTACCGCTTGATAATATCGCCAAGAGAGCCGAAGCGTACAAGCCGAAAGAGCGAGTTACATACAAGATGATTAAGGAGTACATAGAAGCGAAGTATGGCTTCAAAGTACATACCGCATATATCGCAGAGGTAAAGAGGGAGTTAGGGTTGCCGATGTATGATGCTCCTAATGCGGTAGAAGAATTGAAACAGCCTAGGAAACATCCTAGGAAACATCCGACGGCGGAGAAAGCGGAAGCGATAAAGGATGCTTTGAAGCACTTTGAGGTTATTTAAAACCGTGAGCGTATCATTAGAAATAGTGGTACGCTTATTTTTTCGCTTATTTGCATCTTTGAATATACTGGTATCTATCTATATAATAAAAGTAAAAAGGACGGTGACATTTATGAGAGAAAAGAAAAATCATTTATATGTTGATAGTGAGGAACGGAGCATTTTATTACATAGTCTTGTGGAACTGAAAAATCAGCTCATTCAGCAGGGCAGATATACAGATTGTGTTGATGAGCTTATTATCAAGGTTATCCATGCACCTGTAAAAAAGTTAAGGGTAGAAATGGCAGGAAGAAGTGATGTGTGATAAGGAATTTAAAGAACTGGTGAAAATGGCGGTCGAGAAACTAAAAGATGAATCTGTATTGAAACTGTTACAAGCGGATGCAAGTTATCAAAAAGATAGTAATAATGAGGGAAGTGCAGAGGATGCCTTTAATCAGCTTGATTTGACGGAGAAGCAGAGGGAAGTTTGCCAACGTCTTTTAGATTGCAGAGATAAGCAGGATTTTGAATATGGTACTCATGCGTATATTGCAGGGCTGATAGATGCGTTTCATATTATGGCGGTATTGTTCCCAGAGAAATGGGATATAGAGAGAATAAGGGAAGCCTTATCATTAAAGGGCAGATAATAAAACTGAATAGATTTTTACATAGCCGATTGGTGTAGTTTAGCAAGTAAAAACAGCCAGTCGGCTTTTTTTATTGCCATGAATCCTTTACATAGCCACCTTGACAAAGTGGCTAAATTTATGCGAAAGGAGGACGCACCTATGTCAAATTGCAAAGTGATTGCTTTAACCAACCAGAAAGGCGGTGTCGGCAAGACCACTACGGCGGTCAATCTGGGTGTCAGTCTGGCACAGCAAGGTAAAAAAGTCCTGCTCATTGATGCCGATGCACAGGCAAATTTAACTATGTCGCTTGGCTATGGCAGACCAGATGATTTGTCGGATACGCTCTCAAGCATCATGCAGGATGTGATAGACGATAAGCCTGCCAATGTCCAGAAAGCTATCCTGCACCATAATGAGGGCGTTGACCTGCTCCCATCCAACATTGAACTGTCGGGACTGGAAGTAAGGCTGATAAACGCCATAAGCCGTGAAAGTGTGCTGAAAACCTGTATCAATGAGGTAAAAAAGAATTATGATACAGTCCTCATTGACTGTATGCCGAGTTTAGGTATGCTCACAATCAATGCACTTGCGGCGGCTGACAGCGTGGTTATCCCGACACAGCCCCATTATCTTTCTGCAAAGGGCTTAGAGCTGTTGCTTCGCTCCGTGTCTAAAGTCAAGCGGCAAATCAATCCCCATCTGCGGATTGACGGTATCTTGATGACGATGGTAATGCCACGCACGAACATCTCTAAAGAAATTACCGCAACGGTAAAGAGTGCCTACGGGCAGAGGATTAAAGTTTTTGATGCCCAGATACCCCATTCCATCCGTGCGGTAGAAGCCACCGCAGAGGGCAAGAGCATTTTTGCCTACGACAAAGGCGGCAAGGTAGCCGCAGCTTATGAGCAGTTTGGAAAGGAGGTGGCAGAGATTGGCGAGAAGCAAAAGAACAGGAATCGAGCTGACCGCATACGATGACCTCTTTGAAACAGACGAGAGCCGAGCAGAAGCGAATCTAAGCAAGATAAGGGAGATACCCATTTCCGAAATTGATGAGTTCCCAGACCACCCATTCAAGGTTTTGATGAATGAGGATATGGAGCAGCTTGTGGAAAGTGTCAGTCGGAGCGGCGTAATGACCCCTGCGACAGTTCGGCAAAAAGAGGATGGACGGTACGAGCTTATCAGCGGTCACAGGCGGAAAAAGGCTTGCGAGCTTGCAGGACTTGAAACTCTGAAATGTGAGGTTAAGGAGTTGACGCATGATGAAGCAATTATTGTCATGGTTGAAAGTAATCTCCAACGCTCTGTTATTCTGCCGAGTGAGAAAGCCTTTGCATATAAGATGCGGTTAGAAGCTATGAACAGGCAAGGACAGAGAAGTGATTTAACTTCTGTGCCAGTGGCACAGAAGTCAGAAAACAAAACTTCTCGTGAGAAATTAAGTGAGCTTGTTGGCGAAAGCCAAGACCAAGTACGTCGCTTTATCCGCTTAACTGAACTTGTACCCGAAATTCTGCAAATGGTAGATGAACGCCAGATTGCTTTTCGTCCTGCGGTAGAGATTTCTTATCTTTCCGAGGAACAGCAATACACCCTGCTTGAAGCAATGGGCTACAATGATGCCACGCCTTCACTTGCACAGGCTATCAAAATGAAAAAGTTTATGCAGGAGGGAAAGCTCACGGACGAGGTTATCCAGAGCATTATGCAGGAGGATAAGCCGAACCAGAAAGAGAAGCCTGCCTTTAAGGACGAGCGGATAACCAAGCTCATACCAAAATCCATCCCCAGAGGGCAGGAAACGGATTTTGTCGTAAAGGCGTTGGAGTTTTATAACCGCCACTTGCAGCGGAACAAGGCTCACGAGAGGTAAGGCAGGAAAGATGGGGATTTTGAAGTGGACACCGAGGGGAAAGTCTGCCCTTTGGGAAACAGAAAAAATTTTTTAACTTCCCCCTCTCCACACCTCTCCCCCTAGATACTGCCAGTAACTATCCGAGAAAAGAACTATTAAAGGCTGTCCACATGGGCGGCTTTTTTTCTGCCAGAAGTCAACTATCAACATGAAAACGAACAGGAGGTAATGAATGAAGATTCGTAAATTATTCAAAAGGGCTGCGGCGTTTGCTCTGGCTGCGGTCACGGCATTGTCCGCCGTCCCTGCCACGACAGCGTTTGCAGCGGGCGACATCGGAACGATTAGCTTTACCCACACCTACGACGGTGCAGGGAACGCCATGAGATATAATTCCAGTGCCAACATTGGAGGTCATACCGCAGGAGGGACGGGCGAATACAAATACCGTATGTATGTGGACGGGGAAACGGCGTTCTGCCTTCAGCCGGGCGTGCCTTTAAAAACAGGCAACACGCTTGCAAAAGCATCTTCCAACGCTTGGAACGCCCTCTCCGCAGAGCAGAGAAAAGCGGTAGGGCTTGCCCTGCTCTATGGGTATCAGGGCAACAGCGGGAATTTATCTGGGAGCGATGATGAGAAATGGCTTGCCACCCAGACCCTTGTGTGGGAGTTCGTCACAGGATGCCGCAACGCCACAAGCCCGTACAGCCAGACAAGCACGACCGTTTACAGCCTGCACTTTGGCTCAAATTATGCAAACAGCGGGGCAAGGGCGGCTTACGACCAGATTGTGTCGCTGATGACAAGGCACAGCACGATTCCGAGCTTCATGTCGGCAGGGAAGAAAGACATCACAAAGGAGCTTGCCTATAAGGACGGCAAATACAGCCTTACGCTGACCGACAGCAACGGCGTGTTATCCGAATATTCCTTTACAAGCTCTGACAGCAATGTAAAAGTGTCTAAGTCTGGAAACAAGCTGACTATCACATCATCAAAAGCAATTGACGGCAAGGCAAGGATTACCGCAGCAAGAAACAACACGCCGACGGTCAGCAGCGGTGCGATGATGATTGCCTACGGCGACCCAAACCTGCAGGACGTCATTACGGGTGTGGAAAACGTGGACACCATGATGGCATATATCAACGTGGAAACGCCGACAGGCACGGTTGCATTGAAAAAGACTTCCGAGGACGGAGTTGTTGAGGGGATTTCCTTTACCATCAAAGGCGACGGCTTCAATAAGACCGTGAAAACCGACAAGAACGGAAATATAACAGTGGAGGGCTTATTCCCTGGCACTTATACGGTCACAGAACAGTCCATCGACCGCTACGAGCCGCAGAAAACCCAGACCGTGACGATTATCGGAGGGAAAACCTCTACGGTCACATTCAGCAATACCTTGAAGCGTGGAAGCCTTGAAGTAGTGAAAACATCCGAGGATAATCTTGTGGAGGGCGTGAAGTTCCACCTTTACGGAACATCATTGAGCGGCTTGGCTGTTGATGAATATGCCATAACCGATAAGAATGGACTGGCGAAGTTTGAAAACGTCCTTATCAGCGGCAGCACGCCTTATACCCTTGAGGAAGTGGATACAGCAGTCCGCTATGTTGTCCCTGCATCCCAGACCGCCCCGATTGAGTGGAAAAAGGTCACGAACCGCAGCTTCCACAATATTTTGAAGAAGTTTAATGTTACGGTATTAAAGACCGATGTGGAAATGGGAAAGAAGCCGCAGGGCGACGCTTCCCTTGCAGGTGCGGTTTACGGCATTTATAAGGGTGAGGAACTGGTTGACACCTACACCACCGATGAAAACGGGCAGTTCACAACAAAATATTATGTGTGCGGCGATGACTGGAGCATCCGTGAGATTACCCCGTCCGAGGGCTATCTTCTGGACACGACCGTACACCATGTAGGGGCAGAGCCGCAGCTTTACACCGTGGAATATAATTCTGCAAAGAATGATGTAAACGAGCAGGTCATTAAAGGCAATATCGCCATCATCAAGCATACCGACAATGGCGAAACCCAGATTGAAACCCCAGAGGAGGGGGCTGTTTTTGAGGTATATTTAAAATCCGCAGGCAGCTTTGATGCGGCGGAGGAAACGGAACGTGATATTTTAACCTGCGATGAAAACGGCTTTGCCCAGACAAAGGATATGCCATACGGCATCTATACCGTGCATCAGACCTCTGGATGGGACGGGCGTGAGCTGATGAAAGATTTTGACGTATTTATCTGCAAGGACAGCCAGACTTACCGCTACCTTATCAATAACGCCAATTTTAAGAGCTATATCAAAGTCGTAAAGAAAGACGTGGAAACAGGCAAAGTTATCCCGTATGCAGGCGTTGGCTTCCAGATTTACGACCCAGAGGGAAACCTTGTGACGATGACATTCACTTATCCCGAAGTGACGAAGATTGACACGTTCTACACCACAGCAGACGGAGAGCTTATCACGCCGCAGACTCTGGAATACGGCAAAGGTTACTCACTTGTTGAGGTGCAGGCTCCGTATGGATATGTTCTGGATTCCGAGCCAGTCTATTTTGATGTAGAACAGGAAAATTCCGAGGATGAAAGCGGCATCACGATTGTCAAAGTGGAACGCTCCAACGTGGCACAGAAAGGAAAAATCACGGTAGAAAAGTCTGGGGAGGTATTCAGCAGGGTATCAGGAAACAAGGGGCTGTATCAGCCGATTTTTGCAGTAGAGAGCCTTGAGGGTGCAGTCTATGAGATTACAGCAGCCGAGGACATCATTACGACAGACGGAACGGTCAGAGCCGAGAAAGGCGAGGTTGTAGACACACTTACCACAGGTGAGGACGGCACGGCAGAATCGAAAGAACTGTATCTGGGAAGATATGAGGTTAAGGAAGTGACTGCCCCGTATGGCATGGTGTTAAGTGGGGAAGTCCACGCCGTGGAGCTTGTGTATGCAGGGCAGGAAATCGAAGTGACGGAAGCAGGCACGGATTTTTACAATGAGCGTCAGCGTGTGGAAATCGACGTAATCAAGAGCCTTGAGGTTGACGAAGCATACGGCGTAGGCAATAACGGAGAAATCAAAGACGTTACGTTTGGTCTGTATGCCGCCGAGGAACTGACCGCCGCAGACGGTTCTTCTATCCCTGCGGATGAACTGATTGAGGTTATCTTCCTTGATGAAAACGGTCACGGAAAGGCAGTCAGCGACCTGCCGATTGGCAGCTACTATGTGCAGGAAATCAAAACAAACTCCGCTTATCTTATAAGTGACGAGAAATATCCTGTTGATTTTGAGTATGCAGGGCAGGAAACCGCCGTTGTGCATATCACGGCAAACGAGGGCGAAGCCATTGAAAACGAACTGATTTACGGCTCGGTAAGCGGTAAGAAATCCAATGAGGACGGCGAGGACTTGGGCGGTGCGTTAATCGGCATCTTTCAGACAGGCACAACAGAATATACAAAGGAAAATGCAATCGCAACTGCCACATCCGAGGATGACGGCAGTTTTTCTTTTGAGAAAGTTCCGTATGGCACATGGGTCATCCGTGAAATTGAAAGCCCGAAAGGTTATGTACTCTCCGAGGAAGAAATCAGCGTGACAATCAATGAGGTTGATGAAGTTGTAGAGGTAGAGCTTGTCAATTACTTCATCACGGGCAATATCGCTCTGACTAAGGTAGATAAGGACTACCCAGAAAACAAGCTCACGGGTGCGGTATTTGAGGTTTACTCTGATACGAACGAAGATGGAAAACTGGATAAGAAAGACGAGCTGCTTGGCGAGATGGGCGAGGTGGAGAAAGGCGTGTACCAGATGGACGACCTGCGTTACGGCAAGTACCTTGTCCGTGAGAAAACCGCCCCGACAGGCTTCGTGCTTGATGAGAATGTCTATCCCGTATCCATTGAGGAAAACGGCAAGACCTACAACGTGGAGAATGAAGCGGGCAAGGGATTCTTAAATGAAGCACAGAAAGGCAGCCTTAAAATCGTCAAGACTTCCTCTGACGGCAAGGTGGAGGGCTTCTCTTTCCGTGTGATTGGCAAAGATTACGACCAGACCTTTACCACCGACAAGAACGGCGAAATCGTCATTGACGGCTTGCGTATCGGCGAATACACCATTTCCGAGGTCAGCGACAAGGCATCCTCTGGCTATATCCTGCCTGCCGACCAGAAAGTGACCATCAAGACAGACGAAACGGCGACCGTCACCATGCACAACGAACTCCGTGACACGCCGAAAACAGGAGATGATTTCAGCTTAGGCTTATGGGTGAGCCTTGCGGCGGTATTTACAATCGGTGCAGGAATCTTCGGATTTGTGGGATACAAGAGCGGAAGAAAGAAAAAGGAGGACTAAGGGATGAGGACAAAGACAATCATTGCTGCCGTTCTTGCCGTATTCATGGTAAGTGCGGCGGTATGGCTGAAAATCCGTAACAGGAAGAAATAAGTTGAAACAAGGATTATGTGGATTGGGGCGGTTTAAAGTGACCGTCCTCTTTCCATTTATGGAGGTAGCTATGGACAATTTAAAAACCATAGAGGGGAAAGTGAAAGCTGTCCTGCAAGAGAATGAGGATGCCAGAAATGACGACATGGTGCTGTATCTTGCCCTCTGCAATCTTTATCTGGCGGATGCGGGAAATATGCCCCTTGCCCAGATACTGACGAATCATAAAGAGCTTGGCTTGCCGGGCTTTGAAAGCGTAGGCAGGACACGCCGCAAGCTGCAGGAGAAATACCCCGAACTGCTTGGCAGCACAAGAGTACGGAAGCTTCGAGCCGCAGGCGAAAAGGCATACCGTAAATATGCAAAAGAATCGTGAGGTGAAAAATGCAGGATAAATCTTTTGAATACGGTGGGCATCACTTTATCCCAGAGCGGCAGTTCACAAAGCGGGAAGATGATTTTTTCAAGATTACCCGCAGATTAAAAACAGACAGGGAACTTGGCTTTTTTGCCGCTGACTATTATGGTAAGGGAAGCCAGAAATTTTCCTACTCTTATGATGATTTTTACGCTGCATCCACGGATAAGAAATGCGATATTTTCCGCTGCGTGGAGAACGGCAGGCTGTACGTCCCCTGCCAGTATGAATTGCAGCAATATATGGACGGAAAACAAAAGGAAATACCACAAGGGCATACCTCTATGCCCAGAGAACGTGGGCAAACCAGAGAAAGGAGGAACGCCTATGAACGGTGAAACACGCTCCAATCAGGGCTATGCAATCATAGAGAGCTGCACTATCGGGAATACGGAGCTTGTCATCGGGCATCACCCGAAAGCCCCGAACCCGTATGTATGCTGGTACTGCAAAGGCGGCGGCAACTATTATTGGGGCTGTTACTGCAACACCCTTGAAGCGGCAAGGGAAAAGATGAATGAACGCTACCAGTCGGAGTGTCAGATGCCGTACAATCAGCAGCCCGATAAAAAGGCGAAGCAGCACGATGGGCGTGAGCGGTAGCATGAGCAGCAATGAAAACCCAAAGAAATATGACTGCACGACCTGTCCTTATCCCCGATATAAGGACAGTCGTACCATCTTCTGCGATGTCTGTATCCGAAAGATTTTAGATGAGCAGAGGGAGAAAAAGCAGGGAAAGGAGAAGCCCGATGGAGAATGAAGAAAAACGGATGATTAGCTCCTATGAGGTCACACAGAGCATCCATATCGGTAAAAAGGAAGTCGTGTTCGGTGTGGATTTGAAAGAGGAATATCCTTTTTTAGTCTGCTACTGCACTTATGACAATCCCCTGTCCGCAGAATGGGTGACGGATGCGGTCGGTTCTGACGATTATCTGGAAGCCATGCAGATTTTTACGGACAGGGTGCAGGAGCAGATAGGGATTGTGAGAGCCGAGCAGGAACAATTCAAGTTCGACATGACGCCGTTTACCATTTCTGACTGTTTCCCCGATGACAGGGATAAAAATATTGTGGGAAAAGTTGTTGTCATCAATGCCGAAGTCAATCGTTATGAGTACCGACATTCCGCCTATCAGCTTGTATTGGTGGACGGCGGGCACGGTGCGAGGGGCGGCAGGGGGCAGGCGGTGTTTGGAACTTCGCTTGCAGACGGCAGGCACGCCCGATGGGAAAGGTACGATGTGCTTGGAGAAATCAAGCCAGAGAAAATGCCCAATTGGGCAAAGGAAGCCCTTTCTAAAATCAAGGAACAGGAAAAGGCGAAAAAATCAAAGAGCAGGGAGGAACGCTGATGGAGATACGAGCTTTGACGCAGCCCGAACAGAAATACACCTATGCCCAGAGTATGCAGCTTGAGGGGCAGACAGGGTGCATCGGGTATCTGCGAGGGGATTTTGCAGCTTCTGGATATGGCTTTTACACTACTTGGTTTGATACAAGGGAGCAGTGGAAAACGGATGAATTTAAGTCGGAGCTTGATGATGTGATAAACGCCCTGCGTGAAGATAAAGGGATTCTCCACAACCGCTATGATATGGCGGCGTTTGCGGGGAAGAATCCCGAAAGTGCTTTTAAGGGTAATTATTGTGCGGAGTACGGCTTCCGTGTGGATACGGAGAAACACGCTTTCCTGCTCCGATGCAACCCGACCAAAGGTGATTATAATTTTTACTGTTACTGCTATGTGAAAGAATGGCTTGATAAGCATATGGCAAAAGCAGAACAGGGCATCCGTTTTATTGACCCGCATTACAAAGAGAAGTTCCGCATCCCAGACGGCGGTAAAATCATCATCACTTATGGTTGGGGAGAAAAAGCGGAAAAGACCTGCCGCTATATTGATGAGTACCATACCGAGGTAGGCAGCAACCTTTACCACATCTGCGAGTTTGCCGAGCGTATGGAGAGGAACGGACACGCCTATGAGCCTAAAACAGAAGATGTGAAACAGCAAAGAGCGGTGAAGCATAAAGAGCATGAGCGGTAAGGAGAAGTGGTATGACGATTCAGGATATATCAAGAAGCAGGGAAAAGAAAGCTGTTTTTGCTATGGTATTGGAGGAAGCCTGTCGTCAATGGTGTGACGGTATTGACAATTCACCCGAAAGGAAAGACGGCGAGGGTTTTGCTGATTTCTTTTATGAAATATTTGAGGATAAGGAAAAAGAATATCTTGAGCAGATATTGGATTTGAATGGCGGAAGATTACCGTCTTTGTCGTCAAAGCAAAAAGAGTATGAACGATAGGAGGGATATGGAATGGCTGTAAACCAGAAAGCGGTCAGAGTGTTAAACAAAGTCTTTGAAGCAGGGTTTACTGATGAGAAAGCCATCGCCGCCATGACGATGGACGACATCCTCTCCATGCAGGGAATCACGGTTGCGGACATCACTCTCATCAATGAGCTGCAAAAGAGCATCAAAGGGAACAAGGTCATCTCTTTTCTGGGAGGTGGCACGGAATGAGCGGAGGACGGAAAATCTGCATGACGGACAGCGTAGGAAAGGCACTTTTTTCTGTTCCCGATGGCGGCATCATCCGTATGCTTTACGGGAACGGGGAGGATTATTTTGCCGTCTGCCGCTATCTGGACGAAACCCATGCAGAGATTGACGGCGTAAAATACGCCGTTCGGGAGTTTGCACAGAGGATGGAACAAAACAAAATCAGCTATGCCCCTGCCTAAAGGCGGGGCATGGACAACAGGAGGATTGATATTTTATGGAACAGATTGTTTTATCGGGCGGTGATAGGGATTGAGTACCGAGCTTATCAACCGCATTACGGTAAAGAAAGACGGCGTGTATGTGTCTTCCCACAGCTCCAATGACACATCTCCCTACCATTCATGGAGGTGCAAGGGATTGTCGGAAATCTATGCCGCCGAGGGGCAGAAAGGGCTTGACCGTGAGGTTATCCGTATGCTCTATGAATATGCCGAGCTTCGTGGCTCTCATAAAAGCCTTGACCGTTACCGATACGCAAAGGACGCCCCTGCCGCCCGTGCCATCTATCAGAGGTTTATTGACCAGATTGACGACCGTTACGGGCAGATGGACGAAGCCGACCAGAAAAGCGTCTGGTACAAGCCCACGGAAAAGGCAAAGGAATACCGAGCCTATGAGCGGGATATGAGGGAAAAGATGTATTCCGAAATCGCCGAACGGTGCGGGGAATATGACAGGAAGCATAAAAACAGGGATTTAGGACGATAAGGAGGTGTGAGCCTATGGCTGCAAAGTACCAGCTAATCACAGAGCTGTACCGCCGCACAGGGAGGGACGTCACGAGAAACCCGCAGGCTTGGCAGGGCTTTTTATCCTCTGCCTGCCGCAACTACAAGTGCCGCTTTGACGAGCAGCTCTTAATCTATGCCCAACGCCCAGACGCTGTCGCTGTTGCCGAGATTGGCACTTGGAACAGGCTCTTTAAGAGGTGGGTAAATAAGGACAGCAGGGGCATAGCGGTCTTTGACCCGAAAGGACGCAGGAACACGCTGAAATATTATTTTGACGTTTCCGACACCCATGAGGGCTATTATGGAAGCCGACCCGTCCCGATATGGCAGATGGATAAGCGGTACGAGCAGCCTGTCATGGAACGGCTTGCGGACAGGTTCGGCGGTACGGAGGGCAGCGACTTTGCTGATTTCTTAATGCAGACGGCGGAGAACGCCGTGGAGGATAACCTGCCCGATTACCTTTCACAGCTTAAAGGCTGTACGAAAGACAGTTTTTTAGAGGAACTGGACGATTTTAATATAGAAGTGATTTACAAGCGGCTTGCCGTAAACAGCGTGGCATATATGCTTTTGAGCCGCTGCGGGCTGGATGCGGACGGCTATTTTGAGCTTGAGGATTTTGTTGACATCACAAATTTCAATACGCCTGCCACCCTTAATGCCATCGGCATCGCCACAAGCGACATTTCCGAGATGGCGTTGCGGGAAATCTCTGCGGCAGTCCGAAATGTGCAAATCGAAGCGAAACAGCAGAACCGCACATTTGCAAGAAATATCACAAGCCAGTATGATAAAGGCAGGAAACAACCCGAAAGGAGCGAATACAATGAGCGAAATCACTTACACGAAACAGGCGGATTATCTTATTCCCGACCTAACATTACCGACAGAGCCAGAGCTTCCGCTTGGCAGGTACGCTTTGATGCACAGGGATTATCTGGAGCAGAACAAGAGGGTGGCTTACCTCAACCTGCTGACGTCGGGCGGGCTGAACGCACACCTGCACCAGACCGAGCAGACGGCATTGCAGCGGCTGGAGCTTCTGACGAAGCAGCTTTGCAGGGAGCAGGGCGTGACGGAGGAACTGAAAGAGAAAGCACCGATGCAGTGGGTGCAGGCGATGAACGCCATCCGCAGCCAGGCGGAGGAAGTGATACTGGAAGAACTGATTTACAACTGACGTCCCAAGAATCCGAGCCGCAGGCGAAGGATGATTGGCAGACGGAAGGAGTGCCTGCGGTACAGTTAGAAAAATCAGAGCCAGAATCGGACGGTGGCAGACAGGAAGAAAAAACGGCTGCGGCACAGACAGCAGAGCCAGAAAAACAGGCGGGAACTGAAAAAGGCAGCGTTGCCAATGAGGAAGAGGTTGCCGCAAATCTCCCGACCGTAGACGAACAGATTGAAATGATAGCTGAAGCAGAGGACGAAAAATCCTCTGCTTTTGCTGTTTCACAGGAGGATATTGATGCCGTCCTTGTAAAAGGAAGCAGCTATGCGGATGGTAAATACCGCATCTACCATCAGTTCCAGAAGCAGGAAGATAAAAAGAATAACATTGATTTTCTGAAAAGGGAATACGGCACGGGCGGTTTCTTTGTTGACTTTTCAGACGGCACGGAGGGATATGTGTGGTATAGCGGCAAGGGCATCGCCATTGACCGTGCCGGCATTTCCACTGAACATGACCTTGTTTTAAGTTGGTCTAAAGCGGAAAAACGCCTGCGTGAGCTTGTTAAGGATAACCGCTATCTCAATCCCAAAGAGAAAGACCATTATGCCGATTATCTGGAAAGCATCTCTGCCCCACAGTATGAAATCGACACCCAGAGGAAGCTAAAAAGGCAGCGGTTCATTGAAGAAAAAAGGGAGCTGCCGCCTGCCGACAAGAGGGACACGCTCGCCCTGCGGCTCTCTGATTTTATCCGAGATTTGGACGGATATGAGAAAGATTTGTTGGGCGTGGTTGGCTGCAAGGATTTTGCGGATATGCCTGCCGACCTTATGGAGCAGGCGTTGCAGCA
The DNA here is from genome assembly GCA_910574885.1 of Lachnospiraceae bacterium. Taxonomy (GTDB): domain Bacteria; phylum Bacillota; class Clostridia; order Lachnospirales; family Lachnospiraceae; genus Sporofaciens. The sequence goes on along the minus strand of CAJTDD010000006.1, from coordinate 81,027 downwards.
TCCAGATAACGTGCAGGAAATGCTTGATTTTTTGGCTTTAGTGCAGAAAAAGACTACAAGCGTTTACAGCCGAAGCAATTCGTGGCGTTTTTCTCAGGAGCTTACGGAGCTGTACCCTCTCCACTACCTCTACCATGAGGGCGATGTGGTATATATCGGTGCGGATAAATATGAAATCATAGCCTTTGATGAAAACGCCGTGTCTTTGCGTAATGCGGAGTTCCCATTGTTTGGAAAAGAGTTCAGCAGGGGTGATTTTGAGGAAAAGTTAAAAGAAAACCCTGCCAACGACCATCTGAAAACGGTCATCACCGAAAGCCAGAAAACGGAAACGCTTGCCGGGGAAAAGCCCGACAGCATCACGTTTTCCATCGGGTTCTCCGAGCATCCTGCTTTTTATGACAGGGAGCTGAACGACCGATTTACGGAGCTTAGCTTTGCACTTGGGAACAGGCTGCTTGGCGTTTTAGATGAAAAACAGCATTATGAAAGACTGGATGAGAGTAAGGGTGTCGGCTGGTATAAAAAGACCGACTTTGAAATCCATGCAGTTATCGGCGGGGAAGAATTTCATTATGAGGGGCGGTTTGACATCGGTGATGGTGAGGGAGATTTGATTGCCCATATCCGAAATTTTTATGAATACTCCCTCTCCCCCGATTGCCCGTTTATCCCAGAATGGAAACGGCAGGGGGAAGATTACTACCGAGAGAAAATGGAATCCCTGCGTTTCGGGCAGGATGTGTTCATCCCATTCTTAGAGCGTCATACCGAGCTGACGGCAGAAGATGAAAAGCTCCTTGCCGAGATTTTGGCTACCGAATCCGACTGGAACAGGAAAGGCGGGGATAAGGAACAGACCGAAGAAATAGAAAATAAAGAGGAACAGCCTGCCATTGATGAAATGTCTGCTAAGGAACAGGAAACCGAGCCGCTACAAGAACGGTTTGAGGTCACAATGACTTCCGACGCTTTCCCAGACCCCGAAGATGCTTATGCTATCTGGGACAACAGCCGTGGGGATTATTATATCAACGGGGACGGTATGGTACTGACCTATCCAACCGAGGAAGATGCCGAAGCAGGACTTTTAAAGGTCAGAAAAACCGCTGCGGATAAGGAAGCGGCAAGCCCTATCATAGCAAGATACTTGTCTGGTGATGAAGCCGTCGTTATCATGCAGTATCCTAACGGCAAATATTACAACCGATACGGATATGATGAGCAAAGGGATACTGCCAATACGACAGCAGGAGGCTTTGACACATTTGATGAAGCGGAAAAAGCTCTGTACTCCCACCGCCCGAAAGCGGAAAAGGCGGTCGAGCCTACGCAGAGCCAAGACAGAGGGCTTCTGCCTGCACAGGATAATTCTGACCTCATCGGCAAAGGGCTTGTGATTGACAACCGCCGTTATGTAATAGAAAGCGTCGGTAAAATCAGCGGCGATGTTTCCATGCGTGACATTACTTTCCAGAACAGCACAGGCTTCCCGATAAACCGTGTGGAGAAAATCGGCTATGTCCGCAGGCTCTTGGAGCAGGCACAGGAAGAATTACCACCCGAAGAAAAAGCAGAAGTTCCCAAAACGGCAAATCCGACTTCTCCTGCTGTTTCTGCCGACCGCCACAATTATCATATTACCGATGATGCGTTAGGCGTTGGCGGTGCAAAAGAGAAGTTCCGAAACAATATGGCAGCAATCCGTCTGCTCCACGACCTTCAGATAGAAAACCGCCTTGCCACGCCCGAAGAACAGGAAACCCTTGCAAAGTATGTGGGATGGGGCGGTCTGTCTATGGCGTTTGATGAAAAAAATGCGGCATGGGCAAACGAATACAAGGAACTGAAAGCGGAACTTTCCGACGAGGAATACCGTGCAGCTATGGAATCCACGCTGACCGCTTTTTATACGCCGCCCGTCGTTATCAAGGCAATGTATGAAGCACTTGACCGTCTGGGATTCTCACAGGGGAACATTTTGGAGCCGTCCTGCGGCACAGGAAATTTCTTAGGATTGTTACCCGACAGCATGGAGAAATCAAAGCTGCACGGCATTGAGATTGACCCGTTATCGGGCAGGATTGCGAAGCAGCTCTACCAGAAAGCCAGTATCGCCATTGAGGGGTTTGAGGACACAAAGCTCCCAGACAGCCACTTTGACGTGGTGCTTGGCAATATCCCGTTCGGGGAGTTTAAGGTCAACGACAGCCACTACAACGCCCAGAAATTTTTAATCCACGACTATTTTATTGCAAAGGCTCTGGATAAAGTGCGGGCAGGCGGCGTTGTGATGTTCATCACCTCTAAGGGGACGATGGACAAAGCAAGCCCAGAGGTGCGGAAGTATATCGCACAGAGAGCCGAGCTTTTAGGTGCGGTAAGGCTTCCCGACAATACGTTTCGGGCAAACGCAGGCACGGAGGTCACGAGCGACATCCTTATCCTGCAAAAGCGTGACAGCGTAATTGACATTGAACCAGAGTGGGTACACCTTGACACAGATGAAAACGGCGTCACGATGAACAGCTATTTTGTATCCCACCCAGAAATGATTTTAGGCAAGATGAAGATGGAAAGCACAAGGTTCGGCATGGACAGTGCCTGCAAAGCCTATCCCGATATGCCGCTTGCGGGGCTTCTCCATGAAGCCATGCAGCGGATAGACGGCGAAATCCCAGAGATTGAAAATGAGATTGACCGAATCTCTGATGAGCAGGACAAATCCATCCCTGCCGACCCGAACGTGCGGAACTTCTCTTTTGTCCTTGTGGACGGCAGGGTTTACTTCCGAGAGAATAACACCATGACCCCTGCAAAGGTATCCATGACCGCAGAAAACCGCATTAAGGGATTATTGGAAATCCGTGACTGCGTGAGAAAGCTTATCCAGTACCAGACCGACGATTACCCAGAGGAAATGATACAGACCGAACAGAAAAACTTAAACCGCTTATATGATGCATTTACAAAAAAGTACGGTCTGATTAACAGCAGGGGGAACTACCTTGCTTTTGCGGCAGATGAAAGCTACTTCCTGTTATGCTCACTTGAAGTGCTTGACGATGAGGGGAAATTTAAAAGAAAGGCGGATATGTTCTCAAAGAGGACGATAAAGCCCCACCATGAAGTGACCTTTGTGGAAACCGCCAGTGAAGCACTTGCCCTCTCCATCGGGGAGAAAGCCCGTGTCGATTTACCCTATATGGCACGGCTCACAGGCAGGACGCAGGAGGAAATCATCAATGATTTGCAGGGCGTTATCTTCAAAGTGCCATCTTCCGAGCCTGCAAGGTATGTGACCGCAGACGAATATTTATCGGGCAACGTGCGGGAGAAGCAGAAAGTCGCAGGGATAGCGGCAAAGGCAGACCCAGAGCTTGCAGTCAATGTGGCGGCTCTGGAAAAGGTCATCCCGAAAGACCTGCCCGCAAGCGAAATCTCCGTCCGTCTGGGTACGACATGGATACCGCAGGAGGATATACAGCAGTTTATGTTGGAGCTTTTAACGCCGTCAAGCTATGCGGAGGGCAAGTTGAAAGTACGCTACACGGCATATAACGGCGACTGGTTCATCGAGAATAAGAGTTCCGACGTTGGGAATGTCAAGGCGGACAGCACTTACGGCACGAAGCGGGCGAGTGCCTACCGTATTATGGAGGATACGTTAAACCTGCGTGATACCCGTATCTTTGATTATATTTATGATGAACACGGTAACAAGAAAGCAGTCTTAAACCATAAGGAAACTACCGCAGCACAGGCGAAGCAGGAGGTGATAAAGCAGGCGTTTGGGGACTGGATTTGGAAAGACCCAGAGAGGAGGAACAGGCTTGTACGCTACTACAATGACACATTTAACAGCATCAGACCCCGTGAATACGATGGAAGCCATATCACGTTTGGCGGAATCAGCCCAGAGATTAAATTAAGACCGCACCAAGTCAATGCGATTGCCCATATCCTTTACGGCGGCAACACGCTCCTTGCACACAAAGTAGGGGCGGGCAAGACCTTTGAAATGGTCGCTGCCGCACAGGAAAGCAAACGGTTAGGACTATGCCAGAAATCCATGTTTGTCGTGCCGAATCATCTTGTCGGTCAATGGGCATCTGAGTACCTGCGGCTCTATCCGAGTGCGAATATCCTTGTGACAACCAAGCGGGATTTTGAAACGGGAAACCGAAAGAAGTTCTGCGGCAGGATTGCGACAGGGGCTTATGATGCGGTGATTATCGGACACTCGCAGTTCGAGAAAATCCCCATCAGTGAGGAACGCCAGAGGGAACAGCTCATGCGGCAGCTTGACGACATTGAGCGTGGCATTGACGATGTGCAGGCATCCCACGGGGAGCAGTTCACGGTCAAGCAGCTCATGAAAACAAGGAAAGCAATCAAGGCAAAACTTGATAAACTCAACGACACCAAGCGGAAAGACAGCGTGATAAACTTTGAGGAATTGGGCATAGACAGGCTCTTTATAGACGAGAGCCATTTTTACAAGAACCTTTACCTTTACACCAAGATGCGGAACGTGGGCGGCATCGCCCAGACCGAAGCACAGAAGTCAAGCGATTTGTTTATGAAATGCCGCTATCTGGACGAAATCACGGGCAACCGTGGCGTGGTTTTCGCAACGGGAACGCCTATCTCAAACTCGATGGTCGAGATGTATTCCGTGCAGAGGTATTTGCAGTATGACACCCTTGCGAGGAACGGATTACAGCATTTTGACAGTTGGGCGTCCACGTTTGGCGAAACAGTCACGGCTCTGGAGCTTTCCCCAGAGGGGACAAACTACCGAGCCAAGACGAGGTTTGCGAAATTTTATAACCTGCCAGAGCTGATGCAGATGTTCCGTGAGGTTGCGGACATCCAGACCGCCGATATGCTGAAGCTGCCCGTGCCAAAGGTCAATTACCGCAATATCAAGACCAAGCCGAGCCAAATCCAGACGGAAATGGTGGCGGGGCTTGCCAAGCGAGCCGAGAAAGTAAGGGCTAGGCTTGTAAAGCCACAATCTGATAATATGCTCAAAATAACGAACGACGGGCGGCAGCTTGCCTTAGATCAGAGATTGATTGACCCGATGCTGCCAGACGACCCGAACAGCAAAGTCAATGCCTGCGTGGATAATATGTACCGTATCTGGGAGGAACACGCCGACACCAAAGCGGCACAATTATTGTTTTGCGACCTCAGCACACCGAAAAATGACGGAACATTTAATGTTTACGATGATATGAGGGAGAAGCTAATACGGCGTGGAATCCCTGCGGAGCAGGTGCGTTTTATCCACGAAGCGTCCACCGATGCACAGAAAAAAGAGCTGTTTGCAAAGGTAAGGAGCGGTGAAGTGCGTGTGCTGTTCGGTTCTACCCAGAAGATGGGTGCAGGCACGAACTGTCAGGATAGGCTGATTGCCATTCATAATCTGGATTGCCCGTGGAAGCCGTCGTGCTTAGAGCAACGACAGGGTAGGATTGAGCGGCAGGGAAATATGTTCCCAGAGGTGGAAGTCTATCGCTATGTGACGGAACAGACCTTTGATGCGTACCTCTATCAGCTTGTGGAGGGAAAGCAGAAATTCATCTCCCAGATAATGACGAGCAAAAGCCCCGTCCGTTCTGCTGAGGATGTGGACGAGGTTGCCCTCTCTTTTGCAGAGGTCAAAATGCTTGCCACAGGAGATGAGCGTTTCAAGGAAAAAATGGATTTGGATATGCAGGTGTCAAAGCTGAAAGTCTTGAAGCAGAGCTATCTTTCCGAGCATTACGACCTTGAGGACAGAATATTGAAGCACTATCCGCAGGAGATTAAAGACTATGAGGAACGCATTACAGCATATGGGAATGATGCAGAGATTGCCAGGCAGCATAAGCCGCAGGGGGAGGATAAGTTCTGCCCGATGACCTTAAATGGCGTGACCTACAAAGAAAAGGCGGACGCAGGCGGGATGCTTTTAGCTATCTGCAAGGAAAACCCGCTGTCAAATCCAGTGGAAATTGGCAGCTACCGTGGCTTTCAGATGGAGGTTTACTATGATACCGTCAATGCCCACTATTGCTTAAATCTCTGCGGAATGAGGAAATATAAGGTGGATTTAGGCATGGACGCCCTCGGCAATCTGACCAGAATTGAAAATGAGATTGCCAAGCTCCCTGCCCGTCTGGAAGCCGCCAAGACCAGAAAGGAGGAAACCATCGCACAGCTTGAAACAGCAAAAGAGGAAATAAAGAAACCGTTTGCTTTTGAAAATGAGCTGAAAGAAAAGACGGAAAGGCTGAACGCCCTCAATATCGAACTGAATCTGAATGAAAAGGACAACGCTGTTATTGACGATGAGCCTGAGCAGAACGGTGAGCCGGCAGAGAAAAAAAGTGCGGACAGAGAGAGGTAAAATCCAGTTTGCACATTTGTATTGCTTTATTTTGGGCAGTATAATAAAGAACGATAAGAAAAAGTCGGAGGTGAGGAAGAATGTCTGATGAGTTCAGATTTGAAACCTTTGTAGATGTTCACAGTAATATCTTTAATGAATACCTCGGTTCTGTCATCGCAAAGCTGTCCAAAGAAAATGAGGAATATCGTGCCGTGAGAGCCGAGATTGAGAGCTTGTATGAGAAATATCCGAAAGTCTTAGGCGTGTTTGACACGGAAACAGCGGAGGAACTGACCGAGGAAGAATGTGCCACACTGATTAAAGTAATGGAGCTTAGAAACAAACTTACGGATATGGAGATGCAGTCAGTCTACTTCCGTGGCTGTTATGACAGCGTAGGGTATCTGAAAAAAGCAGGAATTTTATAGCGGACTGACCGAGGAAAAGGCGGTGTTGGCGTGAGTGCTGATGCCGTCTTTTTGTATCATAAATAGGGATAGATACCTATATCTTGGTGAAAAATAGGAAAAAATAAGAAAAACACACAAAATGTAGTTGACAAATTTTGTGAGATGATTTAAACTTAGCTAAAATACTAAAGAACAAACATTCTGAATTTACGAAAGAGGAAACCTCAAATTGGTGCAATCTGTATCTGTAATTTTAGAATGTTTTTTATTTGGAAGAATACATAAGGAAGAAATACTTGTTTAGGATATGAAACTTATTGTGGACACAAGTTGATAACGGTCATTAAGAAATGGAGGAATAGTGATGGGAATTTTTATTGGAGAAAATAATAAAATTAAAAATTCTACGATAGCTGAAAGAATCAATAATGAGATACCAAAGAAAAACTTTATAGATAGACATTCGGTTATGGTATCAATAATAACTTCTTTTATTGTAGAATTTGTATTATTGTTTTCTTTTTGGCATGATATTATTTTATGGATGGAGGGGTTGATATAATGGCGAATAGTAAAATTATAAAGGAATTGGCAAATGGTACTATAGATTTAAACACTTCTTTGAAAAGAGCGAAAGTAATATTTCAAAAAATTGGAAGTACAGAATTAAATCAGTGGATTAAAAATGAGATTGAAGGATATAAAAAATTAGAGGATATTCCCTTATATAGAAGAGTAAAAGGTTGTTTAAAAGGTTGTTATATTGAAGGTGGTTTGAATTGTAAAAATTTATTAATTCCTCTTGATAATGTAGAGGAAGAAATTATAGAAGGATTGACGTACAATAGTGCAGGACAGTCTATCTATGCTTTACAAGAAGCGATTAAGACAGGACAATCATTTGTAAGGCGGCTAGAAACTTACGAATGTAAATGGATTTCTGCCAAAACTGGGCGAATAATTTATGAAGCTGAAGTAGAAACAGATACTTCTCAAGTGATGAACATTATTCCAGTCGTGGAAAATTTATTATTAGAAACGTTTCTTTTGCTTGAAAAAGAATTTGGAGTATTGGATGATTTAGATATAGACTGGGATAGTAAAACAGAAGATGAACAGCAAGTCATTGTTGAGAAAATTATTATTATCTTTCAAGATAATTCTGTATTTGTAGGTGATGGGAACAAAATCAAAAATTCAACAGTAGCTTCCAATATTAGCAATAAAGCAAGTTAATCAAAAATGTAGAAACTATAAATATATATCCATTGACTTATGGAGGTATATATATTATGAGCAGATATAATGATGAAGCAGCCAATCTTAAAATGGCTATATTGAATTCTAAAAGGGTTCTTCATTTAGATGATGAAGATATTTTGTGGGATATAATAATAGATGATGTTTTAGATGATTTTTACAATTCTAAGGGAGTTGACCTAAATAATTTACCCAAATTTGAAGAACCTTTTGTTTCGTTTGAAAGACCAGATATTTATTATGAGAAAGAAGATTTTATTGTAGGAATAGAACATTTTCAAATAGACTCGTCAAAGAGAACTCGAAAAGGTAGTTCGTTAGTTCAAGAGCAAAAAAGGATTGATGACGAGATAATAACGGATTACCATTCACAGCCTAAAGCATACTTTTATACAGAAAAGAAATTGAATGTGGATTTTTCTTATGACAATTATGTCAAATCAATAGTTGAAACTTTTAAGAAACATGAAAAAAATATTCCAGAATATAGAGCTAATTTGAAAAAAATAGCTCCTAACAAAAAAGTATATTTGGCTTTTTTTATAGAAGATATAACATCATTAGGGAATTATATCATGACAGCCAAAGGACGAGAAACATTGAATCCAGCGTGTACGAGAGAGTTAATAGATGAATTGGCAAAAGTACAAGGCTTAGATTATGTGTTGACAAGAGTGCAAAGAGACTATATATACACATTACATTTTCAACGAATATCAGAAGAATATATTAAATCATTGTATTCTGAATGTTATGATTTATCAAAAGAAACTTTTATTACATATACGCCAGTTGTAGCATCGACAATCGGTAATTCAGAAGATGATAGTGATAGATAATGTATTTGTAATAAAATATTTTTTACATAGCCGAGAGGTTTTCGATTACGAAAATCCCTCGGCTTATTTTATTTTCAAGGAGGTGAGTGATTGAATTACCAAGAGTACAGACAGTCCCTTAATCAAAAACTGGCTGAAAAAGTACAGCGTGAGCTTGCCGATTTCCATGAGGATATTCTGAGCAAAAGCCCGCAGGAGATTTACCATGCTGCATATCAAATCATCATAAAGAGTGATATTGCAGAGTGCTTTTCAGATGCGGATTATTCCCCACAGGCGGCAAAAGCCCTTATGAAATCCCCGAATCTTTTGCAGGATATTTATGAGGAATGGATTGGGAGGGAGGATTCCCATATGGAAGATTTATGCCAGACCATCGCTGATTTTAAGTCCTATATGGTTAAGACGGAAAAGATTTTGTCTGGGAAAGAAAGGTGATTTTATTTATTGAGAAGCAGTAGACCCTATGTGCAAATTGACCCAGATGTGCTTGAGCGGGCAAGGCAGATAGACCTGCTTTCCTATCTTCGAGCTTATGAGCCGAGTAATCTTGTTAAAGTCAAAGGCACAACGAACGTGTACTGTACCGCTGAGCATGACAGCTTAAAGATTTCCAATGGCAAATGGTACTGGTGGTCGAGGGGCTTCGGCGGCTATTCCGCCCTTGATTATCTGATGAAAGTTAAGGAGTATGGCTTTGTGGAAGCCGTGGAAATTCTCACAGGGCAGACGATGACGGACTGGAAACCGCCGCCCCCTGCCGTGAAAAAAGACGAGCCAAAGGTTCTGCTCCTGCCCCCGAAGAACAAAAATTGCGACAGGGTGACCGAGTATCTTTTCGGGCGTGGCATTGATTATCAGCTTATTCAAGAGTGCATCGCCGAGGGGATTATCTTCGAGAGTGCTGACTATCACAATGCTGTTTTTATTGGTAAAGATGAAAGCGGAACACCGAAATATGCCGCCTGCCGTGGCACAATCAGCAGCTTCAAGCGTGACGCATCGGGCAGTGACAAACGGTATTCGTTTCGGCTTCTGGCGAGAGAGCCGTATTCTTCGGTGCATTTATTTGAAGCCGCCATTGATTTATTGTCCTATGCCACCTATTTAAAGTGTGAGGGCAGGGATTACAAAGCGGAAAACCTGCTCTCTTTGTCGGGCGTGTATCAGCCAAAGAAAGAGATAAAGGACAGCAAAATTCCCGTTGCTTTATCGACTTTTTTGAAAGCAAATCCGCAAATCAAGACTATCTATCTGCATCTGGATAAGGACAGGGCAGGGCGGCTATGTACCGTCGCCTTGAAAGAATTATTGCAGAAAGACTATCGAATCGTTGATGAACCGCCACCAGTCGGCAAGGACTTCAACGATTTTTTAATGTCCTATCTGGGGATTGCAAGGCAGAAACAGAGCCGTGAAAGGGGGGATGCCCGTTGATTGTCGGATGATTTTTTCTAAGACAGAGTATGAAACCAGATAAAATTTAAAGCCAAAAGAAAGGAAAAGAAGATTGAAAAAATATGATGTTACGCTCACAGGTCACTTTGAAAAGACCGTTTCTATTTATGCAGACAGCCCCGAACAGGCGGCGGAAAAGTTAAAGATTATCCTGTTTGACACTAACCTTGTCCGCTTTTCCGATGAGGATTTTGTCTGCGGAGAAGCAGATATTAAGGATGAAAATGAGGACGGAGATGAAGAAATGGAAACCGAGGGCGGGGGATTTGAGAATGAAGATTGTTCGGACTGTCCGTACTTCTGCCCCGTGTGTGGAGAATGTATGTATGAGGACGGGAATTAAAGACACGTCTTACCAAGCACTGAATTTGGTTATCCATCTGCCGATGGAAACAAAATTCGCTTGTTAGGGGACGCCCCTAATACCCCGTGGAAAAGACCGCCGCTAGAGGACGGCAGGCAGAAAGGAGTTTTTAAGGATGAGTAATTTTATATATTTTATCCTCGGCACAACGCTCGGCGGGATGTTCGGCGTTGCGTGCATGTGCGTGTTGCAGATTAACAGGCTGTCCGAGGGAAAGGGGGATGCAGATGCGGAAGCGAAACGTACAGATACTGTTCCGACTGACCGAGGAAGAAGCTGAATACCTCTGCTCCCTTGCAGATAGGTCGGGGCATTCCAGACAAGCCCTGCTCCAGTCGATGGTCATGGGCTACCGTTTATGCGAAAAGCCAGACCCAGAGTTTTATAAAATCATGCGGGAGCTGTCAGCAATCGGAAACCGTATCAACCAGCTTGCGGCAAAGGCGAACGCCCTAAACTTTGTAGATACGCCGATGCTCTATGACGAAGCCAAGCGGTGGCGGGACTTCCGTCTGGACGTGAGCAGACAATACCTTGTTCCGAGGAAGATGTCTGGCTGATGGCGGTCTGCGAAATCTGGGACGTAAAGGGCAGGCTCGACCACCCCATCGACTACGCCGAGAATCCAGAAAAGACCGCCAACCCCAAATACACGGATGCGGACTTGCAGGCGATGGGCGATGTGATGAAGTATGCCACCAACGGCGACAAGACCGAGCAGCAGTTTTTTGTCACGGGCGTAAACTGCGACCCTGCCACCGCAAGGGACGAGATGATGATAGCCAAGCATCAGTGGAACGATGAGAGCGAGATTGTCTGCTACCACGGATTCCAGAGCTTTAAGGCAGGCGAGGTTACGCCAGAGCAGGCACATGAGGTCGGCGTGAAGTTGGCGGAAAAGATGTGGGGCGATAGATTTCAAGTCGTTGTAGCAACCCACTTGAATACGGAATGCCTGCACAATCATTTTGTTGTCAACTCCGTTTCCTATGTGGACGGAAAGCACTATCACGATAACAAAAAGAATCTGCGGTTATTGCGTAAGCGTTCGGATGAATTGTGCCGTGAGTATTCCTTATCGGTCATTGAACACCCAAGCGGCAGGAAGAAGCCCTACGCTTTATACCAAGCCGAGAAAAACGGTCTGCCAACGAGGGACAGCGTGGCACGGCAGGCGGTGGACGAAGCCATCTCAAAATCATTTACGCTGAAAGACTTTGACCGCCAGTTGTCGGAAATGGGATACCGCATCAATTTTGACCCCAACCGAAAATATTGGACGATAATCGGCAGGGGATGGCAAAGACCGAAGCGGCTCTACAAGCTCGGCGATGATTACACCAATGAAAGGATAACGGAACGCATACGGGAAAATTCCTATGCGGTGAAGTTCTCCCGATTTGCCGAGCCGACAAAAACTGTTAAGGTCATAAGGGTAAAAGGCACATTAAAAGATGCCAAGAAAATCGGCGGCTTGCGTGGGCTGTATCTCCATTACTGTTACAGGCTCGGCATTTTGCCAAAGAAGAAACAACAGAACTATGCAAGGCTTCACTATCTTCTGAAAGACGACTTGATGAAGATGGACGCCATCACAAACGAAACAAGGCTGCTCTGCCGCAACCACATAGATACGGCGGAGCAGCTTTTGTCTTATAAAGGCTCTCTGGAATCCGAGATGCAGGAGCTGACCGAACAGCGTAAGGGGCTTTATTCCCAATCCCGAAAATCAGTCGGGGAAGAAAAAGAAGCGGTCAAGGCTCGGCTGTCGGAAATCACAGAGCGGATGAAAACATTGCGGAAGGAGGTCAGATTGTGTGAGGGAATCGAAGCCCGCAGCGATGCCCTCAAGGAAAAATTAACTGTCATACGGGCAGACGAAAAAGAACAGCAAAGAAAGGAGCTGATGAAGCATGAACACAGGCGGCGAAGCGGCAGAGCAAATCGTAAGGATGAGCTTGGAGGGATTTGAGGTCGCAGCCAAAATCACGGGGGCGGGTGCGAAGAATATTGCCATCCTGCTTTACTCCATTCTGAAAGAGGAACAGAAAACCAAAGGAAAGGCAAGGCTCACAAATATGCTCCGCTCTGGAAAGGAGCTGAAAGTCTTTACTGTTAAAAGCGGCGACTTAAAGAAGTTTACGCAGGAAGCGAAGAAATACGGCGTACTTTATTGTGTTTTAGCGGACAGGGGGAACAAAGACCCCAATGCGGAGGTGGACGTGATAGCCCGTGCGGAGGACGCATCAAAAATCAGCCGCATCGTGGAACGCTTTAACCTTGCTTCGGTAGATACCGCTTCTATTGTGAATGAAGCGGAGAAATCAAAAGGTGCAAAGACCAAGCCGAAAGATGCAAAGACCGCAGGAGAAAAAGATGCAGGGGCAAAGGACGGTCAGCCAGAGCCAGACATCGGCGTGCAGGATAAGGCGGAGAAAGACAGGCTCATGGACGCTTTGATGGGGAAGCCAGTACAGAAAGAGGAAAACGCCCTAAACCCCTCATTGGCAAAGACAGAAAAATCCCCTCTGTCCGAGCCTACCTTAAAGCAGCAAAGGAAGTCCGCAGAGGGGGCTACTATGACTAAGGCGGAGAAGCCGTCAGTCAGGGAAGAACTGCGGAAAATCAAGGAGAGCCGCAAGGAGCAGGAATCAGGTTCTGTTACTGCGAGAGAAAAATCTTCTGACAGGGCAAAGAAACCGACCACAGGAAAGACGGAGCATAAACAGCCCCAGAAGCGGAAACGGAAACCAAAATCGAAAGGAGCGAGATAAGCATGAGCATTTATGATGTATTCAGCGGCGGCAGCAGAGCCTTCAACAAAGAGGAATGGGCTGCCCAAAAGCAGGAGCAGCGGAAAGAAGCCTATGAGCTGATTGACAATACCTGCTCTGAAATGATGGCAAACGGCGACAGCTTCCGCCAGTACCTTGACGTGCAGGGGCATTTTGACCGTTACTCCGTCAACAATGCAATTCTGGTGTCGGCACAGATGCCCGAAGCGACGCAGTTAAAAGATTATGGCAGTTGGAAACAGAGCCGTGTCTATGTGGATAAGGACGCACAGAAAGTTACCATCCTTGAGCCGGGGAAAGAGTACCAGCGTGACGACGGCTCAAAGGCGGTCGGCTACAACGCCAAGATAGTTTATGACGTTTCCCAGACCTCGGCAAAGGACAGGCAGCAGCCGCAGGAGCAGAAAACCATGCGGGAGCTTGTGTCGGCGATGATTGACGCAAGCCCCGTTTCCTTTGTGCCAGTCGATGACCTTGAGCTGCCTGCGTTCTATGACAGCTCACAACAGACCATCTTCATCAAGACGGGGCTTTCCGAGGAACAGCTTTTTGTCAGCATGGCAAAGGAAGTGTCGGCGGCGGTCTTTGACTTCAAGCATAAGGAAAGCCGTGATGATTCCGATTTCAAGTCATTCTGCGTCGCCTATATGGTAAGCTCCCGTTACGGCGTGGACACGAAAGGTTTTAACTTTGACAAACTCCCAAAAGAATTTGAGGGCATGGAAACGCAGGCGTTCAAGGGCGAGCTTGGCTCGATGCGTGACGTACTCGGAGAAATCCAGTCGGATATGTATAAGAGCCTTGAGAAGAACAAGCCGCCCAAATCCAAAGAGCAGGAACGCTAATCGGAGGTGCAGCCTATGAAAGAAGAACGATACCATCTGGCATTGGATAAATATGATAAAAGTATTGTCCTCAATGCCCTCAATACCCTGCGGACACAGCAGATACAGGAGGAACGCCCCACCGAGCCTGTTGACGAGCTGATAAGCAGGGTGGCATACGCCCCGACCAAGAAAGTAAAAGTCGCCCCGTGCAAGTGCCATGAAGAGCGGTGATGATTATAAGGCGGGCTTAATCCTCTCTTTATGCGGCATTGTTCCTGTCGTGTGGCTTGCCCTGCTGACAGCCCCTTATGTCAGCGGCGGCATTGTGGAGATTATACAGAATCTATCCGTGGCAATCGAAAACCCGTTTTCCATAACGGTATGCGGGGACAGCGTAAGGACTGTCCTTATTTTTCTGATTGCCTACGGCATGGGAATCGGCGTTTATTTCTCCACACGCAGGAACTACCGCAAAGGGGAGGAACACGGCTCTGCAAAATGGGGCAACGCAGGTACGCTCAATAAAAAGTACCGAGATAAAAACGCATCGGAAAACAAGCTGCTGACCCAGAGCGTCCGCATCGGGCTTGACGGGAAAAAACACAGGAGGAACTTAAATATCCTTGTGGTGGGCGGCTCTGGTGCAGGAAAGACCAGATTTTTTTGTAAGCCGAATGTGATGCAATGCAACACTTCAATGGTAATCTTAGACCCGAAAGGCGAGATTGTCCGTGACACGGGAGGGTTATTAGAGAAGAAAGGATATGAAGTACGGGTGCTTGATTTAATCAATATGCACAAGAGCCACTGTTACAATCCGTTTGTCTATCTTCGGAACGACAACGATGTGCAGAGGTTGGTAACGAATTTATTTAAGGCGACCACGCCGAAAGGCTCACAGTCGCAAGACCCTTTCTGGGACACGGCGGCGAGTATGCTGCTTTTATCTCTCGTGTTCTATCTGAAATACGAAGCCCCGCCAGAGGAACAGAATTTCCCGATGGTGATGGAGCTGCTTCGTGCAGGGGAAGTCCGTGAGGATGACGACAGCTATGTAAGCCCGCTTGACGAACTGTTTGACCGTCTGGAAATGGTAAACCCAGAGCATATCGCTTTGAAATATTACCGTGATTACCACAGCGGGAGTGCAAAGACTTTAAAGAGCATCCAGATAACCCTTGCCGCACGGCTTGAGAAGTTCAATCTGGAAAGCCTTGCATCTTTGACCGCCACGGACGAGCTTGATTTGCCGTCTTTGGGCGAGAAGAAAGTTGCATTGTTCGCACTGATACCAGACAACGACACCAGTTTTAATTTTCTGGTGTCGCTGTTATACACGCAGCTATTCCAACAATTATTTTACCTTGCCGACCATAAGTACGGCGGGAGCCTGCCCGTCCACTGCCAGTTCATTATGGATGAATTTGCGAACGTCAGTTTGCCCGATGACTTTGACAAGATACTGTCGGTTATGAGGTCAAGGGGCGTGTCCGTTTCGATTATCCTGCAAAATCTGGCACAGCTGAAAGCCCTGTTTGAGAAACAGTGGGAAAGCATCGTCGGCAATGCCGATGAGTTCCTTTATCTGGGCGGCAACGAGCAGAGTACCCATAAGTTTGTGAGCGAGCTACTCGGAAAATCTACGATAGACACGAACACCTACGGGAAAAGCTCTGGACGGAGCGGGAATTACTCGACCAACTACCAGATTTCGGGGCGTGAGCTTTTAACCCCAGACGAAGTGCGTATGCTTGACAACCGCTACGCACTTCTTTTTGTGCGTGGGGAACGCCCTGTTATGGATTTAAAGTATGACATCTTGAAACACCCGAATGTGAAACTGACTGCCGACGGAGGGAAGCCGCCGTATATCCACGGCGAGCCGACACAGGCGGTCGCAACCCTTGTGTTTGACGGGGATATTCCTAAGAACGCCGTGAGCGTGGAAACCGTCAGCACTTCCTATGAGCTTCTGTCCGATGAGGACTTGGAAGAAATATTCAATTTATAAGGAGGATTTACCCTATGAAACTTTTTAAGAAGAACGAGAACAGCCAGACCAAAACAACCCAGAAACTGCCGATGGGCAGAAAAGCAAGAAAAGCGTTTGCCGTGTATGCCGCTTTGGTATGCTGCATGGTCTTTGGCACGACAACAGCTTTTGCCGCCAATGACCCGATTGCCGTGGTAAACAACCTGTCAAACTTTATCTTCGGTCTGATTAAGGCGGTCGGGATGATTATGCTCGGCTTCGGCATCGTGCAGGTGGGCTTGTCACTGAAATCCCACGACCCGTCCCAGAGGGCGAACGGTTTTCTGACCCTTGCAGGCGGCGTTGTGATTACCTTTGCAAAAGAGATTCTGACACTTATCACAGGCTAATGCAAAGAAAACTAAAATAGCAGACTGATATAAGACAGGGATAACGGGGCAGATCCGCCCTGCGGAACTTGCCCCGTTATCCAATTTTAGAACGGAGGTGGTCGAATGTCAGATAACTGGGTAGTCCAGAACTTGGAGAACGCCCTTAACACTTGGAATGAGAAGTTAGCCGAGATATGGCAGCTCATTACCCAGTCCCCAGAGAATTTCAAAGGCGGTGCGATATGGAAAGTCATTGTTGACATCCACGGTGCGTTGCAGGCAATAGGGCTTGCCCTGCTCGTGCTGTTCTTTGTCGTGGGCGTGATGCGTACCTGCGGCGACTTCGCACAGGTCAAGAAGCCCGAACACGCATTGAAGCTGTTTATCCGTTTCGCACTTGCGAAAGGTGCGGTGACTTACGGCTTGGAGCTGATGATGGCTCTGTTCCAGATAGTGCAGGGCGTGATTTCTACGATTATGAAAGCCGCAGGCTTCGGCACGGCACAAAAGACGGTATTACCGCAGGAAATAGTGACAGCCGTGGAGGACTGCGGCTTTTTCGAGAGCATACCCCTATGGGCGGTGACGCTGATAGGCGGTCTGTTCATCACGGTGCTGTCGTTCATTATGATAATGTCGGTGTACGGCAGGTTTTTCAAACTGTACCTTTATACCGCAATCGCTCCCGTGCCGCTGTCGTCCTTTGCGGGAGAGCCGAGCCAGAATGTCGGCAGGAGCTTTATCAAGAGTTATTGTGCCGTGTGCCTTGAGGGTGCAATCATCGTGCTTGCCTGCATTATCTTTTCGGTGTTTGCGGCTTCCCCGCCTGTTGTCAACCCCGATGCGGCTGCGGTCACAATGGTGTGGGGCTATATCGGGGAGCTTGTGTTCAATATGCTCGTCCTTGTCGGTGCGGTCAAGATGGCAGACCGTGTCGTGCGTGAGATGATGGGGCTTTAGAGAGAATGAATTTAAGCAGGCTCATCACATGAAAGGGAAAAATCCAAAAAATCACTTGACATTTCATTATCAGATGATTATGATATAGTGATTTAGATTTTCAAGTCTAAATGGTCGGTTTGGGAATGAAAGGAGATTTTTATGTTTGATTATGTAACAGATAAGGAATTTCTAAGCCGTATGCGAAATTTATGTGGTGGGATAATGCAGGATTGTTGCCACTACTTGAAAGAAGATTATGATATTGGAGCTATCTTTTATCTTGTAGGGAGCGGTGCAAAGAATCTTATCGTGCAAAATGCTTCGCTGCCGATTGATTTGGATTACAACCTTGAGATTGTAAGATGTAAAGATTATGAGGATTGCAGGTTTATAAAAGAATGTGCGAGGAAATCCTTTAATAAGGCGTTAAACGAACGTGATTTAGGAGATTGTGAGGATTCAACCTCTTCTCTGACTACGGGAAAAATTCATTTTGTCAAAGGAAATCCTACCGAGTTTTCTATGGATGTCTGCATTGTTTGCAGAGATACAGAAGAAATTTTTTACAGACTTATTCACAAAAAAACAGGGTTGACCTATTATGACCAATACTATTGGAACGAAGCCCCTCATTCTGCGGGAATACAGAAAAAGGCTAAGTATATTAAGAAAAAGGGAAAATGGGAGCTTGTCAGAATGCAATATTTGAATATCAAAAATAGATACCTGCGGCAAAACGACCACGACCATCCCTCTTTCATATGCTATATTGAAGCTGTAAACAATGTATATAACGCAAGAATGAGTTGGAAGTAAACTGAATAAAACTTGAAGAATCGTCATTTTTCCAAAGATGGCGATTTTTTTGTGCCAAAAAGGAGGTGTTTATGGATTGGAAGTAAAGATAAATAAAGAAATCCGTAATTACACGGAATCCATGTTTTTCGGACTGTCTATGCGGCAGTTCCTTTTTTCTGTCCTTGCCTGCGGCGTGGCGGTAGGCTTGTTTTTCCTGCTCCGTGGGAGGTTCGGGACGGAAACCGTAAGTTGGATGTGCGTTCTTGGTGCTTCGCCCTTTGCGGTGATGGGGTTTGTCAAATACAACGGCATGACCGCAGAGCAGTTTGTGTGGGCATGGATAAAGTCGGAGTTTCTGATGCCAAAGAGGGTGCTGTTTCTCCCAGACAATCTCTACTATGAAGCATTAAAAACAACGATTGAAGCCCATGAAAAAGGAACGCCCGCCGTGCAGGAAAAGCGTAAGAAGCATACGAAAAGAAAACGCAGGGCGGCAAGGCGTAAGGCAATGAAGAAAAAAAGAAATAGGGCTGAAAAAGCAAGAAAACGTAAGGAGGCAGACTATGATTAAGACGCTCAGGAATCTGTTCAAGCAGGATAAGGAAAGGTTTGTTGTGCCGAAATCGGTGCAGGCGGTCATCCCGTTAAAGACCATGTGGGAGGACGGCATTTTCCTTGTGGGCAGGAACAAATATGCAAAGACATTCAAGTTTGAAGATATTAACTATGCCGTGGCGAGCCGTGAGGACAAGGAAGCAATGTTCCTTGAATACTCGGAGCTTTTAAATGCCCTCGACAGTGGGGCGACGACGAAAATCACCATCAATAACCGCAGGCTCAACAAGGCGGATTTTGAGCAGACCATCCTTATCCCGATGGCGGAGGACGGTCTGGATAAATACCGTAAAGAGTATAACAAGATGCTGCTTGATAAGGCGACGGGGGCGAACTCCATCGTGCAGGACAAATATGTGACAATCTCCGTCTGCAAGAAGAACATTGAGGAAGCGAGGAACTATTTTGCCCGTGTCGGTGCTGACCTTATCGGGCATTTCAACCGTCTTGGCTCAAAGTGTACGGAACTGGATGCCAATGACAAACTGCGTATCTTCCATGACTTCTACCGCACGGGCGAGGAAACAGCGTTTTCTTTTGACATGGCACAGACCATGCGGAAAGGTCACGACTTCAAGGATTATATCTGTCCCGACTCCTTTGAGTTTGAGAAAGATTATTTCCGTATCGGCAACCGCTATGGACGTGTGATTTTCCTTAGAGAGTATGCCGCCTATATCAAGGACAGCATGGTGGCGGAGCTTTGCGAATTAAACCGTAACATGATGCTCTCCGTTGATGTTGTCCCTGTTCCCACGGATGAAGCCGTGAGGGAGGTGGAAAACCGCCTGCTTGGGGTAGAAACGAATATCACGAACTGGCAGAGGAAACAGAACCAGAACAATAACTTTTCCGCTGTTATCCCCTACGATTTGGAGCAGCAGCGAAAGGAAAGCAAGGAGTTCCTCGACGATTTGACGACCCGTGACCAGAGGATGATGTTTGCGGTGCTTACGATGGTGCATACCGCAGATACCAAAGAGCAGCTTGACAATGACACGGAAGCTCTTTTGACGACAGCGAGAAAGCATCTCTGCCAGTTTGCCGTACTGAAGTATCAGCAGATGGATGGTCTGAATACAGCCCTGCCGTTCGGCGTGAGGAAGATTGATGCGTTAAGGACATTGACGACAGAGAGCCTTGCGGTGTTTATCCCATTCCGTGTGCAAGAAATCTACCATAAGGACGGCGTTTATTACGGTCAGAATGTAATCTCAAAGAACATGATTATTGCCAACCGCCGCCACCTGCTGAACGGTAATTCTTTTATTCTCGGTGTGTCTGGTGCGGGCAAGTCGTTCACGGCGAAAGAGGAAATGGTGAATATTATTTTGACTGACCCCAACGCTGATGTCTTGGTAATAGACCCCGAACGTGAGTACTCTCCGCTTGTAAAAGCGATGCAGGGCGAGGTCATCCACATTTCCGCTACAAGTGAAAACCATATCAACGCTATGGATATGAACTCTGATTACGGCGACGGTGCAAACCCCGTCATCTTGAAATCAGAGTTTATTTTATCCCTCTGCGAGCAGCTTATTGGCGGTGCAAGCCTTGGGGCAAAGCAGAAGTCCATTATTGACCGCTGTACGGCGAGCGTGTACCGCTACTATCAGCAGGGGAACTATATGGGAACGCCGCCGACCTTGCAGGACTTCCGTGAGGAATTGTTAAAGCAGGATGAGCCAGAAGCACAGGAAATCGCTCTTGCGATTGAGCTTTTCACGGACGGCTCTCTCAACACCTTTGCGAAGCATACGAATGTTGACACCCACAGCCGTCTTATCTGCTATGACATCCTTGATTTGGGCAAGCAGTTACAGCCTATCGGTATGCTTGTGGTGCTTGACAGTATCTTGAACCGCATCACGATGAACAGGGCAAAAGGCAGGAACACCTTTATTTTCATTGATGAGATTTACCTGCTGTTTCAGCATGAGTATTCTGCGAACTTCCTCTTTACCCTCTGGAAGCGTGTGCGTAAGTATGGGGCGTACTGTACTGGCATCACGCAGAACGTGGACGACCTGTTACAGAGCCATACGGCAAGGACGATGCTTGCCAACAGTGAATTTATTATCATGCTTAATCAGGCATCCACAGACCGCATTGAGCTTGCGAAGCTCCTTAACATCTCCGACCTTCAGATGAGCTATATCACGAATGTCGGTGCAGGGCAGGGGCTTTTGAAAGTGGGCAGCTCCCTCGTGCCGTTCGTTAATAAGTTCCCACGGAATACGGAGCTGTATAAGCTGATGACGACTAAATTTGGGGAGGTGTAAATCTATGTCAGAGATAAGGTTTCGCAACGCAGCCCACCGTGATTTTTTTCTGGAAAATATGATGAAATGTAAAGTCAACGACTGTTACCACAGGGCATTTTTCTATGTGATGGGGATAGCGGAGGAAACAAGGAAAAATATCAATTCCATGTTCAACTTTAAGACAGACTGCATTGAGCCAGAGGGGATGCACGCAGGGTGGCAGACAAGCGGCACAGTCAAGGTCTGCAACCTTGCCTTTAACCTCTGGAACGGCTACGCAGAGGAGGGGCGTGAGAAATATTCCACGCCAGAGGAATTGTTCTGCTGCGAGTTTGCCCCGTATTTCATGGAGGGCATCAAGGTAAGGTATCCCGAATATTGCAGGGATTTACCTGTCCCTAAAAAGCAGACGGAGCATACACGGTAAATAAAAAATAGCAAAGAGAGGATATGCCTATGAATTTGAAAAACTATAAAACCATTATCTGTACTGCCGCCGCTGTCGCCTTTTTAGGAGCAGCGGTTTTTTGCGGCTTTAAGATTTACAGCCATTACCAGCAGATAGACGTGCAGACCGAAGCCTTTGCGGAGATTGCCGAGGTCGTGGAGAACGCCGAGCCAGAGGAAGAACCGCAAAAAGATAAAGATACGCCTGTCAGCGAGGGCGAGGATATTCTTGCGAAATACAAGGAGCTGTATTTGCAGAATGAGGATATGGCGGGTTGGATTGCCATTGATGGAACAACCATCAATTACCCTGTCATGCAGAGCAGGAATAACCCGAATTTTTATCTGAAGCACAACTTTGAAAAGCAATACAGCGATTTGGGAGTGCCATATATCCAAGAGGATTGCGACATTCTCACAAGCGACAATCTGATTATTTACGGACACCACATCAAGGGCGGCAGGATGTTTGGGGCGTTGGAAGATTACAAATCCAAGAGCTTTTATGAGAAGCACAGGACTATCCAGTTTGACATCCTTACGGAACAGGCAGAGTATGAAATCATTGCCGTATTTAAAACCGTGGCGTACAGCTCACAGGGCTACCGCTATTATGATTTTGTCAATGCAGAGAATGAAACAGAGTTTGATGCCTATGTCGGGAAGTGCAAGGAGCTTGCCTTGTATGATACGGGCGTGACCGCTGAATACGGCGATAAACTTATAACCCTGTCTACCTGCGAATATTCCGCACAGAACGGCAGGCTCGTGGTCGTGGCAAAAAAGGTAAACTGATATGACCGCAAATCCTCTGGGAAAGGAGGTTTTGTATGGCTGACATTAAGACCAGAGATGCGGTCAAAGGCACGATAAAGACCCTTAACAAAGCTGTCATTGCAGGGGAACGCATGAAGTCCGCCTATGCCAAGACAAAGGATAAGGCAGGGCAGGGATATTATGCAGAGGAAAATTCCCCCACAGAATATGCCGCCGATAAGTTCTCTCATGCTTCGGGGCGTATCAAGGACGAGGGAATCCATCAATTCAACAGGCAGGGACAGAAAAACGTCCAGACCACAAAGGAGAATATTGGCAGGGCAAAGGATAAAATCGCCGAATTTAAGACCAAGCGTGCGGCAAAAGCCGCAGAGCAGAAAAAAGCACAGGCTGTTGCAGAACAGAACGGCTCGCTGATCCGAAACGGGGCAGCGAGCCGTTCTCCTGTCCCCGATGTTCCCATGCAGGGCGAAGTGCCCCAGACAGGGGCAAGCCAGTTGATAAAGACAAGGCGGCAGGGGAAAAAGACCATCAAGACCACAGCCAGAAATGCGGAGAGAACCGTCAAGACCACAGCAAAAGGGACGGTCAAGGCGACGAAAAAAGGCGTAAAAACCGCAAAGGCGACATCAAAGACGGCGATTAAGACCAGGTCGCAGACCGCAAAGGCGGCACAGAAAACGGCGAAAGCATCTGCCAAAGCCACCCAGAAAACAGCACAGACCGCAAAAGCCACGGCAAAGGCGACAGCCGAAGCAACGAAAGCCACGGTCAGAGCCACCATTGCTGCGGTTAAGGCAATCATAGCAGGGACGAAAGCCCTTATTTCTGCGATAATCGCAGGCGGCTGGGTTGCCGTATTGATAATCCTTATTGTTGTCCTGCTTGGGTGTGCCGTTTCCCTGTTCGGCGGCGGCAGCGACAGCACTTCCTATACCCCTGTCAGTGCGGAGGTGGAAGCCTACACGCCGCTGATACAGAAGTATGCGAAGCAGTACGGCATCCCCGAATATGTGGAGCTTATCAAGGCGGTGATGATGCAGGAATCTGGGGGAAAGGGCAGCGACCCGATGCAGGCGGCGGAGGGGAGCTTCAACAAAAAGTACCCCCATGAGCCGAACGGCATCAAAGACCCCGAATATTCCATCGAATGCGGCGTGCAGGAATTAAAAGCCGCCCTCACATCAGCCGAGGTGGAAAGCCCGATTGACATGGAGCGTATCAAGCTCGCCTTGCAGGGCTATAACTTCGGCAACGGCTATATCTCATGGGCAAAGACCAACTACGGCGGCTATTCCTATGCAAATGCGGTGGAATTTTCCGCTATGCAGGCACAGCGGTTAGGTTGGGAAAAGTACGGCGACACGCAGTACCCCGCCCATGTGTTACGCTATTACCCATACGGACGGGCATTTACAAGCGGCGGCAATCAAGCGATTGTAGAGGTCGCCTTGACGCAGCTCGGCAATGAGGGCGGACAGCCTTATTGGAGTTGGTACGGCTTTGACGGACGTGTGGAATGGTGTGCCTGCTTCGCTTCTTGGTGTGCCGACCAGTGCGGCTATCTGGAGAGCGGCATCATCCCGAAATTCTCCCTCTGCTCGGATGGCGTAAACTGGTTCAAAGGCAAGGGGCAATGGCAGGACAGGAACTATGAGCCACAGTCGGGCGACATTATTTTCTTTGATTGGGGGAATGACGGCTCAATCGACCATGTGGGAATCGTGGAGAAATGCGAGAATGGAACGGTCTATACCGTTGAGGGTAATTCTGGCGATGCCTGCAAGCAGCAGAGCTATCCAGTCGGGGGTGGCTCTGTCTACGGTTACGGATGCCCTGCCTATTGATGACAGAATGGGTGAAAGAAAAACCAGAGGTCAATCCTCTGGCTGCTCTTTTGCCTTACATAAAGCGGTTGCGGTCGCTTCGAGAATGGATAAATCTCTGTCGTTCAGTTTATCCAAAATCACATCCAAGCGTTTTCGCATAGCACTTTTGGTATCTGTTTTTTCTGGAAATATGTATGGGTCGATAGGCATATCGAATATCATAGCGATATATGCCAAAAGTCCGAGGCTTGGGTGTTTCCCTTCCAGTTCGATTGCTTGGAGATGTCGTGGCGAAATATCAAGTGTTTCCGCTAATTTCTCCCGTGTTATCTTCTGGGCTTCACGAAAAGTTTTGATGTCAAGCCCTATCGGAGTGAAGTCGAATCCGTATCTGTTTTTCTTGTTTTTTTCCATTTCCATATGTCCACCGCCTGTTCTAAAGTTTAATATGTTCCATTTTACAGAGATAGAAGTTCTCATTAAACGAGATAGAATCTCTACAAACAGGAACTAAAAATGCTATATATGAGAATCTACGGTATAAATCAGAAGATGGATTATCTGTAAGAATTGGAATCATGGTATGACAATATTATCTCAGAGTTCCGTGGACGTTTTATGACGTGGAATTTTGGTAAGAGAAATGGTGAATCGTATTTTTTTCGCTATTGCAAAAACTTGTGGATAGTAGTAGAATAGTTATTGACCGCAAGTCAATAACTATTACAAAGGAGGTGCATTGAAAATTGGCTAGACCTGTAAAGAAAACGCCAGATGAATGGAAAAAGGAAATCCTAAATGCTGCACAGGAACTGTTTAGTTCTAAAGGATATGAGGAAACTTCTATTTCCGATATTATGGAAATGGCAGGAGGGGCAAAGGGAATGTTTTACCGTTGTTTTCAAAGCAAAGAGGATGTTATGCATACATTGGGAAATCAGTTGTTTTTTGAGAATAACCCTTTTGATGCAGTCAAGGAACGGAAAGACTTAAATGGTTTACAGAAAATCAAGTCATTACTTGTGTTGAATCAATCCGACACAGAGCGTAATCATTTGAACAGGCAGGCAATCCCAATTCTAAAAGACCCACATATTTTAGCCACAGCAATAAAAGAAAACAGACGTGTTCTGACTCCGTTATGGTTGGAATTGTTGGAGGAGGGGCAAACAGACGGCTCTATCAAGACAGAATTTGCAAAAGAGCTTTCCGAGCTTTTACCGCTTATTAACTTCTGGCTTATGCCGTCGGTATTTCCTGCAACAGAGGAGGAATTGCATCATAAATACCACTTCGTGATGAAAGTATTAGACCATATGGGACTGCCGCTTTTTGACGATGAAATCGTGTCATTCACAGAAAAATTTATCAATGATATTTCAGAAACACCCTGCGGGCATACCTCTATGCCAGAAAATGCAGGCAAAATCAAGGAAAATGGAGGAAATGAGCCATGACACAAAAATTATTCACTAAGAACTTTATGCTTCTTATTTTAGGGCAGCTAACCTCTTTATTTGGCAATTTTATATTGAAACTTGCCTTGTCCATGTATGTACTGGAAGTAACTGGTTCAGCCGCCATATTTGCAGGGATTTTGTCTGTCGCAACAATCCCGACCATTATTCTGTCACCTTTGGGCGGCATTCTTGCAGACAGGGCGAACAGGAGGAATATTATGGTGGCATTGGACGCATTAACGGGTACATCCGTTTTGTGTGCTACATTATTTTTATCTGAAAGTAATGCACTTGCCGTAATCAGTACGCTGCTTATCATACTTTCTGTTCTGGGTGCGTTTGAAACGCCAACGGTTCAGGCGTGTATTCCGACTATGTTACAAGGCGAAAATATTATGAAAGGAAATGCTGTTGTAAATCAAGTGGCTTCTTTGTCCTATTTAGTTGCTCCGATGTTAGGCGGTGTGCTGTATGCGATGTTAGGTTTGAAGCCTGTCATGTATGCAAGCGTCGGATGTTTCTTTATTACAGCCTTATTTGAATGTTTCATAAAACTGAATTATCAGCGTTCAGAGGGAATAGGAGGTGTGTTGTCGGTTGTGAAGCAGGATTTCTTATCGAGTATGCAGTACATAGTAAAAGAACAGACAAGCATATCAAAGATGCTGCTTTTGACCGCATTTTCAAGATTTTTTGTGATGGGTATCACCATAGTCGGTCTGCCTTATATTGTGCGTACTGTCCTCGGTTTGAATGCACAGTATTATGGGGCGGCGGAGAGTGCATTGGCAGTTGCTACAATTTTAGGAAGTGTTGCTGCAGGACTTCTTACAGGAAAACTGAAGATACATAGGTTATCTATCCTGCTTGCTTCTATGGGTGTTTTTATTATTCCTGTTGGGATTGCTTTTCTTTGCCCAGTCAGACCCATTATAAAATATGCTGTCACCATTGTTTCGATTTGTGGTATGCAGATTGCAATCAGTATTTTTTCGATTTTTGCGGTTTCCCTTATACAGCAGAGAACGCCTAATCATTTAATCGGAAAAGTAATG
This sequence comes from Lachnospiraceae bacterium, assembly GCA_910574885.1. GTDB lineage: Bacteria > Bacillota > Clostridia > Lachnospirales > Lachnospiraceae > Sporofaciens. The sequence goes on along the minus strand of CAJTDD010000006.1, from coordinate 54,141 downwards.
GCTTACACATCTACAATTACATTATGTGTTCAGCCCATAGGACAAATGGTGTACGGTTTTCTGTTTGACAGTTTTAGCGATGCGATTTATTTATGTTTCATTCCAACTGGCATAATTGTATGTGCTGTCGGACTATCTGCAATGGGTTTTTTTAAGAATATGGAAAAAGAACAACAGGAGGTATCAGCATGAAGCAGGAAAAATGGTTATTGTGTCCCGTATGTGGGAACAAGACGAGATTAAAATTGCGTGAAGATACGATACTTGAAAATTTCCCTTTATATTGTCCGAAGTGCAAGCAGGAAACTCTTATAAATGTCCAACAAATGAATATGTCCGTTATAAAAGAGCCAGACGCAAAGACGCAGAGCCGATGAATTTGTGAGGTATAGAAATCACAATACATCGGCTCTGTTTTAATGAATATAGATAAAGTAATATCATCTTGACTTTCCGACATGAGTGTCGTATAATACTTACAGACACAAGTGTCGGAAAGTTGGACTGATTATGAATAAAAGAGGACAGGAAACGAGGAAACATATAAAAAAATGTGCATGTTCTTTATTTGCCGAAAAGGGATTTAAACAAGTAACAATGAAAGATATTTGTGAGGTCACAAAACTAAGCCGAGGTGGTTTATATTGCCATTACGAAAGTACACGCCAAATCTTCCAAGAAATTATTGATGATATGACAGGTCAGCAAGATAATGAAATTGATTTAAAAATAAAACAGAATCAATCGGCTGTAACGATATTAGATGATATTTTATACAAATATGAAAATGAAATGGTTGATAGCCAATCATCATTAAGTGTGGCGATATATGAGTATTTTAGTATTCATGATATTGCGTGTCAAAAGAATAAATTATATGAGCAATATTTAGTATCTGCAAATACATGGAAAAAGCTGATGCAATATGGAATAGATAGGCAGGAGTTTAAGGAGGTAGATATTGCCGCTGTTTTTGATTTGATTGTATTTTCTTATCAAGGGGTAAGGATGTATAGTAAGCTGATGCCTATTGACAAAGAAATCCCTTCCAGAATCATAAAAGAAATCAAAAAAATTTTAGTAAGGAGTGATTGCGATGGCAACAATTTTTAATCATTTTTATGAGAATAAAAACGCATTTCTGAATCCTTGTGATGTCATAGAAAAGATTTCTGGTTTTCCAGAGGTATGCATCACTACATTTTCAGAAAGCATTATAAAAGATTATGTGGAAAATAATACGACGAAAGTAATTGCAAATTTGTATTCTGCCAATGGAATAATACCTGTATATGAAATAAAATATGCGGATAAAAAGATGGGGCTATTCCTTTCTAGGGTAGGAGCACCTGCTTGTGTAGCTGGTTTAGAGGAAATTATAGCTCTAGGGGCAAAGAAAGTTATACTGTTCGGGTGTTGTGGTATATTAAATCAATCTGTTGCAGATGGCAAAATAATTGTCCCATCGTCAGCCGTTCGGGATGAGGGAACAAGTTATCATTACTGTTCGGGAAGTGAAGAAATAAGTGCAGAGGATTTTTCGACCAATATAGCAGTACGGTGTTTACAGCAGCACGGGATTCCATATGTGGTAGGAAAAGTCTGGACAACGGATGCAATTTACAGAGAAACACCAGAAATTATTGAAGAACGCAAAAAACAGGGGTGTATTGCAGTTGAAATGGAATGTTCAGCATCTTTAGCTGTTGCAAAATTTAGAAATATACCGATTATTCAGTTCTTTTATGGGGCGGACAACCTAGATTCTGATAAATGGGAAATAAGGGATTTAACAGATTATGGTTTGAGTTTTAGTGATAAGTATATGACAATAGCTTTGGAATGTGGGATTACTTTTTAAGGAAATGAGAGGTATTTATGGAAAAGGCGAATTGGTTGTATTGTCCTATCTGCCATAATAAAACAAGATTAAAAATGAGAAAAGATACAGAACTGAAAAATTTCCCATTATATTGTCCTAAGTGTAAAAATGAAAGTTTAATAAATGTAAGACAAAATACTGTTACACTTATAAAAGAGCCAGACGCAAAGACGCAGAGCCGATGAACGTGTGAGAAAACTCACAAATCATCGGCTCTGTTTTTATACTCCGCAATTTTTTACAATTCAAATTTTAGGCTTATTGATATGATGTAGGCAGGCAAGGACATTGCCAAATAAATTTGAAAGGAAGTGCTAAAAATGGATTATAAAAATCTGTTTGAAAAATTTGATGGAGGAGGTAAGCTACTTTTGCCAGATGCAGAGATTTCATTTGCTGCGATTCCGTGGTCTAAGCATCCTACTTTTGAGGGTGTGGAGCTAAAGCATATTATTACATCCGAAAAGACAGACGGACAATTCAGTTACCATCTTGTGAAGATTGCCCCTAATAAAAAAATTGGCAATCACATTCACGAGAAGCAATTGGAAACACATGAAATAATCTCTGGTTCGGGAGTATGTGTAAACGATGGTGTTAAGTTACCTTATGAGGTAGGCGGAATATCTATTTTCCCCATAGGAGTACCGCATGAGGTCATTGCAGGAGATGATGGACTTTATCTGTTTGCAAAGTTTATGCCTGCCCTTTGTTAATCAAATTCCTTTGGTTAAATAGTTCCAGAGGATGATTTATATGTCAATGGCGGCAAGCCTACATATTTCTCAAATTGTTTTATGAAGTGGCTTTGGTCGCAGAAACCCGTGGTCAAAGCTACTTCGGTTATTGTGTCGGCTTCATGGATTAGGCGTTGTGCTTTGCGGATACGGTTCTGGATTTGGAACTGGTGCGGCGTAAGCCCGACCTCTGCCTTGAAGCTTCTGATAAAGTGGTATTTGCTGAGGAAAGCGTTTTGTGCCATTTCCTCGACAGAAAGTTTGCATTCTGGGTATAATTCCAACTGCCTTTTTAAGTCGTGGATATATGGGTTATGGTCTTTAAGATGCCAGTCGGGAGAATTTGCAATTTCATCCAGACAGTTTAATAGCTGTAATATTTGGTATTGGTTGATTTTTCCCATATTCATAGCCTGCATCAGAAGAAGCCCGATATGTTTTTGTATGGTGGCAACTTCTACGTCATTTATAGCATTCTTATCAATGCACAGGCTAAGCAGGGTATAACTGTTATGTGCTGAAATGCTATGCGGTACATATGGGAATACAGCAAATGTTTCATTTTGCTTATAAACCCTTGTTTCCTTATTTGTGGTAAGGACAACGGAGCCATCCAGTATGATACCGATTGTCAGCACGGAAACATGATTATGTAGTGGGTAGGATATGGTTGAGTTCTTGCAGAAAATCAGCTCAATACCTGTTTGAGCATGATATAAGTAACGTATATTATTTGCCATCATAAATGTTCCTTTTTGTGTTGGTCATATTTTTGATGCAATCCTGTCAGTACGGTATCAAGAGCAGTGGATAAAGCTGCCCTGACTTCATCTGGTCTGCTTAACGCATATCGTAACTGTAAGGTCGTATATCCGTGAAGAACGCCTGTCAGTAAATTTAATATTTCATCAATATTTGTTGGATTAAAATTGCATGAAAGGGCAAGCGTTTTTAAAAGGGAAAGATAATTATCAAATATTTTTCCTGTTTCTTCAGTGCCATGCCAAGTTGCCCACTGTATTGTTTCGTAAATTCCAGGATGTTCAATCATGTAGTCAAGGTATGTAATGCCTATGCTTTTTACTGCATCGTCTCCAATTTTACCGATAGCTGCCTGCATCATTCGCTCATTCATGGTTTTCATGCCATTATGGGCGATTTCCCTAAGCAGGGATTCAAGGCTGTCTATGTGGTTGTATAATGATGGAGTGCGGATATTAAGGCTTTCAGCAACGGCTTTTAAAGAAACATTGCTTAAACCGTTTTTGTCTGCTATATCCGCAGCAGTTTGTATAACATCAGCTTTTGTTGTTTTCATAAGGCTACCTCTCACAACGATATTTTTTATTATTTTAGTTAATATAATTAGTAAAGTCAATAATATTATTAGAATTTCTGCTATTAGTTATTGACAATCGGATTGCTATCGAATAAAATACTAATGTTATTAGTTGAAATACTATTTATAGTAATATTGTAGGAGGTGAGGAAAAATATGAAACAGATAAAAAAAGAACTTGAAATAAATGAAATATCCGCTGTTCTTTGGGGTGTTCCATCAAGAAAACTTTATTTTTATGTACACGGTCAGGGAGGATGTAAAGAGGAAGCAGCCGTATTTGCGGATGTGGTTTGTAATTTGGGTTGGCAGGTTCTTAGTGTGGATTTGCCGAAACATGGGCAGCGGATAAATGGAACGGTGGAATTTGAGCCGTGGAGCGTTGTGCCAGAGTTATCTGGGATTATGGATTTCGTTAAAGACAGGTGGAAGCATATTTCTTTATATGCGAGCAGTATCGGTGCATGGTTCAGCATGTTAAGTTTTGGAAATGAGCCATTAAAAAACTGTTTATTTGTTTCTCCTGTTCTGGATATGAAAGAACTTATGTTAAAGATGATGGGATGGGCGGGCGTATCACAAGCTCAGTTAGAAAAACAGCGTCTGATTCCAACAGACTTCGGGCAGACGCTTTCATGGGAATATTGGAATTATGTGTTAGAGCATCCAATCAGGCAATGGGATTTTCCGACTAAAATATTATATGGGGAAAATGATAATCTGATTGACCGTTGCCTTGTAGAACAGTTTACGCAAAAATTTAGCTGCAATCTTACTGTTGCTGAGAATTGTGAGCATTGGTTTCACACCGAGCATCAGTTGAACGTCATGCGGGATTGGGTTAGAAAAGAAATAGGCTGTAAAAAGGTAATTTCACAGGAAAGGTAAGTATCATTATGATAAGAACAGAATGGATACTCTGCCCTGTTTGTCGAAATAAAACCCGTGATAAAATTAGGGATGATACAGTTTTAAAGAATTATCCTCTCTATTGTCCGAAGTGCAAGCAGGAAACATTGATTGAAGCAAAAAATTTACAAATAGCAGTCATCAAAGAGCCAGACACTTTAGATGCAGAGCCGATGAACGTGTGACCTCACAGATCATCGGCTCTTTTTATTTTTGAAGTAGTGGCGGTAAAAACTGCATAACAGCTTTTTCGTTTAAGATTTCAAAATAGCCATTTTTGTATATAAATAAGCCTGCATCTTCACATTTTTTAATGGCTCTATTGACGCTCCTAATCGGGGTATTGGCTTCTAAAGAAATTTGTTGTTTAGTAAGTAGATGAAGTCGGTTACCATATGCGTGAATGGCAATTCGCCTTAAAACTCGCTCCTGTACATTCATAAGTGATATTTCCTCTATCCGCATACTGTTTGTTGCGAGTTTTTCAGCCAAAATGGAAATAAGGACAGAAACCGCTTTAAAGTCGCTTTTTAGCCATTCAATGTAATCACTTTTGTGTAACATTAAGACTTTGCAAGTTGTAATGGCGATTATGCTCACAGGTTTTAATCCTTGATAAAATGGCTCTACTTCTCCGAATACACTATCAGGCGTATAGGTATAAATCGTTGCTATTGAGCCTTGAAGATTCTGTATATATGCTTCGGCAAAACCTTCACATAGAAAATAAACATAATTATTTTCATTATCTGCTAACAATATTGAACTGCCGGAATCATATTGACGCTCCAATAGCCTTGATTTTATGTTGTTAGGCATACATGAGAATAGAGTGGTTTTCATTGGCGTATCCTTTCTGGTTGGGTCAACTGACCTATATATAGAGAATAGCAATATGATATACTGCTGTCAAGACAATCTGGTTAAGGGAGGATTTTATGATTAAGCCTAAAGCATTAAAATATGGAGATACTGTTGCAATCGTTTCACTTTCTTCAGGGATGGGCGGAGATGATATGTTTTATTATCGGTATTTACTGGGTAAAGAGAGATTGGAAAAGATATTCAGATTAAAGGTAATTACGATGCCAAATGCACTCAAAGGAAGTGAATTTCTAAAAAATCATCCAGAAAAAAGAGCGGAGGACTTAATGCAGGCTTTTCAAGACCCTAAAATAAAGGGGATTATCTGCATGATTGGCGGAGATGACAGTATCCGTTTGTTGCCCTATATCAACTATGATACTATCCGAAAAAATCCTAAAATCTTTATGGGGTATTCAGATTCGACGGTCAATCATTTTATGATGTATAAAGCAGGATTAGTGTCTTTTTACGGTCCGTGCGTATTAGTAGAGTTTGCAGAGAATAAACAAATGCACGAATATACAATAGACAGTATAAGAAGAACTTTATTTCATGTTTCGCAAAGTATAGATATTGCACCAAGTCCCAAATGGACGTCTGAATTTTTAGATTGGTCGAACATGAAAAATCAAAATGTGCGGCGGAAAATGCAGCATGACAATCATGGCTTTGAGGTATTGCAAGGCACAGGAATCGCAACAGGGGAACTAATAGGGGGTTGTTTGGGCGTTTTTAAAATGATTATTGGGACAGAGCTATGGCTAGAACCGTCAGAATGGGAGGGGAAAATACTTTTTTTAGAAACGGGGGAGGATTACCCTGTTCCAAATGAAGTCTGTTATTTTTTAAGAAATCTAGCTGCTCAAGGAATCATAGACAAGTTGAATGGAATTATAGTAGGAAAACCGCTAGATGAGCGTTATTATGATGAGTATAAACAAATATATAAAACAGTGATTTGTAACGAAGCTAATCAGCCGAATCTTCCTATTCTGTATAATGTTAATTTTGGTCATACATCACCTGTCAGCATTTTGCCCTATGGTGTAATGGCACAGATAGATTGCAGTCAAAAAAAGCTGACTGTTATTGAAAGCCCTATAGAACGTGATTTGCGTTCTCGTAATGGGGAGGTTAGAGATGAAAGATGAATGGATAATGTGTCCCATATGTGGGAACAAAACCAGAAATAGAATTAAGCCCAAAACAATTTTAATTAACTTTCCGTTATACTGTCCTAAATGTAAAAAAGAAAGTCTAATTTCAGCAAAGAATTTACAAGTAACGGTCATCAAAGAGCCAGACGCTTTAGACGCAGAGCCGATGAACTTGTGAAAAATCACAGATTTTCGGTTTTTGTATATTTGTAGATACAGAGAAATTCTGATAGAATAAACCTTCCACTATAACACCATACTTTTACAGTATGATAAGATTGGCATATGGGAGGTGATTTTTCGTGAATACATATAAGACTTCGGAAGTGGCAAAAATCATTGGCATACATCCAAATACAGTACGGATGTATGAGGAATGGGGACTGATACCAGAAGCGAAACGGAAGCCGAACGGTTACCGAGTGTTTACAGATTTCCATATTGAACAACTTCGGCTTGCCCGCATTGCTTTTCAAATAGAGGTGCTTCAGAACGGACTAAGGAAAAAGATTGTAGAAACTGTCAAGATTTCTGCAAAAGGCGATTTTGATAAGGCTCTTTGTTTGGCGGAGGAATACCGAAACCAAATACAGAAAGAGCAAACCAACGCCGAGGAAGCGATTCAGATTGCAAGGCAGATTTTATCTGGCAGGTCGGCGGAACAATCCCTTTGTTTAAAACGAAAGGAAGTCTCAGAGTATCTGGATATTTCTATGGATACACTTAGAAATTGGGAATTGAACGGTTTGCTTCGGGTAAAACGGAAACAGAACGGATACCGCTTCTATACAGGCGAGGATATTGAGCGGCTAAAGATAATACGGTCACTCCGTTGTGCCAATTACTCATTAGAAGCAATCCTGCGGATGCTGAATGCCCTTGAGCATAATCCGCAGGCAAATATTGAACAGGTGCTGAACACGCCGAAAGAGGACACCGATATTATTTCCGTTTGCGACAGGCTGATTGTATCATTGCAGGCAGCCGAAAAAAATGCAGAAAAGATGATAGAGATTCTTACCGATATGAAAAAGGAATTTTCTTAACCCTACATTTTAACACCAACCTTTTTTTAGCTGTTAAGATAAGAGCCACAACAGCAAAAGGAGGATAAGACAGATGAATGAAATCATCAGTGTAAAGCAGCTCTCAAAATCATATGGCGGACTGACTGCCGTGCAGGGGCTGGATTTGTCAGTCACGCAGGGGACGGTTTTTGGGCTGCTTGGAGCGAACGGTGCAGGAAAAAGCACTACGATTGAATGTATGTTAGGCACAAGGAAATTCGATGCAGGCACGGTTTCTATTTTAGGGATGAACCCGCTCCTGCAAAGGAAACAGCTTTTTGAAAATGTCGGCGTGCAATTACAAGAAGCGAATTACCAAGACAAAGTGACGGTTGCTGAATTATGCGAGGTAACGCAGTCACTCTATCGGAATGCCGCAGACTATGGGGAGCTTCTGAAACAATTTGGTATTTTCGATAAAGCAAAAAGCATGGTCAAGGAGCTTTCTGGAGGACAGCGGCAAAAGCTGTTTATTGTTTTAGCTCTGATACCACAGCCTAAAGTTGTTTTTCTGGATGAGCTGACGACAGGGCTTGATGCAAAAGCCAGACGGGAGGTATGGAAAATCTTATCTGACCTCAAAGAAAAAGGATTAACAATTTTTCTGACTTCACATTTTATGGACGAGGTAGAGGCATTGTGCGACTGGGTATGCATACTTAAAAAAGGAAAATCTGTCTTTTATGGAACCGTAGAAGAAGCCATTGCAGGCAGTCCGTATGACAAATTTGAAGATGCGTATTTGTGGTATTCTGATGAGGAGGTATGCGATAATGAAAACATTTAAAACAATGCTGAAAAATGAGATGAAACTTTCCCTGCGTGATATGAACATGGTCATATTTGCAATCTGCATCCCGCTTGTAGTCTTGATTATACTAGGCGTTATTTATGGTAATAAGCCTGCTTCCCCCGGTGCGGCGTACACGTTTCTGGAACAGTCCTTTGGAGCTTTGACAACGATTGCGATTTGTGCAGGCGGTGTTATGGGACTGCCCCTTGTGGTGTCTGATTATCGAAGTAGAAAGATATTGAAGCGTTTTAAAGTTACCCCTGTCAGCCCTGCGATGATTTTAGCGGTGCAGGTTGCGATTTACACAATTTATTCCGTGGCATCGCTTATACTGCTTTATATTGTTTCGGTATTTTTTTTGGGATTTCATATGGGCGGTTCTGTGATTGCTTTTCTCGGTGGCTATCTATTAGTTATGTTGTCGATATTCAGCATTGGCATGATGGTAGGCGGGATTTCCCCGAACTCCCAGACAGCCAGCGTGATAGCAAGCCTGTTATACTTCCCGATGCTTATTTTTTCTGGAGCAACCCTGCCATATGAGGTAATGCCGAGTGCATTACAAAAGGTAGCGGATATTCTGCCATTGACACAGGGAATAAAACTATTGAAAGCTGCTTCATTAGGACTTCCAATAGAAAACGTCTTTGTTCCAATTATTGTTATGGCGGTACTTGCTGCCATTTGTATTGGAGTGTCCCTTCGCTTTTTTAAATGGGAGTAGCAGGTAACGCAGAGTGGCTGTTATGTCCTGTCTGCGGAAATAAAACAAGACTAAAAATAAGGGAAGATACAGAACTCAAGAATTTTCCCATTTACTGTCCAAAATGTAAGCAGGAAACATTGATAGAAGTAACAAATTTACAAGTAACAGTCATTAAAGAGCCAGACACTTTAGATGCAGAGCCGATAAACTTGTGAGAAATCACAGTTTATCGGCTTTATTTTTATATAACCATAGGTAGGACAAGCCCGCCGAATAAAAAAAACGATGTTTCGGTGAGCTGATTTGCCATGCTTTGAAATCTCTCCGACTTCGCTTTTTGAAGTTTGGAGGGATTTTTCTTGTCTGCAAATAGCGACTTCCATTTACATATATTATATAAAAGATGGGCGGATAACCCGTTAAAAAAATTTGTTTCAGTACAAGGGGGCTTTGCACCCAACAAGTAGAAGTTAAATCTCTACATATTGGAATTAAAATATCTATAAACCGTAAAGGTATAACAACCTTTGCGGTTTTTCTTTTGTCGATTTTTGCAGGAATACGTCGTAAGGCAGTTTCTGGCGTTGGATGCCGTTCACCGCCTGCCAATCTGGATTTTCAAAAAAATTCAGATTGGAGGTACTTACGGTGAAATACGCACCAAGAAAGGTATATATCAAAGAAAGTGGCAGCTACACAGAGTTATCCTATAAGGAATTTTGCAACCGCAGAGAAACGGACAGGGCTTATGCGGACAAGCTCTTTATTCCCGTGCAGGGCTGTCTGATTGAAACGGAACAGGCACATTATATTGAGTTTTATCGTGACAAGGAGCGTTGGCGTTATCTGAAAAAACTCGATGCAGATAACAGCCTGTTATCCTTAGAAGCTTTTGAAAGTGACGATGACAACAGTATTGATTTCATCGCTGATGGAGAGGTGAATGTTGCGGAAACCGTTGTCCATAGGATGATGTTGGACAAGCTGCGTTCTGCTCTTGCTATGCTGTCGGAAGATGAGCAAAACTTGGTGAATGCTATCTTTTTTCAAGACTTGTCAGAAAGGGAATGGTCAAATATTTCGGGCATTCCGCAAAAGACAATCAATGACCGAAAACGGAGAATATTAGCTAAGCTCAAAAAAATTCTGGAAAAATAGAAAATTATTCCGCTCAACCCCCTCACTTTTTCCTTTGGAAAAGTGAGGGGGCTTTTTTATGAGCTTCCCACCGTTCTTTGGTAACTGAATACCCATTCACCAAATACATTCTCTTTGTGGCTGTAATGAGCATAAGCGTGTGCAGCGGTACGCCATGACCTGCCGAAAGGCGGCAAGCGAAAAATACTGACTGAAAATATCGGGCAGCTCCCGATTCCGCCATGACCCACAAAGAGGACAATGATACTCCCGTCCAGTCACAGTCCGAGCGGTAACCAAACCGCCGCAGGCAATGAGGGCGGCTCTGTCAGACCGACAGTTGGGGTGCAATTCCCGTGGCGTCAGTTCGCTGCTGACCGTTTGGTGATTTCCCTTGCGTTATCACGCATCAGCATTTTCGGGGTGTCGGGGACAAATAGAAAATGCTTTCTATCATAAAGCCAGATGCAGGGCGGTCAATGGAACAGAGTTTGTTTTATATTCTCCCGACCTTAAATGCTTCCTTGCGTCTGGCTGTTACATAGGCAGGGTATTCCTGCCTAAATCAAAATAGGAGGTCAGACACTATGGATAGAACTATTAAGCGTGGCGACATTTTCTACGCAGAGCTTAATCCCGTTGTCGGCTCGGAACAGGGCGGAACAAGACCCGTACTTATCATTTCCAATGATATAGGTAACAGGCACAGTCCGACGGTCATTATCGCAGCCATTACGAGCAGGGTGCAGACAAAATCCAAACTGCCGACACATACCGCAGTAAATGATTTTGAGGGGCTTGATAAGGATTCCGTTGTACTGCTTGAACAAATCCGTACAGTAGATAAGAAAAGGCTGAAACAGTATATGGGAATGATGCCGGCTGAAACGATGGCAAGGGTTGATAAGGCTCTTGCCATTAGCATTTCACTTAAAAATGGTACAGAAAGTAATTGTGCGAATTAGTGGAAATGGGAGGATTTGCACATTAGTCAAATGGCGGCTGTATCCATATAATTTATGGCATACAGCCGTTTAGCTTTGCGGAGGTATATAGATGGAAAATGTCAAAGAAATTCATAATGCAGAACAGCAAAAGAATAAAACTGACGAAGCGGAAAACTTTGATGTCTTTATAAAAGCTATGGTGCAGGCAGTTGAAAAATACGGAAGATTTGTTTTGCAGGAACTGGATTGTGTTGCGTAGGCTTACGCAACCTTACATATCGCATTTTCCAAAATTATCGGAGGTGTTAGAATGAACAGAGAAGGGAAGAAATGTGTTCTGTATCCAAGAGTAAGTACAGAGATGCAGGTTGACGGATATAGCCTTGAGGGGCAGAAAAATAGTTTGAAACGGTTTGCAGACCGTGAGGAAATGGAAGTTGTCGGCATCTACGAAGATGCAGGAAAGTCGGGGAAATCAATCGAGGGGCGACCCGCATTTAAGAAAATGCTGTCCGACATAAAAAACGGGTTGGAAATAGAGTATATCCTTGTCTATAAACTTTCACGTTTTGGGAGAAATGCGGCAGACATTTTAAATTCATTGGAGTTTGTTCAGTCCTATGGGATAAACCTTATCTGCATTGAGGAGGGGATTGATTCATCCCAGACAAGCGGAAAGCTGCTCATATCTGTCCTGTCAGCGGTTGCAGAGATTGAGAGGGAAAATATCATTGAGCAGACCATGAACGGACGCAGGGAAAAAGCAAGGCAGGGCGGATGGAATGGCGGTTTTGCCCCATATGGGTATTATCTGAAAGACAACCATCTCTTAATAGAGGAAAAAGAAGCCGAAGCAATCCGAATTATATTTGATAAGTTTGGAAATTCAGACATAGGGCTTGGCGGTGTTGCAAAATACCTTAATCTGCAAGGGATAAAGAAGATACCCCGCCAGAATGGAAAGTTAGAAACATGGAGCAGTCATTTAATACGGCAGATATTAGACAACCCTGTTTACTGCGGAAAAATTGCATATGGCAGAAGAACACGGGAAAAAGTCAAAGGAACAAAAAACGAATATAAGCAGGTTCATACCGATGATTATATTTTAGAGGACGGACAGCATGAGGGGATTGTCAGTGAAGAACTCTGGCAGAAAGTCCATGCAAAACGTCTGGCAACAGGAATCAAGCAGCCGTCAAGAATTGGCAAAGAAAGGTCGCATCTTCTGACGGGTGTTTTGAAATGCCCCCTTTGCGGTAGTTCGATGTATACGAATAAACACGCATGGACAAATAAAGACGGCACATATAAGGAAGTCTACTATTATATATGCGGAAGAAATAAGCAAGAGCGGGGGCGTCATTGTGACTACAAGGCATCTTTAAGGAAAATCGACATTGAGCCACTTGTAGTAGAAGCGGTAAAAGAGCTTGTAAGCGATGCCTATTTTGCGAAAGAGATTGAAAAACGAATTGGAGTGCAGACCGATACAAGCGTCGTAGATAGAGAACTTGCCAATTATGAAAATAAGCTGAAAGAAGTGGATTTGAATAAGGCACGTCTGGAAAATGAGATTGACAATCTTCCTGTCGATGCCCGATTCCGTGAAAGAAAAATCCATGATATGACATTAAGGCTTGATGCTTTGTATGATACGATGGTGGAGTTGGAGGAACGCATTGAAGATGCCAAATTAAGAAAAAGCTCCATTGAGATGGAAGCAATCACGCTTGATAATGTTTACAAAATCATGCAGAACTTTGGAAAGTTATATGCTATAATGAGTGATGAGGAGAAGAAAAACCTTATCACATACCTCATTAAAGAAATTCAGATATATCCGAATGGAGAATCGAAAATGCCGTTGAAGTTGATAGAGTTTAACTTCCCGATTTATATTGACGGCAAGGAAGTAAGGAAAGTTTTGTGGGAAAGGGGTAATACCGTTGAAACTGTGTGTCTCTTGAGCAACCGAAAATTAAAACCTGATACTTATATAAAATTGAGTCTGGATATGGAAGATTATTACAGAATCAAAGATGCAGAGAAGGAAAAGAACAAGACATCATAACATCCTACCCGTAGTGATAAATTGTTCTACAGGAAAGGGTGCGAAGCATGGAAAATGTAGTATACGAGAAAGATTACGGAGAGGAATTCCGGGAGAGAAGTGATAAGGCGAAAGGACAGGACTTTTTAGACACATTGAAGGATATCGGATTCTTCCAGGCATACAAAGAAGAAATGGATAAAATCCCAAGGCGTGTGGTTCCAAAGGAAAAAGAGGATTACGGATACCTGCTTGGAGAATGTGACTTTTTCGATTAAGGACGGGCTATTGCGGATGACCATATTCATTGGATATTTTGATAAGGTGTATTAAGGATGAGAGCATCTGTTAGTGTGAGGAATGGCGGGTGCTTTTTTCATGAAGTTATGGTATGCTGTAAGAAATCAATTAGCCGGAGGTACGGAGTTATGGACGATCAGCGGATTTTACTGGATTATGAAACGATCAAGGGAGCTGTCGTCGGGGAGAAGTGGGCAATGGAGCGGATTCTTAAACATTACGATTTCTATATGGATGAACTCGCCACAGTGAAGGAGCGGGAGCCGGATGGAAATGTGAAGTGTTATGTGGATGAGGTTTTGAAGCAGGCAATAGCATTGAAACTGCTGGAGGAAGCGGAGAGGAGAGCGAAAGAGAAAATTAATAGTGTTTGAATCCATCCGGGATTCTTTCATAATTCGCAATCTACGAAGCTGCCTGGAAGAAGAGCATGGGGATAATACGCTTTTAGGGGTGAAAAATGGTATCTCGTTTATCTTGGATTTTTCTATTCCTACAAAATTGTAGCCTAACAGTAATATTGCAGTAAGGTATGGATAGTATACTTTTATTGAATGCGAAATATAGCAGAGAGGTATACTGGATGCTAAAAATAAAGAAACAAATCGGAATTTATGTAATCAGAGGTGAGAAAGTTAATGAGAACACTTTTTTTAAGTTCAAGTGGTTTGAATGAAAGTACTACTAAGTTATTTTGGGAATGCATCGGCAAAGAACCTCAAAATACAAAAGTGATTTTTGTTCCATCTGCTGCAATTGAAAATGATGCCGCAAGAGAAGGTATTGTAATATGCTTGGAGCGACTTATGAGTATGGGTATACCTATAAGTAATATCTTTTTATATGATTTAGCACTTCTGCTCTCCGACGGATACAAAAGGACATATTCAAGTTATGTTGATGATATACCCACACAGATTCGATTAATGAATGTTGAAGAACTTTCTCAATATGACACAATTGTTTTTTGCGGTGGCAATGCCTCAGTGCTTCTGAACGAAGTAAACAGAACAGGGTTTTCAAAACCTTTAAAACAGGCAATAGAGAATGGGTTGGTATATCTGGGGATTAGTGCAGGAAGTATGATTGCCGCAGGAAACTTTGCTGATGGATTAGGCTATTTAACAAATCCGCTGATACCACACGTTGAAATAGGAAATCCTTGCGGGGAAATAACTAATAACGATTCGATAAAATTGTCTGATGGGCAAATTGTATGGATTCAGGGAGAACGTCAGGAAATTATTTGCTAACTTCGAATTTGAGAGGGAATTGAATATGAATAAGGAATGGTTGAACTTAATAAAACAATTTGTGTAGATTTTTAGTCTGCCAGATTAAAATTTGAGATTTGAGGTACAGCGTATGAAAGGTTTCCATAGGGACAATCAGCTATTTTCTCTTTGTGGTTTGAACTGCGGATTATGTCCTATGCACTTAAATAAATATTGTCCCGGCTGCGGTGGCGGAGAGGGTAATCAATCCTGCAAAATTGCAAAGTGTAGTTTAGAACATGATGGTGTGGAATATTGTTTTCGGTGCAGAGAGTACCCCTGTGAGAAGTATGAGCATATAGATGAATTTGATTCATTCATTACACACAGTAACCGAAAAGCTGATTTGAAAAAAGCAAGAGAGATAGGAATCGAAGCATACAATGCGGAGCAGACAGAAAAGACAGAATTATTGAATTTACTGTTAGCCAACTATAACGATGGCAGGAAAAAGACTCTTTTTTGTGTGGCGGTCAATCTTTTGGAATTGCAGGAAATAAATGGGATACTTTTGCAAATCAAGGGTAATTCGGAACTGGAAAGATTGACACTCAAAGAAAAAAGTTCTTATGCTGCGGGGGTGTTTCAAAACGCAGCAAAGCCAAAGAATATTGAACTAAAGCTCCGGAAGAAAAAATAATCTCTAAGAAAGGAAAACTTACATGAAATACAATTGTACGGTTATATCGGTAGCAGACATCAACGCTGCAAGAAAGTTTTATGAGGATTTATTCGGATTGGAAGTATTTCAGGATTATGGAAGAAATATAGCTTTTACCTGTGGTTTAGCTTTACAGCAGGATTTTGATTGGCTTGTTCATTTATCAAAAGAAAGTGTATTGACAAAACCCAATAATATGGAACTGTGTTTTGAAGAAGAGGATTTTGACGGTTTTCTGAACAAGTTGAAAGAATACCCGGATATTGAATATCTGGGAGAAGTGATCGAGCATAGTTGGGGCCAGCGGGTGATTCGGTTTTACGATTTGGACGGACACATCATTGAGGTTGGCGAGGATATGAAAATGGTGATAAAGCGTTTTCTTGCTTCCGGCATGACTATGGAAGAAGTTTCTGTGAAAATGGACGCTTCTATTGAGGATTTGACAAAACTTCTAAACAGATAATACATGGGACGAATAAACAAATCGGTATTTGCAATATTGTAGTAGGGAGGTAAAAATGCGTCGTTCAGATAGGGAAGTAAAAGAGTTTGAAGATATTGTAGCTATCATGGAAAAATGTGATGTATGCCGAATTGCCTTAAATAATAATGGCTACCCATATATATTACCACTTAATTTTGGAATGTGTATAAAAAAAGGTAAAATCGAGTTGTATTTTCATGGAGCTATGGAGGGTACAAAATATGATTTAATTGAAAAGGACAATAGAGCCAGTTTTGAAATGGATTGTGAACATAAATTAGTGACAGAGGTTGAACACGGAAGTTGCACAATGGAATATGAGAGTGTTATTGGACAAGGGCGTGTTGAAATGCTTTCTGATGATGAAAAGTGCAATGCTTTATATATTTTGATGAAGCATTATGGTCAAGAAGAATTTTCGTTCAATAAGGCAGTAATGCCCCGTACAAAAGTTTTTAAACTGGTAGTAGAAAAAGTAACAGGCAAAATAAGACTGAAGAAAAATGACAAACATTAAAATTACAGTTGATTGGGCTAAAACAAAAACTGCGAATCGATATCATTAGGGAGAGCTGTTCAAATGAAAATAGACAGACTGTTGAAAATTGTCATTTATCTTTTGAATCATGAGAATGTATCCGCCAGAGACCTGGCAGAACGGCTCCATGTTTCTGTTCGCACCATACAGAGAGACATGGTCAGTATTGCAGAAGCAGGGATTCCTGTATATTCCAATCAGGGAAAGGGTGGAGGATACTCCATTTTGCCGTCGTATAAGGTTAGAAACTGCAATATCCACCAGGAAGAACAGCAGTTGATTCAGCAGGCACTGGAAAGCCTGGCAACCTCATATGCAAATGAAACGCTGGCAGGTTTAATTGAAAAGTATCATGCACTTTTGGACAGGGATCAGGAACAGAGTATCTTTTTTGATTTTGGAATCGCCATGGAGAATCAACAGGTGCAAAAAGTGAATCAGATGCTGAAACGGGCAATTGAGACAAAGGCACTGGTTGATTTTTTCTACAGGGATGCGCAGGGAAAAGAAACACAGCGGTTGGTTGAACCTCTTGCTATCCAGTATAAATGGTATTCATGGTATTTATTTGCATGGTCTGTTCCACAGGAGGCGTATCGTACCTTTAAAGTTGCACGAATCCGCAAGCCTCAAATTACATCGGAAAAGTCTGACAGAAAGCATCCGGCGGTAAAGGAGCTTATGGAGCAGTCAGACAGGGCATATGGTGAAACTTGTATTACACTGGAGGTAGCGTTTGATAAGAAAGATACGTGCCTGATGGAAGAGTACTTTCCGGACAGCCAAATAGAAGAATGGTCGGAGGAAAAATCAAGAATATGGATTCAGGTTCCGCCTGGAGAACGCTCGTGGAAAGCCCTGCTTTTGAGTATGGGAAACCGTGTGGAAGTCATTTCTCCGGAAGCCTGCCGAAATGAACTGATCGAGACTGCTCAAAAATTTTTATCTAATTACGACATATAGCTGTCGCAGAAGTATGGTAGGATGGAGATGTTCTATGGCACATGGAGTATTCTGCGCGTATGGCGGAAGGTAAAAAAGAGAGGAGCATAAGATGAGTGAATTTGTGAAAGTGTTACTTGGAGATCAGGGAACTTTTGAGGACGTGTATCAGGAGTGCCCGGTTTTTGACGATGGAAAATACTGCTTACGTCTGGTCGCAGAAAGTGATGCGGAGGATTTACTGAAGGTTTATTCGGACGGGAAGGCGGTTCCTTTTTTCAATAGTGATAATTGCGGTGGGGATGACTTCCATTATACATCCTTGGAAAGAATGAGAGAGGCTGTCAGCTATTGGCTTTGGGAGTATGAAAGAAGAGGATTTGTGAGATGGGGTATTTTCAACCATAAAGAGGAAGAAGTTATAGGAACGGTTGAATTATTCCACAGGGATTCTGAGGATTATTTCAAAGACTGCGGGCTGCTGCGTCTGGATCTGCGAAGTGATTACGAAAAAGCAGATGTGATAAAGGAAATTTTACAACAGATAGGCACTCCGGCGTTTGAAATGTTTTCCTGCCGGATGCTGGCAACGAAAGCAGTGCCAACCGCAAAAGAACGTATTCAGGCATTGGCGGTACTGGGGTTTGAAGAATCAGATCAGGCGCTGACCGGACATGATGGCACTCAGTATAAATACTATTGGGTTCTTAATAAGAAATAGGAAACATTATGGATTAATTCTGTTGCTGCAGTATGATGACGGGTTCTGCCGTTTTCTGTATTAGCGGTGGGAGGGCAAATGGACAGAATTTATTTTACGAAAAAACAGGCGCGGCAGTTTTTGTTATTAAAGCATGGCTTGCTGGGGGATTATAAATTTGTTGGAAAAGAAGGCATCCTTTCTTTTATCCGGCAGGCAGGATGCATTCAGTTTGATCCGGTGGATGTCTGTGGAAGAAATGCGGATCTGGTTTTGCAGTCCAGAATCAAAGACTATCAAAAGACGATGCTTTATGAGCTTTTATATATCGATCGGAAACTGGTGGACTATTTTGATAAAAATCTTGCGATTCTTCCAATTGAGAACTGGAAATATTTTGACCGGGAGCGGCAGGCTCACCGAAGCTGGGAGAGAAGCCATACAGAAATTGTGGAAGTACAGGAACGGGTGCGTGAGGAAATTGCACGGAGGGGACCACTGTGCAGCGCAGATTTGGACATAGCGGGAAAGGTCTCCTGGTATTGGAGTGATACCAGGTTGTCGAGAGCGGCGTTGGAACATATGTATTTTGTCGGAGAACTGGGAATCCATCATAAGAGCGGAACACTGAAATATTATGATCTGATTGAAAATTGCATTCCGGCAGAGTTTTTGAATCAACCAGAGACTTTTCCTTCGGATTTTGATTATAGAAAATGGCTGGTGTCAGAGCGCATTGGTTCGGTGGGTCTTTTGTGGAACCGTGCTTCTGACGCATGGCTGGGTATACAGGGACTTAAGGCTGCACAGAGAAATGCTATATTCGAGATGCTGTTAAAAGAAGAGAAGATTATTGAAGTAAAAGTGGAAGAGATTGGGGAGCCGTTGTATTGCCGCAGGGAGGATGCAGGACTTGCAGAATTTATATTGAAAAATCCCCCGATGAAAAAGCGCTGTGAATTTATTGCACCGCTGGATAATCTGATCTGGGACAGGAAGCTTATAGGAGCAGTTTTTGATTTTTCTTATAAATGGGAAATCTATACGCCGAAGCAGCAGCGTAAATATGGTTATTATGTTTTGCCGATTCTCTATGGAGACAGATTTGCAGGCAGGATAGAAATGGCTTATGATAAAAAGCAGGGAAAGCTGGAACTAAAAAATATCTGGTATGAGCCGGACTTGCGTCTGACAAAGGCACTGCAGCGCGATGTGGACAGACGCATCAGACGGTTTGAACGTTTTTGCAGAAAAAGAGGCTGGAATGATTGGAGAGATTGTAAAAGTCATCGTTGACAGACCGCTTGGAAGTTATCATCCGGAACATAAAGACCTGTATTATCCTGTTAACTACGGATATATCGAAGGCATTATGGCTCCTGATGGTGAGGAGCAGGATGCTTATATCGTTGGTGTAAATGAAGCTGTTAAAGAATTTACAGGAAAGATTACTGCGGTTGTACACCGATTGGATGATGTTGAAGAAAAATGGGTGGTTGCACCTGAAAATCTTTCTTTTAGTGAGAAGGAAATCATGGAGCAGATAAAGTTTCAGGAACAGTATTTTAAGTCGGAAATCAGAATGTAATAATTTCGTTATAATGAAATTTATGGATTAAATATTTTATGACGGAATTAAATGAGTTGAGGTAATAAGAATGATTCGTGAAGCGAAACAGGAAGATTTGCTGGAAGTGCTGAATTTATATTTATATCTTCATGAAGAGACTGTTCCAGAACAATCGGAACATTTATCGGTCATTTGGAATCAAATTATAGCAGATAAAAATCATCATCTTATTGTAAATATTGTTGACGGAAAGATTGTTTCTTCGTGCGTTTGTGTGATTATTCCAAATTTAACAAGAAACATACATCCGTATGCGTTTGTGGAAAATGTTGTTACTCATGCAGACTATAGAGGGCATGGTTATGCTACGGAATGCTTAAATTATGCAAAAACCATAGCTGTAAATAATAATTGCTACAAGATGATGCTGCTGACAGGTTCAAAAGAACAAAAGACGTTAGAGTTTTATAAAAATGCGGGATATAACTGTACAGATAAAACAGCTTTTATTCAATGGTTAGATATATGAGATAAATTCCAGATTCATATCTGAGAGAAACGAAAGGATGGCAGAGCAGTGATGAAAATAGACCGCTTATTAGAAATCATCATATATCTGTTGAAACTGTGTGCCTCTTGAGCAACCGAAAATTAAAACCTGATACTTATATGAAATTGAGTCTGGATATGGAAGATTATTACAGAATCAAAGATGCAGAGAAGGAAAAGAACAAGACATCATAACATCCTACCCGTAGTGATAAATTGTTCTACAGGAAAGGGTGCGAAGCATGGAAAATGTAGTATACGAGAAAGATTACGGAGAGGAATTCCGGGAGAGAAGTGATAAGGCGAAAGGACAGGACTTTTTAGACACATTGAAGGATATCGGATTCTTCCAGGCATACAAAGAAGAAATGGATAAAATCCCAAAGCGTGTGGTTCCAAAGGAAAAAGAGGATTACGGATACCTGCTTGGAGAATGTGACTTTTTCGATTAAGGACGGGCTATTGCGGATGACCATATTCATTGGATATTTTGATAAGGTGTATTAAGGATGAGAGCATCTGTTAGTGTGAGGAATGGCG
>CAJTDD010000006.1:0-32845 GCA_910574885.1 Lachnospiraceae bacterium | reverse complement strand
GTTATGGTATGCTGTAAGAAATCAATTAGCCGGAGGTACGGAGTTATGGACGATCAGCGGATTTTACTGGATTATGAAACGATCAAGGGAGCTGTCGCCGGGGAGAAGTGGGAAATGGAGCGGATTCTTAAACATTACGATTTCTATATGGATGAACTCGCCACAGTGAAGGAGCGGGAGCCGGATGGAAATGTGAAGTGTTATGTGGATGAGGTTTTGAAGCAGGCAATAGCATTGAAACTGCTGGAGGAAGCGGAGAGGAGAGCGAAAGAGAAAATTAATAGTGTTTGAATCCATCCGGGATTCTTTCATAATTCGCAATCTACGAAGCTGCCTGGAAGAAGAGCATGGGGATAATACGCTTTTAGGGGTGAAAAATGGTATCCCGTTTATCTTGGATTTTTCTATTCCTACAAAATTGTAGCCTAACAGTAATATTGCAGTAAGGTATGGATAGTATACTTTTATTGAATGCGAAATATAGCAGAGAGGTATACTGGATGCTGAAAATAAAGAAACAAATCGGAATTTGCAGATGAATTTCTTGAACTTTCCCTATTTTTCAAGGCTTTTTAAGCCTCATACAGTGAATTGATATGTATTTTCCCTTGTTTTTGCCCTTATGGGCAGTTTACAAGGGAAAGTTTTTTTTGAATGTATCTAATCGTTGCCCGCCACCTTATCCAAGAGCCTTGCGGAAGTCCGCTTTGCCTCCCTTGTGGCATGGGCATACACATTCATTGTGGTACTCACGTCAGAGTGTCCCAAGAGTTCCTGCACATCTTTCGGTGCTGCACCGTTTGACAGCAGATTGCTTGTATAAGTATGCCGAAGCTGGTGGAAGTGAAAGCCCTCAAATCCGTCCAGTTTCTTTGCGAGTGTCCGGCAGACGATACTCAATGTACTCGGCGTTTCAAGGCAGCCGTCAGGTCTTAAACATACAAATGAGATTTCGTTGTAATCCGCCGGAATATCCTGCGTGTTTTCCAAGCTGTAATACTCATAGTAAACCCTGTTTTTATCCTGCACTTCCTTGTAGTAGTTGCGGTGGTACAGTTCCCCGTACTGCATCTGATTTTTAAGCTGTTCTTTCCTTGCCTTTTTCAGAATAGCGGTAAGAGTATCCCCAAAATCAACAGTCCGTACTTTTTTGCGTTTTGTCGGTCCGATAATCGTTTTGTGCTTTACACCGTCATAACGGACACTGCGCTTTACTGTAAGATACTGTTCCTCAAGTTTGACGTCCTGCCAAGTCAGCCCGCATACTTCGCCAATCCTAAGACCAGCATAATAAGCTATCTGTATCGGCAGCACCGCAGGGGGATTTTTCTTTTCCAAATACGCAATCAGCTTTTCGTATTCTTCATGGGAAACAGGTTGTGTTCCCGTATGCCCCATATCTTCCTCTGAAAACAAGTCCACTTCTTCAGCTTTGCGTTTCAGTTTGATGTACTGCATTGGATTGAACGTAATCAGTTGCTTTGGGAATACCGCAAAACGGAATGACTGCTGCAAAACCGCTGAGAAAGAGTGGATATAATCTTTGCTCATGCCTCTCTTTACTGTTCCGTCGGGATAAGTGCCGCCGAAAGTAAGTAAATCGAGGAACGTCTGCAAATGTTCCGCTGTTACGGTTTTCAGTTTACGGTCAGCAATCGGATGTTTCTTAATGCAGCGGATAGCGCCGAGGTAATTCTCAACCGTACCATTGCTGAGAGTGCCGACTTTCAATTCTTCCTCCGCCCAAATATCGAGCAGTTCCCCAAGCGTGATGTTGTCAGCCTTTGCAATGAATTTCTTTTCCTCGTAATCCTCCATTGCCAGCCTTAAAAGCTTTTCCGTCTCGCTCTTGCTTTCCGTTCCCGTAAACTCTTTCTGTACCAAATTGCCGCTTGCGTCCTCCACATAGAAGCGGTAGTACCATTTCTTTCCTTTTTTTCTTACAGAACCTTTTGCCATAATCCGTTCTCCTTTCGATAACGAGCAATCGGAACTGATGAAATGCTTTCTGCGTGTAAGTATATCATAACTCCGATTGTTCCGCTATACCGATTCGGATTCTTCCCCCGATACCATAGAAAGAAGATTTGCAAGCCTTGTCGTGGCTGTTTCGGGATTTTTGGAATAGAGTCTCACAATGTCGCCCATATCATTAAACATATTTACGGTGTGGGTAATTTCCCGAAGGAACATAATCTCGTTATATTCCTTATTCGATTTAAACCCCATTGTTTGTGCGAGCGCGGCATTTTCCGCATTGTCCTTGAAATTCTTACAGGCAAACTGAAACGAATCCACGAACAATTCATATTCCCTTAACATCAGCAGCAGTAAATCCTTTGTAAAGTCTGACTCTGCCTGTTCCATGTCAAAAGGTAACTTTGAGAGAATGGAGGACATCACATCACGAATGAATAATTCCCTTTTATCCGTAATGTCCGTTTCATACTCCTCTGTTTCCCCTTTCAGCCACTCCACTGACACATGAAGTGTTTCTGACAGACCTTCCAAGACCAGCTTCTTTGTGTTGTCGATTGTCCCTGCCTCATAACGCACGATTGTGGAAGTGGCTACTCCCATCTTCTCTGCGACATAAGGCTGGTTTAATCCCAACTCAACCCTCCGCTGTTTTGCCCTGCTACCGATCAGCTTGCGCAATTCTTTGTCTTTCATGTTGATACGCCTCCTTTGTCGGTATGTTCATACTATACCACACAAAAAGTAATAATGCAATATGCAATATAAAAATAATTTTTGCATTATCATAATGCTTGACAAGGAAATATAAAAGCGGTATAGTATCAGTATACGCAAAATTGCGTAATGCAATTCAAAAGGAGGGAAGTTGATGACAGAAACGAAGATTGCAATGACAATCGAGGAAGCGTCTGAGTATACGGGAATCGGCAGGAACACCATGAGAAACCTTGTGGAATGGGGAAAACTGCCAGTCTTAAAAGTCGGGCGAAAGGTACTTATCAAAAGCGATATTCTTGAAAAGTTCATGGAAGTGAACGAGGGAAAGAACCTGCGGGATAAGGGCGATGTAAAAGCGGTAACACGAAAATCAGCAGTATAAAAGGCGGCTTCTTACGAAACCGCCTCAGGTATGTATCAGACCGAAGCCATGATATACCTACACGCAAATAGATTATATCATGTGCTTCCTTTTGGTACAAGCGGAAATTTGGGGGAATGGCAAAAACAAGTTGAAAAAATAAGTTCATTTTGGAAAACCAACTTAAAAAATCAACTGATTTTGGTATGTTCAGTTGAAAAAGTCAACTGATGTTTCGGGAGGTATTTTCAATGTGATGTAAGATGGCTGCAAAAAGTCAACTGATATTTCTGATTGCACTTTCTACTATCATGGTTGTACTTTTTACTATCATAAGCGACAGCACTTTTTGCTATCATAGTGACATCATTTTGGGCATGATGATAGTATTTTTTGCTATCATAGAGGCTGATTTTACCGGCATAATCCGAACAGTTTCAAGGGAGATTCTCTTCTCTTAAAGCCCTCGGCGTTTGAGAGCGAAATACACCCATTGCACAAACTGCGTTTATGCAATGGGGAATTTGCCCTTGCAGGGGGCAAATTCACGCTAGCGTGAATTACAAATGCTGACGCATTTGTGATTACCGCTATAAGGCGGATATGTTCGCAAACGTGCCGCCTATGCTGCCGCTCACAATCTGTCATGCCGACACTGCTGCTATCCCCGTTGCCATTTGCAGGAGGGAGGACAAAGCACAATACAGAGACATTCATTTATCCGCATGAGCAAGCTGCCCGATGTCAGGGGCAGGATCACTTATATATCCAGCCATGCAAAGCAGGAAAACCTGTATGCGGTCTATGAAACGACAGACCGACGCTACTGGACGGAGCTTGCAAAATGCAATCAGCAGGAATTTCTAAAAAGCGGCACAGAGGGAAAATGTATAGAGGCGAGGGAATTTATCATTGCCCTGCCCGAATCATTTCCAAACCTTTATGAGCCGGATAAGCTGTTACAGATTTTCACAAACCGTTTTAAAGAAAAGTATGGCGTGGAGTGTGTATCAGCACTGCACCATAACAAGCGAAAGACGAATTATCATATCCACCTTATTTTTTCGGAACGGGAACTGTTATCCGAACCCATAGAAAAAACTGCTACACGCAATATGTTCTATGACGAAAACAGGAAACACGTCCGCACGAAAAAAGAGATACTTGACGAAAACGGAGACGTCCGCAAAGGCTGTAAGATTGTGAAAAAAGGCGAAGTCTATGAGCGCATTCTCTTTACCGCCAAAAATAAACTGTTCAAGCATAAGGATTTTGTTGACTGGGTAAAGCATTTCTATACTGACCTTATCAATCTTCTTGTAAAAGATGACAAAGAAAAACTCCATGTATTTGACAGCAGCGGATTATATCTTACCACCAAAAAAATAGGGAAGAATAACCCGAAAGCGGAACAGATACAGACCGATAACGAAATGCGTATGCGCTGGAATTGTGAAGTAGACAGGGCGATTGTCAGCGGTGTTTCTGAAATGGAGATACAACAGATAAAGAAAAAATATATCACTGACCGCATCAGAGAATCCGTTGATATATTTGGCAGCCAGCCGGAACGTCTGGAAAGTATTATTATGACTGCTGTTATGGTACTGGCGTTGCTGATTTCTAAAGTATTGGATAAGGCGAGGGAATTGTCTGCAAAGCTTTTTGAGAAAGAATCGTTACAGCTGATTGCCAAACCAAGCGAGGAAAGAACGACACAAATAATACCGCAAACGGATAAAACACCAAAGCAGGAAAAAATCACCCATAAAGAATCGACTGACGATTTATCAATACAACAACGAGTGTTGAAGTCCAAAACACAGACAGCACAGCCGGAAACACCACAGATACCGCTCAAGCCTGTTATGTCCGCTGAAGCTGCAGAATATCCAAGACTGCTAAAGATTTATAAGGAACTAAACCGCCAAAACGGGATTATTTTTAACGCAGAGAGGGAACGCAATGAGTTGGAACTGGAGCGTGACAGCCTAAAAGGACTCGCAAAACTGACAAAGAAAGGGGAACTGCAAAGCAGGATTGACCGCAAAAACGAGGAAATAGACCTTCTGAAAGTCGGTTTGTCGGGGATAGTCAAACGATATGGATTCCAAACGGTGCATGATTTCTACAAAGTTTTTGCAGTTTCTAAAACAGCTAATGCCGATTATCGGGTCAAAGCGGATCAATGGGAAGAACAATACGGGGAAAAAGCACAAAATCAGGAAGAAAGCATATCCAAACGGTTACAGAATTATCAAAGGGAAAATGCAGACACACAAACAAAACAGATTTCAAAAAGTAGAAACAGAGGGGCAATATGACATGCCCCTCTAAAATTTTATTAAGACATTTTTGGCTTGTAAAAACTTTACATCAATTTTACAATGCCGCGATATTAGATTTGATTTTTGTCATGTATGATATAGCTGTCACTTCAAGAAACAATAAAAAGCAAAGGAGATTCAAAAAATGAAAACATCAAAAAAATTCTTGGCATTTGCCCTTGTGAGTGTTCTAATGCTCTCTGCATTAACGGGGTGCGGTAATAAGAACGGGGGCTATTCCGGCAAGTTCGACACGTCAAGAGAGATCAATGTACTTACCCGCGAAGATGGTTCGGGGACACGCGGCGCGTTCATAGAGCTGTTTGGAATTGAGCAGAAAAATGAAGCGGGAGAAAAAATTGACTATACAGCAGACATCGCCGCCGTTACAAATTCTACGTCTGTTATGATGACAACGGTTGCCGGGGATTTATACTCTATCGGATATATTTCTCTTGGCTCCATGAATGATACTGTAAAGGCGATTCAGATCGACGGCTGCGAAGCAACGATTGAAAATATCAAAAATGGTACATATAAGATCGCGCGTCCCTTTAACATTGCAACAAAAGACGGTTTGAGTGACACGGCGCAGGATTTTATCGACTTTATTATGAGTGCGGACGGTCAAGCGGTGATTGAGGAAAATGGATATATTTCTGTATCTGATGCGGGAAGTTACAGCGGAGAAATGGATTCGGGCAAAATTATTGTAGCGGGTTCCAGCTCTGTCACCCCGGTTATGGAAAAACTCAAAGAAGCCTATCTTGAGAGAAATCCGGGCGTTACGATTGAGATACAGCAAAGCGATTCTTCTACTGGTATGTCTGACACGATAGACGGAACCTGCGATATAGGTATGGCTTCCCGTGAGCTGAAAGATTCCGAAATGGAAAAAGGACTGACCGCTACCGTAATTGCAATGGACGGTATTACAGTGATTGTTAATAATGACTGTCCCATAAATAACCTTACAAGTGAACAGGTAAAAGATATTTTTATGGGTAACGTGGTTCATTGGAGTGAAATATCACAGTAGGATTTTAAGGGGCTGCGGTAAGAAAGCCGCCGCCCCTTTTCAATAAGGAGCATGATTATGAAGAATATAAAAGAAAAAGTGATGAAACTGCTTTTTTTCTTGACAGCCCTTGTTTCCATAGCAGCGGTAATTCTAATCTGCATATTCCTGTTTGCAAGCGGTATCCCTGCAATAAAAGAAATAGGCGTTTTCAAATTTTTGCTGGGTACAAGCTGGAAACCCGCAAATAATCTCTATGGGATTCTCCCTATGATCGTCGGCTCTTTCTATGTAACTGCCGGAGCATTGATTATTGGCGTACCGATTGGAATATTGACAGCGGTATTCATGGCAAGATTTGCTCCGAGAAGTATCTATGCGCCTTTGAAAGCTGCTGTTAATCTAATGGCGGGGATTCCGTCGGTTGTGTACGGTTTTTTTGGATTGGTAGTCTTAGTGCCTTTTATTCGGGAAGCCTTTGGCGGGCGCGGTATGAGTGTACTTACTGCTTCTGTCCTGCTGGGGCTGATGATTTTACCTACCATTATCAGCGTTTCGGAAACTTCAATCCGGGCTGTCCCGGAAAGTTACTATGAGGGAGGGCTTGCTCTTGGAGCTTCCCATGAAAGAAGTGTATTTTTTACGGTTCTTCCCGCAGCAAAGAGCGGTATTTTTGCAGGGGTTGTATTAGGGATTGGGCGGGCAGTCGGTGAAACAATGGCGGTTATGATGGTTGCCGGAAATCAAGCGGTTATCCCGGACAGTATGCTTTCCGGCGTTCGGACACTGACCACAAACATTGTATTGGAAATGGGATATTCTACGGATTTACACCGTGAAGCGTTAATTGGTACGGCTGTTGTCCTGTTTGTTTTCATTCTCATTATCAATCTGTCCCTCTCCCTGTTCAAAAGGAGGGTGAAATAAATGGTTGGAAAATTGAAACGGAAATGGTGCGCATACAGACGCGACCCTAAATCTTTTGTTCTCTTTCTTTCTGTATGCCTTGCAGCATTGATTACAATGCTTGCGCTTATTTTTATTATTGCATACATATTGATAAAAGGGATTCCAAATTTAACGCTGGATTTATTTGACAGCAAATATACAACAGAAAATGTGTCCCTGCTTCCAGCACTTATCAATACACTGTTCATTATGCTGCTTTCCCTGCTGTTTGCGGTTCCCGTAGGAATTGGTGCTGCAATTTATCTGACAGAATACGCAAGACGGGGAAATAAGCTGGTTCATATCGTAGGTATTACCGCTGAAACATTGTCCGGGATTCCGTCAATCGTTTATGGGCTGTTCGGTTCCCTTTTCTTCGTGAAATATCTTGGGCTGGGGTTGTCTTTGCTGTCCGGGGCTTTGACATTAAGCATTATGATTTTGCCGCTTATTATGCGGACAACAGAAGAAGCCTTGCGAAGCGTTCCCGACAGTTACCGCGAGGGCAGCTTCGGGCTTGGAGCCGGAAAGCTACGAACCGTATTCTCTATTGTCCTGCCCTGCGCCGTTCCGGGTATCTTGTCCGGCGTTATTCTTGGAATCGGGCGTATCGTCGGGGAATCGGCGGCACTGATCTTTACTTCCGGAACCGTTGCAGAAATAGCAACAAGTATTTTTTCGTCGGCAAGAACTTTATCCGTCCATATGTATTCTATTTCGGGTGAGGGACTGTATATCAAGCAGACTTACGCAACTGCGGTTGTATTATTGGTTGTTGTCATTCTGATAAATGCACTTTCTGGGTTTGTGGCAAAAAAGATAGGAGGTAACACCCTCCGGGTATCCCATTATGCGCAAAAAGATGCGCGGATAGGAGGTAAAAATACAGATGGATAAGATCATGGTTGAGGATTTGGATTTATTCTACGGAAACTTTCAAGCCTTGAAAAAAATAAATGTGGCGTTTAAGGAACACGAAATTACCGCGCTGATCGGACCGTCGGGCTGCGGTAAATCGACATTATTAAAAACATTGAACCGAATGAATGACTTGGTGGAGGGCTGCCACATCAAAGGGACTATCCGTTTAGACGGTGAAGATATTTATGGAAATATGGATATTAACCTACTGCGTAAACGTGTGGGAATGGTATTTCAAAAACCGAATCCGTTCCCTATGAGCATTTATGACAATGTTGCCTTTGGAGCAAGGACGCATGGTATCCGTTCTAAAGCTGCGCTGGACGAAATTGTAGAGCGTTCCTTAAAAGGGGCGGCAATTTGGGACGAGGTAAAAGACAGGCTGAAAAAATCTGCGCTTGGTATGTCGGGCGGTCAACAGCAGCGTCTTTGCATTGCCCGCGCTTTGGCAGTGGAGCCGGAAGTTTTGTTGATGGACGAACCGACCAGCGCACTTGACCCTATTTCTACGGCAAAGGTAGAGGAACTTGCCGCAGAATTAAAAAAGGACTATACCATTGTCATTGTGACACATAATATGCAGCAAGCACTCCGAATTTCCGACAGGACAGCGTTTTTCCTGCTTGGGGAAATGGTGGAGTTTGGAGAAACAGAAAAATTATTCTCCATGCCGCAGGACAAGCGGACAGAGGATTATATTACGGGGAGGTTTGGATAATGCGCCTAAAATTTGATGAACAGTTAGATTTATTAAATAAAGAGTTGATTACAATGGGGGCTTTTTGTGAAAATGCGATTGCTATGTCCGCAAAAGCTCTGACAGAGGGGAATCCCGCGCTTGCAAAGGCTGTTCCCGATCTCTCTGTTCAGATAGACCACAAGGAGCGCGAAATTGAAACTATGTGTCTAAAGCTACTCTTACAGCAGCAGCCCGTGGCAAAAGATTTGAGGGTTGTATCGTCCGCGCTGAAAATGGTGACAGATATGGCAAGAATCGGAGATCAATCCGCAGACATAGCGGAAATTATCACATTAGCCAATATCCACGCCACCGACGACACACAAGTTATCCATGATATGTCGGTTGCTGTCATTAAAATGGTAACGGACAGTATTGACGCTTTTGTGAAAAAGGATATGCAGATGGCGAAAGCCGTGATAGATTATGATGATGTGGTGGATTCCTTTTTCGATAAGGTGAAGAAAATGCTGATTGAACTTTTCAGCAAGCCCGAAACAGACGGTGAGTATGCCATAGACCTGTTAATGATTGCAAAATATTTTGAACGTATCGGAGATCATGCGGTCAATATTGCAAAATGGGTTCTGTTCTCAATCACAGGGAACAAAGAGGGGTGAACATACCGCCATTGATGAAATATAGGTAATATGGTATGATTGAGTTCGGAATATTGCCACAGGAAAGAAAGGAGCAGATTTACATGATTTATTGTGTTGAGGACGACAGCTCTATCCGTAATCTGATGATATACACATTAAATTCTGCCGGATTTGAAGCAAAAGGTTTTGACGGCGCGGACACCCTTTTTGACGCTTTGCAGACAGAAAAACCCCAGCTTATTATGCTTGATATAATGCTTCCCGGCGAAGATGGCATTTCCATATTGAAAAAGCTGCGTATGCAGGGGACGACAGAGGATATTCCTGTTATTATGGCGACAGCCAAAGGAACCGAATACGACAAAGTAACCGGGCTTGATTTGGGAGCTGATGATTACCTTGCAAAGCCGTTTGGCATGATGGAAATGATTTCCCGTGTGAAAGCGGTATTGCGCCGTACAAGTCCGAAAGAAGAAACTAAAAAGCTAAAAATTGGTAATTTAGAATTGAATTTGGAAACATATATTGTACTTGTAAACAACGAACGGGTTCAGTTGACACTGAAAGAACATAAGCTGCTCCATACTTTTATGGAAAACCCCGGACGGGTGTTTACACGCGATCAGCTTCTTGAAATGATATGGGGCATTGACTACATAGGAGAAACCCGAACCGTAGATGTTCACATTGGAACACTCCGAACAAAATTAGGCGAATGTGGGAGCTATATTGAAACGGTACGGGGAGTTGGGTATCGAATGGAGGGGGAAGTATGACGAAACGAATTTTTCGTTCAATCTGCCTTGTCGCATTGACTGTTTTTCTTGCGTCTGTTGTCCTGTTCATGGGTGTTCTGTATGAATACTTTTCAAATGTTGAACAGACACAGCTAAAAATGCAGACAACCCTTGCCGCACAGGGCGTTACAAATGAGGGCATTGATTATTTCCATGATTTGAAAGTGAAAAATTATCGTATATCATGGATTGATACAGAGGGAAATGTTATTTTTGATAGTGCGTCTGATACTGCGGAAATGGAAAATCATTTAGAGCGGGAAGAAGTGCGGGAAGCCCTTTCTTCGGGCTATGGTGAAAGTAAACGGTATTCTGCTACTTTGATGGAGCGTTCGTTTTATTCCGCGCAGAAACTTGATGATGGCACTGTATTACGGCTTTCCATATCTCAAAATTCTATTTTGACGCTCCTTTTAGGTATGACACAGCCGATTTGCATTATATTTGTAATCGCGCTGATTCTTTCCATTGTTTTAGCTATTCAAGTTTCAAAAAAAATAGTAAAGCCATTAAATGAAATTGATCTTGATAATCCGTTGTCAAATGAGGGCTATGATGAGCTTTCCCCTTTTTTACGGCGTATTGACAGCCAGCAAAGACAGCTACGGGGGCAGAAAGCCGAGCTTCTCCAAAAAGAGAATGAATTAAATACGATTATCGGCAGCATGAATGAGGGCATGATTCTCCTAAATCAAAAAGGGAAAATTATCAGTATAAACCCTGCGGCAAGAAAACTGTTGGACGCTGGCACAGACTGTATCGGTTCTGATATGCTATCCTTATGCCGTAATCTTGAATTGCAGGAAATCCTTACGAAAGCCTTGCACGGAGAACGGGGCGAAAACATTATCCGGCTACATGGAGAAAGCTATCAAATTGACGCTGACCCGATCACTTCTGAAAACATTGTGAAAGGAGCCGCGCTTTTCTTTTTCAATGTGACAGAAAAAGAAAAAGCGGAACAGATACGGCGCGAATTTACCGCTAATGTGTCCCATGAATTAAAAACCCCGCTTCACTCCATTTCCGGGTATGCGGAGCTTTTGAAAAACGATATGGTAAAGGAGAATGATAAAATACCCTTTGCCGGAAAGATTTATGATGAAGCCGGACGAATGATACGGCTTGTGGAGGACATTATCAGTCTTTCGCACCTTGACGAAGGTGCGGACGATATGCAGAGAGAAAATATCGACCTATACACATTGGCAGAAAAGGCGGTACAGAGCTTAGAGCCACAGGCAGATACCGTATGTGTTGCATTGGAGCTTTCCGGCGTTCCGGCTCCCCTTAACGGCATACCACAGCTTTTATACAGTGTGATTTATAATCTTTGTGACAATGCGATTAAGTATAACCATGAAAACGGAAAAGTAATGGTGAACATACAGAATGAAAACGGCATGGTAGTTTTATCAGTGGAGGACACGGGGATAGGAATTGCACCCGAACATCAAGAGCGGATTTTTGAGCGTTTCTATCGTGTTGATAAGAGCCATTCTAAGGCAGTAGGGGGAACCGGGCTTGGGCTTTCTATTGTGAAACACGCTGCTAAAATCCATAATGCCAAAGTTGATGTAAAAAGCCATGCTGGAAAAGGCACGACGGTTATTGTAACATTTCCCCAATAAAAAATTTGAACTGTTTTTACTATCTTTTGTCATAAGAATGTATTAGAAAAAGCTGAACCGATAACATGCATAATCAGCAGTTATCGGTTCGGTTAATCCGCTTCAAATTGTTAATTAAACAGCTACACTATACAAATATTGAGCATATCAATACAATTATTATAGACATTACCATAATTCCAATGAATCCTCCGCATCCATCCACATTTGCATATTCCCTTCAAGATACAGTCTTGCGTATTCAAGCGGCTCATCTATTGCCAGAGCATTTAAGGCACATTTAGAGCAGGGAGTAGTTTTCAATCCTTCTTCCGCTTTATTACAGTCTATCCGCAAGAAATAACCTGCATAAGTGTATACGTCAATGCTGTTATGGAGGATATTGTATGTTGCATAAATCATATTCATATTTAATCTGTCCTCTTTTCATTGATTTTTTGAAAGCATTTCAATCAGTTTACCAATTCCCGTATATTTTGTGTTATAATGTTTTATGTGATTTTGTTTCCCTTATTTTTTCCCTTATCAGGGTTCGTAATGCCCTGTGGGAAGATATAATACAAGGGAAACAATAAGGGAAAGCTCATCTGCGATAAACTTAGTATTTTCAAGGGTTAGCCGAGATTTTAATAACAAAATATAACAGCTAATATTTCCCTTAAAAAACATCAAATCACAATCGGGATTTGGAGGTATTGTATTATGAGATTGGACGGTTTTGGATTATTTGTTGAAGATATGGCGAAAATGATTCGCTTTTACAGAGATGTACTTGGCTTTGAGATTAAAGAAGCGGAAGATACATCTAATGTATATCTTGTAAAAGATGGGACGTTGTTTCTGTTGTACGGCAGAAATGACTTTGAAAAAATGACCAATCGCAGATATGATTATATCAAAGGATTCAACGGTCATTTTGAAATGGCACTTTATGTTGATACATTTGAAGAAGTTGATAAAGCATTTAGTAAAGCTGTAGAAAACGGTGCTACTCCTGTACTGGAACCGGAACTTGAACCTTGGGGACAGAGAACTTGTTATATTGCTGATCCTGAAGGTAATTTAATAGAGATAGGTTCTTGGAATAAGCCTTACGAAGAAAAGGATTCATAAATTCGAATTTGAGAGGGAATTGAATATGAATAAGGAATGGTTGAACTTAATAAAACAATTTGTGTAGATTTTTAGTCTGCCAGATTAAAATTTGAGATTTGAGGTACAGCGTATGAAAGGTTTCCATAGGGACAATCAGCTATTTTCTCTTTGTGGTTTGAACTGCGGATTATGTCCTATGCACTTAAATAAGTATTGTCCCGGCTGCGGTGGCGGAGAGGGGAATCAATCCTGCAAAATTGCAGAGTGTAGTTTAGAACATGATGGTGTGGAATATTGTTTTCGGTGCAGAGAGTACCCCTGTGAGAAGTATGAGCATATAGATGAATTTGATTCATTCATTACACACAGTAACCGAAAAGCTGATTTGAAAAAAGCAAGAGAGATAGGGATAGAAGCATACAATGCGGAGCAGACAGAAAAGACGGAATTATTGAATTTACTGTTAGCCAACTATAACGATGGCAGGAAAAAGACTCTTTTTTGTGTGGGGGTCAATCTTTTGGAATTGCAGGAAATAAATGAGATACTTTTGCAAATCAAGGGTAATTCGGAACTGGAAAGATTGACACTCAAAGAAAAAAGTTCTTATGCTGCGGGGGTGTTTCAAAACGCAGCAAAGCGAAAGAATATTGAACTAAAGCTCCGGAAGAAAAAATAATCTCTAAGAAAGGAAAACTTACATGAAATACAATTGTACGGTTATATCGGTAGCAGACATCAAAGCTGCAAGAAAGTTTTATGAGGATTTATTCGGATTGGAAGTATTTCAGGATTATGGAAGAAATATAGCTTTTACCTGCGGTTTAGCTTTACAGCAGGACTTTGACTGGCTTGTTCATTTACCAAAAGAAAGCATATTAAGAAAATCTAACAATGTGGAATTATGTTTTGAGGAACAGGACTTTGACAGTTTCTTACATAAACTAAAAAAATATCCGAATATTGAGTGTTTGGGTGAGGTAATTGAACACAGTTGGGGGCAACGTGTCATTCGATTTTATGATTTGGACGGACATATCATAGAAGTTGGAGAAAATATGAAAATGGTTATAAAGCGTTTCCTTGCTTCTGGTATGACCATAGATGAAGTGTCTGTAAAAATGGATGTTTCTTTTGAAGATTTAACGAAGCTGCAAAACAGTTAAATGAAAAGTTGCAAAGGAGAACGAATTAATGAAAAAAATGAGCCGAGAAGCTAAAAAAATAATGATGGAACGTTTTGGAAAAGACACTGTTATTGCGTTGGCAACCATTGAAAAGGAGGTGCCTTATGTGCGATATGTAAATGCCTACTATGAGAACGGTGCATTTTATATTATTACATATGCACTTTCAAATAAAATCAAACATATAGAAAACAATCCTGCTGTTGCAATAGCTGGTGAGTGGTTTACGGCACATGGAAAGGGCAGCAATTTGGGCTATTTTGGAAAAAAAGAGAATTGTATGATTGCTGAAAAACTGAAAAATGTCTTTGCTGAATGGATTGATAACGGACATAACAATTTTGATGATGAAAATACGATAATTCTATGTGTAGAATTAACAGATGGACTGTTACTCTCACATGGGACAAGATATGAGTTTTAGCTTTTCCAGCTTGTAGAATTGGAAAAATTTCAGGAGCAGTATTTCCAGTCAGAACTAAGGATGCTGCCATAGATAGAGATGAAAAGACGAAATTTACGGAGGAGGATCAGAATGGTGGATGTTTATAAAAATTGTCCTGAATATGAGAATGAGGACTATCTTGTGAGAATGGTTTGCCAAGAGGATAGAATGGATTTATTAAAGGTTTATTCTGATAAAAGGGCTGTCCCCTTTTTTAATAGTGATAATTGTGGCGGAGATGATTTCTATTATACAACGGAAAGCAGAATGGAACAGGCGATTGATTACTGGCTTTTCGAGTACAATAGAGAAGGATTTGTGAGGTGGACAATTGTGTCAAAAGCAACTGATGAAGCAATTGGAACAATAGAGCTTTTCCACAGAGACACCGATGATTATTTTACAAACTGCGGTTTGCTCAGGCTGGACATTCGCAGTGATTATGAAATGACAAGCGAGATTATAAAAATATTAAGATTGATAATGGAACCTGCATATAGCCTGTTTCATTGTGATAAGATCGCTACGAAAGCGCTTCCCTCTGCGGCAGAACGTATTGTGGCGTTGAAAAATTTAGGATTTATACGCTCAGAGGAAAAGCTGATAGGGCATGATGGAACAAAGTATGATTCCTATTTTGTATTGAGGAAAAATTAGCGCCTCTCCAAATCTGGATAAAAAATATGTATCCAGGCTAAAATGCTTGACATTGACAAAGTTATAAGCTAATATAAGACCATATTTCAAGAAAGAGCAGGTATGTGGATGTTAATTGTTTCTGTAATGACAAAGGACAACTAAATTTTATAAGAGGGTAAGCACGGAATAGAGTGCTTTATTTGTGTTACCCTTTTTGGCATTATTGAATGCCGGTTGTTTCTGCCTTACAGAATACTGCATACACCGGGAATAATTGTCTTATTATGATGGATAAGAAAGCGGGAAAAGTATGACTGTGGTGTCATGCTTTTTTATTTCTGCGAGCAAATGGGCTGCATTTTTCAGGTCATTGCTGCTTTCCTTTTATGGGGATGTTTTGCTTTTTTCATCATCTTAAGATATATACATCTGTGGTTTCAGTCTATGTAATGATAGGCAGAAACCACATTTTTTTATGTTTTTTCATTGAATATTTAAACTGGAGGTTTTCAAGATGAAGATAATTGAGACAGAGAATTTAACGAAAAAGTATAAGCGGTATAAAAAGCAGGAGGGTTTGGCCGGAAGTATTAAGGGCCTGTTTCACAGGAAATATGAAGAAAAAATTGCGGTAGATGATTTTGATATTCATGTAAATGAGGGTGAGTTTGTAGGCCTGATCGGGCCGAACGGAGCGGGTAAAACGACCCTGGTGAAGATGTTGACCGGGATTATTGCGCCGACAAGCGGCAGGATACAGGTGATGGGATTTTATCCGAATAAATTGGAAAAAGCATTTAAGCAGCAGTATGCGGTGGTTATGGGGCAAAAGAGCCAGCTGTTTTTTGAACTGACAACGGAGGACACGTTGCGGCTGTTTAAAGAAATATACGGTATCCCGGAAGACGAGTATAAAAGAAACAAGGATTTTTTTGTGGATCTGTTTCAGGTGCAGGGACTGATGAATGTACAGGTAAGAACGCTATCGTTGGGAGAAAGGATGAAGATGGAACTGATCGTTGCATTGCTTCATAATCCGAAAATATTGTTTCTGGATGAACCGACCATTGGACTGGATGCTGTGGCAGGTAAGCAGATCCGGACTTTCTTAAAAGATGTGAATGAGTCAAGAGGAACTACCATTTTGCTTACCTCGCATTATATGGAGGATATTAAGGTATTGTGTAAACGCTCCATAGTCGTGAATCACGGCAGAAAAATATATGACGGCGGTACGGATATGTTATTTAAAAATTATCAAAAGAGTAAGAAAATGACGATATACTTTGAACACAGTGTAGAGCCTGATGTGCCGGATGATTGCAGAGTATTGGAAAAAGCGAATGACAAACTGGTACTTGAAATACCAAAACAGAACGCAGAAAAAGTTCTGGAATCTTATATCGGTCATTATCCGATCCGGGATATTGGAATTGAGGAAGAAGAAATAGGCTCAGTCGTGGAGCGTATCTATAAAGAGGTATAGGACATGAAGAAATATTTAGAAATTGCCAAGGCATACATGAAAGCACAGCTGATCTGGAGGTCGGATACCTTAGTAGACGTGATTCTGGCGGTGGCGAAGATACTGTTTGCATGGATCTTATGGAGTATTCTGTTTGAGGGTAAAGAGCAGATCGCGGGCTTGGGATTTCAGGCCATGATTTCTTACTATATCATAAGCTCCTATTTATTCCAGTTGGAAAAATCTGCGGAGATCAGCCGGCAGATGACCGGTATGCTGAGAAATGGTACCTTTTCAAAATATATGGTGATACCGGTACAGACACAGGGGTATTTTGTGGCGATGGAAGCAGGGAAGATTGCGTTTTCTGCGGGCATTGGTTTTTTAGCAACGTTTCTGTGGTTTTATTTGTTCCGGATTCCATTTGTGCATACAGCCAATATAAAGATCCTGTTATGCGGAAGTATCATGGTTGTTTTAGGACTGTTGTTTATGGCGCTGCTCAATTACTTTCTTGGGATTTTGACCTTGAAATTTGAGGAGATCAGCATCTTTCTCATGATAAAAGATAACCTTTCCGCATTTGTGACCGGGGCGGTAATTCCCCTTGCGCTTTTACCGGAATGGATGACAGCAGGCATGAGATTTCTGCCTTTCTATTATGTCACATATCTTCCCAGTATGCTGTTTATAGGGAAATGTGAGGAGGAGGCAGTCACAGGCTTAATCGTCTTAGGTGTGTGGTGCATGGTCTTTCTTGTTTTAAATCAGGTAACTTATGAACATGATCGAATCAAATATGATGGAGCAGGAATATGAAACATAATTTAAAATTTATATCAGAACTGATCAAATTCAGATTATCCCATATCATGACCTTCCGGTTGGGATTCTTTGCACCGTTTTTCATTAATACCAGTTATTTTCTGGTTCAGCTTTTCGCTTTCGAGGCAATTTACGGGCATGTGGACAGTATCCGTGGATGGGGGCATGGGGAAATCCTTATTTTTATTGGAACATTCTCCCTGATTGATGCCCTGAACATGACCATTTGCTTTTTTGGGGTGATTTCCATACCGGAGAAAATACAGACAGGAGAACTGGATTTATATCTGACCAAACCAGTGAATCCACTATTACGGATCACCTTTGAAAAAGTAGATCCGGGCACCATACCGCTTCTGATCTTCAGCGCCTGTATCGCCTTATATGGGGTGAGAGAAAGCGGCGCGAATCTTTCGTGTGCGAATATCATTGGATATTTGTTTCTGGTTTTGCTGATGACCATACTGTACTACGATATGGAGCTTTTGATACGGTGTTTTGCCTTTTTTGTGTTCTCTGTAGACAATCTGATGAAAATAGAGAATACGGCTGTGGACTTGTGTCTGAAAATACCGGGGATCGCTTTTTATGGAATCTATAAGTTTGTTTTTTATTGTGTATTGCCGTACGGAATCATTGCGACGCTGCCAACGCAGGCAGTAACAGGGGTTTTGTCGGCAAAAGGATTCCTTTTCGGGGTGGCGATCGTGTGCATTTTTACGTTTTTTGCCTTGTCTTTTTGGACATATGGCGTACACAGATATGAAAGCGCAAGCAGCTAATCAGTTTTTGGGAAAGAGGTATAGATATTATGGAAGAATATAGAAATGCCCGATTGGGAACGTATTTAGTGAAGGGATTGACCAAAGAATTACTGACACGAAATATTATTCCATTCTATTCTGCTTCTATAACGAATATTGGTTCGCAGATGGTAACAAATAGATGTGACTATATACCATTCTGGGTTGATACATTTGGAACCATTCTTGATGGGAGTTCAGTATACAATGATATGATGAAAGGTTTGTCATCGGAACTTATAGAATGACAACTTCCGGTTGATAGAGGGAGCAACAGACAAAATGTTTGTTGCTTTTCTTTTTTTTGATGGGAATGTAAAATAAAACTATCATCATATGATGCGTTTGAAAAACTTATCAATATAGACCTAGAAAGTTATCTTTCATGACAACGAATAATAAGAAATCTATGGTAACATCCTACCCGTAGTGGTAAATTGTTCTACAGGAAAGGGTGCGAAACATGGAAAATGAAGTATACGAAAAGGACTATGGAGAAGAATTCCGGGAGAGAAGCGATAAGGCAAAGGGAAAGGATTTTCTGCACACTTTGATGGATGTTGGATTTTTTCAGCGTATAAAGAAGAAATGGACAAAATCCCAAAGCGTGTGGTTCCCAAGGAAAAAGCAGATTATGAATACCTACTTGGGGAGTGAGAGCATCTGTCAGCAAAGACTGGCGGGTGCTTTTTTCGCACAGATATGGTATGCTGTAAGCAGTATATCAACTTGGAGGTACAGGCATGGAAGAACAGCAGAATTCATTGACTTATGAAATTATCAAAGCAGCTGTTGCCGGGGAGAAATGGGCAACAGAAAAGATTATGGCATATTACGATGATTATATGACAGAGCTTGCCACAGTGGAAGAGAAGCAGTCGGACGGCAGTGTAAAGAGTTACGTGGATGAGGATTTGAAGCAAGAGATAGCGTTGAAACTGCTGGAGGAGATACCGAACTTTCCGCTGGAGGAAGCGGAGAGGATTGCAGGAGGGGAGACTGATTAGAGAAAGATCAAATCTACGAGGCATTCTGGAAAGAGATCCAGGGCATTGCGGGTTGCAGACGCTCAGAGAATCTGGAGTTCAGTGGGGTTTGAGGTCTGATTATGGGGTCAATTCTTTTATAATAAACTGTTTTGAGGATATAGTATAAACTGGAAAACGCTAATTTGGCTATTCTGTGGCATTATTCAATGGATTATGGTAAAATTCTACTGTCCGGGATTGAATAGCAACTGAAAGACCAAACAGATGTTAACAATGATAATAGCTGTAAATCTCATTGAAGTCATTATATAAGTCTTTCAGTTTGTATAGAAAATGTTCGTTTTTATAGGAGGCATCTATGTGGCAATTTACATTTTTTATATTTTTCATATTATTTTGTATATTTGCAGGAATAATGGCACGTGAACCTAGAACGTTATGGAGCGGGGTTTCTTTTTTCTTCATGATGATATGTTTGTCTATTTCCTTGTTTTTTATTCTATCTGAATATTCCAGGTGGCTGGCAGCACATGACGTGGTAATTGGAATACTGATTCTCCTGTTTGTTTTGGCGATAGGCTGTATGCTTATGTTTCCGGCAGCTTTGATCGTCATGTTTTTCATCGAGGGAATAAAAGTCATCAAACATGAAGGAGTGAAACCGTCAAATTTATTGTCGATGCTGTTCTCTATCTTGTTATATGTCTACCTGTCTGTCTGGCCGATGATTGGCAATTTAAGAAAAAATACATTAAGTACAATGCTCTATGTTATCATCAGTTTTTCGGCAGTATATGTATTATCATTGATGGCTATGTATTCACTTTCTGCAATTCTTAACCTTATTCATCTGAAAAAGAACAGAAATGCAGATTATATTGTTGTTCTGGGATCTGGAATCATTGGAAAGAAGGTCACACCGTTACTTGCGGCCCGGATTGAAAGAGGAATGGAATTGCTGTATTCCAATCCTAATGCTGTATTGATTATGTCCGGTGGGCAGGGACCTGGAGAGGATATTCCAGAGAGCGTGGCTATGGCTGCATATGCAGTAGGTAAAGGTGTAGATGCAGAGCGTATCATAATGGAACAAAAATCTGTATCAACAGAAGAAAATTTACTGTTTTCAAGGAAATTGATTGATAAAGAGGCTCCTAAAATTGTTATCGTCACAACGGCTTATCATGTGTTCAGAGCATTAATTCTGGCAAAACAGCAAGGGTTAAAGTGTGTTGGATTTGGGGCAAAAACGAAATGGTATTTTACGCTAAATGCTTTAATACGTGAGTTTGTTGGATATCTACGTTTGACATGGAAGAAACATGCGCTGGTAATTGGCATAGTAGCCAGTATTGTCGTGGCGACTAATATCGCTGGTTGGTTGAGATAATTAATAACTGTGAAATTACAGCGATTTAAGAGAGGAATAGTTATAAAGAACCGTTAAAGTATTAGCAAGAACTCTCTAAACTTGAGGTGAAATAAAGCGTATGAAAAGCCCCAGGCGGCATTTGAAGCTGTTCTGGGGCTTTATAATTATCCTTTGAATTTATCAGGCAAGTGAATTTCAGTTTTCAGACCATGAGGTGTAATGTTTGAAAATTGGATATCTCCATAATGTACTTTTACAATCTGTCTTACGATTTTAAGCCCCAATCCGTGTTCTGCTTCGGCTGTTTCCGTCTGGGAACTGGGAATACTGGTATCGTTATTCAGTAATGCCAGGTATGATTCCTTGATTCCGCACCCAGAGTCTGCGACACAAAACGTACAGATTCTGTTGTCCATTTTTACAGAAACGGTTATCTGACATCCACCAGGATTGTGTGTGATGCTGTTTTGTATTAGATTGTGCAGCATCCGGTTAAGCAGGAAATTGTCGCCGTATAGGAAAGTTTTTATATCTGTGTCAGTTCCAGACAGTTCTAATTCATAGCCCTCCGGAAGTCCGTTATTTAGAAATTCGCTTATCACCTGCCGGATCAGTTCAAGAGGATCAAGCGGCTTTATGCGGAAGGGCTGCATAGAGTATTCCAATTTTGTTGTTAAATTTAGATCTGCAACCAATGTACGGAGCTTTTCACTTTGTTTTCGTATGATTTCAGCCTGTCTTCTGGTTGCTGCTGGTAAGTCAGGGTTATCTTCTATTTCACTGGAATAACCTAAAATCATAGAAAGTGGCGTACGGATATCATGAGATATTCCACGAATCCATTCAGCACGCGTATTATCCTTTTTTGCCAGATAGTCACTGGCATGGTTTAATCCTGTATTGATTTCAGCAAGTTCACCTTTTTCCTCTAAGTGAAATGTTTCCCCCTGTGACAGTTTCCTCCTTTGTTATTTCGAGGGAGACAACGGACGACACTCTGAAATCAATTTTAACGGTTCCGGTTGACTTTAAAAAGCTGTTGATTG
Organism: Lachnospiraceae bacterium; assembly: GCA_910574885.1. Classification (GTDB taxonomy): domain Bacteria; phylum Bacillota; class Clostridia; order Lachnospirales; family Lachnospiraceae; genus Sporofaciens. The sequence goes on along the minus strand of CAJTDD010000006.1, from coordinate 10,938 downwards.
GAAAATTTGAGCTTCTTTTTTTTCTCTCCATAGCTTTCAGCCTTATCAACGCTGCGCTCGCTGTTATTATGAATCTGCTCCTGCATTTCCCCGGAATGTCAGCATACAGCATTATGATCGCCACGGGGCGGATCATAGCCACAAATATTTTAATTTACCTTTCGGTACTTCCACTCATTATTATCAATACATTTCTTTTTGGAAGTAGCCTGATTGGTGTTGCTGTCGCATTCGTATATGGTTATTTTGGAACCTTTGAGGGCTCTTTGCTAAATTGGTTTCCGATCAAGGCTGCAATGATTTTGTTTGATCCGTATTGTGGTGTAGAATATGATACTGTTTCCTATCAGACCTTTCCGGCAATCATCATATTAATTCTCACGGTGTTGCTTTCTGTTGTACTGTTAAATGCTTTTACACATTCAGAAAAACTTCCCAATGTAAAAGCAAAAAGGAAGCCAAAAAAAGCAGAGCGAAAAAGAGGTTGGTAATCTAGATGAATAAAAGGGATGAAAATGCAAAAGCGATCGAAAGATGGGGTGGTATTCATGAAAAAAACATTAGTGTTCTTACACATTGACAGTCTATGATGAAAATAGTACGAAACGAGATATTACTTTTGAAACAAGTAAAATTCTCAAGGATGACGCCTTCTTACGCTTGGAGGTAGCTCCAATTCGTGGAGTTGTAAATTGGGAAGAAGTGGAGTATACGGAACTTCCATCTGCTGTACAGAGTGTTTACTCAGAGTAATGTTTAATTTATCGCTAATAGAGGGAAAAATATTGAAAAAGATATTGATTGTAGAGGACGACGTTACATTTTTAGGGCTGCTATCTCATGTTCTAAGGAATTAGTTTGAGATATATGAGGCTTGTGGTGTGAATGAGGCATTGAAATTACTTGAAAACATATCAGTTGATTTGATCTGTTCGGATTACAATATGCCGGGCGGTACAGGTTTGGAACTTCTGGAACAGCTTCATAGAAGTGGGAAGAAAATTCCGTTTATTTTGATGTCCGGGACAGAGGATTCATTTGTGATTCATAGCGTAAAGTTTTATGGAGGAACATTCTGTAACAAGACTGATTCGGATCTGCTTACAACAATTAGAAAAAAAGCAAATTGTGAATAGTGGTGATTGGTTTATGGGATAGATGATAATACAGAGACAGTTGCTCCATACTGGAGTGATTGTCTCTGCCTTTATGTTTAAGAGAAATATAACTTGGATGGACCTTGTATTAGAGCTAATATAGAAAAAATCAAGCAGCAGCCAACTGTATTTATTTTTAAAGTGACGAATCTCTTACGAAAATAGCACCACATTCACCCTGGATTTTTCTATTCCGACAAAATTGTAGCCTTACAGTAATATTACAGTAAGGTATGGATGGTATACTTTCATAAAATGTAAAGTACAAGAAAAGATGGTTGTTCTATGGAGCATTGCCAGACGAGGAGTAATTTTATGATAAATATTGAGGATGTGCCAGGACTTGAAACTGAACTGCAGATGGTAAATACGCATATAGAACGTTTATGCCGGTCAAACAATAAGTCAATGCAGAAAATGCTGGATTGGGTGCTGAACGCAAGGGGAAAGCAGATACGGCCGATTTTGACACTTTTATGTGCGAGGCTCAAAGGGAAAGCTGTTGATGCGACAGAGGTCGCGGCGGTGATTGAAATATGCCATACCGCTTCACTGATCCATGATGACATTATAGATGAAGCGGATACCCGCAGGGGACAATTATCCGTGCAGAAAAAATTCGGAAAGGAGATGGCAGTCTATGCTGGCGATTTTATGATTTTTTCTACAATTAGACGGACTGGTCTGAAGAACAAGCCCTGGTATGGTTTGATGTTTGACAAATTGGAAACCATGTGTGATGGGGAGGTCAGCCAATTTGATAATCGTTATAATACGGAAATTACAGAGGAGAAGTATATTGAGAATATCCTGGGAAAGACTTCGGCAATGTTTAGTATAGCTTGTGGATCAGGTGCTTACGAAGGTAAGTGTAAGGACAGTGAAGTATTGGCAGCAGAACGGTTTGCAGAAAAATTTGGTCTGCTGTTTCAACTGAGAGATGATCTGTTGGATTTTGTGTCCACAGATGACCTAGCAAAGAAGACCATACATAATGATTTTTGGTGCGGATATTATACACTCCCGGCTATTTACTCATTTTCTGATTGCAGGAATGGTGCCAAACTGAAACAAATTGCAATGGATATCAAAAATGGTCTGTATAGCGAATTGACAGACAAGCGAATAGCGGAATTAATCAGTGTTTCCGATGGCTTCGGATATACGTTGAGGATGATAGATAAATATGCCGAAGAAGCGAAGCAGAGTTTGAATGTGTTTAAAGATTCTATTGCCAGGAAAAAGCTGCAGGAATTAGTTGATACGGTTCATCTAAGTGCCCATAAGATCGTGTCAGATCATTTGTCTGATATTCCGTTTGAAAAGTTTGTTTCTATTTAAGAGGCCGGTTTAAAAACCGGGAAAATACTTCAGGGGAATATTATGACAGAAAGAAACAAGTGGAAATCAATGATAGAAAAAATAGGACATGTCTGTGAAGGCAAATATGATTCGTTTTGGCCTATGGTTATGATATTTTTCACCATGAGCCTGACAGGATGGTTATGGGAGGTCTGCCTTCATTTGATTTCGGATGGGAGTTTTGTGAACCGCGGATTTCTTCATGGACCGTGGCTGCCTATTTATGGTTCCGGGAGTATACTGATCCTGACACTACTTCATAAGCTGCGCAAAAAGCCGCTGCTGGAATTTCTGGCTATCATTCTCCTATGTGGCTGTATTGAGTATTACATATCATGGTTTCTGGAGCAGATGTATGATGGAATGAGATGGTGGGATTACAGCGATTATTTTCTGAATCTTAATGGAAGAGTCTGCGTAGAAGGGTTGCTGGCCTTTGGCTTTGGCGGGATGGTGATCGTATACTTTTATGCACCGCTTCTTGATCATCTATTCAGGCGCATACCGAAAAAAATACTTGCGCCAGTATGCCTGGTACTAATCTTAATATTTTGTGCGGATCTGATATATTCAGGCAAAAATCCGAATCTCGGTATTGGAATTGCCAGATGCCGTTAATGATACATATATCCTAAAAGTTTAAGTGTTGTGAAAAAAGTATGGAGAGATTATGCTTGCTGTTTATTTGTCACCAATTTATATTATCGCAAACAGCTATCTGCTGATTCGGCTTCACAGATGGCTGGGTACATGCAATCCATTGTTCAGAAAAACAGGGATATGTGTTGCAATCAGCTTGGCCTATGTTTTTCTGGTAGCGTCATTATTGATTGCGTTTTTTCTGCCGATAGGGCCGGCTAGGAGGATTATGAAATTGATCAGTAATTATTGGCTCGGTATACTGCTGTATCTGATTTTGGCTGTTCTAATGGCAGATGCGATTTGTTTCCTGCTTTTCCTTATCACGAAACGGAGGTTAAAATGCCGGACCGCTGCGGCGGGAGGAATCTGTGCAGTGGTTGTTCTTGTGCTTAGTGCATGGGGAGCATACAATGCCCGTATCATCCAGGTTACACCATATGAGATTACTGTCAATAAAGACGGCGGAAGATTAGAAAACTTAAATGTGGTATTAGCCGCTGACTTGCATTTGGGTTACAACATTGGTACTGCACACATGATGCAGATGGTAGATAAGATCAATGAACAGAATGCAGATCTTGTGGTATTTGCAGGCGATATTTTTGATAATGAATACGAGGCTCTTGATGATCCGGAAGAACTGATTGCCGTATTGCAAAAAATTCAGTCGAAGCACGGTGTTTATGCCTGTTATGGAAATCATGATGTTGAGGAAAAAATACTGGCAGGTTTTACTTTTGGGGGAAACAAAAAGAAAGAGAGCAGTATACAGATGGATGAGTTTTTGGAGAGAGCCGGTATTCATTTGTTACAGGATGAAGCAGTATTGATTGATGACAGTTTTTATCTGTATGGCAGGCCAGATGCACAGCGGCCCGGACGTGGGATTAATATGAGAAAAACTGCTGCAGAACTGATGGGGGAACTTGATACGGAAAAGCCGGTTATTGTGATTGACCATGAACCGAAGGAACTCCAGGAATTGGCAGATGCCGGGGTGGACATTGATCTGTGTGGTCATACACACGATGGACAGATGTTTCCAGCAAATCTGATTACAGCACTTATGTGGGAGAATTCCTATGGATATCTGAAAAAATCTGAAAAAGGACCATATGCATACGATTGTGACTTCGGGTGTCGGGCTTTTTGGACCGAATATGCGTGTAGGTACGATTGCGGAAATCAGCCCCATCACAGTACATTTTCAATATAGGAATAACATATAGGATGGTGAGTTTACCAGTATTGTGCATGGTTCAATTTATAAAAAAGTATTGGAGGGTAAATTTTGGAGAGTATAAGAAAAATTTTAATTGTGGATGATGATACTCTTTTTCTTAATCTTCTTGCACAGGCATTAAGAGAACGAGGGCATATTGTTACAACAGCTTCTGGCGTTCAGGAAGCCAAGAATGCTTTTTTGGCAGATGATTTTTCCCTGGTATGTTCTGACATTCGGATGGCTGACGGAACAGGCTTTGAACTACTTGATTATATAAGGACATCTTTTACAAAATTGCCAGCCATCATAATGAGTAGCTATTTGACCCGTGAGGATCGTTTTGAGGCTCGAATAGCAAAGGTGTTCTGGGTAGAAAAGACAGATAAAAATCTCGTAGATATTATAGTAAATTATGAAAAATAAAACACATATGCCGGTATTAAGAAAAATTTTTTGGAAAATCATCCTGATTGTAGGTGGAGTATTGCTATGTATTTTATTTGTTGCTATTACTGTTGTCTGGTCGCTGACAGATTATATTTTTAGAAAATTAGAAAGAGAAGTCTAGTGGACGGAGACAGAACAGGAATAATAAAGGATGGGATTTACCAAGAATGTAGTTAATAGGTTTGTGACCGATTAACAAATTAAGGAGGAACTGTTATGCTGCGTAAATTGATTTCCGGATTGCTGCTCCTGGCGGCATTGACGACAAGCCTTACGGGGTGCGGCATGGATTTGGCCCGCGGTATCATTAGGGAGTATGAAGATAATAAAGACGGTATTAAAAGTGAGCTTCATGAACTGAAAGATGGTATTAAAAATGAATTTAATGACTGGATGAGTTCTATCAGCCGATACTCCCTCACTAGGGACAAAAGCTTAAAAGGCAAACGGGAACTCGGTATTGATGATTATGTTGGAAGTTATGAAGCTGAGTACACCCGATTTAACGGGGAAAAATATATCTTCGGCGGTACTTCGATGGAACGTGAAAATGGCAGCACACTGAAAGTGACTTATTCACTTAATATTAAATCCGGTACGGCTGCCCTTTATTGGCTCGGAAGTACAGATGAGCATATCATTTTGGGAGATAAGGAAGAACATATGATTGCGGAAGTGACTGCCGAGGACGTTTACGAGTTTACTTTTAATGCCGGAGATAATTTTATCGTTCTCAAAGGTGATGATTTCACTGGAAGTCTGTCACTTAAGGTTGAATGACCAAAGCCGCTGGCATTGCCGCATACATAATGTTTTATTGAGTATTCAGAGAAAGGTAATAGATAAGGGTGGCGGCTACAGGTTTATAGGAAAAATAAGAGTTGGTAGCAGGTATCTGGGAACAGGTGTGTCTATCGGCTCTTTTGTATGCCGCACTATACAGAAAAACTGTCGGTGGCAGTTTTCTTGTATTGTCGATGATAGAGTTGAGATAATATGCTTATAGAGGTAAAATAAGTTGTGGCTGTAAGTGAAATGGAAGTGTATAAAGAAGCTCAGGAGTTATTTCTAAGGAGATTAAGCAGCTGATAAAAGGATGGTGAAAATAAATGAAATGGATTTTATTAGTTGAGGATGATTTGAGTTTAATAAATGGCTTATCCTTTGCCGTGAAAAAGCAGGGATATATGCTAGATGTTGCACATACCAAAGATGAAGCGGACCGGTTATGGGAAAACGGAGCATATGATTTAGTGATTTTGGATGTATCCCTGCCGGATGGTTCTGGATTTGACATATGTAAAAGAATACGGCAGGCCTCGAAAGTGCCGATTATGTTTCTGACCGCTATGGATGAAGAAACAGATATTATCATGGGGCTGGATATCGGCGGCGATGACTATATCACAAAACCGTTCAAGCTGGCGGTGTTTATGTCGCGAATCAATGCCCTGCTTAGAAGGAGCGATAATTTTAATCAGGCGGATACGGAATTGAATTCTAACGGTATAAGGGTTCAGCTTCTGAAAGGAGAAGTATATAAAAATAATGTGCAGGTCGAATTAACGGCGAGAGAGTATAAATTGTTATGTTTATTCATGGAAAATCCAGATGAGGTTCTTTCCCCGGAGCAGATTCTAAATCGGTTATGGGACTGTGATGAAAACTATATAGACAATAATTCCCTTACGGTATATATACGCAGACTGCGGACAAAGATTGAAGATGATCCGGGTAAGCCCAAAAGGATCGTGACCGTCCGTCGCATGGGTTATAAGTGGAACACGGCTGAATGAGGTGCATCATGAAAATACTGGCAAACAGAAAAATTAAGGCTTTATTTTATAAAATTATGGTTTGTATGCTGATATTTATCGTGGTTTCCGTGTCATTCATGATGTTTGAACTTAACAATGCAGCACTTTATATTCTGTTATGCGCTTTGTTCATGTGTATTGCGATTATGGCAGCCTGTTATGGATACTTTAAAGAACAGAATGAAATTATGGAAAATGCAGTGGCTCAGATCACAGAATACATTTCCGGTAACAGGGAGACGAGGATAGAATGTGATGAAGAAGGGGAAATGTACCGGCTGTTCCATGAGGTAAATTCTCTGGCTGCCATTCTGGACGCAAATGTAGAAAATGAGAGAAAATCGAAACAGTTTTTGAAAAATACCATATCGGATATTTCCCATCAGCTGAAAACTCCTCTTGCGGCATTGAATATTTATAACGGACTTCTGCAGGGGGAAACGGAAGAACTGCCGCAAATTCAGGAGTTTGCGGCACTGTCAGAAAAAGAACTTGACCGGATCGAAACGCTGGTACAGAATCTGCTGAAGATTACGAAGCTGGATGCCGGTTCCATTGTATTTGAAAAGACCTCGGAAAATGTGGCGGATATGATGGGAGAAGTGGAACTGCACTTTGCATACCGTGCTAAGCAGGAAGAGAAGGAACTGGTGCTGACCGGGGATGAACATATTTCACTGCTTTGTGACCATGACTGGATGATAGAGGCAGTAGAAAATATTGTGAAAAATGCCTTTGACCACACAGAAAAGGGGAATTTTGTCTGGATTGAATGGAAAAAGTCTGCATCTGTAGTTCAGATTATCATAAAGGACAATGGGAGCGGCATCCAGCCGGAGGATTTGCACCATATATTCAAGAGGTTTTACCGGAGCCGTTTTTCTAAAGACAAGCAAGGCATTGGCCTTGGTCTTCCTCTCGCAAAAATGATTGTTGAATCGCACAATGGCACGATAGAAGTGGACAGTACGTTAGGAGCCGGAACAACTTTTACCCTGAGTTTTTTAATCCCTACAAAATTGTAGGCTTACAGTAATATTACAGTAAGGTTTGGATGGTATACTTTCATCGAATTAAAAATATGAGAAAGAGGTGCTTATAATATGGATTTATTAGAAGTAAGATCAATTTCCAAAACTTACGGCAGTGGTGAAACATCCGTACGGGCATTGAAGAAAGTCAATTTTTCTGTCCCAAAGGGTGAGTATGTGGCTATTGTCGGGGAATCAGGCTCCGGAAAAAGTACATTACTCAATATGATTGGTGCGTTGGATAACCCGACATCAGGAAAAGTGCTGATCGACGGCAAAGATATTTTTGCAATGAAGGAGAGCAAGTTGACGGTTTTCCGCAGGAGGAACATCGGCTTTATCTTTCAGGCATTCAACCTGATCCCAGAGCTTACTGTTGAGCAGAATATTATCTTCCCGGTACTGCTTGATTATCAGAAACCGGATAAGAAGTATCTGGAGGAGCTTTTGGAAGTTCTTAACTTGAAAGAACGCCGGAACCATCTGCCGAGCCAGTTATCTGGAGGTCAGCAGCAGAGGGTGGCAATCGGGCGTGCGTTGATTTCACGGCCTTCGCTGATACTCGCTGACGAGCCGACTGGAAATCTGGACACGCAGAACAGCAGTGAGGTAATTACTTTGCTGAAAAATGCGTCAAAGAGATACGCACAGACTATTATTATGATTACGCATAATCGGAGCATTGCACAGACTGCAGACCGGGTACTGCAGGTGTCGGATGGTGTGCTGACCGATCTGGGGAGGTGCAGTGAATGAAAAGCTATCTTAGTCTTGTGCCGATTTCTGCAAAGGTCCGCAGGCGGCAGAACCGTATGACAATTCTATGCATTATATGTGCTGTTTTTCTTGTGACTGCGATTTTCAGTGTAACAGACATGATGATTCGGACGGAAAGCAGCATCATGTTGAGCAAGCATGGAAACTGGCATCTTCAACTGGATCATATCTCACAGGATATTGCAGAGGAAATCTGTAGACGTACAGATGTTACCGACGTAGGTGCATTTTCCGTGTTTAACTATGAAGGAGGGCAGCCGTATCGTATTCGCGAAAAAAAAGCTGTCTTATATGGTACCGAAGAAACCTATATGAACCAGATCTCAAATGGAATTACGGATGGGGCTTTTCCGCAGAATGATAGTGAAGTTATGCTTAGCCCAAATGCTGTAACAGCATTTGGAGCACAGATTGGAGAAAATGTAACCTTGCATACCCCTGCCGGAGATGCAACGTTTAAAATATCTGGGTTTGGTACAGAGGATAAAGGATATTATGAAAATCAGACCTATTTAGTAGGGGTATATATGACACAAACAGCATTTGCCTCCATTATGGAGAATAATGGAATTACAGACAATGAGCCAGCCTATTATGTGCAGTTCGAGGATGCGACGAAAGCAACCAAAGCCATCACAGAATTGCAGGCACAATATCAGCTGCCGGCGGAAAACATCTCAGAAAATACCGGTGTAATGGGTATGGCAGGGCAAAGCAGCAATACCGCTATGAAGAATTTCTACGGAATTGCAGTGATTCTGTTTATTATAGTGCTCTTAGCAGGCGTACTGATGATCTCTGGTAGCATGAACAGCAATATAGCCAATCGGACACAGTTCTTTGGCATGATGCGCTGTATTGGCGCAAGCCGCCAGCAAGTCATCCGCTTTGTGCGGCTGGAGGCATTGAATTGGTGCAAGATAGCAGTACCCGCTGGAATCCTTATGGGTACAATCATCAGTTGGGGCATCTGCGGGGTACTCCGCTATGTTGTCGGTGGTGAATTTGCTGTGACACCGGTGTTCAAAATCAGTCCTGCCGGTCTTATCAGCGGAGCCGTGGTAGGAATTGTAACAGTACTTTTGGCGGCACAATCCCCGGCAAAACGTGCTGCTAAGGTTTCCCCTATGTCGGCAGTTTCCGGTAATATGGAAAACACAGCTACTGTTTACCATGCCGCAAAGATAGGGGTTGGGAAAATTGACTGTTCTTTGGGCATACATCATGCAGTAGCATTAAAGAAAAACTGGTGTTTATTGACAGCCTCTTTTGCTCTCTGTATTATATTGTTTCTTTCTTTTTCCATTGTGATGGATATGGTACGGTTGTTGCTGCCATCACTAAATGTTACCTCAGCGGATCTTGCGTTAGCCAGTTATAGTAATGAAATGGTTCTTGACCGTGATTTGGTTGATGAAATCAGAAAAATAGATGGCGTTACAAATGCTTATGGCAGTAGCTATATGGGTAATATTCCTGCAACATCTTCAAGAGCTGGGATAGACCATATCAATATTGTTTCCTATGATGATACGCTGTTGGACTATGCAAAAGGAAATATTGCTCAGGGAACCTTGAATGAAGTTTATGGAGACAGCAACAAGGTTGCGACAGTCTTTAATAAAAACAACTCCCTAAAAGTCGGCGATACCATTCAGATTGCAGGCACTGAGGTTGAGATTTCCTGCGCCCTGTCACAAGGACTGTTTGGCGATGATCTGATTATCATCTGTTCAGAGGAAACGTTTGACCGCCTCATGGGACAGGAGAAATATGGTTTGATTGGTGTTCAACTGGGAAAAGATGCTACAGATGAAACAGTAGCACAAATCAGAAAACTTGAAAATGACGATATCGCTGTTACTGACCAACGGGAAAGTAATCGGACGAACAACACAACTTATTGGGCATCACGGATTGTTTGCTATGGATTTTTAGCAATTATTGCGGTCATTACTCTATTTAATATTATTAACAGTATTTCTATGAGTGTATCTGCGAGAACAAAACAGTATGGTGCAATGCGTGCGGTTGGCATGGACAATAAACAGCTTACACGAATGATTTCTGCGGAAGCCTTTACCTATGCTGTTTCAGGTCTGATATTGGGTTGTGGAATGGGAATTCCTTTCAGCCGTTTTCTGCATACGCTGATGATTACACGTCATTTTGGAGTGGCATGGCATTTGCCGATTGTATTGCTCGCTGTAGTAACAGTTTTTATTTTTGTTTCTGCTGTTATTGCAGCCCATGCTCCATCTAAACGGATATGCAATATGGCGATTACCGCAACAATTAATGAATTGTAAGTAAAAGGTTGAAAATATCCTGCCGGACAGAGTAAGTCTCTCGTTCGGCAGATATATTTTAAGAAAGGGGGAGACTGTCCGAAAACTAATAAGTTGATGAATTAATCTAATAGGTAGATGCATTCGCAAATTAAGCGAGTGATTTTCATAAAAATAATGTACCTTGAAAAC
>CAJTDD010000005.1 GCA_910574885.1 Lachnospiraceae bacterium | reverse complement strand
AGGGGGTATTTTCGGCTTGTAATGTGTAGGTATATTCTTCTTGGGCGAAGGCATTTCAAGTTAAAATAGAACTGAATTTTTATGTTTTAGAGCTTAGATAGGGGTAACTGGGTGATGGGTATGTCGGGTGGGTTTACATTAATTGAAGGATGTTCGGACGCACAAAACGAGTTATGTGTTGTTCCCGCACACCGACCTTAATTTTTAACTCGAGCCAACCTAATCCCTCTCCCCTATCTCCCGTCCTCCAACTCACTAATCTTCCTCATAATCTCCCAATAAATCCTCTCCTTAACCAAATCCGTCCTATCACACTTTACATCACGCCCTGCTCCAAATCCCGAAATAAAAAGTATGCTTTGCGAAATTGCCTGGGTAATCGCCGGAAAGCGCAATACCTATCTGTCCGCCTGGTATTGGAGAATCAAACAGAAGAAAGGGGCTAAAAAAGCTATTATTGCCCTTGCAAGAAAACTTCTTGTAATTATTTACACCATGCTAAAGCAAGGCACTCTTTTCGATGAATCCTGTTTTGAAGCCAGACGGAAAAGCTGCGAACAAAAACAGCTTTCCCGATACATACGTGAATTAGAGAAGCATGGCTACCATGTGGAAGCGCAAGCCTGATTTTTTTGTAATACCAATATTTCATTGACGGCAGCCATTTTTATGACTGCTTTATCGTGATGCTTCCATGATTGTTGAAAACATTTGTTGTCAAGGTTCAGTTCTTGGCTACGAGTTTTATTTTCGTAGTAAGGTACTTTTAAGGATGATATTGCTATCCCGATCCCCGTTATGGGGATTTAGTCTTAATTCTCAAAGACTCGTCAGGGGATATATTAATCATCAGCCGTCATCATTTCATCAAAAGTGATATACATATGTTTGCAATATTCTTCAGCATCTTTTTTGCTAATCGCATTGATTTCCAGTGAATGTTTAATAACCTTCATAATGTCCCAGAACGGAGTGCTTGTACATCTATGTCCATTCCATTCATATTCTGAAACCAAATTAATACAAGTTAATCTTGCATTTTTGTGTATGGTCATATCTTTGACCTGCCTTTCGTGTGGTGTGTTTTTATAGAAAACCGTTTTGTAATCTATACTACTTGCGTGTCTATTACCTTCGTAATCGTCGGCTCACAGGGACGTAGTAAAGAAAAGGCTGTTTTGCTTTGACGCTACACTCTTATCTCAAGTGTACAGCCTATAAATATCGGATTTTCACCTTACAAGCGCATCATACACTTCAAACAAGTGTATGCCATATAGGCTCTTTTGGCATACTACACTTGAATTAAGTGTATGAATGTGATATACTTTATATAAAAGGAGGGTTATACATGTTAAAATACAAAATAAATATATTAGAAGCTCTAAAAGAGAAAGGATATACTTCTTATAAAATTAGGAAAGATAAATTAATTGGTGAAGCTCAATTAACAAAAATTAGAAGGGGAGATATTGCAAGCAAAGAAACATTAAATACAATATGTAGATTATTAGATTGTCAACCTGGAGACATATTAAAATACATAAATTCAGATCAAGAATAAAATGATATAACATACACTCATTTAAAGTGTTTTTCAGTATTTTTTGTACATTTTTCCAAATAGGCATACACCTATTTTATGTGTATAATAATCTCAACATCAAAACAAAGCACCTCGACAATTCAATAAAGGCTTTACACCTTTTATATAATCCGCTATACTGATTATAACACTTAATTTTTGTTTCAATATGGTAAAGGCGGTGAAAGGATGGTACAAGATATGACGCTTGATGAACTAAAACAAATTACGATTGACTATTATGTAAATTTACAGCGTATTAAAAAAGCTGATACAGGTAACAATCCAGAATTAGAGTATCAGTTAAAAGTATACAAAAACAAACTTGCTTCTTTAGGTATACCATCTGAAGAATATGAGATGTAACAACTAAATAACCGTAACCACTTAATCAAAAGGTGTAAAGTCTTTATTGAATTATCGAGGACTTTACACTCTTTTTATATTTACAGGTTATGGAGGTTGAGATATGAATACTTATTTTAATTTGCGTCATGGATGAATGGTCACAAGTGGCAAGCTCAACGCCTATCTTGTCGGGATTGACAAACAGGCGCAGGAACGCTCCCACAGGCTCATAGAGGGCATGAAACAGGAACAGGACAAACGGAACGCCAAAAAGAAGAAAACGCCTTAAAATGGACAGGGCGGCTAGGTAACATAAGGGCTTGTGCGAAGGAGATTGTGAACGAGGAAATTATTTTCGCATAAGCGACAAGGCGGCAGAGGGTAAATCTCTGTCGCCTTTCTCGTAGAGAAGATATCAGGAATGGTGTTTGCTTAGATGAAAGTTCATATTTTGTGTGTTGATATTGTTCGTTCAAACGGATATAATAAAAACAGTACAATTTAGGAGGACAGAAATGTTTGAATATATGACGGCACAGGAAGCATCAGAGCGTTGGGATATATCGGTACGGCGGGTGCAAGCAAAGAAAAGCGGATTGAGGGTGTTATAAACATTAACCGTGTATGGCTCATTCCTAAAACAGCGAAGAAACCTGCTGATGGCAGATATAAAGAAAACAAAAAACAAGATGGAGTTGACCCGCTATGAAAAGAATTTTAATTATTGATGACGACATACATATTGGAAATGTGCTTGAAGAAACGCTTTCCAAAGAAGGGTATCAAATCTTCCGTGCTTATTCTGGAACAGAGGCATTATTCGTTTTATCAAAGTCAAAGCCAGACCTTGTATTATTAGATTTAATGCTACCGGGATTGAATGGAGAAGATGTACTTCCCCAAATAAAGGGAATCCCTATTATTGTGGTGAGCGCCAAAGTTGATATTGATAATAAAGTTGATGTGTTGCTTGGCGGTGCGGTTGATTATGTGACGAAGCCGTTTAACATGAGGGAACTTTTATCCAGAATTTCCGTACATCTCAGAAATTCGGAAAGTATGCTTGTTTCTTCAGAATTGACATTTGCAGATATTGTACTCAATACCAATACCCATATTGCAAAAATCGGTAATACGGAAATAAAATTGACAAGGACAGAATATGCTATTTTGAAACTGCTTATGCAAAATCCCACGCAGGTTGTTACAAAATCACTGTTGTTAGACCGTATCAGCACAGACACACCAGATTGTACGGAAAGTTCTCTGAAAATGCATATTAGCAATTTGAGGAAAAAACTTCGAGAGGAAAATAACAAAGATTATATTGAAGCGGTCTGGGGAATTGGCTTTAAAATGAGGGCAGAATAAATCTTTACGATTTCTTTACCGTTCTCTTTACTGTTTTCTTTACCAATTACAGATATAATGCCAGTACACTAAACAAGGAGGTTATGCTTTTATGGATTATGTTCTTAAAACAAATGCTTTGTGTAAAAAATACAAAGATTACAAAGCATTAAACGGACTATCTATGAATGTTCCCAAAGGAGCAATCTATGGCTTTGTAGGGAAAAATGGTGCTGGCAAGACAACACTTATCCGTCTGATTTGCGGCTTGCAAGAGCCTACATCTGGCGAATACACGCTATATGGAACAAAAAGCACAGATAAGGAGATTTTAAAAGCACGCAGACGGATGGGGGCTGTTGTGGAAACGCCCTCGATTTATCTTGATTTGACAGCTGAGGATAATTTGAAACAGCAGTATCGTGTTCTGGGACTTCCATCTTACGATGGATTGGCGGATATTTTAAAACTGGTTCAATTGGAGAATACAGGAAAGAAAAAAGCCAAAAATTTCTCTCTTGGTATGCGGCAACGATTGGGTATTGCTATCGCATTAGTCGGTGACCCTGATTTTTTGGTTTTGGACGAGCCTGTCAATGGTCTTGACCCACAGGGAATTATCGAAATGAGGGAGTTAATCTTAAAACTCAATCGGGAACAGCAGATTACTGTATTGATTTCCAGTCATATCCTTGACGAATTATCCAGACTTGCAACGCATTATGGATTTATTGATAAAGGGCAGATTGTAAAAGAAATCAGTGCCAAAGAGCTGGATACTGCCTGCCGCAAGTGTATTCGCCTTGAAGTGACGAATACCCGGACACTCTCTCGTGTGTTAGATGGAATGAATGTTGAATACACCATTGTTTCTGACAAGGCGGCTGATGTGTATGCCAGAGTCAATGTTTCCAAATTAACACTCGCTTTAGCAAAAGAAAATTGTGAAGTGATTTCCATGCAGGAAAGGGATGAAAGTTTGGAAAGCTATTATGTCGGTTTGGTAGGAGGGAAAGAGAATGACTAAAGTGTTATCCGCAAATTTTATGCGGTTGAAAAAGGACAAAGTTTTTTGGATTGGCTTAGCTTTTATGTTTGCGGCAGGCATATTTTTCCCTGTCATGCGATACATGGATATGAAACATACAGGCACAATCAATCCGATAGATAATACATTTTTGGGATGCGTCTTGTTTATTGGCATTATAATGGCGGTATTTTGCAGTCTGTTTATTGGTACAGAATACAGCGATGGGACTATCCGAAACAAAGTAATCGTTGGGCAAAATCGAAACGCAATTTATTTGGCAAATTTTGTTACGTGCGCAGTTGTGAGCCTTATTATGTGTATCGTATTTTTTGTTCCTTATCTTTGTATTGGCATTCCTCTGCTTGGCTTTTTTAATATGGCTACAAAAATAGTTATGTTATTTGTATTGACAGCATTTCTGCTTGCTATTGCATTTTCATCTATTTATACTTTGATTTCGATGTTAAATCATAGCAAGGCGATAACTGCTGTTATATGTATTCTTTTTGCTTTTTTGCTTCTATTTGTGGGAGGGCAATTAAATAAAATGTTAAGCGAACCTGAAATGAATATGGGTTTGGTTGTGACTGAAAACGGACAAGAATATGAAGAAATACCAAATCCGCATTATTTGAATGAGGGAGAACGGAAAACAGTTCAGTTTATTTACGATTTTATTCCCGGTGGACAGGTAATTCAATGTATATCATTGGAGGCTGCAAATTTGCCATTGTTACCTCTCTATTCATTTATCATTATTTTATCAACTACAGGCATAGGATTAATTGGTTTTAAGAAAAAAGATTTAAAATAAGGAGTATGTTATGGAAATATGGTTATGGGTATCTATCGGCATTTTGATTGCAATTATCATTGCCTTATTAGTAAAAATACATATTTTACAAAAGTCAGTAAAGGAAATTGAAATTGCTTTTGCCGATAGACTCGTAACCGATACGAATATTTTGATTGATATTTCCAGCAGCGACAAGAATGTGCGTCGTTTAGCGAATACTATCAACGGACAGCTTCGCAAACTCCGTACGGAACGCCGCCGATTTCAGCAAGGCGATTTGGAGTTAAAAAATGCAGTCACGAATATTTCACATGATTTACGGACACCGCTTACGGCTCTCTGCGGTTACTTGGAATTGTTAGAGCAGGAAGAAAAGTCTGAAACTGTAAATAGGTATATCGAAATTATGAAAGACCGTGTGGATATTTTGACACAGCTTTCAGAGGAACTTTTTAGGTACTCTGTTATCATTTCAACAAAAGACAATATAACCAAGGAACAGGTAATTATCAATACGGTATTGGAAGAAAGTATTGCAGCATTTTATACGGTTTTAACCGAACGAAATATCGTGCCAGAGATACAAATATCTGAAATAAAAGTAGTGCGGATGCTTGACCGTTCCGCATTATCCCGTGTATTTTCCAATCTGATAAGCAATGTTATAAAATACAGTGATGGAGATTTGAAGATTGTTCTGTCAGAGAATGGGGAAATTGCCTTTTCTAATATGGCTTCTGGATTAGACGAGATACAAGTGGGAAGATTGTTTGACCGTTTTTATACTGTAGAAGCTGCCAGAAAATCAACAGGTTTAGGATTAACAATTTCTAAAACACTTGTTGAACAAATGAAAGGAACTATATCCGCAATATACGAAAACAACAGATTAAGCATTCATATCTTTTTCCCAGATATTAAAGAATGAAGGGATTGACTTATGCAAGATGCAGAATGGATACGCTATCCTGTTTGTGGCAGCAAAACTCGTGACAGAATTAGAGAAGATAGCGTTTTGAAAAACTATCCTCTTTACTGTCCGAAATAAAATTTTTTACCTGCGCTGCCCTGCCGCAGATTTCCGAAGCTGAGTATGAAGTGATGAAGGTCGTATGGAAATACGCGCCCATCAATACAAATGAGATCACTGAAAAATTACTGAAAACTACTGCCTGGAGCCCCAAGACCATACAGACCCTGATTAAGCGTCTGGTGACAAAAGGCGCTCTCTCTTATGAGAAACAGGGCCGGATATTCGTCTACACTCCGCTTGTATTGGAACGGGAGTATGTGGGCCAGGAAAGCCGTTCATTTCTGAAACGCTTTTACGGCGGGGATATGACTGCCATGCTGTCCGCATACATAGAAAATGACGGTCTGTCCGATACGGAGCTTGAACAGCTTCGCACCCTGCTTTCTGTAAAAAAGGATAAATGAGTTTCCATTCCAATCCACCAGAATCAAGTTGTTCCTCTCATAGCCGGCAGGAAGGATATACTGCCGGTTCAGTTCCATTACCACTCCCTTCAACACCGCCCATAAGAAGAAAGAAAATAAGCGGAACGATATAGCAGGTAACTAAGAGAGATTTACTTCGTATATCCAATTTCCACTGTAACGCTACACCATATAAAAAACCGTTCATTCTGTTTCCCTCCTTGCCATTTCGATAAAATGTTGTTCAAGTGTACCACGGTCAACTTTAATATCCAATATATGAATTTCTTTTTGCTTTAAATCATTAAACAAAGAAATCAAAGTATCTTCAATATTATCTGTTTCAAAAGTGCTGTTCCCCTGCCTCGTTTTGATATGGATAAAATACTTTTCCCCAATCTTATCTGTCAGTTCTGTCGCTGTTCCACAAAAGGCAATATTCCCATTATTTAAAATTACAAGTCGGTCATATAAGTTTTCCACTTCCGCCATATCGTAACTTTTTCAAAAATTTCCATCTAAACTTAAATTTTATGCGCAATTTCTTGGATTTTATGTCCAATCTTTCACTTTTCTTGTCTGCCTTTTTCTTTATTGGTATACTAAACAAATATCATATTTCTACTTCCCCAAGAAGCATATGAAAGGAGGAATTGCCTTGAAATTTGGTTTTATGAATTACGACAGCAAATTCTCACGAACTGTGAACCGGCTGACTGAACTTGTCTTATTAAATTTTGTATTTATCCTTACCTGTATCCCTATCTTTACGATCGGGGCTGCTGTTACCGCGCTTTACTCCACCACACTGAAGATGGCTCGGAATCAAGAAGGTTATATCATCCGAGGATATTTCAAAGATTTTGCGGGAAATTTCAGGCAAGCGACTATATTCTGGGTGATTGAGCTGCTATTGTACTTACAGCTCAGAGTGTTGTATATCGCCGCTGTCGTAAACGGGGACGGAATGATGAAAGCATATACGATCATTACGTGGACGCTTGGTATCCTATACAGCATATATTTCCTGTTTGTCTTCCCATTAATCGCCACGTTCCAGAATACATTTATCAGAATTGCCCGCAATGCATTCGTCATGATAATTTCCCATCTTCCATGGGTGTTGGCTTCTTATCTGATTGTGGCGGTTCCTCTTGCAGCAAGCTTTGGAATCCATACGAAAATTCTCCAGTTTACTATGCTGTTCTGGTTTCTGGTTGGATTTTCTCTGGTTTTATACCTTAGTTCGTTCTGTCTGAACCGGATATTTTCCCGCTATATGGACAGATGACATTCAGATTGATGTAGATTTGTCTTCATTTCTGAATTTTCTCTCATAAAATAGCAAAAAAATGGTCATAATAAGCCTTGATATCCATGAAAACTTAGGAGGTAAAATTATGCCAGAATTAAGATGCACGGTACAGACATGTACACACAACAAGAATTTCTACTGTGACTTAGACGGAATCGTAGTAGGCGGTAACTCTGCAAAACGCGCTGAGGAAACATGCTGCGATAGCTTCGAGGAACGCAAAGGCGATTCTTACAGCAACGTAACCGGTGAGGCGTCTGCCACAAGCACCATCGACTGCAAAGCCACGGACTGCACGTACAACGACAACTGTAAATGCCATGCCGGCAAAATCAGCGTAGAGGGAAGCAACGCCTGCCGCTGCGGCCAGACAGAATGTGCAACCTTCACATGCGGCTGCAACAGTTAGACACACTAAAATATATGAATATCCGGAAAACAGGAGCGAAAATGAACGCTCCTGTTTTTCTTATGTTTTTCATTGACGCAAATATACCCCGATAGTATAATGATATTATCTGCAAAGAGAAGAGGGTTAGTATATGAGCAGTAAAAGAGCAAAAACAGAAAATCCGGGAACAGATAAAAATAAGGATATGGAAAAAGGAACAAATACAGACACAGAAACTGAACGGCAGGCACATTATTTCAGCCGCCCCAGCCTCGGAAAAGGCGGTCCGTCAAAACTCCGCCAGCAGTTTAGCCGCGGCATGACTTTTTTTCTGGTAATCGCCGCCAGTATCATTTTCTATTTTGCCCTGCTTAGGCTTACGAATATTTCTAAAGTATTCCAAGAGATATTCGGAGTTTTGAAACCAGTGGTCTATGGCTGTGCGCTGGCTTATCTTCTGAACCCCATCGTAAAACAGGTAGACAAGCATCTCGTACCTGTCCTGAAAATAAAACTGAGGAAACAGGGACAAGCGGAGAGAGTTTCCCGCGCCGTAGGCATCCTTGCGGCTGTCGTGCTGCTGATTGTATTAATAGTTACACTGTGCAACCTATTAATTCCTGAGCTATATTCCAGCATCCGCAACCTGGTAATTACACTGCCGCGGCAGTTAGACGACTTGGTTTCTGAATTGAGCGAGGTGAAGCTGGATGATTCGACGACCAGCACCCTTCTCAAGACCGCTGTCAAAGAAGGAACAGACATGCTTATGGACTGGCTGCGTACAGATCTCATGGCGAAAGCAAATGAACTGATGTCTAACCTGACGGTAGGTGTTCTGAACATTGTAAGCGAAATATTTAACGCAGTAATCGGATTAATTGTTTCTATATATATTTTGTTCAGCAAAGAAACATTTGTACGCCAGTCGAAAAAATGTGTTTACGCCGTCCTGTCTGCTCGTCATGCCAATATGGTTCTCCATCTGACTACGAAGAGCAATGACATTTTCGGCGGATTCATAATCGGCAAATTAATCGATTCCGCAATTATCGGGGTTTTGTGCTTTATCGGACTGACCATATTGAAGATGCCTTACGTAATGCTTGTAAGCGTAATTGTAGGCGTTACAAACGTAATCCCGTTCTTTGGACCATATATCGGAGCAGTTCCAAGCACAATCCTCATCATGCTTGCCAATCCGATACAGGGTGTATATTTTGTTATTTTTGTCCTGCTTTTACAGCAGTTTGATGGCAACATCCTGGGACCTAAGATTCTCGGCAACTCCACGGGATTATCTGCTTTCTGGGTTATCGTCGCAATCTTGTTAGGCGGAGGCCTGTTCGGATTCGTGGGGATGGTCATGGGTGTGCCTACATTTGCCGTCCTCTACTACATTGTGCAAATGCTGATGAACAGCCATCTTGAGAGAAAGAACCTTCCAACCGGCTCAGAATACTACGACACGATGAGTTATGTGGACGATGAGGGAACCTACTATCATTCCGAAGGAAAGACGCAGGCTGCCGAATAGATACCAGTAACAGAAAGGGGACTTAAAATACTATGCCAATCAGAGTTCAAAACAACCTCCCGGTAAAGGAAATCCTAGAGAGTGAAAATATATTCGTCATGGACGAACACAGGGCGACCCATCAAGACATCCGCCCAATTAAGATTGGGCTGCTGAACCTGATGCCGCTCAAGGAAGATACGGAGCTTCAAATTCTCCGTTCACTTTCAAACACACCGCTGCAAGTAGACGTATCCTTCGTCACAGTATCTACCCATGAGTCGAAGAATACGCCAACCAGCCACTTAAACCAGTTTTATCAAAGATTTAATGAAGTCAAAGAAGAAAAATTCGACGGCTTTATCATCACCGGCGCCCCTGTGGAGCAGATGCCTTTTGAAGAGGTGGACTACTGGGATGAATTAACCGAAATCATGGAATGGAGCAAGACTCATGTAACCTCCACCCTACACTTATGCTGGGGCGCACAGGCGGGAATCTATTATCACTACGGAATCGACAAAGTTCCGGTAGACCGGAAAGTTTTTGGAATCTTCCGGCACAAGGTAATGAACCGCAAGATTCCTCTTGTCCGGGGATTTGACGATATATTCCTCGCCCCCCATTCCCGCCATACGGAAGTACCGATGGACAAGCTCCAGGCTGAAAAGCGATTGACCATCCTTGCCGAATCAGAAGAAGCCGGGCTGTTCCTCGCTATGGCCAAAGGCGGCCGGCAGATCTTCGTCATGGGACATCCGGAATACGATAGGGTGACGCTTGACAGCGAATACAAACGAGACCTTCAAAAGGGCCTGCCGATTGAACTGCCTAAAAACTACTACACGGATGATGATCCAGAGAAGAAACCGCTGCTTACCTGGCGCGCCGCTGCTAACAATCTTTATACAAACTGGTTGAATTATTATGTGTACCAGGTGACGCCGTATGATTTGTATGGAACGCCGTTTTAATGAGGTATTAAGGATGGCATGTTATATTTGATAATTGAAGAAAAGGCTTTATACCATATTTATGGATTGATATAATGTAAGTATCAAAGTAAGCGGCGTTTATAGAAAGTGGGTGAAGATATGCCAAGCGAAAAAGAATATAATGGTTATCTTTTAGATCAACTATCAGCAGTCGAAAGAATAGAGCGTCAGGTAAAAAAAGGCGATCTAAAAGCTGCGGAGGAAGAAATAGAGATTATAAAAAATGAAATAAACCGTAAACTTTACCAGAAACCACCGTTAACAAACAGCTAAACGGGAGTGTAAAGTATTTTTTCCAAAGGGATAAGCTGGCGTTAATGCCAGCTTATCATCTGTCGTCTTTGGAGGCCAAAAGAGCCTTAATCTTCCTTCACAATCTCCCTCTGAATCTTACCGGCAATCTCTTCCTTCACAGCCGCAATAAACTCATCGATACCCTTCTGCCCTTCATCTCCGGCAAACCGGCTTCTCACTGCCACCAGCTCCTGCTCTTCTTCCTTCGCGCCCACGACCAGCATATATGGAATCTTATTCATCTGAGCCTCACGGATCTTATATCCAATCTTCTCCGCCCGCTCGTCAATCTCCGCACGGATGCCGGCAGCCTCTAGTTCCTGAAATACCTTCTTGCCATAATCCAGATGCTTCTCCGAAATTGGCAGTACCTTCACCTGCACCGGCGCAAGCCATGTAGGGAACGCACCTGCAAAATGCTCAATCAGGATACCGATAAACCTTTCAATCGAGCCAAATGCAACTCTGTGGATCATAATCGGCCTGTGCTTCTCTCCGTCCGCGCCCGTGTACTCCAAATCAAATCTCTGGGGCATCTGCATATCCAACTGAATCGTCCCGCACTGCCATGTCCTGCCAATCGAATCCTCCAAATGGAAATCAATCTTAGGACCATAGAAAGCGCCGTCTCCCTCGTTGACCACATAGTCAAGTCCCAGATCGTCAAGCGCGCCGCGAAGTCCTTCCGTCGCCATCTCCCAATCCTCGTCGCTACCCATGCTGTCCTCCGGACGTGTGGACAGTTCCACATGATACTTGAACCCAAACAGGCTGTAAACCTCGTCAATCAGCCTTGCCACACCCTTAATCTCATCACGGATCTGCTCCGGCATCATGAAGATGTGGGCATCATCCTGATTAAAACAGCGAACCCGGAACAAGCCATGAAGGGCGCCTGACTTCTCATGCCTGTGTACCAGCCCGATTTCACCCGCACGGAGCGGCAAGTCCTTATAGGAACGTGGCTCAGCCTTATACACCAGCATCCCTCCCGGACAGTTCATCGGCTTAACGGCAAAATCTTCCTCGTCAATCACCGTGGTATACATGTTGTCCTTATAGTGATCCCAATGCCCGGAATTCTCCCACAGATGGCGGCTTAAAATAATCGGCGTAGAGATCTCCACATAGCCGTTCCTCTTATGAAGCTCCCGCCAGTATTCCATCAGCGTATTCTTCAGCACCATGCCCTTAGGAAGGAAGAACGGGAATCCCGGTCCCTCGTCGCACATCATGAACAAGCCCAGTTCACGCCCCAGTTTCCTATGGTCGCGCTTCTTCGCCTCCTCAAGCCTGTGCAGATACTCCTCAAGCTCCGCTTTCTTAGGGTAAGAAATGCCATAAATCCTGGTCAGCATCTTATTCTTCTCGCTGCCCCTCCAGTATGCGCCTGCAAGGCTTGTCAGCTTCACAGCCTTCACATTCTTTGTAGACATCAGATGCGGTCCCGCACAGAGATCCACGAACTCACCCTGACGGTAAAAACTAATCTCCTCACCTTCCGGCAGATCCTCCACCAGTTCTACCTTATAAGGCTCTCCATTCTCCTGAAAATATGCGATAGCCTCTTCTCTGGACTTGGTAAATCTCTCGATTGCCAGATTTTCTTTCACAATCTTCTTCATCTCCGCCTCAATCTTCTCAAGATCCTCCGTCACAAACGGAGTCTCTCTGTCAAGGTCGTAGTAGAAACCGTTGTCGATAGACGGTCCAATGGCCAGCTTCGTCTCCGGATACAGACGCTTCACAGCCTGCGCCATAATATGAGATGTAGTGTGCCAGAACGCTCCCTTCCCATCCTCGGAATCAAATGTCAGAAGCTCAAGCTCGCAGTCCTCTGAAATCTCTTTCCTCAAATCCACGATATCACCGTTCACCTTCGCACTGGTCGCCGCCCTTGCAAGCCCTTCACTGATATCTTTCGCGATGTCAAGCACCGACCTGCTGCCTTCATACTCCTTGACGGAACCGTCTTTCAATGTAATCTTCATAATGCACCTCTCTATCTTTGTTTTATATACTCACTATCGTTACGCAGCCTCTCAGCCCTTTGTTACTCCTTGCGGTCTTCCATATCCCTATGGTTCTCTGTATCCTGATGGTCTTCCAATCCCTGTACAAACATCTGGTGACACTCCAGGCATGCCTGTTTCAAAGACAGGAACTTCCCCTCTCGATCAAGGAAACAATGCTTCGTCGTTCCCCGGCAGCAAGTCCTCTGATGCTTCTGGTCAATCACCTCATACCCCACAGTCAGCCGGATACCGTTGTATTCCTTGATAAAAGTCTCCACCGTCACCGTCTCACCAAACCGCACCATCTGGAGATAATCCGCCTCCACAGACAGCACCGGGCTTAAAATCCCCCGGGCCTCCATCTGGTCATATCCCATTCCCATCTTCTCCATATAATCCGTCCTGGCTTCTTCAAACCAACGGATATAGTTGGAATGATGCACGATTCCCATCTGGTCAGTCTCATAATACTGAACCTTATGCTGATAAGGTTCCCAATCATCCTTCATATCCTCTTTCATCCTCCTTCCGGCTGTCTTACAGCCCGGGCAAAACGCCCAATCCTATTTCCTCTGCACGGGTCTGCGCATTAAAAAATCCCTTACAGCACATCTCACTGTAAGGGACGATATTCTCGCGGTTCCACCCTAAAATTGCTCCGGCAAACATGCCAGAACCACTTCATTCGTGATGATAACGGAATCACCGGACTGTTTTGCAGCCGCTCAGAGGTAGTTTTCAGAAGGTTCCGGAATAAGAAGCTTACAGCCTGCGGCTCCTCTCTCTGTCATTCCTTTCCCAGCCTACTCGTCTCGTCAACGTGTTCAACAATTTTCATACCAAATATTATAACACGGGATTTTTCTTTGTCAATCCTATTTTCCACAGCATTTCTTATATTTCTTCCCGGAACCGCAGGGACACGGGTCGTTCCGCCCAATCTTCTTCTCCTTGCGGATTGTTCCCGATAACTTCTGCTCCTTATAGAGCTTTTTGCGTTCCTCTTCTGAATAAATGGAATCCCACTGGGGAAGGTTATAGAGCCAGTCCGCCTTGGCCGCGACCATGTTCTTATACAGCTTCTCCTTGTCAAACCCAAGGCTTACCTCCGTATCCTCTTCCATCGTCTCAATGGGGTTCTCCACCTTCAGGCTCTCGTTAATGCCGTCCAGGAACCCGACCATAGTCATGACATCCTGTCCATACTTTTCTGCCAGCTCCTTCACGGTCCCCTTCACTTCCTCATCCGGGTTCGTAAGAAGCTGCTCATAGATTCCCTTCTCAATCTCAAAATATTTGTCCCAGAATTTTTGAAGATTCTGTGCGCCTGCTTTCTGGTCGTAAGCGACGTCTCTCCACTGTTCTAATAATGTACCGCTCATAATATATACTGCTCCTTTGTATTGCTTTTTTTTCCTGCCACTTATATAATATACTAAAGTCTTATTAAGATGTAAAGGATGATTCTCATGAAAAATAAAAAATCTGGTAAAATCAAACGAATCTTAGCGGCGTTAGGCGCATTCCTGCTCTTCGCCATGTATGCGCTCACCTTAGTCTTCGCACTCATTGACCACTCCGCCACGAAAGGGCTTTTGAAGGCTTCCATCGCCTGTACCATCATACTTCCGGTACTGCTCTATGCATTCACGCTGGTCTACCGTCTCACCGGGAACAGCGAAGAACACCCGGATTGCCATGACGAAGACTAGTCTCCGTTATGATTCCCTGCGTTACACAAAAGGGGCTGCCTGAAAACCTCATTTCCCGACGCCCCCTTTTGCCCCATATATGATTCTATACTTTGTTGGACGAAGTCCACCCGCCCCGTAAGGGGCATGTATTACGGTGTGCCCTTGGGTATACCTTAATGGACGAAGTCCACCCGCCCGCAGGGCATGTATTACGGTGTGCCCTTGGGTATACAATCCCGCCGGCTGTCCGTCCCGTATGTAAGAAGACATACACGTCTAATTACCCACGAGACAGGACATCAGGACCAACGCATGGTTCTCCGCCGGAATTCCTCCCCGTCTCTGGCTTTTATCCAGATCCCTGAGCCTTTTTCTCTTCGTAAGGTATTCTTCTATTGAGATTACTTCTGTATGGTTCGATTCCTTTTTCTGCTGCATTGTAATACCTCCTATCCTATTCATACCAAAAGGACTGCCTAATCCCTCATTATTATTATATGGATATACCCCACATAATATGACAGATATTTCAAATCCTTCCTGATTTATGAACCTGTAAACAGGATAACAGGTAAATATGTCCATGTTATGGCAGAATTCTAAAAGAAAGGTTAGTTATTTCTTAAGGAAATAGAAACAATCTAAACATCCTCTGACTCAAAGAATACCTGATGCCATACCAGGAACGCATACACCGTCCAAATCTTCCGACTGTTGTCTTCCCTGCCCGCCTTATGCTCCTCAAGGAGCTTAACCAGACGCTTCGTATGGAAATACTTTGCCGCCGTCTCCCCGGTAAATGCCGTCTTAATCTGCTGATACCAGTCGTCCTCCTTGAACCAGTTGCGGATCGGAATCGGGAAACCTAGCTTCTTCTTTTTCGCCACCTGCTCCGGCAGATACTCATCCGCCACCTTCCGCAGCACATATTTCGTCGTATACTTCTTCGTTTTCTGCGAATGAGGAATCCGTCGCGCCACCTCAAATACATCCTTGTCAAGGAACGGTACCCGGACCTCAAGGGAATGAGCCATGCTCATCTTGTCCGCCTTTAGCAGGATATCCCCTGGCAGCCAGTACACCAAATCCAACGCCTGCATCTGGTCGGAATCCGGCAGGCCGCTCATCTTGTCGAACTCTTCCCTGAGCAGCTCTTTTGGTTCCGGAACATTCTTTTTCCTCTTCAACAACTGTTTTCTCTCATCCGCCGTGAAAATATATGCATTCCCAATATATCTTTCACTTAAAGGCCGTGCCGCGCGAATCAGGTAATTCCTGCCCTTCATATGCTTGGGAAGACGCTCTGCGGCGCCTGCAATCTTCTTTCTCACCCCCAGTGGAATCCACCGGCTCCACTTCAGAGCTTTCGGCTCCAGATAAATGTTATACCCGCCGAAGATCTCGTCCGCTCCTTCTCCCGAGAGCACTACCTTCACCGACTTTGAAGCCTCCTTAGCAAGGAAATAAAGCGCCACGGCAGACGCATCCGCCAAAGGCTCGTCCATGTGGTACATGACCTTGGGGATAGCCTCCTTGAACTCCTCTCTGGAAATATATTTACACCGGTTCTCAATCCCAATCTCTTTCGACAATTCCTTAGCGTAGGTAATCTCGTTATACTTATCCCCCTCATGGGCAAACCCCACGGTAAAAGTCCGGTTACATTTTGACAATGCGGCAATCAGGCTAGAGTCTACGCCGCTAGAAAGGAAGCTGCCTACCTCCACGTCACTGATGAGATGCCGCTTCACCGACTTGTTCATGACATTTCTCGTCTCCGCAATCATCGCCCGCTCGCTCTCCTTCGCCCCCGGATCCAGCGTCGGCTCGAAATACCGCTCCACAGTAAGCTCATTATTCTCGAAAGTCAGGTAATGCCCTGGGAGTAACTTGTAGATTCCCTTGAAAAATGTCTCCGGGAGGGCAGAATACTGGAAAGAAAGATACTGCTCTAACGCTTCCTCATTCACTTTCTTCTGATATCCCGGATATTCCAGGATACATTTGATTTCAGACGCAAATACCAGAGTCTTTCCCACCACAGCATAATAAAATGGTTTGATTCCAAAATAATCCCTTGCTGCGAACAGGGATTTTTTCTTGTCGTCCCAGATTGCGAAGCCGAACATTCCCCGCAATTTGCCCAGAAGCTCCTTCCCGTATTCCTCATAGCCGTGAAGCAGCACCTCCGAATCCGATGAATTCCGGAACTCATGCCCCTTCTGCTTCAGCACCTTCCTAAGCGCCTGATAGTTATAGATTTCCCCATTGAACACCAACGCCATGGTGCCATCCTCGTTGAGCATGGGCTGCATCCCTGTATCCAAATCAATAATGCTCAGCCTCCGAAACCCAAGCAGCGCGCCGTCAGAGACATAGGTATCCCCACCGTCCGGTCCCCGGTGCTCCATGACCTTCATCATTCTGGCAAGTACCTGTTCCTTATCTTTCGTCTCTCCGATCATTCCACAAATTCCACACATATTCTACGCCCTTCTTCCGCCTAAATTGTTGGAACTGTAAACCACCCCGCCTCATTGCGGGAAACAGATTTACAGTTCCTAATTATCATTTCCAATATCTTACTGTATTATTGTATTATTTGCACGCCTGCCCTGTCCACGCCATACAGCCATTCCACAGCGCATTATTTCGCAAATTGACTTATACGATGGATAATATCCTCTCTCCCCGGCCCGTTTGACACCATCGTAATCGGATACTCAATCTTCTCTTCCACAAACTCAATATACTTACGGCAGTTCTCAGGCAGCTCTTCATATTCCTTAATGCCCCTGATGTCACATTTCCATCCCGGCAGCTTCTTGAAGACCGGTTTCGCCTTGTCAAGCAGATACGTAGCAGGAAATTCTTCGGTTACTTCCCCGTCTATCTCATAGCCGACACACACCGGAATCTCATCCAGATACCCCAGTACGTCCAATACGGTAAACGCCACGTCTGTCGTCCCCTGCATCCTGCATCCGTATCTGGACGCCACACAGTCGAACCATCCCACTCTCCTTGGACGTCCCGTCGTAGCGCCATACTCGCCGCCGTCCCCGCCGCGGTTCCTCAGCTCGTCCGCCTCGTCCCCGAAAATCTCACTGACGAACGCGCCAGCGCCTACGGCGCTGGAATAAGCCTTGCACACGGTGATGATCTGCTTAATCTCATACGGAGGAATCCCCGCGCCGATGGCGCCATATGCCGCCAAAGTCGAAGAAGACGTTACCATGGGGTAAATGCCGTGATCCGGGTCTTTCAGGGAACCAAGCTGCCCCTCCAGCAGAATCTCCTTGCCCTCTTTCAAAGCATTGTGGAGATAGAGCGCCGTGTCGCACACATAAGGCTCTATCATCTCCTTATATTCCTTTAGTTCCCCATACAGCCCGTCCGGATCAATCAGCGGCTTATGGTACAGGTGTTCGAGCAGAACATTCTTCTGCTTGGCAATCCTTACCACCTTCTCCTTCAACAATTCATCGTCAAAAAGTTCACTGACCTGAAATCCGATCTTCGCATATTTATCTGAATAGAACGGAGCAATTCCTGATTTGGTGGAACCAAAAGATTTCCCGCCAAGCCGCTCTTCCTCATATGCGTCAAAATTCTTATGATAGGACATTACCATCTGGGCTCGGTCCGATACAAGAATCTTAGGCTTCGGAACTCCCCTGTCAACAATAGACTGGATCTCCTTGAAGAGTACCGGGACATCCAGCGCCACTCCATTGCCGATCATACTCGTCGTATGGCCGTAAAAAACACCTGACGGCAGGGTGTGGAGCGCAAACTTCCCATAATCATTGACGATTGTGTGCCCTGCATTCGCACCTCCCTGAAATCTTACGATGATATCTGCCTTTTCGGCAAGCATATCCGTAATCTTTCCCTTGCCTTCATCTCCCCAGTTGGCGCCAACTACTGCTTTTACCATATCAATTCCTCCTGCGTTATCTGCATCACTTATCATTTACATGAGTATTACACCACTTAGCATTATACTATATTTTTCCACCACTGTAAAATGCATTTTTCGTCAATCCTTCACTTTTCACCGACACGATGTTACTGTTCACACCTACGGTGCTCACAACAACGAATCCGGCCTATTCAAAGTTGCCTTACGGCAGCTACATCAACGGAGCGACCAGACGCAGCACATGTCCCGCAACCTTTGTCAGCATGCTTCGCTCCTTCGCCTCTACCAGCGTCACCTTATGGCATTTTGCAAGAGTCTTCTGGAAATCCGCCTCAATCTTATACACCTCCGGATTATTGTAGATAAACGCCCCGCACTCATAATGCAGGTACAGGCTCCGGTAATCCAGGTTAATCGTCCCTACCGTCGCTGTATCGTCGTCCGACACAAACACCTTCGCATGGACGAACCCCGGCGTATACTCATGAATCTGCACGCCGCTTTCAATCAGCTCTTTATAGTATGTCTTCGCCACTGCAAAAGCATACCATTTATCTGGAATATGAGGCATAATAATCATGACCTCTATCCCACTCTTTGCGACCCGCGTCAGCGTCGTAATCATCTCATTATCCAGAATCAGATATGGAGTCATGATATGTACATACTTCTTCGCATGGTTCAGGATGTGGAAATAAACCTCTTCCCCCACATTTTCATTATCAAAAGGGCTGTCCCCATAAGGTATCACATACCCAAGCCCCCGGCGGGGCTCCAATCGTTTCGGCGTCAGATACCGCATATATTTCTCCGGCCTGTGCTCTTCTACGTTCCACATTTGCAGGAAAATCATGGTCAGGCTCTGCACGGCATCCCCCCGCAGCATCACAGCCGTATCCTTCCAATGGCCGAACCGCTCCTTCCGGTTAATATACTCGTCTCCCAGGTTCACGCCTCCGGTAAACGCCACCTTCCCGTCAATCACACAGATTTTCCTGTGATCCCGGTTATTCTGGGTGGTGGACAGAAAAGGCACAATGGGGTTTGACATTTTACACTGAATCCCACATTTTTCAAGTTGTTTCGGATAATTATAGGGCAGCATGGAAATGGCGCACATCCCGTCATACATGAACCGGACTTCCACACCATCCGCCGCCTTCTGCTTGAGGACGTCCAGAATGCTTCCCCACATATACCCCTTCTCCACGATAAAATATTCCATGAAAATATATCTGCGGGCTTTCCTAAGCTCCTGCATCATCGCCTTGAACTTATATTCCCCCAGCGGATAATAATGTACTTCCGTATTCTGGTAGGTCGGGAATCCAAGCTGCCGGAACAAGTAATGGGACAGCTGGGCATTGGCAGATTTGCTGGCACGCAGATTATCTACCACCTCCGGGTCCTGCTGCATATAGGGGGCTGTCTCGAGCCGCAAGGTAGACAGCCGGTTCTGCATGAACCGCGTTCCCACCTGCATCTGCACGAACACATAGAACAGGACGCCGATTAACGGAAATACCAGGACACATAGCATCCACGTCATCTTAAACGCAGGATTGCCTTTGCTATTGGTGATATAAATCACCACGACCGCCTCCAGAATGATCAACGCCCCATATATATACGGGAGATACTCCCGCAGGTAGAAAACTGACGAGACCATCAGCCCGAATTGCGCCAAAACCAGAAGAAGAATGATCCCCGTCCTGCTGAATATAATGCGGAACAGACCCTTTTTAGCCGTCGCCGGCGCTTCATACTTGTTCATCGTACATCCTCTCCTTTTTACTCAAAAATACAATATCCTACAGTTTAACACAGTTTTATAGATTATTCCAGCGCTGCCGAAAAGTCCTGAAATCACTTTTCATACATTTTATGATAATTTTAGAGGAAAAATAATACAATGTGTGGTATGATATATTCAGAATACATTTTGAAAGGAGTTTTAATTACTATGAAGAAATGGGGTAAAGGTTTATTTGGGCTGGCTGCTGCCGCTGGAACGATTGCAGGCCTTATCTATTATTTAAAGAAAAAAGATTCCAGTGAAGATGATGAGTTTGAAGATGAATTCGAGGATAATGACTTCGACCTTGACAGCGACCTAAAGCCAGTGTCAGACAGGGAGTATGTTTCCCTGAACGCTTCTAAGGGCGAGGAAGAGGCAGAGAATGCAGAAGCGAAGGACGCTCAATCTTCTGACGAAGAGGCTTCCGAGGAGAAGACAGAGGACAAAGAAGAGGCTTCTGGCGAAGAAGCGGATACTGAGAAAGAGACATCTGAAAATTAGAAAAGAATTTTCCGGAGGGCAAAACCATTCCATCGGTTCTGCCCTCTTATCATTGCCGGTCATTTTTTATCGGCAGCAAAATCTTCAAGAGCAATACAAACGCATTGTATCGGCGGCCACAATTACAACGTCAAAAACAACAAAGAAGAAGGTGAGAAATCTATGATTCAAATCGTAAAATTAAGGGAACATCCCGAACTTGCAGCGTCAGCCGCAGAATGGTTCAACCAGAAATGGAACGTCCCTTTGGAAGCATACAAGGAAAGCATTGCCGCATGCCTGAAACAGGAATCCGCCGTTCCCCAATGGTATCTTGCGATGGAAGGGGACAGCATAGCAGGCGGGCTGGGCGTAATTGAAAATGATTACCACAGCCGCAAAGACCTGACGCCGAATGTCTGTGCCGTCTATGTGGAAGAAAGTTACCGCTGCCGGGGCATTGCCGGGAGAATGCTGAATTTCGTCTGTACGGATATGAAGGAAAAAGGCATTGCTGCCCTTTACCTCCTCACAGACCACACTTCGTTCTATGAACGCTATGGATGGGAATTCCTATGCATGGTACTAGGCGACGGCGAGACAGAGCCTTCAAGGATGTATGTCCATACTTTACATTAAGATTGCCCTGAATACCTGCTCCACAGACAATGCCATGTTTTCTTTCGCATTTTCCGGGACCATTGCCTCATCCAATGTCGTAACTCCGCGTACAATCGGGAAGAACGCGTCAATCCCTGCCGCATTACATTCACCGGCATCCTTCGTAACGCCTCCGGCAAATGCAAGCACCTTTGCCCCATATCGCTTCGCAAGACGGGCAACTCCTACCGGAACCTTGCCCATAGCCGTCTGGGAATCCAGCCGTCCTTCGCCGGTAATCACGATATCCGCATCCTTCACTTCTTCCTCAAGCCCAACCGCATCCAATACAATGTCAATTCCCGGTTTCAATTCCACATTGGGAAGATAACTCAAGAATGCAAACCCCAGCCCTCCTGCGGCGCCTGCGCCTTCTGCCCATCTATGATCTGTACAGGAAGCCTTAATCGGTGAAGCCTCGCTCGTTTCGCCCGAACTGGCATGGCCGGATGTCCGTAGGAGATACTCTTTCGTCTTATCCGCAAAATGCTTCATCTTGTCATCAAAAATTGGTTTCTCTTCTTCCCTGACTCCTTTTTGCGGTCCATACACATAGACCGCCCCATTTTCACCACATAGCGGGTTCTTTACATCACAGGCAATACTGAAATGACACTCTTTCAGCTCTTCTGGCACATGCTCTCCGGAAATGGACGCAATACGCCCCATATCCTGAAGCCCTGGCCCGACAGGCTGTCCATCCGCGTCCTTAATCTCATAACCCAGCGCCTGAAGCATGCCGATTCCGCCTTCGCTTGTGGCGCTTCCGCCGATTCCGATCATGAATTCCCGGCAGCCTCTCTTTACGGCATCCAGAATCATCTCTCCCACGCCGTAGGTCGTCGCCTTTAATGGGTCCAGTTCTTCTCGCTTTACCAGAATAATTCCGGAAGCTTCTGCCATCTCCATCACGGCTGTCCTTCCGTCTCCCAGGATTCCATATCTTGCATTCGTCTTTTCGCCCAACGGCCCTGTGACCCGGACGGAAACATATTCTCCGCCCAAGCCTTCCACCAACGCCTCCGTAGTCCCTTCGCCGCCGTCTGCCAGAGGTTTTACGGCTATCACCGCCTCTTCGCCGCAGGCTCTTAGAATCCCGGCTTTCGCCGCGTTTCCCGCCTCCATCGAACTCATGCTGCCTTTGAATGAATCAATCGCAATTACTATCTTCATATCCTGTTACTCCATTTGTTTTTTATCCCAATTCTTCCGCAAAATGACACGCCACAAAATGCTTCTCATCCATTGCCTCAAGTTTCGGGCATTCTTCCTGGCACCGCTCCTTGGCATAAGGACATCGCGGCGCAAAATGGCATCCTTTCGGTACGTCCATAGGGCTTGGAAGTTCTCCCTTGAGCTTGATCCTCTCCCGGCCTGCCGCCTTCTTAGGATCGGCTACCGGAATCGCAGACAATAACGCCTGCGTATAGGGATGCATAGGATTCTCATACAACTCGTTACTCTCCGTCACCTCCACCAGATTCCCCAGATACATCACCCCGATTCTGGTACTGATATAGCGCACCATAGACAGGTCGTGTGCCGCAAACAGATAGGTAAGCCCAAACTCCTCCTGCAGATCCTCCAGCATATTGACCACCTGTGCCTGAATAGACACATCCAATGCCGCAATCGGCTCGTCGCACATGATGAATTCTGGGTTGACCGTCAGCGCCCTGGCGATCCCAATCCGCTGCCGCTGCCCGCCCGAAAATTCATAAGGGAACTTCATCAGATCTTCCGGCTTCATTCCTACCCTATTTAAAAGATACTCCATCCTCTCCCTTCTCTCCCCCTCGGACATGCCGATCTGCTTCATCGGCTCATCCAGAATCTCCTCCACATTCCAGAAGGGATTCAGCGCCGAGTAGGGATCTTGGAAAATAATCTGCATCTTATTCTGGAACTCTTTAAGCTCCGAAGTCTTGACATTGGTAATATCTTTTCCTTTATAGACCAGCTTCCCGCCCGTCACGTCATACATACGGATCAGCGTCCTTCCCAGCGTGGATTTCCCGCATCCGGACTCACCCACAAGACCAAAAGTCTCGCCCTTATGAATTTCAAGGTCTATCCCGTCTACCGCTTTTACATACCGGGTCTTCCCTCCAAGGAAACCTTTCACGGGGAAATATTTTTTCAGATCTGAAGCGGAAATCAAAATCTCCTGGCTCATGCTCTCTCCTCCTCCCGTGCATTTAAGAAACACATCGCGCGGTGCGTTTCGCTGAATTCCTGATATCCTGGCAGCTCCTTATGGCATCTCTGCTGCGCCTGCGTACACCGCTTTGCAAAGGGACAGCCCGCAGGCGGATTGCTAAGGGACGGCGGAAGCCCCGGAATCGATTGGAGCCGTTCTCCTTCTTCCAAGTCCAAAGAAGGGATTGCCCGAAGGAGTGCCTTTGTATAGGGATGCTTAGGGTCATAAAATATCTCTTCCGAAGTCCCGCACTCCATGATCAGTCCGCCGTACATAATCGCCACATTGCTGCACACCGTTGCCACCACTCCCATATCATGGGTAATCAGCACAATCGACGTTTTGTATTCTTCCTCCAGCTCTTTCAGCAAATCTAGAATCTGTGCCTGTATCGTAACGTCAAGCGCAGTCGTCGGTTCATCTGCAATCAAAAGCTTTGGCTCACAGGCAAGCGCCATGGCGATCAAAACTCTCTGGCGCATTCCTCCGGAAAATTCATGGGGATACTGCTTTAATCTCTGTTCCGGCATGGGAATCCCTACTTTTGTCAGCATCTCCACCGCCTTCTTGCCCGCCTCTGCCTTGGAACAACTGCTGTGGCGCAAAATGACCTCCTCCAACTGCTTTCCTACCTTCACCAACGGATTCAGCGCAGTCATGGGGTCTTGGAAAATCATGGTCATATCCTTTCCCCGCAACTTGCGGTACTCTTCCTCCTTCATCCCAGAAAGCTCCATCCCGTTCAATTTCAGGCTGTCGCTAAAGACCTGTGCATTTTCGGGCAGAATCCCAAGGACTGCCTTCATGGTCACAGATTTCCCACTGCCGGACTCTCCGACCAATCCAAGGATTTCCCCTTCTTCCACCGAAAGGCTGACTCCCCGCACGGCATGAACCTCCTGCCCACGGCTTTTGAACACGGTTCTTAGATTCTCTACTTCTAATATCTTCTTATCACTCATTTTTCTCACCTGCCGTTATCTTAGGTTCTACGAATACACGGAGCACATCCCCCAATTTGTTGAAGGAATAAACCGTCAAAATAATCAGGATTCCGGGAAGCACCGCCATATAAGGCGCTTTCTGCAAATACTGCTGGGAACTCTGTAAAAGGCTCCCCCAGCTCGACATGGGCGCAGCCACGCCGATTCCCAGGAAACTTAACGCACTCTCCATCATTATCGCACTGGCAATCTCCGCCGTAGCAGCCGTAATGATGGTGGGAAATATGGACGGCAGCACATGGTTAACCATGACCTGCGCCGGATGCCTTCCGATAAATCTTGCATACTGCACATATTCCCGTTCTTTGGCTGACAACACCTCAGAACGCACCAATCTGGCAATTCCCATCCAACTGAACAGGCCGATGACAATAATAATGGAAAAAAGCCCCCGCTTGAACAAAAGCCCGAACACCGTCACCATAATAATCCATGGAATCGATGAAAATACGTCTACCAGACGCATCAAAAGGCTGTCCACCAACCCGCCGAAATATCCGGACATCATCCCCACGGCAACGCCGATTAGGATCGACGTGACCATTGCCAGTACGCCTACCAGAAGGGATACCCTTCCGCCATATAAGACACGGATAAAATAATCCCGCCCCATCTCGTCCGTACCGAACCAATGACTGCCGGAAGGGTACTCCAGCTTATGGGTCACATCGATAGCATCCGGGTCTACATTTACAAATACAACAAAGATACTGATACAGATAATCACACAGAGATAAATGGCAGCAAAAATTGCCTGCTTATTATGCTTGAATTCATATATCACATTTTCCAGTCTACGATTCTTTTTCTTCATGCCCTCACCTCTATTTCATCGTCTTGATTCTCGGATCTGTCAGGCAGTAGAGAACGTCAGAAAGCAGGTTGCCAAGAATCACCAGCGTCCCGGATAGTACCAGGATGCTCATTACAATGGGATAATCCATCGCCGAGATCGCCTTCACAAAATAAGAACCAATTCCCGGCCATGAGAAAATCGTCTCTGTGATCACCGCCCCTGTCACCAGCATGGGAAGCGCCATGCCAAGCTTTGTGATCAGCGGAATCAATACATTTCTCCCCACATGCTTGAATAGGATCTCCGTCTTTTTGGCGCCGAATGCCTGCTGCACGATTACATAATCTTCCTTGAGCTGCCCGATGGCAGACCCTCTGACATAACGGGTCAGATCCGGCAGAAATCCCACCGTCAGCACGAGATATGGCATTGCAAAATGCTTCATAAAATCTGCGAAGGAATCCTCAAGCCCTATGGTATGCATCCCCATCAACGGAAAAATCTTGAACTTGTATCCCAGGAAATACATCACGATCATAGCGAACCAGAAGGTCGGCATAGAGATTCCTACCGAGCAGAAGCCGTCGATAGCTTATCCTGCCATTTGTTCTTATGGCTTCCTGCCAGAAGCCCCAGCACGATAGAAAGAAGGTATGCAGTCAGATAGGACGGCAATACCAGCTTAATGGTCGCAGGAATCCGAATCTTTAAGTCATACTTGATACTGGTATGGGACAGCAGCGAATATCCGAAATCTCCTTTCAGAATATTTACCACCCACCGTCCATACTGCACGATCATAGGATCGTTCAGGCCATAGGCTTCCCGCTTTGCCTCCACCTCTGCCTTCGTCATGTCCGGCGTTGTGATGGAGTCAATGGCATCATAAGGAGCCAGATTGATCAAGGTAAAACAGATCAGGGTGATGAGCAGCAATAACGGGATTGCCTGCAAAATACGTTTTACAATGTACTTTAACATATTTCCTCCTAAAATCCGAAAAAGAGGCTGTTGCAAAATGCTTACACATCTGCTATTTTGCAACGGCCTCTTCGCCATACACTGTTATTTCAGTTCCAGTTTAGACAGATCTCCAAACGTATAGATCGGTACGAATCCTGCTTCTTCAAGGCCGCCTACACGGGCAGTCGTCACAAGCGTACGCAAGTTGGAACCAAATGGATAGAAGATTGCTTCTTCTGATATTTTTTTCTGAAGTTCATTATAGATTTCTTTTCTTTCAGCCTCATCCAAAGTCGCATTTCCATCGGCAAATAACTTGTCTATCTCTGGATTGTTGTAATTGATCATATTGTCTTTCGTTGAAACAAACAGGGAAGAATAGAGATCCGGGTCTACACCCATTACGTATCCGCCAAGGTAGATATCATATTCCGTATTCTCGTTGTCATAAGCCACCTTCATGTACGCTGCCTGATTCATGCCCACCATCTCTACTTCAATGCCGATTTCCTTTAATTCTGCCTGAATCGTAAGCGCCTGGTTGGTCTGGACCTGATCCTCTTCTATATAACAGAGCTTTAATGACTTAGAACCCTTTGCCGTCAGCTCTTTCGCCTTATCTACATCCTGCTCCCATTTCTCCACATCATCACTGTAATAGCTGTTGTTCGGAGGCAGGAAGGAATATCCCAGATCAAAGAACTCCTTGTCCGTATATGCGGCCGTCAAAATTTCCTCACGGTCCATGGCATACAGGATTCCTTCGCGGTAGGACTTGTCCTGCATGTTCGCAGATTTCGGGTTCAGCCTCATATAAGCCACACGCCCCTCGCTGTAGTTCGTGATATTGAAGCTGTCGTTATCCTGATATGGATCTAACAGGTCCGGGAGCCCAATCCATGCATCAATCTCGCCGTTCTGGAGAGCAAGGGTAGCCGTGTCGTTGCTCTCGATGACCCGGTAGACGATCGTGTCGATATTCGCTTCGCCATTTGCATAATTCGGGTTTTTCTTGAATTTTAGATGCTGCCCTGTCTGATACTCTTCCAACATATATGGACCTGCGCCTACCACTTCTTCCTCCAGCATATTGATGTCAAAGGTGTTCTTTCCTTCAAAATAGTGCTTTGGAAGGATGCTTGCCTCGGAAGATAACATCTCCATGGCGCTGGCGCATACGGACGGAAGTTTGAACTCTACCGTCAGGTCGTCTACCTTCTCGAACTTGATTGGCTCGCCTCCGATGAACAGGTTCTCTGACTGTTTATTCTGTTCTTCATAGGTATAGATGATGTCGTCTGCCGTAAGCGGCTCCCCATCGCTCCATTTCAAGCCTTCTTTCAGCTTCATCGTATAGGTCAGCCCGTCTTCTGACGGCTCCATACTCTCCGCAAGAATGTAGTCAATCGTACCGTCTGCATAAACGTAATATGCAGGTGAGTACAGGAGATGGCAGGTCATCAGTCCCCATCTGTCGTCTGCCGTAAGTGGGTTCAGGGTATTGCCGGTGTCGCCCCCAATTGCATATGTAAAGACACCCTCTGCTCCCGTTGTTTCCGTTCCGTTTTCACTTTCTGTGCCGCTGCCTTCTGCAGCCGCTTTTGATTTTGCTTCTTCTTCCGGGTCGGAACTGCCGCAGCCGGTGAATGCTGATACCGCCAAGGCGGCGCAAAGCAAAATACTTACCAGTTTCTTCTTCATTTTTTTCCTTTGCATTTTTGATTCTTTAATTTTCTATCCTGTCCATTGTATCCCTAATCTGCTTTAGATGTCCAATCAATAAAACAAATGAAAGGCGGTCATTTATTTATAAATGCAATAGAATGCAACTTCCTTGGAAATTTACGATATTTTGCTAGTACTCCATCCAGCTAGAAATTGAACTAATTTTGGGGATAGCCATTCTCCATTTGGGGGTAAGGTTCTTCCCCCAAATTTCTAAGCTTTCTTCTTGCGATTTCTTTGCACCACCGCGCTCTTAAACGCCTTCATCATGGCTGGCGACAATTCTCCACAATCCTCATCGAAGTTAATAGGACTTTTTTTCTCCTCTTCTACTACAAACAACACATCTCCGACTTTCCCTATCGCAATATATCTATCCTCATCAGCACTATGTTCAAAATCAAACATTTCAATATAATAAGGATCATCAAAATTGGGCTGAAATGCTGGATTTATGTGGGATTGAGGGATATTCCATTTTCTGTTTACCAGATTTTGTGTTGGTAGAGTTTTTCTGTCCTTTAATTTCCTGATCAAAGCAGGTAATTTTCAAAACTGGTAACGCATATTTTAAATTAGTAAAATATACACTAACTTAAAACATCGTTTTCTCAAAACCTTCTCTTCAACATCCCAATATTTTTAACTTTCTCTGCTTTTGGTACTTGAATACTCCGATACCGCAGAATTACCATATGGATGAGCTGTTCCTAACTAACAGCCATTATTCCCGATGCATCTACATATTGAGCAAACACATCTACAAATTGACTGAATAAATCTTCTATCTGTTCGTAAGATGCTTCTTTTGCCACATCAAAAATAACATCTCGCATCTGTTCACCCGTTTCTTCCAGTATTCTTTTAATATCAGTGATTTCAGAAATATCAATTACTTTGTTTAAATAAATACATTCTATTACATTATTTAGCGAATTTATCGTTTCGTGTACAATATTAATTACCTTATTCTGATATTGACAATATACTTGCTTTACAATAAACTTTCCTGACTTACCAAATAATTCTTGTTCTATTTCTGTTGTATACATAAACATCTTTTTTAATGAGGTTAGTAAAGCTATACCCTGCACTGCTGCTTGGGATGGATTTATAATTTGCATCTCCATTTCTTCTTGATTTGGCAATAATGTACAACAAAACTTTTCATATTCCTGGTATATAAGGATATTTTTCACTGGAATACTAATTCGATGAAAAACAAATTTCTCATCGCACATAATATTCACGTTCAACTTGCTAAAATTCTTTTGCAATAAATATCCCGGAAAAGATACATTATCCACATTTTTAGCTAATCTTTTTATTGAATGATAAAACTGCGAAAGAAATTCCTCATACTCAAAAACATCCACATCAATTTCTACTATTTTTTCTTTTCGTATTACATTTTTTACTCCTGGCAATGTCTTTATTCCACATTCCATAAAGTGTATTATCTTACGTTCTGTTACTCGCATACTTTCTTTTGCTTTATAATTAATTGATTTTTCCCGCACAAAGCGATTAAAAAAAGCGATTGTAAATGTTGCCGTTGCTTTTTCCAGCATCTAAAAATTTGTATTCCAGCTTCAGCAGAGGAAGCTTATTCAATAGTTCTGTCATTTGTTCTTCAAAATGTGGATTTACTTCATTAAAAACTTTAGATATATCATGCAATAAATCTATTTGCAATAATCCTGTAATATCTGTATTCCCCAAAAACATAAATTGTTTATTAAACAGTATATCTCCTTCCTCAATAACCTTCCGATTTATCTTAAAATAATAATAGATTTCACACCACAGCAGAGCTTTCAATATATCTGCATATATTTCAATACTTAAACATCTTATTTTTGCGATCCGACCAACTAATTCTTGTGTCATTCCTACCTCATACACATATTCTATAAGCATTTGTGTTGCGTTATGTTCTATTATCTCTAAAGTATTTATTAGAATATCTTCTTTATTGAAAATCCCCATCTCCATGAGTATATTATATATAATCCTTGCCCTTAACACATGTAAACTTTCAACATATGTAGAATTTTGCGTAACTTTAACAAAGTATTCCTTTTCAAAATGTTTAATCATTTTAAGTTTTTGTTTACATTGTACTTTTTGAAACAAACCGTTAACAGAAACACTGTTATTATGAATTCCTGCCAAAGATATAATCATTAGGCTTTCAAGCCAGGAATCCGCCTCCTCTTCATGATTTACTATATTTTCAATTTGAGCTTTAATTCTATCAGCCAAAGTCCTGGATTCATTAAGCATAAAAATGTATTCCATTAATGGCCCATTTTCGCCAAAAGATTTCCAAGCATTATCAAATGACAAATATGTAGTATTTGGATACATTTCGTATAATTCTA
Source organism: Lachnospiraceae bacterium (assembly GCA_910574885.1). Taxonomy (GTDB): domain Bacteria; phylum Bacillota; class Clostridia; order Lachnospirales; family Lachnospiraceae; genus Sporofaciens. Next base: position 275,463 of record CAJTDD010000005.1, on the reverse strand, counting down.
TAGCCTCATCCTTTGAAAACTCAATCGATATTTCTTCAAAATTATGTTTTGAATAATCTATAGAACTTCGTTGAAAATCCTCTTCTCTAATAGAAATAAGTATTTTTATATCTTTTGCCAGTTCCAATGCTTTTTCGCAAATCCACAGCCATTGGATATCATAAGGCTCCACATCTATATATACAACAATATCTTTCCTGGCGTTCAAGCCTCTAAGAACGCTTAATATATCTATTGCCTGATCTTCTGAAGTAACTCTTTGAATACACATAATATTCAATTCCGGATAATTATCAATAAGATATCGGTAAGCTAAAGTAGTTTTTCCCTGGCCTGATGCTCCTTTTATCAAAACAATATTATTCTTCAAGAATCTATCTCTAATTTCGTTAAGCCATCTTCCTCTTCGCAAATCGCAGCCACTTCTAATATGATCTGGACTGGCATTAATCCCCATCCTATAATCATTTAATAACTCTTCACTTGTTTTATTTGATTTATAGTCATAAAGCGGAATAATTGTTCTTTGATATTGTCTTTGCATCGAATCTATTGCCATCAGATCCTTTGCTATATTACTTACTTTTTCTTCCCAACATTTTTTTGATGTATATCCTTTTTCACTTGAAAGTTTGTATATATAATAAATCAGATTATCTTTCACCAAGTTATATGCCACTATTTCAACATATTCCTTCATAGTTTCTTTGATACTTTTTTCAATTTCAGATTCACTTATCTCTTCTATCTCTAAATGATTTAGCAACCATAATGTGTCATTTTCATTATAACCATACGATAATAACTTATTGTAAATACTACTTTTTCTCTTTTCCTTTTCTTTTAGCATGTTTTGTAACTCAGGACCAATATTTCCAAATGACACGATCTTCAAACATATTTTTTCACTCTTTTTAAACTTCAAACATCTTCTAAAGAAAGAATCATTCTTTTTCGGAGATAAATCTGAAAGAGATAAATCATCAGACAAATTTTTAACTTGAACAAGTTCTTTAATCTTCCCTTTTCTCATAATCATTAGATCTTCAACTTGTTCTGGATATAGCTGTTCATCATCTTCTGCTGTCAATAGCCGTTTTGCTATATATAATGTCTGTGTCGAAAAACCTCTCCAAGCAGCTTCTGACCCTATTTCAGACTTAACAAACTCATTTTTTTCCATTTAAAAAAATCTCCCCGTGTACTAAAATTTCATCTCGACTTTTTGTTCCAATTGCATCTTCCAAATAGCCATTGGATGTTCTACAATATTTTCTAAAATCTTATTATTAGAAAATAGAAGCGAAGGTATATATTCACCTTTCTCGAACATATCCAAATACTCTTTTTCCTCCTCTGTCAAAACCATAAGTTCCTTTATAAACTTTTTTGCTTCCTCTTTACGTTCATCTAAATTAAAATTATCTTTTTTCCGAAGCACTGGAAACAAATCACGCCTAATCTTAGAAAACTCCAATCCATCAATCGCAGATGTATTAAAAGTCTTATTGATCTTATCTGTCGATATGGATGCATAAAAAATAATACATTTACGGAACAATTCATGTTCCGATTCATCAAATAGACCAAAATAAATCATATTATTGAAGTCATACAAATCTCTGGCTGCTGCCCGACTCATAAGCGCATTTGCTTTTGCGGCAAAGATCTCTACAGGTTCCAAAGTCCGTACCATTACATCTTCCTCAAAAATATCCGTTACAATCTTTCTCTCTATTGGAGCAAAAATATGAGATCGCAAGGAGTAATTCAACTCCAATTTTATATTATCCCTGTTACCGCCGGCATTTTGATATTGAAACAGCATAGAATCCAGGCTATGACTATACCTGGAAGATCCTGAAAGAAAATATCCTTCCTCTGTCATATAGCTTTCCAGCATTTTTGTAATTTTCTTTCTGACTTTTTCCATATCTTTCAATGGCAGATTTGGAGTAAAATCCAGGTCTAAGTCAACAGAAAGCCTTGGCAGATTGAAAATAGTCATATTGATTGCTGTTCCGCCTTTTAAAGCCAGATGTTCATGCAGATATTCATTTGTATTCAAATAAGTCAATATTTCTTTCAGCCTCAACACTTTTTCAAATGTGTCCCGAACAAATCCATATTGCTTTGCAATTTGTCCAAGTTGTCCCTTATTATAATTCATGCCTGACTCCTTCATTTTTCAAATAATACATCTGCTCTGGAACTACAAGCCGCCATACAGCATCATATTTTCCGCCATTGTAATCTTTCGTCAAATAACGTTTACTGCGCCCAATCCTGTCTTGGCATATCTGAAAGAACTCATTTGATAATCCAATGCGTTCCTGTTGACTTTTCAACAAAAAACCCACTTTTTGATATAAAAACTGATTATCATAGCATTCTAAATATGCAAGCATACGTTTTTCTCCAAGAACAGATATCGCCTGAATATTATCGATCACTTCTTCTAATCCTGCTATTTTATCCAAATCCTTAATACTGTCAATCACAGTTCGTTCCTTATCTGTTATTCGCACGCCCCCGCTGTATTTTACTGTTTCGACTCCCTCATTACATTTAGAACATACATAGCAAAATGTGTATCCATCAAATTTAAAATCTCGAAACATCGTATTTGAAGATACATAAACCTCATAAAAAATCTGGTCACTAATTCCATAATATTCCATTGCCGAATGATGAGAAAGATACGAGGTAGGTGTGATCGCGCCTGCAATTTGATAACGGTTCGCCAATGGAGCATCCGTTTCTCCACTAATGCATGTGTAAAGGTTATTTCGTATCTTTACTGCAAGACCACCCTTTGTCAAACGTTTTACCGCCGAACGCGCACTTTCAATGTTATCATAGTATTGACTTACATGTTCCATTGTGAATACTGGATATTTTAGTAATTCAAAATATAATTTCATACTGCTTCACCGTTTATTTTCCATTCGAATTAGTTTGTTTTCAAACTATTTTGCTACATCTTTAATTTATACTATAATAATTTTTTCTTTTTGTCAAGTTTAAAATTTTATCAAAATAGTTTATTTTTAAACTATTTTTCACTGACATATGCACATTCTGCAATCCAAATTTCCAGTTCCGTAAAAGAAAAAGAGCCTCAGATTTCTCTAAAGCTCTCCAACTTTTACTTTAAAAACTTTTAATTACATCAATCATTTCAAATTAACAGTAATTTCTACAACTTCACTTTTGGTTCCTATACGAATTGGTGGCCCCCATGTTCCTGCTCCTGATGTTACAATTACCTGTTTGCCATTATCTTGATAATATCCATAATCAACAATAAATGCTTTTTTTGTAAGCAAGTTAAGGTCTTTGAACGAATTCAATACCTCTGCCAGAAAAAGCACTTTACCATGTACAAACTAGCAAAAGAAGCGGGTATGCCCTATTCTAGCCTAAACAATATCATACACAGGCGTACCTGCCCCACTGTCGGCACACTGGAGAAACTGTGCAAGGGACTGAATGTGTCACTGTCAGACTTCTTTGATTTTGAACTATATCCGCTGAAAGATGAATCACTTACACAAGAAGAAGATGAACTGATTAACAAATACAGGTCACTCTCGCAGAATAAGCAAATGCTACTGGACGCTTATATAGATGGGCTTTGCCAGAAATAAAACAGGCAGGATAAATCCGAGGCTGTAAAAAATCTTGTGTCTATGGAAACTAGAATTCCTTGATAAGAATTAGATATGTAAGAAATATTTGTCAGATTTACAATTTTTATATTGTCGATTTTCTGTCGAATATTTCTTTGTATCTATAGTATAACCATTTCCAGGAAAGTTATACTGTTTTTTCTAATTTTTTGCACAATTATTAAGGCCCTGTATTAATTGTTTTTGTTCGTGGGCTCTGCCCACACCCGGCCTCCGGAATAAGATTGGGGGGGGTTCTGGCAATAATACAGATGCCGATGGAATAAGGGTGGGATGATAGGTCTTGGTGACGCCATCCCGCCTTTTGTCTTACAGATAGTTCGTAATCCTTTCATCATATAGGACAATCAATTGATTCAATACCTGATCCCAGTTCCTATATCTTTGCGTCCATTTCTTCACCACATTTTCACTGGCCAAATTATTGACGGTTTACTCCCCCTATGATATTGGTTGTATACATAATTCGTCTGATATCATCTGAGAATTGGAAAAATGAGCTTACATCTTCCCAGTTGTTTTCCCAATTGCTAATGGCATAAGGATACTTTTCCCCCACCGCCCTTTTACGGAATCACACACCGCTGGATCTCTGCCTGCGGATAGACTGCCTGTATTGCTTCCTTAAAGCCGGGAAGCCCGTCTACACAGAAGAAGAGTACGTCTTTTACACCACGGTTTTTTAAGTCATTTAACATGCCCAGCCAAAACTTGCTGGTTTCATTTGCACCTACTGTGATGCTCAGGATATCTTTGTATCCTTCCAGTGTAACACCTAGCACCACATATGCAGCGCGGTTCAGGATCCGCCCATCTTCCCGTACTTTATAGTGGTTACACTCCATGAACACAAAAGGGTAGATTGGGTTTAAAGGGAGGGACTGCCATTCTTTTACCTGAGGCAGGATTTTATCGGTAATCTTGCTGACCATTTCAGCGGATACTTCGATCCCATACAGGTCATTGATCGGATCATGAAATTCCCCGTTTCGATCCCGTGGGACATCAATTTGAAATTCTCCGTATTGGCTTTTCAGTGTTTTAGGTGAATGGCCATTTCTTTTGTTATCTGTCAAAAGATCACCTTTTTGATTTTTCTCATAACCGAGGGTGGCATCGAGTTCTGCTTCCATAAGCTCCTGTAGAATATCTTTGAAGCTTTCTTTGAGAAGAGAATACACATCTGCTACACTGCTAATGTTATTTTGTGAGATAATTTGTCGAATTTGCTCCTAATTGATTCTGTTGTCAATATCGCTGCTTTGATTCAATCCGTACTTCTCTTTTATTTTTCCATAATACTGCGTCAAATCACCATTCATCTTAACATTAACTTTTTCATTTTCCAAAACATATAAGAAAATTTCCTCCATCAATGTTCTCGACTTTGTTATCACGCTATCATAATTTCCATTGGATAAATCCTCAGTACATCTTGTCCTTAAACTGTGTATATATTCCATATTCACAATATTAAAAACCGGAGCTTCTATTTGTATATCTTTCTGAAACTCAACAAGATAAAATTTCTCATTAACTACCTTCAATTCATGTTTTCCTAAAAACAGAATTGAAAACATATATGCTAAAACATTAGACACCATTTCACGTTTAATGATATTTAACAGAAATGCTTTAAACATTTCACATCTGAAACTACAACCTAACTCATCTTCCTTATAAACAATCGGAAATCCGAACCTTGTCGCTAATGAACAAATATTTTGACCTCTTAAATAAGGCAAACCTAATCTATACCCTTCTGATTGACAATCAGCATGTAAATCTACGTCCAGAAACGGCAAGCAAACTTCTCCCCTTTTCCCAAAAGAAACAGGCAAACTTTCACACACCATTTGGGGGATACCCTTTCCCCCAACTCTTCCCCCAAAAATCCCCCAAATTGGCACTCAAAATACGGTAATTTACGATAAATTATGAACCTCTCCTTAGAACGCAAAAAACCCCTGAAAATGCCCATTCTATGGGATTTTCAGGGGTTCGTAAATCAATTTTTCTCAGAAGTTTACTGATTCATCTGCGCCGCAACCTCCGCCGCAAAATCCTCATTCTTCTTCTCAAGCCCTTCGCCCGTCTCAAACCGCACGAACCGCTTCAAAGTAACTGCAGAACCAGCCTCCTTAGAAACTGCCTCCAGATACTTCGCAACCGTCTCCTTATTCTCAGCCTTCACATACTCCTGCTCTAACAGGCAGACTTCCTTCAATTCCTTATTCAGACGTCCGGTAATCATCTTCTCAATGATATTCTCCGGCTTGTTGGCATTCTTAGGATCGTTCTTAGCCTGAGCGACCAGAATCTCCTTCTCATGCTCCTTATACTCTTCCGGCACATCGTCGGTAGAAACATACTTAGGATTCAGCGCCGCAATCTGCATTGCAACATTCTTTAAGGCTTCCTTCACCGCATCAGAATGACACTGTGTCTCTGCCTCTACCAGAACGCCAATCTTGCCGCCCGCATGGATATAAGATACCACGATTCCATTCTCGGAAACGACCTTCTCGAATCTTCTGATATTCATATTCTCGCCAATCTTAGCGATCATAGCAGCCAACTTGTCCTGAACAGTCATAGATGTATCCAGCGCCCACGGCTCTGCCTTGAACCCTTCCACATCCGCCGCATTAGAATCTGCAAGCTGCTCTACTACTTCCTTAACATAAGTCTGGAATACTTCGTTCTTCGCCACGAAATCCGTCTCGGCATTGACTTCAACGATTGCAGCCACCTTGTCGTCACCCTTGATTGTAGTAGCAACAATGCCTTCCGCCGCAATACGTCCGGCCTTCTTCTCAGCCTTCGCCTGTCCGTTCTTTCTCAGATATTCTACAGCCTCGTCCATGTCGCCGTTCGTCTCGTTCAGAGCCTTCTTACAGTCCATCATGCCCGCGCCTGTCATCTCTCTTAACTCTTTTACCATACTAGCTGTAATTGCCATGTCAATCTCCTCCAAATCTATTTCCCATAAATAAACTCAATCTTCCTTATCTAATAAAGAAGATATCGTCTACTCGTCTGCTTCGTCCGTATACGCTTCCTCTGCCTCGTCATAAGCTCCGTCATCGCCGGTCATCCCCTGATTCGCCTCAACCACAGCGTCAGCCATCTTAGACACAATCAGCTTCACTGCACGGATTGCATCGTCATTGCCCGGGATTACATAATCCAGTTCTTCCGGGTCACAGTTGGTATCCGCAATACCAATCAACGGGATTCCAAGTGTATGTGCCTCCTGTACGCAGATCCTCTCCTTCTTAGGGTCAACTACGAAAATAGCGTCCGGAAGCTGCTTCATCTCTTTGATTCCGCCCAGATTCTTCTCTAACTTCTCCCACTCTTTTTTCAGCTGGATAACTTCCTTCTTCGGCAATACATCAAAGGTTCCGTCCTCTGACATTCTCTCAATCTCTTTCAAACGTGCAACCCTGCTCTTAATTGTCTTGAAGTTAGTAAGCATACCGCCCAGCCATCTCTCGTTGACATAGAACATCCCGCAGCGCTCAGCCTCCGTCTTAATCGCATCCTGCGCCTGCTTCTTGGTTCCGACGAATAATACCGTACCGCCGTCTGCCGCAATGTCAGATACCGCCTGATACGCCTCGTCAACCTTGCCTACTGACTTCTGCAGATCGATAATGTAGATGCCGTTCCTCTCCGTGTAAATGTATGGAGCCATCTTAGGATTCCATCTTCTGGTCTGATGTCCGAAATGAACACCTGCTTCTAAAAGTTGCTTCATTGAAATAACGCTCATGTTTCTTTCCTCCATTTGGTTTTTTGCTTCCGCATATGTGTAAGCCCTCGAAACCGGCTCGGATACCCTTGATATGCAATCCCCGGCACCCTCTCGGACAAACAAATGCGTGATTTTTGCGACTTTTTCATGATAGCACAAAAGCCTTGCATTTGCAAGGCTTTTATACGCTCAAATTCTACAATATGTATCATAAACTACTCTCTCTTACCAATAACGTCTGTACCATGGAGAACCGTACACGGCAACTTCCTTCACAGACTCTCCCGGCTGCGGCGCATGAACCATCATTCCACCGCCGGTATAAATCCCCACATGTCCGGAATAACATACAATATCTCCAGGCATCGGGCTGCTGACTGGTACTCCGCCGCCGCCCTGTTCACCAGATGTACGTCCGATACGGATTCCTGCAACTCTGTGAGCATACTGGGTAAGACCTGAACAGTCAAGACCTGACCCCGGTGACGTGCCGCCCCATACATAAGGAACTCCAATCTGGGAACGTGCCGCGCTTACGATAGTCTGTCCAACCGAAGCATTGCCAGAGCTAGTATAACCGGAATTGCTTCCGCTGCTGTTATTGTTACCGGTGTTTCCGGTGCTTCCGCTGCTGCCTGAGTTATTTGATGAACCGCTTCCGGAATTGCCGCTGTTCTGATTATTATTGCTGCCATTCTGACGGTTTCCAGAATTATTATTGTTGTTCGCCGCCGCAAGCTGACGCTGGCGTTCCTCTTCTTCCCTGCGCCTGCGTTCCTCAGCCTCCCTTGCCGCTGCCTCTACCGCCGCCTGAATCTGACCGTCAAGGTCGGCTACTTCTGCCCGCTTTTCCTCAATCGTCGTATCCAGCACAACCTTCTGGTCTTCGTATTCCACCTGCAAAGACTCAAGCTTCTTCTGGTCTTCCTCAAGGGTAGTCTTCAACTCTGCGATCTGATTCTTTGTCTCTACATACTCCTGTAACTGATCCCGGTCATAATCATGTACATTCTGCACATATTCCGCCTTGTTGACCAAATCAGAGAAATTCTCCGCCGTTACCAGAGACTCAAGGGCTGTCGTATCTCCCTCTTCGTACATATATTTAATACGAAGCTTCATCGCCTCATACTGCTCTCTTTCTCTTACCTCAGCGGCCGCCAAATCGTCTGTCGCCTGAATGATCTCCTCACCCTTCTTGACCAGATCCGCCTCTAGACCATTTATCTTCGATATGATCTGCGTCAGTTCCTCCTGCAGGGAATTCACTTCACTCTGTTTCTCAGCCTTGTCCTCTTTCAGCTCGTCAATCGACGGCGCCGCCATAACGGGCGTAACGATCAGAGAACCTGCAATCAAAGCGGCCAAAAGTCTTGCTCCAAATTTCCTCATACTGAAACCATCCTTTTTATGTATTTTCTGCTTACTATTTACACTCATCTACGTTTATCTGACATAGTCCCTCTACATCTGGTAACAATTATACCTCAAACCACTAAGACTTGCAACATTTTTTAATAATTTTGTAACAAATGTTTTTTTACTGGATATTCATATTCGTATATCCCATCAAGCTGACATCTACTTCCTGCGCTGCTTCCCTGCCTTCGCGGATCGCCCATACCACCAGAGACTGCCCTCTATGCATGTCGCCCGCCGCAAACACATTCGGCACGTTCGTCCCATAAGCCCCCGGGCTTGTGGCCACATTGGTACGCCCATCCACATCGACGCCGAATGCCTTCGTCACATAATTTTCGCTCCCAAGGAATCCTGCCGCAATCAGCACCAGATCCACATCCACCGTATATTCACTCCCGGCCACCTCTTCCATCGCCAACCGTCCGGTCTTCTCATCCTTCTTAGGCATAAGCTTCACAAGCACCGCCTTGCAGACATTCCCCCCTTTATCCTTCTGAAACTCCTTCACCGTAGTCTGGTATACCCTTGGGTCATTTCCAAATACCGCAATCGCCTCCTGCTGCCCATAATCCGTCTTACACACCTTGGGCCACTCCGGCCACGGGTTATCTAGCGCCCGCTCATCCGGCGCTTTCGGCAGCATCTCAAGCTGCAGCACAGACTTTGCCCCATGGCGCATGGACGTGCCGACACAGTCATTCCCCGTATCGCCGCCACCGATGACCATCACGTTCTTCCCTTTTGCGGAAATGTACTCCCCGTCCTTTAGCTGCATCTGGTTCGCCCACAGCGCCTTTGTGGTAGATTTCAGGAAATCTACCGCAAAATAGATTCCCTTCGCCTCCCGCCCTGGGACCTTGATATCCCTTGGGTTAGATGCACCGCAGCACAGGATGGCCCGGTCATACTCCTGTAAGAGTTCCGCAGCCTTCTTGTCCTTCCCCACATCACAGCCCGTAACAAAGGTGATTCCTTCTTCTTCCATGACTCTGATTTTCCGGTCAATGATCTGTTTTTCAAGCTTCATGTTCGGGATTCCATACCTGAGCAATCCGCCGGCCTTGTCCTCACGCTCGAACACCGTCACGCTGTGCCCTCTCCGGTTCAGCATATCCGCCGCCGCAAGCCCCGAAGGACCGGAGCCCACCACCGCAACCTTTTTGCCCGTGCGCACCTTCACCTGCTTTGCCGCAGCATATCCCTTTTCGTATGCATTTTCAATAATCCCATACTCATTTGCCTTTGTCGAAACCGCATCTCCATTCAGGCCGCAGGTACAGGCAGCCTCACACAGCGCCGGACACACCCGGGAAGTAAATTCCGGGAAATTATTCGTCTTTTTCAGCCTATAGTATGCTTCCTCCCAGTTGCCATGATAAATCAAGTCGTTCCATTCCGGAACCAGATTGTGCAACGGACATCCGCTGGCCATACCCGCAATCATTTGCCCCGACTGGCAGAACGGGACGCCGCAGGCCATACATCTTGCGCCCTGCCGTTCCTGTTCCTCTTTCGATAAAGGACTGTGGAACTCGTGAAAATGCTTAATTCTTTCCCTCGGCTCTTCCGCTGGCTTGTCCTGTCTTCCATACTCCATAAAACCTGTCGCTTTTCCCACTGTCTCCACCCCCTATCTTTCGCCCTTCATGGCGTAAAATGCTTCTGTCTTCGCCTGCTCGCTGCTCATGCCCTGCTCCTCCAACTGGAGAATCGTCGTAAGCATCCGCTCATAGTCCACAGGGATAATCTTCTTGAACTTAGGCAGATACTCCTTGAACCGTTCCAGAATCTCCTTGCCGATTTCAGAGTTCGTACATGCCACATGCTCTTCTATCATACCTTTCAACTCATTCACGTCATATTTGGATGAGATACGCTCGATATTCACCATCTGCTTATTGACATTCCGGTACAAATCGCTGTCCACATCCAACACATACGCCACCCCGCCGCTCATACCGGCGGCAAAATTCCTGCCCGTCTTTCCAAGGACGACGACACGCCCTCCGGTCATATATTCACATCCATGGTCTCCCACGCCTTCCACAACGGCGGTCACGCCCGAGTTACGCACTGCAAAACGCTCCCCTGCCACACCGTTAATGAAAGCCTTGCCGCTGGTAGCTCCATAGAGCGCCACATTTCCTATTATAATATTCTCATGATGACGGTACTTCACTCCTCGCGGCGGGTACACGATCAACTTCCCGCCTGACAATCCTTTTCCAAAGTAATCGTTGCTGTCGCCCACAAGCTCCAGCGTAAGCCCCTTGGGAATGAACGCCCCATAGGACTGACCGCCTGCCCCCGTGCATTTTACCACATAACTGTCTTCCGGAAGCCCCTCCGGATACCGTTTCGTAATCTCTGAACCGAAAATCGTCCCGAAGGTCCGATCCGTGTTGGTCACGTCCACCTCCACGCTCCGCTTCTGTCCCTTTTTCAGGGATGGAAGCAGCTGTCTTACCAGCACCTTCTCATCCAGCGTCTTTTCCAATTCAAAATCGAACACTTTCTTAGGGTTAAATGTCACCGGAGTCTTGGTCCCTTCATAAGGGTTATATAGAATCCGCCCCAAATTAAGCGTCGCAGCCCGCGCAGACGTGGCGTGTTCCTTCACCCGCAAAAGATCGGTACGCCCTACCAACTCGTCAATCGTGGGGACGCCGAGCCTCGCCATGTATTCCCGCAGGTTTTCCGCCACAAAACGCATAAAGTTCACCACATATTCCGGCTTTCCGGTAAAATGTTTCCTAAGCTTAGGGTTCTGTGTGGCAACGCCTACCGGGCAGGTATCCAGATTGCACACCCGCATCATCACGCAGCCCATGGTAATCAGCGGAGCCGTCGCAAACCCGAACTCCTCCGCCCCAAGAATCGCCGCAATCGCAATGTCCCGGCCGCTCATCAGCTTGCCGTCTGTCTCCAGACGCACACGCTCCCTAAGCCCATTCTGGAGCAAGGTCTGGTGCGTCTCCGCAAGCCCAAGCTCCCACGGCAGACCCGCATTGTGGATCGAACTTCTCGGCGCAGCTCCGGTTCCTCCGTCATACCCGGAAATCAGAATCAGTCCCGCACCCGCTTTCGCCACGCCTGCAGCGACGGTTCCAACGCCCGCCTCCGCCACCAATTTCACCGAAATCCGCGCATCCTTATTGGCATTCTTACAGTCATAGATCAACTGCGCCAAATCCTCGATGGAATAAATATCATGATGGGGCGGCGGGGAAATCAGGCTGACTCCCGGGGTAGAATGACGGGTATTGGCAATCCAGGGATACACCTTGCCGCCCGGAAGATGTCCGCCCTCTCCCGGCTTCGCGCCCTGCGCCATTTTAATTTGAATCTCTTTCGCGCTTACCAGATAACGGCTGGTCACGCCAAACCGTCCGGAAGCCACCTGCTTGATCGCAGAACAGCGGTCACTGTCCAGACGTTCGATTTCTTCCCCACCTTCTCCGCTGTTGGACTTGCCGTGGAGACGGTTCATTGCAATAGCTAATGTCTCATGGGCTTCCTTGGAAATGGAGCCGTATGACATGGCGCCCGTCTTAAATCTGGTCACGATTGCATCCACACTCTCTACATCCTCAATGGGAATCCCCTTCTTAGGATAGTTGAACTCCAACTGTCCCCGCAGGTTGATATGCTCGCCTTCTGCATTGACCATCTCCGTATATTTTTTGAACATCTCATAGTCTCCCCGTCTGGTAGACTGCTGGAGCATATGAATGGTCTGGGGATTGTAAAGATGCCGCTCCCCTCCACTCTTTATCTTATGCTGCCCGATGCTGTCAAGGGTCATATCCACCTCAAGGCCCAGCGGGTCGAACGCCTGGGAATGGCGCGCCACATAGTCAGACGCCAGCTCCTCCATCCCGATGCCTCCCACACGGCTTACGGTATCTGTAAAATATTTCCGGATAAATTCTTCCTTTAACCCAATGGCTTCAAAAATCTTCGCCCCCTGGTAAGACTGTATGGTTGAGATTCCCATCTTAGAGGCAATCTTCACGATGCCGCCAAGGACGGCGTGGTTATAATCATCCACTGCCGCATAGTAGTCCTTTTTCAGCATATTCGTCTCAATCAGATGCCGGATGGACTCATGGGCAAGGTAAGGATTAATCGCACAAGCCCCGTATCCCAGCAGAGTCGCAAAGTGATGGACTTCCCTCGGCTCTCCCGTTTCCAGAATAATCGCGACAGACGTCCGCTTCTTTGTCCGCACCAGATGCTGCTGCAGCCCCGACACCGCCAGCAGGGACGGCATAGCCACATGGTACTCGTCCACGCCCCTGTCCGAAAGAATCAATATGTTAGCCCCCTCCCGGATGGCACGGTCCACTTCGATAAACAGATATTCAATCGCCTTCTCAAGCCCTGAGTTCTTATAGTAAATAATCGGAATCTCGACGGGATGGAAGCCTTCTTTCCTCATATTCTTAATTTTCAGAAGGTCCGTATTGGTCAGGATTGGATTATCCACCTTCAACATCCGGCAATTCTCTTCCCTTTCTTCCAGCAGGTTCCCGTCCGCCCCGATATAAACGGTCGTGGATGTCACCACCGATTCCCGGATCGCGTCGATCGGCGGGTTCGTCACCTGGGCAAAAAGCTGTTTGAAATATCCGAAGAGATCCTGATGCTTCTCTGACAGGACCGACAGAGGCGCGTCAACCCCCATTGCCGCTGTTCCCTCGGAACCGTTCATCGCCATCGTAAGGATAGACGTCTTCACTTCCTCATAGGAATAACCAAATGCCTTCTGCAGTTGTTTGCATTCCTTTGCCGTATAGGAAGGCACCTTCTGGTTTGGTATTTTCAGGCTGCTAAGCTCAATCAGGTTGCTATCCAGCCACTCCCCATAGGGCTGCCTTCCCGCATAGATTTCTTTCAGCTCGTCATCGTCAATTACCTTTCCCTGAACCGTGTCCACCAGCAGCATTTTTCCAGGATGAAGGCGCTCCTTTACCAGAATCTTACCCGGGTCAATGTCAAGGACGCCCACTTCTGATGACAGAATCAGCGTGTCGTCAGAGGTAATATAGTACCGGGAAGGACGAAGCCCGTTCCGGTCAAGGACGGCTCCCATACAGTCGCCGTCAGAAAATAGAATGGACGCCGGTCCGTCCCAAGGCTCCATCATCGTTGCATAATACTGGTAAAAATCCTTTTTCTTCTGGGACATGGTCTTTGAGCTTGCCCATGGCTCCGGGATAGCAATCATCACGGCAAGGGGCAGATCCATCCCGCTCATGACCATGAACTCGATTGCATTGTCCAGCATAGCAGAATCCGAACCGGAACTGTTGATTGCCGGCAGCACCTTGTGAAGCTCTCCTTTCAGATACTCCGATTCCATATTCTCTTCCCGCGCCTGCATCTTGTCCGCATTGCCCCGGATGGTGTTGATTTCCCCGTTATGTACGATAAAACGGTTGGGATGGGCGCGCTCCCAGCTCGGGTTGGTGTTGGTGCTGAAACGGGAGTGTACCAGCGCGATTGCCGACTCATAATCCGGGTTCTGCAAATCTTCAAAAAACGGCCTGAGCTGTCCCACCAGGAACATTCCCTTATATGCAATAGTCCTGCTGGACAACGACGCCACATAGGTATCGTCGCTGCTTTGCTCGAAGATTCTGCGCACCACGTAAAGACGCCTGTCAAAATCAATCCCTTGCTTAATCTTCTCAGGACGCGCAATAAATCCCTGTTGGATACAAGGCATACATTCTGCCGCCCGGCTTCCAAGGACTTCCCTCCTTACCGGGACTTCCCGCCATCCAAGAAAATCCATCCCTTCTTTCCGGACAATCACTTCAAAAATCTTCTTCGCCTGGTTCTTCTTTAATTCGTCCTGGGGAAAGAAAAACATCCCAACCCCATAATCTCTCTCCGAACCTAAAAAGATGCCGAGAGGTTTACAGACTTTGGAGAAAAACTTGTGTGAAATCTGCAACAAAATTCCAACTCCATCGCCTGTCTTACCCTCGGCATCCTTGCCGGCCCTATGCTCTAAATTCTCAACAATCTTCAAGGCGTCCATCACCGTATTGTGGCTCTTGCGCCCCTTGATATTCACGACTGCACCGATTCCACAGTTGTCATGCTCGAACTGCGGACAATACAGGCCGTCCTGCTTTGCCGGATAGATTCCGCCCGTCTCACAGAGGCTTGTGTCCCGGCGTACCCTCTGGGTGTGTCCAAGGGTATGATTATTTACAATCTGTGCATTCATACATTTAACCCTTTCTTCAGTTTTTCTTACTATACTACCTTTTGCAAGTTTTGTAAATAGGAAATTTTGTTTAAATTATCAGATAATTAGATAATTATTTTATTTGTATAAAATGATCTGTTTATTCAAGATTTTCACATATATATCATGAATATTTTTTCTTTCTATCTCACTCAGTATTGTCATGAAAATCACAATATCGTCTCTCTCATAAAAAGGATGTCGGAAAATGTTATGTTTTCATACCATATATTAAAGATTAAGAAGAATATATAACGAATTATACCAGAATAGATACAAATCATCCCACACCCGCCAAAGCAAAATTCTTATTTGCTATAATACCGAAGTATAGAAGCTCTGTGCCAGGACAGAGGGAGCATGTCAGACGAAAGGTGAGGAAGCGCTGATGCAAAAACTTCTGCCCGCGGCAGGAGAAGCAAAGGAAAGGGATCTTTCTCTGGATGTGGAATACAGCGAGAGGGAAAATCTGGCGCAGATGCGGTTTCAATTTATTATAAGTATATAGATTAAAAAAATAAGAGAAAATTATGGAAAAGATGAAATTAAATAATGAAAATATTGCGCATGCAAGCAGTCTTGCAGAAAAGACGCTTGGAGAATGGGGCGTTGATGCCAGAAATATTATCCAAATCCGGCTTGCAGTGGAAGAAACGCTGTTAAAGTACCAGGAGGCTTTGGGCGTGGAGGCAGTGTTTGCACAAAAATATATCAAACGTCTTAATCGTATCCGACTGGAACTTTTCCTGCCAGGGGAAAGGGTTGATCCCTTTGATGCGGGGGAGGAAGAACAGAGCCAGGTACTGCAAGGACTGCTTGCCAATATGGGGGTTGCACCCGCGTGGCAGTACAAAAATGGAGAGAATCTTATTTTATTTACTCCCAAAAAGAAGAAACGTTCTCAGATGGTTTCACTGGCATTGTCCGTAATACTGGCTTTCTTGTGCGGCGGTGTGTGTAGTTTCCTGCCAGAGAGTGTCAGGACTTTTCTTGCAGATGAGATTATCAGCCCTGTATTTAACCGTTTTATGGGACTTTTATCAGCCGTTGCAGGTCCTATGGTGTTTCTTTCAATTGTATGGGGAATATACAGCATTGGGGATATGGCGGCTATGGGCAGAATCGGAAAGAGGATGATTGGACGCTTTATGCTGATGACGCTTCTTCTGACACTGCCCGTATGTGTATTTGCCATGCCGTTTTTTTACTTTCAAACCGGAGACGGGGGGAAGTTTGATTTTTCTGAATTGTTTCAAATGGTTCTGGATATTGTACCGGGCAACTTTTTTACGCCCTTTACAGAAGGGAATCCTATGCAGATTATTTTTGTGGCAGTTTTAATAGGAATCGCAATGCTGATTCTGGGAAACAAAGCTACGATTGCCGCGGCCTTTGTGGAACAGTCCAATTATATTATACAGCTTATTATGGAGGCAGTCAGTTCTTTTGTTCCCGTGTTTGTGTTCGGCAGTATTCTAAATATGATACTGGGTAATAACTTTTCGGTATTTCTTCCTGCATATAAGGTGTTTCTGGTAATGCTTATGGGAGATGCTGTTCTTCTGGCAGTGTATCTTGTGCTGGTATGCACAAGGAGGAAGGTGAAGCTTAGGGTATTGCTGAAAAAGATGACACCCACTTTTCTGATTGCATTAACCACGGCATCTTCTTCTGCCGCATTTGGGGTGAATATGGAGTGCTGTGAAAAAGACCTTGGGATTGACAGAAAGATCGTTAATTTGGGTATCCCTTTAGGGCAGGTTATCTTTATGCCGGGGGTTTCCGTTATGTTTCTGGCGGTGGGATTTTGTATGGCTGAAATCTATGGCGTGACGGTTTCTCCGGCGTGGCTGGCTACGGCCGGTCTTATTGCTATTGTGCTTGCGGTGGCGGCGCCTCCTATTCCCGGCGGTGCGCTGACCTGTTATACGATTTTGTTTGTCCAGCTTAAAATTCCCATGGAGGCTGTAGCGGTCACGATTGCCATCAATGTAATACTGGAATTTATTACGACAGCAGTGAACTTGTTCTGTCTGCAGGCGGAACTTGTGGAACTGGCTGCCGGTCTTGATATGCTGGATGTGAGAAAACTGAGAGAGAAGAAAAATGTATGAAATAGCTGAAAGAAGGCACCGCTCTCTCCAAAATCTAATAATCATTTTTGGAGAGAGCGGCGCCTGCCGTCTTTTAATTTATAGTCCTCTTTCTCGCGCGGCCTTTAAGTCCACCCGTTTAGGCTTTAAATGCGCGAAATCTGCTCTACACCACTTATTCCCCATCCATTGTACAATGAGAAACCAGATTCTCCTTCCCCTCGGATGCACTTGGCACATCCGGCTTCTCTTCAATCCTCTGAACCAACACAAACATCGTAGATGCGACAAATGCACAGGCGACCGTCACAATCCCCATCCGCATCTTGTCTTCCATCAACCAGTCAAGCAGCTTATACTCCGTCGCCAATACGGACAATAAATTCATAGCCATATGCGCCGCAATCGGAGCCTTGACAGAGCCATACTTTTCGTAGAGATATGCCAGCATCATACCTAAAATAAATCCGTAGAGCATCTGCACCATATTCACATGCATCAATCCGAATACCACGGCAGAGTATAATGCCGCCTGCATATAAGTCGCACGCTCACGCAGCCGCTTAAAGAGCAGTCCCCGGAATACCAATTCCTCGCTCATCGGCACCAGAACCGCCAGCACAACAATCTGGACAACAAGCGGAGACGAATAGAAAGCCTCCATCGTCGCCTGATAGGATTCGCTCATCTCCGACAGATTCCCTATCAGAATCAGATTATTAAGCCCAAGACTCAGAGCCAATGCCATAAGCAATCCCACCGTATATTTCCAGAGAGGCGCTTTCCTATTAGGGATAACCCCTCTCTTCCTCTCCTTTACCCTGTCCGAGTGGAAGAACCAAAGCATGATTGGAATCGTAATCAGTGCAGCAACGCCCTCAATCAGCGTGGAAGCATTCAGGTATTGATTCAAAATCTTATCATACAATTCCATCATCTTCTCTTCACTCTGCATCGCTATCATGGCAGCCTCCTGATCTGCCATCACATAGACCATGCTCAATACACCCATGGCAATCATGCTGACTCCAATCCCAACTGCCCATTTTATCAAAATCGGTCCCCATAAATGCCAGACGCGCTTACCGTAGCTCTCCGGCTGCATCGGGGGAACCTGCCTGTATTGCTGTTCCATATCCATCCTCTCTTTCCTCTGTTGAATGTATTACCGTATACTTTATTCATTCTACTTCTCATTTATGGAACATGCAATTAAAAAAATATTAAATATTACAATAACTGAACAAAAATACAAATCTCAAAAAAGATGCAGCAGCCCATTCCCGCACTGCCACATCTTTTCTCACGCCTTTTCATCCAAGTCACAACAACTCTTCCCGTATCTTCCGGTACACTTCCAATCCGTCTTCTCTCCCGAATATCCTAAGTGCATTCACATAAAGCTTCTTCCTGGATTCCTTCTCCTTCAAAAGTTCCCACATCTGTTCTTCCATCGCCTGATACTTCGTATCCTGAAAGATCTCTTTCGTCCTTTTTTGCAGTCTCTCCTCTTCCCTGTATCTTGCCACTTCCGCTTCCATCGAAACATGCTTTAACCCTTCTCTTGCCGTCCTTGTCCTGACATTGTCCTCATTTGCCGAACGGATGCACCCTCCTATGGTTGAATTCAACACAACCGCCCCTTTCTTCGAGGCTCTTTCTCTCCAGTACTCCTGCACTGCCTTGAATCCCTGATCCCTGCTCACGATTGCCGCCTTCCCCTGATACCCGCCGCCAAAAATCTCTCCGAGCATCGAGGCGATATAAAAATCCAAGGCGTTCTTCCCACTTCTTTCCAATCTGCACAGTTCCAGACCGCTCCCGGAATCAAGTATCAGCTTCAACAATCCGTACTCAATCTTATCACAGCTCTTGCTATAGAAAATGATTACTTTATCTTCCGCTCCCAGATACTCAGCTCCTCTGAGTCCCTGACCGCCTGTATTCTCATAATCGATCATAAAGTACATCCTATCGCCACTCACTTACTCCGCCTGCCATAACGCCACGAAAAAACACGGTCTATCAGCTTCTATCAAACCTATCCCGTGGAATCCATCCTGCCACGGCTTATCACAGCACCGTAAGGAATGTCGTTGCATCAGCGACATTTATCTCTAAATACGTTTCTTCCGGAGAATTCTTCCGATTCATCATTCGTCAAAAGAATTCTTCCGCCTCTCCACTCTCTTTCGTATATCAGGAAATGCCTTTACCATTTCCTAAACATAGAATACCAGAAAATCCAAACTGATGCATCCAGTTACAAACTGATTGACAAAACCCTTCTTCTATGAAACACCCGGACCCCAAAGCAGCTCCCTATACTTCACCACAATCTTATGTCTGTCCATTCGGGGCAGAACCGCAATTTCACATACTCCCCACGCTTCCTCCTGGTCCGAAGCCACCACCAGCGTCTCCATCGTGACCTTCAAAAGCCTTGACAGCGCATACAGATTATCCACAGAAGGCAAATTCTTCCCACGGAACCAGTCATACACAGACTGCGCGGCCGAAAAACCCATATATTCCTGAATCTCTCTCGCACAAATCCCCTGCCTTTCACAGATTTCACGGATTCTCTTCCCTGTCTTTTCCATGCTGATTACAGGATATCTCATCTCTTTCCCTCCTTGAACCCCCGGATTGTATCCCCAATCTCCGTATAATCCCGCTCGAACAATTCATTACTGACCTGCTTCCTAAGCACATCCTCCGGAACCTTTAAAAGTATCTTCTCAATGACAAATACCTTACTTTTCTGCCGATACCGCGCAAGCCCATTTATCTCCTGAATGTGGGCAAGCTCCGGCCTCCACAGAAGCGAAAGTTTCCGCTTCTGCTCTGCCTTAGGATTCTCTTTCGCTTCACGCAGCAGATAGAAATCCACCGTGCCTTCCACCCACTCAGCCGTAATAATCCCCCACCACTCAGGCACATGCTCCCTGATGTGCAGCCCATGGCTCCCTCCGGCAACCACATAATTACAGTCAAAATACCTGTCATAATCCCGTACCTGCCGCTTTAGCCGTGTATAAGTATCCGCATCACTTTTAATCTCGATCCCGGCAACGGCTTCTGTCATCACCATCATAATATCCGCCCGCGACCTTCCTATCTGTTTTTCCTCAATAATCCGAATCTTCCCATAGTATTCTTCCAGGAAATCAAACAATGGTTCCCGGATATCCTTGTCATGTAACTTCTTTATCATACCGCAAAACTCCTAAGCAAAAGCCAATAAGGGAAATTAACCAGATAAACCGAACAATGATACCAGCCAGCCTAATCAAAATAGCCTGGCCGGTACAGATACAAAAGAACGAACTACAGCTTAACCTTCACCACATCCACATCCAAGTCCCATAAGAACTTATCCAAATCCTTAAAAGAAAGGAATACGGTCGCCGTATTCTCCAGAGGATGGATTCCAAGGCTCTTACATCTGCTCAGATCCTTGTCAATAAAAAACTCTACGGCATGCTCCGTATCGTTCATCAGCCCGAAGGGAGACACGCTGCCCTGCTTTAACCCCAGATACTTCTCCAGTCTGTCTTCGGAAGCAAAACTTAGGTTCCCGCCGCCAAGCTGTCTGCCAAGGGCTTTCAGATCCACCTTCTTGCTCTCCTCACAGGTCACAAGGAAATGCCTCTTTCCCTTTGAATCCCGCAAGAACAAATTCTTGCAAAGCGTCCCCTTCTCCGGCAGTCCAAGCCTGTCCATATCCTCCATCGTATGTACCGGTTCATGCTCTACGACCTCATACTTAATCTTCAACTTGTCCAATGCGTCATACACGCGCTGCTTCTGGTCTTCCATCTTGCAAATATCTCCTTTCTGTTACGGATAATGGACTACGATACACGCAGTTACCATTCCTTTTCCCGTATTCTTGTATACATAATCGTCATATGCATTATATGCGGCAGAATCCCCTGCTTTCAGCACATACTCCCTGTCCTCAAAGAGAATCGTCAGCTCGCCCGAATACACGGTAATGAACTCCCTGGTCCCATGCATCTGCAAATGCCCCCGCATCGTGCCTCCTTCGTCGAACTCCAGATCGAAAATCTCAAAATCCTGGCCCTCCCGGAATTCAAAGATTGGGAACAGCCTGTACCTTCCCTCATCGCCCACAAGAGGCGTCACCAGAGCCTTGCCCGTCTGTGAAAATGGTTTCGGCTTGTCGGCGGTAAACGCCGTCACAGGAACCTTTAACCCAAGGGACAGCTTATAGACCGTTGATATCGTAGGATTGACCTCTCCCCGCTCCAACTGGCTCAGCATGCTCTTGCTGATGGACGTCAGTACCGACACCTGCTCCAGGCTTAATTCTTTACGCTTCCGAATCTCCTTTAGATTACCCGCAATGATTTGATTCAAGTGTTCCACAAAGGATTCCTCCTTAAAAATTCCTGTATATAGAATTTTTTTCTATTATATTGCATAGCATGAAAAATGTAAAGACATAATTTATGTCTGCTCCCCTTCAAAGCACCTGTCCACAGCTTCCTCATACCTGTCCGTCTTCTCAGCCTTCTTAATCCGTTTCAACTGCTTCTCACATCCCAGAAAAGACTGCCCCAGATAGCACCAAACCTCTTTCATCTTGAACAGCACGTTCTTATCCCCCATATTAAGGCTTCGGTATTCTTCATATAATCGGTCATGGAACCTGCGAAGCTGTTCCCGGCTCGTTTTCCCCCGTCCCTGAATCTCGCCCAGAAGCCCGGGATTTGCAATGATTCCCCTCCCGACCATGCAAGCCGTCACTTCCGGAAACCGTTCTTCTATCGCCGCCGCATCCGCTCTCGTGCAAATATCCCCATTGTAGCACAAAGGACAGACGTTTGCCTTCGCCGCCTCCCCGAATACCTCCAGATTCGGTTTATTCTTATAAAAATCCTTCTGAACCCTTGGATGGATAATCAGCTCCTTTAGAGGATACTGGTTATAGATGCCAAGCAGCCTATGAAATTCTTCCGGGTCATCCCTCCCGATTCTGGTCTTAATGGATATCTGCGCTTTCGTCCCAGAAAATATTTCATCCAGAAACCGGTCAAGCTCTTCTGGATTCGCCAGGAATCCCGAACCCCGCCCTTTTGACACCACCGTTTTCGACGGGCATCCCAGATTCAGGTTAATCTCATCATAACCGTAATCAGCAAGTTTTTCTTCCGTTTGCAGGAAATCCTTGGCTTTGTTCGTCAATATCTGCGGAACCAGACGCATTCCACGGTTATTCTCCGGCAAAATCTCAGCCTTTTCCTTTGCCGAGAACCCCTTCTTGGAATGGGGCGATAAGAACGGAGTGAAATATTTATCCATGGGCGTAAAGCATTCGTGGTATACCTTCCGGTATATCCGTGTCGTAATCCCCTCTAATGGGGCAAGGTAGTACTGCATCTCCCATTCCTCTCTTTGTCAAATGAACTGAAAACTGAGTCCAATTATATTGACATAACAGAAAAAAGTCAATATAAAAACTAAAAAAGCTATTGGGAAATAACATATTTCCACAATAGCTATATTCAATATCATATATATTAGTAGTCGATATCCATCGCTCTTGTCTTCATCCTTAAAGGTGTTCCATCACCAAATTATCTCGCAATCAGAAGAATACAGCAATTCTCTGATTTTATTATTATCTATAACTTCCATTCTAAGTTCGCTGCTAGAATCTTTTTTCTT
The DNA here is from genome assembly GCA_910574885.1 of Lachnospiraceae bacterium. GTDB lineage: Bacteria > Bacillota > Clostridia > Lachnospirales > Lachnospiraceae > Sporofaciens. The sequence goes on along the minus strand of CAJTDD010000005.1, from coordinate 252,537 downwards.
TATAAAGTATATAACCTTACGTTCACTCCGAACACAATCAATTAGTTTATTAATTCTTTTAATCTCTATAATATTTTTTTCATACAATTCTTTTAAAATAGTGTCTAGGGCTAACTCCACTGGTATGTTCTCTTCTTTTAGCCGATATAATGTATCAATCTCACAATTATCCAATATTGCAACTTTACGCCTGCTTTTTTCCTCTTTCATCTCGTATTGCTCCTCCGTACATAGTATTTTTAACCCTTTCTTTAAGTTCCCTCAGATACTGCCAATTCAATTCATGGGCAGATACTTCCGGTTCTTCAGCTCTTTTTTCATTAATCTTATCTTCCAAATATCCAAAGTTAACAATATACGAAGGTGTAACCAGTTCTTCATCCAGACCAAGCTGTTGAAAGCGCATATTCCAGTCCTCATCCCTCCGGTCAAAATAATCCATAATAAGTCCTTGCAGTTTCCGATTATCTGCAAGCATAGCTTCTTCATATAATTCAATCAATATCGCTTTATACGGCACCTGGTAAATATCCATACACACTGCAATCTTATCCATAAACTCCATATTCTTTAATTCAATATAAGTATTATAAACATTTCCCACCAAAGCCTTCGCCGCAAAATAATCTGCTTTTCGCTCAGTTCGATTCAAATCTGCTGAAACCTGATATACTTCTTCATTCCCATCCCCTTCAAACATAAGGTGATACAATTCATGCCATGCGGCAAAAAATTGATTCATCCGCGGCAGCGCCGTATTAATAACAGGAACTCTCTTATCTCCTACACGGTAAATCGCTCCGCACCAATGCTGATTTTCAATCGGCATCTGGATTAACCCATGTTGTTTCAAGATTTTAAAAGCAAGTTTTTCTTCCGACTTAATTCCTTCCCTTACATTATACCGTTCCAAAAAAAATAATAATTTATTGTTTATCTCTCCCTTAATCTCTATATTCTGCTCAACAATCTCATTAAGATTATCTGACGTAATATAGTCTGCCATCCATTCACCTCCTAAAACCTAATAATAAAAATCACAAAGATTAATCAAGTCTCCCAGTACCTCAAACATCTCCCGCTCTTTTTCCCCAGGGTGATAATCCTTCGGTTCATTACAGGAAAATACCGCCTGCAATCCCTCTCTTGCCGTCCTTCTCTCACTCATCAAATCCTGCTCCTCAACCTGCAAAACATCCTGTATCCGACGCAGGTACTTTTCAAATGTGGTGATACTGCTGATTTCCCCTTCAAACAAATGATTAAGTGTCGGGCGGCTGATATTTACTCTTTTTGAAAATGAAATCTTTGTATAGCCTTGCTCTTTCATAATCTCAAATAGGTTTATTCCAACCTTCTTTCGTTCACTAAATAATATTTCTATCCTATTCTTATCCATTTCTCTCCTTTCTCCCACATCTGTTGTAAATATTATATTCTATTCTTGAAGAAAAGTAAAGACTTTGTAAATATTTTTTTTACGTTATTTAAAATCCCTCGTCAGCATCCCATCATCCGTCAACAATTCTTCAACCGTCTCAATCCCCAGCTTTTTAAGCACCTTCCGCACATAAGGATTCTCAAGCGGCGTCCGGTACTTCGCACTGTCTCCGTAAGCATCCACGTGATTCGTTCCTTCCGCCACATCAAGCACTGCCTTAGGGCCGCCCACACATCCCCCGGCACATCCCATCCCTTCAAAGAAATTCGCATCTGTCCTTCCCTCTTTGATTCTCCGTATCATCTCCATACATGCCTTAGGGCCGTCCGCCTGCTCGGATTGGACGCGGATACTCCGGTCAGGACAGAGTTGATCTACCATCTCCGTCACAGCCTGGCTCACCCCGCCTGTCCGGGCATAAAGCCTTCCCGCCTTGGAAGCATGTTCCTTCCCGGCATCATGAAGCTCCTCCGGGCGGATATCCGCCGCATCAAAAATGTCCTGCACCTCCTGAAAAGTAAGCACATAATCCACCGCATCCGCAATATCCGGTTCCCTCGCCTCCTGCTTCTTGGCAAGGCAGGGTCCTGCGAACACCGTGATTGCATCTGGATGAATCCGTTTTATCATACGTCCGCATGCAATCATCGGGGACACGGCTCCCGGCACATGGGGCATCAGCTCATGGAAAATCTTCCGGATCATGGCAATCCAGACCGGGCAGCAGCAGCTTGTCAACTGGTAGTCCCCGCTTTTCTGCACATGCCGGTCAAATTCCAGAGCCTCCTTGAGGGTAAGGATGTCCGCAAACAAGGCAACTTCTACCATGCCCGTGAATCCCAATGCACGAAATGCCGTACGGAGTTTCCCGGGCGTAACAGCCTCACGGAACTGCCCGAAAAATGCAGGCGCTACCATCATATAGACCGGTCCCTTCGCTTCTCTCACTGCCTTCATCGCCGGGAGCGCATCCTTGCTTGCCGTCAGGTTCCCATTTTCACAGGCTTCAATACAGGCTTCGCATCCGGTACATAGAGAAGGATTAATCCTAAGCTTTCCATCCTCTTTCCGCTCAATCGCATCAAAAATACAGCTATTCTTACACGCCTGGTCATAAGCGCATTTCTCACACTCTTTCATATGCAGGACAGGCGCATATTTCTCCGGATGAAGAAGACAATCCAGATGGTAAGGGTCATACTCCTCCGGCAGCGACTCGTCCTGCGCAATCTTTCTCTGCAAAAGTTCCCGATAAAGTTCATCAAAAGTCTTCATAGTCCCTACCGCTCACTCCCGTCTATTCGGTCAACTTTTGACACATCGTCAATCTTCACGATACTTTTCTGCGGCTCACGCTTTTTCTTCTCCATCTCTTTGCGCTGCTGTTCCTTCTTTCTGGCTGCGTACAGATTGCCTGGAAGAAGGTCAAGTTTTAACTCCTTCATATTCCATATGCTCCTTTCAGCAAAATTGTTTCTTGCTAATAGTATGCATATTCCGGATAAATCTATACCTTAGAAATGCCTGTTACCGCAAAGACTGCCAGCTATTACCTCTGCACGGGTCTGCACATGCAAAACGGCTGCCCATAGCGGACAGCCGTTCTTACTTAACAAAATCTTATTCCATTATCTTAGCTTACGTTTCCGGTAAGCGGCTGCTGAAATCAATCCCATACAGGCAACGGCAGAAAATACATAAATCATAATGGTATTGGTATCTCCTGTCTTGACGCCCTGTGTACGGCTGCCATTCACTTTCCGGTTATTATCATACTGATCTTTTGCTGTATCACTTCCCGGATTTCCGGAACCTCCCGGAACCCATGAATCTCCGGAGCCTCCCGGACCTTCTTCCTCTTCTCCTTCGCCCGGTTTCGGAGGAATCTCCGTTCCCGGATTTTCTTCCTCTTCTTTATCGGCAACCCAAGTCGTATCCTTGTTGGGAGATTCAGCATTCCCCCAGCCCCGAACGACCTGAAGCGCATCCCCTGCACTGTCAAGTTTTACGCCTTCTTTTCCGTTAAGCGCTAAGGATTCGCCAGCGCTGTTCTTCATGGAAACGGTCCCAACGCGAAGCGTATCATCATCATTAAACAATGAATTTAATCCTGCAATATAAATATTCAGCGTATTGTTGACACGATATTCATACACCTTTGCCTTTGCCATAACATCCTTGCTGAATTCAATGACACTGCTATACCCGGTTGACGAAACGCTCATATCCGGGGTAACATCCAGTTTCAGGCTTAACGTAGAGATTTCCTCCTTCGCCGCATTGGGAATACACAAATCTACGGTATATTCCGTATTACCTTCATTGGGAGTGCAGGTAACACTGACCTCCTTTGTTTCTGCAGCAGATACCTGCAGCGGCAGCATTGCGATAAATGCGAACACTGCCATTATCATACCTAATCTAAATTTCTTCATGTTCTACTCCTTTTATCGCTCTAATTCTTCTTGCCACTCAGTGTTATATTCGGAAGCTCTGCCGGGAATTCCTCAAATATACAATCGCTGACTAGCCTCTGCCCTTCATTGGTCAAAGCATTATCCACTCGGTACAGCTCCGCCCTGACTGATTTCAGTCCGGTGTTCACATCACCCGGCGCAATCCAATAAATCCATGTCCCGTCGTAAACATCCTGAATATTTCCCGTCTCCGGTACATCCGAGAAGAGTACCTGATAAGATTTCAGCTTACCATCCGCATCGGCTCCGCCGACAATATTGCCGTCCTGATCGTACAGAATGACCACATTGTACGCAGAATTACCTTTATATTTTCCGGTAAATACGATAGAACCTGCCGGAATTACATCTTCCGCCTTATCCCCGTACTTATAAGCCGCTTCTAACTTACCGATTGCAGCCGTTCCTTCCGCTTTACGGAATTCCACGTCGTCGCCTGTCACGCCCAATACATCTAGCTCGGATATTGCAATCTCCACATCCTTCTGATTCTTGATTGACAGTTTGACTGCCGATGTCTGGTACAGCGCAATATTGCTGCTGCCCTCGACGCCAAAGTATACGGTGTTGACCTTATCTTTTCCAAATGTTCCGCTTGCCGCTTCTATCCATTCGCCCTCGGCATTACGGACAGAAACACTGTAATCCTTGATTGCCGTTCCGCTGTTCACAGTATACTGCAATCCAGAAACCGTAACGGTCTGGTTCAGCTCCATCACAACTTCCGCATTCACACCGGCCAATCCTGTATAGGTTGTATCCGCCTGATTGTCCACAGCCGACTTAATCGGCGCTTCTGCTTCCGGACCGCATGGCACGTACTCTTCCTCTACCTTATCTCCGCCGGTGAACTTGCTTGTCGCCTCCATATCATTGGTGCTGACGCTCCAGTATGTCTTGTCAATATTTCCCTTATGACTGATCTTCAAAGGAGCCATCCGCTTCACTGCAGAACGGTTCAGATGCTGATCGATCGCTGTCACCTCATAGGTCACTACACGATTGTTCAAAGTTGTGATCGTATCCGTAAATTCGTTTCCTGTTGCGAATCCAACGACTTCCTTCTCTTCGTCTCCATTAGAGGTTATGCAGCGTACCACCTCATATCCCAGCACATCTGCCTGATTCACTCCGGAAACCAGACTGAATTTCAGATTCACCTTGTTTGCAGCATCCGGATCCACCGTTGCCGTAGTACCGTCACTTAGCGCCTGTACGCCTTCCGCACTGAACGGACTGTTGGGATTCGCAATACGCTGTACCCTGGAATCATCATTCACATAGTAAATCGCTCTCGTCTCCTTAGGGAAACAGTTTGCATAGTTAATCGTATCCGCATTCGGAGTCATACCCCAACGCTCGAAGAACTCAAGAATATTTTTCTGTGCCGCCGCGCAAGAAAGCCGCATCAAATCCTGGTCCTTATCACCGCAAAGAGATAACAGCACATCTCCTGGTGTCGGCGCTTTTCCTGGATTTCTGGAATAAGCATCCACCCTTGCAAAGAACAGGTTCGCAAGCTGCTCGTCATAGTTCTCATAGGTCTTATAATTGAATCCATTATCATATGCCAGATGCAGCTGCCAATACATACCCAACTGCGTAAATACATTCGATGCGCGTCCCTTGGTCCCTGACGTTACTTTATCATATACATTCGGATACTGGAAACGTACGGAATCATTCGTATCTTTTGCCTGGGCAAGCACCGCAAAGTAGTTATTGGTTATCTCTGCAACCGCATAAGTACCCTGATTGATACAGTGGCCGATTTCATGGGCAATTCCCCATCCAAAGTATCTGCCGTCCACATATTTTCCATTGTCATGGGTCACAGTCTTTCCACCGCCTATGATATCCGGCGCAGACCCCCACTCAATACCGATATGGTTGCCGGATGCATACATGAATGCTCCTGCGAACATGGTCTGATAACGAATATTCAGGTGGTTTGCCGGGAACTTATCCTTCGCATCCGCCGCATTATTATTCAGTCCCTTATGCTGATAGAACAGGTACATCATGTTCTCCATAGCTTCCATGGACGTTACAAGCTTCCGGGCCTTCTCCTCTGTGCTTCCGGTCCCGACTCCTGCAAGAATCTGTTGTGCAGGAAGCGAAATCATCATCGTATCCAGCATGATATCGGAAGCCCCTAAGATACAGTCATTGGCAACATAATCATATTGTACAAGTTTGTTTGTTGAATTCTTATGTACCTCATTATGCTTCGTTTCAATCTCGGCTATATAAGCCTCCAATTCCTCAATATATGCTTTTGCTCTCGTAAGCCGCTCTTCTGCGCTTGCTGCATCCATCTTCGTATAAAGATCCAGTATCGGCACCTGTACGCCTCCGCTCACACGTACGGCATATTTATCATTAGCATTGTTATTCGTATACTGGATATATAACGCCCCGCCAGTTTCCTTGTTGAGCGACCAAAGTTTCGGAATCGTAATCTCATTCCTGCCGACTTTCAATGTTGCAACTACTTTGAACATGGAGGCTGCTTCCGAGTGGTACTGTGTACTTACAAGCTGCAAGTTTGTACTGTCACCGGTCCGCTTCGTATTATGTCCGACATAGACTGTGATTTCCTCACCAGCCGCCGCCGTAACTCCAAGGGGCTGCCATGCATTCAGGCCGCCAAATCCACGTCCCACATCCTTCGTATTGATGGTATTATGAACCTCAACCGTTCTTCCAAGGTTGCCGTCCGACAGGATATCCTTAGCCGTCTGAAGTTCGCGTTCCAGATTGGCCTTATCCGGATGGTATTCCTTGCTGACCGGATCTGTCGTGTTGATTCTCTTATCCAGTTCATTAATCGTATCCATCGTTACTTCTGGTTTCAGCTCTGTATGGAGATCGTTCGTATAGAGAGCCATAATATCTTCTTCTATGGAATCATATTCATAGAAAGAAACCTCTGAAATCGAAATCGTTCCATACACATAAACCCTTGAAAGCGCAAATTGTATCTTCTTCGCCGTAATTGGTCCCGGGAACCTGAGCATATAATAGATACGTCCTTCTTCATCTGCCTTTCTCAGCACACGCACAGCGCCTCGGTCAATCTCATGTGCCTCTCCTGCCTCATCCCAATACCTTACCCGCGCATAGCCATAGTTCTGGCTCTGGACAGATACCTCCTGGAATGCAAGCCGATCCATCGTATATGGCTCGTCAAATTCATAGATCAAACCACGATTGCCAAGAGGATTAAATCCACCGCCGTCCCAAGAGTTCACAACATAATGGGAAGTAGGAATATTATCCACGGTTCCCCATGCCGTACCTTTCTCCTTATCCAACGGGCTGTCCTGCATCTCTCCGTTCCCGTATGCTGCACTGATAATATGTTCGCTGACCTGACCTTTTTCAGCCCTGTTTATCTGCTTGTACTTAGGCATCTGTGCCGGATTCTGATCCATCGTCGATGCCACGCTGGTCTTAGACGGTTTACTCTCCCCAACTTCATTCACACCCGTCACATAAAGTTCATAATCTGCCTTATCCTTCAAATCCGTAATTGTATACTTACTGTCTTCAATCCCTTCAATTTTCGTATATTCCTGCGTACCGACTTCCCTGTAATATATATTGAAATAATCCGTATCCTTCATCTTCTTCCAAGATACGTCAATCGCCTTATATTTTCCGGTCGCATTCACATAATCCGGAGCGTCCGGCACTTTATCTACCTTAGGTATCACTGTAATCGCATCGCAGTATCCGCTCTTCCATGCGCCGTTTACAGACTGCACACTCACCTCGTACTCATTACCGTTCACGAGTTTTGCATTGCCTTCTTTCAATGCTGATACAGTGAGGGAATTTCCTCTTACAGAAATAACGTCTTCCACAACTTCTTCCTGTTTGTCTACCTCAACCGTTCCTTTGACGCGTACTTCATATCCTGTAACGTTCACACAAGGATTCCATGACACAACGAAGGACTTATTTCCCCGTACTGCGGAAAGATTTTCTGGAATATTCATATCAGGTGCCGGAATCCGTTTATCCATGCCATTCACGAACTCTACCTTAGATATCTCCGCAAGATTATTGTTCTTCGTGCCTGTAATCGTAAGAGTAACTCTCTTTACTGCCACCTGACTGCCCAGATTGATTGCAATATTTCCAAAACTATCTCTTGTTACGCTTACCCTTTCATCCTCAAATAAAGCGTGTGTCCCTTCCGGTAAAATGGAAACTGTGGTTTTCTTTTCGACATCCGGTTCTTCCGCATCCACATAGGTAATCTCAACGGTTCCATTCTCCACCGGGTTCGCCTCATTAGAATCAATAACGATTCCATCCGTCTTGATGTCTTTCGCAAACTCAAACTCTACCGATACCGGGTTCGTGGAAGAGATTTCCCCGCTTGCCGGTCTTAAAGCCACACTGCCTTCACCGGTCAATAAACTGTCCAAAAGACCGCTCTCTACAACCGTATTGCTCCCTTCCTTTTGTCCGATGGCGGACGCAGGTACGTTCGTCTGTATGGTCGCACTGGCATCCGGTACTTTGCCCTCCTGAAAATAACCTTGTACAAAGAAATTCAGATCAGCAAGATCCACCTTCCCATCCCGATTCAAATCCATCGAAGCAGACGTTCCGTTATTTTCTTCGCCCCGGTCTACGGAATCAATCGTATCGACAAGAGCTTTTTTATCTTGGTCGTCAATCTCTCCATTACCGTCCACATCACCGATACGAAGGACTCCCGGATGACAATTCAAATCTTTTGCCTGCAGTACGCCTGCCTCATTTTCCTCGAAGTAGGCACCCAGAAATCCTGTCGTGTACATCAGCTTATAGGCCAGTCCTTCCACCGTAATCTCACGGTTACGGGTACGGTATCCCGGCGCTGATATGGACAGATTATACTTTCCGTCTTCCAGTCCGCTGCCATCGCCATTAAACGTAACTTCACCCTGAAGTTTATCGGAGCTTAAACTCCCCAGCGTTATATTCTTACTTACAGAATCACCCTTTGAATCTGTAAGCGTAATTGTGAATGTAATATCACTCTTAAAATCAAGCGCCTGAATGATGCCAACATCAATCTGCCCCTTTACATTCTTGCTGTCCAATTCATTCGCCGATAACACACCGATATCGTCCAATGCTTCCGGCGGATTGGTATCCGGCGAGTTCCCCGTAGGTTCGCCTCCATTCTCACCTTCTGCACCCTCACTGCCAACAGGTTCGCCTGCAGGTGGGTTTCCCCCATCTCCTCCGCCAGGCGTCGTGTCTTCTCCTCCTGCCGGCTCATCCAAACCGGCAGTCTGTTCCGCTGCCGGCGTCCCTGAATCAGGGTCCGTCGCAAAACTCTGCATACATGGTGCGAGTACTAACACTGCCGCCAGCATCAATGAAACTATACGCTTCATACTTCTCTCCTTTCCCTTTCTCCCCTTATTTTTATATTTACCGGTTCATTCTAAGCAGTCTCCCGCAAAGCTCCCCAAACATAAATATATCATAACTATCGTCTTGCCTTCAACAAATATTAACGTTAAAATTTACAATTTTATAAATTTTTTGTAAATTATGGAAACGCTTCACACCCACCACAATATATAGTGTTCAAACAAAAGAGACCGGCTTTAAAAAGCGCCTCCCAAAGCCCTTCAAAGACTTCCGAAACCGCCTCAAAAACCCGGTCACGCCGCCCGCCGAAGAATCAATCTACTCCCACAGGCTACTTGTCATTCTTCTTATTCTTAACCATCTTAATCACTGCCCCGACGATTGCGATTCCTGCCACCGCATAAAATAAGATATCAACCATTCTCTCTTCCTCCTACTATTCCTAAATCCTATCCCCTCATCGGTAATTATACCGCCCCGTTGATTTCTCAAGATGCTCCTTCATAGCCTCCGAAGCTCCTTTTGCATCCTTTGCCAGAATCAGCCCATAGACCTTCTGATGCTCTTCATAGATATCCCTAAGCTGTCCTTCATCCACCATGCCGCTTCCGCTGACATGGCGCATCAGATTGCTGATGGTCTGAATCATGCTGTAAATCACAGGATTGCCGGAACACTCCGCAATACAGATATGGAACTCCAGATCCTGGTTCAGAAATTCTTTAAAATCCCGCTCCACATAAGCCTTATGGAGCCGATGGGAGATTTCATACAGTTTCCCCCTGCTTTCCTCGTCCATGCATCCGGCCGCCAGATAAGCCGCCTTCACCTCCAGGAGATTGCGCACCTCCACAATACTGTCAATCTGGCTTCCATTTAAGAAGAGAGACCATGACAGAGGAACGATAAAGAAACTTGCCTCATGGTTGCTGATATAAGTTCCCTGTCCCGGACGGATATCAATCATCCCAAGAACCTCCAGCACCTTCAGCGCCTCCCGGATTGCCGAACGCCCAACGCCAAGCTCGGACGCCAAACTCCTGTCCGATTCAATCTTATCGCCCTTTTTCAACCGCTTTTCAAAAATCTGCTCGGCAAAATACATGGTCAGCCGGTTCACCAGATGGTTGATACTGCCTTTCTTCGCGCTCCCAGCTCCCGCCGGGTCGGCTGACCCATCTTCCGACAGAATCATCGGAAGCTTCTCGGCAAATTCCTCCGGCGGTATGGAAAACAGCATCGAGTCAATGCCAAGGCTTTCCGACACAGCAAATATCACCTCGTTCATCCTTACCCCATCCCTGGACTCAAGGTTCGAGTAAGTCGCGATGCTCATGGACGGCTTTTTATCCGCCGAGGAAAGAAAGCGCTTGATAAACTCCTTCTGGGTGAGCCTGAGCGCATTCCTCAGCAAGCGGAGATTCTCCTTTTTATTTGCCGGGTTCATTCCTGTCATATCCCTCTCCATTTCCAAATATGCCGCCTTGCCCGGAAAGGAGGCTAAAAAGCTCCTTTTACGGCAAGACAGCATATTCTCCTGTCATATACCTATCTTGTAAGCAAATCCTTTGCAAGCTCCGTCATAACTACAGATGCTTTCGCAAAATCACTGTACTTCGTAAATTCTACCGGACAGTGGCTCCGTCCTTCCTTACTTGGAACGAACAGCATCACCGTCGGGATTACCTGGCCGATTTCCAGCGCGTCGTGTCCGGCGCCGCTTGGCAGCTTCTTGTAGCTGTAGCCTCTTGCCTTACAGCTCTCTTCCATAATATCCAGCATCTCCTGGGAAAGCCATACCGGCGTGATTACCAGCTTGGTATCAATCTCATAACTTCCGCCCATCTCCTGTACTTCCCGGTCAAGGGCGGCGCGGATTCTGTTTGCAATATCATTGATGTTGTCATTGTTCTTTGAACGAATGTCCACCGTAAACTCAACCTTCTCGGCAACGATATTCATTCCGCCCGGCGTCGTACGGATGAAGCCTGTGGTAGCTACGGTTCCGTCAGCCTTCTCACGCGCCCAGTCCGGAATCTTGGAGATAACCTTCGTCGCCGCATCCACTGCGTCCATACGCATATCCATCGGGGTTGTCCCTGCATGGTCGGCCCTTCCGTGAACCGTTACCATGTAACGCTGGATACCAACGATACAGTCAACCAGACCAAGCTCGATGTTCTCTGCGTCAAGGACCGGTCCCTGCTCAATATGTAACTCAAGGAATCTGCCAATCTTATCCACGTCCCACTTCGCATCCTCAATCTTCTCCGGGTCTAACCCGTACTCTTTCATTGCATCGTAGATACTAACGCCGTTGGTATCCGCAAAGTTCTTGCAGTACTCCACGTCCCTGTTGCCCAGCATTGCGCCGGAGCCAAAGTATCCTGTTCCGAACCGCATACCTTCCTCGTCGCAGAATCCGACAGCAACGAAATCTCTCTTAGGAGTCACTCCCTCTTCCTTCAACTGCCTTGCGACCTCGATTGCGCAAACCGCTCCTGCAATTCCGTCAAAGTCTCCTCCGTTCACTACAGAGTCAAAATGTGAACCCATCATGACACATGGCTCATCCGGATTCGTCCCTTTCATCACGCCGATGACATTTCCCGCTGCGTCTTCCCTCACCTCAAGCCCGGCTTCCTCCATAATCTTCTTGAGGTAATTCACCGCACCTCTTGCCTCCGGAGTAAACGGAAGCCTCGTACAGCCGTCTCCCGGTGTCGCTGTAAACTGCTTCAGACACTCCAGATCCTTTGCTATTCTGCCTGTAATCTCTTCAATCGCCATAATGATATTCTCCTTTCATCCTATTTCTTTGGCTTTATTATAAATGTTTTCACCGGCGAATACAACATGGCAGCCACCATAATTACAAATCCTGCCAGACAAATCGTGTCATTTCCACTGCCAAGACCTGCCAGTATGATGAAAAACGCTGCCATAATCACGATAAAAGCGATTGTAAGCCCGCCTTCTTTTGTTTGAAAAAAACTTTTCTTCTCCATTCTCTGTCAGACTCTCCTTCCTACAAGACCCTCATTACGTAACTGCAATCTGTCAGATTGCCACCAACAGGAACAAAATAGCGCCGATTACAATGGTCGTAGGCACCGTCAGCGCGATAATCTTCTTGAGGACCTCGCCCTCTCTCCCGAGGATGCTTGCCGTTGTCGTACCAAGGATAATCTTGCTTGGGCTGACCGCGCTTCCGATTGCCCCGCCTGCCGACTGTGCGCCTAAGATGGCCGACGCATCTACGTTCAGAAGGTTTGCCGTCGTCATCTGGAATCCGCCGAACAGGATGTTCGAGCTCATGTTGCTTCCTGTCATAAAGGTTCCAAGAAGCCCGACGAACGGCGCCAAGATCACGTATACCTTGCCTAAGACATTTGCGATTCCGTTTGCCAGTACCACCGTCTGTCCGGTCCCGTCCATAATCTTTGACATTATAACCAGACCGATAACCGCGATACCGGACGGCATGGTCATAGAAATTGATTTTACGAAAATCCTCTTCACGCCGCCGTCCCGGATCCAGCCATGCTTCTTATAATAAAGGAGTCCGACGATTGCCGATATGAACAGGAACATACTGGCATGGGTGAAAGGCGTAAACGGTGAAAAACTCTCTACCGCTGCGTTCACATGCCCATATCCTGTGGAAGTCTCCGGAAACGACAAACCAAATGATATCTGTCCCAATAATGCATTGACCGGTTTTACCAAAAGCACAATCAGCGTAAGGGCTGAAAGCAGGAAATAAGGCACGAATGCCTGAACCAGGCTCATATCGGCAGGCGCCTCGCTTCCTGTACTTCGTTCCTCGAACTCGCGGTTCATGATCGGGCTGTCGGCGATACTCCACTCTTCGCTGTACATCTTAATCCTTCCAAGCAACAGAATCACAACTAATGACACACATGCCGGAACGAAACAGCAGATGGTGGTGTTGACCTGGCTTAACAGAAGCTCTCCGCCGCCCTGAATGACTGCCATAAGGGCTACCGCCGGAAGGCCTTTTTTCAACGCCTTGCCTTTGCCGTAAAACCAGCAGGTGGCAAACCCGCCAATAGCGTTCCAGAACCAGATAAATGCCGCCGTCCACATCGCCGTCACCAGATATTCCTTGCTGCCAACCGAAAGCCCTGCCGACATGGCAAGGGAATCCCATGCGGCGCCAAGGGTTCCGAAGGTGTTGCCCCACGCCTGGCCAAGAAGCGGTATAATGACCGCCCACAAAGGCTTCACGCCGATACCGATAAGGAGCGGCGCGCCTACGGCCACCGGGACGCCAAAGCCTGTAATTCCCTGAAGAAAGCTTTCAAATATCCACCCCATCGCAAGCACCAGAAGCAACTCGTTGGGCAATAGCTTCCTCATGCCGTTGCGGATTACAAGGAACGCCTTCGCCTCGTCGCCCACCTGATACATCAGGATTGCCGTCCAGACAATAATTAGGATAATCAGGGCATTCCACACTCCCTTAGCGCTCTCCGCCGCAATCAGCCGGATATTCGCCTTGTAGAAGACAAGCCCCGTAAAAATCGTAATCATAAGTCCCACCGGTGCAGCCTCCGTAGCGCCCCAGTTAAATTTTATCATTAAAATTAACAGTACGATAATGGGCAGAAACGCCATTATCCACATAAACAGATTAATTGGTATATTCATGTTCCCTCTCCTCAACTACCCATATATTCTATCATCAATTATTATCGCAAAAGGGGGAGGCGGGCCGGGGCTGGTCTCTTATGCTCAAGACCGGTCTTTCCCCGCCCCGCCTGTGTTCTGACAATACTTCTATGAGTGTATTACGGTTCCAGTCTCTCCGGCGATTCCTGCCGCCGCCTTGTCAAGCAGCGTAATCAGGGCATGCCTGCCCTCTCCGGACTGCGCGAAGCGGATTGCCGCCTCTACCTTCGGGAGCATGGAACCTTTCGCAAACTGCTCCTGTGCAATATATTCTTTTGCCTGTTCTACCGTAAGGTCGGATAACCATTCCTGATTTTCCTTGCCCCAGTTGATGGCAACCTTCTCCACCGCCGTCAGGATAATCAGATGGTCTGCGCCAAGCTGGGACGCCAAAAGGCTGCTGGCATTGTCCTTATCGATGACTGCGTTGACTCCAACGAGCCTGCCCTCTTCGTCGCTGACTACCGGGATTCCGCCGCCGCCGCAGGTGATTACGATATGCCCTGCGCCAACCAGCGTCTTGATCGTCTCAAGCTCGCGGATTCTTTTCGGCATCGGGGAAGCCACTACGATACGATAGCCTCTTCCGGCATCCTCCATGCAGCGGATACCATTTTTCTCGTTCTCCTCTGCCTCTTCTTTGGTCAGGAACCTTCCGATCGGCTTCGTCGGATTCTCGAATGCCGGGTCGTTCTTATCTACCTCCACCTGTGACAGGATGGTAGATACCTTGCCGTCGATGTTGCGGCTCAGAAGCTCATATTTAATCGCATTCTGCAGGTCAATTCCGATATATCCCTGGCTCATGGCCACGCTGGTAGGTAGCGGGACCTGCTTATAGTTCTGCTGCATCACAATCAGGTTATCCATTGCATTCTGGATCATGCCCACCTGAGGGCCGTTGCCGTGTGTAATGATGATATCCAATCCCTGCTGCGCAAGGTCAACAATCACCTTCGCAGTCTTTGCAACAGCTTCCTTCTGCTCTTCTATATCCTTGCCCAGGGCGTTTCCGCCCAGAGCAATGACAACTTTCTTCTTGTCCATAAGATATCTCCTATTCTGCTTATGCCTCGAAGCCAAGCTTCTTAGCGTAAGCCCTTACAGCCTTCTCGAAGCACTCGATCGGCGGATGTACCGTACCTGCGCCAATCTGCCCTCTTCCAGCTACCTTGTTGGCAATACCTGTATTAATCACAGGCGTGATTCCTTTCTCTACCACCAGCCTTGCATCGATACCTAAGCAGATTCCCTGGAAATTCCATGTAGGAACTGTGAAGTTCGGGTTTCTGTCGATACAGATTTCCGTCATCTCATTGCTGGTGCGTAAAGCATCCTCGTAACCGCCAGCTCCTACGAACCTTGTTACTGCCGGAGCCGCAATCATCGCCATACCGCCCACGCCGAAGGTCTCGGTAATCGCGCTGTCTCCCATATCCGGGCATGCATCCTCAGCGTCATATCCTGTGAAGTAAAGCCCTTGAGGCGTATTCACCGGGCCTGTGAACCACTCGTCGCCCATACCTGCGATACGGATACCGAATTCATAACCATTCCGGCACATTGCGGTAACGATGGTTCCGTCCCCATCCTTGCGGGCGTCGTCCATAACTGCCTTACCTGTCGCCATCATGATATTCAAGAAGAACTGGTCTGTGTCAGCCAAGAACTTAATCACATCGTAACGGTCTTTCTCGTCCATCTCCATAGCTGTGATAATCGGCGCTACCTCTTTCAAAAATGCCAAAGATGCGGCGATATTCCTCTGATGGAACTCGTCTCCCATGGCTACGGCTTTCGCGATCAATGGATTGATTGCAAGACCGTTCTCCATGGAACGCAGAGCCTTGCCAAGGGTCGGGCCAAGAACGTCTCTCATCCAGCGTAAGCGGTTTACCACTTCCTCGTCGTATGCGCCGAAACGGAGCACCTTGCCGATACCTTCATTCATGGTACAGTATGCCTTGTTGCCGCCTGTCTCGTTCTCTACTACGAACACCGCCATGTTCGGGGATGTGATACCGCCCATCGGTCCTACTGCGCTGCAGTGGTGGCATGGGATGAACTGAATCTCCCCGCCTTCTAACATCTTTCTTGCTTCTTCCTCTGTAGAAGCCCACTCCTCGAACATTACCGCACCAACGCAGGAGCCCTGCATCGGGTCTGGCATATTCTCGTAAGCTACCGGCGGGCCTGCATGAAGGATCACCTTGCCGCCATTCTGCGCGAACTCCGGAATCACTTCTTTTGCACGTACATTGTCTTTGAGCACCGGCTGGCTGGCAACCACTTTCGCGATGACCGCGCGGTTCAGCTCGTCGATTCCCTCATAATGACGCAGGAAGTTCAGAGTCTTGATAAGTTCTACATTTCCTCCTGCCGGCGGCATCCAGTCATACTGCACTACCTCGCAGCCGAACTGCTCTACCACTTCCGCGAAGCTCTTTAAGCCTATGTTAATGATACGCGGTTTCTCAGACAGGAGCGCGCGCAGCTTCTCTGAAGGAGCAGCTTTCTCTACTTTTACAACCTTCTTTGCGCGTACTTCTTTTACCGGCTCCTGGAAATCTCTTCCGATAGCGCGGATTGCCGTACGGCACGCAAGTTTATTGTTCTCACAGACGATTACGCCTGCTTCTTTTAATTTATTTACCGCATCGTCATATCCCTGATAATCTCTTCTGGTCCCGCAGACGGTAGCGATGAAGAATACCTTTCTTCCTGCTGCGTCTGCCTTCTCCTGAAGCTCCTTGATGGTCGGAATCAGAGAGCCTGCCATGTCTGCATGGGAACCGTATCCAAGCATGATGTCAAGAAGGACAACGCCCGTAGACTCGTCGTCTACTGCCTCCTGCATACATTCGATACGCTTTGCAGGGTCAATCATCGGGTGGGGCTTGCCCTGTGTATAAGCATCGTCGCCAAGATCCACGACTACGTTTCCGTCTAACTGGAGCATATAGCCTTCGATATCCTCCGGCGGGACTTCACAGTTCATGGCATCCTTGATAAGCATCGCCGCTTCATTTGCAAGGGTTCCGCCTGAGTAGTACGCCTTGATGGTCTTCTTATCCTCTGCCTTGTAGAAGGTAGACGCATCGATATCAATCTCTGCCTCCGGCACGTCTTTACCCCGAACCAGGCTCACAGCCAAACGTGCAGCCTCGTCCAGTGTGTATGCATGATAGAAGTTCTCCTCATGATACTCTGGCTTCTCGCCAACGAACAGAGTAACCACCGGCTTACTGAAATCTGACAGCCTGTCGGAAATCATGTCCCTTACTTCCTTTGCCGGCGGCTTGGAAACGATAACCAGCACCTTTACCGCATCGTCGTCTTCCATGGCGTCAATCATGTCCATCATAGTGATTCCACCGATTTTTGCGTTCAGGTCACGTCCGCCGATACCGATAGCGTTGGTCACGCCCTCGCCCAGCCTGTCGATGATGGTCGTCAATTCCTGGATTCCGGTTCCGGAAGCGCCGATGATTCCGATAGAGCCGGGAGCTACATTGTTGGTAAATGCCACCGGTACGCTCTGGATAATTCCGGTTCCGCAGTCAGGGCCCATCACTGCCAGCCCTTTCTCATGAGCCTTCTCTTTCAGAGCCTTCTCATCCTCAATCGTTACGTTATCACTGAACATGAATACATTCAATCCCTCGTCCAATGCGCGGTCAGCTTCCAGCGCAGCATAAGCTCCGGGGATGGAGATTACCGCAAGGTTTGCCTCCGGCATCTTTGCAAGAGCCTTATCCCAGGATTTTACGCTCTCTGTCCCCTTCTTTCCTTCGCTTGCGGCAGACTGTTTCTTTAAGAACACTTCTACCTGCTCCATAATGGTATCTAACAGGCTGTCATCGTCGATGTCCGCAACCACAACCATGTCGTTGGCGCTGGCGTTCATAAGTTCTTCTGTGTCAAGCCCGCTCTGCTTAAAAATGTCCTTGTTTGCGGGAGTCGCCATCATGATGGAAACCTTCTTTACTCCCTCAATCGTAGAAATCTCATTAGTCAGAAGCATGAGAACTACGGAATCCTGATAACTTCCTTTTTTAACAACTGTTTTTAACATGTTTTTTCCCTTTCTGAGTCAGAAAATTAATTAATCAGCAAATCTGTTCTTGTGGTCATATCGATTGAAATGCACCGCGTCGCCCTTGAGATATTCAACCAACTCGTCAACAACCTCGATTCCGCCGGATGCATAAGCCTTGTCTCTTCTCATGACCGCTCTCTCGCCCGGATAGTATACCTTGCCATATCCCGGAGCCGCCTTCATCTGTCCAAGCTCGTCACAGGTCTGGGACATATTCTTCTTGAATTGTTCTGCCCCGCAGAATCTCTCTGGGTCCATAACAATAATCATCTGTCCAAGCTCACGTCCCTTTGAGCAGTCATGGTACATAGAGCTTACATGCTTTCCAAACGGAACTCCAAGAAGCACGCCTGAGAATACGTCTACCATCATCATCAGGCCGTATCCCTTCGCACCTGCGATTGGCGTCAGGGCATTTACTTTATGCGGATCTGTCACCGGCTCGCCGTTCTCGTCCACTGCCCAGTCGGAAGGAATCTCCGCGCCCTGAGAACGCTTGTCAAGAATCTTGCCCCATGCCTGGACGGTGGTAGCCATATCGAATACCACGTTGCGCTCGTCTGCCGTAGGAGCAGCAAATGAAATCGGGTTGGTTCCGTAATACGGCTCTGTTCCGCCGTATGGGACTGCCATCGGGTCAGACTGGCAGAAAGTAATTGCCGCAAGCCCTTCCTTTGCACACATCTCTGTGTAGTATCCGATGGAGCCTGTGTGTGAGATATTCGCCATACCAACGATTGCCACACCGTTTTCTTTCGCAATCTCGATCGCCTTCTCCGTCGCTTTTGTCGCTACCCAGTAGCCGATTCCGTTATCTCCGTCCATGATGCCGGAACATGGCCCGGTCTGTTTCCATGTGATGTTCGGGTCATTGGTGATACCGCCCTTTGCGATTCTCTCGCTGTAATACTCCACGCGTACTGCACCGTGTGAAGCATAACCTCTCTCATGTGACCACGTAAGAATCTCTGCTGTCTGCTCGGCATGCTCTTCCTTTAAGCCTGCCTGCATCATTTTATTTTTCATTAAACCTTTTAATTCATCCCTTGAAAGTTTCATTGTGTCCCCACCATCCTTGTATATATTTCCGCTCGACTGCGGCAAATTCATGGCGCTGTTCTTGCACCCTGCTATCTTTCGTCTTACAATGCAACATCTCTGTTGCAGTCTTTTGAGTAGATGTATGTCAGGACTTCCTCCCGTCCCTCGTCGCCTACCGCATAGCAAGCCTGCGGGCAGTATGCGTCCATGAATACATAATCACCCTTTTTCAGCGGCACCCAGTCCTCGTCCAGTCTGTACATTGCTTTTCCGGACAGGAATAACATTCCATGCTCCTGTACATGCGTCTCGATATAACCATGGGAAGCGCCAATGTGGAACTTCAGGATATGCATATTCATATCGAATCCGAAATCATCCGTCGGAAGGAAGTTCTGGATATAGCAGTTCTCCATACCTTCATAGGAGAGCCACTCTAACTCATTGGCATTGCCTACGATGGTGTGGGCGCTAAAGCCTTCTACCTTCTCATATCTGCGTCTGTACAGGTAAATCTTAGTGTCTGCGCCGCTCTTGTTCTCGAAGGACACCGGCTTGTCTTCCGGAGAGTAGATATATCCTCCCTGTGTAAGAGCTGCCTCTTCATCTGCATTCTTAACAGTGACCTCGCCTTCGATCACGTAAAGGAATGTCTCGATTCCGTCCCCGCCGATTCCTTCCTTCTTGCCGCCTGCATGTGCAGTTACAAGATAGTCTGCGAAAGAAGCCCCCATTGCCGGAGAACCAAGAATCGTTACGTCACAGTTCACATAACCTGGAATTGCATTCTTTACAAGCCCGTCTGGTTCGAGAAGCACCCAGTTCTCTTTCTTGATAATGGAACGTGTCTGCAGCAGTTCGTCGCGGTATCCAACCTGATTGTTTAAATAGCTCATTGTTAGTCCCTCACTTTCTTGAATTTGATAGTTTGAATATTTTGGTCGTTGTGGTCAACCGGTTTTTATACATATATTATGGCATCTTCCAGGAAAAAATTCCATTGACATTTTAGACAAATCTAGTCCTTTTATTTTGTCTATTTTAGCAGTGGTTTTCCGCTGTTTTCCCTCTTGAACCCAATCATTTTTGTGGTATACTGGTATTTATCGGCAATAGGGTTTCACGCCATATTCCTTGTTAATTTTTAGACAATTCAGCATCTATCCATTGATGTGAAATTTTAAAATTCAACACTATGCGTTCAACCACTTTTTAATACCATTGAAAGGAGTTACTGATATGCTGAAAACCAGAGATATCACGGTCCCCTGTGAGCATTGCGAAAAGCGTGCCACGATTTATTATGATACGGATGCAAAGGTAAAAGCCTGTATCTTATATTTCCACGGCGGCGGATTATTATTCGGCTCAAGAAACGATCTGCCGGAAATTCATTTACACTTACTGACAGAAAACGGATACCCCATCATTGCATTTGATTATCCCCTTGCGCCCTCTGCGAAACTGGATCTAATCCTCGAAGACGTCTGCGCCTCCGTCAACCATTTCATCGGACATCTTCCGCTCTATCTGGAAGAGAAAGCAGAGGGTAAAGACGCGCTCCCTTACTTCCTGTGGGGACGTTCTGCCGGAGCTTACCTCTGCCTTTTGGCAGCCGCACATGGAAAAACAGACAAAAAGCCAGCCGGAATCCTCTCCTATTACGGATACGGCTTCTTGTGCGACGGGTGGTTCCTGACGCCAAGCAATTATTACAACACACTTCCTGCCGTCAGCGAGACGGCGCTTAACGCCGTCCCCGCCGGCATACATACGGACGGGGATCTGGATACTCACTACAGCGTCTATGTATATGCAAGACAGAAAGGGAACTGGATAGATTTTATCTATGCCGGGCGGCAGAAATTCTTCTATCTGGATTATACCTTACGCACCTGCGAAAAACTGCCCTGCCCCCTATTCT
The DNA here is from genome assembly GCA_910574885.1 of Lachnospiraceae bacterium. Lineage (GTDB taxonomy): Bacteria > Bacillota > Clostridia > Lachnospirales > Lachnospiraceae > Sporofaciens. The sequence goes on along the minus strand of CAJTDD010000005.1, from coordinate 231,478 downwards.
GTGCCCACAGTACCGGGGATACGGATGTTCCCTATTCGGAATTTCTGGAACTGTGCAGCCGGTTTCGGGCGCAGCGGTTTGTCGCGTCCCACAATATGCACAACTTCGACCATGACGAGAAAAATCCGGTTACAGCAAGGCTTCTGGAGGCTACCCTTAAATTCCTGGAGTTGAAGCTGCCTCGGGAATAATTTTCGTCAGAACACGCAACAGCCCCGCAGCAAACATGGCAAGCTGCGGGGCTTTCAAATCTTTCTTCTATTTCTCAAAAATTGTTCCTTTACAGAACGGCTTTGACGCCGGCATCATCTTCATCAGCAGATAGTAAGCGACTCCCGTTGGAATCAGGCTCACATACCAGGACAACTGCATTACCAGCAGCGAGCATAAGGAGCCGAAGATAATCGCGATGACCGCCGCCCAGTTGATGCCCTTAAAGCATCCCTGCTTATCATACATATCGTTGATATCCAGCTTCTTCTTACGAAGGATAAAGTAATCCACAGCCATAACCGCAAAGATTGGCCCGAGGAATGCGGAATAGAACTGGGTAAACAGGTTCAGTCCCGCCGCCGACTCATCCGTTACCAGTTTCCACGGCATCACGCATGCGGAAAGGATTCCTACGAGTACGGTCGCGTGAGTCCATTTCATCTTGAAGGACTCCATCAATACATATGCCGGAGGAACGATGTTGTTCAGTACGTTGGTCGTAACCTGAGCAAATGCGATGAACAACAGTGTCACGATGGTAAGGAACTTGCTTCCCATTGTGGTAGAGAATACCACTACCGGATCGCTGTTTCCTGTTGCAGCCGTTACGAGAAGCCCGATCAGCCCCATGAACAGCGTTACCGGAAGGATTGCGATGGTGTAAATACTTGCAGCCTTTACCGGCTTAATGTCGTCTGTCGCATTACGTGAATAGTCAGACGCATTGATAATCATGGTAGAGTAAATCCCAAGGAAAGATGTGGTCGCCGCCCAGAACGGCATGCCCCATGTCCCTTTGATTCCTGAGAACACGTCCCCAATCTCTGATGCAAACTGTGTATTTACCACATACAGCATGTAAACCAAAATTGCAATAATAAACACACAGGAAATATTTTCAAGCCATTTAATCCCCTCGAATCCCTTAATCGCAAGGGCTACCTGCAGAAGGGTAAACAACGCATATACCACCGGAAGGTTGCTTACGCCAAACAGGATGTTCATACAACTGTTGATGGCGCCCGCGCCTACCCAGCTCTGGAAACCAAACCACACAATAGCCGGAAGCCCACGCAGGATACCGGGAATCTTAACGCCGGTCGTACCAAAACTGCTTCTTAACTGCACCGTAAACGGAATGCCGTAGGTATGGCCGCAGTCGCCGATGGCCGCAAGCGCAACCGCTATAACCAGACATCCAATCACCATAGCAAGGATTGCCTGTGTCACCGTCAGGGCGCCGATCAGTCCCGCGCCCATAGAAAATGTACCAATCGACACGCACCCGCCCATGAAGCTTGCCGCATAGGATAAGGTTCCCATGATACGCTTCTTCGTGGGCTGCAGGTCCGGGTCTACATTCTTGACGAGTTCCGGATTCAAATTTTTGTTATCCACTATACTCATTCTTTTATTCTCTCCTTATTTTAGTTTCTTCACCAGTTCACCGACACCCTTTTCGGCAACAATCTTGCCATCCTCTGCAATCACATTCCCGCGTACAAGTGTCATGACCGGAAGCCCTTTCCCTTTCAGTCCCACAAATGCGGAAATCTTATTCACATACAGCAGGGACTCTTCCGTAATCTCCCACTCTTTTTCCGGATCGACGATCAGTAAGTCCGCATCGAATCCCGGCTTGATGTCGCCCTTTTTGCCATAGATGCCGAATGCCTTCGCCGGAAGTACGGACATTGCATTGGCAAGTACGGTCGGGCATACGCCGCGCTTCACCACGCCTTCGGAAAAAGCCGCCTGGAAACCGCTCTGGATACCGGAGCATCCGCCCCATACATCGAATACCGTCTCAATCTTATTGCCGAGAATCTCGTTATACTTCTCATCATAGGAACAAGGCGAATGGTCAGAAGCGATTCCGCTGAACACACCTGCCTTCACATACTCCCACATCTCTTCCACAGCTTCCTTCGGCTGGAGTATCGGCGCACATTTATAAAGAGGCCCCTTCTCGATTACATCTTCATTGCTGAAGGTCAGATAATGGGTACAGGTCTCTGCCGTAATATCGTATCCCTCGTCCTGCGCCGCCTTAATCTTCTTCGCCACCGCCGGGTGGGATACATGGCAGATATGCGCCTTACATCCGGTCGCCTTGGCAATCTCGATAATCGCATCTGTGGCGACAATCTCCGCAACCACCGGACGGGATTCCAGAAACGCCTTCCAGTCGTTGCGCCCGGATTCTTTCATCCTCTTCTCCTGGTTCTTGATGATTGCATAGTCTTCACAATGGAAGCCTGCACGCCCGTCAAACTCCTTGATAATATCCATGGCCTCCATCGCCTGCCCATAGTTCAGCGACTCATAATCCGGTGAAACCGGACCAATGAAGGACTTAAAGGAAACACAGCCTTTCTCATCCAAATCTTTCAAGTCGCCAAAGTTATAGCTTGTAAGCCCACCCCAGAAGCAGTAGTCAACATACGCGTTGGGGGAAACCTTATTCTCCTTAAAGTCAAATGCCTTCGCATTCGTCATACACGGGTCATTCTGGAGCGGCATATCAATCACTGTGGTATATCCGCCAAGGGCCGCTGCCGCCGTACCATGTTCATAATCCTCACGCCACTCGAAACCAGGGTCGTTCAGATGGGCATGGGTATCGATTGCTCCCGGGAACACATATTTTCCTGCCGCATCAATGACATTTGCCGCCTCCGGCTCTTCTCCCTTCGTCAGGACTGCGGCAATCCTGCCGTCTTTCACAGCTACATTTCCTTCTGTTATAGCATCCGCCGTAACAATCTTTCCATTTTTAATTAATACGTCATACATTGCCATTACCTCCTATATCCTCATTATTCCAACGTTGTTCCTTTTCTGAAACGCTCGCAGGACGGCATCTTCTTCATCAAGAAATGGAACACAACCCCTGTCGGGAGCGTTGCCGTAAAGAATGAAATATTTACATTAATCAGGCCGATTACCGCGCCCACAGCGATTGCGATAATTGCCGCCCAGTTAATGCCCGCATGGTTCCCATGGTCGTCATAGAGATCATTCAGAACTTCTTCCGATATATTTCTCCTATGTAGAACAAAGAAGTCTGTAATCAGTACCGCAAAAATCGGTGCAAAGAACGCGGAATAAATCTTAACGAACAGGTCAAGCCCAGCCGCCGAGCTGTCGTTGGTCAGAATCCAGGGACAGGTAGCTACCGCAAGGATACCGACAATAATAACTGCAGTCCTGTGCTTAATCTTGAATACATCCATGAATGCATATGCAGGCGGGATTACATTACTTGCAAGGTTTGTAGATAACTGTGCAAAAATGATGAATCCTAAGGTTACAAGAAGGACAACCTTGTTGTCAACCATCTGTGCAAATGCATTGATTGGGTTTGCGATTCCCGTCGCCGTAGACGCCATAGCGCCAATCAGCCCAAGCAATACGGTTGCCGGAACCATTGCGCAGAAATAGGACGCCCCCCGGGCTACGGATGAATATCCTGCCTTTACCTCCCGGGAATAATCCCCTGCATTCAGCATAACCGTCGTACTGTTTCCGAAGAATGCGATAATTGCGCCGATGAACGGCATTCCCCATGTTCCGCCATGGCTCATCAGCTTGTCGCCGATTACGTCGCCATACTGCGAAATACAGATATATAACAGATAAATCATTGCGATGGAAATAACGACACCGCCGATATTCCCAACCCATTTTGCCCCCTGGAATCCCTTGATGGACAGCAAAATCTGGATTACCTGGAACAAGATAAAGAATACCCAAATATTGTCAAACCCAAAGAACACGATGGAAATATTGTTAAGAGCCGCTCCTCCTAACCATGTCTGAAAACCATACCATACGATAGCAGGAAGCCCACGGAGCAATACCGGGATAGAGCTTCCCTTCGTACCAAATGCGCTCTTTAGCTGGATTGCGTAAGGAGCGCCCGTCTTATAACTAAACTGGTCGTTCGCTGCAATACCGATAATCAGAATCAACGAACCGATAAACACTGCGAGGAATAACTGAATCAGGTTCAGCCCCTTCTCAAGCTGTGCGCTCCCCATGGTCAGTGTTCCGATGGAAATACATCCGCCGAGCCAGAGCATCGTGTTGGACCCCCAGCTCATAATACGGTCCTGAGGCTTAATTGGAGCTAATGAGCTTGCCTCTTTCTTTTCATTGTTTACGTCACCCATAATCTCTCTCCTTTTTCGTTTTACCAATCTATCCTTCCCGGCATCCGGCATGGCCAGAAGCCCGGCCATGCCGCCGGTTTGGATCATTTATTTTACCGGTGTGATATACTCGCCGTATCCTACCGCTTCCTCTTTGTACATTCCGTCTAAAGCCACTACCTTGCCGCGGATAATGGTACACGTCGGCGCGCCCTTGCCCTCCTGTCCGTCGAAGCATGATACATGCCCCTTGGTCAGAAGCTTCGTCTGGTCTACCTTCCATGCCTTGTCTGGGTCTACGATTACGATGTCACCGTCAAATCCAAGCTCGAACGCCCCTTTACGTCCGTACAGCCCAAAAATCTTAGCCGGATTGTAGTCCATTACCTTCGCAATCAGCGTCGGGCTTAACCCCTTCTTGTTCACCACCATATCGAACATCATCGGAAGGAAGAACTGGATTGCGTTAAGCCCTCCCCATGCATGCCAGATATCCTTAGTTGCATTGTCCTTCTCCTCGTCTGCCGCCGGAGAATGGTCGCTGCCTACGCATGACAGGGTTCCGTCAAGCACATAATCCCACATCTTCTCCATATCCTCTGCCTTGCGCATCGGAGGCGTACATTTTGCCGGCGCTCCCTTCTCGAATACGAAGTCTTCTGTGAATCCAAGATAGTGCGGGCAAGTCTCTGCCGTAATCGGAAGGCCTTCATGGATGGCGTCCTTTACCACCTGGGCTACCAACGGATGGCTGACATGGCAGATGTGTACACGTCCCCCTGTCGCCCTTGCCATGTCGATAACATTCTTCGTCGCAACATATTCTGTCCAGACATCATGGGAATCTAAGAAATCACGAATCTTCTGCTCATTGGTCTGACCTTCCTTTGCCTTGGCTTCCTTCTCTCTTTCCAATACCTGGCCGTACTCTTCACAGTGGAATCCGCACAGCGCATTGTATGGCTTCAGAATCTCCAACGCCTTGCGCACATTTCCCATGTTCACGGTCGGGAACAGGTTCCCGTTAGGACAGGTAAATCCTTTAAACGCCGCAACGCCGCAGTTATGCAGCTCTACCAAATCGTCCATGTTGTTCTTCACAGAACCCGGCTTGTCGTCATAGTCGCCTACAAGCCCGCCCCATAAAGCATAATCAATGACAGAGTGCTTGCTGATCTTACTCATTTTAAGGTCGAAGATTTCCTTATTCATCAGAGAAGGGTCATTGTTGAGCGGCATATCGATCAATGTCGTACATCCCGCAACTGCCGCCGCCCGGGAACCCGTCTCAAAATCTTCCCTGTACTCAAATCCTGGCTCATTCAGATGTGCATGGCAGTCGATGATGCCCGGGAATACATAATTACCCTTGGCATCAATGGTCTCCTTCGCCTCTGCTTCTGTCCCTGCTGCCAGGAATGCCGCATACTTGCCGTCCTGAATCGCAATGTCTGCCTCATAGATACGGTCCGGGGTCACAAGCCTGCCGTTTCGAATCACTAAATCATACATAACATACCTCCTAAAAAATTTCTACCGGTCAACCACATTTTAACTATCTGTATACTATTTTAATCCAAAATGATATAAATCACAATAGCACAAAACAGAGAATATTTTCCATCGTTTTTGTATATAATGCACAATCCTTCCCCAAAAACATCGTTAATATATTATCATTATGTACTAAAATTATAAACCAGATTTTAATTCTTTATGATTGTATTTTTTTGCTTTCTCTGATACCATATATAAAATGAAGACCAAACCTTGGGGATACACCGAACCCAAGCATTTGCCACATTACGGCGCACCGCCGCCATGCAAAGGAGCCGAACTATGGAATATCAAATCAAACAAATATCTTATTATGCGGAAAATATACTAGAGCGCCTTATGGCAGGAACCGTCCATTCCGTATACCGCCGCACCATCAACCTTACGGACGGCAGGCAGATTCTTTCCTTACAGACAGACCATTCACCCCTGTCCCCAATCAGCCTCATCACAGGACTTACTGCCGACGGCTTTGGGCGCCTTACCGTCAGCCCCGGCGATACCGTCCATTTTCAAAAAGACGGCATTCTCATCTCCGGCGACGGCAAAGCCCCTTGTGCTTCTTACCGTTTTACCTTTAAAGACCCGCAGCATTATGACTTAAAACTGTCAAAGGCGCTGGACGCCCCCTCGCGTCTTGCCCTAATCGGCAGTATCCGGGAAGCCGTCTCAAAGGCACAGACAGGAGGATTCACCATTCTGTTTAAGGACTGTCCTTGCCGTCTCCTTGATTCGGACAACGAATCGCCTGCCGGGACGAATACAGACGGCTCCTTATCCCTCGTACTCCTTGCCGCAAAAAACGATATCCTACGCTGCAATAAACTCCTGCTTGACAGGAAATATCAGGAAGCTGCACTGGAACTGCTCCGGCTTCTTGGATTAGGATGCGGCTTGACCCCAAGCGGCGATGATTTCCTGTGCGGGGTACTGGCAGGTATACTCTTTTCCGGCAACACAGACCATCCCTTCGCTAAAATGGTAAAAAAATCGGTCGAAGCCCGGCTCGCCGACACCATCGACATCAGCGCGGCTTTCCTGTCCTGCGCCCTTAAAGGCCAGTTCAGCCTTCCGGTCGTCAGCCTGTATGGCCTGCCCTCATCTGACGAAATCCTTACTGCCTTCTCAGCGGTGGGGCACTCCTCTGGTATTGACACCCTCTGCGGTATCCTCTGGAGCCTTATACAGATCCGTTGAACGGTTATTTCCTTGCCATATAACCGCCAAAAGAAATAAAAAGGGATTGTCACGGCACTGCAATTCTTCGCCTGACAATCCCCTCTACCTTATCGTGTCATATCAAACCAGCCAAAACCTTCACTAAAGTTTCAAGTAGTTCTCCAGAACATCCTTTAAGTCAGCCGTAATTCCATAATCAGCAACACCATAGATTGCTGCGTTTTCATCCGTATTGACCGCCACGAACAGCTTCGTATCCTTGATGCCCTCCGTGTGCTGGATCGCACCCGATACGCCAAAAGAGATACAAATCTTAGGACGGATGGTAAGCCCCGTCTGTCCAATCTGATGATTGAACGGAATCATCTCGGAATCTACCATCGGCCTTGTACCGCCAATGGCTCCGCCAACTTTTTCTGCAAATTTCTCAAGCAGGGCAAAATTATCATCTTCAAGGACTCCTCTTCCGCCGACTACCACAACCTCGGCTCCAAGGATGCTTCCGGTCTCGTTCTCTGCCTCTGCCTCTTCAATAATCTCAATCTTGGAATCAGTAAGCCTGATATCATCAAAATATTCGATTTTGGCCTGTCCGCCTGCCGCTTCTTCCGAAGGCGCATACACGCCCGGACGAATCGTCATCATCTGCGGATAGTATCCGTCTCTCGTGATAATTGTTACGAAAACATTTTCTCCAAAGGACGGCTTATTCTGCTTAATATAGTAAGAACCGTCTTCCTTCGTCCCTACCAGTACCTCCGTACAGTCTGCAGTCATTCCGCAGCCTAACTTCATGGCTACCCGTGAGAAGATGGAACGTCCCTCCGGAGTCGCCGGAATCAAGACGCTGGACGGATCGATTTTTTTCAGCATTTCTGCAATCGCCTTGCTTACGGCGTCGTCCTGCTGCGAACAGTCACGCCCAGCCTTTACAGCGTAGATTTCCTCCACGCCCAGCTTGTCAAGGTCAGCCACAATGCCGTCAGTCTCTTCCGCCAGCACGATTGCCTGAACCTTCTCGCCGGTGGTCTTCTGAATCTCCTTAGCCGCTGAAACCAGTTCTGCAGCTACCGGCTCCAATTTCCCCTTATAACTTTCTGCATAAACACAAATTCCATTAGCCATTGGTCTACTTTCCTTTCTCCTCTTCAATCAGGTCGTAAAGCTTCTTTGCAAGCTCTGCCGGTGTTCCCTCCAGCATAGTCGCCTTTCTTCCGGCCTCTGGTGAGAAAGAATCCACCACTGCCGTCGGGGAACCTGCGATACCGACCTCCTCAAGAGGCAGCCCCAGCTCCGCATTGGTATATGTCACAAGCGGCTTACTCTTCGCTGCACGTTTGGTGCGGAGGGTCGCAAGACGAGGTTCGTTGCATCCGAAGTTAAATGAAATCATTGCCGGAAGTGCGCACTTGATACTCAGCCGTTTGTCATGGAACTTCTTCACAGCCACAATCTTGTCTGCCTCTGCCTCGTCATACTTCATTCCCTGCGCCTCTACCACATGAGGAATGTCGAGACAGTCAGCAACCATTGCGCCCACCTGTCCTGTAGCGCCGTCTGCCGACAACGCTCCTCCCACAATCAGGTCAAACTCGCCATATTTCTTAATTGCCGCTGCCAATACCTTTGCCGTCGCAACCGTATCTCCGCCTGCAACGGCTCTGTCTGTCACCAGACATGACTCGTCGCATCCAAGCGCCATGGCGTCCCTTAACGCCTTCTCCGCGTCCGGCGGCCCCATGGTGAAGACCACAACCTTTCCGCCCGTCTGCTCTTTCAGAAGCATGGCTTCCTCGATTGCATTCAAATCAGCCGGGTTCACCATACCTTCTGAGCTCGCCCGCACAAGTGCATGAGTCTCCGGATCTACGGATACATCGTTTGAAACCGGAACCTGTTTAATAAGAACTGCTATATTCATGGTTTCCTCCTGAATCGTTTTCTGAATTCACTCACTGTTTTTCTTCTACAGAAGACGCTTAAATGCCCAATTCTCCAGCAATGGCGTACTCTCGCCGCGCATGATTAATTTTGCAAGGTCGCGTGTTGCAGCCGGAGCTTCGATCACGCCGTTTCCGCCGTATCCTGTGGAAAGCATGTAGCCTTCTACCGGGGTCTCGCCTAAGATTGGCCAGAAATCCTTAGGCTCTGCACGGTAGGATAACCAGGAGGATACCAATCCGCTGTCTACGATTCCAGGAACCTTTGCCTCTAACTGGTCAAGCAGGAAGTCGATGAAGTAATCGTCTGTTCCGCCTGTCGCCGGCAATTTATCTGGATCCCACTGTCCCGCATGCATCGGGTTGCTCAGATCCATGGATAAGTGTGACTTACAGATAAAGATGTTGTCGCCGGCCCTGAGTCCGTAGAACTCTGGATATTTCAATACAGGGAAGGTGTAGTCAAGCTTCTTTCCCGGAGGGCATAAGAAGAAAGCTTCTGCCTTGGTATGCCAGATCGGTACGTCTAAGCCTACCATCTCACCCGTAAACTTGCTCCATGGCCCGGTACAGTCAACAACTACGTCAAATTCATATTCCTGTCCGTCGTCCGTTTTCAGGCCCTTCACCTTCTTGTCCTCAACTACGACCTCTGTCACCTTGACACCAGTCTTTACCACGCCGCCGTTCTTCTGGAACTTCTTGGCATATGTATTGGAAATCATGGTTCCGTCGAAGTACCCGTCGTCTGCCGTGTAACCTGCGCCGAGAATGTTGTCCGTGGAAATGTCCGGCAAGATCTCTTTGATACGGTCTTTGTCTGTGATGTACTCGCCTGTGTAGCCTGCTGCCTTTGCAAGGGCGATACCGGTCTTAATGACTTTCTCTACTTCCTCGTTGGTAGCTACAACCAGTGTTCCGGTCTTGTCAAAACCAGCGGACCCCTTCTCCTCAGCTTCCATCTTGAGATAAGACTCGAATCCGTAAAGCCTTACGTCCCAATACCTATTCTTGAGAGAGTCGTCAAACAGACATACCGTACCTGCTGATTTTGCCGTGGAAGCTCCTCCGATGGTGTCTTTCTCAAATACGATCACCTCTGCTTCTCCGTCATAAAGGCTTAAATGATAGCCGAGCGCTGTTCCGGAGATACCTCCGCCGATGATACCGATTTTTTTCTTTGCCATAGTGATTACCTTCCTTCTTTTTATTTTTCTAACATGGTTGTTCCATGTTATCTACGTTTAAAACTGCCTTTAGCAATACGTTGCATCCAATCTCAATATCCTTATCTTCCGTAAACTCATATCTGGAATGACTGATTCCCTTTTCACTTGGGACGAAAATCATTCCTGTCGGGAATGTGCCCGCCATAATCAGGGAGTCATGGAACGCGCCGCTTGGAATGACGCTGTAGCCGATGCCAAGCTCTTTTACCGCCTGTTCCACACTGTCCTTCACCCACGCCGTCATAGGCGCCGGCTCATGGAAGGATGTGGGGACAAATGTATAGGAAACTCCATATTTCTTACAGATGTCCCCCAGGGATGCCTGCAATTTTTGTTCGATCAGAGACATGACTTCGTCATCCTGGTCCCTGATCTCCAGGCTGAATGTGCAGGTGCCTGGAATTACATTGACAGAATGCGGCGTCACTTTTATCGTGCCTACAGTTGCAACGGTAAATTCATTGCCGTACTCTGTTGTAACCTCTGGTATCTTGTTGATAAATCCTGCCGCAGCCACCAGCGCGTCCTTACGGTCTGCCATCGCCGTGCTTCCGGCATGGTTCGCCTCACCGGTCACTGTGACGTCATAGCGGTTCACGCCTGCGATAGAAGATACGACTCCCACAGACGTATGAGTCTTATATAACCTTGCTCCCTGTTCCACATGGAGCTCTATAAAACAATGGACGGATTCCGGGTCTTTCGCCGCTTTTGGCATCTCTTTGCTTGTGATGCCGTAAGACTGCATGACCTTTCCTCTCTCTTCTCCGTAAATATCTAATTCTGAATCTTTGACTCCCGGATCCTGCCCGCAGATAGCGCTGCTTCCGGTAAGCCCTTTCCCGAACCGGAAGCCTTCCTCATCGGTAAATACAATCACCTCAATGGGGTGCTTGGGGACATATCCTTCCTCCCGGAACGTCTCGCAGACCTCAAGGGCGCCCACACATCCGAGAACCCCGTCATACTTCCCTCCATCCGGCACAGTATCCAGATGGGAACCCATAAGGATTGCCGGAAGGCTGTCGTCCTGCCCTGACATACGACAGATTAAATTGCCCGCCTCGTCTACCCTGCATGCCATGCCAAGCTTTTGAGCCCAGGAAGCAAAGAGTTTTCTTCCTTTTACATCTTCTGTGGAAAATGCCATTCTGGTAAAGGTTCCGTCTTCCTTTTTCCCGCACTGGTAGATTTCCTCTAACCGGGAAACAACTCTTTTTCCGTTTGCTTTCATAGTCGCTGCTTCTTCCTCCTTTCATCATTCAGCATATTTCACAAATCCATATCTCTCAATATAGTGAAATTGCATAGAAGAACCCTATTAGATATATAAATCTTATCTATAGTTCACATTATAGATAAATAATTAACAATATACATTGGAGAAAAAGGATAAAAAAGGAGATATTCTTTATCCATTTTGGACAAATAATATCTCCAGCGCACTACCTCTTCATATTCTCAATCATCCTATGTACAATCAGCCCGATCCGGACCGCCAGCACTTCGCTTGCATTATTCATGTCAATTCCCGTAATCTTGACGATCCGGTCAATCCGGTACGCCGCCGTCTTGTAATGGATAAAAAGCTCCTGGGCTGTCTTCGTCAAGTTCTGGTTACGGTCAAGGTAGGTATTCAAGGTAAGAATCAGCTCTTGCCTCTGCTGCTTCTTATAATGGAGCAGCTTCTGCAGAGACTCCGGAATATACTCATAGAGTTCCTCCGGATTATCTGCCTTGCACAAGAGCTTAAAGATTCCCATATCGGAAAAAAATACGATGTGATGGTTCTGCTCGGCGCTGCGCTCCTTAAAAATGCCGATAAATTCCAGAGAATCCCGCGCCTCCTTAAAACTGTCCGAAAGTTTAAAAACCCCCTCCACTTCTTTTCCGACGCCGGCGCGGACTTTCAGGTTTTTATTTTTCTGGCAGATTCGTTTCTGGATCTTTTCCACCGTTTCTTTCAGCTCTTTACGGTAATCTTCCTGTTTCTGTTCCGGATATATCTGCTGTATCACGATTACCTGGTCCACGTCATTCCTGACCCTGACGTCTCCGAATTCATTTACCACAGCGTCCCTGAGAATACTGTCGAATTTGAACTGCTCGTTCAGCTTCTCGAACCCCCCGGTACACTCGTTCCACAGCTTGAAAATCAACACCCGGTAATTTGCGTCAACCGGAATCCCCAGGCGCTTGACCTCCCGTTCCAGCTCTTTGCGCGAATGGAAATTCCCGTTCAAAATCTGTGTAATGATATCATTCTGGAACTTCTCCTCTAACTCCTCCACCGTGTGCTGGCGAAACATCTCCTGTTTCAATGCCGTCACTGCATTCTCTACCGCAATATCATCCATATCCCCGAATTGACTGTTGGACGCCGTTATGACCAGATAGACTCTGCGGTTATACATAATCCTCCACTTCACGACGTACTGGTCACATACCTTTGGCTCTTCATCCGTCAGGGTGACTTTCTGTCTCAGATATGTATAATTAGAGTAAAACTGAGGCTGATATTCCTCCGCATTGTCCGAGATTGCCATCTTCTGCGCGCTGCCTTCCGTCCCCGCCAGATAGTCCATATTCTGGTTAAAAAGAGCGGCGGGATTGCCAATCAGCTTCTCAAGGACATCCAGGATCTTCTGGAGGCTGTCCTCCCCGGAACCACGTAAGAATGACAGAGCCGTAAAGTTATCGTGGGTGGTCTTAAAATACTTGAGCCGCCGGACCTCCTCATTGAACAGTCGCTCCAGAATCGGCCTTAAAATCTCCCTGAAGGACAGCTCGAACGCCACTTCCAGAACCGGAACTGCGTATTCTTCCGCAAATTCCAGAATATACTTTACCTTCTCTTCAATGTCATCCACGTCGTTCCCACGCTTTATCACGATGGCGCTGACCCTTTTTTGCGCCAGTTCCCGAAAATAACTGTCAAATTCCTCCGATGTACAGAACTGGAACGCATAGAATCGTGTCAGCAACACTTCCCCGCCGCTAATAAATTTCACGATGTCCGGCGCTTCTATGATTGTTGCGCCCTTAATCTCATTGCCAAGGCCCGCCGCGCCGCCCAGAAGTTTTGCGCCGCTGAATATGTCGATATTCAGCATCTCTTCTACACTTAATCCCATAATGTACGTTCCTCCTCATAGGTTCTATTTTATCACATACGGGGCGGCTCTACAATCGAAAATATAGACTGAAAGATTGGCTACAGCAATGACGCCATGTATAAAGGCAGGTAAACAATCCCGTCTTCCTCTTTTAAATCCCCTGAGTGGAGCACATAAGGGATATAGAGCTGCTCTTTGTACTTTTCCCTGAATTTTCTGAGAGAGCTTAACGTATAATTTTTGCCGGACTTGACTTCAATAGGTGAAATATTATGCCGGCTGCTGATTTTACTCTTGGCAAGCAGAAAATCAATCTCCATACGGGAACTTGCGTCATTACGGTCAGAATTAGAATAAAAATATAATTTGTGCCCGCTCATGACAAACATCTGGGCAACCATATTCTCTACAACCATTCCCATATTGACTTCTAATTTATCCAACAACAGTTTTTTATAAATCCTTTCACTCACGATTTCATTTTCATCAAAAACCTGGCTGATTAGAAGCCCTGTATCCCCCATATAACATTTCAAAAGCGTACGGTCCCGGTTCAAGCTAAGTCCGAGGCTTGGTTCTGTTGCATTATAACAGTGGTTGACAATCATGGCGTCTGATAACCAAAACATAGCGTCCTTGTATTCATCAAAACGCGCCCCTTCTTTCAAGGAAGAAAGCTTGAAATGCCGATTCTGGTTCTTTAGCTGAGAAGGAAGCTCATCAAAAATCATCTCTACCTTCATCTCATATCCTTTGGCATGCTTGCGGATGTCCTCCCGGTAGAGATTTAAGATTCGTCTTTTTACTATATCCACCTCGTCGAAATCACCGGTTTCCACATATGCCTCCACAGCCTGGGGCATCCCCCCGACAATTAAATACTGGCGGAACAAATCCATTGCTTTTCTGTGTAATGCCTGTCCCAGCGGTCGTTTATTGCCATAACAGTCGCGGATAAGCTCCATCATCATCTCGTTCCCTACAGCCCACAGGAACTCTTCAAAATCCATTGGATACATATTCATATGGTCTTCCTCGGACGGAATCAGGATGTCCTTCACATTCTCCCGGATGGAAATAAGAGAACCGGTTTCGATATAGTCATAACGCCCGTCTTCGACAAGATATTTGACAGCGCTTCTCGCCCTTGGGAACAACTGCACTTCATCCAGGACAACCAAAGACCTTCTCTCATGAAGCCGGACTCCGTATAATGCCGTAAGCTTCAAAAAGAATGAATTCAAATTGTCAAGGTCATGCAGAAATATATCTTTCACTTGCTCATCAGCCTTATTGAAATCAATCAAAATATAGGAATCATATTCTGACTCTGCAAATTCTTCTACGATATAGCTCTTCCCGACACGCCGGGCGCCCTGTATCAAAAGAGCGCTTTTTCCATTACTCCGTTCCTTCCATTGCAATAATTTATCATACATTTTTCTGCGCATAAATTCACCCCCATATCTATCTCTTTTCTATCATTACACAAATCATGATTTTTCATACTACTATTTTAACATAAATCACGATTTTTACAATCTTAATATATACATAAATCATGATTTTTATAGTTCCATTTTCTACACAAATCATGATTTTTTATTTTTCTATGTATACCCAAGGGTATATCATACTGCAAAAGGCCGCCGCACCAAACGATGCGCCAGCCTTTCCCACAACTTTTCCCTATCTGCACTTTCCCTACTTTTCTACTCCTTCAGTCTCAATGATGAACTTAGTACTTCCATTCATCCCTTCCCTGATTCCTGCAAAGGACTTATAACTCTTCCCCAGGTCTGACATTGCGTCAATCCTTGATTTTACAGACTGAATATCATTGTCAAATACATCCGTCAGTTTGTCAATGCCCGATGTCTTAAACTCTGACATTCCGTCGGCAAGCTGCCGGTTCCCATCGGCTAACGCGCCCGCCCCGTCGGCAAGCTGCCGGTTCCCGTCGGCAAGCGTCCCCGCCCCGGCAAAAAGTTTCTGGTTCCCGTCGGCCAAAGCCCCTGCTCCATCTGCAAGTTTCTGGTTGCCCGCAAAAAGCGCCCCTGCTCCATCTGCTAATTTCTGATTTCCTGCAAAAAGCGCTCCGGCTCCATCCGCAAGCTGTTGGTTTCCGCTAAGCAGCGCGCCCGCCCCAGAGGAGAGCTGCCGGTTTCCATCCGCCAGAGTATCGGCTCCGTTTGCCAAATCCTTCGCTCCGTTTGCCAGAGCATTGATTCCTGCAATCAACTGTGGGCTGCTGTCCTTCAACTGGCTTGCCCCATCCACCAACTGACCGCTTTTGCTGTTTAATTCTGCCGCACCTTCTGAAAGTCCCGCGATACCGGCAGATAAGTTTGACATCCCCTCCGACAAAGAAGCTGCTCCGCCTTTTAATCCGCCTGCCCCGTCGGCGCCGCCAAGCCCGGCCATCAAATTCTGCGCCCCGGCATCCAACTGCTCCACCGCTGCCGCCAACTGGGCGTTCGCATCTGCTCCTTGCGCCGCACCCTGTGCTGCATAGATGGAATTCTGTGCTTCATAAATCTCTGACATTGCATAATTGATGTCCGCCGAAGGGTCTGACCTCCCTACCGAAACAGCATCCACATAGCTGTCAATCACTGCCTGAATCTCTGCCGCGCTTATTTCCGTACCCGTCATCTCTGCAATCGCCAAAGCCGCGTCCGATGTCCCCACAACTGCATACTGGCCTGCTGCGGCATCTGCTCCTGCAAGGGCATTTGCCGCCCTTGTAAGCGCGCCGTCTGCCGCCCCAAGATTTCCCGCCACGCCTTCTGCCGTACTGCCTGCGCTGCCAATCAATGCTTTCAGGGCAGAACAGCCTCCGGCAAGCTCATATGCGCCGCTATAAGCGGCGTCTATACCGTTCTTCAATGTATCCGCTCCGCTTCCAAGCTCATTTGCCCCGGCCAGAAGCTGCTTACTTGCAGCTTCTAGCTGTGCTACGCCGGAAGTATACGTCTTCACACCGTCTGACAGGTTCCCAATCCCTTCTGCCAGTACGCCACTCTTACTGTTCAATTCATTTACGCCCTCTGACAATGTTTTTGAGCCGTCTGCAAGCGCCTTTGCCCCATCTGCTGCATTCTTAGAGCCATCTGCCAATGCCTTTGCTCCATTCACCGCCTCTTTCGTTCCTGCTGCCAGTTCTCTCGCCCCGCTGGCGGCTTCCTTCGAGCCGTCCGCCAGTTCTTTCGCTCCGCTGGCGGCTTCCTTCGAGCCGTCTGCCAGTTCTTTCGCTCCGCTGGCGGCTTCCTTCGAGCCGTCTGCCAGTTCCTTTGCCCCGTCGGCGGCTTCCTTTGCCCCGTCTTTAAGCTTCTCTGCCCCGTCGGACGCTTCTTTCGAGCCATCTTCAAGTTTCCCGGAAGCATCCTCAAGCTCATGGATGGAATCCTCCAGGCTGTCGAAATCATGGACGTCGCTTAAATCAAACTCTTCCATAATCTCTGCGGAAGCCACCGTGATTGTAGGGCCAACCGAAGCATCCTTTACATCTGCCGTGATGGTCACGCTTTCAGGGATATCAAGATCCAGCTCTTTCAGTTTCAGGTTCTCGGAAAGTCCCGGGAAACCAAGCCCCACCACAATATTCTTGTCTGCATCCGACATGATTTTCCCGTTGTCGATTTCCACATTGGTATACTCGTCTATGGGGAGCATCATGGATGTCACCATGGTAAACGGCGTATACATCTCAACATTTTCACCGTCAATCTCAACATTCTCCTTTGAGTGGTTCTCATACTCGATATGGATTTCTACCTTACCGTCTTTTCCTGCCAGCTCTTCTGCTTTTATCTCTTTCCCGTCCAATTTATAGGAAATATTTACATCTACCGGCAGCTTCTCATCCGTAGTACCCTGATAATAAATGTCGCTGCCCTCTGACTTCCATGTCAGCTCCTCGCCGCTTCCTTTGGAAAATTCTTCCTCTCCCTTGATATTGCGGATATCCTTTAATCCTGAAATGTCGGCAAAGTCTCCGTTTTCAGGATTCTTGAGCCACTCCGTTACCGTAGTGTTGCTGACATTGCCCGCCGCGTCTGCTTTCACATAGACGGACTCTTCTTTGAACATAGATCCCTCCGTCTTTCCCGCAGTTTCCTGGTCATTACTTTCTTTTCCCTCAAGCACGGCATTGGCTGCTTCTTCAAGAGCCTCCGTCGTTTCCTCCTCTGCCATTACTTCCGTACCTAATCCCTGATATTCATACGCTCCGACCGTTCCTGCCGCCATAACGGCCGCCATAGCTCCCGCCATTACCCGTTTCCTGTTTCTATTCATAACATCATACCTCCTGCACAATTTTTCATTGCCCGCCTCCAGCAAATCTGCTGCAATATACGGGCATTTGCCAAACCTTCATACTTACCTGCTTTTTCGCATCATTGCCTTACATCCCGCTGTCCGAGCACTCTTTCATAGAGTCCTTACGCTTACGGTCACTCTTTGCCGTCTTGGGTAAAAATCCCCGGCTAGTCTTCACAATCACCTTGTCAAATACCATGAACATTGACGGAAGAATCAATACTACTACAACCATACTGATAATCGCCCCTCGCGCCATCAAGATACAAAGGGAACTAATCATGTCAATATTTGAAAACAAACCTACGCCAACCGTTGCCGCAAAGAAGCTGAATGCGCTTACCATAATAGACTGTGCCGAAGCGCGATGGGCAATCGTGACCGCATCGTATTTACTTCTTCCCTGGCTTCTCTCCCGCTTATACCGCGTGGTCATAAGAATGGCATAATCCACAGTCGAGCCAAGCTGTATGGTGCCGATTACGATAGAAGCCACAAAGGGCAGCGTCGTCCCCGTATAGAAGGGGATACCCATATTGACAAAGATTGCAAATTCAATCACGCCTACCAGTATAATCGGCAGGGAAATGGACTGGAACAGAATCAATATAATAATGAAAATAATTCCAATGGATACCACGCTTACCGTCTTGAAATCTTTATCCGTAATGGTAATCAAATCTGCCGTCAGCGGCCCTTCTCCCACCAGCATTGCCTTCTCGTCAAACTGGTCCATAATCTCATTAATCTCTTCTATCTGTTTATTTACCTCATCAGACGCTACTTTATATAAAGAATTGACCATCACCATCTGGTATTTATCCGTCTTTAACATACTCGTGACCGACTCCGGAAGCATATCGGAAGGAACTCCCGGACCTACCAGTTTATCTAAGCCCAGCGCCCACTTTACGCCGTCTACCTTCTCGATTTGTTTCAGCATCTTCCCCACATCCGAGGATGGTACGGAGCTGTCAAGCAGCAGAATGTGGGTGGTATTCATCTCATAATCTTCCTTCAGCTTCTCATTTGCAATAATACTCGGTAGCTCCTTAGGAAGTGTCTCATCCAGATTATAGTAAACCCCTGTATGGTTATTTCCATAGACCGCAGGGAACAAAAGTATCAGGAAGGCAGCCACATACCAGAGATAACGCTTCGTGACCTTCTCCGACAACCTGCCGATATCCGGCAAAAGCGGCTTATGTTTCGTCTTCTCGATGATTTTGTCACAGCACAGAATCATGGATGGCAGAACCGTAACACAGGCAATCACACCGAAGACGACGCCCTTCGCCATGACGACCCCGATATCCAGCCCCAAGGTGAAGCTCATGAAACACAGTGCGATAAATCCTGCAACCGTTGTAATGGAACTTCCCACCACGGAAGAAAAGGTATGGGAAATCGCATGGGCCATCGCCCGCTTCTTATCCCCATGAAACCGTTCCTGCTGCTCTTCATAGCTGTGCATCAGGAAAATGGAGTAATCCAGCGTAACGCCCAACTGTAATACTGCTGCCAATGCCTTTGTAATATATGAAATCTCTCCAAGGAAATAATTACTTCCCAGATTGTAGAGAATCGCCATTCCAATACTCAGCAGGAACAGTACCGGCACAAAGAAGGATTCCATCGTAATTCCCAACACCAGGACTGCCAGTGCAACTGCAATTAATACGTAGAGGGGCGTCTCTTTCTCGGCAAGGTTCTTCGTATCGGTCACAATGGCGGACATACCGCTTAAAAAGCACTGCTTTCCCGCAATTTTCCGAATCTCTTCAATGGCTCCCATGGTTCCGTCGGAGGAAGTCCCCTCGTCGAAGAAAATTGCCATCATAGTTCCCGTATCAGAATTAAACACCTTGTAGAGTTCATCCGGCAGCATACTCTCCGGAACCGAGATATCCATCACGGAGTCGTACCACAGCACGTTCCCTACATGGTCGATTTCCTCAATTTCTTTCTTCAATTTTACAATATCCTTATCTTCCATGCCGTCTACGATAAACATGGAAAATGCGCCCGTCCCGAAATCTTCTACCATGATATCCTGACCCTTCATGGTCTCGATATCCTCCGGCAGATACGTCAGGACATCGTAATTCACTCTGGTATTCACATATCCCAGTACGGAAGGAATCAGCAGCAATATACTGAAAACCAAAATCGCTGCCCTGTACTTCACCACTTTTTTCCCAAACTGAACCATACTCTCACTGCTCCTTTTTCATATTCTGATTTGCCGCCAGCCAAAGGCTGATGACAAGGCACGCGTCAGCGTGTTTCACTTTATGACCGTTGGTCATTTCTTACAATATGTACTATACTACAGAAATGACCAATAGTCAATACCATTTTTATAAAAAATTGACTTTTAGTCATTTTATTCAAAAGTACTTGAAAATCCGCTTATTTTCTGGTTATAATAAGGAAGTACGCTGATGCGTACGCAGGTCATCAACCTCCGGTTGGTGACATGTTATAATAAGGAAGTACGCTGATGCGTACGCAGGTCATCAACCTCCGGTTGGTGACATGTTATAATAAGGATACAAACACACTTTGGGGATAGCAAGGAAAGGACAGTCGATTAGAATGGGGAAAATTGACGAGAATAAGAAAAAGAAAAAGGAAACACTGTTCAATAGTGCCTATGACCTTTTCATTACAAAGGGAATCAACTCCACCGCCATATCCGATATCGTAGAGAAGGCGGGGGTTGCAAAAGGTACGTTCTATCTGTATTTTAAGGACAAATATGACATACGGAACAAGCTCATCGCCCACAAGACCCATGAACTGTTCCATGGGGCGAAGTTTGCACTTGACCATGCCCCAAATCCTGTCATAGGGCTGGACGAGCAGTTGATTTTTATTATCAATCATATTATAGATACGCTGGTCCTCAACATCCCTCTCATGAACTTCATTTCCAAGAATCTGGTCATGGGGGCGCTTAGGTCTGTCCTTCTGACCGGCGAGCGTTCGGATACGGATTTTTATGAGATATTCCTGGATATGGTACGCCAGGATTCTTATGAATATCAGGATATCGAGGTGATGCTTTTTACCATCGTGGAGCTTGCCGGGTCTGCCGGGTATAACTCCATCCTGTACAAAGAGCCTCTGCCGATTGAACAGTACAAGCCATTTCTTTACCGCTCTGTCCGGCTGATTATTGACAGCCACCGTGTGAAAGATCAGGCAGGAAAATAATATACACAGCAAGCTATGGGCAGAAACGAATGGAGGGATTACATGCAGCAATTATCGCCCACACTAAAAGAAATCAGCCTTCACGGCACAAAATCTTTTCCCTGTGCTTTCTACCAGACCCGCTCCGTCGGCAAAGGAACCCTTGTTAAGCACCACTGGCACGACGAAGTGGAGATCTTATATTTTTTCGGCGGAGAATTTCGTCTTGAAATCAACATGGAGCAATTTTTTGTCCACACGGAGGCGCTGTACTTCATCAATCCCGGTGAACTGCACAGTATTTACAAGGAACAAGCAGGAAGCCCCGGCGAAGATGCCGTCGTCTTTTCACTGGATATTTTAAGTTTCGACTCCTACGATGCCGCACAGATGCAGTTGATACAGCCTATCCGAAACGGAAACATGCGGTTCCCTCGCTGCCTTCTGCCCACCCACCCGGGATTTCTGTCTGTCCGGGATGCGTTTCTTGACACCATGCAATCCTTCGGGCATAGGCCGGATGAATCAGACGTTCCCGGAAACGGAGCCGTTACAGATGATCTGACGAACCAGTTATTCATCAAATCATCCCTGCTCCATATTCTCGCCGTTCTCTCAAGCTACAGGCTCTTTACGCCTACGGAGAAGAATCTGGACAAGCGTGTGGAAGGGATTAAGACCGTCCTTACTTATATCAGGGAAAACTACAAAGAGAAGATTTATATTCAAGACCTTGCAGAACAGGTGCATATGAACGAGCAGTATTTCTGCCGTTTTTTTAAGAAATCTATTGGGCGTTCCCCCATGGAATATCTCAATGAATACCGTATCAAACAGGCAATGCGGCTGCTCAAGGAGACAGACCTGCCTGTGATGGAGGTCTGCCTGGAATGTGGATATAATAATCTGGGAAATTTTCTCCGTGCGTTCAAGAAATATACGGAGATGACTCCGCTGAAATATAGGAATGATTCCCATGAAAATGGGAGGCGGCTCTGACGGAAAGAAGCATTATCTGCCTGCGTTTATTTTTGCCAGAAGCGCCTCCTTCAAAACCTGAGAAAAATTCACACCCAACGCCATTGCCTCTTCATTCAGCCATTCAGGAATCGTCAGCGTCTTTTTGATAGCTTTATGATTGTGCATCTTTGCATATTCTATCGTATCACAGGCAATATCATTCACGAAATCCCGTTTAGATTCAAGTTCAATCGCATTTCGCTGGGATGGCGCCGGAATCTCTTTTCTTTTCCGTTCATAATCATACAGTACATATGCCAGAACATCCTCTGCCATCCTGATTGCATCGTTTAAGTCATCTCCGCAGGTATAGCATCCCTCCAAATCCGGGAACCATACTGAAAATCCTTTTTCCTCCTGTGTAAAAACCGCAGGATATACATATTTAGCCATATTTTACCTCCTTATTTCAACCCCGCATCTTTTAATATTCGATTCGCTGTGCCACTTGGGATTTCTTTACTTAAATGCCTTGGAATCCTGATATCCTTCCCCGTTTTGCCACTATGCCATTTATCATGTTCTTTACCATGTTCCACGAAAAAACATCCATTCTTCTTTAAAATCTTTATGAGTTCTGATGTCTTCATTATTTCCTCCTTTTACAATATTATAATACGTACTAACACGTATGTCAAATTTTTTTAATTCTACAGTTTCTTGTAAAGTTAAATTCCATTTGTATCATAGCCCAATAAACACGACTACATTTTCAAAAAAGTCAAAATATCGTAATTTTTAATCAGAGAAATATAAGACAAATCCAAAATACACAGCTATAATAAACCACATAGAATTTGATATTTTTTATCTAAAATACAGCAATCACGGAGGTATGGCTATGACGAAAAAATGGTGGCATGACAAGGTAGCTTATCAAATCTATCCAAAGAGTTTCTATGATTCTAATGGGGACGGAATCGGAGACATTCCGGGAATCATCAGCAAATTGGATTATTTACAGGACTTAGGGATTGACATTATCTGGCTTTCCCCCTGCTACCGCTCTCCCCTTGCCGACGAGGGGTACGACATTTCCGATTACTACGATATCGACCCGCGTTTCGGAACCATGGAGGATATGGAGCAGTTAATAGAAGAAGCAAAAAAACGTAATATGTACATTCTGATGGATTTGGTGGTGAACCACTGTTCCGACGAACATGAATGGTTCAAAAAAGCCTGTGAAGACCCGGACGGGAAATACGGGAATTTCTTCTATCTGAGGGATAAAAAAGAAGGTGAACTCCCTACGAACTGGCGCTCTTACTTTGGAGGCCCGGTCTGGGAAGACCTCCCGGGAACAGACAAACAATACCTGCATGTATTCCATAAGAAACAGCCGGATTTGAACTGGGAGAACCCAGAACTTCGCGAAGAAGTTTACAAGAACATCAACTGGTGGCTTGACAAGGGTCTTGGCGGTTTCCGTATCGACGCAATCATCAATATCAAAAAGGCCCTGCCATTCAGGAGCTATGAGCCTGACCGGAGCGACGGTCTGTGCAATATCCAGACAATGCTCAAAGAAGCGAACGGCATCGGAACATTCTTAGGAGAGATGCGGGATCGTACTTTCAAAAACTATGATGCGTTCTCCGTAGGAGAAGTATTTAACGAAAAACCTGAGGAGATTCCTGATTTTATCGGTGAAAACGGATATTTTTCCAGTATGTTCGATTTCAACGAGACAATTTTCGGCAACAGCGAAAAAGGTTGGTATGATGCGAAACCAATCACACCGGATGATTATAAGCGCTGCTGCTTCGAGTCTCAAGCAAAGATTGGAGACATCGGTTTCCTTTCCAATATCATCGAAAACCACGATGAGCCTCGGGGCGTCAGCCGTTACATCCCGGAGGGGGACTGCTGTGTCCAAAGCAAAAAGCTGCTTGCAGCCTTGAACTTTATGCTGAGAGGCCTGCCCTTCATCTATCAGGGACAGGAAATTGGTATGGAAAACGTACCATTCTCTTCTATCGATGAGGTAGACGATATCTCCACGCTAGATGAATATCAGGTCGCACTGGACGCCGGGCTTGCTCCCGCCGAAGCCTTAAAGGCAGTTGCAAAATTCAGCCGTGACAACGCCCGGACACCGATGCAGTGGTCAGGCAAGGCAAACGCCGGATTCACAGAAGGTACGCCATGGCTGAAGGTTAATCCCAACTACACTTCCATTAATGCTGAAAACCAGATGGAAGACCCGGATTCTGTCAGGAGCTTTTATAAGGAATTGATCTCGCTGCGCAAGAATCCCGAATATCAGGAAACGGTGGTGTATGGCGCATTTGAGCCGTATCTTCCGGATACCCATAACCTGATGGCTTATTTCCGCAAGGGGGATAAAACTCTTCTGGTAATGGGAAATTATCAGAAGGAAGCACAGACGGTCAAACTTCCTTCTGAATATAAAAAGGTACTGCTGAACAACTATCCTGAGCTTTCTGCAGATGGATTGTCGTTGAAGTTATCCGGTTATCAGGTTATTATATTAGAAATGTAACAAGCATAAAAACTATGCCTGCACGCCATTTCCAAAAAGGCGGCGGCAAATGACAAGAAAGGACTGAGCATATGAACAGAATATGGTGGAAAGAGGCTGTCATCTATCAAATCTACCCCCGCAGTTTTATGGACAGCAACGGAGACGGAATCGGAGATATCAAGGGAATCACCAGCCGTCTGGATTATCTGAAATATTTAGGAGTCGATGTACTATGGCTCTCCCCAATCTACAAATCACCGAACGATGATAACGGCTACGATATCAGTGATTATCAGGCAATCATGGATGAATTCGGGACTATGGAGGACTTCGACGAGATGCTCGCAGAAGCCCACAAGCGAGGCCTGCGGGTAGTCATGGACCTGGTGGTAAACCACACATCCGACGAACATAAATGGTTTATGGAAAGCCGCAAATCAAAAGAAAACGAATATCGGGACTATTACATCTGGCGGGAAGGGAAGGACGCCGAAACTCCTCCCAACAACTGGGGCTCCTGTTTCAGCGGTTCTGCATGGCAGTACGACGAACAGACCGCCATGTATTACCTGCACCTGTTTTCCAGGAAACAGCCGGATTTGAACTGGGACAACCCAAAGGTACGCAAGGAAGTCTTTGACATGATGACCTGGTGGTGCGACAAGGGTATCGATGGTTTCCGTATGGACGTAATCAGCATGATTTCCAAGACCGAAGAGATGCCCGATGGTCCGGTGACAGACTTCTACGGCGACTACTCACCTTACTGCATACATGGGCCCAACGTCCACAGATATCTCCAGGAGATGAACGAAAAGGTTTTGTCCAAATACGATATTATGACCGTAGGAGAGACGCCGGGCGTGACTACGGAACAGGCAAAACAGTACGCCGGGGAGGATACCAGGGAGCTTAATATGGTATTCCAGTTCGAGCATGTAGATAACCACGGGAAATACGGCAAATGGGACGACCAGAAATGGCAGCTCACGAAATTAAAAAATATCCTGACCCGTTGGCAGACCGAGTTATATGGGAAAGCATGGAATAGTTTGTTCTGGGATAACCATGACCAGCCAAGAGCCGTTTCCCGCTTCGGGGACGACAGGCCCATGTACCGGGAAGCTTCCGCCAAGATGCTTGCCACCTGCCTTCATATGATGCAGGGTTCTCCTTACATTTATCAGGGAGAAGAGCTTGGAATGACCAACTATCCTTTCCAAAGCCCCGATGAATTCCGTGATATTGAGAGCGTCAACGCCTACAAAGAATGGTGTCTGAGCGGCGAGGTTTCCCATGAAGATTTCTGGCCTTGCATTATAGCCAGAAGCCGTGACAACGCAAGGACTCCGGTACAGTGGGACGATTCCGCACAGGCCGGGTTCACCACCGGGACTCCCTGGATTGCCGTGAATCCCAATTATACGGAAATCAATGCCAAGGCTGAGACAGAAGACCCCAATTCTGTGTTCCACTATTATAAGAAGCTCATTGCACTGAGGAAAGAGAATCCAATCATGGTGTACGGCAAATACGAGCCGCTTATGGAGGACAGTGAAGAATTGTTCGTCTATACAAGGACTTTGGATGAGAAAAAACTGCTGACTGTCTGCAACTTTACGGATCAGGAGATTGACTTTACCATACCGGAAGAATTCGTCGGTAAATCCTGCCTGATTGCGAATATGGAAAACGACTACAGCAAGAAAGAAATAACGTTAAGACCTTATGAGGCATTCGTATTAATCTAATCATACATGCCCTTTGGGGATATTCATAGAAGGCAGGAGCGCATCTATCTCTTGCCTTCCTTGTCATGAGCTCCATGTTAAGCGGTAAATTCAAATCCTACTGGAAAAAGACATCTGCCGCCGAAGCCCTTCTTGCATATATAGATATAGATGAAGACGGGCTTCTGGTGCATCTTGGATATCTGGCTTACACAGAAGAGGAAAAGGGAGACGGAACCGGCACAGCCAGAATCCCCAATAAGGAGGTTCTTATGGAGTTCAATATAAAACAGCCGGGGAATACACCAAAATGTATTGCCCGGCTTAAAACTATTTCACTTCTTTCACGAATACAGCCGTCGCCCCCGGAATCCTAAGCTTTCCGTCTTTCAGTTCCATATCCCCGCCATTCTGGTAGAGTACTTCCCCTAACGTCCCGCCATACGCAAACTCGGCATCCTTCCCAGACGGATTGATTACAATCAGCACAGAATCCTCTTCATGATACCTTCTGTACGCCAATGGATACGCATTTTCCTCACAATACAGGAACTCGATCTTCGCCTCGCTCTGCAGCACCTTTGCCGACTGGCGGACTTCGATGAGCTTCTTCACCTCATGGTAAATGGAGTCCGGGTCTTCCATCTGCTTCTTCGCCGTCGGACGATTCTCGTCCGGGTCAATGGGGATATAGAGCTCATCCGCCTTCGCCTCGGAAAACCCTGCGTTCAGCCCGTCGTCCCACTGCATCGGGGAACGGGAACCCGTACGGATATAACCGCCTTCCACAGACACCACATCCGCCAGATACCGCATCCCAAGCTCATCTCCATAGTAGATGAACGGCGCGCCCGGCAATGACAGGATGAATGCGAATACGATCTTGACCTCTTCCTCATCCAGCCATTTGGTCAGACGTTCCATGTCATGATTTCCGGAAGGCATACAGATCATCCCTTTTCCGTTGGTGGGCTCATAGCATTTCTTATAATAATCGATGAAAGCCTTCGCATTTCCCTTGCTCTCCCGTGAGAAATAAGGGTTATCCCCATGGTACAGATCCGTATAGTGGCTCGGGCCAAAATGCAGCATAAAATCCATATGGTATCCCGATCGAAGGCTCCTGTCCGGCTGCCCCCATTCGGAAATCATAGCCGCATCCGGAAATTCCTTATCTAGAAACTCGCGGAAATCTTTCCACAGGGCAATCGTCCCTTCCTGCTCGGGGTCGTTCTTCACAAGTGAGCCTGCCATGTCTACACGGAACCCGTCGCAGCCCATTTTCAGCCAGAAACGCATCACATCCTTAATTGCCTCCCGGGTAGCTATTGCATCTTCTGAATCCATCGGCTGCTGCCAACTGGGATTTTCAACCTTATAGCAGCCATAATTCAGGCAGGGCTGATGTGCATAGAAATTGACTGCCACACAGCCGTTCCTCTGGCTCATCCCCCGCAGGAACCCGCGAATGTTCTCATCTCCCTCAAAGTCCGTCCACGCGTCGTCTGTCCATACGTAACGTCCCGAATAAGGATTCTTCTCAGGTCTTAACGATTCCTTGAACCACTCATGCTCCCAGGAAGTATGCCCCGGGACCAAATCTAACAGCACATGCATATCCCGCTTATGAGCCTCGCCAAACAGTCTCTTCAAATCCGCATTCGTCCCATAGCGGGGAGCTACCTTCATATAATCTGACACATCATATCCCGCATCCAAAAACGGAGACTCAAAGCAGGGATTCAGCCAGATAGCATTGCACCCAAGCTCTTTAATATAATCCAGATGCTCAATGATCCCCTGCATGTCCCCTATGCCGTCCGCATTCGTATCAGCAAAGGACTGTGGATAAATCTCATAAAATACCGCATTTTTTAACCATTCTACCATATGTATTCTCCTCTTAATTTAATATATTGCGTTATTTCAAAAGGGGCTTCTTACGACAGCCCCTTTGCTTTGCATATTTAGTGGCAGATTGCCTTCTCCGTATCTTTATCGAAGAAATGTGCTTTATCCATGTTGGCAGCAATCTTCGCCGGTCCTTTCGGAAGCGGTTTTTCGGATGACGATATCTTGACAGTGACCGGGATATCGTCCACAGTCAGATGTAAGTGGTAATCCGCGCCCATCAGCTCACTGAAATTCATCTCGGCTGCCAGCGTATTCTCCTTCGTCATCCTCTCCTGCGGAAGGAAATCCTCTAACCTAAGCCCCATTACCACAGATTTACCCACATATGGCTTCAACGCCTCATTCTTGAAATCCGGTATCAGAAGCTTGTTACCCTTCACGTCCGCATAGAGCTTATTGCCCTCCTGGCTAATCTTTGCATCCATAAAATTCATCTGCGGGCTGCCGATGAATCCTGCCACGAACAGATTATCCGGCGTATCGTAAAGAACCTGCGGCGTATCAAACTGCTGAACGACACCCTCCTTCATGACGACGATACGGTCGCCCATGGTCATTGCCTCCGTCTGGTCATGGGTCACATACACGAACGTAATATCCAATCTCTGGTGAAGTTTCGCAATCTCCGTCCTCATAGTAGCACGGAGCTTGGCGTCTAAGTTGGACAGCGGCTCATCCAGAAGAAATACGGCGGGATTCCGTACCATTGCACGGCCAAGGGCAACCCTCTGCCTCTGGCCGCCGGACAACTCTTTCGGTTTACGGCTCAGCAGATGCTCCAAGTCAAGAATCTTCGCCGCCTCATGTACACGGCGGTCAATCTCTGCCTTGTCCTCCTTGCGGAGATTCAAACCGAACGAAATATTCTTATACACATTCATATGGGGATAGAGCGCATAGTTCTGGAACACCATTGCAATGTCGCGGTCTTTGGGCGGCACCTTGTTCACAAGCCGGTCCCCAATATATACTTCACCCTCTGTAATGGACTCAAGCCCTGCAATCATACGCAGAGTGGTGGACTTCCCACATCCCGACGGACCGACCAGAATAATAAATTCCTTATCCTTGATCTCAAGATTCAGATTCGGGACAACCGGAGATGCCGCTCCATCATAGGTCTTTGTTACATTTTTAAAACTGATCGAAGCCATAATCATTCTCCTCCAAGTTATTATGATCAACTTTAGCCTTCATTAGAAATCTGCCTGATACTAACGCCATCTGCCCTTCTTCGCTTTGGACGCTTTCCCATAGCGTGATATACCCATCCGATGCTCCTCGTCAATGAACAACGCCTCACTTGGCGCCTCATGGGCTGCCTCTAACTTCTCCGGGTCAATCATCCGGAAAGCCTTCCCAAAGAAAATACTGTTCAGGTATGCAACGATCCCGAATCCCAAGGTTCCCCACAAAAACACGGCAAGGCTTACGCCATCCGGATTCATGAAGAACGAAAGATAGATTGCCCCTGCAACCAGCAGAATGCTAAGAACCGTCCACGGCAGAGCGGCGATGCTGAGAAGCCACGCGTTTTTCAATGTATTCTTGATACTGTTCCGATACCTTGCCTGCAGCGGGAACAAATACTGAAACCCAAACAGGAAGATCAGGCACATCATAAAGAAGCTCACCCGGTATACCTTCCCCACAGCGCCGGCCATGCTCAGCACAATGAAGTAATAGATACCAAGGAATGCAAACGCCAGAAGACAGAGCAGCCAAATCACCGTCCCCTGCCTGAAATTCTGCTTAAATGCATTCCAGAACTGCTTCGCCATGATATCATCCTCGTCCTCATCCCAGATTGCCTGCATGCAGGCGAACAATGCGGACAACGACGCGCCAATCGTAAAGAGCGGCAGGGAAAACAGGCAGAACAATACATTACACAGGAAAATATTGGCTAATTTCCCAAGATTGTACATCAACGGACCATTCATATCAAACAAATTCATAACAGACTCCTTTAATACGAAATATTTACTTGATAGCTCCTTCCACCATTCCGTTCATAATCTGCTTCTGGGCAACCAGGAAGATCACGATCATAGGAACAATTGCCAGAAGTGCGGCCGTCAGGATCAGATCCCACTGTTTTACATAGGAACCTACGAAAGCCTGCACTGCAACCGGAAGGGTCTTCACCTTACCGTTCTGCCCAAGCATCAGAGACGGCAGCAGGTAGTCGTTCCAGATCCACATACCATTCAAAATCGTAACAGTAGTAATGACAGGTGTAAGCAGCGGAAAGATAATCCGGAAAAACGTCCCCTCCGGAGAACATCCGTCAATCGCCGCAGCCTCTTCCAGCTCGTAAGGGATACCTTTGATAAAACCAGTCAGGATAAACACGGTCATTGCCCCGCCGAACCCGCAGTATGCGAACACGATTCCAGGGATGGACTGCAGCATGGAGATTCCGATGAACTGGCTCACGTCACGGAACGTAGAAATCAGCGGCAGCATGACTACCTGAAACGGAATGATCATGGACGCAATAAATACCATGTAGATAGCCGTAGACCATTTGGTCTTATTCCGGCAGATGACCCAGGCAGCCATACCGCCGAAAAGCGCCAGCAATACCAGCGACAGCACCGTAATTACTACGGACGTGCCGAATGCATACCAGAAATTAAAGTTCGAATTATTGACTACGGCAGAAATATTGGCCATCAGCTGGGAAAAGCTGACTCCGCCGAATCCTACCGGATTTGCCACGATGCCGTTGGCATTCTTAAAGGTATTCAACACAACCAGATAGAACGGAAACAGAGTATAAATAGCAACGATCGTTCCGAGAACCGTAAAAATTATTTTGTGGGATTTCTTCATACTCATTATAACTCTACCTCCTTGCTATTGGATATCCGTACCTGAATAATAGATACGGTTGCCAGGATGATGAAGAACAGGACAGCTTTCGCCTGGCCAAGTGCATAGCTGTTCTTCGTAATCGCCGTATTATAGATATTTAAGGCGAGCATCTGCGTACCATTGGTCAAATACGCCCCCATGAAATCTGCCACAGAACCCGTACCATTGGTCAACGCCATATTCACATCGAACTGCTTGAATGCAGACGTCAAAGTCAGGAACGTACAGATGGTGATTGTAGATGCAATCATCGGTATCTTAATCCTAAACAGAGTCGTCAGTGCGTTAGCGCCGTCGATCTGGGACGCCTCAAGGACATCCTTGGGAACCGTCGTAAGACCGGTCACATAGATCAGCATAATATATCCTGCATACTGCCAGATGTATACAACCACGATTGCCGCAAACGCTGTCTTGGTGTTCGACAGCACGGAATTCACCATACCCCACTTAGAAGTAATCTGAATCAGCACGTTATTGAACACGAACTGCCAGATATAACCCAATACAATACCTCCAATCAGGTTCGGCAGGAAATAAGACGCCCGGAAGAAATTAATTCCCCGCATCTTTGACGTACAGAGCAATGCAAGCATAAAACCAATCACATTAATCAGTACCATATTAAAAATAACAAACAAGAATGTCAGCAGCACAGACCAGACAAAAGCCGGGTCCTTGAACATTGCCGTATAATTGGCAAAACCGACGACTTCCGTCAGCCGGATGCCGTTCCAGTCCGTGAAGGAATATACGATACCCAGTCCCAGAGGAATCAATACCGTCACGGCAAATGAAAATAACAACGGGAATAAGAATATAAAGTTAATGATACTGCGGTGATGTTCGACCGTCGGAAAAAAATACAGTCCTGCCAGGAATGAAATTGCCCCGATCACCAGCAAGGGGCCCCTATAAGCTGCGCTGCTGCCGCTGAAATCCAGAATCAGCGCAATCACCAGGCCCGCGATTCCTGCCGCCAAAAGAATAAAGGACAGCAGTTTTGTATTTTTTGAGTTCTCAGCCATTGTTACAGCTCCTCTCTCTCATTTTTTTAAATCGAGCAGGGAAGAGCCATCTTCCCTTACCCGCCGCACGGCCCGCATGCTGCCTTAGCAGCAAACTTCTATTTGCGTGCCTGTGCACAAAAAGGGCGGCAGCAAATTACACTGCTGTCCGCCCCTCAACCCTTGAACCATTAGTTTGCATAGTAAGACTCTGTAACCTGCTTCATTGTCTTTACGAACCCTTCCGTATCCAGGCTGCCTGCCGCATAATCTGCAAATACCTGGCCGGTACAGTTCATTGCATAACCTTCCTTCAAGTCAAGCCAATGCCATGCCGATGTCTTCTCGTCAGCGATATAATCTACCATAGCCTGTGCAAACGGATCAGAAGCGACATAAGTACAGGACTTAAACGGACTGATAAATCCGGCTTCCTCAACCAGAATCTTCTGTGCCTTATCTTCGGACATCCACTGTAAAAATGCCTTAGAAGCATCTACATTACCCTCAGAATAAATGGACCACCAGGAAGGTGAATTGGTAAGGATTGTATCAATTCCATCCTGGAATGCGTATGGAATCATGCCCACTTCAAAGTTTCCAGCCGCATCATATGCATCCTTATCATCGTTCATCATGGTAGCTCCAATCCAGGACCCCTGTGTCACGAATGCATATTTACCGGACGCAAAATTCAAAATCTGCTGATCATATGTACCGGAAACCAACAACGCCGGATCAGAATACTGATTCAAAACACCTACATACTCTGCGAAATCAGTCAGGCGCTCGTCATCAAACTTACCGCCGTCATTGAGCAAGTCAATATATGTCGTGTCGTCACGGTCAAGACCTGCATCCAGATAATTTGCAAATAAATGCTGGCCTGTGGACCAATAGAGATTGGTTGGCTCCGCACAATAACCTACGACAGCCGTAATGCCAAGCTCATCCTTCTTGGAATCCATCTCCTTAAACGCCGCTTCCAGTTTTGCCGTATCCGTCAGAGTTGCCGGATCGATATTCGCTTTCTCTAAGATGTCTTTGTTGTAAGCAAGGCCGATCCCTTCAACTGTGTATGGATATCCTACGACGCCTTCTCCTTCAACCGTATATGCGTTATCCGTATCAGACGCCCATTTCTCACCGCTCATATCAACAAGCATCCCGGACCAGTTCGCGAATTCCGGTGCGAGGCCATTTACAAAAATATCCGGCATATTGCCAGCCTGGTAGTAACCCTTGATTGTGCCTTGGATATCAACGCCGCCTCCCATAGATTCGACTTCGACCGTAACGCCGGTCTCTTCCTTGTACATCTCAGCAAGCTTTTTCAGTGTCCCGTCAATCTCAATCTTACCATTGACCAGACGGATCGTCTTGCCGTCTGACTTGGAGGAAGAACCGCCTGATGAACCGCCGTCGCCGGAATCTCCACCTGATGAGCCACATGCTGCCAAGCCTAATACCATTGTCGCTGCCAAAAATGCTGCAATAACTTTCCTTTTCATTTTGTCCTCCACAATTAGTTTATTTTTCACCTTTTGCGCATAAGGTATCTTGTCTCATATATTAGCACTAAATATGTAAACTCGCAATAGCTTTTACGCATAAGTTTTAAATTTTCGTATGAAATACGAAAATTTATATAAATTATACAATTTTAACTCCTACTATTTGTACAAAATCACAACAAATTCCCTTATGCGAAAAAGGTCGAATTATGGCAAAAAAGAAGATACATCCCTTCTATGAAAGATGTACCCTCTTACCGGCCGGCTATACTGCCTTTTCTATTCTGTTTTCGTCTCATTATGGCCATGGCCGCCATAAGAAGAAATGGTCTTCACACTGTCCCTGAACACAATCTCGATTGGCAGCTTCACATCCCACTTAGGCGACTCTTCCTCCTGTATCATCCCAAGCAGCGTATCCACTGCAAGGCAGCCCTTCCTGGTAATATCCTGCCGGACTGTCGTAAGCGCCGGACGCACGATCCTCGCTAACAGGACATCATCGAACCCGGTAAAAGAAAGGTCATCCGGAATCCGTACTCCCCGGTCGCTAAAGTAACTCATCAAAACTACGGCATGATAATCCGAACAGCACATGAACGCCGTATAATTCCGGGACAGGTAATAAAGCTCCTCAAGGCTTGATTCCCGCTCCATCATCCCGGACCGGATGATCAACAGATCCTTCTCGTCTGCTTTCAGCCCGTATTCTGCCATCGCTTTCTGATGCCCTACATACCGGGTATAATCCACGCCCTCCATGTTATCCGCAAGAAATGCGATCCTGCGATGCCCCTTCTCCAGAAGATGGCAGGTCATCTCATATGCCCCTCTCTCATCCTCAAGCCCCACATTCACATAATTCATGATATCCCTGGGGGCATAGCTGTCTATCAGGACGACCGGCTTCTTATACCTGCTTTTGATCCTTACAAAATCATCATGAAGAATCCCCAAAAGCAGCAGCCCGTCTACATTCCACGTCAGGATATTCCGGATAAGTTCCGTAAGATCGTTAGACGTATAAATCATCATATAATATCCCCTGCTCCGGATCTCAGCCTCAATCGCGCCAATCAGCTCGCTGAAAAAAGGATCTGCCAGAATATTGTCATACTGTTCCTTCCGGCTCTTCAATGCAACTCCGATAATCTTCGAGCAATTCTGTGTCAGGCTCCTTGCACTGTTGTTCGGGACATAGTCGTATTCTTCTAATAGTTTCTCTACTCTCTCCACCGTCTTTTGTGATACCTCGCTTGTCTTCCCATGAATAACATTCGACACAGTTGTCGTACTGGTACCTAACATATCGGCCATATCTTTGATCGTTATCATCTTACACCTCCGTAACGATTCCCA
Organism: Lachnospiraceae bacterium; assembly: GCA_910574885.1. GTDB lineage: Bacteria > Bacillota > Clostridia > Lachnospirales > Lachnospiraceae > Sporofaciens. The sequence goes on along the minus strand of CAJTDD010000005.1, from coordinate 196,657 downwards.
CCAGGTACGCCCGTCCGGTGTCCGTACGCCGATGCATGAAAACATGACCCAGCCCAAAGCTGCCGTCCGGGACTTTGTAATAACGTTATCTATTATACCATAGATTTAAAAATGCAACAAGTTTTAGCAGTGCCTAAACATCTTTTACATTTGTGTACATTTTGCACAAAATTATTCTGTTTTTCTATCATAATGATACTAAATATCAAATACAGATTGCGTTTTGTATCAAAAAGAGGTACATTTATATTATATATTGAGACGCAGGCAAATGCGTCAGAATTTTCGGGCTATTTTGGAATGACTCTTGTTATATGGTTCATTCTGAAGCCGTAACAATTAGGAGGTAACATTTATGAGACGCAAAGCAGGGATTCTTCTTCCCATCACCAGCCTGCCGTCGCGCTATGGCATCGGCTGTTTTTCCCAGAGTGCATATGATTTTATTGACTGGCTGAAAGAGGCCGGGCAGTCCTACTGGCAGATTCTTCCCTTAGGGCCTACAAGCTATGGGGATTCTCCTTACCAATCTTTTTCTACCTTTGCAGGAAATCCTTATTTCATCAGTCTTGAGGCGCTGGTAAAGGAGGGCGTCCTTCATCAGGAGGAGTGCGACGCCATTGATTTTGGGGAACAGGCAGACACGGTAGATTATGAGAAATTGTATAAGAACCGCTACACACTGCTCTACAAAGCTTATCAGAGAAGCTGGATTACAGAGAATCATGACTATCAGCATTTTGTGAGGAAAAACAAATGGTGGCTGTCTGATTATGCCCTGTTCATGGCAATCAAGGAGCAATACGACAATGTTTCCTGGTCTTCGTGGCCCGAGGATATCCGGCTGCGTGAGAGTTCTGCCATGGAGGAATACTATAAGGAGCTGTATCCATATGTGGAGTTCCATCAATACTTGCAGTTTAAGTTCCATGAACAGTGGAGCGCATTGAAAGATTATGCCAACCAGAAGGGAATCCGGCTGATTGGGGACATCCCCATTTATGTGGCCATGGACAGCTCCGATACCTGGGCCCATCCGGAACTTTTCCAATTAGATGAGAAGAATGTCCCTCTCGCCGTGGCAGGCTGCCCGCCGGACGGTTTTTCCGCCACGGGACAGGTCTGGGGTAATCCCCTCTACCGCTGGGATTACCACAGGGACACTAATTATAAATGGTGGATTTCCCGCCTGACCTATTGTTTCCAGATGTACGATATTCTGCGGATCGATCATTTCCGCGGTTTTGACGAATATTATTCCATCCCTTACGGAGATGATTCTGCCGTAAACGGCCATTGGGAGAAGGGACCCGGGATTGAACTGTTCCAGTGCATGGAGCAGCATCTTGGGCACCATGACGTGATTGCGGAGGATCTGGGGTATGTGACGGATTCTGTACGCTGGTTGGTACATGAGACTGGTTTTCCAGGGATGAAGGTATTAGAGTTCGCATTTGACTCCCGTGATTCTGGTTCTGCCAATGACTATCTGCCGCATAATTATGTGGAGAACAGTGTTGTTTACACAGGGACACACGACAATGAGACACTTGTGGGATGGCTGGATTCTATCAAAGAGGAAGAATTGGAGGCTGCAAGGGATTATATGTGCGACCACCATACGCCGAAAGAACTGCTGTATAAATCCTTCATTTCTATGGCGATGAGAAGCAGCGCAAGGACTTGTATTATTCCGCTACAGGATTATATGGGGCTTGACAATAGCTGCCGGATGAACCAGCCTTCTACCGTAGGGAAGAATTGGAGATGGAGGCTTACGGAGGCGGATTTGTCAAAGGAGCTTAAAGAGGAAATTCTCTCGGTCACGAGACGTTATGGACGTTAGTCGGCTTTACTAACCATAGAGAAGGCTGTCGGGAAATAGATTGCAGAAAATACAACATTTCCCGACAGCCTCCTTAAAATTTTTCTTTCCTCCGGTGCGGCCTAACAAGGAACGCCTGTTCCGATACGTTCCCCCATGCGCACGGGTGTCTCTCTCCCTGCCCTGCTGTCCGCCAAAACCCTGTCGTTCACGGTGACAGTCCCCCTTTGAAAGCACAAAATAACTGTGGAACCGCCAAATTCAAAATATCCTTTTTCCTGCCCCTTTCTGACCTCTGCCGGTCCGTGAAGGTTTACAATCCTGCCGACCAGCATTGCCCCTACCTCCATCATCAGAACCACGCCGAAATTTTCGGTTTTAAGAAGGGAATACTGTCTCGCATTTTCCGCATAAACCGGCACCGTCCCTACAGCGACAGGACGAACGGTGTGCAGAACACCCGGTATCCGCACATTCTTTGTCCTCTGCCCATCTGCAATGTAGCAGAAATGGTGGTAATTGTCCACGGTCAAACGAAAAACCAAAAGGATGCCTCCCCGGTAACGCTCTGCCAGCCGCTTATTTTTTAACAGGCCCTCCAGCGTATAGACCACGTGCTTTACCTTAAAATGACTGTTTTCCGCAATCAAATAACAAGACAGACTCCCGTCGCAGGGACTTACCAGCGCTTCCCCCTCCTGCGCAATCCGGCGTTTCTCCGGAAGAATTTTCCTGCAGAAAAAATCATTAAAGGAATGATATTCCCGCTTTTCGTAATCGTCCATACAGATTTTGTATTTCCGCACAAAAGGTCCAACCATACACGCAGATAGTCTGGTATTTAACAGAAATCCTCCGATTTTGGAAAAAACAGGACTGGTAAGCGGCTTTAACAGCAGTCTGCCGGGAAGCGTCCGGTAAAGTATATTCAGCATCCCCACTCCCTCCTTGCCAGCAAAAGAAACAGCGCCGCCGCCACAATCCCCGCGAAAAACGCCAGCCCTTTTCCTTTTAATTTGGGAAACGGCACATCAATGACAAACATAAGCCCCATAGCCGCCAGTATAAGATGCAGAAGCAGGACAAAAATCCCTGCCGGAATCCATGTCCCAACCAAGTACATAACAGGCAGCACCACGGCCGCGGAAGTAATCGGAAGCCCTCTGTAACAAAGGTTTTCTTCCGTTTCCCCTAAACGCCCCTGTGCCGTCACATTAAACTGTGCCAGCCGTATTACCCCGCAGATACAGTACCACGCAATCACAAGCATTCCCGCCGCGCCGTTTACCCCCAGCGTAAAACATATAACCGAAGGAAAGACTCCAAAACACACAATATCGCAAAGTGAATCAATCTGGATGCCAAACGCCTTCTCATCTTCTGTCCTGTCCGTCTTTTTCCTTGCAATCCGCCCGTCAAAGGCATCGCACAGGCCGGAAATTGCCAAACAGAATATCGCCTTTATCTGCCTCCCATGCAGCCCCTCCATCATCCCCGCTATGGAAATAAATAAACCAAAGTATGTCAGCCATACCGTATAATTATAAACCCCAAGCAGATTGACCTTTTTGTCCCTATTCTTCTGTTCCATTTGCTACGTTTCCTTTCATCATACCATTGGGTCAAATCAGATAACGCAAAAATGTCGCTATCTCTCCCAGCACATAATGGATAATACACAGCCCCCAGATATTCCCCTGCTTATGGTATAAAATTCCCAAAATTCCCAATAGAAGGGATGCCCCCAGCATATACGGAAATCCATAGGCAATATGAAGGACGCCAAACACAAGAGCCGAAACTACAATTGACAAAAGTCCGGCATACTTTCCCGTAAAAATACGGTTCAGGTTTTCCTGCATAACGCCCCTAGCCAAAAACTCCTGCAAAACAACGGTAAACGGATAAATGACATCTGCAAAAGTTCCTACGCTCCAATCCCAGAACGGAGCGCCCTCCGGGAAAAATCCGGGCGCAATGCGTAAGATGATAACTTTTCCGACAACCAGCAGGATGCCTGCCGCCAAGGTAATTGCAATATCCGGGACAAAAGTCTGCTTTGGATTTGAAATTTTCAATCCAATATCCCGGATGGAAAAGCTGGTCGTTTTCAGAATAATAAAGAACATGATGATGGAAATACCCTCGATAACCAAACTCATAACCTGTCCGGGCAGCTCCATATTCAGATGGCGCAACAGACTCCAAAGGAACAGATATACGCATACACAAATCATCAGTACGGAAAATACGGCGGAAGCCTCCCTTCGCTGCCTGTTGAGCTTTGCAACCTCCGTAACATCAGAAAAAACTACCACAATCCCTATCTTTTTTTCACCATCCTCTCCGTACAGGAAAGAGGAAGTAAGGCGGAATGATTTTAATTCCTGATTTTCCGCCTGATACACGGCTTCGCCGGTATGGATATGCTCTTTGTCATAGACCGCGTCCAAAACAAACTGATGAACTCCGTCATTGCTTCCATCATCCCGATCTTCCAAGAATACCCTGCCGTAATTCTTCCCGGACACATCTTCATCCACGCCGAGCATATTACATCCCTTGTCATTGAGAAAAATAATTTTCCCATGCATGTCTACCACCAGGACACCGTCATTCATATCCCGTAAAATCCGTGGAATAATCCCATTTTTTTCTACTGTCATATCGTCCCCCACCCAATCATCAATACATCTGCAAATCCAAAGCAAGTTAAGCCTCTTTGGATTATATCACACTATACTTCTTTTGTAGGCATATTGGGATGATTCGCATATTTTATGGGACATTTACTTCATACAGAACCTAATCACGGACAAAACTGCAGCGACATCTGCTCCATCCTGTAAGGTCTTTTATACTGGCTGACAATATCATCCATACGATACAAAATCTTCCTTTTCCTGCACTCTTCCGCAAAATATCCCCATAGCTTTCGTGCCTGCGGACCGTCGGACGCGATACCCGAGGCTCTATCTTCGCCGCAAGCTCATCATCAGCGGTCGTCACCGTTATTTTGAGAATAACAGGCGAATGTTCTGCAATCCCCTGCAATATATCGATATCCCGCTCCAAAAGCGAACTCTTCGTCGCAATAGCCGCCCCAAATTCAAACGCATCGCACAACTCTAACCCATGGCGGGTAAGCTCAAGCTCCCGCTCAAACGGATTATAGGGGTCGCTCATCGCCCCTGTCCCGACTACGCCGCTCCTCGTCTTCCTGCGCAGGTCGTCCCGGATAATTTTCAGCGCATTCTCCTTTGCCCTTACCTTGTCGAAATGCTCCACCCCGTAACAGTCTGAACGGCTGTCACAGTAAATACATCCATGGCTGCAGCCCTTGTAAATATTCATGTTGTAATCAATACCGAACCAATTCGCCGGAGCCTTCACTTTCGTCACGATTGTCTTTGCGGGTATGTACTCCATCCAAAATACCTCCGAATCTCTATCCATTTACCTGCTATTCTATCATGAGAGCCGGGAAAACACAAATTATTCCAGGTATTCAAGCAACAAATCCAGATATTTCTTATCCGTCCAGTCGCCTTTTTGCCCTACTGCGCTCATCAGTCCCGCAATGCCGGAAGCATATATTCCGCCGCAAAGGACAATGGTTTTATACTGTGCAGCTAGCTCCAACGAGGCTTCTTTTGTCCTGCTGTCCCCTTTCTAAGTCCAATGCTTTTCAGTCCAACTTTTTTGAATCCAACGCTTGTCTTAAAAATGCTTCATAAGCAATCTCCTGCTGCTTATAGATTTCATCCGCCGAAATTCCCGGCGTCGTCACTGAAAAAACAGTGCCGATTCCAATAGTATAAATCAGCATATTCAAATGCAATCTTCTCGCCTGTGATACGCTGATTTTTAATTCATGTGCAATCTTCTCTGCCACATGAGGGCTGGCTTCCTGTTCATACAAATCATTCAGTGAAGAAATTCCGGTTCTGCGATGCAGAACGAATATTTTGAACAAAAAGGGTTCTTCTTTCGCCAGACAGATATACGCCCTTCCTGTACTGGCAAACAAGTTCTCTTTGTCAATATGCTCACTTATATACTGTCTTATGAAAATGTTGGTCTGTTCCACCACGTCTGTACGCAGACCATCCATATTTTTGCAATAGCTGTAGATTGGCTGGACAGAACAGCCTATTTTGTCTGCAATATTTTTTACCATGACCTGCTCCATACCGCTGCTTCTCGCTATTTCAAAAGCGGCATTTACAACCATTTCCTTTGTAATTCTTTGTTTTGGCATGATTCCTCCTATTATATAATCCAGTTATATAAATTATTTATATAACTGGATTATATACTTGTTTCTATCTTTCGTCAATATTATTTTTGTTACGCTTACTTCCTTATTCCTTCCCTAATAAGTCTCCATGAAATTCCAAATCATGACACACAGTTGTCCTGATTCATTTGATAGAATATCCCCATAAACAGAAAGGAGATTTAATTCTATGAAGTACGAAATTGTAACATTGAATGAAAAAATAGCTGTGGGGATTTCAGCGCGGACAAACAACCTCTCCCCTGATATGGGAGCCGTAATCGGCGGGCTTTGGAAACGATTTTATCAAGAGGGCGTCTACGCCTCTATTCCAGAAAAGACGGACGGAAAAGCGCTGGGGATTTATACAGACTATGCAGGCGACGAAAAATCTGATTACACCGCAATCGTTGCCTGTGAAGCGGCACATGAACCCGAGGAAGGGGAATATACGGTCTGCCGGATTCCAGCCGGCAGATATGCGAAGTTTGTTATCCATGGGGATATGGTACAGGCAGTTGCGGCGGCATGGCAGGAAATCTGGCAGATGAATCTTCCCAGAACTTTTCAGTGCGATTTTGAAGAATATCAAGACGACAGTATGGAACATGCGGAAATCCACATTTACGTAGGATTATTGGAAAATGAGAACCTGAACGGAGACGCAAAGACTATGATTGAATCAAGATGTGGAATTTTGTGCAGCGAATGTACCTATCGCGAACAAATGAACTGTGAGGGATGCGTACATATTCAAAAGCCGTTCTGGGGCGACAGCTGTCCTGTGAAATCTTGCTGCGAGACAAAGACAAAAGAGCATTGCGGAAACTGTGAGAATTTCCCCTGCGACCTGCTGAACCAGTTTGCTTATGATGAAAAACAGGGGGATGGCGGAAAACGGATTGAACAGTGTAAAAACTGGAAGGGATAACGTCACAATCCATCTATGATGCAATCTATTGCAATTCAAATCAGAAAATGCATGGGCAGAAACGCGTAACACCGACTCTTCTGCCCATGTCTGACATCTCATTGGGAAATCCCCTGCATTTCCTCCACCTTTTTGAAAAATCCTGCAGCAGACAGTCCAATCACGCATACGATTATCCCCGATGGAACTAACACAAGAGAAACATCCTTGCTGAACCAGTCAAATAAAAAACCGTAAACCATCTGTCCAACAGGCTGAACGCACATGGTAATCGCAGATGTATACGCCATTACCTTTCCAATCATATGATTCGGCGTATTCTGCTGTATGATAGACACCGCAAAAATGGAGAAAATACTGATTGCAATCTGCATACCGCAGAACGAAACAACATTCACGGCATATTTTACCACAGCGGCAGCCGGAAATAAAAATACCGCCCCGGCAGGGAGCATACAGATTCCAATCGCTGCAAGTGTCACGGATAACCTTCTGATTTTCATCTTCCCCGTAAGCAGCCCGGCGGCAATACTCCCTAAAATTGTGGCAACCGCCAGCATACTTTCTGCTCCTCCGTAATATTTTGCATCCAGTCCAAGGATTGTCCGCACGATGTAAGGCAATCCGACCAGAGTGACCCCCATTACAAAGAAACGGGAAAGCGCGGCAAAGGAAAGCATTTTTAGAATATTTCTTTGCTCTCGTGTGATAAACCTGATACTGCTGACAAAATCATCTTTTATAACAGACAGGTAAGCCCCGTTGTTACTTCCTGGCTGATAATCTAATTTGATGAAACATTCAAACAGCGCTGTGATGAAAAAACAGATTACGCTGGTATACATCACGGGCTTCAACCCAACTGCCGCATATGCGATACCTCCAAGCATGGGCGCAGTCAGATAGGACACAGACGCCACCTGATTGACCACGGCATTTCCGCGGATAATATTATCCCCTGTCTGCATTTGTGGAATACAAGCCTGCACCGTGGGAGTCTCAAAAGCCCCGAGAACGGACAGGGCCACAAGCAGGATACTAATCACAACAAGAGCATTATCTCCCGATAAAATGAGCGCAGCACACAAGACTGCACATCCAGTTAAAGCATCCAGCGCCACCATGATATTCCTTCTGTTCCCACGGTCGGCAAGGATTCCGCCAAGGGGAGACAAAAGGATGGCCGGAATCGCTGCCGCAGATAAAATGCCGGCAAATATGGCGGCGGAGCCAGTCTCTTCCAGAACATACATGGACAAGGCAAGCCTTAAAATATAATTACCGAACAAAGAAGTGATTTGCCCCATGATAAGGAGTACAAAATTTCCCGTGAATAGTTTCTCCCCCATAGACTACACTCCCCCTTTTTCCGTGAAGCTCCCCAGTATTTTATCTGTCCTTTCATACATCGCTTCTTCTATAATCGGAAGTCCCATTACAGCGAGAACTTCTGCAATAAAACAGCATTTGTGCTGTATCTCTTCTGCAGTAGCCGGAAATACGGAGGGCATTAGCCAGAAATTGATAAGCGGAAGCAGTTCGGAAAGTTCTCTGGAATATTCCGTCCGAATCGAACCGTCGCGCCGCCCTTCTTCAATTAATCTGTACCACAGCGGAGTCAGTTCCCGTCTGTTTGCCTCGATTGCCGCTGCCAGAATATGCGGGTCTTTCAGGATTGCAATCGCCTGTGTATTGATCTCTTCCCGTTCTTTATCAGCTTTGTCAAATGTAAGTACCTCTCGGATTTTTTGCAGCCCGTTCAGATCAGAACGGTTCTCTACTGCCTCAAAGGGATTATTTTCAAAAAACATCTGATCGCCTAAGGCATGGATAACTTCTTCCTTGCTCTGAAAGAAACGGTAAAACATTCCCTTTGCGCCGCCTGCCAGCTCCATAATGTCAGTGATGGCGGTTTCCTCATAGCTCTTCGAGAGAAATAACTGCTTTGCGGCGTCTAATATCTCCTTTTTCCATTGTTCCGGCGCTTTTTTTACTGGTCTTGCCAACTTCCTCTCCCTCCTCAAATAGTTATTGACTTCAAGTCAATAACTATTATATAAGAATAATTATGGAATGTCAATAAAAACCTCCTGAATTGATATTTATTATAATATCAATCCAAGAGGCTCTTTCGCTCATTGCATTATAACTGCAATATTTTATTTGCATATGATTCCGGCATTGAATCGTGAGATATGATAAATATAATCTTCTGTTCATTTCCGGACATAATCCGTTTTAAAATCACTTCTGCACTTTCTTTATCTATATTGCTTGTCACCTCGTCAAGAATAATAACATCTACATCATCATAAAGAGCTCTCGCCAACGCAATTCGCTGTTTTTCTCCACCGGATAAATTTGTACCATTTTCATCAATCAATGAATCCATGTTCTTATTCGCCAAAATACTCTGAAGAATCGGTTCATGCTTTAGTTTTTCTTCCCTTTCCTTATCCCATTTTATATTAAAAAACAGATTCTCTCTCAGAGTACCTTTCACAATCGGAACATTCTGCGACAAATAGTTCATTCGGCTTCTCAGCGACGCATTGGTTACATCCTTCAACGAAATGTCATTGATAAAAATACCGTCACATTCCCGGAATTTCAAAAGCATTTTAACCAGCGTGCTTTTTCCCTTCCCGCTTTCTCCTTTGACCCACACGACATCGCCATATTGAAAACTGCCCTGAATATCGCGGGCAAGTACCTTCTCTTTAATCTGAAGCGTATCTATGTCAAAACGAATGGAGGAAATCTGAGAAATTCTTTGGGTTCCATCTGTCTCCCGGTTCTCATCCATCTGACTGATAAATTCTTTCGACACATTTAGATTCTGTTTACTCAGATTCGCATTCGTCACCATATTGAGATTGCTTGTATAAATCGGGAAAAGAACAACCATCAGTACCATCATCAACGGGCTTCCGTCTGCTTCAAGATACTGAAAAACGGTCAGCGCCATCACCATTGTCTGTGCTATCTGACTGATAGAACGCAATACTTTGGAGGAAGTCTGCGCAAACACATTGATATCCGCCATACTGCCGTAAATTCGCTCCACCGCCGGCTGCACCTGCATCTCCAAAACCTCAAAATCACTGCTCTGTTTCAAATAATCTGTCTGTCCGAGAAAAGACAACAACTGCTGAAATCCGGTTGAATTTTCCCGCTGCAGCACCTCGGAGCGTCTTGCCAACTCCTTGTTCAATAATTTATATCCAAAGTATTGAACAAAAATCAGCATAAACATAATTCCGGAAACCCATAAACTTTGAAACAGTGTAATTACCAAAATCGTAATCAGAATCAACAGGCTTGACCAAATCTGAATATAACTTTCCGTCATAAACGAATATAAGTTATTCACCGCAATCTGTATACGGTTTAAAAGATTGGACGGACCTTCTTCCTGAATCATGTCATAGCGAAGGGCGCAGTATTTGGAAATATAATTATTAAAATTGGCTATATTATATTGCTTCGCAAATTTCTCTCTGCATATTGTCAGCAATACATCCAGCACAACTGAAATAACAAGAATCAAAAACAAGTTTATAATCTTCTGTGTTGACAGTCCAACACCCATCTTCGACCATAAATTAATCAGTACTGGACTGATTAACGTAATTACTGCGCTTAGCAGCGATAAAAACAGCATAAACAAGAAAAAATTCTGATACTTAAATAGTCTTTTCATAGATATCTCCCTTTACATAACCCATAACTTCCTGATCTTTTCTTTCCGCAACCTATTTACGGTATAAGTATACCATACAGTATTTACCTTTTCAATAACATCCTTTGGATGTTAGGTTAGTTTTCTGCCTCTGAAATCAAAATAATTTTAACTTAATATTTTAATAAATCTTTTGACAATTCCATATTTTTATTCCTTTAATTCATACTTTATTAATAAAACGAGGTTATACCTAATTACTAAGCAATTAGATATACCCCGTTTTACATGCAGATAACTCTTTCCTGCATTTTGTGACCCTCCTTATTTTATTTTGTAAGAGCTTGTTTGCATCTCTTACTGTGCCTATATCATACATCTCGTCCACACAAAAAAACATGACGTTTTATGGGAATTTTATTTTCATAAAACGTCATGTTTTTTTGTTTTTATCATACTATAATAATAAAGCGAAAGAAGGTGTTCTATATGAAAAAACATATTTAAAAAATTATTTGCTTATTCGGATTACTTTTTACCCTGACACTTGCTGATAACAGCTCCATTATTACATTATGTGATATTTCCACTCATCAGATTATTCCTCCACAGACAGAGCCTGGTGATAGTGCTGAGGATATCCCATAGCTTCCACCTTCTCAAGTATCCCTTTCTCTTTTAAATACTCCCGATTGCAATTATAGCGATATGTATTTTTCATCAGCTTTAATATATCTAATGCCTGATGAAATCTTTCTATACACCGTTCATCATTTTGTTTTTCTAACACACAGGCTTTGATTGAAAGCATTCTTCCAACCTGTCCCCCCTTCCCTATACTTAAAACCCTCTCTGCCCAGATTGGGCAGAGTTGCATTGCTTTATCTAAAATACCATACGTTTCCATTGTTCCCGCATAATTCGCAGTCATAAGCTCCCAACTTCTAATATTAAACACCGGATGTACTCTTTTACTTTCACATTTCTTTATCAGTTCTTCCCAAATTAAAAAAGCTTTATCTACTTCTCCTTTTTTTTCATAAGCATCTGCCAAAAGATTTAAAATTATATTCTCTGTTTCTGATAAACTATGGTTAAAAACATGTTTTCTATCATTAAGCGTCAATGACAACAAATTGTTTAACTGCAAAATATCCTCATCTACATCAATTTTCTGATAGTGATTCAGACACATCAATTTTTTCATACCAACATATTGCTGATTTCGGTTCTTCCCCATATCTATTCGGTTCTCTAATTCTGTGATAAGTTCTCTCGCCTTTTCATATTCATGCTGCGTATTACAAACAGTTATTTTTCTCTCCAACTCTAATGCATTGTATTGCTCTGCCACAACCATCATGGAAACTCTCTTTCTCTCCCTTTGCATCTTCTCCATTATGGCTTCCATATTTCTTCTGTTTGGCTTGCGCTTTCCACTTTCAATCCGCGATAATGTCTCAGGCTCACAGATTCCTTCCGCAAGCTCTGCCTGCACATAACCTCCTGCAATCCGCTCCTGGCGAATCAGCTCATAATCCAGTTCAAACGACCTGTTCCAGTTATGGAATAACCTGTAATTCTGCAAGTGGATATCTGCCTCTTCCTCCAGTGCCAGGAGCGACCGGTTCTGGCTTTCCAGTTCTTGGATTTTCTGCACATCTTCGTTTCCCCTTTTTAAAACCTCTGCATATGCATTCAAGATTTCAGCCATATAGAGTACTCGTCCTGTATTACGCAACACCTCCAACGCAGTTCTCAGCAAATAACAGCATCTATCATAATCTCCTATTTCCTTTTTTTGTTCCACAAAAAGCAGCACGGCATACGGGTACACCTTTGCCAGTTCCGTTTCCTCGAATGAATTCTGTTTCAAATATTGAATTACCTCTTCCAGTTCTTCTTCCCCTCTTGCATATGGGCTTTTCCGGCTTACTTCCCACCGGAACAAAAGTAGCCTTAGTTCTTCCGCACTCAGCGCACCGCCATCTTTTAAGCATGTTTCGGAATCCATTGTCTGGACGATTGCCTCTTCAATCAGGCGCAAAATTTCTTCGATGATGTCTGCCCTGATTTGCCGCCCTGCGTTTTCTTCGGATACGGCTTTCAGCCACAAGAGCTGCGCCGTCTCCTGACAAATGTACTGACGGTGGAGCGGCTGCTTCGCCTGCTTCTTTTTTCCGTATTGATACAACACCTTCTCCGCCTCTCCCATATCCCGGTGGCAAATCGCCCTCTGCACATAATATTGCAGTTCATACAGTTCATACACATCCAGCGGCAGGATGTATTCTATCCGATCTGTTGACTTTCCCATCCTCTCAAATAATCGGTCCAGTTCAAAATATCCCGGCTCTGACTGATCTGTCTCTATTCTTGCATAAGTAGATAAGGAATAAAGACCTTTGCAGAGTTGGCTTTGTGTGTATCCAGCCTCCTTCCGGAGCTTTGTCAGTAGTTCTCCGATTCCCTTCTCCATACAATTTTCCTTTTTCATAACCTGCTTTTTCTCTCCGTATGTGGATTTTTCTCATGTTCTGTATGGCTTATCTTGAATGAACCGTACTGAACCATGGTGTGCTTACATTTTACACCCTTATTTCTTCCGCCGCAATCTATAATGACAAATAGGAGACGAAGATTGAATACGTCTACACAGTTACATTGATTGGTTATTCGCTATATATACGCCTTCTCTGATAACCAATTAAAATTGCACCTTGAATGCCTATATGCCTTTTTGTTCGCTGTCAGATTTATCCTCCATCGTCTTGACTAAAAATGCTGTCAGATTGACTCCGACAGCGTTTTTTATTTCATATAAACAGAATCCGACAGCCTTGCTTCCGGCTCTACCATACCAGAACCATGGTTGATTTCACAAACAATCTTCTTCAATTCCTCCCGTAAGATTGCCCTCCCTCCATAACTCTCGCTTGGATTCTTCACCACATGTAATTGTTCAATCCCTGCTAGGCAAGCTTTTATTTCTCCTGCTTCTACCTGCTTCGTAAGCAGTTCTGCCATGCCTGGGTCAGCCGTTTCCCGAAGCAGCTTTTTCCTAACAAATTCCATTACGGATTCTACTCGGAAACTTTCTTTCCTTAGATTTCTTAAAGCCGTCCTCCACAGCCCCTCTAACCCTACCTTCCAAGTTTCCATCTGTTCCCAATTCACAAGCACTAAGGCTATCATTTCCTGTTCTTCTTTCACGAGAATGTAAAATACACGGCACGTTTGAAGGAATCCGAAGCCTGCCCTTTCTCCTTCTCCGAATAACTGGTAGTTCCTACGTCAACTGCTTCTTCCCGTTCCGACTTATTCCCGGACTCCTCCTTTCTGAGACTTGACGCTCTCTTTGCTAATTCTTCCTTAATATCTGACATTTCTTACCTTCACAACTACCGAAACTTCCATCTGCAATTCCTTCCCTATACCTTGTTGGACAGAGTCCACCCGCCCGCAGGACATGTATTATGGTATGCCCTTGGGGATGATATTCTGGCATTCAAAAAGGAGAGGCATTTTCATCCTCTCCTTGACACTTTATAACTCTATAATTAATTTGTCTTACGAAACCCCATTCTTTAGGATTTCACAGAAATGTTCTTCACTGACTGCCTCTATCTAGACTTGCAAAAGAATTTCTGCCGGGGCAAACATAGGAATACCCAAGCCTTCAAAATCTCTTTTGTTTCGGGTGACAATACAATCACAATGTATAGATTTAGCGCAAGTGGCAACAAGACAATCTTCAAGATCCTTTGCCTTTTTCTGAAATGCAATCAGAACATCATTGTTAGTAACAGTGCATACTTTGACAATCTCCAAAAGTTTTCCGATTGCCTTATATGCCATATCAATGCTATGGGTATATTTTCTTACAAGATAGTACATCAATGATTACATTCGTATCACACATTATTTTCATATTTTAACAGACGCTCCTCTCGCAAAGAGTCCATATCTATATCAGTAGAAATACCACCAAGCATTCCGCGCAAGGAATCCACAGCAGAAATTTGGGGATTTACAACGTTAGCAACCGTTTTTCCATTACGAGTAATAAAGACATCTTCTTTGACAATTAATTCAAGGTATTTACCGAAATTAGCTTTAAATTCTGTCGCTGTAACAACCATGACTAAATCCTCCTTTTGTTTAGGTTATTCTCATTATATGCGATTCTAATAAGTAAATCAATAATATCATGCGAAACCGGAAGGAACGATATCAAAAATCGTTCAATCTTTCAATCCATATACAAAATATCGACAGCTTTCGTACTCTGCCTTGAAATCTTATCCCATCGGTTCTTACGTCGCTTTCACCGTAAGCCTCCGGCTGCGAATTGTCTTCTGATACTCTGCATATACCTCCGGCTTCTCTGCTTTCAAGCGTTTCTTGTCTATCCTCTGGCTGTCTACCTCTTTCCATAATACCCTTGCAGAATACCGAATCCTGCCAAGAACCTTATACTGCCTGTAATGGCTGCTCTCTGCATTGTCCCATTCCTGCCTGAGCCATTCTAACCCTGCCGCTTCTCCTTCCGTGTCGCATTGTCCCTTACCACTACTTGGTGATACTTTTCTAGCATTACATACATTCTGCCGTCGTCAAAGACTCTGTAAGTAATCACGTCTCCGCCCATGCTGCATACGTTTCTTCTCTCAGATTCTTTCTAAAATACAACTGCATTTTTAACTCAGAAAACCAAGTGAAATCCAAGTTTGGTAAAAGTCTGGTACTGACCTCCTGATAACATACAGCACCCCTTTTATAAACAGCGAAAACCCGCCATCCACAAGGGATAACGGGCTTCGTTGTTATTATAGTAGTTAAAGGAATGAGAGTTAAAGTGCGGCGCCAGAGGTAAAACCTCAGGCGCTTTGCTTTATTGAGGGGGGAGATAGTTGATGTCCTTATCAACTATCTGTACTCAAGTATAAACCTTAAATATGTCTAAAATGTGTTCAATCCATTAAAGATATCGAAAAAATATTAAGAACCTCTTAATTTCTATATCCTCTCCAACGCCTCATTGGCCCCAATCAGCATCAGAATCATCCCGTCCCTAAGGGGCAGGTCCGGATTCGGCGTAATCTCTACATGCCCTTCTTCCTCCTCCTTAATCCCCACTACATTGACCTCATAATTTCTCCTGACATCCAGTTCCTTGAGCGTCTTCCCTACCCACCGTTTCGGTATCGCAGTCTCTACAATGCTATAATCCGGCGAAAGTTCAATCCAGTCTGCAAGGTTCGCAGAGACCAGATTCTTTGCGATCTTCCGCCCCATCTCCTCTTCCGGAAATACCACCGCATCCGCCCCAATCTTCCTTAAAACCTGAGCATGCCTCTCATTATGCGCCTTGCATAAGATATAGGGAATCCCCATCTCCTTAGCCGCAAGGGTCGCTAAGATACTTCCTTCCAGATTCTCTGACGAAGCGACCACCATCCCGTCAAAATTCCTCGACCCCAGCGACTCCAGAAGTTTCGGATTCTCAATATCTGCCTGCATCGCATACGTGACCTTCTCCGCTATATCGCTGACAAGCTCCATATCCTGGTCAACTGCCACGACATCACATCCCAGCTTCTGCAGCGTGACCGCCACGCTCGCCCCGAAGCTTCCAAGACCCAAAACCACAAACTGCTTATTCATCATTTCCTCCTTTTCCTATCCAACCATAATATGCTCCTTAGGCAGACGACGCACCTTATCTCTCGGATGGGTCTTCCCGGCAAACGTTAGCGCCAGTGTAAGCGGCCCAAGCCGTCCAATATACATCATTACCATAATGACTGCCTGGCTCGCCCTGCTAAGATTGGGAGTTAAATCTGCCGTAAGCCCTACCGTTCCCACAGCAGAAGCCGTCTCATAGACTACATTGATCATCGGAACCCCGTCTGGCTCGAGTGCAAGGATTGCAATCGTACCCATAATGAAAACCGAAAATGCAATCATCACAACCCCGAATCCCGTCCGAAAATTCTCTACCGAAATCCTCCTGCCCATACACTCCGTGTCATTCCCACCCCGCACAAACGTAAGGCACGCAAGGAACAGCATGGCAAATGTGGTCGTCTTCGTCCCTCCTGCAGTTCCTCCGGGACTACCGCCAATAAACATGAGAATAGAACAGAACAGCTTCGATTCATCATGCATTGCCCCTTGAGAAAACGTATAGAACCCTGCCGTCCTGGTCGTCACAGACTGAAACAGGGAAGCAAGCAGCTTTTCCCCAAAGCTCATACCCCCGATTGTATCCGGATTACCATACTCGGCACAAAACACAAAGACTGCACCGGCAGTAATTAAAATCAACGTCATAATCAAAGCCAGCCTTGAATGAAGCCTAAGCCTTGTGAACCACCATTTCCCCGGCACTTCCCGATGCACCAGCTTCTTTCCATTCTCTATCACGTCAAACCAGACCGTAAATCCGATACCGCTTAGAATAATCAAAAGAATGGTCGTAATATTGATAATCGGATTCGTCGCATAATCTGCAAGGCTGTTTCCTCCAAGGATATCAATCCCCGCATTACAGAACGCTGAGACTGCATGGAAAACCGAATACCAGATCCCCTTGGCCACGCCATACTCCGGCACAAACTGAAACGCATACAGGAAAGCCCCGCATCCCTCGACTACCAACGTCCCAAGAATAACCTTTCTTACCATCCTTACAATCCCGCCCAGGCGCTCTGCACCATAGGATTCCTGCAGAACTACCCGCTCCCGCAGCGTTATCCGCCTCCGCAGCAGGAAGAAGAACATCGTCGCACAGGCAATCACCCCAAGGCCGCCAATCTGTATCAGAAGCAGCAGAATTACCTTCCCGAACAGCGTGAACTGGGAAGCCGGCGTAACCGTCGTAAGTCCCGTCACACATACCGATGTTACAGACGTAAATAATGCATCCATAAATGTAATGGGGCTTGTGTTGCTGACGGGCAAATACAACAGCACCGCCCCTATCAAAATGATACCCAAAAAACCAACTGCTGTGATACGCAGCGTATTCCACCTGATATTTTTCTTTCTATCCACAACAAAATCTCCAATTCTACCGCTCAGCCGTTCCCGTAACCTTCCATTCCCCAACGTAACGCGTCACAATTTCTACAAGGAGGAATCCAAACGCCACCGCAATACATGTCTTGGCAAGCTGAATCGCCTGCTGCGATGCCAGCGCATAATCCGCCTGGGCAAACCCATGCATCATATAGAACAGCGACGCGCCTGGAATTACCGGCATAATCGACGTCGTCAGAAAAATCGTTGCAGGCGCCCGGTGGACTCTAGACATCAGAAACGCATAGGCAGCCACCACCGCCGAGCCAGCCATGACCGCTGCAAAATCATTTCCCCAAAGATGCAGTCCCAACACGTAGAAAGCACAGTTAATCGCCCCGCCAATCCCCGCATAGACCGATTGCTTGACCCCTGTCTTGAACACCAGCGCAAACCCCATACTCGCCACTCCACAAGAAACTAACTGCACGGTAATGCTGGGAGCGATATACATCTCATACATATCTCCCTTGAAAATCAGCATGGCAAGTCCGGTTCCGCAGGCAATCGCCACCGCTCCCAGACAGGCATTGGTTATATTCAAGATTCCTGATAAATATGCCCGTTTCACCACGTCCCGGATTCCATTGGCAACTCCAAGCCCGCTAATCAGTACCATATTCAGCCCCAGCACAATCCGATCCGGATGATGGCCGAAACCTATCTTACCCGCCAGCAGCACCGCCGCCGCAGATAAAAAGGCAATGATTAGATTATAGACCACCAGATTGTCTTCCTTCTTATTCAGCTTATTTCCCAAATAGACTTCAATTCCCCCGCAGATGATCACACCCACGATCGTATCCAGCCAGTCGCAGCCAAAATACACTCCAAAACCTACTCCGCCCAGAATCGGCGCCACGAACTGTAAATACCAGGGCAGAGGCTTCCGGTTCATCACCTCATCATACATCCTGCGGATTTCCTCCACAGACGGCGTGTCTCTGCATATCTGCCTGGACAGGTTATTCAGGTAATCCAGCCGGTCATAATTGAACCCCGCCCTGTGGATTCTTCTAATCTGGGTGATAAAATGCCCTCCCTTAGGCTTGATGGTCGCCTGTATGTCGCTCTGAATTGCAAATACGCTGCACTGTTCCAGCTCATAACTCTCCAGCATCCGGTACATGCTATCCTCCGCCCGGTCCGTCTCCGCGCCGCTCTTAATCATCTCTTTCCCTATATTGATAATCTCATTCAACAATAATTCGTAATCCATACCGTACTCCGCCTGTTCTTTTGTTCCTGTACAGTATATCCATTTTTATAGATAAAATCAATACCTTCCATTTTCATTTTTTCTTGTCCGCGTTTAACCGGCTATTTCTGCTTTTCCATATGTTACAGTTGTTCCGCTTTACTCCTCCACGCTCCACCACCAGGAAATACGCAAACCTTAGTATTGCGGTAATCTTGCAAATATCAAATAATATATTACTGATATCAAATATCATATTCTTCATACCTACCCACCTCCCGTTTTCCTTCGTCAGTGTCCATTCTACTGCCTTTCCATCTAAAATTCTCTCTTCTCGATAAACTGCACCGAAATCAGATACGAAATTGCCATTAGAATCCCACAGATTACCGTAATCCCTGCCAGAGACACCGCCGGCTTCATCCCGTAAATCCACTCAATTGCCCCTTCCCAGTTAATGCCAAATGCCTCGCATACTTTTATGCCCAAATACACAGCCATTATCCCTATTCCCCAAACAATCATCAGCGCGACTCTGCTTTTATCTGCCCCGAACTTTAACTGCAATGGTATGATGACAGCCAAGACCACCGTAACCAGAAGGAAACTTATTACCACAGATAAAGCCCACTCTCCCACAGAGAACTCAATCTCCCTGATTCTGGAAAATACAAATGAAAAAACAGAAACCGCCGCCAGCCCCGGCAATGTAGTCACAATACTGAACAGATATTTCTCAGCCACATATTCCTTTCGGCTCACCGGAAGCGTAAAGAGATATCCCATCCCATTCTCAAATTCATCATAACTAATGGTATTCAACGTCAGAACCCCTATCATAATGGTGATATAAGCCATGATAAAAGCAAAATTCGTATATGCCGTCATGAATATCATCATCATAATCAGAATTATGCCAAAAAACTGCTTCTGCCCTTTCACTAACCCCAAATCTTTCATAAATAATCCCTTCATTACTTTTCACCTCGTATCATCATCATAATCAACTCGTCAATAGTTCCCTTCTCAACCGCAATATCCGGGTAATTCTCCTGATAGAACTGCCTTTGGTCTGTGAGGCAGCTATAGCCAAATTCTTCCTTCCTATGGCGCAGGACATGCTCCCGCTCAATCCTTCCAAACTGTTCCGGCGTCACCTTCAGAATTCCATAACTGCCTAACAGCACGTCTGTTTCCTCATAGAGTACGATCTTCCCTTCATCAATCATGTAAATGTCATCGCACAGCCCTTCTAAATCGCTGGAAATGTGGGAGCTGACCAGAATCGATCGGCCATCCTGTTCCATATACGTCCTGAGGATATCCAGAAGCTCATCCCTTGCGACCACGTCCAACCCGGCGGTCGGTTCGTCTAATATCAATAACTTCGCCTCATGCGCAAGCGCTGCCAGCACTTGCAGCTTCCGCTTCATTCCTGTGGAAAATTCCTTAATCTTCTTATTCATGGGAAGCTGAAACTCTTTGCACTTCCTCCGGAACTCTTCCTCCTGAAAATTCCTGTACAGGCTCTTGAGCATAGGAAGCAAATCCTGAATCGTCAGATAACCGCAAAACCCCGCGTCTGACATAACCACTCCGATATCCTCCTTTTCTTTGTTCCCAATCTCATAAACCGGCTTTCCAAAAATCTCAATGCTCCCTCCGTCGGTCTTCAAAAGCCCAAGAATCGCCTTAAATGTAGTACTCTTTCCCGCACCGTTCTTTCCAATCAGCCCAGTCACGCATCCTTCCTGCACTTCCAGGGTACAGTCTAGCTGAAATCCCTTGTACTCTTTCCTTACCCTATTCAATCTCAACATCCTGCCAATCCTCCTGCCACTTATCTTTCTTCATCCGGACTTCTTCCATTCTCTCTACTCTCTTCATCCGGATTTCTTCCATTCTCTCTTTCCCCTTCATCCGGACTTCTTCCCTTTTCATCCGGGCTCCTGCTTCAGTCGTCCATAATAAGCCCAAATAACGTCTGGATCTCCGAGTCCGTCATCCCGCAGCTTCGTCCTTTCCGGATTGCCCGCTCTAAATCCGCCTCGACTTCCTTCTTCTTCTCCTCAAGCATCAATCCCTGACTGGCAAAAGCCACGAAGCTGCCTTTCCCGTGAACTGTGTTCACGAAGCCTTCCTCTTCCAGCACGTCATAGGCTTTCTTCACCGTCAATGCGCTGACCTTTAATTCCTTCGCCAGCGTCCTTACAGACGGAAGCGCCGTATCTTCTTTAAGTTCCCCATGCATAACCTTGTTCTTAATCTGCTCCACAATCTGTTCGTAGATTGGCTGCATGGAAGAATGATTAATGATTAATTTCATTTCATCCCTCCTTCTTTACAAACAGTATATAACAGTACAATACTGTTGTCAACTGTTTTATACTGTTTATTTCAATAAATATGAGCCATCGGGCAGGGTCACAATCAAGCAGGGAAGAGACAGCTTCCCCTACCCGCCGCGCGGCCCGTGCACCGCCCAAGCGGATATTTCCTCTGCACGGGTCTGCGCATAAAAAAAGACTCCTGACAGTACCGACTGTCAAAAGCCTTTTTAAAAATTTATACATCCATAATAATCGGCAGCACCATAGGTTTTCTCTTGGTGCGCTTCCAGATAAACTCATTCATGGTATCCCGAATCACCATCTTAATCTTGCTCCAATCCGCATTGCGCTGGTGCAGCAGACAGTCTTCCACAGCCTCCGACACCACATTGCGGGCCTCTTCCATCAGTCCCTCGGACTCTCTGACATAGACGAATCCCCGGGAAACGATATCCGGTCCGGCAAGCAGTTGGTTGCTTCCCTTCTCAAGGGTCAGAACCACAATCAGGATTCCATCCTCCGCCAAATGCTGCCTGTCACGCAGTACGATATTTCCCACATCGCCCACGCCAAGGCCATCTACCAGAATCTCTCCTGTGTGTACCTTGTCTACAATCTTCGCCTCCTGGGAACACAGTTCCAACACATCCCCGGACTGGAGAATGAACACATTCTCCTTAGGGATTCCAAGAGTCGTCGCAATCCCTGCATTTGCCTTGAGATGGCGGTATTCCCCGTGTACCGGGATCGCATACTTAGGCTTCACCAGCGAATAAATCAGCTTCAGTTCTTCCTGGCAAGCATGCCCGGATACATGGGCGTCGGAAAAGATAACGTCCGCCCCCTTTGCCGACAGCTCATTGATGACTCTGGAAACGGATTTCTCATTGCCAGGAATCGGGTTGGAACTGAAAATGACCGTATCCCCAGGCATAATGGAAACCTTCTTATGGACATCCGCAGCCATACGGGACAAAGCAGCCATGGATTCCCCCTGGCTTCCCGTAGTAATCAGCACCGTCTTTTCCGGCGGATAGTTCTTGAGCTGGTCAATCTCAATCAGCGTCTTGTCAGGCACATTCAGATATCCAAGCTCCTGTGCAACCTGAATGATATTGACCATACTGCGCCCTTCCACCACCACCTTCCGGTCATATTTGCATGCCGAATTAATAATCTGCTGCACCCTGTCTACATTGGATGCAAAGGTGGCAATGATAATCCTTGTATTCTGATGTTCCGAAAAAATGTGGTCGAAGGTAATCCCCACCGTCCGCTCCGACTGGGTAAAGCCTTTCCGCTCCGCATTGGTGCTGTCCGACATCAATGCAAGGACTCCCTTCTTCCCAATCTCTGCAAACCGCTGCAAATCAATGGCGTCCCCGAACACCGGCGTATAATCTACCTTAAAGTCTCCCGTATGCACCACGATTCCTGCCGGGGAATAGATTGCCAGCGCCGCCGCATCCTGGATACTGTGGTTCGTCTTGATGAACTCAATCCGAAACTGCCCAAGGTTGATGGACTGCCCGTGCTTTACCACCTTCCTCCGGGTACTCCTAAGCAGGTTATGCTCCGTTAATTTTCTCTCAATAATTCCCATGGTAAGCTTTGTCGCATAGATTGGAAGATTCATCTCCCGCAATACATAGCATAATGCGCCGATATGGTCTTCATGTCCATGGGTAATCACGAATCCTTTCACCTTCTGGATATTGTCTTTTAAATAGGTCACGTCCGGGATGACAAGATCGATCCCCAGCATGTCATCCTCCGGGAATGCCAGACCGCAATCCACGACAATAATACTGTCTTCATACTCGAAGGCAGTGATATTCATTCCGATTTTTTCCAGACCTCCAAGCGGAATGATTCGCAATTTTCCATTGTTTTCTCTCTTCAAATTTACACCTCCACGTGCGTCTCCGTTCTATTGTCCTGCCATTTTCAGGCACTCTTGGCATTGTCCGTAGAACTTTAATTCGTGGTCTGACACATGGAATCCCGTCTCCTGCTCAACAAGACGCTCTAATTCGTCTAAGAGGTCCTCTTCAAACGGAACCACTTTTCCACATGTCTTACATATCAGATGATGATGATGATGCTTCGTCTCCCCGTCAAACATATCGCTGATCTCATAGCGCAGGCACCCATCATCAAGATTGATCCGATCCACCAACTGCATTTCCCGTAACAACTGCACAGTCCGGTAAATAGTAGCCAGTCCGATCTCCGGATAGTCTTCCTTTACCAGTTCATAAATGTCTTCCGCAGTCATGTGCTTATCACGATGATCTGCAAGTACCTCTAACACAAGCAACCGCTGGTTGGTTACTTTAAGACCCTTTTCTTTCAGCATTTTCTTAAAATTCTCTTTACTGATGGACATAGTATATTACCTTTCGATCTCGACGTCTTCAAGCAGCTCCTCGAAGACCTTCGATATTGCCGTAAGCTCCACGTCGTCTTCGACAATCTCGTAGATACTGTCCGACGACGTATCCTTTGACGTATCCTTGAGTATCAGGCACTCCGCATCCCCGTCTTCCGAATCTGTAACCAGGATATAGGTCACGCCGTTCACCTTCGTCTGTTCCAGCACAAAAAAGTCCACTTCCTCCGGAATCTCTTCCGATCTGAATCTTATCTTCTCCATAAATAACTCCTCAAGAATACTTTTCCTGACCGGCCGCAACGGCATCCAGATATCCCTGCAATATAATAACAGCCGCAACCTTGTCAATATACTTCTTGCGATCTTCCCGTCTCACACGATTCTCAATCAAAGTCCGTTCCGCTTCAACCGTAGTCAGGCGCTCGTCCCACATCACGACCTCAAGCCCTGTCCGCCGGGTGAGCATCTTCCCAAACGCTATGGATTGTTCCGCCCGTTCCCCAATATCATTGTTCATATGCTTCGGAAGCCCAAGCACAATCCGCTCAACCTCATACTCTTCAATCAACGCCTCGATACGCGCACAGGTCTTGCGCAGCTTGTTCTCTTCCTTACGGCAAATTGTCTCTATCCCCTGAGCCGTAATGCCCAGAGCGTCACTGATCGCTACGCCTACTGTCTTAGAGCCGTAGTCCAGTCCCATGATTCTCATAGATTATACCCATCTGTTGTGCTCAATATACGTTTTAAGCATCTCTTCTACCAGTTCGTCCCGCTCCATCTTCATAATCAGGCTGCGCGCCCCGTCGTAGCTTGTGATATATGTCGGATCTCCTGACATAATATACCCTACAATCTGGTTCACCGGATTATATCCTTTTTCGCTCAATGCCCTGTACACAATCTCAAGTATATCTTTTGCTTGAATCTGTGGACCGCTTTCTACCTGAAAAAACTGTGTGCTGCTTAAATCTCTCATATACTCACGTCCTCCAAAAATACTTCACTGTTATTCTAACCTATTGACGGGAAAAATTCAATGAATTATTTGTAAACGGCTCTCAATTTCTACATTTACCAACTCATTTATCCGATTTTCGCCTAATTTCTGTCCAACCTTCACATATTCCCGGGTGTGTCCCGTCAGGTAACGTTCTCCTCCTACCAGAATCTCTTCTTCCATCAAGACTTCCTGCACCGTCCCAAGAAGCGCATCCTCGTAAGCCTCCTGTTTCCTTCTGCTAAGCGAAAGAAGCTCATTGCTGCGGCAGGCCTTAATTTCCTCCGGTATCTGGTCTTTCATGGCTGCCGCCTTCGTCCCTTCCCGCTTTGAATATTTGAATACATGAGTCTCGTAGAAATTGACCTTGTCGATAAATGCCTTGGACTGTGCAAACTCTTCTTGCGTCTCTCCTGGGAAGCCTACGATTACATCTGTGGTCAATGCTGGACGGGTGAAATATTTCCGCAGGAGCATACATTTCTCATAGTATTCCTCAGACGTGTAGCGTCGGTTCATCCGCTTTAATGTATCGTCGCACCCGCTTTGCAGGGATAGGTGGAAATGGGGACATATCTTTGGGAGTTCTGCAAGCGTTTCCACAAATTCCTGCGTGATGATTCTCGGTTCAAGAGAACCCAGCCGGATTCTTTGGATGCCCGGAATCTCATGGACTGCAAGAATCAGGCCAAGCAGGCTGTCATTCGTATCGATGCCATAGGAGCTTAGATGGATTCCGGTCAGGACTGCCTCTTTGTAGCCGTTATCCGCAAGCTTTTGGATTTCCCCAAGCACACTGTCCCGGGCGCGACTTCTGACCCTTCCCCGGACATAAGGAATGATACAGTAGGTACAGAACTGGTTGCAGCCGTCCTGCACCTTTACGTATGCGCGGGTATGTTCTGCCGTCTGCTCAAGGTGCAGTTCCTCGTATTCATTGGTATGGTTGATGTCCAATATTTCTTTTTCAAGCCTTTTTTTGCCGGACTCAAATCCTTCCAATATCTCAATCAAATCCTTCTTGCGGTTGTTCCCAATCACAACATCCACACATTCCTCCTGCTCGCCCTCCTTTGCCTGGACGTAACAGCCGCATGCCACCACTAAAGCCTCCGGGTTCTGCTTTCTCGCCCTGTGCAGCATTTGCCTTGACTTACGGTCTGCCATATTGGTGACAGTGCATGTGTTAATAATGTAAATGTCCGCTTTCTCCTGGAACGGCACAATCTCATATCCGTTCCGGACTAATAACTCCTGCATTGCTTCTGTCTCATATGCGTTCACCTTGCATCCAAGATTATGTAATGCTGCTTTTTTCATATTATACTACCATTCCTTTCCGTCTGCCCCCATGTGGCAGGTATTGCGGGATGCCCTCCCTTCTATGCAGGTTGCCAGAATATTTCAGATGGAATACTTTACATCTTTGGCAAATTGTTCCTTGACTTTTCTACCACTTACTTTTAAGATAGGTATAGAACACGAAAAAATAAGGGAGGTATAGTCCAATGAAAACAGTTCAGATTTCTTTGAATTCTATTGATAAGGTAAAGTCTTTTGTAAATGATATCACAAAATTTGACCACGATTTCGATTTGGTATCCGGAAGGTACGTCATCGACGCGAAGTCTATTATGGGGATTTTCAGCTTAGACCTTTCCAAGCCGATTGACTTGAACATCCATGCAGATACGGCTGAGATTGATACGATTCTCGATGCGCTCAAGGCTTATATCTGTGAGTAAGAATATTCCAGACGGTTATTTTGAACATAAGGGCAGGCTTATATATGAGCCTTGCCCTTTTTATTATCACCACTGTTCATCCCTAACAGGAATATCCGGTACTCCTATTTCACCTCAATAATCTCCACCGTCTCAAGCGCCGTCTTCATCAACTCATCGATCTTCTCGCTCAGATGCTCTTCCGACCTGCGAATCACCTCCACATTGGGCTTCGTCACCGGATGCTTCGCCACAAAAATCGTACAGCAGTCCTCAAAGGGCTGGATAGACGTCTCATAAGTCCCAATCTTCTCAGAAATATTCACGATCTCCTGCTTGTCAAACCCAATCACAGGCCGGTACACCGGCATCGTGCAGACGTCGTTGGTGGCGGCAAGGCTCTGCATGGTCTGGCTCGCCACCTGCCCGATGCTCTCGCCCGTAATCAGACCAAGGCACCCATCCTTTTTCGCGAAATGTTCCGCAATACGCATCATATACCTTCTCATAATAATCGTCAGCTCATCGTGAGGACACTGGTCATAAATATACAACTGAATGTCCGTAAAATTCACCACATGTAACTTAACCGGCCCGGCATACCGCGACACAATTCTCGCCAGGTCCACCACCTTCTGCTTCGCCCGTTCACTGGTATAGGGCGGCGCATGAAAATAAGTGGCCTCAATTCCCACTCCCCGCTTGGAAATCATATACCCGGCTACAGGGCTGTCAATCCCGCCTGACAAAAGCAGCATGGCCTTACCGTTGGTTCCCACCGGCATCCCGCCTGCCCCCGGGATAATCCTGGAATAGACGTAGATCTCATTGCGCACCTCTACGTTCAGCATCACATCCGGATGATGCACGTCCACCTTCGTCTCAGGAAATGCGTCAAGAATCGCCTCGCCCAGCGCGCAGTTAATCTCCATGGAAGTAAGGGGGTAGGATTTCCGCGCACGCCTTGCCTCCACCTTGAAGGTCAGGTTCTTATCCGGATACGCCTCGTCCATATAGGCGACCACGTCCTTCTTCAACTGCTCAAATCCCCCATCCTCCATACGGACTACCGGGCAGATTCCCACGATACCGAACACCCGCTTCAAATGTTCCACCGTATCGTCATAATCATAATCCCCGTCACAGTCCACATAAATCCTTGCCTGGGACTTATGGACTTCAAACTGCCCTTCTACGTCTTTCAGTGCGAACCGCACCTGTCTGACGAGCGCATCCTCAAACAGATAACGGTTCTTGCCTTTGATTCCTATCTCTCCGTATTTAATTAAAAAAGTATGATATCTCATCTTCTCTCTTCTCTCTTCTATTCACATATTTTTCTTAACGCCTGGTATATTTCCGAAGGTTCGGCACTATATTGTAGAGGGTATCTAACGTATAGTCAATCTCCTGTGGCGTTGTAAATTCTGACATACTGAACCGCAAGGTAGCGTCTAAGAATTCCTGCCTTGCCCCGATGCCTTTCAGGACGCCGCTGACCTGAGGATGATTCGACGAGCATGCCGACCCGGAGGATACATAGATGCCTTTTTCCTCCAAGGCATGCAGAAGCACTTCGCTTCGGATTCCCGCAAAACCTACGCTGATAATGTGGGGTGCGCTGGTCTCATCATAAAGCCCGTGTATGACGGTATCTTCAATCTGGCTGACACCCTTGATGAACCGCTGTTTCAGCCTGCGCATCCGCGCCACCTTCACATCCAAATCCTGATAAATCATCTTCGCCGCTAAGGAAATACCCGCAATGCCCGGAACATTTTCCGTACCGGAACGGATATTCTTCTGCTGTTCTCCGCCGAATACGATAGGCTTAATCTTCACATTTTCCCCAATATATAAGATTCCCGTACCCTTAGGCCCATGAATCTTATGCCCACTGATCGAACACAGATCTACCTTCAGTTTTTTCGGGTAAATCCGATATTTCCCGAAGCCCTGTACCGCATCCACATGGAACAGGATGTTCTGGTTATATGCCTTTACGATACCCGCTGCCTCCTGAATCGGCTGGACAGAGCCTACCTCGTTATTCACATACATAATGGATACAAGGATAGTATCTTTACACAATGCCTCCTTCAGCGCATCTAACTTCACCCTTCCGTAGCGGTCCACCGGAAGATAGGTCACTCGGAACCCTTCCTCCTCTAAATGGCGCATGGTATTGATGATTGCCGGGTGTTCAATGGCAGTGGTAATCAGATGTTTCCCGGCACGCTGGTTCGCCATGGCAACGCCCCTAAGCGCAAGATTATCGCTCTCCGTCCCGCCGGACGTGAACACGATTTCCTTAGGCTGCACCTTGAGAAGCTTGGCAAATGTCTCTTTTGCTTCTTTTATATATTGCTCTGCCGCAACGCCTTTGGCATGCATGGAAGATGGGTTGCCATAGTCTTCGCACATTACCTTCTTTACCAGTTCCCCTACGCAGTCATATGCCCGGGTAGTCGCGGAGTTGTCTAAATATATTTCTCCCATTCATTTCACTTCCTGATTTTTCTATTTTCTTATTAACAGAATATGTTCTTTCCATGTGATAGGTCACAATCAAATCGATTCTTCCAACCGGAACATCAAAACAGACAGCATGGCAAGCCCCGCCGTCTCCGTCCTTAAAATCCGTCTTCCCAGAGTGACCGCCTTTGCTCCCCACTCCAGGGCAAGCTCCACTTCCTCCTTCTCGAAGCCGCCCTCCGGTCCGATAAAAATTCCCACCGACTGCCCCGGCACAATGGATTCTATGATTTCTTTCGTCTCCTTCATGCCTTCTGCAAGCTCATAAGGAATCAATACCACATCCAGCTTCTTAGCATAGGACAGAGCCTCCGGGTAAGACATCACATCCGCCACCTGGGGAATATACCCTCTGCCCGCCTGCTTTGCGGCGCTTAGGGCGATCTGCTGCCACCGCTCCACCTTTTTTAAAGCCTTCTTCTCATCCAGCTTCACCACCGAACGCCTGGTGCTTACCGGGATTACCTGATACGCCCCCAATTCCACGGCTTTTTGTACAATCAGCTCCATCTTATCCTGCTTTGGAAGCCCCTGGAACAGATAGAGCTTAGAAGACAACTCCGTATCTGTCTGCATTTCTTCCAAAATCCGAAGAACAGCGCCGCCCTCCCCATATTCCTCTACCGCGCACAGATACTTTAAATTATTGCCGTCGCTCACCATCAGTTCCTCGCCCGGACGCATCCTGAGTACGTTCTTCATATGGTTCACATCGGAACCTTCCACAAAAATTTTCCCGTCCTTCACCTGAGAAGGCGTCACAAAAAAATGCTGCATCAATTCTTCCTCGCCGTCACAGATACCCACTCGCCCTGATGATTCACCTCCAGGACCTCAAGGCCGGACGCTTTCACAGCATCCACCACCACAGTTTCCTTATCGTCGATAATCCCGCTGGTGATATAGATTCCTCCCGGTTTCATCTGACGTACAATCACAGGCGTAAGAGGAACCAGCACATCCGCAAGGATGTTCGCCGCCACAATATCATACCTCTCATATCCCACCGCATCCTGCACAGACACATCGTCAATGATATTCCCGATCATGACCTCATACTGCTCTTTGGAAATGCCGTTGGCTTCCATATTCTCATGGGTCGCTTCAATGGCGCAGGGGTCCAAATCTGTCCCCACCGAGTACTCTGCGCCGAACTTTAGCGCAAGCATCCCCAAAATTCCGCTTCCGCACCCAACATCCAGAATACGCGCGCCCTTTTCCACATACTTTTTCAATTGGCGGATACATAACTGGGTCGTCTCGTGAGTCCCCGTCCCGAACGCCGTTCCCGGGTCGATGTGGATGATCAGCCTGTCCTCGTCCTTTTCCTCCACCTTCTCCCAAGACGGAATGACAAGGATATCGTCAATGTAAAACTGGTGGAAATACTGTTTCCAGTTATTCACCCAGTCCACATCCTCTGTCTGGGATTCTTCGATGGTACATTCGCCCACATCCAGATAAGAGCGCATCTCTTCCAGTTCCTTTCGTACATTCATCAAGATACTTCCCTTATCCTCCTCTTCCCCAAGATAAAAGGTCAGGTATGCCTTGCCGTCATCCTCCGGCAAATCCGGCAGGATGTCCACAAACATCTGCTCCTTATCCTCCTTTGTCAGAGGCACCTTGTCCTCAATCTGGACGCCCTCAATCCCTAAGTCCATCAACATACTGCTTACGATGTCCTCAGCCTGCGTCGTCGTCGTCAGCCGGAACTGATTCCACTTCATATTTTTCTCCTCTCTTACATCCGAATACAATCCTCTATCCCCCGCGAAATTCAAGACAATAGATGCTCAATCAAAATCTTTGCTCCCATTAAAATCAGAATAATCCCTCCCAAAAGCTCCGCCTTCGCCTGATACTTCGTCCCAAATATATTGCCTATTTTAACACCTGCCACCGATAATGTAAACGTTATCACGCCAATAAAACAGACCGCCGGCACAATATCTACCTTGAGAAATGCAAATGTCACTCCTACCGCAAGGGCATCGATGCTGGTCGCCACCGCAAGCCCCAGCATCGTCCGTATATCCAGCGCCTCATCCGCCTCCTGGCAGCACGCCTCTGGCCTAAGCGCCTCCCGGACCATATTTCCTCCTATAAATCCAAGAAGGACAAATGCAATCCAGTGGTCAATTGACGTAATCACATCCCGGAACTGGACGCCTAAGACATATCCCACAAGGGGCATACCTGCCTGAAATATCCCAAAATACGCCCCCACAAGCGACGCCTTCCTCCACGTACATTTCTTCATGGAAAGCCCTTTACAGATTGATACGGCAAATGCATCCATCGAAAGCCCCACAGCAATCAAAAACAGCTCTATAATCCCCATGGCAAATGAACCCCTTTCTTTTGTAAAATCTACTTATATGTGGGCACACTAATCCCATTCCTTATCTGCCCACTGGGCAATCCTCTTGAAATCCAGCACTAATTCCCCGCCAAAAATATTGACCGGAATCTGGGCGTCGATTGGATAAATGGTGACTTCGCCTTCCCCTTCCAGGAAATACACCAGCACCTTCTTTGTATAGGGGTCTACAATCCAGTATTCCCGAACCTTTGCCTGTTCATATTTCGCAAGCTTGACAATATAATCCCGCCGCTTGGTTCCCGGCGACACCACTTCCAGCACAAAATCCGGCGCGCCTATAATATTGCGCCTGACAATCTTTTCCGGGTCGCAGACAATCACCACATCCGGCTGAATCATGGTCTTCTCGTCGCTGTCCAACTGGACGTCCACAGGGGAGATGAAAGGCGTACACGCCACGTCACGGTCTAAGATATGGTTCGCAATCTGCCGATGGACTTCCGCAGCCATCAACTGATGGAAGGTCGTAGGAGCCGCCATGTCGTAGAAATATCCGTCAATCAATTCCACCCGCAGATCGTCCGGCAAATCCCAGTAATCCTCAATCGTATAAGAACCCGGCTTTCGCTTCACCGCGTATGCAGCCGACGCTTCCTTGACCACCATCTTCTCCCGGAATGCATTTTCCAGATCGCTCCATGTCCTATAATCTATATTTTCCGCATTTCCCTCAAATATCTTCTTTACCGTCTCTATGGGGACTCCGGATAATTCTGCAATCTGAAAATATGTATAGCCCCATTCCTGTTTCCTGCGTTTCATTTCCTGAATCGTCATGACATTTCCCTCCTTGCCTGTTCCTTTGTAAGGAACAATTCCTGCAAAATCTACGTACTACCTTACGATATCCCAAACGCCGCCCATTCGGCATTCTCAAGCAGCTTTCCTGCCTCCTCTTTTGTAAGTCCGTATTCTTGTGAAAGTAATGCGAATTCTTTCCCGACCCAGGTATCCGATACCGTCATGTTATCGCTGTTCACCGTCACCTTTATCCCATGCTCAAGATACTTCCGGAGTGGATATTCCGAAAGGCTCCCGACCGCCTTTGTCTGTAAATTACTGGACGGGCACATCTCCAATGCGCATCCTTGCCTTTTAAGCTCCTCCATCAGTTCTTCATCCTCGATTGCACGTACCCCATGCCCGATCCGCGCGGCGCCGAATTCTAACGCCTTCCAGATACTTTTTGCTCCGTCCGCCTCTCCCGCATGGATGGTAAAGGGGATACCAAGGCTTCTGGCATACCGGAATTCCTCCTCATAATCATCGGTGGGGTACAAGGCTTCGGCTCCCGCCAAATCCACTGCCACTACGCCTTTTCCCAGATAACGGGACGCAACCCGCACGGTTTCCAGATTCTCTGCACGAAGCCCGTCTCCCCGCATACAGCATAAAATCGCCCGCAGGCAAATTCCCTGCCCTGCTTTGCATACAGCCTTCTTTGCCTCATGTGCAGCCCTTTCAAGCCCCGCAAGAACCACCTGCACTGCCTCCTCCTGAGTAAGCCCTTTCTGCCTGTGGAGCTGGGGTGCGAACCGGATTTCCCCATAGCGAAGCCCTCTCTTTGCAAGCCCCAGTCCAAGGTCATAAGCCGCCACCCTCAGGTTCTCTGCCGTCTGTAAGACAGCCAGTGGGATGTCAAAGCATTTCAGATATTCATTCAGGCTCCCACAATCGTTTTTTGCCGTAAGATAGGGTCGAAGTCCTTCCGGGGTATCCGCCGGAAGCTCCACATGTCCTTTTTGCGCCAGCTTCAAAACCGTCTCCGCCGACAGCGAACCGTCCAGATGGAGATGGAGATCAATCTTGCCAAACTTCTCCATCATCCGGTCATCCCTTCTCATATCAGTTTCTCCCACTCCTTTCCTTATCGGCTTCTCCTACTCCTCATACCAGTTTCTCCCACTCCTTCTCACGGAATCCCGTCACCACAGCCGTATCCGTCACCAGAATCGGCCGTTTCACCAGCATACCGTCCGTCGAGAGCAGTTCATACTGCTCTTCCTCCGTCATATCCGGCAACTTGTCCTTCAACTGCATTTCCCGGTAAATCATTCCGCTGGTATTGAAAAATTTCTTCAAAGGCATCCCGCTCTTCTCATGCCACGCCTTCACTTCTTCTTTCGTGGGATTCTCATCCTTAATATTCCTCTCTTCAAACTCCACGCCCTTCTCATTAAGCCACTTCTTTGCCTTCTGGCATGTACTGCACTTTGGGTAATGTACCAACAACATCTTCTCTTCCTCCTTCTGCAAGACCTTTCATTTGATTGCAGTATTCAACTCCTGTTCCACCTCGTCAAGCTCTTTTAAAATCTCCTCCTGCTGTTCCCCGAACAACAGCTTTTTATTATAACGGTAATACCTCTCACATTCATTGTCCTTCAAGAACTGCACGCTATAAACATTCGTATTCAGCTCCGTCACAAATGCGACCATCTCCTGGCTGTCTCCGAAAGCTTCCTCCATGAAGTCAAAAGCATGCTCAAGCGCATCCAATGTCTCCTCTATTTTCTCCTCCCGCGCTTTCGTCTCCTGCCCGAACATTTCTTTGATACGGTCAAATGCATCTTCCCCCGACAGATGTTCCTTCTTCGCCTCCTGCCCATACCGCTCAAGAGCGCCAAGCGCTTTTTGCCAGATTCCATCCTCCATCCTGGTCAGATGCTCTGCTTTCCGTAGTTTCCCATATTTCTCTGACGCTTCCCAAATTACCGTGTTAAGCTCCAAGCACTCTTTGTAACGAAGCAGATATTCATAAAGCAAAGTGATATACCGGTCTTCCTCAAATCTGTCCCGGAACATTCCGCCAAGTTTTCCAATCAGCATACTTACCACACTAAGCCGCTCGTCGAAAGGCGCATACTGAATCTGCTCCACCGTCTCCCGTCCATAATTGCCTTCCACAATCCGCAAAAGACCGTAATCCCGCTTATATTTCTCGTATAACTCCAGATAATTTGCAAAATCCTTCGCAATCTTCCAATGCTGGATATATTGATGCACCACATCCCTGTCCGCCCGTTTTCCCAAAATCTCACAGGCCTTCAGGAATTCTGATAAATCCTCCCATCCCCGCGCCGTCGCGAACGCCTTGCCGTCCACCGTGGTCTCAATCCGATAGAAATAATCCCGCCGGATTTCCAGATACGCCATGATTGCCGGGTGTATCTCCGCTCGATAGGCGTATTCCTTCCATGCCTCATAATTCTCTTCCACGTCAATCTTCCGAATCCTGTCAAGGGTCACGATATCAAAATCCCGCACAGATTTGTTATACTCCGGCGGATTGCCGGCCGCAACGATAATCCACCCCTGAGGGACTGCCTGATTGCCAAAGGTCTTACATTGAAGGAACTCAAGCATCGTAGGCGCAAGCGTCTCGGAGACACAGTTGATCTCATCGATGAACAGAATCCCCTCTTTGATTCCTGTCGTCTCCATCTTCTCATATATGGATGCGATGATTTCACTCATCGTATACTCCGTGGCAGAATATTCTCTGCCGCCATACATTTTCTCACGGATAAACGGCAATCCCACCGCACTCTGCCTCGTGTGATGAGTAATCGTGTAAGCCACCAGCCCAATCTTACATTCCTTCGCAATCTGCTGCATAATCTGAGTCTTTCCAATCCCCGGAGGCCCCATCAACAGAATGGGTCTTTGGCGGATGGACGGTATCTTGTAGCCGCCGTCCCCGTCTTTCAGCAGATAAGCCTCTATCGAATCCTTGATTTCCTGTTTTGCCCGCTTAATATCCATGGCAACCTCCTCTATTCAGTTCATCCTCAGAAAGCACCAGCTTTATCGCCCAAGGCGGAACATCCATATCTTCATAATCTTCCTCCAAAAACACGAACGCCGTCTCAAAGGGCGGCATCTTCCCCGGATAAATTCCTTTTCCGTCCGTAAAATAGATCAACCCTTTCAACTGCCCGAACACATGCCGGCGCATCAGCTCCTCGACATATACGAACGCGGGCCTGAAATCCGTCCCTCCCTCTCCCCGCAGTTCCAGATTCTCCATATACTCCCTGAGTTCTTCCCCACTGGTAATCTTCCGGTCTGTCTGCACCCTGTCGTCACACTGGATGACATGGATATTCACCTTGCAAAAAAAGCTGTTGTTCTCACTGAGTACATCATAAGTTTCTTCCAGAAATTTTTTCACCAGTTCGCCGGAACAGGACATGGACGTATCAATCACCACCGCAAACTCTTCCACCTTCTGCGTCTCCTTCCACTCCAGCGGTTCCACAAGGGGCAGATTGCCGTACAGGGACAGCCCATAGGTATAAAATACATAGTCGAAAGAATCCTCATCCACCGCCGTCTCTTCCCGCAGAACCGAAAATTTCCTGAGGAACTGGCGGTAATCGAAACGTTCCCGGTTCTCCACCCTAAGCTGCCCGATGAAATCCCCCGCTCCCGATGACATTTCCTCTGAAAATGTTTCCATCTCTGTCTCCATCTGCTCACTCACATCCTGCCATCGGTTCTCAATCTCTTCCTGCTTCTTCTTTTCCTCTTCCTTTGGCCAGTAACTGTGGTCGTCTATCCGGAATTCTGCCTCAAGCCTGAAGGTTTCTTCCTCGGAAAGCCCCAGGCCGTAAAGGACTCGATAGACCTTATCCGCCGATAAAACCTTGAGTTCCTTGTGAAGCCTTCCATAGGTTTCCCGCCGGAGCAAAGAACGGCCCGCAAGGACGCACCGGTACTGCATGCCGTCTATGATGGATTCCGCGGCAATATCACAGGCAAGGCTATAGAGACGTTCCTTGCGCCCCTTCCTTCTGGTGATGTGATGGAAAATCCCATGAAGTACCAGATGCAGATAGAGCCGGTTCACCCTGATCCGGTCTTCCCGGTAAAGCCCGCCCAGATATTGGGGATGGTAGTATAGGAATAATCCGTCTGTCCCAAGTCCGTCTGCACCAACGTCCATCACAAATGCCAGGCTTGAAAGCGCCACATCCAGAAAACGCATTTTCAGATACAGCTCATTGCGGGAGACGGTAAGAATCTTCCTGCCGATCATTTCCAGTTTTTCGCCTGTATCCATGCCCTTCTCCATAACTCGTCTTTCACTTCCCAATATTCTCATACCTCACAGCTCAAACTTCTTCTTTCTCGCCGGATACCTCCTGTGTTTCTCATCCATAAGGACGCTCAGGATCTCCGTTTCCTTCCTCTTTGACGCCGCATCCACTGCATAGTCCAAAGCCGCCTCCGTCCAGTATCCTTTGGACGAAAGAAACCGAATCCCTTCCACATCCTCATGCCCAATCAGAAAATCCGCCGCATCTTCCAAATGCTCCCTCACATAAGTTCCATATGCCTCCTGCGCTCCTTCTGCCAGCCGGAACGGACAGCGCAGGCGGTCAAGCGCCAGCTCCGCCGCAATCTCTGGTTTCTCCTGGGCCACCGTATGAAAGAACAGTTCGTCATATTTCTTGAAATCCAGTTTCCGATCATAAAAGCACTGCCGGTAATAACCGCCCGCACCATGATGCTGGGTAAACAATATCCTTGCGGGGGTATTCTCTACGGCTTCCTCATAATGCTCCGGGAAGAGAAGACGCGCCTCCTGCTCCTTTACCGCGCTTCCGCTTGAAGAATAGCGAAGTTTCACCCGAACCTCAAAGCGAATCTCATCCAGAATGGATTTCAGGCAGCTTTGCTCCCCTTCCTGAAAATGAATCTCCACCTCCGACAGGCGACATCCGGTAAACGCACCGCCGCCAATCTCAAGCAGGCTGTCCGTCAGCGTCAGCTTCTTTAGGTTCTTACATCGGTAAAAAGCATACCTGCCAATCTCCGTCACCCGGGCCGGAAGATGAACCTCCTCTACCATGCCGCCGCCAATCCTGCCCTTTATACTTCCCGTAAATGGGCTATGACATACACCATGCCGCGTATCTGTGTACACCAACGCTTCCCCTTCTTCCCTGCGGTCTTTAGCAAACGCATAGTCTCCGATCCCCTTCACTTCCATTCCGTCAATCTCATCCGGAAGAATCACTTTCCCTTCCGTCCCATAACATCCCGTAATCACGACGCCGTCTTTGGCTTTACGGTAATGAATCTCCGGGCATATCTGTCTTCGTTCTTTTTCTCTCATTGCCATCCTCGCGGCCTGCCTGTCCAAAAATACTGTCAATAATAACCTCTCCACATATTCAGATACATCTGCACATTTGTACGCACATGGAGCCATAATATTTCCAAAAACTTCTGCTTCTTAGGATTCTTGGCCGCCGCCATCACATAACGCACCCCTTTTGACCTGGTATAATGGTCCGCTTTACGCAGATGCCATCCGCTCGTCACCACGACGCAATCCTGAAAATTACAGTTCTGCATCATCCGGCAGGAATACAGCAGGTTATGGTAGGTGCTGACTGCCTGCTTCTCTTCTAAAATATACTCGCCGGGTACGCCAAGCTCCATGGCATACCGCTTCATCGCCTCTGCCTCCACGTAATCGCTGTGGACCGCCGCCCCTGACATGATGAGATACTTCACCTTCTTCTCCTTCCAGAGTTCCACGCCTTTCTCGACCCTTGCTTTCAGCGTGTCGGACGGGACGCCGTCCGCCTTCACCCTGCACCCGCAGACAATGGCACAGTCATAACTGTCCTGCTCCCACCGCTTCTTTGGCGCGCGGAATATCACACAAAATAAAAATATATGGGCTGCCAGAAAGCCAGCCGTCATCCACTTCATCTTTTCCTTTGTTATCATTGACACCTTACCTCGCTTTTGCTTTTTCAGTCTCATGTAATTTTACACTCTTTTCTCATACATTGCAAGGGAATGCATATACATACTATAACGAACTCAAATGGAGTATCTATGTCATATCTCAAACCACTGGGAATCACCCTGTTCTTTGTCTTATCCTATTTCGCTGGATGCCTGGCTGCCGCCCGGTTCCCGCCAAAGACTTCGGCGCCGTCCGCCTCCGATGCGGTTTCATCTGCAATCGTTCCGGCCGCGGAAAACTGGGGGCTAAGTTTTCAGGAAGAGGGGAAGCCTCCTGTCGCAAACGCCACGTTTGAAGAACTTAGAAAGTATGACGCTTATTATGCGGAAGACACGGACGAGAAACGGATTTACCTGACTTTCGACTGCGGATATGAGAACGGAAATACGGAAGCACTTCTGGACGCCCTGAAAAAGCATAAGGCAAGCGCGACCTTCTTTGTGGTCGGGAATTTTATTTCCACAAGCCCGGAACTGGTGAAACGCATGCACAAGGACGGACATACGGTGGGCAACCATACTTTTC
Source organism: Lachnospiraceae bacterium (assembly GCA_910574885.1). Classification (GTDB taxonomy): domain Bacteria; phylum Bacillota; class Clostridia; order Lachnospirales; family Lachnospiraceae; genus Sporofaciens. The sequence continues at coordinate 157,995 of CAJTDD010000005.1, read as the reverse complement.
ATCATCCGGATATGTCACAGATATCCACAAAGGAAGCATTTGAAAAGGAACTGAAAGATGTAGAAGACCTGTACAAAGAGATTACTGGGGAAGAGATGGTAAAATACTACCGCCCGCCCCAGGGAAAATACAGTACGGAGAATCTCCAGATGGCGAAAGATATGGGGTATCATACGTTCTTCTGGAGCCTTGCTTATGTTGACTGGTATCAGGATAACCAGCCTTCCCACGACGAAGCGTTCGATAAATTGCTGGGGCGTATCCACCCCGGGGCGATTGTGCTGTTACATAGTACCTCCAGTACCAATGCGGAGATTCTGGACGAATTACTGGGGAAATGGGAGGAAATGGGGTATACGTTTCATGGGTTGGAGGAGTTAGTTGGGTGATTGGGCTGGGCGGATGGTTTTTCCGGGCGGACGGCAGAGAGGGCGGGGAGTCCCGGGTGCGAGACAGGGCAACGCGCCCTCTCTGCCTGTGTATCGGTAAATTTCTTCCGTACAGCCGGAATATGTGATTACTCTACCGTGACGGATTTTGCTAGGTTTCTTGGTTTGTCTACGTCGCAGCCGCGGCCTACGGCGATGTAGTAGGCGAAGAGCTGGAGGGGGATGATGGCAAGGGAGTTGGTAAAGTATTTGTTGGTTTCCGGTATGTAGGTCACGTAGTCGGCGGCTTTTTCGGCTTCGGTGTTGCCTTCTGTCGTGACTGCCATTACGAATGCGCCCCGGGTGCGGACTTCTTCCATGTTGCTGATCATCTTTTTGTAGAGGTCTTTCTGGGTCAGGACTGCCGTTACCAGAGTTCCCTCCTCTACAAGGGAGATGGTGCCGTGTTTAAGTTCGCCGGCGGCGTATGCCTCGGAGTGGATGTAGGAGATTTCTTTTAGTTTCAAGGAGCCCTCCATTGATATTGCATGGTCGATTCCCCTTCCGATGAAGAAAATGTCCCGTGCCGCCAGATAGCGGGTGGCAAATTTCTGGATTTTTTCCCGGTTGTTCAGAATCATCTCGATTTGTGCAGGGAGGGCTTTCATTTCTCCTATCATTTTTTCTAAATCGCTTTCTGAGAGCTTTCCTCTTACCTGTGCGAACTTCATTGCCAGAAGATACATGGCTGTCAGCTGCGCCGAGTATGCTTTGGTGGTGGCCACTGCAATTTCCGGGCCTGCCCAGGTGTACATAACATTGTCGGCTTCCCTTGCGATGGAGCTTCCTACTACATTAACGATTCCCAGCACCCTTGCGCCCATCTTCTTCGCTTCGCGCAGGGCGGCCAGGGTGTCTGCCGTCTCTCCGGACTGGCTGATTACGATTACCAATGTATGCTCATCTAAGATAGGGTTCCGGTAGCGGAATTCTGACGCCATGTCTACTTCCACCGGAATTCTTGCAAGCCCCTCAAGAATGTATTTGCTGGTATGCCCTACATGGGATGCAGAACCGCACGCAACGATCATGATTTTTTGGATTTCACGGATGTCGCCGTCCGTCATGCCCAGTTCTTCGATTTCGATTCCGTTGCACTTGATTCTTGGGGAAAATGTGTCCATAACGGCTTTCGGCTGTTCGTACATCTCTTTCAGCATAAAATGCTCGTAACCGCCCTTTTCGGCTGCATTCACGTCCCATTCGATACGCACCGGTTCTTTGGCAATGGGTTCTTCGTCTACATTGTAGAACTCCATGGAATCTTTTGTCATGCGGACGATTTCTTCATTTTCGATAAAATAGACGTCTCTGGTATAGCGCAGCACCGCCGGGACATCGGAGGCAATGATGCTTCCGCCGTCCGTATGTCCGACGATTAACGGGCTGTCTTTGCGCACGGCATAAAGCTCCTCTGGGTGGTCTTTGAAAATAATTCCCAGGGCATAGGAGCCTTCCATCCGGTGCATGATTTTAGTGATTGCCTGTAAAGGGTTGCCCTGATAGTAGTAGTCCAGAAGGTGGGCGATAATCTCCGTATCCGTCTCGGACAGGAACTCATATCCCCGCTTTTCCAGTTTCTTCTTGAGCTTTAAATAGTTCTCGATGATACCGTTATGTACGACTACGATGCTCTTATCGGCATTGAAGTGGGGATGCGCGTTCACGTCTGACGGCGAGCCGTGGGTCGCCCAGCGCGTATGGCCGATTCCCAGCGTCCCCGGCAATGTGGCGCCGTCATGGGTCAGCTCGCTTAATACTTTGAGCCTGCCTTTGGATTTGATCATGTCGATTCCGCCGTCGTTGTATACTGCGATTCCGGCAGAATCATATCCTCTGTACTCCAGTTTTGCCAATCCGTCTAATAGGATTGGAGCTGCCTGCCTGTTCCCGATATAACCTACAATTCCACACATATGAGAAAGCTCCTTTACATCTGTAATAAAAATCATTGCATTAACTCCCGACCGTCATTACCTGCCTCCTCGCATAGTACTGTATGGTTTTGAATTAATGCAATGAAATGTTAATCTAAATCAATAAAATCTACCTGGAACGTATCGCCCTTTTTCTTCTGCCCTCGCCTTTTTTGCGACTGCATATTCAGAAGTTCGTCCAGATCGTCAATCATGTCGTTTGACCCCCCGCCATAGTCGTCATCATCATCATAATCGTCGTCATAACCATAATCATCATCATAGTCATCTGAAGCAAAATCGTCATAGTCGTCATCATAACCATCATCTTCTTCAAAGAGATCTTCTTCTTTTAAACTCATGGTCTTGGCCGGGACTCTAACAGCCGGTTCGTCTGCATTCCTTTTTACTGCCGCCTTGATTCCTTTGCCTGGAGCAGGCTTCTTCGCCTTTGGCATCATCTCGTCATCTCTATCTGGATCAATGTCGTATTCATCGTACAGATCATCCAGTTCTAGGTTACGATTGTGAAGCTTGACACTGACCATAACTAAGAATCCAATTAGGACAAGCATCAGCATCATGCCAATAATCAATACAATATCCAGAAAATCCGCAACAAATTTCAGGAATTTGTTCCACCATCCTTTTGGGGTCTTCTCTTCCTTCGCCGCCGCAGTATGCTCCACATATCTCTGGTAAGTCTTATCCACTGTGTCATACTGGTACATTTCTCGCTGACCATCCGCATTCAGGGCATACAGCACGTAATAATCAGCCTTATCCACATCCTGCCATACTGGAAATTCCTTGCCATTCAAAGTCAGTACAGTCTCCTTGTACCGTTTGGGCAGATTTACAGATCCGTCGTCCCTAAGCGGCACAATATAACGGTCGTCAGAGATACTGACCATCTCGAATGGAAGAAATGCCCCCTTATCACCATCATACAGGAATAACTCTGGTTCACCTCCTGACGCTGGAGTCAGATAAAACGCTGACATATTGCTGACCGGCTGCGTTACTACCTGGCAAGTTTGCCCTTCCAGCATCATCTCTCCCCGCGTGAACCCCTGTGGAATCACGGCATCAGAGAAATTATTTGTGACAATATAAGGTACCCCGTCAATTTCTACCTGCGGACCGTTTGCCTCCCCTGTCCCTACTGTCTCGCCGCCAAGCCCATCTCCTTCTTCCGCTTGAATCAGCGACGGATCTCCAGGACCAATCGTAACGGCTGAACTCCCTTCCGTAATATCCAGTCCCGAACCGCTGATATCCGTTCCCGATGACTCTGCTATTGTGACATTTCCAGTTCCTTCCGCCAATGCCTGAAACTTTAAAACATACCCGTCCTCAATACTGTCGCCATTACAATTCATAGTAATCGTTCCACCGCCGCCCGTGGCATTATCACCGCTGATAAACCTCAGCATATCCGTATCGTACAACAGTGTCATGCTCAGCGACACAATATCAGCAGAAGAAATGACTCTTACCGATATCTCTACCTCAGCCCCAACTGTCGTAGAAGGGTCTGAAAAACGTACTTCCGCGGATGACGCATAGGCAATCATCGATACACATGGACACAATATACACACCATAACCAACAAAGAAAGTATCTTCTTCACTCTTCTCATGTAAGTTACCTCATTTTCCCAAATTCTTACTCCATATAACCTTCCTGTACCGTAATCTATACAACCGCTTTCCGACTACGCCGCATTAGAGGAAATACCTCTGGCAGCGTAACATATATCATGCGCTAATATTCTTCTGAACCTGACATGTCGTCACCAGCCGGCGGCACATCCGGCGTTGACGGTTCTGAGCTATCCGGCATATTCGTACCGTCATCCTCTCCACCAGATGCCCCCCAGTTGTTTCCTCCGTCTGTATCGCCAGTTCCTCCGCCACTGGTGGAACCACCACTGCCGCCTCCGGAAGATGTTCCACCGCCGTTGCCTCGATTTCCGCCTCCTCCGCTCGAAGAACTTCCGCTATAATCATAATCGTCATCATAGTCATCATCATCCGGCTGGTTCATGATTCCCTGGGTCGACTCATTTACTGTCGGCTCACGGTTTCCTGCCTTTGAGACAATCTTGTCACTAATCTCCGATACCGTAGAAGATACCGAGTATGCCTCGCTGTCTCCATAGAAAAACTGATGAAGCATCTCCACATTACTTTCCAACGTAACTGGAATTACAACACTTCCCACATCCACCAACTCATCTGTAGTCTTATCAAACGGAAAACCTGTCGTCTCTCCTAATCGGTAATCAAAAGCATCCTTTGCGTAATCCAGAATCTCTGCCATAGTAAAGTTTGTCGCAACTTCTGGAAATACCTTGTCAATGATACGGTTTAACTGTGCAGGGGAAGCCTGTTGAAGCTTCTCTACAATCTTCGCAAGTACCATACGCTGACGTTCTGCACGTTTGAAGTCATCCCCCGCCGTATACCGAATCCTGGCATATGCAGTTGCCTGCAGACCATTTAGAATCTGGGGGCCGGGTTCAGTGACGCCCGCCGACACTCTTCCGGTTGATTTCATGATTTCTATCGCATAACCGCAAATATAAGGGATCTCTTCTTCGGTAACATCAATCTCTATCCCCCCTACTTCATCGACCACATCTATTAATGCATCAAAATTCACAGATACATAATGTTCGATATCCATATCAAGATTCTTATTCAACATAGCAACCGCCTCTTCGGGACCTCCGTAAGAATATGCCGCATTTGCCTTATCGATCGTCTTATCGCCCTGCTCTAAAAGGGTATCCCTGAATACCGAAGAAATCTTTACTTCCAACGTCTCTCGATTCAGACTGGCAATCATGATCGTATCACTTCTGGTTCCCTTGCCCAGCTCGTTCTTGCGGGAATCCACGCCAAACAATGCAACATTCAGATAGCCGGTGCCTCTCTCCCGCGCTTCTTCCGATACGCTCAGTTCCATCGGATTGATCGGTACCTTCTCAATCTTAGACAACTTGCTCGCCAGAATCACGGCTCCCGTCATCGCCACCAACGCCACCGTACCGCCCAGGATCACCCCAATCTTCTTTCCCAAAGACCATGCGGCAAAACCACGTTTTCTGCGACGACTGCGTCTGTAATGCTTTTTTCCCTTCGCCATTATCCAATGTCCTTTCTTTTTACTATTTACGATAACATTCTTCAATATATTACATCATTTTCCTCAAAACTTCAATTATAAATATTGATTTCCGGCGATTTTTCCCAGTAAGCCTTGCTTGCCGTACATTTTTTTACCATCCATAGGGGCATCTTCCGGTATTTCTGCCCCGCCTTATATCCCATGTACTTACATACGCTTTTGTATAGAAGCGTTGGAAGCAAATGCAGCTTTCCCCTTCTAATCAGATAGCCCGCAGTATTCTTCACCATTCGTATCCCCTCAGACTCCGAACGAATTCCAGCAAAGACCTCAGGATGATCTGTCTGAGAAACCGCCAGGTCAAAATTCCGCTTAAACTGCTGTATTCCCGTATAGTTGTGGGAATGAATCACCCGCGAGTTAGCCGCATAGGCAACCCGATATCCTGCCTTTATCATCTTTGCTGCCATAACCATATCCTCATTAAAGATTGTTCTTCTGGTAAATCCTCCCATCTCCTGATATATTTCCCTTCGGTATGCAGAACACACGTCCGAACAAAAGAATGTCTTAATTCCCATTTCCGGAAGATCCTCCAATCCCTTGACCCTGCCTTCCTTAGGGTAATTAAACGACCGAGTATATCGCTCGATGATATCACATCCCTTCGCCGGAAGCTGACGTGCATAAGATACTCCAACCAGTTTCGACTCAAAAAGAGGCTTCACCAATTCTCCAATCATTTCCGCATCAGCCGGAAGTGCATCCTGTGTCATGAATACCAAAATTCCAGCATCAGATAAAGCAAATCCCATGTCACGCGTCCCTCCATGGTCGAACTCCTCTGGTTGAATATGAATCACAGAAACTCCAGACATACGCTCCACCTCTTCCGGGAAAACCTCCGTTCTGGTATTAATCACATAAATCTGCCCTATCGGAAAACGCTGCCTCCTAATCCTCCGTAGCTCCTCAATGAACCTGCCGTCTGGCCTGTGTGTCAGTATCACCACGTCTACATGACTCTGCTTTATCATCTTCCTGTCCATTTCCTCTCTTATTTTTATCATATCCTACAAACCAGTACATCATTCCTGTAAGAATCAGCCAGAACCAGGTGGTCGGGTTGCTGAACCAGGTGGTAAAAAATGCCAGCGCAAGATAGATGGCAATCTGCCCATAGAACAGATATACTATCGGATTATCGCTCTTCTTTACGACCTGCATCACCCATTTTGCCGCCGCACCAATAATAGCCGCAAACAAGAACACTCCGAAGATGCCAAAATCATAATACGCATCATAGAACATGGTAAGCGTCGTAAGCTCCGGTTTTGTCAGATAAAGTACTGAAGATACCAGTTGGGGAAACACAAATTTAAGTCCGGTCAACGCAAATAACGGAAACAGCATCCGAATACCCATGGTATGCTCTGTGAGCTGTTCCACCATACAGTTAAAATTCTCAAAATTATTTGCCACATAAATATAAGGCTGTGTGATGAAAATTGGCATCTTTCCATATTTCATTTCAAAGATGCCATTCAGATATGCAATGTCATGATGACGGAACACGGTCAACACTACATATATTGGAATCAACGCCAGCACAATTCCCACTATCGTCCGAATCCGTATTTTCCGGTTCACCATAATGTATGTAACTACGGCAAACCCCACTGCAAAGAGAAGCTGAAACCTTGACACACACAAGAAAGGAATCGCAACTGCTGTCACATTCGCTGCCACAAGCACAATCTTCTCCATTCTTCTGACATTTCTCCTTACCTTCCTGTACAGAACCGTAATCGCAGGAATTAAAATACAGCTAACTGTAAAATAGTGAACCCCGGAAATATGAAAATACGAATAGGCATGGGGTTTATCAGAAAATAAAGGAACAAAACCGAGTTTTACTGCCTCGAATAGAAAACACAGCACGGATGCTGCCATAAGTCCCACAATGCACACAAACATCCTATCTGCCTGCATACGGTTCTCACGGATTTCTTTTCTGTCATCCTGATCATACCTCTGCCCCCACTCGTACCCAATTCCGAATCCAATATATACCAGAAAAAAGCACAGCCAAGTCACATATTTCCAATCCGACTGAAGCCAACTAAGCTTTAGGCAGGCAATTCCCTGGCCGCCTACCCATGCAAGAGTAAAAAGCCCCCTAAGCTCCGTTAAATTTCCCGTCTCTTTCACCCAATGCAGATATAGATACAGCGCCTCTAGCATCAGCAATATTCCGGAGAGATAATAGAGCCTCGCAAGAGAAGCGATATAACTCATAAAATACACCAACATGTAGGTGCCATATTCCATTATAATGTCGTTGCGTCTTCTCATTGTACGTCTCCTCCAAACGAGGTCTCCATTGCCGTCGCATCTTCCGACACACCGGTCAGATAAATGATATCGTCATGAATCTGCTTTACTTTGCTGGACGGTTCATACCATTCTTCTGCAAAAATATTCTGGTGGAGCTGTGTCACGTTGCCAATAAAATCAATCGGTACTACATAAGACCCTTTATGGTTCAAGACGTCTTCGCTCGTTGTCACAGCATAAGGAAAACCTGCTTTCCCTACAATATTATAGTTCATGATATTCGCCGCAAACCCGAGCATATCTGTAATCGACAGACTGGTGGAAATCTGCGGGAATACATCGTCTACAATCTTATTCAAAGTCAGCAGGTTGGCTTTCTTCGCCTTATCCACCGTGAGCTGCAAAACTTCCCGCTGACGTTCCGTACGTTTGAAATCATTTCCTTCCGTATAACGAATTCTTGCATAGCCGACCGCATGGATTCCGTCTAACAGCTGAGTTCCTGCCACTTCATCAATGCAATCCTCCTTCGTCATTTCCTTTCCCACGACCTGAGCAGTCTCAAACGCATATCCATTGCAATAAAATGCCTCTTCCTGAGTCATATTAATCTCAAGCCCGCCCAGAGCATCAATTACGTCAACCAAAGCGCTGAAATTAACGCTGACATAATTGCGGATATCCAAATCAAAATTACGGTTCAGCAGGCTGATTGCCGCCTCCGGGCCTCCCCTGTTGTACGCAGAATTTGCCTTCTCGTAACTGCCGTCTGCTTGCATCAGCAGCGTGTCCCTGTATACTGACGTCAGCGTCACATCATTCGTCTCATTGTTGATGCTCACAATCATAATACTATCGCTCTGTACACCGCCTTCTAGCTCCCCATTCCTGGAATCCAAACCAAAACAGGCGATATTCGTATAAGGCCCGGTATCTTTATAAACCTCCAGATTATTCGGATTCAATATGTTAATGTTCAGTTTCCCCAGTTTCAGCATCCCATATCCAACAATACACAAAATGGCTAAAACAAGTAATTCAAAGCACAACAGAAAAACCCTTTTCCTACGTCTCTTTCGTCTCTTCTTTTGTCGTTCCTGAGGCGGCATTCTCCTATCTGTGCTTCTTTTCTTGTCCATGTTCCGATTCTGAACCGCACCCCTCTTCCTATCCACATTCCGATTCTGAACCGCACCCCTCTTCCTATCTGTATCTCTATTTCTGTCCATACTTCTTCTGTCAACACTTCTTCTGTCAACGCTTCTATATTTATCCATATAAGCTCTCCCCTACAGGCTAATATGCGTTCTTGTTCACAAAGCCTTTGAAAAATGTCAAAAAAATAATTTTAAGATCAAATCCCAGCGTCCAGTTCTCAATATAGTACAAATCAAACTCAATCCGTCTGCGAATAGAAGTATCCCCCCGATATCCATTCACCTGCGCCCATCCCGTAAGCCCTGGACGCACCTGATGTTTGACCCTGTACCGAGGAATCTCCTCACTAAACTTTTCAACGAACTGAGGCCGCTCCGGTCTTGGTCCTACCATGCTCATGTTTCCCTTCAGTACGTTAAAAAGCTGCGGAAGTTCATCAATACTCGTCTTTCGTATAAATTTACCAAACCTTGTCACCCGGGGATCATCCGGGGTTGTCCATTCCCCTTTTTCTTTCTTCTCATCTTGTACCACCATGGAACGGAACTTATACATCAAAAACGGTTTGTTCTGGAAACCAATCCGCTCCTGCTTAAAGATCAGCGGTCCCGGTGATGTCAGCTTAATTATCGCAGCCGTCACTGCCATTACCGGGGAAAACAGAATCAACGCAGTCACCGCGCCAACCAAATCAACTCCACGCTTGAGCAGAGCATTCAATGCATTGCTCAGAGGCACATGCCGGATATTCACCACCGGAAGCCCGACCAGATCCTCTGTATAAGGCTTCGTCGGAATGATATTGTTGTAGTCAGGAATAAACTTGGTGTGTACCCCCGACTTCTCGCACATCCCTACTATGTGTTCCAGCTTATGATATTCCGCAAGTCCAAGGGTTATGACAATCTCGTCCAATTTATTCTCCGGGAGTACAATGGACAGATTTTCCGTCCTTCCCAGGACCTTCACACCTCGGTATTCCGTCCCCCGCGGCTTGTTATCCGCCAATATTCCTCTGACAATGTATCCCCATTCCGGATTTGCCCGTATTCTGTCCACATATTGCTCAGCCGCCCGGCTATATCCCACTAAAAGGATATGTTTCTGGTTGTATCCTTTTTTGCGGATATTCCTCAGCTCTTCCCGCAGAATATTCCGCCCCACAACCTCCACAAACACATTCACACAGAAAAATATAAACATCATCGTTCTGGAGAAATCCGACTCCCTTGCCAGATACAACAGCAGGATAAACGTCATAAGCCCAATCACATTCGCCTGTATAATCCTCCAAGCTTCAAGCCTTCTGCCCTGCACCCGTTTCGGAGTGTATAGCTGGAATATATAGTATAAAAGAAGGTATTCCGGTACGAGAAATACCAGCACCCTCATATATTCATTCACGGACAGATACCACGGAGCCATCTCGAAGATTCCGCTTCTGAACCGGATATACCACGCAGCCACATAAGAAAATATAATTGCCAGCGCATCTATTACAACATGAAATGTATTCAACAATTTCTGATTATTCTTAATCACGTTCATTCACCACCTAAATCACACCTTATAATACAATAAAATATCCAAATCGACAACCCATCAATTTGTAGTTTTTCTTAACAATTCATTAATATTTACGCAATAATTACATTTTTTGCAGTCTATTGTCAAATTGGCAAGCCATAACCTCAACGATTTTACACCGACTTGTTTCGATTTTCTTCCTGTATAAGTTCATATAGCATAAATTGTAAATCTCTGTTATAATAGAACAACATGAATAGATACGAAAGGCGGATTCATATATATATGAAAGTTACTATTATCATTCCCAATTATAACGGATGTCATTTCATGAAACCCTGTCTTGCTTCCTTAAAAGAGCAGACTTTTCAGGATTATCGGATTCTGGTCGTTGATAATGCTTCGACAGACGGAAGCGTTCAATATGTGCGGGAACACTACCCGGAAATTGAAGTCATTGCCCTGGATCAGAACTACGGATTCAGTAAGGCGGTAAATATGGGAATCCGGCATTCCCGTACTCCGTACGTAATCCTTTTAAACAACGACACTACCGCCGATCCAAATTATATAGAAGAGATGGTAAAATCGATTGAACGGTCGCCCCGAATTTTTTCTGTCAGCAGCAAGATGATTCAAATGTACCATCCGGAACTAATTGACAGCGCCGGTGATCTGTATACCCTGACAGGGTGGGGCGTATGCCGCGGTGTCGGAAGACCCGTCTCCAATTATACCGTTAATGACGAAGTATTCAGCGCATGTGCAGGCGCGGCTATTTACCGCAGGCAAGTTTTTAAGAAAATCGGATTATTTGACGAGAATCATTTTGCTTATCTGGAGGACATTGACGTCGGGTATCGAGCCAAAATTTTCGGGTATCGAAATATGTACTGTCCTACGGCATTGGTCTACCACGTCGGAAGCGGGACAAGCGGATCGAAATACAATTCCTTCAAAGTCAAACTGTCTGCACGGAATAATGTGTATTTGAATTATAAAAATATGCCCTATTTACAGTTACTGGTCAATTTTATTCCCCTTTTAGTTGGATATTTGCTGAAATATGCCTTTTTTGTAAAGATCGGATTCGGCAAGGATTATAAAGAAGGGATATGTGAAGGACTGAAATCCATGAAAGAGCAACGGAAAGTTCCGTTCCGTATGCGGCGTCTGCATAATTATATTCGGATTGAAGGAGAATTGGTGAAACATACCTTCTCGTATGTAAAAGATTGGGTTACAAGAAAGACCACCGGCAGATAACGAAATTCCTTAATAAAAAGGGGAAGGCTGCAATATCTTGCATATGGCAGTTATTTACAACCTCCCCTTTCCTTTTATTGAAAGCAAAAAGTATCTTTAAGCCCTGCCCATAACTGATCTTTTTCGCTAAGATTCAGCTTTGTCCCATCTTTTAACTGATAGCCTTCTGCAGAAGCAGTTCCCTTGTATTCACCAACAATCCCCGGCCACTCGACGCCTATTTCAGGGTCGTTCCACGCCAGTCCGCCTTCATCTCCCGGGCGATAGAAATCCGTACATTTATAACAGAACTCAGCAATTTCACTTAGAACCATAAATCCATGGGCAAAGCCTTCCGGAATATAAAATTGTTTTCTATTTTCTTCCGTAAGTTCTATGCCAAACCATTTTCCATAGGTATCACTGCCGCTTCTTAAATCAACCGCCACGTCATATACCGCTCCTTTGATCACTCTGACCAGTTTTCCCTGGGGAAATTCTTTCTGGAAATGCAGTCCACGCAAAACCCCCTTGACGGAGCAGGACTGGTTATCCTGCACAAAATTCATGGTAAGCCCTTCTTCTTCCATATCACGTTGATTATAGGTTTCCATAAAATATCCTCTGGCATCTCCATGGACTGCCGGTTCAATCACGCAAAGCCCATTAATTCCGCCTGCATTCTTTTTTACTTTAATCTGTCCCATAGTCTTATCCTTTCCATGTATTTCAATTACAACGCTAGAATTCGATTTCCCCAAGATATCTTGCAAGAGCGTCCCGCCAATCAGGAAGCGACACAAACCCATTCTCTGCCAGCTTACTTTTATCAAGCCGGCTGTTGAACGGCCTTACCGCTTTGGAGACTCCGTACTCTTCTGTCGTCACAGGGACGACCTTTAAGCGCTCCTCAGAATATTCGGAATGTCCAAGTTCTACCGCCTGTCGAAATATTTCTTTTGTAAAATCATACCAACTCACGTAGCCGCCTTCATTCGTCACATGGTAATATCCATACTTGTCCGTCTCAATCATGTCCACCAAAAGCCTTGCCAGATCATACGTATAGGTCGGCGTTCCAATCTGGTCATTAACAACCCTGATGCTGTCATGGTTCTTTCCAATATTTAACATCGTCTTGATAAAATTCTTACCATTCTTGCCAAACACCCAGGCGATACGCACGATAAAAAATTTAGACAGACGCTCAGATATCGCCAGTTCTCCTTCCAGTTTCGTCTTACCGTAAACATTTAACGGCCTGTACTCCTTACAGTCCGGTTTCCATGGAACGCTGCCTTGCCCGTCAAATACATAATCTGTGCTGAGATAAACCAGCTTGCAGTCCAATTTCTGGCAGACCTTCGCAATATTCGCTGTTCCCCTGCTGTTGACTGCGTACACTTTTTCCACCTTGTCGTCGTCCTCTGCAAGATCTACCGCCGTCCATGCTGCACAGTGTACCACCACATCCGGGGCTGTCCCGGTAATCTTCTCCTCTACCGCTTTGGCGTCTGTGATGTCCATCTGGAAATAAGGCATTGCTGTAACCGGAGAGCCGTCTTCCACACCGCTGTATTTCTCTGCAATGTCGCTGCCGATCCCTTCGTAACCTCTCTTATCCAGTTCATTCATGACATCATGCCCCAACTGTCCTGCCACGCCAGTGACCAATATTTTCATATGATTTCCTCCTGACATTCCACTTACCGGTTCGTATACATTTTCTCGTAATAATTCTGATATTCTCCGGAAATAATCGTCTCCCACCATTCCTTATGTTCCAGATACCACCGGATAGTCTTCTTGATTCCATCCGCAAATTTCGTCTCTGGCAGCCATCCGAGTTCCCCATGAATCTTCGTCGGGTCAATCGCATATCGCATATCGTGCCCCTTACGGTCCGTCACATAGGTAATCAGGCTCTCTGGTTTGCCTAATTCCCTGCATATTATCTTCACAATGTCGATATTCTTCATTTCATTATGTCCGCCGATGTTGTAAACTTCTCCTATACGCCCCTTATGGATAATCAGGTCGATTGCCTTACAGTGGTCTTCCACATAGAGCCAGTCGCGGACATTCTCTCCTTTCCCATATACCGGAAGAGGCTTATCATTCAACGCATTGGCAATCATCAAAGGTATCAGCTTCTCCGGGAAGTGATAGGGGCCATAGTTATTGGAACATCTGCTAATCGTCACAGGCAGCCCATACGTCCTGTAATACGCAAGCGCCAACAGGTCAGCCGCTGCTTTGGAAGAGCTATAGGGGCTGCTAGTGTGGATTGGAGTCTCCTCTGTAAAAAACAGATCCGGACGATCCAACGGAAGATCTCCGTATACCTCGTCTGTAGATACTTGATGATAACGGGTAATTCCAAATTTCCTGCATGCGTCCATCAGCACAGCCGTCCCTTTGATATTGGTGTCCAGAAATACCTCCGGATTCTCAATCGAACGGTCTACATGACTCTCTGCCGCAAAATTCACCACAATATCCGGATGCTCTTCCTCAAACAGTCTATACACCGCTTCCCGCTCTGTAATGCTTTCCTTCACAAACCGGAAATTCGGGCGATCCATCACAGGTTCAAGAGTGGACAGATTCCCGGCATATGTCAGGCAGTCCAGACAAATGATCCGGTAATCCGGGTATTTGTCCAACATATGAAAAATGAAGTTACTTCCGATGAATCCGGCTCCGCCGGTTACTATAATTGTCATATCTATTCTCCTTTTCTTTCATTCTACTTCTTTTAATACAACCCATCCTGAAACTTTCCGTCCAGCACGTCTCTTAGATATTGCCCATACTGGTTTTTCTTCAAAACTTCGTACACTTCCAGTACATTCTCCTTTGTGATCCAGCCATTCAGATACGCAATCTCTTCCAGACATGCAATCTTACGATGCTGATGCGATTCCACCGTCTTAACGAAGTTCGTTGCATCCACAAGACTTTCATGGGTTCCTGTATCCAGCCAAGTGAATCCCTGTCCCAGAAGTTCCACATTCAGTTTCTCTTCCTCCAGATAAACCCTATTCAGATCTGTTATCTCCAACTCTCCCCGAGCGCTAGGCTTCAGTTTCTTTGCATACTCTACTACCTTATTATCATAGAAATATAGTCCTGTCACACAATAATTACTCTTAGGCGTCTTGGGTTTCTCCTCTATTGAAATTGCCTTCCCCTCATGGTTGAACTCCACAATACCAAAACGTTCTGGATCGTCCACATAGTATCCAAAGACTGTGGCTCCCTTTCCCCACTCGGCATTTTTTACTGCGGCCTTTAAACGTTTTTTCAAACCATGTCCAGCAAAAATATTATCCCCCAGTACCATTGCGACCGTATCATTCCAAATAAAATCCTCTCCGATGATAAATGCCTGCGCCAGCCCGTCCGGACTTGGCTGAACAGCATATGACAGATGTACCCCGAACTGATGACCGTCCCCTAAGAGTTCCTGAAACCGAGGTGTATCCTGCGGTGTCGAAATAATCAAAATCTCCCGAATTCCCGCATTCATAAGCACAGACATCGGATAATAGATCATCGGCTTATCGTAAATGGGCAGTAGTTGTTTAGATGTTACCATCGTTAATGGATAAAGCCGTGTACCAGACCCTCCGGCTAATATAATTCCTTTCATGTATAACCTCCTTTTTCTGTAAAACACTTATTTTCTCAATTGACTGAATTCTATTAGTAGTAGTGTTGATTAAATTTTCTGTTTTCATTCTTCCTAAATCGCATTATAAAAGATGACCTAAGGTCACCTTCAAGCATTTTTTTTATTTTTTCCAAAAACAGCCATTATATCTTGCAAACAAACGCCCCCGCCTCCTTTGTAATCCGAAAACCACGATCTGTTTTGCGTTTCACATAAGCACGAAACTCCTTATAACGTTCTGTAATATACTGCCCCTGGTTGCCATGACAAGACAACACATATGAAATTAATGGTTCCGGTCTAGGTACGACAAGACAATCCTCGTATCTTTTCCATTCACATTCATGAAAATACTCTGATAAAATGCCGCTGCCATTTTCCATCCCGAACCTATCATATAATTTATCCGCAGAAAGGACAATCCTGTCATCGAATCCCTGTACCAAAGCATTTACCTCTTTCATATGGTTTTGCCCATAGGCGCTGCAAAAAAACCTTCCGTCAGGTTTCAATACCCTCACCACCTCCCGGCACACTTTCCGGATATCCTCGCAGTAGAACAGCACATGATCCGCGATTACAAGATCAAAACAACGGTCGTCACAGGGTATCTTATGGCAGTCGAACACCTGATAGGAGAACCTCGCATCCTCCACTCCGATTGCGCGGCGCGCATCTCTGAGCATCCCTTCCGAAAGATCTGAAAGCAGAATTAGGAGCTTTTCCGGAAGTTTGTTCAGATTTTCCATCCAAAGCGTCCCGTCCCCACATCCGATTTCCAAAATCCTCATTCCCGGCTGAACTTCCAATTGTTCATATATCCACGGAAACCATCCCTGCTGATTCTGGGAATACAGATGATGAAGATGAATCCGTGCCGAGATATTGGAAGCATCCTGATACTGGTTCTTTAAGCTCTTCTCCATTCCCGTCAGATGAATCAGGTTCAACATCTGATTCCAGTCTATCACATGCTCTTCCTGGATTGCCTCTGAAGTATCCCGGATTGCCTCCTCCACAAGCTGCATCTGCTCAATTCTGTCCTGCACAAGTTTTAACTGGATATTCAATGAATTTAGCATAAAATGATAATCCGTATCGTCAATCAGCATCTCACGTATATCATCCAGTGAAAATCCAAGATATTTCAACAGCAAAATCTGCTGAAGCCTTGCAAAATCTTTATCTGTATAAAAACGCGCTCCTGCTTCACTTACGAAAGATGGTTTCAGAATATCCTGTTTATCATAATAACGAATCGTCCTCAGTGTCACATTGGCCATACGTGCAAAAACACCGGACGAATAAAAATCTTTTTTTTTCATCCTAAGCTCCTTGGTTCCTTATCATAACACCATCGTTTTAATATGGAACAATCCATGTTCTTTACCGCAACAGTTGGTAAAATATACCATATAAAAATATCATACAAAGGAGGAATATTTCCATGGCTTTCGCAGAAAAACTCAAGGCTCTGCGTCATGAAAAGAATATGACACAGGAATATGTTGCAGAACGCATGAATGTCGCCCGCTCTACAATCGCCGGATACGAAACAAAAAACAGACAGCCCTCTCACGAGAAACTGTCAGCGTTCGCCAGCCTCTTCCACGTAACGATCGACTATCTTCTCGATGACGAGGAGCCTAGTTACATCTCAATAGATGAGTCGAGGACAATGCCTGATGACGCCAAAGAGTTGCTAAAAAGATTCCGTCGTCTATCCATACGTTCAAAAAAGGATCTTTTAAAACATCTCCATCTTCTGGAAATTCGTGATGGAATCGAAGGGTCTGAAACTATCGAAAACGAAGAAGAAACAAACTAGCACACCTATACTAATCCAAACAGCGCCGCGTATATGATCATTCTGCGAAATTGGAATCCAGAACACTGAACAACACTGTTGAACAATGCCAATATAGCAGATAACAATATATGCGGCGCTGGCTTATTATATAAAGTCTACTCGATTACGGCTTAATGCTATTTATTGGAATCTTGTCATATATCCTGTATAAGACGCATGTCCCTCCAATGTTGCACCCTCTATCGTAATCTGAATCTTTTCGCAGCTATATGCATCCAGGAAGGTGTTGCAGACGCTTCCCACTGCATAATATTCCCCGGAACTGCCCATGCCATATACAAAATCAGCAAAAGCGCTGTTTAAATCAAGCGAAATGGAATCTGCGCCGTCCACCACAGACTTCTCAAAATTAAGTATCTGAGTATCCGCTGGGACTGCATTCTGAAGAAGCAAAGCTCCCAGTATCGCCTCCGGTGTCCGCGAAGCAATCTCTACTTCCTTAGAACTAAACCCACTGGCATCCTCATTGCAACAATAAACATTGATCTTCACCGGCTCTGCCGGCTTCTCTTCCTCGTTATCTGTATCTTCACCTTCTCCATCCTCTTTATCCAGCTCTTCGCCCTCTCCCTGGCCCTCTGACTTCTGCTCCTTCTTCTGTCCTTCCTCCGGCTCGCCTTCCCCTTCATTATCCCCATTATCACTTACTGTCGACTCTTGTTGTTCTACTTGAGAATTCGTATCCACCGGAGGATTATTTACCTGGTCGCAAGCTGTCAGGCAAAACATCCCAGCCAAAACAAGAATTAAAATTCTTTTCTTCATAGTTCATCTACTCCTTTGTTTACTATTTTCTTCAGTTTTATTATATCAATAACTCTCTTGCGTGTAAAGATACACGACGAATTTTCAGAAAAAGCATTTTTATTATAATACGGATCGCCCTTTTTTAAAAGTTTGCCCCATCTCTCTTTGAAAATAGCCGACTCTTCGTTCAGTCTATGGATTTTATCCGGAGTATCTTCCTTTCCTCGTGTCTTAGATTCATAATGATACAATTTTGCATACGGATTATATACGATTAGATATCCTTTTTTCTGGATTCTGAGACATAAATCCACATCATTGAACGCCACTTTCAATTTCTCGTCAAACCCGCCTATTTCCTCAAACACCTGCTTCTTCATCATCATACAGGCGCCGGTAACCGCGCTGTAATTTTGCTGTGTGATGATTCTTGCAAAATATCCAACCTGGTCTTTCGGTGTATTTAAAAATATATGCCCGGCAATTCCGCCCAAACCTATGACAACGCCCGCATGCTGTATTGTTTCATCCCCGTAAAATAATCTTGCTCCTACTGCCCCGACGTCCTTACGTGTACAGACTCCTACCAATTCCTCCATACAGCTACGGTTTATCATTTCCGTATCATTATTCAGGAACAATAAATATTCCCCTTTCGCAGATTGGACTCCATAATTATTAATTGCAGAATAATTAAATTCTCCTCGCCAATAAAGGACTCTGACATTTTCATCTTCTTTTTCTATCGCCGTATAGAACTCAAAGGTTTCATTCTCACTACTGCTATTTTCAATAATAATAATCTCATAGTTCGGATAATTGCATGCTTTTACTGAATGAAGACATTTTCTCAAATCATTGATGTGATCTTTATTGGGTATAATGACAGATATTTTCGGCTTATCCTTCAATACATATTTCGTCCTGTAAATCCCCAGACATTTTGTCTGCCTGACACTCACATTCTTTAGTCCAATCCTGTCGTAATGCGCCCTCACCGCTTCTGCCCCCGCCTCAAATGCATACATCTTGCTTTCCGGCTTCTCCGCAGTTGAATCTTCATGCATTCTCCAATGGTATAAAACTTTCGGAATATGATGGATATCCTTGGTAATCTCCGTACATCTGAGAATAAAATCATAATCCTGTGCGCCGTCAAATTCTGGATGAAACTTTCCGACCTGGTCCACAACTGCTTTATCTACAACGAGCATATGGCAGATATAATTTGTAGCGTTTAACAAATCTTTATTGAAATCAGGCTTAAAATGAGGTTGGAAGTGTCTTTTTCCATCCATTGATACCTTATCTTCATCCGTATAGACAATCTTAATTTCTGGTTTTCTATTTAATGCCTTTGCACACTCATATAATGCATTGGGCGCAAGCAAATCATCATGATCTGCGAACACAATGTAACTTCCTGTACACAACTCTAACGCCCTGTTTGTATTTTCAGAAATATTAAGCTGACATTCATGATACACAGCCTTAATTCTTGAATCTTTCTGAACATATTTTTTTAATATATTCTTTAGAGGAGAATCTTTTCCACTTCCATCTGATAAACATAGTTCCCAGTTTTGATAGGTTTGTTCACAAACTGAGTCAATCATACCCCTTAGATATATTTCAGGTGTTTTATACAGAGGTACAACGATTGAAAATTTAGGCATAAACTGAAAAATTTCTTTAACCTGCTCTTCTTTTTCTTTTTGAGTCAGCAATGACTTTTTATAAAATTTTTCATATCTTTTTTCTTCTAATTTAAATACTTTGTATATACCGAGCTTCACTAGATATCGGACTCCATATTTACGGTGATATCTTGCAATTTTGTTTATCTTCTTTCTGATTTTCATATGCTCCCCTTGTCTTTCTTAAAAATAAACAGCTTACTTGCTATATAGTTCAAACTAATAACTACGACATTCGCACCAAACTTGATCATCACATCATTCCACTGCAGCATACCTACAAAAAAATACATACATCCCCAATCAATAACACCGGTAACAAGCCTGCAAATAAAAAATGAAGTAATCTCCTTAGCTATCTCTTTTACTCCCTTAGCCCCACTTCCAAAAACCCATTTACGGTTCGTCAGATATGCAAGAAGTACTGCTAAACTCCACGCAGCTACCGTACTGAGCATAACCCCCCACCCTAATAAACGGGCCAAAAACCAATACGCCGCAACATTTGCAATCGTCGTACATACGCCAAAGAATATATAAAGAATAACGTCCTTATACTTTTCATATAATTCTCTGACAGCCATCTTCCTTATCATTCCCTTCTTCTCTTCTAACGCATTACAACAACATTTACCTCAATGACTTCTCATCAAAAATTCAGCATACTGAAAATCACCTAAACAATCAATATCCACACTCTTTTCACGGCTCATCACATATGCATAGCTTCCTTCCCGATAGAGAAACCTGTCCTTCTCAAACTCATTGACGCCTGCGATATAAATTGCCCCGTTAATCCTATAAAACGGCCGGATAGCCTGCCGCTGTATCGTATCACGCTCCGAAATGAAGCCAGCTAAACTACCGTTCTCCCCCAAATGCCCACACCATAATGGCGAATGTTCCACCTCGCAGACAGAAACAACCGCCACAGCCTCTTTCGCCTTGTAAATATCATATGCATTGATAATATCTTCCTCATTTCGCAAAGGAGAAGTTGGCTGCAAAAGACAAAAACTATCGAACTCCTCGCCAGCATTGCGGTAAAAACTCAATATTTCCTGAACAGTATCCCAACTGCTCGCCGAATCGGAAGAATTTCCCTCACTTCTTAAAAATGGAACTTTTGCGCCATATTTTTCTGCTATATCTGCATAATATGATGAATCCGTAGAAACCATTATTTCATCAAACAATTTTGACTGTATCGCCGCTTCGATCGAATACGCCAATAGCGGTTTTCCATTTAACAATCTTATATTCTTATCTTTTAACCCCTTAGACCCGCTCCTCGCTGGAATCATCGCTATATTTTTCACGTCTCATACATCCTTTAAAAACTAAGATCATAAAATTTTTTTTGGAGATTCATATCCTTATTCATTAGCTCGTCTTTGACAATCTGAACGATTTTTTTTGTCGTATTTCCATCTCCGTATGGATTGACACAATTTACGATATGTTCCTTAAATGAATCCGACATTGCATACTTAACCGCCTGAATAATATCCTGTGATTCTGTTTGACAGTCAATTACTGAATCTGCTTTTATGCGTCCTTTCTGACGATTTCCCACATTTATAGTCGGAATCTTGAACGATGGCGCTTCCATCAGACCGCTTGAAGAATTTCCCAACACAAACGCCGCAAAACTCAAAGCCGATAAATATGCTTTCATTCCCAAAGACAATGAAAAATATACATTCTGATGCTGCTCTGCAAACGCAGAAAACATTTTATTCATCAAATTGCCACCGCAATCGGCGTTTGCTCCTGTGATGATAAACTGATAATCTTTAAAGTATTCTATCGCTTTCATTACCTCGCGGCACTGCATTTCCACACTGTCTTCAAGTGTAACCGGATGAAAAGTAACGACTCCAAACGGGACCGCCAAATCCAGCTTCACCTTATCAGCAAGTTCTCTTTTGGTAAACATAGTCTGACTCAATGCATTCTCAATACCAACTGCGCCCACACAAAATACACGTTCCGGCATTTCTCCGAGCTGGATTACCCTTTTTCGGTATTCTTCCGTACTTGTAAAATGGAGATAACTCATCTTGGTAATTGAATGCCGAATTGCCTCATCAATCGCGCCTTCCGTTGTTTCCCCGCCGTATAAATGAAATATCGGAATTCTTGCATTCATTGCCGCACAGCATACCGCCAATGTCTCGTACCTGTCCCCCAATACCAAAAGCGCATCTGGTCTGCTTTCTTCAAAATACTCCGCAAATCCAATCATAGCAAGTCCCATACTTTTAGAAATAGAAGCGGGCGTATCTGAACTTAACAATATTTCTATCTTTTTAGCAATTTGAATCCCGTCTTTTTCTATTTCCCTGTAAGTCATCCCGCAATCCAGTGATAAATGTGCGCCTGTAACTGCAACCTCAACATCGAGTTCCCTGACGCTGCCCAGTGAAATAATGATATTTTTCAGCAGTCCGTATTCCGCTCTGGTCGCTGTCAGCACTATTATTTTCTTTCTCATACTTCTATCAATTCATCCTCTCGGAAATCACGTTTTGCGGCAGTACCCACCACTGTATGCCAATTCATAGGACTGATTCCATTTCCGGGTCTTTTTGTGGTAATGTTCTCTTCCGACAGGATCTCTCCTTTTAAAATATCCCTTTTCGCTACGATGCTCTTTCTTGCCGTCACTCTGTTTTTCATCTCAGATAAGGTCGGTTTCTTTTCCGAATTCCCTAACGCCATCTCAATATTCCGGATAGAAACAACCAACTCTTTCAATTCATCCGGTTCCAGGCTCGCTTTATGATCCGGTCCTTTCATATTCCTGTCCAAAGTAAAATGTTTTTCAATCACAGTGGCTCCGAGAGCTGCCGCCGCTATTGAAACTTCTATTCCTTTTGTATGATCCGAATAACCGACAGCACATTTAAATTCTTCTGCTAAGACAGACAACGCTTTCAAATTCACTTCTTCGTAAGGAGCAGGATACTCTGTCGTACAGTGAAGCAGAGTAATTCTTCTCTCTCCCTTACTTTGCAGAATACGGAATGCATGCTTAATTTCATCCATGGTACTCATTCCTGTAGACAAAATGATATCGCCGCCCATTTCGGCAATCTTTTCAAGATATGGAAGATTTGTTATTTCCCCTGACGGGACTTTCCATATGTCGCAGCCAAGCTCTTTTAAAAACGCGATACTCTCAAGATCAAAAGGCGTCGATAAGAACTTAATCCCGATTTCTGTACAATAAGACGCAAGGCTTCTAAAGTCCTCGAATGAAAGCAGCAGCTTTTTCAGCATTTCACGCTGACTCATTTTCCTGCCAATGTTCTCTGTCTGATACTCAGCCATACCCGCATATTTTGACACTATCGAAGATAGCTTCGCCGTTTGGAATTTTACGATATCTGCACCGCATTCTTTCGCAGTAAGAGCCATCTTTTTTGCCGTCTCAAGGCTTCCATTGTGATTGACCCCTGCTTCTGCTACAATCAATACTTTCTTCATAACTGACCACCCTGAACCTTTATCACTTTAGCAGGATTTCCCACAGCAACGCTATATCCCGGCAAATCAGATATCACTACGGCTCCGGCTCCCACTATCACATTTTTTCCTACCTGAATTCCCTGAATGACAGTTGCATTCGCACCCAGAAAACAATGATCCGAGATTTCTACCTCTCCGCAAGTCACTGACCTGACTGCGGCATGTGAAAAATCTCCGATCATGTTTTCATGTTCAATTAATACGCCCGAATTGACAATACACATTTTCCCAATCTTACTTCCCACATTGATGACTGCATTCTTTCCTACATAAGTACCTTCTTCTAAAGACACATCTTTCGCAATTACAGCGGTTGGATCAACGATAACAGGTAATTGGAAACCAATCTTTTTCAGCAGATTATAAAGATTATCCCTAAGCTCCCCTTTTCCTAAATATCCAACGCCTATGCATGCATAACGAACTCCTTGTCGATAGAGGTCTCTCAGGCAGTCGTCATTTCCCAGTCTCCGAAAACGACAAAATGGCGACGCCTCCTTTACATCCGTATAACCCAGAATTCTATATTCATTGGAGCTCTCTATACTATCTGCAACACTCTTCGCATGCCCTCCAAATCCAACGATAACTATTTCTTTCATATTACTCCATCCGCAAATTAAGTTTTTCTTCCATACGGTGCATTTCTTCAAATTCCCCCATATCCAGGAATGAGTCTTCACTGACAGGATACATTCCAACCTGATATCCTTCCTGCATCAACAATGACGCAAAATCTGTCATGTGGAATATTGTATCTTTGGGAATCTTCACCAATAAATCCGGATTCACAATATACATGCCTGTATTAATAAAATTAGATAATGTTGGTTTTTCCTCCATAGACGTTATAATTCCCTTCTCTTTTGCATAAAGTACTCCATAGGGTATTACCGTGTTTTTTAGAGCTGACACGATCGTCATGGCATTTTCTGACTCTATATGGTAGCTAAGAATATTGGAATAATCTGCGTCAATCAATATGTCGCAATTTGTAACAAAAACAGGGCAATGGAACTTTTTATCTATCAGCCGGATACTGCCTGCCGTTCCAAGAGGTTCTTCTTCCTCAACATAACAAATATGATACGACGGCTCTAAATCAGAAAAATAAGATTTAATCATATTCTTTTTATAATTTACTGTAAGAAAATATTCCTGAATACCATACTCGCAAAACCTGTTAATGATTCTCTCGATAATCGGTATATCTCCAATGGGTATCAGCGGTTTTGGGAGAATTCTAGTATACGGATACAGCCTTGTACCTTTTCCGCCTGCCATTATGATTACTGAATTTTCACATAATACTTTTTTATCCGTATTTCGCTTATACCCGTCATCTGAGTCAAAGATAATATCACAGACTTTTCTGTTTATATCCAAAATTGGAACTGCTTTGATATAATTTACCTTCATAAATTCAAAAGCATTCTTCTTATCGCTTTCAAACAGGTATTTGGGGGCGTGATTCATTACGCGATAGATCGGAGCCTGAATCTCTCCCGTCCGAATAATCCATCTTCGTATATCCCCATCCGTCACGCTCCCATTCAAATGACCGTCATCATCCACAATGAAAAGAATTCCCCGCACATTCCTGTCAATTCTTTTCATTGATTCAACAATGCTTGCCGAACCTGTACTTAAATAAATACCGACATTAGAATTATTCATCCGCTAACTCTCCCAAAAGGTTCCTTATGCTCTCAGCAACATAACAAATATCCTTCTTCGTAATCTGTGTACTGCAAGGTATATTTAAAATACCTGCAGAATACTCATATGCCTTCTCAATCTCATACGCAATAAACTTCTGATACGGAAGTTGTTCATGAATCAGCCCCCATACCGCCCTTGTCTGTATTCCCATATCCTGTAATCTCTTAACGATTACAGGCATATCCGCGTTGATTCTGTCTCGGTCAATCTCTAATGAGTAAAACCATTGATTGGAAAATGTGCCTTCACGAAACCCTAACAGCCGGCCATATTTAAAACCTTCAAACAGTTTTTTATACAAATCATAATTATCCTGTTTTCGCTCAATAAATTCCGGCAATTTTTCTAACTGCGCAACCCCTAATGCCGCTTGGAGGTTCGTCATCCTATAATTAAATCCAACCTCATTATGGATATAAAAATATGGATCGTCCTTGGACTGAGTAGATAAATATCTGATATGATCAACCACTTCTGGACTTTTCGCCGTCACGGCTCCGCCGCCTCCGGTAGTAATAATCTTGTTTCCGTTGAACGAATATGCGCCAAAATCTCCTATCGTCCCTGCATACATTCCATCATAGCGCCCACTGCTATAGCGAGTGCCTAATGCCTCCGTCGCATCTTCAATTACCTTCAGATTAAATTCTCTGGCAGTCTGCATAATCTCTTCCATATCTGCCATATTACCGAACACATGAACCACTATAACCGCCTTCACATGTTTCCCCGACGCCTTATGAATCAAGACATAATCTTCATAGCAGCATTCTTCCCTGCAAAATCTTTCTAATTTACCTGCATCCATGCACAGGCTGTCATCACAGTCCATAAACACCGGTTCAGCAAATTGATACCGAACCGGATTCACAGCCGCAATAAACGTCAATGTCGGAACAATAACCATATCACCCGGTTTAATACCACCTTCAACCAATGATAAATGTATTGCAGACGTTCCGCTCTGGCAAGCGGCGACATTCTCAACACATAAAAAATCTGCCATTTGTTTTTCTAATTCTGTAATATATGCGCCGCCCGTTGATACCCATCCCTGGCTTAATGCATCATTCACATATCTGCTCTCATTTCCTTCAAAATTCGGTATTGAAAGTGGTATAAAACCCTCCATAAAATCACCCCGTCACTACACTCCTACAAATTGTAAATATCGGCTTTATATTTATTTAAATTCAGTTTCAAAAAGGAAATTGTTTCTGCCAACCCTTCTTCAAATGAAAATCTAGGACGCCAATCTGTCAATTCTTTGATCTTCGTATTTGATCCGAGAAGCCGGTTGACCTCACTGTTCTGCGGTCTTAACCGCTGATCATCACAGACGATTCTTGCCTGGGGATTGATCTGCCGAATCAGCTCTTCTGCCAGCTCCCCGATTGATATTTCCTGTTGTGTCGCTATGTTAATTTCTTCTCCAACCGTTCTCCCCGACTTATATATTTCGACAAATCCGTTCACCGTGTCTTTCACATAATTGAAATCTCTCGTCGGAGTCAACGAACCTAATTTTATCTCTGTTTTTCCTGTAAGCAGCTGCGTAATGATCGTAGGGATCACCGCCCTTGCCGATTGTCTGGGTCCGAAAGTGTTAAATGGCCTTACAATCGTAACAGGAAGGTTAAAAGAACGGTAAAAAGATTCCGCCAATCTGTCCGCACCTATTTTTGTCGCGGAGTAAGGCGATTGTCCCTGATAAGGATGCTTTTCATCAATGGGAACATACTGGGCCGTTCCATAAACCTCCGAAGTCGAAGTCGTCAGTACCCGTGCTGTCTCTAATGCCCGTGCTGCCTGTAATACATTCAGCGTTCCTTTTATATTCGTATCGACATAAGTATCTGGGGAGTGATAGCTAAACGGGATTGCAATCAGCGCCGCCAGATGAAATACTGCATCACATCCTTGCATAGACTCTTTCACGCCATTGGGATCTCTGATGTCGCCCTGAAATATCTCAACATTTTTCATGATGTCTTTCGAGACAGTATCTAGCCACCCCCATGTATTAAATGAATTATAATAGACAAAAGCTCTTACCTGAAACCCTCGCTGCACCAATTCTTCTGTCAGATGGCTTCCGATAAATCCGTCAGCTCCGGTTACTAAAACCTTTCTCATCATTGAATATCCTCCACACATACTTCTGTTTTGATTAATGCATTTTTTTTACTTTTCTTAATATATCTCCGCCATTCCTTAACGGTTTTGTCATTCTCCACGAAGTGCTGTCCCGCATAGTTTTCACTTCATTTTTATAATACGCAAGCTCACTCTTTCTGCTTTCCAGCTCAATATTCGTCTCATTCAATTTCTTTTGGCAGGATTCCTGTATTTCAAGAATTTCGAGATATGGCTTATTCCGGCTTTTCTTCACAAACCTCTCTATTTCATTGTCTGATAAACCATGTATCTTACTCAGAATATCTTTGATACGCTGTTCCTGAGATATTTCAGACATTTCATTATAATCTAATTGTTCCTTCTTTAACACATAGGATAGATTACGCCGATAAACCTCGATTGGATCTGGATCTGCCGCTCTCCACAGTATATAGTCAACATCAAACATTAAATCCCATGGTGCAAAATAACCAAACAACATGTAATTCAACATTTTTATCGGAGTTATAGATTCTTCCATATTCCTTAATGAATGAACCCCGGCTGAATAAAACGGCGCCTTTTCACATAATATATATGCCGTGCGCCCAGCCAGCGCCGCCTCAAAACCTACGTTAGATATGCCGGACACAATTCTTCTGCATTTTAATATCCATTCCAAAGAACTGACTGAATCGTCTATGTCAAATTCTAACTCCGGATTTTCAGGCTTCGTATGGGGGTGATACCGTGCAAGAACATTGCTGGGATCTATCAATCTCCTGACTCCCTCTATGATTTCTCTCTGTGAAATATCCGAATACTTTCCAAAAAAAGCATCTCTTTCTGCATCCGCATCTACGCCAAATTCATAGATAGCATCTTCCAACCGATTAAGGATTTCCAGATGTTCTTTCTTGAGTATAAGAGCCAAAATTTCCTTTCTGCTCAAAACCACTTCCTGATCCAACTGGTTTTCCACCGCCAAATAGCCCTCTTGTATCGTTTTAGAAGTATATTTTTCACCGAAATTAAAATATCCCAAGACCTCCTTATAAGTATATCCTCCTCTGACGCTGGATACCTCCTGCGTCAGAACCTTTATTCCATACTTTCTCGCACATTCAGCTAACGCCGGATATCGAATCCACGTAACAATGACATTAATTTTTCCATACCGTGCTTCAACTTCCCGTATTTTCTTATCAATTAATTCTTCAAAACCTTTGTGCTCTTCCACGCTTACCCAAATTCGGCTTTTACTGGAATTGTCAATATCTAAATCTTTCAGATAAGTTTTTCTCTCGTCCTCTGTAATCACAACACTTTTCAATTGCTTTTTTAAGATTTCCCTATCAGGAGCCAGTACCGTACAGACATCCTTCTGAGGGTCCCAGCTATTGTAAGAATCAATTAATGCTTCATCCCTGCAATACTCTTCTTCAGTAATCATCGGCATGTCATTTCTCAAACAAAAATCTGCATATTTACAAAAAATCCAAGCAAATATGCGCTTATCTACTTTATGAGAAAACACAAACGGAACAATAAGTTTATTACCCATATCTATTCTCCCTCTAGCTGTTCATAGAGATTGATATCCCTTGGCAGCAACAATCCCGTATAGAATCCATCAACGCCTTTTGCTCTCCCAGCGCTTAATTCCGCATACGTATGTATTGTATGATTGTACAATAGTAATCCCGATGAATGAAGCGTATCTATTTCCTCTTCACCAAATCTTAAATCACTTACCGGCGCAGTTATCACTTTAATATTGTCATGCTGAACAGAAAAATTCATGATTTGCTCTGCCGATGCAGTCGTTGCATATATCGTATAAATAATACTTGGGAAATGATAAATGGATGCAAGCATCTCATACATTTCTTCATTATAGATCTGAGGAATAAACCGATTTAGCAGTTCTGGGTCTCGTTTCATTGCTTCATCATATATTAACTGAAATTGCAATCGAGTCTCTTCATCTGTAATCTCAAAAGCTTTTGTATCTGTAACAATAAATATATCTTTATTGACCATCATTTCATCTAAAATATCCTCAACGAGCATTGTCGTATATCGTCCCTCAGTAACAGGGGAACCATAAGTTTTAAAATTTTTCCATTCCTCTGAAGACAATGCAGTACCGTCCTGATACCCAAACTGAACCCAGTCATGCACAGCGGCAAGTTTTTGGTCGCTCGTCAAATAAAAATCAAATTCAAATACTCTATGCCCTAAATTATAATTTGTAACAAGAGCCTCCAATGAATTCGTGTAATAAGAATTATATTCTTTCTCCCGGATGGTTCCTCCTGCATGCGCAATCAATGCAGGGAATTCTGTCCATTCATGCGCTTCATAATTTACCGAATCAACAGCTACCGTCCCCTTACGATATTCTAACTTACAGTTTAAAATCGACTCCAATTTATCTCTCTTCACATAAAAAACAGAATCGTTCTCCCGAACGACATCATCAAGTGGGAACTCATATTGATTTTTGCTACACAGTTTTTCTTTAAAATCAAATGACACTGAAATGTCTTTTCCGGAAACATTCTTCTCAAAAACATATGGTTCCTCTTCTTTATATCCATCTGACAGCATAACGTCTTTTACCGGATAAAAATCATCCTTAATCAATTCATTTTTCTGACTTTCTGTTCTGTTTTGAATATACTTATTATGAATGTATTTGCTATACAAAACAAAACCAATTAAAATACAGATGAATATGACAATAATTATCGTTATATATATTATTCTGTTTCTCACTTGCTTTTTCATATCCTGACTTGTCATTTTAGCCTCCCAGTCTCAGTTACATCCCTTTATCCAAACAATCTGTATAATGCCTTCATAAATAAAATAATATATAATATAAAGCAGAATGTTACAATAAATGTTTCCAAATCAAATCTGTGTGTAATTGTCCTCACTACCCAGGTCCCGTCTACCCCATTATCGTCATAAGTTAATTCTGTCGCATCCTCAACACCTTGCGTATAATAAACATTGACTCCGCTTTGTCCTTCACACGCCTTTACTATAATCCTAAATAGATATTCTTTATCCTTACATCCGCTAATCCTGTCAAATTTTATATTAAAAAACCTTCCGCTTTTCAGCTTCTTAATATCTGTGTCTCCTTTAATCAAACATTTATCTTCACTTACATCCCAAAGCTCGTACCCGATTAAGATACTGTCCCTAAAACTGCCTGCATTTTCATTCATCTTAAAAGACATTCCATCTATTGAATCTTCTTTGCAGACAAACTTTTCTGAAACACTGCCGTTCTGAATCAACTCCATTGCTATATATTCACTGGTATCATATCCCAGATTGTAAATTGGCTGATTCTTATCTATGACTGAATAATATCCTGTTGCAATAATGATTACTAAAACTATTATGATTCCCTTTATTTTTGATTTCATAATATCAGACTCCTAATTAAGATGCACTGTATATCTCAGCTATCTCTTTTGCTTCACCGTACATTTTCAGATTTCCCTTTTCCAGCCACACAATCTTATTACATAATTCTTTCACCTGTTTGATACTATGTGAAACAAATAGCAATGTCGTACCGTTGTCCAACATATTTTTGATACGTTCCTGACACTTTTCCTGAAAACGGAAGTCACCGACTGACAGAACCTCATCCACAATTAATATGTCTGGTATGCCAATTGTAGCGATAGCAAATCCCAGCCTGGAGATCATACCCGATGAAAAATTTTTCACAGGCACATTCATAAAATCCTGCAATTCAGAGAATTCCACAATACCGTCATACTGCTTTTCCATCTCATGTCTCGAATATCCCAACAAGGCTCCGTTTAAAAATATATTCTCCGTCGCAGTCAGATCCATGTCAAAACCTGCTCCCAGCTCTATCATCGGAGCAATGCTCCCTCTCACCGTGACGCTTCCCTTTGTTGGTTTTAATACCCCGGCTATCACCTTCAGCATTGTACTTTTACCGCTGCCATTCAGCCCAATCAACCCTAGGGCGTCTCCTCGGCCTACACCGAAAGAAACATCTTTCAATGCCCAGAATTCATCGTATGATAACTGACGCTTAATCGATTTAATCACATATTCTTTAAAACTGTCCATTTTTTCAGACGCAAGGCTAAAGCGCATCGAAACATGATCAACGGTAATGATATCTTGATTTTCCATACATATTCTCCTATATATTAAGAATAAATTCATCCTGGTTCTTGTAAAATACATATAATCCTAATCCCATCATTCCTGCAGACTCCACCACTGCAATCAGAAGAGATTCCAATGACGGGAATGTGTTATACAGCATGATTCCCCTGAACATCTGTAGAATGTTTGTAATTGGGTTCAACATTACAACCGGCTTAATCCAATCCGGAAGAATCGACAACGGATAAATAACCGGCGTCAGATACATAAGCGCTGTAACAAAAACCGAATAAAGATGCATAATATCTCTGAACTTCACTGTAATGGCCGCCAACACCAATCCTACTCCTAAAGAAAAAATAACAATAAAAATTAGAGGAATTGGAAATAAAAGCACAGTGTAATGTAATTCAACCCTCATTGCTAACATGACAAAAATCATTGCCGTAAATGAAGCCAGAAGGTTGATCGTACCGGAAAATACGTTTGATAATACAAATAAATATTTGGGGACATAAATCTTTTTAATCAGCGGCGCATTAGAGATAATTGCAGTCATCGAATTTGTGGTCGCCTCCGAATAAAAATTAAAAATTAACTGCCCGCTCAAAAGATAGATTGGGAAATTTTCTATATCAAATTTAAATAAATTTGAAAAAACAACCGACAATACAATCATCATACACAGTGGATTCAGGAGCGTCCACAAAACCCCCAATACAGATCTTCTGTATTTTATTTTTATGTCCCGCGCTATCAGCTCATTTAAGAGCGGATGAAATTTCTTTAAATTCTGAATATAGGTTGACATCTTCGTTCCTCCCGATGACTATATCCTCATACTATACCATCAATCTTTAATCTTTTCAATCTTGACATCTATAATATCAATGTTTTCATTGCAGCGATTCTTTCACTTTTCAATATCTTTTTGGCAAACCGCTGGGCAGGTCTTTCTATCAAATACCAGGACAACATACCGAACAAAGTCGTCAAAACTGCACAAATAGCAAAATAAACATTCAATGTCAGATTATAATTATGCAGTATCTTTACTGCAGCCTGCTGAATCAAAAAACCATACAAGTATAATCCATAAGAATAATCATTTTTTGAAAAGCATTTGACAAACTGTGGATTCTCTGCAAATGCAAAAGAAAATATAAAATACGGTAATACAAAAAATATAACTATTTCGGACTTTACGCTGGAAAAATTCATGATCTCGGCAATACAAAAAAGTCCAACAGCTAATTGCAAATTCAAATACTTTTTTATCTTAGGAGAAATGAACACTACCCCTACAAAAAAATATGGCGCAATAGCCAGAGCCGCTACTAAATCCGTCCCATATATTACGAATCTCGCATCCGGAATTGCCTTTTCCAATCCAATCTTCATAATTTCCAAAACTATAGCAAAAATTGCTGATAGAAGCGCTTTATCCATTTTACGGAACATCAAAAAGATAACAGGCAGTACAATATACATCAAAACTTCCACAGGCAACGTCCATAATGAACCATTGACAGCGTCCGGATATGGGTTCGTACTAAAAACACCTGGTAAAAAATATTGTATATTTAATGCAATATTTTTTAGGTACAGCCATGTCACATTATGCGAAAAATAGTCCCGCATTGGAAGAATCGTAAAAATTGGGCCTACAATAAAAACTGCAAATAAAACCACGCCTGCCAATCCTGGTATAATCCGAAAAAATCTTTTGATTGAATACCGTAAAATATTACTATCATTCAAAAAACTCTTAGCAATCAAATAACCGCTGATTAAAAAAAAGATTTTCACCCCTATGGTTGATACTGCCTGTCCTAATACCATATTCACTTCCACACCAATCAAATGGCTCATATGTCCTAATACCACCATCATAGCTGCAACAAAACGAATAATATTAAAATTATTTTTTCTGTCGTCTGTAATCATCACTCACCCTTTATCTCTCTTTAATTAATATTTACGCAATATTTTTTTCCCAACCGCTTTCACAGCCTTCTTGGTCTTTCTAACAACACTCGAATTATATTGCAAAGCAATCGAATTGTGCATATCTTCCGTAATATCATTTCTCAATGTTCCTGTAATCACGATCTTCGATATCCGAATTTTCTTATTGAAATGTATTACAATCTGCGGATCCGGATGAAAGAAAACAATCTGATTTCTGTTCTTCAGACCGTTTGTGTTCATCTGCGGTATCTTTTTTTCAATCACTTTTCCATCATCTGTCGTTATTAGAATTCGTACATTCTCCACAAAAATATATCCCGTTTCATTTGGATCCCAACGAATAGAAGAAATTAATCCCTCAATCTCAAAATCTACAAATTCATAATATATTTCCGGAAGAGCTTTTCTGCTGCCGGTTCTTTTTACACATCTCTCATTGAATCCACTTCCATTATCATAATACAGAGGTGTAACCTGTCCTCTCTCTTCCACCTTCGTTCCATAAAATGAAGCATTCTTTTCCGCTATCTGTATCATCTCATCTATATATTCAACTGGCAACAGCAGCGGCTTATTGCGAAATCTTTTCCGTATCCGGTTCGTATTATTTACCCACTCTTTCTCACTATGTAAAGAATGGGAATTCTCTGCATTTTTCCACAATCTATACATACTGGTTGGCTCCTTGACATCAACAACTCCGCATATGCAGCTTACACGCATTAGGAAATCCCAGTCTTCCGCGGTATCCAACGTCTCGTCAAACCGCATATTCATCTTGCGAAACGGATATAACGGAAAAGCCAGTCCCAATACAGGACAATAGTTCCCATTCAATTCATTGATTAAATGAAAGTCCCTGCAGAATTGATTCTGCGGCGAACCGCCTGCCCTTAAACTTTCTTTTCCGGCTGACGTCTGAAAGCTGTACCATTCCTGGGCAATTACATAGGCATGAATCACTCTGCCTGGATATTTTTCCGCCTTTTCCTTAAACGAAGATACCCAATGGTCAAACACAATGTCATCATCATCTAAGATTACCGCATATTCCCCTCGCGCCGCTTCAAAACCCTTATTGAGAGGCGTAGAACGATTTCCCCCGACTACCTGGATAAGACGCACTTTCTCCCTAAAATACTTAGGGGTTTCCTCAATCACAGATTCTACGTTGCGGCGTTCTTCATCGTTAAGATTATGTCCCATTACCAACACTTCAAAATCCAGACACTCCTGTCCTTCAAGCGACAAAAATGTCTCCCTTAATGCTTCTAACCTTCGTCCCTGGGTTCTTGTAACAATCGATAAAAACGGCGCGTTATTTTTATTGCCTGAACCCGAAACTGCCTTCCTGCCGCATGCTTGATACGCCTGAATATAGTACTCTGCCGTCAATCCCGCGCTGATATATTGCTCCAGCCATGCAAGGTAACGATGTACGGTACTCTCCCGAGCCAGAAGAGTATTATCGCTCATTATTTCTGCTTTTTTGGATTCTGCATTTTCCTCTGCAATAAGTTCAAAGCCCAATTTATCCATAGCTGAACAAAGCCCTGCCTTTGTATATCCTTGGATGTTCAGAAACTCCATTCTTTGTCCAGATAATATCTCAAATACTTCGTCCCTGGTCAATGGATTTCTACCGCATACAAATAAAACTATCCTGGACTGCTCTATTTTTTCATACACTCCCTCGCAGAACTCTTCTTCAAACCTACTTATCATATTTTCTTCTACAAAGATGCCCTTCACGTCGGTTTCATTATTTAAAAATTCTTCTGCCTTCTCAAAAGATTTTTTTTCAATCTTAATCTTTCTTCCTAAATCTTCACTTTCAAAATATCCTGTGCAATCAATCAGGAGTCCCTTCTCGATTCCGGCTTTTTCTAATATGGCATGTACATTATCTGCATAATTCACCATGTCCTTACTTCTCCTTCATACTATATTGCGAAACGGTGCTTAGAGTACCCGCCGTCGATAAACGACGCGATTTTATGTTGCTTATCTAACTGTTTGGGCAGTCTGTCTGTCTTTTTACGGTTCATAAACTCTTGTGCCGCTTTATTAAAAATCTTATCTTTACTTTTCTTAAAATCATAGAGAAGCTTATTCAACAACTCTTCATTAGACCATTTATACGCCATCATCAGCGCTGCCTCTGCTGAATAGTAACGTTCTGCGTTCGTCGGCTGCCATGCTCCGCTTGCAGAGAGACGTTTCGCATGGTAAACTGCAGCCCTGGGCCTGTAAATCAGACGGTATCCTGCCAGCCTGATTCG
This sequence comes from Lachnospiraceae bacterium, assembly GCA_910574885.1. Lineage (GTDB taxonomy): Bacteria > Bacillota > Clostridia > Lachnospirales > Lachnospiraceae > Sporofaciens. Next base: position 122,458 of record CAJTDD010000005.1, on the reverse strand, counting down.
CCATGAAAAATCCACATCATCACAATACATAAAGAAAGCCCCTTCATCAAATCCATGGACTTCTTTGTAAATACGTGTCGGGAAAACAACACATGCAGTCGTAGACCAGCTCGTCTCAAGCGATTTTATACTATACTCCTTAGGATGTTCAATCGGTGTCTGTCTTGCTTCTGTCAGTCCCACTTTCTCATCCTTGAACGGCTTTAACATTTCAATAAAAAATCTAGGCGTTACCAACACGTCTGGATTCATAACCATAATGTAATCTGACTGACAATTGCCTGCAAGTTTATTATGTCCCTTAGCTGTCCCAGTATTTTCTTGAAAAAAATTATAACAAATATCCTTTAATTCCGGATATTTCTCCTTCAAAACAGTAATTTCTTCCTCAGAAAAAATCGGCTCTTTGGAAGCGTCTCCATAATGGATTTCACATTCTATTTCCCCTCCATGCTTCCTATATACGGACACTGCATTCTCCACATTACATATTGCTTTCTCTAATGCCGAAGCGTCATTATGATATAAAATCGACTGAATCTGTACACTTATATTTGCCATATCTTTCTCCTACTACCCAATAATTTCTTTTAATACAGACGCGGCCTTTACTACCGCCGGATTCCCGCAAGCTTTCCTGACAATCTCTGAAATCTTCATTGTATCTCCATAAATAATTGAAGAATCATAACTTCTCTCCGGATAAACTCCATATTGAGGACGGATACTTAAATTTTTATCCTGAATAAACTCTTCAACCTTCTCCTTCAAAGATACCGGTCTTCCTGTACAGCAGTTTATCGTTCCCGCAACTTCATCCTGGATGACTGTCAAAGCTATCTCACTTGCCAGGTTCTCAAGTGAGATAAAATCATATCTGTTCTTCCCAGAATTCAGTGGGAAATATTCTTTTCCTTCGTTTTCTGCTTCTAATATTTTGGTAAAAATAGAACGGTTCTTCAAATCATCTCCGGTAATATAATAGCCTCTCAGCCATTGAAAACAGAAATCCTCCTGCTCACGCAGCACTTCTAATGACTGACGCAGGGCATTCTTAGCCACTCCATACATACTCCGTGGTTTACAAGCAGTATCTTCATCGATTGCTCCCTCAAAATATCCTACCTCATGCATGGACCCCAATGCCGCAAACTGATGCAATCCCCCTGCCACCATATTTCTTGCAAACATATAATGCGCGGAAAGATACTCCATATGTGCGGCGCTGTTATGGACGAACCCGTCCCTCCAAGCCAAATGCAAAACTACATCCGGTTTTCCCAATTCCTGAAATATGTTTTTCGAGCCGTTAAAAATATCATATTGCAATCTCTCTGCCCTTTCATCAATTCCCTCTGTGTGAATGTCAACTGCAATCACTTTCATTCCAAAATCAAGCAGAGTAGATACAACATATCTGCCAATATAACCTCCTGCTCCAGTCACCAAAATTTTCTTGGTATCCATAAAAAATCCTCCTGTTTTTTCAAATTATATTTCTTATCTATCTACAATATACAAATCCAAAAACTTCCATATATTAAAATACCACAAATCCTTACAACTAACAATATATATTAATAAATTCGAGGATATTAAGTGGAAATATAGTCCTCTTAAAATCATTTCCTATACTTCCACAAAATATCCTCTCTTTTTTAAATAACGATATTTATTTTGTCAGCTTATTGATTGATGTTAAAATTTTCCCTGCATAATTCGGATCTGCCGCCCATCCAGCGCCATTCGGATTATTCGGAATGCATAACCACTCAACATACTCCGCCTTTCCCCTGAGTCCAGCGCTCCATCTAGGATCAACGCAAGCATTCTTTAACGGCTCTGTCGAAGCATAACATTTCAAATGCTGAATATGTGCTCTTATACCAGTCCTGACATCAGGAAAGCTGTTACCAGGAACACCGCCAGTAGCGCCTAAGCCTGCAAAATTGAACTGTTCAATCTTGACGTCACCGCCATATTTCAAAAATCCAGTTTCCAGCATAGCCTGGGCGAATGCAACTTCTGCCCGAACACCTTCTGCTGACGCTTCTTCACAATACATTTCACAAAATTCCTTTAGAGTAATCCCTTGCAACGCTTTAGACGGAAATTCTATCAATGTGTTTGCCCCATAGAATGCAGCTAACTCACTCGCCGTAACGTTTGACACTCCCATAATTGGCGTCATCTCTTTTGCGAAATAGAACGCAGTGCTTTTTGCCGGTGACAAGGTTCCCTTTACATCCCTTGCAAAGCCTTGTATTGTGTATTTCCCTTCCTTATATTTATGTTGTGCAATATCTACCTGCACCCTATAGATACCTTCTTGAGGCTGCTTTACTGCTGTATACCACTTTGTGGTCGTTCCCGGTACATATACGGATATGCAGACGTTTGCAACACCTCTTCCGGCTATTACTCCACTCAATACAACATCAAAAGTTCCTTCTTTTGAATCTTCATTCTCTATCTTCACATTCCCAACAATCGGATTGGTTACGCTCAGCTGCTGTTTAATAATCTCACTTTCCCCAAGCGTTCCTGCCGTATCCCTGACAAAGCCTTGTATTGTGTATGTTCCTTCTTTATTCCCATGGCGGCTGATATCTACCGTCGCCTTATATGTTCCGTCGCTTTGTGGATAGGCTGTATACCACTGTGTCGTCGTTCCTGCAATATATGCTGAGATACAGACGCTTCCGACACCTTTCGGAGCCGTCACTTCGCTTAATATGACGTCTGCGGTCCCTGCGTTTGGTTTATAGTTCTCTACTCTGATACTTCCGATAGAAGGCTTTTTAATACTTACTTTCTGAGTCAATACCTTGCCTTCTCCCAACGTCCCGAACGAATCTCTTACAAAACCCTGAACCGTATAGGTTCCTTCTATACTGTTATGACGGACACTCTCTACCTTAGCCCTGTATACTCCATCCGCCTCCTCGATTGCTGGATACCACTGCGTTGCCGCTCCCGGCACATATGCTGATACACAAACGCTTCCAATACCTCTTCCAGCCGCCACTCCGCTTAATACAACATCAAAAGCGCCTGTATCTGCATTGTAATTCTCTATCTTCGTACTTCCAATTGAAGGTTTGCTGATGCTGATATTCTTTGTAACTACCTTTCCGCTTCCAAGGCTGCCGTTTCGATCCCTTGCAAAACCTTGAATCGTATAAGTTCCTTCATCCCCAACCTTTACAGTTGCTTTATAGACCCCTTCTGACTGCTTAACAGCTTCAATCCATTGTGTTGCCTTCCCGGGGACATAGCTTGATATACAGACATTTTTAACTCCCTTAATTGCCGTTACTCCACTTAAAACAACATCGAAAGTTCCTGCGCTGCCGTTAATATTAACAATTTCGGTCTTAGTTATTCCTGGACATGTGTTTATTTCTTTGGAAACCATGTTTCCTAACGCCACATTGCCTTTCAAATCCCATACATGACCCTGAATATAGTATCTGCCTTCCTCATTATTACAATCTTTTATATTGACTGTAAACTTATAAACACCCTCTGACTGTTTTTGAGCATTATACCAATACGACGTTCCCTTGGGATTGATCAGATGTGCCTGAACCATCTGCACACCGTATTGCCCGCGTACTCCGCTCATGACAACATCAAAAGTACCCGCCACCGGGTCAAAATTCTCAACGCTTGTCTGCTGAATGCTCAGCAGCCCTCCTTTTGTCAGATTATATGCGTTTGCAATTCCCGTAGCGTCTTTGATTCCTAACTGCTTGATAAAATCTTCATTTTTTAATTTTGCTGCATCAGAAGCATTGTCAAGGAACGCATGTTCAACAATGATTCCCGTCATCCCATATTGCTTGCTTGCAGCAATTGATGTATAAAAATCCGCCACATTACCCGCCGGATCTTTTTCTCCGTTTGTAGCGTCTCTGAATTTAACTCCTCTGTTCGTTAATCCAAGAGAAGCTAACTGTTTTACGATCTTATCCGCCAGATTCTTCCCGTCCCAATGAATATCTGCACTATAACTTTGGTTAGGAGTCCAAACTTCCACTCCATTTCCGCTTCCATTACTTGTATTAAAGTGAAGATCAACAAACACGCTTGCGCCCTTTCTAAACGCATCAGTAACCCTCTGATTCAGACAATACCCTCTTTCTGATCCAGGATATGCACAGGAAAGGGACTCTCTATCTAAATATACAGTCACACCCTGATACTTTTCCAACTCTTCTTTACAATATCTTGCAACCTTATATGTAAGTTCTTCTTCCTTTAAGCCATTCCCCCGTGCGCCTGCATGTGTTGCATCATGACCTGCACACAAAACAATTATTTTATTCCCATTCCTTGCAAGACTCCTCTTTGCCGCGAAAGAATTTCCAGCTTCTCTATCGGAATCTATCAATACATCCTCCACCAGTTCAGCCGCATCTCCTGCTTCACCGGCTTTTTCAACTGTATTACCATTCTCATCGATAGAATAGACGTTAACCTCCATCCCATCCCCAGACTCATCCTGGGTTTTCTCAACTGCTTTCGTTACTGCAAAATCAAGCTCTACATCGTCGCCTTGAAAATCTACATAAATAGCCTGTGGATTTCCTACAGTTTTAATACTTGCTGATTTTAACCGGAACTTATCTTCTCCTTGATTTTCGTCAAACAGCATTTTGAATAAAACCGTATTATCCACAACTGCGCTTGCTTCAACAGAGAATACTTCGCCGGAAATCTCTGATACATACTCTAAACCTGCCGCTTCTATTTGCATGCTCTCATCCTTAGCGGCAAGCACAACATTCTGTTCTCCCGGCAAATTTACCACTTTCTCATCAAGATATATGTACTCAAAAAACTCCTTAGACCCAAGGCGAACTGACTCGTCGGTACTCTCTTCAGCTGTTGGGGACGCCTGATTCTCGTCCGGATTTCCGTTCTCCCCTTCTGTGCCGGTTCCATTGTCAACGGCATTAACACCATTTTCGACAGCGCCGCCTGCATCATCGTTATCTGTATCCCCCTCCTGGTCATCTTCAACATCCAAGTTATCCGTACCGCTGACATTGTCCTGCCCGATCCCGATCGTACTACCAGAACCCTCATTCTGTGTGTCCAGATCAGCAGCCATAAGATTAACATTAAAACTCGTAAACAATACAGCTACCATTAAAAAGATTGAAATTACTCTTCTTTTTCCCATATTACGACCCCTTCACCTTTCGTTAATTTAAATCCGCTTTATTATAGCATTTTTCTCTTTCTTTTTCAACCCATATCATATTTCCTGTTTTTTCTTCCTTCTTCCACAATGTCTCTCACGATATTTCTTCTATACATCTTAATTGACGATTCCTACCGTTTCCTCCACTTGATATTGCTCTCCTGCACCATCAACTACATACGCACGAATGTGATATTCCCCGACTTTATATTCAAAATTGGCAATGGCAATTCCTGCAAAGTAAGTACTGTCTTCCTGTATATCCATCTGAACCCACTGAAAATCGCTCTGATCTTCCTCTACCCAAACACCAAGCATTACATCTGCTACTCCATTTGAGATATTCTCAAAATCTGATACCCTGACAGGCAAGATTCCATTTACCCCGTCATACGCTTCTATTGTAACGTCTGCCTGTGGTTCCTTTCCTTCACGAATCAATAATTCCTGCTTATTTTCATCCAATGACGCCATTTCTTCCATTAATGCAGATTTTTTCTTAATCTCTCTTTTTTCATTCTCCAGCCCAAACCTCTCTGTTAAAGTCTGTTTACTAGAAAACAGGTTCGTACCAAGCCCCAGGCGTTCTCCTTCAATCCCTACACCCAACGCAGCCAATGTTGTAGGGAAAATATCGAAGGTTGTATAACTCCTCTCATAATTTGTTTCCGCACTAACAGCAGAATTAATATAGGACGTATATACCCTGCGGCGATAGCTTTTATCTATATTATCGCAAAAATCGGAATCCATAGTCGGATGATCCCCACCCAGAACAATTGTAGTATTTTCGTAGAAATCCTGGCGTTGTATCCATTCAATAAATTCATAAACCTGTCTGCTGGCGCATGCCATTACATTAGAATACTGGTCATTCCTAAACAAGTCCGGACAAAGAGGACAAAGATATCCGTCCTCAAAATGAGTATCTACCGTCAGCAGCGTAAGGTTAAACGCTTCTTCATTTGCAGCAAGTTCTAATACCTTGTCTTTGGCAAATTCAAATAATTTTTGATCCTCGTACCCCCACCATACCCGGTAACCTTCTGGAATCATTTCTGTCTCCTGAGCATAGTTGTAATCAATAAACTCATAATCGCCATGCTCACTAAAATATAATTTTCTCCCGCCAAAAACAGCGTTCGAGCCAATCATCAAAGTCTGCGAATATCCGGCATCTTCCAATATATCCCCCATGGTTGCGATATTCGGGAAAAATGAATCCTGTGTGTCCATGCTATTCTCATCGATTGAAATATTCAGTGGAAGACCGGATGTCTGAGCGAACATCGCACCCATCGTCCAGCCGGTCCCCGGCATGGCGTATCCTCCGTTGATTTTCTCACTCTCCCCCGAAAAATCCTCATTCTCCTGTGCCAACGCCGTCAATTCCTGAATGACATTTTCCTCAAATGCTCCTCCATTTTCCTCGTCAGCAAATGTGGTCTCCATCGATTCCAGAAATATGTAAATCAAATTCCGCTTCTTTTCAGGAAAACTCAGAGTGACATCCATCGGATTCACATAGTTATCATCAATAAATGTGGAATATTCTCCCTGGGACTCCACATAATCGCCCACATCCAGCTTATCCCACGCCCCACGGACAACCTTGACTGACACTACTAATGATGCCGCCATGCCGACTCCCATAAAAGCAAAATATATCTTTTTTTTGTGCCATGTGACAAACAGTATCACCGCCAATATCAGCATTAACACTGCCGGAACAATACACATATTCAAATATTCTCGTATCATGGCTTCATTCGTTCCTTCTAACGGCGCCGTCAGATGAAATACCAGCTCGTCCATAGTCAGATTACTCCAAGTATCGAACATCCATCGGACACTGAAATGTACAACCGTTGCCAGTACCATCATAACAACCGTCAGAATAGTTCCCAATATTATCATGATTTTCTTTGCAAGTTGAATGCCCTTCTTCATGTTTTCTCAAAAGCTCCTTATCTCCTGTATTTATACAATTCTCGTGGAAATTCAATATAAACTCTCTGGATAGATTCCTTTCTCTACCAAATCCTGTATCGACTCTATGACTGCCGCCTTGTCCTCCTGGTATGTGACTCCAAACCACTGGTCATGTGACCTGAGAACCTTCACCTGTGCTTGTCCTTCTTTCAGGAGTTGTCCGATAATCCTGGGCAATAGATATTCTGCTTTTACTTCTTCCTTCTTAACATTTCTTAAAAATTCCTCGAATCCATTTTCCAGTATGTGAAAAAATTCTGGCTGCAACCCCCACATATTCATGGATACAGGCGACTCTAAATCAAGCCGGAACTCTCTGCCGTCTTTGACTGCCACCGCATAGCCTCCTCTGCCTTCAATCTCATAAGTCTCTTCAATCTCCTGCAGCATATGGCTGTCATCTACTTTACATACGCCTCTGGTTACTGTTCCATTCTGGCTCAGCGTATTCTTTAGACGAAATCCAACCATACTGATATCTGTACCTCTATGGGGTTTCACTAACTCTGAATATGCCAAGCGGTATGCTTCTTTTCCATAATAATCGTCTGCATTAATTACCAGAAACGGTTCATGAACTACATTCTTACAACATAAAATTGCCTGTCCCGTTCCCCATGGCTTCGTCCTTCCGTCCAGTTTGTCACGAAACTGCTCCGGAATATCCTCTAACTCCTGATACGCATACCCCACTTCTACAATCTTTTCAATTCGTTTTCCAATAATTTCTTTGAAGTCCTTCTCCAGATTCTTCCTAATTACAAAGACCACCTTATTAAATCCTGCTTCCATGGCATCATAGATAGAATAATCCATAATAATCTCTCCGTTCGGTCCTACCGGGGCAAGCTGCTTGATTCCCTTACCATATCTGCTTCCGATCCCAGCTGCCATAATCACTAATGTCACTTTTTTCATATCCATTCTCCATTTTTATATTAATATTTTTATCCCATTTTACGCTGTTATTTATCATTCTGCATACTTTTATATTATACTATACACAACCCCATTTGTCTAATCTTAGTATCGACTCTTTTCATAATCTTAAAAATTATTGAAACAAAAAAACAACAAATTATCAAATTAGTTCAACTAATTCAATAATTTGCTGCTTTTTTCAAATATCTCCTACCCTTTCCTCCTGCACCTAAGCCAAATCCCCGCTCCCGCCAATAAAGCCGCCCCCACGGCAAGCCAGATCTTCTCTCCATAGCTCCCTCTCGCCATCGAAAACGGATAGAACATCCGAAGCCACTTCTCCCCGCCTCCAATCGCCGCAATAAAATAGACCATCGGAGCCATGTACCCAATCACCAGATTATCGCACAGCCCATAAAAGAACAGCCCAAGGCCTCCCAAAAACAGCATCTCCGCCAGCGTCCCTAAGAAATACTTCGCCGCCGGGAACTCGCACCCATTATGCATAAGCATCCACACATACAGCCAAAGCAGGACCGCAAGAATTAGCACATTTCCCAATAACCTCACAAGATAGACCAACGCCCCGCTCACATACTTCGTATAGACCAGATCCCGGATATCGCGGTCCTGCTCCGGCAGGAAAACCGGCGGCACCAGCACGATCCCCATCAGCGCCGCATACATCTCCAACACCTTCGCCGTATCCTGCGCCCCAAGATTCGCCACCCCCATCAGAAACGGCGAAACCAGAAGCATCAACACACAGATAAGGATATGGAGCGGTATATTATACTTCAGATTTATTTTTTCGATTTGCAAATATTTTTCCACGAATCTGTAACCTCCCTTTCCTCTTCTGTGTATAGACCAACGCCGTAAAGACCATCAGTATCACCCCTACCGCAACATACATAATCCGATTCGCAGCAAGCTGCGCAAATCCGTCATGGAATCCCTGCCAGTTCATCGGCGTATTATGCCTGGGCGCCAAATTCCAGCCATAACTGCCGCCGCCAAGATCGTCAATGCCTCCAAATACCGCCATGAACCACCAAGCTCCTTGAACCAGGACTGCCGCCGCAGTATCCGTAAGCTCCGTAAGGAACATCCCCACAGCCGTCACTGCCATAATCGTAGGCAGCAGCCATCCGAACGTATATTTCACAAATGCCAGCATATCCACGGCAATCCCCGCAGTCTGTGCATAACTCATACATTTTGAAATCGGAACCAGAGACAGGGCAAGCACAGGAATCGTCAGCATCACCACCATCGCCAGATAGCGGCTCGCTATAATAGTAAATGACGGGCATTTCCGCGTATAAATCAATTCCTGCATCATCGAGCGCCGGTCACGCAGCCCCCGGGTCACGGCAAGGAACACCGGCAGGATTCCAAGAAAGATTACCATATAATCTGAAAATAATCTCGCATATCCTCCTGTCAGCCGGTCTTTCTGAATCAACGTGTCGTATTCCTCAAGCGCATCCTCATAGGTCATAGGAATCTCGGCGCTGTTTTCCCGGGACGTTTTGTTATAGTCAGAGCCTCCCCCTAAAATCTCATCTACTTCGTCCATAAGTTCCCCAAACCGACCATAATCCAATCCTTCTACCGGTTCTACTTTCAAGGGTTCCCGATAGACAGGCTCGCCCTCATGGACAGAATCTTTGCCCTCCTGCTGTGCGGCATACCATTCCTCCACCGTCTTCCCTGCCTCTTCACGGTTATGGATTCCCGTCGTTTCGTCCAGAATCTCGGCAATCCGCCGGTCATCTGCTTCGTTCAATGTCACATTTTTATAAAAGCCAATGGGATAGGTCGTATAGCTCTCCCGCCAATATTCTTCCGTCAACTGCCCCAGCGTACTCTCCATAATCAATTCCGGGTCGCTGCTTTTCAGATTCCCATAACCTTCCTGACCGGGTTCTGGTTTCTGACTAATCTCCATATCGCCAAGCTGCGAGGTGAAATCAAAGATAAGCACCAGGACGATAAGCCAGTAAATGAGGCTTCTTGCGGTCTGCTTACATTCTTTCAGAAATAACTGCCCTAACATTCTGCCTCCCCCCTCTCCGTGTGCATCAGATACATGTACGCATCTTCCACCCCGGCTTCACAGAGTTTTGCCGATGCAAATGGTTTCTCTTCTGCAAGGAAACGTGCCATCACATTATTTCCCAAAGTGAGCATGCTGGTTACAATATATTCTTTTTTCAGAAGTTCCAGCTCTCTCTTACTGATTTCCGCAGAGTATACCTTTCCTTCCGTCATGGCAATCAAATCCGATACCGTTCCCTGATAGATCACGTTTCCCTCGTCCAGAACCGCGATATCTTCACAGGTTGCCTCGATATCCCCTACGATGTGAGTGGACAGGATTACGATACGGTTTTCTGCAATTTCACATAACAGGTTACGGAAACGCACCCGCTCCTCCGGGTCTAAGCCTGCCGTAGGCTCATCCACAATCAGCACTTTCGGGTCGTGCAGGATTGCCTGTGCAATGCCAAGCCTGCGCTTCATCCCGCCGGATAAAGCCTTGACCTTCTTCCTCCGGTCATTCTGGAGATTCACTCTTTCCAGAAGCTTAGGGATTCGGCTCCTGCGCTCTGCCTTGCCAAGCCCTGACAGCACTCCCAGATAATCCATCGCCTCGTACACGGTCATATTGGGATACATGGAGAAGTCCTGAGGGAGATATCCTACGATTTTCCGTACTTCCTGCGGACGCCGGGTGCTTCTTGCACACACGGACACTTCCCCCTCTGACAGGGGCAAAAGCGTTGCGATTACCTTCATCAGCGTGGTCTTTCCTGCGCCGTTCCTGCCAAGAAGCCCGAACATGCCGGTTTGGATGGTCAGGTTGACGTCTCTTAGCGCCTGTTTCTTTCCATAATATTGATTCAGATTCCTGATTTTAATTGTAGTGGACATACGCATCTTCCTTTCAAAATTGCACTTTGTAATCTTAAAATTATCATAACGCGTAAATCCCTACATTTTCTCTACAAATAATTAAGAAACGTTAAGGATAAATTGAATTTTCTCCAAAAATGGATATTAAAGGTATACAATTTTAAAAGGGTAGCTACCTTTTGAATAGTAGCTACCCTATAAAAATTACTTATTCTTATCATTTATCATGGCTATAATATTCATTGCCGGCAACACTATCGGAACCATTCCCGGTTGTGTTGTGATAATAGATATATAACTCCTAATGTAAGGAAACATGATTGCAATAGTATTCTTCTCAAGTATATCCCTATTCTTTTGTTGGGTACGAAATATTGCTTTTCCTTTTACATTGATATATATATATTCATTCACATCTGAAACGCTTGTACTTAATATAATTTCATATCCGTCTTCTCCAATATTTTTTATATTATGGTCTACACGAACATTCAATTCTAACCCTTCCAGAGAAACATCTTTTTTCCTAAATGTGCTTTCTGTAATTTCAATTTTTTCTAAAACAAGAGGGCTTTCATAATCAGAACTAATTTTCATAATAGCCTCCTAACATGCAATTGCAAAATCTTCCTGCAAAAAATATGCCTTTGATATAACATTTGCATCTAATTTCTCGCCAGAGTATCCAAAAGTCTGGCAAGACTTATTAAAAACCCGATTCACATCTTCGTTTGTTACCGCATGAACTCCGTTTCTGTCTTTAAGCATAGGTTCATTTGCACTATCACTTAACTCAACATTGTACCTTTCACATAAAGTAAAAAATAAATTTTTGTCAAACATCATATCACCTCGTCTTCCTCGCTATAAACCATTTTTGTTGTTTTAATACATTCCTTCTTTGAGACGCATATCTGTCTCTCGTGAAATCTGATATTAATAATATTCATGATTTTTCTTTGTTTTTTTAATTCTTCTAAACTTCTTTTCGCCGTATAGCCTGCAGCATCTTTTTGGAAAGTTCCTATTATGACTGATATTCCGTTCTTTTCTTTATAATAATCAAAAATAACTGAACGAAGGCTCTCCTCTCTAAATATAGGCATCTTCCCATAACACTCCTTTTTTATATCTTCCAATACACTTATGGTCTCCGTCAAAAAACAATCAAATTGACTTTTGTCATCTAGATTGAGAACTTTTTCATCAGCAGCCTCGATAAGCGACTCAAAAATCACACCTCCGCAATTATTATTTTGCGATGAACTGTTTGCAGCCCACCATAGTGCCTTATCATAATCATCGAAATAATATACGCCTTGACCTAACCAATGGTCACTTCGATACTTACATTTAGCAGGATCAAGTCCTTCCTTGTCTATATTATGCCGGTACTTAGCGCAGGTTCCATGATACCCAACTTCTTTCATTGTTCCTTCTTCCTAAGCAATTTACAGTTATTTCTAAAATATTCTATGAAACTAGACATAAATCATTACTGTCAGTATATCATTTTTTATTTCTAAAAGCAATGTAAAGAATTTAATTGGATTATATATCATAAAATAAAAAGTATCTAAGCCAAGTATATGCAAAATTATCCGGCTTTATGTTTAGAGGTTACATTGGCAGACGAATGATGCCGTCACCACTGCCCCGCCCCGGATACTGTTAGCGACATCCAGTGTTCCTCCATGTTTCTTACAGAATTCCCTACAGATATGCAACCCAATCCCAAAATGCTCATCCATTTCCACGCTGTCGTGTTCCTTATGGTACGGTTTCAGCGCTTTTATCAACTGCTCTTCCGAAAAACCCTTTCCGTCATCCCGGACAACCAGCAGAAACTCCATTTTCTGCATATCATATTCTGAAATTACTTCAATCTGTGTCCCTGCATACCGAATCGCGTTGGAGAGCAGATTCTCCAGAACTTCCATAATTATATTTTCGTCCGCCTGTACCCGAAGCCCGCCGTTGTCGCCGTCTTTTAAAGTACATCCCCGATAAAATATCCCGACATCTCCAGCCTGCCCAAGGGCAAAGACCACTTCCTGAATCTTTTTCCCAATGCTTCCAAGCCGGATTACCTCCGGCGAAAACGGGACCTCATCAATACTCCGAATCCCTTTCATCGTACGGCTGTAATTCTCAAGCCTCTTTAAATGTTCCGACATCAACGCCAGCGTGTCCGCCATCTTCGCTTCGCTGATTTTCCCCTCAGGAAGATACCTCGCCAGAAAATCTGTATAGCCCTTGAGTACAGTAAGGGGAGTACGCAGGTCATGAGCAAATGCGGCGTTCAATTCCTTCTGCCGCTCCACCAGCATCCACATCTCTTCCTTCCCCCGCACCAGCTCCCTCCGCATATCCTCCACAGAATCACACAGGCTTCCCAGCTCATCCTCGCTGTCGTAATGCACATGGAAGTCAAGATTATTTCCCCGAATCTGCTCTACACTATCCTCCAGAATCCTAAGAGGCGACGCCAGCCGTTTTTGATAGAAAATGAAGATCGTCACGACCATTCCTGCAAATGCGTAGAAATATGGACACCACACCCGCACAAAATCCAGAAGCAACAGCTTTCTGCTGTCCGTCCCTGCCTCAAACGTATAATCAGTTCCCCATAACGGGCCTTTCTTGTAAATGACCTCTACAAAATCTTCCCTCTCATGGTTGGCCCACTCAGCAATTTCCCACTGCCAGCACAGAACCATGGTCAGGTAAGAGAGGATGAACACAATGGCTGCCAGCACCAGGATATACGCAATCATCGCCTTGCGAAAGGACAGGTTTCGGATATGCCTTGCTGTCTTTTCTATCTTCTCCTCTAACCAATCCATCGGTATCCCACACCCCATACAGTCTCTATATATACATGCGCCGTATATTTCCCAATCTTGCTCCGCACTCTCCGGATATGTTCCATGACAATGCTGCTGTCTGCATTCCCGTCGAATCCCCGTACCTTCTCATACAGCTGTTCTTTGCTGAACACCTGTCCCGCATTTAACGACAGTATCTCCACCAGCCCGTATTCCGTCTTCGTCAGGCTAAGGGGCTGCCCTTCGTAATATACGCACCGGTCGCCATAATGTACCGCCAGCCGGTCAAATATCTTTACGGCCCCATCCGTCTTTTTCCGTTCCTCCCGCCTAAGGTGCGCTTCGACTCTCGCCCCCAGTTCATCGATACTGAAAGGCTTCAGGATATAGTCGTCCCCGCCTATCATCAATCCCCGTATCCGGTCTGATTCCTCAATCTTTGCAGTCAGGAACAGAATCGGGCAGGAGACATGGAAACGAATCCGCTCGCATACCTCGAAACCGTCCAGCATGGGCATATTCACATCCAGAAGTATAATGTCCGGCTTTTTATTCAGCTGGCCCAGTACTTCCAGACCGTTCTTTGCTTCTATTACCTGATAATCTTGGATTTCAAAATAATCCTTTAACAATTTGACGATGCCTGGCTCATCGTCGGCAATTAAAATTCGTCTTTTTTCACACATAATTCTAATCCAATAAATATCCCGCTTTTTTCATTAATTCATCCACCTCATATCCTGGTTCTGCGCAATCTTCAATCATCAGGCTATATAGTTTCCCAATATCCAGATAACTCGGAACCGTATATTTACATTCCGTAATGGTATCAAAATCTCAACTGTTTTTCAATTCCCGCCTTCCCCAGCGCCTTAGTTATTATCCCTCTCCTGTTTTTCGTCTGGCGTGCAATATATTCAATCAGCGAACACACATAAAAATAACCATTTTCTTGATTATATCATAAAAAAAGTAATAACACTAGACGCGTAATTTTTATACTTGACAATCTTCTTTATTTTGTTTAATATTTACAAACAAATTACATAATGGGATAACTCCATAAGACTGAGGTACTATGCAAGAAAAATATCATTTTCCACAAGGGCTTCACACCTGCCCCTCTTACCATTACTATATGTTCCACAAGCCCTACGGCTGTGTCACAGCTCACAGGGACGACCGTTTCCCCACCGTCATGGAATATTTCACCGAACTGCATAACGACCGGCTCTCCCCTGTAGGGCGGCTTGACCGGGAGACGGAAGGGCTGCTTATCATAACCGACGACGGAAAATGGAATCAGCGGATGACCCACCCGGCATACCAAAAACAAAAGACCTATGAATTTACTGCATTAGGTGAATTAGACAACGAGAAACTTCGTGCACTCCAAAATGGGATTTTGTTAAATGGCTCGGATATACCCACACGGCCTTGTCAGATTACCGTTACCGGTACTTCTGTGTTATCCGAGATTATGCCGATACTCCATCCGGAAGTCAAAAGGGCTATCGGTAATAACCGCCCCTGCCATCCAGTTATCATGGGTAAAATCGTGATTACGGAAGGCAGGAAACGGCAGATTCGCAGAATGATGAAGGCTGTCCGCTGCTGTGTGGTTGCCTTGAAACGTATTTCGATTGATAATATTGTGTTAGATGAAAATCTGAAACCGGGGGAATGGAAAGAATTTTCCCCTTAAATCGTTTCACCCCGCTTTATGCGGTGGGGTGTTAAAATCCCATTTAAAAAAAACATCACCACTCCCAACATCGACAGAATCTTCCCCGCCTTCGCACCCGGCGCATGGTATATCATCCTGATTTCATGCTTTCCCGCTCCAATCCGAAATCCAAGGAACGCCGTGTTTACCTCTTCCGTTCCTACCTGTTCTCCGTCTACCAAAACCTCAAAACTTTCCTCGTATGGAATCGTCGTAATAAAATACCCCGGTGTTTCAAACTCAATCGTCCCTTCAATCCGGTTTCCTTTCGTCCTTTCCCGATTTATTTGAAACGCAGACTGGTACAAATCCTCTTCCCTGACCGGCAGTCTCCCGATATAAGCTTTGACACCCGTTATCCCATAGTTTCCCTTCCCAAAGACCATTTCCAACGTATCCTGTCCGTCCTCCACCGGAACCGCATAGGTAAATTCTGTATTCCCATTATAGTAAAAATGGCTTCTTGCCGTCAGTTTATTCCGTATGCCTTCCACCCAGACTGCAACATCCTTCGACGGTTTCTGGTTCTCTATCTGAAAGCGAAGGAACAGGACTCTCTGCCCTTCCTCTCCTTCCTGAGAAACAGGCAGCTCCATCCGGACCGTCTTATCAATATCCGAATCTATCTCATCCGGCAAACTAAAATCAACCGGGCTTGCCATATCACTGATCCTATAATCCAGAGAATCCTTGTTATTCCCGGCAGGACGCACCGCCGCACCATCCTTCACCACCGCATATTCAAGTAATGCCAATTGATTATACGGGAAATCCAATTCCCGGTAACTTTCTTCCGAAATGACACGGTCTGTCCCATATGCGACCGGGGAAACCTGCGTATTTTCATATACCTTCCATTTGCCAGTATCGTCCCCCAGCTCCTTTTTTCCCTGGCCGCTGCACTTTACGGCTTCATATCCCGGAATTTCCTCCTTTGCCGCTACGTACTTTACCCCCATGAATCGCTGGTACACAGGATTATGTACCGCAGACTGCATCAGGAAATTCCGGAAAGGTTCTTCTAACCGAAACGTTTTCTCCCGAAATTCCCTGTATCCTTCATGATAAGAAGAGGAATAGACAGAGGTTGAATATTGCCCCATATCCCATATCCGGTTCAGGTTCGCTGCATTTTCAGTATCTTTCCCTAACTGTTCTGTCCGGTAGAAGCCCTCTTCTTGACCAGTCACTTCCTCTATCCTTTTTCCGATATTGGAATCCGTCATCTCCTCATAAAATTCCCGGTCAAGGGGCCTGTCTGCCCTCGCATGGACTGCATGGCCGGATACGGCCAGAAACAAAATCGATGGGATCAGCAATATCATAGTGTAATCCATCCCCCTACGGGCCGGGTGGACTTCGTCCAACAAAGTATAGATAATAAAACACACTAGCATGAATACACTGTCCGCCAGCAACAGTTTCCAATATTTCCTTATATCCCCCTGCTGCCGGGTCAGATAAATCAATACGACAGTCAATACATATGGAAAAATTTTCATGCCAATCTTCCTCAGCCGGCTTTGCAAGTTCCTTCCGGCATCTATCCCTTCCTCCGGCATCTCCAACCCGTCAAGATAATACGCCAGAATATAGCATAACAGCGGCAGGAATGGAATCATCACCTTATCCCGTATATACAGCCCCCCATTTAGCAGATATGCGAAGACCGGAATAGTCAGTACTATCCCGCAGCTTAATGCCAGTACACGCTCATGCCATTTGTTCCGGAAAATCATAGCTGTCACAGCCGTCACCCCAAGGGTAGTCATGCCAATCCCATAAGGCGAATAGCAGAATCGAAGCATTGACAGTTTTGGTATCAGCAATTCTTCTACATAGGCCGCTGCCCCTGTCCCTTCCCTTCCTGTCAATGCAAATGCCGTTGGGAGCAACAGAATCCCACTCATCATCACAGCGATCACAAAATGCAGTGAAAACCGGATTCCATCCGACAAAAAGCATCTTAACGAAATCATAATGGACGAAGTCCCCCTGCCCGGCGGACATGCATTACCGTGTACCCTTGGGTATATCATCATCCACCGATGAATCCCATACAGAACCAACGCCAGCATCCCGCCGATACTAAAGTAAAAACTGGTCATGATCATCAGGAAAATACTGACAACCAGCATCCCTCCCCGTTTCTTTTCAAAGTATCGATCCACGCCCATCATTCCCGCCAAAAGAAAAGGCATATAATTCACAAACATAATCTGATTATAGGAATGAAAAATCATAGGTCCCGACAACAGAAACACCACTGCCGCACCGACACAGATTTTTTCCGGAAATCCCCTTTTTCCAAGCCACCGATACATCAGTATGACCGAAGCCGCCAGAGCCAATAGCTGGACTGCCATCATATAGTCTGACATTTTCACGGATGGAAGCAAGTAGGACGGCAGCAGCAAAGGGTTATAAAGCCCATAGTAGGCAAAATGATAAATATTCTGCCCGCCTCCGATATTTGCCGCAAATTCCGGAAATAATTCCCCCGTCTCATAGAACTGCTGCCTGAAATAATCCGGCAGCACACTGTGCTGGCTGATCCAATCAACTTTCGCACCGAACACCCCATATCGAAAGCAGAACAGATAACAAAATCCCAACGTCAGGCCTGCCAGAAGACAGCAGGTTCCAATTTTCCTGCTATACAGACGCCGCCTCATGCCCATTTCCCTCCTTCTCATCGCTGGAATCCTTCAGGATAAAAATCGGCCTGTGCTTCGTCTCCAGATAAGTCTTAGACAAGTACTCCCCTACGATTCCCGTACAAAAGAGCTGTATCCCGCTCACCATAAAGATAATGCACACCAATGAGGGCCAGCCGGACACCGGATCGCCCCAGATTAACGTCCGGACAATAATCACCAGTATCATAAAGAACGACAACAGACAAAAACAGACTCCCACCACCGATGCCAGCGACAAAGGCGCTACCGAAAAACCTGTAATACCCTCCAATGAATAGGTAAACAGTTTCCGCACCGACCATTTCGTCTGCCCTGCGCAGCGTCCCACATTCTGGAACTCCAGCCATTTGGTGCGGAATCCCACCCACTCGAAGATTCCTTTGGAAAAGCGGTTGTATTCGCTCATCCCAAGCACGGCATCCACCATTTTCCGCTTCATCAGCCGGTAATCCCGGGCCCCGTTCACAATCTCTGTCTTGGAAATGCGGTTGATAAATTTATAGAAACTCTCCGACAGGAAGGAACGGATCTTCGGCTCACCTGCACGGGTAGAACGTCTGGTAGCCACACTATCGTAATCTTCCTCGTTGAGAATCCGGTACATTTCCGGCAAAAGCCCCGGAGGGTCCTGCATATCCACATCCATCGTCGCGACATAATCGCCGCTGGCATTTTTTAACCCTGCATAAATCGCCGCCTCTTTCCCGAAATTTCTGGAAAACGACAGATAACGGCAGCGTCCGTCCGTCTCGTTCATTTCCTTTAATATCGAAAGGGTTCTGTCCGAAGAGCCGTCATCCACGAAAATCAGTTCAAATTCTTCCTCCGGCATCTCCCCCATCACCTTGCACATCGCACGATAATACACCGGAAGAGCCTCTTCTTCATTAAAACATGGAATCACAACACTTATTCTGCCCATCTTACATACCTCCTGTTTCTTCTCCTTGATGTCATAGGGTACTTTC
The DNA here is from genome assembly GCA_910574885.1 of Lachnospiraceae bacterium. Taxonomy (GTDB): domain Bacteria; phylum Bacillota; class Clostridia; order Lachnospirales; family Lachnospiraceae; genus Sporofaciens. Next base: position 103,190 of record CAJTDD010000005.1, on the reverse strand, counting down.
CCATATTTTTCCCTTCATGCACATACTTTACACGGCATCCCTTAAGAAATGGCAAAATTAAATCTTAAAATTTCTTAAGAACTTCTAAGGATTTCCAAAAACCTGTTATACTAATGAACAGGGAATGTTAGATTCATAAAATGCAGTTCAGACGTGACATCAGGAAGGAGTATACATAACTATGGATACCTCACGCATCTTAATCGTAGACGACAACCCGGAGATCCGGGAAATCATCCACATCCTGCTAGAAGGGGAAGGATACCTCATTGAAGAAGCCAGTGACGGGCAGCGCGCCTTGGACCTTACCGGAAAACTGGATTTTGACCTGATTATCCTTGACATCATGATGCCTGGGCCAAACGGATATCAGACTTGTATCGAAATCCGTAAGAACAGCAATGCACCCATCCTGTTTTTAAGCGCGCGCACCAAAGACAGTGACAAGACTTTGGGCTTCTCAAGCGGTGGCGACGACTACCTTGCCAAACCATTTTCTTACAATGAACTCATCAGCCGCGCCAAGGCCCTCATCCGCCGCTACCAGGTCTATCGGGGGAAAGACGCCTCTATTACGACAGAAACAAAAGGCAATTCATCGACGGAAGGGACACCAATGGAACCCATTTTCTTCCACCACTTGAAAATAGACGAGGCAAAGGAGGAGGTTACTTCGGACGGGATTCCCCTTGTGCTGACGGATACAGAATACGCCATGCTGCTTCTTCTGGTGAAGCACCGCCGCCAGATTTTCTCCGCACAGCATCTCTATGAGTCCGTTTGGAATGAGCCTTACTATTATGGGGCAAACAACACGGTCATGGTCCACATCCGCAATCTGCGTCTCAAGATTGAGAAAGATCCAAAGAATCCGACGCTGATTAAGACTGTCTGGGGAAAGGGGTACCGCTGTGATTAGACGGTTCAAAAATCTGAAAATCCGCACACAATCTACTATCGTAATTTTGTTTGCCATTATCGTCGCTTTCACCCTGTTTGAACTGCTTTGGCTGAACAAATGGAACATCTGTGGGATTGCCGAGCGTCTCGGCATCTTCTATACACAGATGGGGGATAAAAGTTTCCGCAAGACCCTTGCCGAAGAAGCCCTGCACTATGACATCCCAGAATCCGAAGATGATACCGATGCCGTAGAAGCGCTCAATCCTTTCTTCGACCTTGTCAGCGAATATACGGGCATCTATATCTATGGACATGACGACGGACTGTTCCTCGCCGGAAGGTCTCCATCCGCCATGTCTGATAACGGTTTCCTCTCTTTTTTCAATATTGGATACCGCCTTACGGACGGTGAAGGCGAATTTGTAGAGAATTGCCTGTTAAAATTTGCAAATGGGACGGCGGACATCCTGATATACAATTATGAGCGGACGATATTCATATATCCGTTCCTGTTCGTCTGCCTCTTCCTTGCTGTGGATCTGTTCTTTGCCATTGTGCTTCTCTTCCTGAACCGGAAGATGCGGCAGGTTATGCTTCTGAAAGATGAAATCCTCACAATGTCCGCAGGAGACTTGGAACACAAGATTCCCGATTTCGGCGGCAATGAGATTGGAATTCTTGCCAGTGAACTGAACCATCTGCGGGAATCCCTGTCTGACAACATCCAAAAGGAACAGGAAAGCCGGAAAGCAAACCAGGATTTGATTACGGCCCTCTCCCACGACCTCCGTACTCCGCTCACCATCTTGAACGGGTATCTGGAAGTCCTGAAGCTAAAGCGCAACCCCCAGACACAGGAGGAATACCTGGAGCGGTGCCTGAAAAAAACAGAGGATATTAAGGAATTGACGGATCGGATGTTCGAGTATGCGCTGATAGCCGAAGAGACCGAGACGCCTGAGGCTGCATGGATTTCCACAGATTTTATCGGGCAATGCCTGACGGAAAACTGCGACTTCATCCGTCTTGCCGGATTCACTTTGGAGCTGAAACTGCCTGAGGCTACCGGCGTACTGCAAAGTGATAAGACGATGCTGAAACGGATACTGAATAACCTCTTCTCGAATATTCTAAAATACGGGGATAAAAAACAAACGGTCACGGTGTCCGGAAGGATTCAGAATACGGAATTCATCGTTTCCCTCACCAATCGGAGCAAGGACAACGATTCTGGGATAGACAGCAATAACATCGGCTTGAAAAATACAGACCGGATGATACAGATGTTAGACGGACGAATGGATGTCTGGCAGGAAAAGGAAGTGTTCGGGGTAGAGCTTAGGTTTCCGCTGCGGTAATCTCTATCAAATAATGAAAAACATTTCATTTATATATTGATTTTTCTGCCCAAATCTGTTTATCTATATATTATACCAATTTCAATAAACTATACTATGACAAAGAGAGGACATACTACATGAAACCAATCAAAGAAGGAAAAGTACGCGAAATCTACGACAACGGCGACAGCCTGATCATGGTCGCCACAGACCGTATCAGTTGTTTTGATGTAATCTTGAAAAATGATGTGACCAAAAAGGGAACCGTCCTGACCCAGATGTCCCGGTTCTGGTTCGACATGACCAAGGACATCCTCCCGAACCATATGCTTTCCACAGACGTAAAAGACATGCCGGAATTCTTCCGGGCTCCTCAGTTTGACGGCAACAGTATGATGTGCAAGAAACTAAATATGCTCCCCATCGAGTGTATTGTCCGCGGCTATATTACAGGGAGCGGATGGGCAAGCTACCAGAAGGACGGCACGGTATGTGGGATAAGGCTGCCGGAAGGATTGAAGGAATCCGATAAGCTGCCGGAGCCAATCTACACACCGTCCACCAAGGCCGAAATCGGCGACCACGACGAGAATATTTCCTATGAGCAGAGCATTGCCCATCTTGAGAAATATTTCCCGGGAAAGGGAGAGGAATATGCGGCAAAACTGCGCGACTGCACCCTGGCGCTTTATAAAAAATGCGCGGATTATGCCCTTACCCGCGGAATCATCATCGCAGACACCAAGTTCGAGTTCGGTCTGGACGAGAATGGAGAACTGGTCATCGGCGACGAGATGCTGACGCCTGACAGCTCCCGCTTCTGGCCGGCCGACGGGTATGAGCCGGGACACGGGCAGCCCTCCTTCGACAAGCAGTTCGCCCGGGACTGGCTGAAAGCGAATCCAGACAATGACTGGACTCTTCCGGAAGATATCGTGCAGAAGACGATTGACAAGTATTTGCAAGGTTATGAGATGCTGACCGGGGAGAAACTGTAAATTAAAACGCTATTTCTATAGAAGCTGCATTGACCGGCTAAGAACAATCGGCATACAAGAAGGGGGAGAATCAGAATTAACCGGCTTCCCCCCTTCTGAATGAAATGTATTTCTTCACGATGTGTATGAAATTTTATCCTTCAGAACCGGAAAGGATAATATTCATCAATTCCCTTGGAGTGACAATTAATGCGTTTGCCCTGGCTGTCCTGCATTTTATACTTTGTTGGACGAAGTCCGCCCCGCAAGGGTATACATCACGGGATGCCCGGAGTCTATGAACGCCAGAACATCCCGCCTGCTTTATGACTTAATTAGAACCTTTCCCAAGCGTAACTTCCACATCATGGCTCTGGTATTCACCATCACTGCCAGGAACCGCAATCGTCACCGTCACCGTCTCCCCGGCTTTATAATATTGAAGCTGCTCCTGAAGCGTATTCGTATTATTAATCGTAGTCCCATTCAGGGCTGTTACTACAGAACCCTTGGTAATCCCTGCACGCTCAGCTCCGCCTCCCCGGATCACGTCCGTAATATACACGCCTACCGGCATGTGGTACATCTGGGAAGTCTCCTGCGTAACGTCCACAGGTTCCGAGATACCCAGATAGCCCCTCTCTTCGTCAGCTACCTTCGTCCTGGTCTCCCGGTTCATCAGCCCTTCAATCGTCTCCCTTGCCTCGGAAACCGGAATCGCATATCCAATCCCTTCCACCGCCTCATAGGCAGCCTTCGCCGTATTGATACCGATAACTTCGCCCTTGGAATTCAGCAATGCGCCGCCGCTGTTCCCAGGGTTGATTGCCGCATCCGTCTGAATCAGGTTGCTGTCGAATCCTTCAATCCTTCTTTCAGTAGCGGAAATGATGCCCCTTGTGACAGACTGGCCGTAACCGAGAGCATTTCCTATAGCAATGGCTTCCTCGCCTACCTGTATCTCATCCGAATCCCCTAATGTCGCCACCGCAATCTTCTCTCTCGTGCTCGACTTGATTTTGCTCAGGTCTACTGCCACGACCGCCAAATCCCGGCTGGCGTCCGTCCCCTTGATATTCGCCTCCACGCTCTCTTCGTCGATAAACGATACTGTCAGTGTGTCGCTTCCTTCTACCACGTGGTTATTCGTCACTACCAACAGTTCGGAATCATTCTGTCCAATAATAATGCCGGAGCCTGCACTCTGGCTCTGCCTCTCCTGGATTCCTCCGAAGAAACTCTGTACCTGCTGGACGCTCATGTTGGTAATGGAAACCACAGATGGCATTGCATTTGCCGCAATATCCGCCACATCCGACTTGGTAGCGCCGCTTGACGAAGTGGTAAGTTTCGCGCTGCCGATATTCTCGGTCTTATCCGTCTTTCCTGTACTCTCTTCCACCGTCTTGCTGCCCATAAATTTTCCTGCCACAATGTTGCTCGTCTGGAATGCGGCGCTTGCCGTCACTCCAAATACCAGACCGAAGCAAACGGTCTTCACCCACTTAGGCGCGCCTTTCTTCTTGTGGGGCGGCCTGTGCTCTGAGTTGTTCTGCAGATTAGCATCCTGTCCCGGTGTGTAATAAGTATATTGATGATCCATATTGATATCTCCTTTCATTCTGGTTCGTTTTTGCTTTTCTGATTAGTAGTTTACCGTCAAATTGTGTTTAAACTGTGACAGAACCGTGATAAAATCATTAAATAAAAACAGCCCTGAATGAAAAATCATTTAATCCAATGCGTTATGTAATTCTTCCCGTATCGCTTCTTCACTGCCTGAAAGAGAGCCCTGCACCATCTCCGGCTTGCCGCCGCCCCTGCCGCCAAAAGCATCGTTTATCCTCTTGCACAGCGGGCGCACATCCGTTTCTTTACTTCCAATCACATACCGGTAGCCTTTCTCTTCATCTCCCGCAAAAACAGCGCAGACCTTCGCTCCCTTATTGAGCAAAAGGTTCATCAACTCCCGCGGTGCATTTCCCGACAGGCCAGAATCAAATACCGCAGCCACATCCTCCTCCACCGGAATCTCAGCCGCCCGGTATGCCAGCATCTTCTGCTGTAAGGATGCAATCTTTCCTTTGAGGCTGCCCGCCTCTTCTTTCAGACGGGCCACCGCATCCGCCACTTCGCGTTCTTTCGCACTGAGAAGGGCGGAAATCGCCTTCGTATTCTCATCTTTCCTGTCATAATCTGCCAATGCCCGGAAACCGCAGAGCATCGTAATACGCTCTCCGCCTTTATAATTCATCATATGAACCAGCTTAATCAGCCCAATCTCCCCAGTAGAGCCAAGATGAGGCGCGCAGCACGCGCAAACGTCATACCCCGGGATGGTAATAATCCTGACCTGCCCCTCAATCTCAATCTTGCTCCGGTACTCCATGGCTATAAGCTCCTCCTTGGAGGGATAAGTAATCCCCACCCCCAGGTTCGCGAATACCGCCCGGTTCGCCTCAAGCTCAATCTCCCTTAGCTCTTCTTTGGAAATGCATCCGTTAAAATCCATCGTGCAGTAATCCTCGCCCAGATGGAAGCCTACATTATCATATCCGAAACGGCTGTGGACAATTCCTGAAATGATGTGTTCGCCCGTATGCTGCTGCATCCTATCGAAACGAACCTCCCAATTAAGCCGTCCCGTTACCGTCGTCCCTGCCTCAAGGGGCGAAGCCACCGTATGATAGATGATCCCGCCTTTTTCCCGGGTATCCAGGACCTCTGTCTCATCAAGCCATCCGATATCCCCATACTGCCCTCCCCCTTCCGGGAAAAACGCAGTCCCATCCAGTACCACTTGATACTGTTCTTTAACCTTCTCGCAGGAAAGAACCTTCGCCTGAAATTCCTTCCTGTAACCATCCTGATAGAATAATTTCTCCGTCATGTTTTCTGTCCTCTCCTACATCCTCTCCGGCGCCTCGAACCCCAGCACGTCGATACAAGCCTCCAGGACACGTTTTGTAAGCAAAAGTAAAGCGATATACCCCTTCCGCTTCTCCTCGTCCTCCTCCGCAAGAATCTTCGTCTCATGGTAGAAGCGGTTGAATGCATTGGCAAGGTCGTAAATATATGCACAAATCTTGTGAAGAGCCAGCTCTTCATACGCCGATGCAATCACATCATTGTATTTCACAACTTCCAGCATCAAAGCCTTCTCATTCTCGTCATGGGCAGGCTGAATGGAAAGCCCGGAAAGTTCCCTGCCATCCGCCTGATATTTATTCAGGATCGACTTAATCCGCACAATGGTATACAAAATATAGGGTCCCGTATTTCCCTCAAAAGAGGTGAACCGCTCCACGTCGAACACATAATCCTTAGACGCCTGATTCGACAAATCCCCGTACTTGATTGCTGACATCCCGACCATCTTTGCCGTGGCTTCCGCCTCTTCGGGAGCCACCGTGCGGTTCTCGGCAATCTTCCCGCGCATCTCGTCCACAATCTCCGCAATCAGGTTCTCAAGGCGCATGACTCCGCCGTCCCTGGTCTTAAACGGCTTGCCGTCCTTGCCGTTCATGGTGCCGAACCCCAGGAATGAAAGCTTTGTCTTCTCCGGAACAATCCCTGTCTTTCTTGCTGCACGGAACACTTGAAGGAAATGGAGATCCTGCCGCTTGTCTGCAAGATAGATCACCTGGTCAGGGTCGTAATCTTCCATCCTCTGAATCAACGTGGCAAGGTCCGTCGTCCCATAGAGGGACGCGCCGTCCGATTTCTGGATCATGCATGGAGGAATTTCCTTCGTGTCAGACTCTAACTGCACATCAATGACCAGCGCCCCCTCGTCAATATGGGCGTACCCCTCCTCTTTTAATCTCTCAATCATATCCGGGATATAAGCCTGCGCATCCGACTCTCCCTTCCACAAATCAAAATGCACGTTCAGGCTCTCATAATTCTTCTCAAGGTCTGCCACAGACACATCCATGATATGTCTCCATACCGCCCGGTATCCCTTATGCCCGTTCTGGAGGAGCCTGGTCGCCTCAAGGGCTTCCCTGCGGTAATCCTCGTCCTCCTTCGCCCTGCCGCTGGCCTTAGGATAAATCTCTTCCAGTTCTCCTATGGTAAACGGAGCCTCCTTGGGATACTCTCCTTCAAAATCCTCCTGAAAATATGGAAGCTCTGGCTGCCTTTCCCTAAGCTCCGTGATAATCAGGCCCATCTGGTATCCCCAGTCGCCCAGATGGATATCCCCCAGCACACGGTGTCCCATCTTTTTGGCAAGCCTCTTGATTCCCTCGCCGATGATTGCAGAACGGAGATGTCCCACATGAAGCGGCTTCGCCACATTCGCCCCGCCGTAGTCCACGACCACAGACTTAGGCTCTTTCGCCGTCTCAAGCCCCAGGTCCCCGTCCTTACTCATCTGGTTCAAATAATCCGCCAAATATTCTTTCTTTATCTTCATATTGATAAAGCCCGGATTCACGGCATTGACCTCCTCAAGGCACGGGCTGTCCCCAAGCCTTGCGGCAACGTCGTTTGCAATCATAATCGGAGCCTTCCGGTAAGCCTTTGCTCCCGCCATCGCTCCGTTACACTGATATTCACACAAATCCGGACGGTTGGACAGCGTTACTTTCGCATATTCCCTGTCATATCCTGCCGCCTCGAATGCTGCTGCCAGCTCCTCGGCAATCAAATCCATGATTTTCTTCATCTTCTCTCCTCCTCTTTTCCAAGTATCTCTCATCCAATAACAAAAAAGCCAGATCTCTGCACTCCACAGGGATCTGACCCTCAAAACCTTCTCTGATACGGCAAACAAAGCAGCTTCTCCCCATCAAACTTCCGAAGGAGCGTTACTATGCATCCGCCTTCTTATAAGCATCTTCTAAGTCAGCCAATGCCTCCTGAAGCAGAGCGTCCGACTGCACCGCCTTACGGTATGCATCCTGCGTCTCCGCCATGAGAGCCTGTACGTCCTCATGGGCCGCAATCTTTTGGATATGGGACTTCACCTTCTCATCCTCCACAGAAACGCTGACCTTAAAACCGCCTTCCCTGTCTTCCACGATATACATGGTACTTAATCCCGGAACCTTCGTGTAGACATCCCTGATCTTCATATTATATCTGGCAAACGCCACATATGTACCCCGATATTTTCCTTCTTTCGTATAAACACTGATGTCATCATACGACTCGACAAAGCCGGCTTCTTCTCCCTGCTGCCTGTAATAATCTCTTACAGCCTCGGAAATCTCTGGATATTCCTCCCTTTTCAGCGGGTTCAGCTCTGCAAACCCACTTCTTCGGTTCTCCGTATACAAACGACCGGAAATTGTCTTTTGTGCTTTTTGGACTTTCGCTTTGGTAAGGCTTGAACCGACTGAACCCACGGCTGCCACGGAAATCACCAGAAACGCCAGTATGGCAAACTTCTTATACTTCCTGCGGCTTCTGGGGCAGTCCTTGTCTCTTCCTTCCATAAGGCTACCTCCATCTGCACTTGAAAAATAGAAATAAAATACACACCCGGGCGGATTCGAACCGCCGCTCCCGCCTCCGGAGGGCGGTGCTCTATCCCCTGAGCTACGGGTGCATAATCTTCTCTTTGAAAGACACATTCCCACATCACAACGCTTCGGCTTGTCCAAACATCCAAAGTCCATCTCTCCGGCAAGACAGACGGGTTTCATCCTTCAAAGTAATACAATATGAAATTGCAAAAATAATATTACCACATTTATCCGAAAAAGTAAAGGAAATGATGCAAACATTTCGCAAAACATTTTGCACAATTCCTCTACTTTTTTCGTCAAAGACACCTTTCGCCCCATTTTCAGGCAGTAAGCCGTCTCGTCTGCCTGTCGTAATAATAGGCGTGGTTGGAAAGGCGCTCCTCTTCGTCCACCTGCGTCTCATTGACTTCCCTCACAAGGAAATCTAACGCCTCACGCCCGGGTGCTGCACTTTCCGGCACGATAATCACTTCGTGTACGCTGCAAGGAAGCACATAATAGTTCTCCTCCAGATAAGCGCCGATTCCGTCAAGCTGGCTTTCATACAGGATTGCTGCCGCCCCATAGCTGCGGATTCGGTTGCTCAGCACATACATAATGTCTTTTCCATCGTCTTTTCCATCTCCATCGTCTTCTTTCATGACAGACAGTTCCTCAAGCAGCGCACCCATGGTCCCAAATTCATACGGAAGCAGCCTTCGGGTATTCCTGCGCGCCTCACAGGCAATCTCCTCCTGTGTCACGTCCCACATCTTTAGATGCTCGTGCCGGATCATCAGGGACGCCATCCCGTAAGGATTCACTTCCAGAAGCACATAGTAGACCACGGCAAGATCCAGATATTCTTCATAAGGCGTCTCTTCCAGCAATTCCCGGTTCGCCTCCCGGTTCACCAGACGATAGACAATCTTCCCCCTGATCTTCTGAAAATTCCTGAGGAATCCTCCCTCAAAACAATGCTTGAAACGCACCTCCCCGTACAGCCTCAGAATGTCCCCCGCAATAGTTTCCAACGAACTGCCGTTTTTAAACTGCTGATAGTATTCCTCCAGATAGATTGTGGGAAAGATATTAATTCCCTTCTCTGCAAGCGTCAGCCCGTGCCTCCTCGTCCCGTTATTCTTCACAGCCGAATGTATGTACACCGATATATTGCCCTCGGTTTCCTCCCTGACTTTAACCTCTACTTCGTGTATAAACTGAAAATATGTCATCCCTCTCCTTTCTTGACGCCTTGACCGCTTATACAAAACCGCATGTCGCCTGAGATGTTTCTCATACCAGAAATGTTTCTCATGCCCGAGAACCTTCTCATGCATCCCATCCTGCACCTTTGCGCAGCAAGGCATACTGGCAGCATATAGATTTTTCATGGAAACCGGCAGGAACTCTGCCTCTGAACAAACCAGAAAAATGATTGAAATATTATGGTAAGGTTATTATAAAAAAGCCTTGCAGGAATTGCAAGGCTTTTCGTATGACATATTTCGACAATCAAATATTCATTAAGCTCTGGAAAGATACTGACCGGTACGGGTATCGATCTTAATCTTCTCTCCCTGCTCAACAAATAAAGGAACCATAACCTGCGCGCCCGTCTCAACGATTGCCGGTTTCGTTGCGCCCGTCGCCGTGTTCCCCTTCACGCCCGGCTCAGACTCCGTAATCAGAAGCTCTACCGTAAACGGAGGCTCGATTGCAAATACCTTCCCCTGATAAGACTTCATGGAAACCACTTCATTCTCTTTCACAAACTTGAGTGCGTCTCCCACATCATCCGCCCCTACCGGTGTCTGTTCAAATGTCTCCATATCCATGAAGTAGTACAATCCTCCGTCATTATACAAATACTGCACTTCTTTCCTCTCAATGAACGCCTTCTTCAAGACATCCTTAGATGGGTTGAACGTACGCTCTACCACGCCGCCATTGATGACATCTTTTAATTTCGTGCGGACAAATGCTGAACCTTTTCCTGGTTTTACATGTAAAAATTCCAGACATTCAAACACTTTCCCGTCAATCTCGTAAGTCGTACCCTTCTCAATATAAGCATCAGCCATTCTATAATTCCTCCTTAGCCGCGCCAAATCAGCGCTTTCTACTTTCATTCTTATGCCTTTTCTCATTCTATAATAGATTGCCGCTTTTTTCAACCTTTTTTCTACACAAACTTTCACACAAACTTTGCCATAAGCCGATATCGGCTTTTCGCCTCCTGCTTCTAACGAAGGCTTTTCTTATAGAAATACAGCACAATTCGCTCTAAATAACGCTTCAGCACAATCTGGATTTCTTCCTTAGGATGGATGGGCTTCACCAGAATATTGCGGATTCCTGCCCGTTTCGCCCCCCACACATCCGTAAAAAGCTGATCCCCGATAAACAGGGAATTACTCCTGTCAGTCCCCATAATCTCCATGGCTTTCACATAATTCTTAGTGGAAGGCTTATGTGCGTCATAGACATAATCCACCTTAATATCCCGGTTGAACATCTCAACCCGCGGCTCCTGATTGTTGGAAATCAGGCAGCATCGAAATCCGATTCCCTTGAGCCGCGAAAAGAGCGCAACGGCTCTTTTATCAGCCGGCGCGCCGTGAGGCACCAGCGTATTGTCGATATCAAAAATCAACCCTCTGTACCCCTCTTCATATAACTTTTCAAAATCAATGACATATGTGGAAGCCACATATTTATCCGGAAAAAACATCTCAAACATTCTACTCTTTCATCTCCATAAAACGCTGTACAAGCTCCTCACACACTTGCCGCGCCGTCTTATTATCCGTATTGATTACGATATCCGCAGCCGCCTCGTATTTTGCGCGCCGCTGCTCCATCAGTTCCGAAATTCCTTTCACATCTTTCCTGCCCTCGAGCAAGGGCCTGCCGCCGTCGTCCTTCACCCGTTCATAGACTGTCTCTGGGCTTGCCGTAAGAAGCACGACCTTTCCGTTCTTCTTCATCTCCGCCACATTGCGCTCCCTTAATGCCGCGCCGCCGCCGCAGGAAACCACCGTGTTCTTCCTGGATTGCATTTCCACAAGAAGCCTTGTCTCCAAACCGCGGAAATATTCCTCCCCATAAGCGGCAAAAATATCCGGGATGCTCATCTGCTCCCGCTCTGCAATTACTTGATCCATCTCCACAACCTTCATGCCAAACATAGAATGCAGGCAGTCAGAAACGGTGGACTTGCCTGTCCCCATAAAGCCAATCAGCACAATGTTGTAATCAAACTGTTTTCTTTCCGTCAACACATCCTGCGCTTTCTTTTCACACAGGCCGGACGTTTGTTCGTATTTCTCCAAAATCATTCATCCCCTTCTCCTCTGCTGCCTTCTATGCCAGATACCACCCTGCACGTTTTCTGGTAACAGGCAATCCCATACTTATAGATTGTCTGCATCCCCTCCTGTCTAATCGCATCTGCATATCCATTGTCCTCAATCTGCTTCATTGCTTCACGGCATGCAGAATCAAACCTTCCTTGTTCGGCATACTTCACTTCAATGACGCAGCCGATCTTCTCAGAGGGAACCATAATCTGAATGTCCGTGTACCCTATGCCGGACTCCGCATTCGACTTTGCAATCCAGCTCCCTTCTGCCTTCAAAAGACCTAACAGCATACCATGGTAGAAATTCTCTTTGAATTCCTTTTTCACAAATGTATCCCTGATACTGATAGATACTTCCATAAATTCATTAAAAATAGTCTGAATCCGCCCAGCGTCTCCGCCTTTGACCGCTTTGCAGAATTCTTTCCATTTTGCCGTATCACTGGTTACTTTGGCATGAAACCAGGAACTAATCTTCTTTTCATAGATTCCAAGAATTTCTTTGTTAGGAATTACCAGCCTGTGAACCCCTCCCTGTGCCTCTCCGGCGTCCGTCAAATATCCGGCAGCAAAAAGTACGCTCCACAGATACGTCTGACGGATATTTCTGTCCTTATTGCCCAAATCCGTATAAGTCAATTCTGGAATCAACAGCTTCTCCACCGATTCTCCGGAAATCAATGCTTCAATTTCTGCCTTCGTAGTCTCCGTAGCATCTTCTATAATATCCTGAATAATCGAGTTACTGCTGCTGTTCTCCCAATGGAATTCCATCCTTGCATCTTTTCTTACCCTTAATTTATCGCATTGATTCAATACATCCCATGGACAATATATTTCCAGCAATCCAAAACGATATCCATCATACCACTCCTTTATATCGCCGAATCGCTCTTCCACGCCATAATATTCTAACATACTTATCACTTCACTGCTGGTAAAGCCGAAATACTCCGCAAACTCTTTATCAGAGATCGTCCTCACTTTAAAATTATTCAATCCTGTAAAAATACTTTCTCTGGCGATGCGCAGACATCCAGTAATCACGGCAAATTCGAGGTTCTCATTTGTTTTGAACGCCTGACTGAACAAAACTCGGAGCAGTTGGATCATCTGAGAATAATAATGGTTTTGGTATGCCTTGTCGAGCGGCACATCATACTCGTCTATCAGGATAATGACGCCTGCTCCATAATGTTTCCTCAACATCTCCGAAAGAAGGAGGATACTTTCCTTCTGCACGTCTTCCTCCAGATAATCAGCATATAATTCTCTTAACGCATGCTTATCTATCTCCGTAAGCCTGTCACTTTCCAACAGATATTGATGTCTGCGAGCTTCTTTTTTCAAAACTCTGGACATCATCTTTTGCGCATCCGCATATGTCTCCCCGCTGACATCCTTTAAACTAACCGCAATGACAGGATATTTGCCCATATGTTTCCTGCACAACTCTGTGTACTTTGCAATCTCCAATCCGTCAAATAACGATGGGTCTGCCCCAACTTCAAAAAATGACCGAAGCATATCCAGATTCAGACTCTTTCCAAAACGGCGGGGTCTTGTAAATAAATTCACACTCCCTCTAAATTCCAGCAAGTCTGCTATGAATCTTGTTTTATCTACATAATAAAACCCTTTCGTCCTGACATTCCGAAAAAACTCTTCTCCAATCGGAAGTTTTTTCATTTCTGCCATGCAGCGTCACCTCCTGCAAAATGTAATCCCATTTATTCCGGCTATAACAAAAGATATAACAATTTTATTATACTAAAAAAAATTCTCTCCTTCAATAAATTTACGTTCAGAAATCTGCCAGTGTCGCTCCCACATCCTTCTTGAACTTCTTCCACGCTTCTTCATTTTCCACAAAATACTTGGGGCAGATTTTTCCGGTTACATCATGGTGGCGGATGACATTTTCCTCATTCAGTTCAAATTTCATGCACAGCCATGCGCAGAGCTGCACCATGGAGCGATAGGTATCATCATTAAACTTCCCCGACTCGTCGGGATGACAGCACTCAATGGATATGGTGTCTATATTGCGCTCATTGGAAGCATACGCAACCTCCCATGTAGGGACGCACTGGATAATCTCTCCTTCCAGCCCAATAATGAAATTACTGCTCGCCTGGGTGGTATGGGTATCCTTCAACCCTTCAAAATAATTCCGGTTATCTATGGCAGACGCTCCCGGGTTCGCCGTATAATGTACCACGATTCCTGTAATCTTACTGGTAGGCTGCCCCGGCCTTGAATAGGGGTTCACGGTCAGCAGTTCCACGTCAATCTCCGGCTCGATTGCCTCGAACTTTTCCCCCGCCTGCTCTTCATGCCTTCCCGGCAGCCACTCGGGCTTGAACAGTTTGATGAGCAGCAGGATAAGCAGCAGCACGACGAGGACAATCAAGCCGATCCCAAAATATCGCTGGATTCTCCGCCACTTCCGTGACCCATGCCTTTTCGGGTTGGAATGCCTCATCTGCCCAGACGTACTCTTCTGAGTATTCGTCATTTTTCTATGGATTTTTTTCTTCGTTTTCTTCATGTCTTTCTCCGATTTGTATTCTATTCTTATCATAACATATACTATTTATATTTTCGTAAAAAATTCCTTAGAAATTTATGAAGAGTAAAAAGACTGTCGGGAAATGCTTATCTGTAACATTTCCCGACAGCCTCGTATGCCGTTATCACTGCCTTCTGTTATTCCCATGAAAACTGATAGACCGTGACTGTGTCGTAGGCTTCGCCCGCCTTTACCACCGGTCCTTCAAACTGCTCTTTGTGTACGGCGTCCGGAAAAAACTGGGTCTCAAAGCAAGCTCCCTGACGTTTCCCGTAGATGGCCCCACCTTTTCCGTTCTCCCGCTCAATAAAATTACCGGTATAGAACTGCATCCCCGGAAGATCTGTGTACACCTTCATCTCGATTCCGGTCTGCTCCGAATACATGGCTGCGGCCTGACGATACCCTTTTCCTCTAAGCGCCCAGTTATGGTCGTAACCTTGCCCCAACACCAACGCTTCATAATCTGTTCCGATTTCCCTGCCAATTGGTTTCATGGTCCGAAAATCCATCGGCGTCCCGTCAACGGGCACAAGCTCGCCCGTTGGAATCGACTCCGCATCTGCCCTGGTATACGCATCTGCACAAATCATGGCTTCCTGCCCAAGAACATCAAAGGATGCATGCCCGGAAAGGTTAAAATAACTGTGATTCGTCAGATTCAGAAGCGTATCTGCCTCCGGAATCCCATGGTAATGAATCTTTACCTCGTTCTCATCGGTCAGAGTATAGGTCACATGGATATCCACCGCCCCTGGGAATCCCTGATCGCCGTCAGGACTATGGAGCGCCAGACTTACATGGCCTTCGTCCGCTTCTTCCACCATCCACATCCGTTTATCATAATACGGTGTCCCGCCATGGAGCGTGTTCTTGTTATCATTCTGCGTAAGCATATAGGTCTTCCCATTCAGCTCAAAAGAACCGCCGCCGATACGGTTTGCCACACGTCCTACCGTTGCGCCGAAATACAGTGTCCCTGCCTCATATCCATTCACATCGTCATAACCAAGGACAACATCCACAAGGTTCCCAGCCTTATCAGGAATCAGGACTTTCACCAGTACTGCGCCATAATCTGAAACTGCAATTTCCATCCCATTCTTGTTCTTTAATGTATATAAAAAAGCTTGCTCTCCCTTTGCCGTCGTCCCGAAATCTCTTTTCATTTTAATCTCTCTCTTCCTTTTCAAACAAATTCTACTCGTCTACACTGTAATTCGGAGCTTCTTTCGTAATATGTATATCATGCGGATGGCTCTCTTTCAGGGATGCCGCGGAAATCTTCACGAACTTCCCGTTCTCCTTCAATTCCTGAATTGTATGTGCGCCGCAGTAACCCATACCAGAACGTAATCCTCCCATGAGCTGGAATACGGTGTCTTCCACGGTTCCTTTGTACGCTACGCGTCCTTCCACACCTTCCGGCACCAGTTTCTTGGCGTCAGACTGGAAATAACGGTCCTTGCTTCCGTTCTCCATCGCCGCAATAGACCCCATCCCCCTGTATACTTTGTACTTTCTTCCCTGAAACAGCTCGAAAGTTCCCGGGCTCTCATCGCATCCTGCGAAAATACTTCCCATCATACAGACATTCGCTCCTGCCGCAATCGCTTTCGTCATATCGCCGGAATACTTGATACCGCCGTCGGCAATAATCGGGATACCATACTGATCCGCCGCCTCATAGCAATCCATGACTGCCGTAATCTGCGGAACGCCGATTCCTGCTACGATACGGGTGGTACAGATAGAACCTGGCCCGATTCCCACCTTCACGGCGTCCACTCCTGCTTTGATCAGCGCTTTTGCCGCCTCGCCGGTGGCTACGTTTCCGGCAATAACCTGAAGATCCGGGAATTTGGACTTCACCATGTCCACCGTGCGGATAACATTCGCAGAATGTCCATGTGCAGAATCCATTACCACCACATCTACCTTCGCATCCACCAATTCCTTGGCGCGCTCCAGACAGTTCGCCGTAATCCCGATTGCCGCCCCGCACAGAAGCCGTCCCTGTGAATCCTTTGCAGACAGCGGGTACTTAATCTGCTTTTCAATATCTTTAATTGTAATCAGACCTTTTAAGTTGAAATCCTTATCTACGATTGGAAGCTTCTCCTTCCTTGCCTTCGCAAGTATGGTCTTCGCTTCCTCTAATGTAATCCCTTCATGGGCAGTGATCAGACCTTCGGAAGTCATGGACTCCTTGATCTTCTTAGAGAAATCTTCTTCGAACTTTAAATCACGGTTAGTAATGATACCTACCAGCTTGCCGTTCTCTGTGACCGGGACGCCGGAAATTCGGAACTTTCCCATCAGATTGTTGGCATCCTCCAGGGTATTGTCCGGCGACAGATAGAACGGGTCTGTAATGACGCCATTCTCAGAACGCTTTACCTTGTCCACCTCTTCCGCCTGTTCCTCAATGGACATATTCTTATGGATGATACCGATTCCCCCCTGACGGGCCATGGCGATTGCCATCCGGTGTTCTGTGACCGTATCCATCCCCGCGCTCATCATCGGTATGTTCAGTCTGATGCTTTTTGTCAAATACGTTGATAAATCCACCTGGTTCGGAACTACTTCTGAATATGCCGGCACTAGCAGGACGTCGTCAAATGTAATTCCTTCTCCGATTATCTTTCCCATGATTTTTCTTCCTCTCTTTCTCTTAAAATTCGTAACATCAGGTACAGTATCTTAATATATTTAAATGCTATCATAACTAATTATGATAGCATTTGTCAACTGATTTTTTATACTTTTTCATACTTTTTTCAGACTTTTCTCAGACTTCTTCCCAAAGTTTCTATCGTATCACTTTTCTCGGCGCCAACATATAGAATCCTTCTACAATCGTCTCGTTTGGTTCAAAGAGTACCTTCCTAAGCTCGCCTTGTCCGGACAGAACCAGGGCGTACACTTTCGCCTGTCCGGTATGGGAACTAAAATCCAGCGTACGGGCATTCCGGTACTGATTCAGTTCTGCCGACTCAGCCGGCGCAAGCAGTTCCATATCGGACACGTTGGCGTTGAACAGCTTCTTTCTCTTTGACTTATTCATAATCTTATCGATGTCCAAGTCCCCGTTCAAAAACAAATATTCATATTCGACGTTGAGCCTGCGGAACATGAATACATCCAGGACAATCATAAGGATTGGCAAAATCAGGCCGATGGGATACATCAATATCACTACAAATGATACAATCGTCAACGAGACTAATATCGCCTTAATCAGGATATCCTTCATGTCCGTCTGCTTTTTTACCAGTTGTTCTGTATAAAAATCATTCATCCTCTACTCCTCCGTAGTCTTTATTGGGCAAGCGTGTAAATTTCTTCCCCTGTAGTGTGATTAATATGTATTGTATCATACCTCACCGGACTGTGCAACCGTCCAATAAATATCCATAATGGGCGGATGGGCTTTTGTCCAATAAATTAAGGAAAGAAAAAGAGAACCCCTCCTACGAGAAGTCCTCTTAATTTCACGCAATGGCCGTCAAATGCGCCTTTCTTACATCATGCCCATTCCGCCGCCTGCGCCTGCCGGCATAGCCGGAGTCTCTTCTTTGATATTGGCAACAACAGACTCAGTCGTCAGCAGGGTGGACGCAACGCTTGTCGCATTCTGCAGTGCGCTTCTTGTAACCTTAGCCGGATCAAGGATTCCGCACTCTACCATATCCACATAATTCTCTGTCAGCACATCGAATCCCGCGCCAGGAGCAGATTCTTTTACCTTATTGATAATCACGGAACCTTCCAGTCCTGCGTTGGCCGCAATATGGAATAATGGGGATTCCAGAGCCTTCAATACCACATTCGCGCCTGTCTTCTCGTCTCCGCAAAGATCCTCTGCCAGTTTTGCCACTTCTTTTGCAGCGTGGATATAAGCAGAACCGCCTCCTGCGATAATTCCTTCTTCCACTGCTGCTCTGGTCGCTGCAAGCGCATCTTCCATACGGAGCTTCGCTTCCTTCATCTCTGTCTCGGTAGCAGCGCCTACACGGATAACTGCAACGCCTCCTGCCAGCTTCGCCAGCCTCTCCTGAAGTTTCTCTTTATCGAAATCAGATGTCGTCTCTTCAATCTGCATCTTGATCTGTGCTACGCGGTCAGAAATCTCTTTCTTGTCACCCATGCCGTCAACGATAACGGTATTCTCCTTCTGAACCTTTACAGACTTCGCACGTCCCAACTGATCCATGGTCGTCTCTTTCAGATCCATGCCAAGCTCGTCGGATACCACCTGGCCGCCTGTGAGGATTGCGATGTCTTTGAGCATCTCTTTCCTTCTGTCGCCATATCCCGGCGCCTTTACTGCCGCAACATTGAATGTTCCGCGCAGCTTATTGACAATCAGGGTCGTAAGAGCTTCGCCCTCTACATCCTCGGCAATAATCAGCAATCTAGCGCCTGACTGTACGATCTGCTCTAACAGAGGAAGGATGTCCTGAATATTAGAAATCTTCTTATCTGTAATCAAAATATATGGATCTTCTAAGACTGCTTCCATCTTATCCATATCTGTTGCCATATATGCAGACACATATCCGCGGTCGAACTGCATACCTTCTACCAGATCAAGCTCTGTCTTCATGGTCTTAGACTCTTCAATGGTAATAACGCCGTCATTGGAAACTTTCTCCATTGCGTCTGCAACCATCTCGCCTACTTCGTCATCCCCTGCGGAAATTGCAGCTACCCTCGCAATCTGGTCTTTGTCTTTCAGCTTGCTTGACATCTTCGCAATCGCCTCTACCGCTGTATCCGTAGCCTTCTTCATTCCTTTGCGCAGGATAATCGGATTCGCGCCTGCCGCTAAGTTCTTCATTCCTTCATGCACCATAGCCTGTGCAAGCACGGTCGCAGTCGTTGTTCCGTCGCCGGCAACATCGTTGGTCTTAGATGCAACTTCCTTGATGAGCTGTGCGCCCATGTTCTCAAATGCATCTTCAAGCTCGATTTCTTTTGCGATTGTCACACCGTCATTGGTAATTAACGGTGCGCCGAAAGACTTATCAAGAACAACGTTGCGTCCCTTAGGTCCAAGTGTTACCCTTACTGTATCTGCCAGCTGATTCACTCCTGATTCCAATGCGCTTCTGGCTTCTGCGCCGTATTTAATTTCCTTTGCCATGTCTGTCTGCCTCCTAAATCTATGATTATCTGATTTTTTAATTACATGCGCCTATCTGCTTCAAACTGATATCATTCCTTATAAAATTACTCGCAGATTGCAAGGATGTCATCCTGCTTAACGATGATATATTCTTCATCGTCAACCTCTACGTTCGTCCCTGAATATTTGGAATAAATTACCTGCTGCCCAACTGACACATTCATCTTCACTTCTTTCCCGTCTACGGTTCCGCCAGGTCCAACTGCAATGACTTCCGCCTGCTGCGGCTTCTCCTTGGACTGTCCGGGAATCACGATTCCTGACTTGGTGGTCTCTTCTGCAATAAGCTGCTTCAATACAACTCTGTCTCCTAATGGTACTAACTTCATAATTTATGCCTCCTTTTGATTATATTTATCTTTTTGTTAGCACTCATAAAAAGAGAGTGCTAAAAAACTCTAGTAATAAAATAGCACTCTCTTTCGACTTTGTCAACACACTTTATATTTAGTTTACAAGATTTTTATAAAATCCGTTCTTAATCCGAAATTTCAAGACCCTTCCCGCCTTATTCCAGTATCTTTCCACGATGGAACCGATACATGCCGTATCCCCTTCCGATAACTTGATTCTGCACTCGTAATTCCCGTCCAGCGAAAATTCAGTGACTTCTGTATCCTCTGCTACCAAGTATATGCACTCCTCTTCTGGTTTATACGTGATAATATGGCAATGATGGACTTTCTCGTCAAACCTTCCCTCTTTCAGCACCATGCGGTTCATCCTGATATCCGCCCCGCTCCCCTCATACATGTAAGCTCTCCCTCCACAATCTCTTATTGT
Source organism: Lachnospiraceae bacterium (assembly GCA_910574885.1). GTDB lineage: Bacteria > Bacillota > Clostridia > Lachnospirales > Lachnospiraceae > Sporofaciens. Next base: position 82,601 of record CAJTDD010000005.1, on the reverse strand, counting down.
CTGGTATAAATTTATGTGCGGTTAGACCAGACGCCTTCCCAGGCTCCAAATCCAACCGCACAGATGTTTATTTCATACGTTCTGCCTTAATATGTTCCAGTTCCGTAAATACAAAATCATTCACGACCTTAATATAAGTCCCCTTCATTCCCGATGAGCGGGACTCGATCACTCCCGCGCTCTCGAACTTCCTAAGGGCATTGACAATCACAGATCTGGTTATGCCGACCCTGTCAGCGATCTTGCTCGCTACCAGAATTCCTTCCGTACCATCCAGCTCTTCAAAGATATGGATAATCGCTTCCAGTTCCGAATAGGACAGCGTACTGATTGCCGACTGCACAATATGCTCCTTCCGTGTCTCTTCCGCACTCTCTTCATTGACGGAGCGGAGCATCTCCAGGCCAACCACCGTCGTTCCATATTCACTTAAAATGATATCGTCAATCTCATACATCTGTTCTTTCTTATAAATGAACAGAGTCCCTAAACGTTCTCCCGCAATATCAATCGGGGTGATGATTGCCTGATATCCCTGTACCGCACTCCCGGAAAATCCAAGCGTCTGCAGATTCACATTCTCCTTGGTGGATAGGATGCTCAGCAGTCTCTCGTTGAGCATAGGATCAATATGCCTGCCCACCTCCTGCTCGATCAGCTCCTTGATATACGGTACATTGCCGCACTTGCTTCCTCCAAGTACCTTTCCCTTCCTGCTCACTACCAGCACATTTGAATCCAAGATTTCAGTAAGCACTTCACAAATATCATTAAATACTACCTTACTTGAATTATTATTGTGCAGTAATTTATTGATCTTTCTGGTCTTATCTAATAATTGTACACTCATTGACATACCTCCATCCTTTGCAAGTAATATTATCATACAATTCTTTTTTTTTCAATGAATATCCAAATTATTTTTACAACTCTTACTCAATTCTTGTTATTTTTGCTATTTTCTTTATTTTCCACATATCCGCACTGCTCGTCACTGCAGAGAAGCTTGTTCCCTTTCTCCACCATGTAGCTGCCGCAGCGAGGGCATTTCTTTAAGGAAGGCTTCTGCCAGGACATGAATTCACATTCCGGGTTATCTTCACATCCATAATATTTCCTTCCCTTCTTCGTCTTGCGCAGCACCACCTCTTTGCCGCACACCGGGCATGGAACTCCGATCTTCTCAAGATAAGGCTTGGTGTTCCTGCATTCCGGGAAGCCAGGACAGGCAAGGAAACGTCCGTGGGGGCCGTACTTGATGACCATGTTCCTCCCGCACTGGTCGCAGATAACGTCTGTTACCTCATCCTCTATCTTCACCCGTTCCTGCTCTTCTTCCGCCTTTTCCACCGCTTCCTCAAGATCCGGATAGAAATTCTCAATAATTGTCCGCCAGTTCACCTTGCCTTCCGCGACGCTGTCTAAAAGGCTCTCCATATTGGCGGTAAAGTTCACGTCCACAATGCTTGGGAAGGATTGTTTCATGATATTGTTGACCACTTCCCCAATCTCGGTCAGGTACAGGTTCTTATTCTCCTTTGCCACATAACGTCTGGCTATGATGGTAGAGATGGTAGGGGCATAGGTACTTGGACGCCCGATTCCCCATTCCTCCAGAGTCTTTACCAGCGCCGCCTCCGTATAGTGTGCAGGGGGCTGGGTAAAATGCTGCTTCGGATCAAAATCTATCTTCGTGAGTTTGGAATCCTTATCCAGGCTCTTGAGCAGCACGTTATTCTCTTCTTTCTCCTCCCCGGCTTCTGTGTACACCGAACGGAAACCTTCAAAGACAATCTTTGAAGCCGCCACCGTAAACCGATACTGGCCTGCGGCAATCCGGACAGAAGTCGTCTCGTATCTGGCGGGCTGCATCCGGCTTGCCACGAACCGTTTCCAGATAAGCTGGTAGAGCCGGAACTGATCCCGGCTCAGGGATTCCTTCATCGAGGCAGGCGTCCGGCTCACATCGGTGGGGCGGATCGCCTCGTGGGCATCCTGAATATTCTTATGCCCGTTCCCGGTTTTCGCCTCTCCTGCCGCCGCATATTCCTGCCCGTAATTCGCCGCAATATACTCACGCACATTGGCGTCCGCTTCCTCCGATATCCTCGTGGAATCCGTACGCAGGTAAGTAATCAGGCCTACCGTGCCATTTCCTTTAATGTCAACTCCTTCGTAAAGCTGCTGCGCGATGCGCATCGTCTTAGAAGTAGCAAAATTCAAGGCTTTCGACGCCTCCTGCTGCAAGGTACTGGTGGTGAACGGAACCGGCGCCTTTTTCGTCCTCTCGCTCTTTTTGATATCTTCTACGGTGTACTTTGCCCCGTCGATTTCTTTTAGAATTTCATCCAGCTCTTCCTTGGAGTGAATCGTCATCTTCTTTTTATCCGTACCGTAGAATTTTGCCGTCAGAGGCTTTCTCTCCCCTTCGACTTTCAGGTTCGCATCCAATGTCCAGTATTCCTCCGGTATGAATGCATTGATTTCCTCTTCCCGGTCGGCTATGATACGAAGCGCCACGGACTGGACGCGTCCTGCGCTTAACCCTCTCTTTACCTTCGCCCACAGCAAGGGGCTGATCTTATATCCCACGACTCTGTCCAGAATTCTTCTTGCCTGCTGTGCGTCTACCAGATCCATATCAATCTCTCTGGCATTCTTTAAAGACGCTTTCACGGCATTCTTCGTAATCTCATTAAAACTGATTCGGTATGTCTTCTTATCCTCTAACTTCAGCGCCTTGCTCAAATGCCACGATATCGCTTCCCCCTCACGGTCAGGGTCAGTTGCCAGATATACTTTATCCGCCTTCTTCACTTCCTTGCGAAGCCCGGCAAGAATATCTCCTTTCCCCCGGATTGTAATATATTTCGGCTCATAATCATGCTCCACATCAACTCCAAGCTGGCTCTTAGGGAGATCCCTCACATGCCCGTTGGATGCGGTCACCACGTAACTGCTTCCCAGAAATTTCTTTATTGTCTTCACCTTAGCCGGTGACTCCACGATTACAAGATAACGTGCCATAGCCTTGCTTCCTCCATAAACAACTAAAAGTCCTTTCCTTTGCGGACTCTGATATAATAATTCTTTGACACTTCCCGTATACAGCCCATAAGTTCCAGCGAAATCAGCTCCTGCATCAATTCAGGTACGCCATATCCGGTCTCTTCGATTAACTGGCTGACACTCTTTGGGAAGAAACCGAGACAACTATACACCACATTTTCGTCATTTTCAAGCGTTTTTTCAATTTTGTCTTTTTTTTGTTTCAAATCTTTTCCGGCAATTCCCAGTTCCGCCAGCAAATCCTCCGGAGATATCAGGATGCCCGCGCCCTGCCGGATAAGGGAATGGCATCCCTGGCTTAGCCGGCTCGTCACAGGGCCCGGAAGTGCATAGACGTCCTTCCCCTGTTCTAAAGCCTGGTCTGCCGTAATCAAAGAGCCGCTTCTCTCCTTCGCCTCCATCACCAGTACGATATCCGACAGGCCGCTGATAATACGGTTTCTCATAGGGAAATACATGGGCAGGGGCGGTTTGCCCGGAAGCTGTTCGGAAATCACGCCGCCGCTCTGTTGGATATCCATATACAATCCGATATGCTCCCGGGGATAACAGATGTCTACACCGCATCCCAGTACGCCGAAGGTGACGCCGCCTCCGTTCAGCGCACCTCTCTGGCCTGCGCCGTCAATCCCCCTTGCCATCCCGCTGATAACCTGAATTCCATGCTCCGCCAGATATTTTCCGTAATCCAGAGCTATTTCTTCCCCATATGGCGTACATCTCCTCGCCCCAACGATTGCCGCGCTTAAAACGCCTTCTTCCGGGAGATTTCCTTTCACATATAATGCGTAGGGAGGATCCGGAATCTGCAGCAGCTTCTTAGGATATTCGGCTGAGAAATACGGGACGAACCGTATCTTCTGCTTTCTCAGGCGTTCCCACTCTTCCTCAACCTTTATCTCTTTCTTTGCCTGAAGGAGCGCCTCCACCTCCTTATCCGCAAGGAACGGAAGAACCCGCAACTGCATTTCTTCTATATAATATACGGCTCTGCCCTCTTTATATTCTTCTCTCAGCAATCTTTTTTTGCAATCTGACAGATATGGAATTGCCGCAAGCCAGTATTCAAATTCCATCCTTGTCACCTCCCCCAATACTTTTTGTCCATCGTACGGTATCCGATGGCTTCTTTCAAATGATGTTCCCGGATTTTTTCGCTCGTGTCTAAATCGGCAATGGTTCTCGCTACCTTCAGAATCTTGTGGTATGACCTTGCCGTAAGCCCAAGGGATACGAAAGCCTTGCGCATCAGCAGCTCTTCCTTTCGTCCTAGTTGGCAGAACTCCTTTAATTCTCTGACTTCTAACATGGAATTGACCAGAATCTTCCGCTCCTTGTACCTTTTCTGCTGGATTGCCCTTGCGGCGCATACCCTGTCCCGGATTGCGGCCGAACCTTCCTGTCTCTCTTCTCTGGCTAACTCCTCATACTGGATTCTGGGAGCCTCCACGCAGATATCGATTCGATCTAAAAACGGTTGGCTGATTTTTCCAAGATACTGCTGAATCTGCGGCTGTGTGCAGGTACATCTGCCGTAATCCGGATAATTGCCGCAGGGGCAGGGATTCATAGCGCAGATCAGAATGAAATTCGCCGGAAACACAAAGTTCCCCTGGCTTCTCGTAATCCGTATCATCCGTTCTTCCAAAGGCTGCCTTAACACTTCCAGCACTGGTTTCTGGAATTCTGCCAGCTCGTCCAGAAACAGGACGCCTCCATGGGCAAGGCTGATTTCTCCCGGAACGGGAAACATGCCTCCTCCAATCAGCGCGGGCTTCGTTACAGTGTGGTGGACACTGCGGAAGGGCCTGCCTGTTATCAGCGGATGTTCCTTGTCTACCATACCAAGGACACTGTAAATCTTCGTGATTTCAATACTCTCCTCCAGAGTCGGCGGAGGCAGTATGGTCGGAACCCGCTTCGCCATCATGGATTTGCCGCTTCCCGGAGCACCTACCATCAGCAGATTATGTCCTCCTGCCACGGCGACCTCTGCAGCGCGCTTCACAGCCTCCTGCCCATGGATGTCGCTGAAATCCACCAAAACCTCCCTGCTTTCCTCAAGGGAAGCCTCCCTCCTGCCTCCCGCGACGATTGGAATCTCCTGCTCCCCGTTTAGGTAACAGCATGCCTCCAAGAGATGCCCTACGCCTAGAATCTGCATCCCTTTGACCAAAGCGCCCTCCCGGACGTTCTGTCTCGGCAGGATACACCTATTGAACCCTTCTTCCCTCGCCTGCATCACAACAGGAAGTATCCCCGATACCTCTTTCACACTCCCGTCAAGACCCAGCTCCCCGACCACCAGCGTATCTTTTATCCTCTCTCCCGGGAATCTTCCCATGGAAGCAAGAACCGCCAGTGCAATCGGAAGGTCGAAAGACGCCCCCTTCTTCCTCACAGTTGCAGGCGCCAGGTTCACTACCATTTTCTTTGCCGGCATCTGGATTCCTGAATTACGGATTGCCGTCCTGACCCGCTCGGAAGCCTCCTTCACCTCCGACGAGAGATAGCCTACCATATGGAACATGGGCAGGCCGTTGCTGATGTCTGCCTCCACATGAATCAGTTCGACATGAAGCCCCTGAATCGCAGCAGACAAAACTGTACTAAATGACATTCAGAACTCCTTTCTATATACGATACTTCTGCGTTTCTTCCTTAATCTTTGATATTCCGGCCGATCCGGCCAAATAGATTGTACCGTGCTCCAAAAGCCACGGTATGATTCGACTCTCGCGACCTCGCCAAGGCCAAGAAAATCTTGACCATTGGCTTATTGCTCGCAAGAATTAGGATTGTTATGAAATGCGGAAAAATAAATCTTGGATTCTCCTTGTTCGGAATGTTTCATCCTCTCTCCGCTGTCCAATTTTATATTAATATACGCACAGGGAGATTGCAAGAAAATCTCTTAGACAAATTTCGACATTTTCCTTGCGCCTTTATATTTCCAAAGGAAACCCATCATTGCCCCACTGATTGCCAGCAAGCAGTAGAAGCTAATTCCCCGGTTCACCAGTGTCGCCGCCGCCATGGGGTTCTTTGTAAACACATCGGAGAATAACCTTACAAACGCGTATTCGCTGATTCCCGCCGCCCCCGGGAATGGAAGCAGCGCAGTCGTCATGAACAGCACCGTCTGGAGCATGAAAACCTGAGGATAGGCAGCCGTTTCCCCCATAGCAAGGCAGACCATATAGGGGATGCTGAACCAACAGATCACCTGGCATATGCTGACCAAGAGCGCCTTTGCCATCACCCGCGGTTTCCTGCGGATCAGGTCTGCACAAGCCTGAAAGTCCCGGAACGCTTCCTCTAGTTTTTCCTGCCATTTTTTTTTGTTCTTTACCGGAAGACGTGTGATTGCCCCATGAAGGAGACGAATCAGCCTGTCTTTTAGACGGCGGGAGAACATCACCGACAAAAGTCCGGTGATAAATAGGATATTGAGCAGGAATCCAAGGACTGCCAGTACCAGAAGTTCCCCCGAAGGCGATACTTTCCCCCGTATAATCGCCGCCATTGCCATAGTTTCCATGAAACATACCGCAATCTGGAAACTTGCCAGTTCTCCGATAAGCGCCAGCGTTCCGTGGGCGATCTCGATACCGTCTTTTTTCATAGCGTAAAGCTGCGCCGGCTGCCCGCCTGTGGAAGACGGCGTGATGGAGCTGAAAAAGAAACCGATATAGGCATATTTCATGCCTTGCCAGAAGGTAACCGGATTGCCGAAAGAGCCTAGCAGAATCCGCAGGTTAATACCTTCCGACAGGTGGAATACCTCCGCCAACAGAATTCCCGCAATAAGGAAAGGAATGGAGGTATCTGCCAGCGCCTCCCATACGGTCCTCATATCCGTCCCCCGCAGGACGAGGAAACATGCTGCTGCCGCAAATATCAGAAAGACCGCCCCATATCGAAGAACCTTCCGTACTGACAGGTTTTCGCCCATATGCATCCTCCCTTCGCAAGTTTGTCTCTGTTCGTAAGATTGCTTACCACTCATATACATCCATCCTCCCGAAGGAATATCCCCGCCCTATCAGGATGGGCAATGCACTGCGCAGAGCCTCTATGGTGCGTCCCGGCGCTCCCGCCTCACCCCTGCCGTCATGGAGGCAGATAACGGCTCCCGGGAATACTCGTTTTAGCAGTTTCTTTTCAATCGTTTCGGCTGTCTCCTTTGCCGACCAGTCGTGGGCCATTACATCCCAAAAGGTTAATTTTAGATTCCTTCGTTTACAATAATACAATGTCCAGAGATTCAGATGCCCCCATGGCGGGCGGTAATATCGGATGTTACATCCCATTTCTTTCATAGATGCCACCGACTGTTCCAAATCCCTGCGGATAAACCGCCTCCCGCGGTACAGTGCATTTTCATGGCGGACTGAATGGATTCCCACCAGATGCCCTTCTTCTTTCATCCTTTCAATCATCTCCGGGTTCTTTCCGGCAAATTCTTCGACCACGAAGAAAGTTGCCAGAATCCCATACTGTTTTAGCAGGTCTAACAGCTGCCCTGTATACTCCCTGCTCGGGCCATCGTCAAACGTCAGGAATAACCGTTTCTCTGCCCTGCCATCCTTCCATTTTCTCCGGCTTCTTCGTTTCCAGAGATATTTCATTCCCTCTGAGGGGAGCAGGCTATAGCTTAATATCCCTGCACTAAGCAAGCCCACGCTTAATTTGCGGAATATATTTTGGGTATCCGGTTTTTTCATATCCATGTTCCTCCTTATGTTCGTTTTGTCCTTCTTTCCGCTCTGCCCTGGTATGGTGACAGCTTCTCATTTTTCTTCCCCGGGCCGCTATCTCACGAACTGCTTGGGGAAGTCCCGTATCCATCATCTCCTGATGCGCGGTTCCCATACATCTTTTCATCTCTTCTAATCTTCTCCCGTCTTCCAGTATCTTCCGCAATTCTGCTGTGAAATTTTCTTTTTTATCCCAAATTACATGGGCGAAGCCTTTTCCCTGTGCATATCTCGCATTCACGGTTTCCTGCTCCAGAAAGGGGCGGATAATGAACATGGGCACTTTGCTGTGCAGACTCTCGAACAGCGTGATGCCTCCTGCTTTTGTGATAACAAGGTCTGCCTTGCGCATATATTTTCCGATATTGTCAACATACCCCAATACCTCAATATCGTCGAAGCGCCCCTGCCATGTCTCATATATCTTCCGGTTCTTCCCGGTAATTACGGTCGCCTTGACCCCCGGCGTCTCATGTAACATATATAAAAGTTCTTCCAGCTTCGGCATGATTCCAAGCCCGCCGCCCATGACCAGGACATGCTTTTGGGCTGTCCCATCTTTATAAGTGTGGTTCTGCCCTTCCTGTTCTGGTTTAAGAAACTGCTGCCGTACCGGCACTCCCGTCACCAGGACATTTTCCGGCAATGCCCCAAAGCCGATCAGATTCTTTTTCACCTCTACGGTAGGCGCCAGATAGAGATCCGCCTGTTTTGCGAACCATTCTTTGTGCATACTGATATCGGTAATGCAGGTGACAAGCGGAATCTGTCTTCCTGACTTTGCCTTATAGGTGGCAGCCGACTTCTCACAGAATGGATGAGTACACACAAGCACGTCTGGCCTGATTTCTTCCATCATCTTCCGGAATTTCCGGTAGATGATAGGACTGCTTGGTCTGTTCCTGGAATTCATTTTCCCGGAAATCTTATAGACCAGATTGTAAATCCCATGGTAACGCTCGGCAACAAGCCCGAACACTTTGTATATCAACTTACTGATGTGCGGGGCAAAATAAGCCGGAAGATCCTTCTGTATGATTTCGGCATCCGGCTCCTGCCTCCTGAATTCTTCTCTGACGGCATTTGCCGCCATCTCATGGCCAAATCCAAACCTTCCGCTCAATATCAATACTTTCATAAAAATCCCCCTTCTGTCATAAACCCGTTTGCACAGCAAACCAGCTGTCTGTTTCTTTCTATGAATGTTATTTTATTCCTGAAATCTAAAGAATGGCGGTATGGATTTCTAAACATATTCTGAAGATATCCTTGTCCCTTTCTTTTCGTTTCTAAAGATTTTATTAAGAAACAGGCATGCCGCCTGGCATGCCCTTGGAGTATACTCTTAAAAATATCCCCGCAATTTCTCAATTGCGCTCTTCTCAATCCTTGAAACGTAAGAACGGGAGATACCTAACTGCTTCGCGATCTCCCGTTGGGTATATTCTTCTTCGTTATATAATCCGTACCGCATTTTCAGTACCAGCCGCTCCCGCGGCGACAGTTCGGATTCCACCTTGTGATACAAAAGCCTGATATCGTCGCTCAATTCCACCTTCCTGTGCGCATCGTCTTCTTCCGTCTCAATAATATCGAAAAGCTGTATTTCGTTGCCCTCCCGATCGGTTCCGATTGGCTCATACAACGAAATCTCCTTTGACGATTTCTTTTTTGCCCGCATATACATCAAAATCTCATTCTCAATACAACGCGCGGCGTAGGTGCCTAGCCTGACGCATTTGTCCGGGTTAAACGTCACAACCGCCTTAATCAGACCTATGGTGCCTATGGACAACAGATCCTCCGTGTCTTCCGGGGAGGCCTGGTATTTCTTTACGATATGTGCAACGAGGCGCAGATTCCGCTCTATCAGGATATGTTTCGCTTCAAGATCTCCCTCTGTATATTTTTGCATATAATATCTTTCTTCTGCGGCTGTGAGGGGTTGGGGAAATGATTTCAAGAGAAGCACCTCTAAGCGTATTTGATATAGTCTATGTGAGTTCTTCCCTTTTTGTGCTTTTCCACCAAAAGAAACTATACTGTCTTCAAATTACAAATTCCAGACAAGCCTTAAACTGGTCGCAGTCTATTCTGATGTCAAACTCTCCTCCTAATGCCTTCGTATAAGCGCTCACAATCGCCAGTCCCAGCCCATTGCCCTCACTGGTCCTTGCTTGATCCCCGCGGGCAAAGCGTTCCACGATATCATCCTTCGTGAAATCCATAAAATACTTCGCTGTATTGGTAATCTCTATGCAAATACTCTTCTGCCCAGCCATCAGTTCCGCTTGAACCATACCCGTCCCATCCGTCCTGTCCTTCTGATACGTCTTCACAAATACCCGGGTTCCCTGGGCCGAATACTTCAACGCATTTTCAATCAAATTCTGACAGATACGGTAAAAGTACGCATTATCTGAAAAGACTTTCGTATCTTCCCCTGTAAGCTGCATCACAAACTCAATACCGCTTCCCTTGACCCGGTCGTCCATATCTGCAAAAATCTGTTCTATCAGCCGATTTACCTCTAACCATTCCTTATTAAGCTCCACATTCCCGCTGCTGGCTTTAGCCAGAGAGAACAGACTGTTGATCATCTCCTTTAACTTCTCTGTCCGCGCAGAAACCACGTCCACATAATCCCGCACGACGTCACTCAATTCTTCCTTCTTAATCAGCTCAATATAACCAACCATAGAGGTCAGGGGCGTCTTCAAATCATGGGAAACATTCGTAATCAAATCAATCCTAAGCTGGTCGCTGCGCGACACCTTCTCAAGGCTTTTCCGTTCAATCTCCAAGGCTTCCGCAAGACGCATCTGTAAACGCTCGTCCATCCGGTCGAACACATCATCCAATTTCCCGTACCAGAACTTCCTGCTCCTCCACCATGCAGCCAAAAACTGTACCAAGACCGTAAAAACCAGGACATAGCCCGTCGCATAATTATAGTGATAGTACCCGCCGCCAAACCACATGCGGATACCATTCACAAGTCCGTACAGATACCAGACTGCCACTAATCCAGCCAAAGCAAAAATCTTGCAGAGCCGCTTCATGAAATCCGACTCACTCGACCTCCACTCTTCAATACCAGGCTTCTGCCCATTGTCCCAGTCTTGATACCTCCGTTCCAAATACTGCTTTAGAAGAAGCGAAATCCCACACCACATACAAACATTCAGCAATATCCCAAACCCCAGCACAGTCCCCGTGGAATAAGACCTGCGGTAAACAACCTGGATTCCGAAACCAAACACTCCGAGAACTGTCAGAACCAATCCCGGAACCGAAATCCACTTTTTCTCCAAAAAAATAGCTCCCTTTTCAATTAGACTTTTCCATTTTATATCCAATACCCCACACCACCTTTATATATCTCGGTTTCTTAGCATCAATTTCCACCTTCTCACGGATATGGCGGATATGCACCATGACCGTATTCTCCACGGCAAAATCCGCCCGCTCCTTCCACACCAGCTCATAAATCTGCTCCGCCGGGAAAATCTGTCCCGGATGCTCCATCAGAAGCTCAAAAATCTTATATTCCGTCGCAGTCAGCCGAACCTCCTCCCCCTCCACGATTACAAGCCGCTGCTTTTTATCCAGCACCAGACCGCCATTGACAATCCTGTCTTCATCCGTCTCAGGCTTTTCGGCTCCCCAGGCATGATAACGCCGCAAATGTGCTTTCACCCTTGCCGTCAACTCCGCCGGCTGGTAAGGCTTCTCCACATAATCATCCGCTCCCAGCACCAACCCTGACACCTTGTCGCTCTCCTCCGTCTTCGCCGATAAAATAATCACAGGAATCTTACTCCGCTCCCTAAGCTTCATCAAAGCAGACAGCCCATTCATCTTAGGCATCATCACATCCAGCAAAATAAGATCTATTTTCTCCCTCTCCAATGCTTCCAGAGCCTCCATGCCGTCATATGCCTTAACCACCTGATACCCCTCATATTTCAGCAATTCACTAATCGAATACACAATCTCCCTGTTGTCATCCACAACCAATATCGTCTCCGCATCCATAGACATTCCTCCGTTCCTTATATCTTCCGTCCGGTACATCCTCTGCTCGATAAACCAGTATATTCGCCTGATGTTCCTTACACGGATACTATAATATATCCCACTTAAAAGAAACTCAACATAAATCTTAAAAGTTTCTTAATGCTCTCATAATCGAGTAGGGAAGAGCCTTCTTCCCCTTCTCGCCGCGCGGCCCGTGCGCCGCCTCAGCGGCATATTTCCTCTGCACGGGCCTACGCATAAAAAGAGCCGCCGGAAAACGCCAGAAAACATTTTCCAACAGCCCCACCTTATCATGACCCACAATGCTCCAGAAAGCACCCCTCCTCATGGGAATAAATCACTCCGATCGCCTGCAAGTAGGCGTAAATAATCGTCGTCCCGACAAAATTCATGCCCCTTCTCTTCAAATCTTTCGATACCTCATCCGAAAGCTCCGACTGTGACTTCCCCTTCTCATAGACAACCTTGCCTTCCGTAAACCCCCAGATATAATCTGAAAAACTTCCAAACTCTTGTTGTATACTGCGGAAAACCTTCGCATTTGACACAGCGCTTTGAATCTTCCGCTTATTCCGGATAATCCCCGGATTCTCCCTGAGACGCTCCATACGCTCCTCGTCATAAGCACAGACCTTTTCCAAATCAAAATAGTCGAACGCTTCCCGGAAATTCTCCTGCTTATTCAGCACACACTCCCAGGATAGCCCTGCCTGAAAGGATTCTAACACCAACATCTCAAACAATTTATGGTCGTCATACACAGGAACACCCCACTCCTCGTCATGATACCGGATATACCGCTCATTCTTAGGATTCGCCCACTGACATCTCGTCTTACCATCTACCCATTCCATATCCACATTCCTCACATCTTATTCTCATTCATAGTCCATCATTCCTTCAAATTCCCGTCTCGCCCTATATGCAGGAATACAGAAAGACTGTTCCCGGTTGACTCGGTTGCCCACATAGACGTAACTTCCGTCCTCCTTCCTGCGAAGCGTCACCTCATGGGCGTAGTAGCAATCCAACCCTTCCTCGACCGACACCGCTTCCACATACGCCGTTACCGTCCCGTCCCCATTCTCCACACATCGCACCACCTCCGGAAATGAAGGCTGCAATTGCTGAACCCGGTTTCGGATTCCAATCGCACTCCACGGATATCGTCCCGTCTCTCCATTATATCTTCCATAACGCTCCATCTCTTCAACCGAGATATCAAAATACTTTCCTATCACAGATTCAAACTCTTCTTTGGGAATCCCATCCGCATACACCTCTTCTTCCAGTCGTTTTCCATTTTCCTTTGCATACAGGAACTCAAACAAATCGTTAAATTCAATCTTATCCATCCCCGACATATCCCAGTCTACCAGAAACAGATTATTGCAGAAATAACTGACCGGTTCAACATATTCCTTAGCAATCTCTCTGCACTGCTCCTCAAGAGGCAAAACCCTGCTGAAAATATGCATATCCATCTCCTGATTCCTGGACAATGCCTTCTCCCAAATCAGCCACCCCTTCTTCGTATACTCCCATCGGTACGCCTGAATCTTCTCTAACTGCTGGAGCGCAGGTTCCATGCTGTCACCAAACATGGCGCTGGCAGAAGTCACCATCATCTCGTCTCCCACAAATGTGAGATGATAGTACCGGAAGACAAATGCAGAGTTTACCTGAAAAAATTCCGTCTCCGCATCCTTCCCTGCCAAAGCGTTTCTCAAAGCGTCGTCTACCTGTCTATAGTTCGTCAGATTATAGTCCCGGCTTCCACAGGTGACAGAAAGTCCCTGGGCCGCACCAATCTCAATCATCTCATGCAAGGCATCCTCAACCACGTCTCCCTCTCCGCCAAAACTATGTTTGCTGATTTTTGCCTCTGTACCAGCAGCGTCAGCTATCCTTCCGTAAACCTCTTCACAGCTTTCCATAAATGAAAACAGCTTTTTAATCGTCTCATCTTGTTCCTGCCCATCCATCTCCATGACTTTCAGCCCATAGTCCTGCTCATCCATGTCTCCTATACTGCTGCCTTCACCGCCATTACCGCCAGAATCCGGGGCTTCACTCCCGCTGCTGTCAGAATTCAGAATCTCACTTTCGCTTTCGGAACTCCCTTTCATCCACCATACCAATAATATTGATATCAAAACCAAACATAATATCATTATGATAACAATCCGTTTTCTCATCCTGCTCTCCTGCTGGCATATCATTTCCCGGCATTCATCTGATTTTCCGTTACGAATTCTAATTACCTTCTATAAACTACGTACTACGCGTGTAATACTTGTAGTATGAATGATCCGTTCCTCCTTGTCAATCATCTTTCCGCTATTGCTATTTTCCCCGTAACCATTTATGATAAAATCAGATACGAAGCCATCAGAAAGGAGAGATGCACCATGTCCGGCAGACAAGTAAAACTGGAACACGCAGAAAAAGGCAGTATCCTCTATCACTATACCAAAAGCAACGGTATCAACGGCATTATCAATCATAACTGCTTCTGGGCGACAAAGAGCGATTTTCTAAATGACCCCAATGAATTTTCCCATATCCGGGGAATCATAGAAGAAGTATGCCGGGAGACTATCCCCAAGACGGCATTGAGGGAAATGTTTCTGAGAGATTCTATTTATGCCGGAAGAGAAAAGAACCGGGAATACTTTGTTCTGTCATTTTCAAAATGCAGGGACAGCATTACCATGTGGTCCGAGTTCGGCAATAAGACTGGCTACAACATCGGTTTCCGGAGCAACGAAATCATCGCAAGAATTGAAGAAGCCGCTGAGATTGCCTATCATGGGCTTGTCGTCTACGATACAAAGCAGCAGAAGCAGTTAATCCGCAGAATTATCTGCACTTCCCTTCCCAATCTACTGCGGATGCCCCTCGAGGATATCTTAGAAGCTGCAAACCGTGACCCAAAAGACAGCAACTACCAGAAAGCGTGCAGAAAATTCCAGAAAACGGCAGAAGTTTATGCAATGTTCTTTAAACATGAAGGGTTTGCAGAAGAACAGGAATATCGGTTTATTTTCAAAAAGCAGAAAGAAACGACTGTATACTTTCGTCCCAAAGATGGTTTTATGCTTCCCTATATTGAGATTCCCCTAAGTACACGGAACCTTCCCATCGAGGAAATCATGGTCGCACCCCAAAACCATATCGACCTTGCAAAAAATGGGATGGAATATATGCTGCATGCCAAAGGATATGATGCGGATGTGTCTTTATCGAATATCAAGCTGAGATACTAATATTTCAGTGGTTCTGTTTCCAACCACTACTATACCCAAGGGCACACCGTAATACATACCCTTCGGATGGGTGGACTCCGTCCAATAAGGTATACCCAAGGGCACACCTTATCGGACGATAGTCCGCCCGCCCCGACAGGGGCATGGAGCACGGGCTCCCCTTAGGGTATGCTCTCATATGCCACTTTCAACATCTCAACAATCTGTGCCTCCGGAAACCGGCTGCTGTCGATACAGAAATCATAGGTACTCATATCCATCCACTTTTCATCTGTGAAGTACTCATAAAAGCTTCGCCGTTCCTTATCGGCTTTTTTTACATATGTACGCGCATCCCTCTCTGAGATCTCCATACGCTCGGCAGCTACCTGCACCCGATATTCAAACGGAGCATGGATGAAAACTTTCAGGCAGTCTTCTCCCAAAATCTGGCCGGCACAACGCCCGATAAAGATACACTCTTCCCTCTTGGCAATAAACTTGATAATATCCGTCTGCGCCTGAAAAAGCACGTCGTTCATCGGGTAAAAGCGGTACTGGGATTCCATCTGCGCTGGTTCCTCCAACGGATAGCGCCACTGGCTGGCCCGCTTCTCATCTACTTTCAGAAGCTCCTCATAGGGCAGCCCCTGTTCCTTGCTTGCAATCTGTATCAAATCTTTGTCATAGCAGTGGATTCCCAACTCCTCAGACAAAACCTTTCCTATCTTTCTACCATTGCTTCCAAACATTCGATTAATAGCGATGATCCGTTTTGACATAATAAAAACTCCTTCCTGCCATATATTTTGCTACTATTATTATAGCAAAATATTCTGAAAATTGCTACACTAAAACCTGTACTGAAATCTATTCTTCCGCCCGCCTCAAGATATCATACCGGTCAGCCTCACACCCCAGATCCACATACAACGCTTGTTTCGGGTGCGGTGCGCTTTCCTTTTCATTCCCGTCCTCATCCACAATCCTCCGTACCCGTACCTCAATATTCCTGCCATCCGGCTTCATGATTTCAATCATTTCCCCTACGGAGAACTTATTCCTCTGCTCAATCCGGTACATGCCGTCCCGCTCATCCCCAATAATCCCAAGATACGTGTATTCCTTCACATAAGTATTATTATCATAAATCTGGCTTGTCTCATCCGGTTTCCCAAAATAGAACCCTGTGGTGAACTGCCGGTAAGTGCAGTTTGAAATCTGCTCCAGGTACCACGGCATATTCGCCTGGTACTTCCCTGGCCTTTCCAGATAATCATCAATCGCCTTCCGGTATGTCCGCGCCACTGTCGCGACATAAAGCGCCGTCTTCATACGCCCCTCAATCTTGAAGCTGTCAATCCCCGCGTCAATCATCTCCGGAATATGCTCAATCATACATAAATCCTTGGAATTAAAGATAAACGTCCCCCGCTCGTTCTCATATACCGGCATATATTCTCCCGGCCTGGTCTCCTCCACAATGGAATACTTCCACCGGCATGGATGGGTACAAGCCCCCTGATTGGCGTCCCTTCCGGTAAAATAGTTACTCAGCAGGCATCTTCCGGAATAGGAAATGCACATTGCCCCGTGAATAAAGCTCTCAATCTCCATCTCCTCCGGAATCCGCTCCCTGATTTCTTTTATCTCCCGCAGGGACAGCTCCCTTGCAGAAACCACCCGCTTTGCCCCCAATCTCCACCAAAACCGATAAGTTCCATAGTTGGTATTATTCGCCTGGGTGCTGATATGCCGGTCAATCTCCGGGCAGATTCCCCTGGCCAGATCGAAGATTGCCGGATCCGCAATAATCAGGGCGTCCGGCTTCATCTCCTTCAACTCATACAGATAATCCCGCACCCCGTCAAGGTCATCGTTGTGGGCAAGGATGTTCACAGTCACATGTACTCTCACGCCATGCTCATGTGCAAATACAATCCCCGCCTTCATATCTTCTCTGGAAAAATTCTTCGCCTTCGCCCGCAGGCCAAAGGCTTCCCCGCCAATATATACCGCATCTGCGCCAAATATCACAGCCGTCTTCAATACCTCCAGGCTGCTTGCCGGAATTAATAATTCCGGGCGTTTTCCCTCCAGATATTTATCTCCCTGTCGTCCCATTCTGCTTATATCCCCCTTTTCTTCACACTCAGCGCAATCCCATCCCCCAAGGGCAGGATAGACGTCATAAGCTCTCCGTGATGCTTCAATTCATAAAGATACTCCCGCATCCGGCTATGAATCGTACGGTTACGTCTCTCCACGGCAAACCGCGATTCAATCACGTCTCCGTCCTGCAGCACATTGTCCGACATCAGCACGCCGCCGTCCGAGAGCAGCCGCACGGCATCCGGCAGATAGCGGATATACTGCCCCTTGGCAGCGTCCATAAAAATAAAATCATACGTCCCGCTAAGAGTCCCCATGATTTCAAGGGCGTCCCCCTCTATCAAGGTGATCTGCCCTTCTCTCCCGGCACGCCTGAAGTTCTCCCGGGCAATCGGAATCCGCTTCTCATACTTTTCAATCGTCGTAATCTGTGCGTCCTCTGGCAGATACTCGCTCATCAAAATCGCAGAAAAACCAATAGCCGTCCCTATCTCCAGGATTCGGGACGGCTGTTTCATCATTAAGATTACCTTGAGGAAACTCTGCGTCTCCTTGCGGATAATCGGTACGTGCGTATCTAACGCCTCCTGTTCAATTTGTTCAATCACAGGATTCTCAGGACCTTCCAGAGAGTGGATGTACGTAATCATCCTTTCGTCAATTATCATTTTTCAGTGCTTCCTCCTGTAACCTGTCAAACTCTGCCATACATGCATCCACGGAAGCCCCTTCCATCAGTTTGCGCACGATCAGGCAGGTATTCCCCCACTGCTCCACCTTCATGCCCGCATTGCTTGCAAGGACGTACGTCCCGTCATTCACCAGGTCATTCAGCGGCCTCAACGCCGGGATACAGTCCACCTCCACATTCTTAGACGGGGAAATTACCTTGTTCGTCTCCGCATACACCTGAAGGGCTTCATCTGACAGAATCACCTCCAACACATCCAACGCATCTTTCTTATGCTCCGCCTTGGTACAGACCGACATCCCGGTCATGGACATCACGGGCATCTGTCCCCGTTCACTGGGGAATCCGATGACCCGCAGATTGAAATCCGGTTTCCCGTAAGCCGTGTCCGCATTGGCGGCGCCCCAATACGCCATGACAATCGGCGTCTTCTGCGCCATAAAATCAGGGCCTTCCCCTTCAATCGCCTCATAGGTATACGCTGTCTTGGCATCAATGTACCCTAAATCCATCATTTTCTTCAAGTACTCGAATCCGGTCCGCATATACTCACTATACTTACGCTCCCCACTGTTCAGGGCCTCGATCTCTGCCTCAACATCGCCTCCGTTATACAAATCCGCATAAGCCTGTGCAAACACGAATGTCTCAAGCCACCAACGGTTCGCTCCCACCGGCGTCTCAATCCCATTTTCCTTGAACACCCTGCAGCACTCAAGGAACTCATCCGGCGTATCCGGAAGTTCCAGGCCATATTCATCAAACATATCCTTATTCACGAACAGCCCATAGACCACGACCTCTTGCGGAATCCCCACCAGCTTCCCGTCTACCGTATTCGCCGTCTTTACCACCTCCCGCAGATTCCTGGCGCATTCAAGCCCGGACAAATCTTCAAGCAAGCCTTCCTCGCCTGTTTTCTGCAGGACGTCCGGATTCAGCAGATACAGATCGTCCATATGGTTCCGGATCCGGTCAATTCCTACGTCGTCATAGGATTTTTCCTGATAGTTCTCTGACGTATAAGTATTGTACTCCACTCTCAGGTCCAGTTTCTCCTCTGCCATAATAATCGTCTTGTCAAATGCCGTCCTTGCGACGTTCTTTGCATCCGGCTTCGACCGCTCCATAGGAACGAACAGCTCGATATACTTACCGTCTTCCAGATCGTTCTTGGCAAGGTTTTCCGTTGAATTCCTCTTCTCCCCGCATGCAGCCATGGCAATAACCAAGGCTCCGGCAAGCAGCGCCGACGACGCTCTCTTAAAACATTTCTTCATTACTTCCTCTCTTTCATAGCAAGATACAGGCTGAGTGTCTGCTTCAATAAACCCATATCCACAGGCTTCGCTATGTGCGCATCCATACCCGCATCCATAGCGTCCTTAACATCCTCCGCAAATGCATTGGCAGTCATGGCAATAATAGGGATCAGCTTCGCATCCTCCCGTTTGAGCGACCGGATTGCCCGCGACGCCTCATAACCATTCATCACAGGCATCTGGATATCCATCAGGATAGCGTCATATGTTCCCGGCTCTGTGCTGCTAAAACGCTCCACTGCCCGCTCGCCGTTTTCGACGATCTCACAGGTCGCCTCCTCAATATCCAAAAGCTCCTCAATAATCTCCGCATTGATCTCATTATCCTCCGCCACAAGGAAATGCCTTCCTCCAAAACCGCCTTCCGAAAGGGAATCCAAATGCTGACTCTCCAAGTTACGCTCTCCCATGATCTCAAGGATTTTCTCCTTGAACACCGCGACAAAGAACGGTTTTGCAAGGAAACCGTCAATTCCGGCCTCCAACGCATCTTCCTCAAGCTCCTCCCAGTCATGGGCCGTCATCAGGAGGATCGGTACATCTTTGGCGCAGGCCTCTTTCATCCGCCTTGCCGTCTCAATCCCGTCCATCCCCGGCATCCGCCAATCCAGGAGGACCATATCATAGTCGTTCCCGCCTTCGCATGCCACCATGCGCAGCGCCTCCTCCCCATCATGTGCCACATTAACATGGACGCCGGTATCTTCCATCAGCAGCCGGACCGTCTCACCGATATCCGGCTCATCATCTGCTACAAGGATTCTCGTAATGCCCTTCTGTTCCCAGAACTTCTCATCCTCCTCAGTCTCCGGTATGCGAAGCTCCAGATCCACAGTAAACAGGCTTCCCATATCCACTACGCTAAAGACCTCTATCATCCCGCCCATCAGTTCCACGATATTCTTTGTAATCGCCATGCCAAGGCCGGTTCCCTGTACCTTATTCGTCGTGCTGTTCTCCGCCCTTGTAAACGCGTCAAAAATCGTCTCAAGGAATTCCGGCGTCATCCCATAGCCGTTATCCTCCACCTCAATCCTGATACGCTCAAACTGGCTGGAATGCTGCGCAAGCCCAATGATACGCAGACAGATGTTGCCACCCTCCTGGGTATATTTTACCGCATTCGAGAGAAGGTTAATCAAAATCTGGTTCAGCCTCGTCTCATCACCGATTAAATGCTCATGCTTGATTCCCGTCACGGCAATGTCAAAATTCTGCCCTTTTGCCTTCGCCGCCGGACGTATGATAGCGTCAATCGAAGAAATCATGTCTTTTAGCGCAAACTCCCCCAGGGAAAGCGCAACCTTCCCGCTCTCGATTTTTGAAATATCCAGTACATCATTAATCAGGCTTAACAGATGCTGTCCGGAGGCGGTAATCTTCTTGGTATATTCCTCCACCTTCTCCGGATTATCCACATCCTTGGCAAGAAGTGTCGCAAACCCCAGAATCGCATTCATCGGAGTCCTGATGTCATGAGACATATTCGACAGGAACGTGGTCTTGGAATTATTCGCAACCTGCGCAGTCTGCAGCGCCTCCGTAAGCTGCCTGTTATGCATCTCCCGCTCTTCCTCACGTTCCTTTTGCATCTTCCTCTGCTGCCTTTCATTAAATAGATAAAACAGGCAGCATCCCACAAACGCTGCAAGCATCACCGCGACCACGATGAACATATTCTGGTTCACCGCGTCGCCCTCCCGCTGTATCGCCTGGACAGGAACGTATCCAATAAGATAGACCACGCCGTCATTCACAGACCACATATAAATCAAAGATTCCTGATTCTGGATATTATGGTAGAACATCATATCACTTCCTTCGGTAATATGCTCATCTACCGTCTTCTTGACCTCCTCCTCACGAATCTTATTCGCAGTGTAAAAATCTTCCAGATTAAGATGCCCTGCATCCCTCTCGCCAATGCCCTTGGGCTTCATGACAAATTTCCGGCTGGCAGCATCCATCAGATAGAGTGTTGCCTCACTGTGATAAAAATCATTCGGCAGCGCCTCGTCAAAAGAATCATAGATATACTCGATATAGAGCGTTCCGATCTCGTCATTCTCCCTGACAATAGGACATTTCATGGTATACGCCCAAGTCCCCATATCATTGATATAAGAACTGGAAAGCGGCAAGCCATCCACCGTCTTTCCCGCCGAAAAATCCAACCCTTCCTCCGAGAACACCTCTTTCGTGTTTGAAATACCTTCCGTCTCTCCGGCAAGTATAATAGATATCTTGATCATCGTGCTGTTCCGTTCATAAGAACGGACAAAATCTTCCGGATTCTTTGAATCCGCCATCTCCTGTGCAATCAAGACCTGAAACTCCGCCTCTATTCCCAGAATCGTCTCTATCGTATTTCCAATCAAATCCAGGCTTTCATCCAGGTTATTAATCGCAGACAGAGACATCTCCTCCGAAATTCTCTGAGCGACCGAATACACCACGGCGCCCAGGATACAAAAAATCATCAAAAACGGAATCAACAAGGCTGCCCTTCTGCGCGCCCCACTTTTTATTTCTCTATTCCCCATAAAATATTTCACCTAACAATCTGCCAGCCGGTATCTAACATTAGCAGACTACATGAATCCATCCTTTTGGAGCTTCAAGCTGTCCCATCTGAATTCCGGTCAGCGTATCATACAGCTTCTTCGTCACCGGTCCCATGGCATCCATTCCACTGGGGAAACAAATCTCTTTCCCATGGTCTACCACTTTGCCTACCGGAGAGATCACTGCCGCCGTTCCGCACAGCCCGCATTCTGCAAATTCCTTTACTTCTTCAAACGGCACCTCCCGCTCTTCCACCTGAAGGCCAAGATAGTTCTCGGCAACATACATCAAAGAACGTCTCGTGATAGACGGAAGAATCGTATCTGACTTAGGCGTTACCACCTTGCCGTCCTTCGTCACGAACAGGAAATTGGCTCCTCCGGTCTCCTCTACCTTCGTTCTGGTAGCCGCATCCAGATACATATTCTCATCATATCCCTGATTATGGGCGTCTACGATTGCATAGAGGCTCATGGCATAATTAAGCCCTGCCTTCACATGCCCTGTCCCATGGGGAGCAGCCCGGTCAAAATCGCATACTCGGATGGTAATCGGTTTCGCGCCGCCCTTAAAATACGGCCCTACCGGAGTGGTGAACACACGGAACTGGTACTCTTCCGCCGGTTTTACGCCAATGACCGCATTAGAGCCGAACAGATAAGGCCGCACATACAGCGTCGCGCCGGAACCATAGGGCGGAACATACGCCGCATTGGCCTCCACAGTCCTGTGGACGGCGTCTAAGAACCGCTCCTCCGGAAACACAGCCATCTCAAGCCGCTTCGCCGTATCCGCCATGCGCTTTGCATTCAGATCCGGGCGGAACATCACGATATGCCCATCCTGGGTCGTATAAGCCTTTAACCCTTCAAAACAAGTCTGCGCATATTGGAGTACACATGCACATTCATTGATGACTACATTCGCATCGGAGGTCAGCCCGCCTTCATCCCACGCCCCATTCTTATAATGGGAAACGTATCTCTGATCCGTCTCAATATATCCAAATCCAAGGTTTGACCAGTCAATATTCTTCTTCTCCATCTTTCGAGTCCTCCGTTCTTACACTACTATTTTATTACTGTCTCATCAAAATGTTATCAAAATCTATTATAATACCCCTTGCCTCAAAATTCAAGGATACACCAGAACATTACCGTTCCATCATACTGATGGATTCAATCCCGACGCTTCCGCCCCTGACCACCTCGATGATCTTGAACTCTTCCTTCATCAGCTTGATTACGGCGTCATTCTTCGTCGCCGTCTGCACGAACTCCAAAAGCAGGCTGTCCTTCCCATAATCGATGACCTTCGCCTTGAACGTCTCCGCAATCTGGAACAGCTCCACCTTATCCTCCGGGGTACATCTTAGCACTTTGACATACAGAATCTCTTTCATACGGACGAACACATCCGTAAAATCAATGACCTTAATGACCTCCACCAGCCGGTTCAGCTGCTTCTTGATCTGCTCAAACGTCTCGTCGTCGCTGACCGTCGCAATCGTCATCCTGGAAACCGTGGGGTCTTCCGTCGTCCCCACCGTCAGGCTGTCCAGATTGTAAGACTTCCCGGAAAAAAGCCCGGAAATCTTAGAAAGGACGCCCACCTGGTTCTCCACATACAGGGAAATCCACCGCTTCTTCATACTGTTCATATACCTGTCTCCTTTTTGTTTATTCTGCCAACCGCCAAATCTGCTCCCTTTGTCCTGTCTGTCCCGCCTCCGGGACAGAGCTTCTGCGCTAACAGTCCAGGATCATGTCCTCCAGAGTCCCGCCAGGCTTTATCATCGGGTAGACCAGATCCTCCGGGTCAATCTCAAACTCTATGATATACGGGATCTTTTCACTTTTCATCGCCTCACGGAAAGCAGGCTCAATCTCTTCCCTCTTCGTCACCCGGATTCCTTTCGCCCCATAGCTCTCTGCCAGCCTGACAAAATCAGGCGTATAAGTGGGACATTCTACTTCCCCGCACCTGCCCCGGCACGCCGCGCCGGAACGTAAGCAGGTCATGGAATAACGTTTTCCGTAGAATAATTTCTGCCACTGGCGCACCATGCCCAGATTATTATTGTTGAAAATACAGCTGATAATCGGCAGTTCCTCCAATACGGCCGTGGCAAGCTCCTGAATATTCATCTGCATGCCTCCGTCCCCGGAAATCGAAATCACAGGCACATCCGGATTCCCGATCTTCGCCCCGATAGCGCCCGGCAGCCCATACCCCATGGTCCCAAGCCCGCCGGACATCAATAGCTGCTTCTTCGCATTCAGCTCAATGAACTGCGCCGTGAACATCTGGTGCTGCCCAACGTCCGTCACCACGATTGCCTCATCAAACACACGGTTAATCGTATCAATCACGTCCTGAGGCGTCATAATCGGCTTCTTCTTCATCTGCATGGGGTGTTCGCATTTCCATTCCTTAACCTCGTCAAGCCACTTCTTCGTGTCACTCTCCGTCACATACTCCAGCATCCGTGTGATTGCTTCCCTGGCATCCGCAACGATCGGAACATCCACCTGCACGTTTTTAGAAATGGCAGCCGTGTCAATATCAATATGGACAATCTGCGCATGGGGGGCAAATGAGTGGAGCTTCCCCGTAATACGGTCATTGAACCGCGTCCCGATGGAAAACAGCAGGTCACATTCTCCCACAGCCATGTTGCACGCATAGGCGCCGTGCATCCCCAGATTCCCCACATACAGCGGGTGATCCGTAGCAATCGCGCCCCTTCCCATGACCGTCGTTACCACAGGCACATTGGTAAGTTCCACAAGCTTTGTGAACTCCCGGTTGGCGCGTGCAATGTTGACCCCACCCCCTGCAAGAAACAGCGGGCGCTTCGCCTTGCCAAGCATCTTGATCGCCTTCTTGAGCTGCCCGATATGTACCTGCGTATTAGGCCTGTACCCGCGGATATTCACTTCCTCCGGATAGTCCCCGCTTCCCAGTTCCCCCATCACGTCTTTCGGAAGATCGATCAGCACAGGCCCTGGCCTTCCGGACCTGGCAATATAAAAAGCCTCCTTCACAATCCGCCCCAGGTCTTCCCTGCGGCGCACCGTGACGCCGTACTTGGTGATACTGCGGGTAATCCCCACAATATCTACCTCCTGGAAGGCGTCATTCCCAATCAGGTGCCTTGCCACCTGGCCGGTAAAACACACCAGCGGAACACTGTCATAGTACGCCGTCGCAAGGCCGGTCACCAAATTCGTCGCCCCCGGCCCGCTGGTCACAAGGCACACGCCCACTTTCCCGGTACTTCTGGCATAAGCATCCGCCTCATGCACCAACGCTACCTCCTGCCGCGGCAGGATAACCTTCGTATAATCCTGCTTATACAGCTCGTCACTGATATCAATCGTGCATGCGCCCGGATAGCCGAACAATGTGTCTACCCCTTCTTCCTTCAACGCCTTTACCAATAACTTGTTACCGCTGATTTTCTTCATAAATATACCTCCCGTATCATCATTGACTAAAAAGCCTGCACTAAGGGCATGTACTACGGCTGTGCCCTTTTGTATGGAAAAAAAACACCCTAAGCTTGTCGCTTAGGGCGAATATTACATCCGTGTTACCACCTAAATTCAAAGAGAACTCTCTTTGCACTCTGCCGCTACAGGAATCCTCTCCGATACCGCTCCCCTGTAACGCTGGGACTGCGTTGAAGTCTACTTGGACACCCTATTACGCCCTTTCGGTTCACTGCTCAAAGGCTACTTCCGCAAATCCATCACGAAGAATTCCCACCCGCCATCTTCTCTCTTGGCTTCCGGTATCTGCGTACTCCTCCTTGTCGTAGCATTTGTCTCGTTCACTTTAATGAATTATCACTATTATAGTTGACTGTCCCATGGTTGTCAACTGGATATTTTTAACCTCTTTCGTCTATGGAAACTCCGTAAGTACCTGCGCCGCTATCCCTTCCCAGGAAATCCTGCTCACATCCGCAGCCTTTTGCTCCTTCGTCCGGATACTCGCAAGCAGCGCGTCCGCCAGACGCTCCTCGAACGCCGGTAGGGTTTCCGGTACAGGCTCATCCGTGTTCTGCATCTGGGGCATCTCTACAAACCTGACATCCCCTCCCGGCGCAGATGCAAGAAGCCACTCCCGGATTCCCGGAAGATCCGACATCACCACGCGCATCCGACACGCCAATGCCTCTATGACCGTAAGCGGCAGCCCGTCGAAAAAGGATGGAAGCACAAAAATATCGCCCTCACGGTACACCCTTGCAAGCTCCGGCTGGGACAGCCTGCCCAGAAAGCGGACTTCATAAGGGCATTCTTCCGCCATCTGCCGGATCTGCCCATATTCCTCCTGATTCCCTGCACTCCCTGCAAGTTGTACAAGAAGCTCATCACGCACGCACGCGCCCTTTTGGGAATACAAGACAGAAAGGCTGCGGATCAGGCTCATTACGCCCTTCTTCTCTGCAATCTTTCCTGCAAATACAATCCTTGTGACGCCGTCGTCCTTTTTCTCTTCCCCGCCGTGGAATATCTGGCTGTTATAACCCATCCCCACCGCCTCGATCTTCTCCGGCTTTGCCTGATAGACTGCAAGCACGCCCTCACGCTGGGCCTTTTGTGGCACAAAAATACGGTCGAGCTTACGGATCTGCTCCCGGATAAATTCTCTCTCCAAATCCGTCTTGCACATCTGCCGCAAATCCGTATTGTGGCAGAACCCATAGACCCGATACTCTGGGAAATGCTTCCTCACAACAGCGGTCAAAAGGTACAGATGATGGCACAGGATTAAATCCGGTCCAAACTCCCTGACTGCCTGAGTGATCGACTCTAGAAAAGCCTCCTCAAACTGCGCCGTCATCTTTGGCGTCATGTCGCAATACCGGGTACTCCGATAGGGCATCTCATCCGACATCCCGACAATCGGGAAAGGCAGTTTCCCCTCCTCAAAATATACAGGATAGAACCTCACGCCTTCCGGCAGCTCCACGGTATCCTCCCGGTACACCCCAGCCACAACCGCCTGTGCATGTCCCTTGCAGCCATACTCCTTCACAAGCTCCGTCAGATAAATCCCACTGCCCGTACTGTTGGGTTTTTGCGCCGTAATACTCAGTATCCTCATGGCTTACAGCCCTTTTCCCGGCATCCGCTCATACACCGTGAAATAGTACTCAAGATCAAAGCACGTCTGCTCTTCGCTGATTTTCGTCATAATCCACTCCCTGTCCTCATCCAGGTTCGGGAAATAGGAGTCTGCGTCATAAGCATGGTTGATTTTGGTAACAAGAGCCTCGTCGCACAGGGGGAGCATCGCCCGGTAAATGCTCTCGCCGCCGACCACATAAGCCTCCCCTTTATGCTTTCCGATCTCTACCAGCGCCTCGTCGATGTTATGGACGACAATTGCTCCCTCCACATGATAATCATGATCTCTAGTAATCACAATGTTCACCCGGTCTTTCAGCGGCTTTCCCTGGGGGAAACTCTCCAGCGTCTTCTTACCCATAATAATAATATTTCCCAATGTTGTCTCGCGGAAAAACTTCATATCCGCCGGAATGCTCCACATGATCTTGTTATCTTTCCCAATCGCCCAATTCTTGTCAACAGCAACAATTAATTTCATCTTCTTCTCTCTCCTTTTCATCCATATATAATAGTTCCATCCACTACACGGCAACCGGAATATTCCGGATCTGCTCATGTGTCTCATAATTGTTCAGTTTTACATCCTCCGGCGTAAATTCATAGAAATCCCGAATCTCCGGGTTCAGCCAGAACTCTGGCGCTTTCAGCGGTTCCCTGCCAATCAGCTCCTCCACTAACGGAATATGCCGGTCATAGATATGGGCATCCGCAATCACATGTACCAGCTCCCCGGTATCCATCCCGCATACCTGCGCCAGCATATGCATCAATACTGCATACTGGCATACATTCCAGTTATTTGCCGTCAGCACATCCTGGGAACGCTGGTTCAAAATCCCGTTCAATACCAGCCGGTCACTTTCCTTCTTCTTTGTCACGTTAAACGTCATACTATATGCACAAGGGTACAGCCTCATCTCATGCAAATCCTGATGGACATAAAGATTCGTCATGATCCGCCTGCTGTAAGGGTTATGTTTCAGGTCATAGATCACCCTGTCAATCTGGTCGAACATCCCCTCCCTATACGCATGCTTCACCCCCATCTGGTAGCCGTATGCCTTGCCGATGGAGCCATCCTCGTCTGCCCAGCTGTCCCAGATATGGCTGTTCAGTTCATGGATATTATTGGACTTCCTCTGCCAGATCCACAGCAGCTCGTCCGTACAGCTCTTAATCGCCGTCCGGCGGAGCGTAAGCGCCGGGAACTCTTTTTCCAGGTTATAGCGGTTCACCACCCCGAAACGCTTGACGGTGTATGCAAGGCTTCCGTCCTCCCATCTGGGACGTACCTTCTCCCCGCTGGTATCCGTGCCGTTCTCCAGTATATCCTTGCACATATCAATGAAAACTCTATCAGCATAACTCATATATCGGTTTACCTCCAAAAAATGATGACCGTCCTGCACATCAACACAAATCTGCGCACCGGTGCAATTTATTATACCACGGTTTATACATAAAAAAAAGAGGAAATGCCTCCTCTTCTTTTTTGCCTCAATTCCTCTCTCTGTAACCTGCAATCTCCCGAACCGTCCGTCCGGCAAGATATTCATTCACAGCGCTCACCCTTGCCTTATCATACGCCTGAAAAATAAGCCGCGCTTTTCCGGGGTCGCGGTACACCTTCCAGTACCCGCTCATTACTTCCCCCTTACCGCCCTGCTCAATAAAACATCTCACATCTTCAACCGGATAATCCAGAAACACCCCGATTTCATGGGGAAAACTTTGATTCTGGCAAGCATGGCTTTGGACTCTTGCCGAAAGCCTTCCAAGCGCCATCTCAAGGCTCTGGCAGGCATACCCGTATTGCCGCAGGAAATCCCTGACCTCCTTCTTCTTCAAAAATGCAGACAGCTCATTCTTTCGGTACAAAAAAACCAGACATTTCCTATTATTCTCCGACAGAATCCGATATTCTATATCCGTCCCCCAAAGGACATTCTCCAAATCCTTACAATATCCCGTTTCCACATTCAGCATACAGGCAGCTTTCATCCCCTTTAAGAACGGCGCGCACTGGAAAATAACCTGTAATTGCAGGCCTCTTCTTAGGTTTTCTTTAGAGAACAGAAATGATACAACTTCTACTGGCATATTCTCTCCTTATTTTGATATTAATTATCATTTTCATATATTATATCACACAAAGAAACAACCTAACAAGTATCTAACTGATAGGATTTTCTCAATGATACAAATTTATGCAGAAAAATAGCCGAACCATTTATGGCTCAGCTATGTTATACAATACCTTTTCCAGCATTTTCTCCAATGCTGCCTTCTCTTTTTTATTCATTCCAATCGTAAACTTCTTATCAATCTTCTTCCGGTCCGCCTCCATCCGTCTCCGGATATCATAGGCTTTCTCCGTCAGGTAAATATTGTTGCACCGCTTATCCCGATCACTGGGCACAGAAAGGATGTACCCCTTCTCGTCCAGACGCTTTAACAGACCTGTCACAGTGGGGTTCCGTAAGCTCAACGCCTTCTCGATATCTCTCTGGTTCACGGATTCTTCACTGCTGCGGAACAGATAATCCAGAACAGCACACTGGGACGCAGTAATTCCGATTGTTTTAAGAAGCTGGTTAAAATCCTTCTCATAGATTGTATTAATCTGCTTGAACATGAAGCCAATCGGCATCCGTTCCTTCATCTCTTCGTCCCCCTGCGTCTTTACTCCCTATCCGGCAGCCTCTTCCAGAAGCCTTATCTTCCTTAACTCCCTGACTGCGCACGTCAATGCCGCAAACGCTGCCGCGCCGTCCGCAATCGGTCCCGCATACATGACCCCGTCGATTCCCATAAACAGCGGAAAAATCACAATCAGCGGAAGCAGAAAAATCACCTGTCTAGTCAGCGACACCACAATACCAAGCTTCGCCTTCCCAATCGACGTAAAGAACCCGGAAGACATGGGCTGGATTCCATTGATAAAGGTCAACATCATGAAAATCCGGAAATACCTCTCGGCAAACTGAAAATATTCTTCACTTCCTGTCCCGAAAATCCCCACGAGCTGACGCGGAAAGAGCTGGAAACAACAGAAGAACAGGATTCCAACAATCAGGGAAACTCGAAAGGCCTTGACATATGTTTCCCGCACTCTCCCGTATCTTCCTGCCCCATAGTTAAATCCCCAAATCGGCTGGCATCCCTGGGAAATCCCGATGCAGATTGCCATAAATACCATATTGACTTTGGAAATAACCCCGACACAGGCCAGCGGGATATCCGTCCCATACACAGAAGAAGCCCCATAATGCCTCAACGTATTATTCATCGTAATCTGCACCACAGCCATGGCAATCTGATTGATACAAGCCGCCATCCCAAGCGATGCAATCGCTTTCAGACATGTACCTCTCGGCCTCAGCATATCCAAAGACAATTCCATCTTACGGAATCTGGTAAAATATAAAATAACCAGAAACCCGGACACCACCTGTCCGATTACGGTGGCCCACGCGGCGCCCTTGATTCCCAGATGGAAACCAAAAATAAACAGCGGGTCCAGAACCGTATTTATAATCGCCCCTGTCAGCATACACGCCATAGAGTAAGTCGGGCTTCTGTCCGCACGAATCAGATGGTTTCCGCCTGTGGTCAGAATCAGAAAGGGAATCCCGAAAGCCGTGATTCCCGTATAATCCTGAGCAAAAGGCAGAACCTCCGGAGTGACCCCGAACAGCTCAAGCAAGGGATCCAGGAACAACAGCACCACGCCCGCAATCACAATTCCGCAGATTACAAGCATTGCCAAACCGGTCCCAACGATTCTGCTTGCCTTCTCTTTGTTTCCCGCTCCCGATTCCAGATTAAAATTCGAGGAGCTGCCGATCCCCAGCAAAAGCGCCGTCGCCGTACAGATAATAGACACAGGGAAAGCAATATTCGTGGCCGCGTTGCCAAGCATGCCTACGCCCTGCCCGATAAAAATCTGGTCTACGATATTGTACAGAGAACTCACCAGCATACTGATAATCGCAGGTATGGCAAACCGAGCAATCAGCTTTCCGATCTTCTCCACTGCCAGGGGATTTTCCAATACCCCACTCTCATTCATTCTCTCACTCATATCCTGTCTTACGGCCTTTGTCCCATACCGCCTTCCAGAGTAATCGTCTCACCGCTCATATACTTGAAGTCCGGTGATGCAAGCTGTACGCAGACACGTCCAATCTCCAGCTCCGCATCTCCGTAATGGCCTGCCGGCGGCATCTTCACATTCTGCTTAAATGCATCCGGATATGCCTTCTCAAAATTCTCAAGCTGTGCCGTCCATGCAAGCGGACAGATGATATTCACATTGACGCCGTCCTTCCCCCACTCTGTCGCCGCAACACGGGTCAGGCCGCGCACTCCTTCCTTTGCCGCCGCATAAGCACACTGCCCGAAATTACCGAACAGGCCTGCGCCGGAAGCAAAATTGATGACCGTCCCCTTCGTCTCCTTCAGGTGCGGATGGCACGCCTTCATATAGTAGAAGGTGGCATATAGCCCGGAATAGACCGCAAGGTCAAACTGCTCCGTGGTATGGTCTTCCAACGTAACGCCGGATGCGGACGCCTGCGCATTATTAATCAGCACGTCAATCCTTCCGAATGTATCCATCGCCTGCTTTACAACATTGCCGACTACCGTCTCATTGTCAGCCCCTGCCGAAACATCCGCCTGAACAGCCAGGACTTTAATCCCGTATAACCGCTCCAGCTCTTCCTTCGCATCCTCAAGCTTCTTGACGTTCCGCCCCGTAATTACAAGGTTCGCGCCTTCCTTCGCATATGCAGTCGCAATCCCATAGCCGATGGAACCGCATCTGCCGTCACTCAAGACCGAACGTCCTCCTCCTGTAATAATTGCTGTCTTTCCTGTTAAAAATCCCATATGGCATTCTCCTTTCTGAACTCTAATATCTTTTGCAGATTCACTCTAAGTTAAGGATATCACTTTTTGAACAAGAAAACAACCGAAAAAAATCGGATAAATGATATACTCACTTATCCGATTCTTTCTAAGAGCGACAGACGGGGTTCGAACCCGCGACCCCGACCTTGGCAAGGTCGTACTCTACCAACTGAGCCACTGTCGCTTATTTTGTTTTGTGTCCCTCAGGACAATACATATATTACTATATAGATTTGCTTTTGTCAACATGTTTTTTCAAATTTTTTCTATTTTTTTCAAAGAAAGCTTCAGACGCCCATCTCCACAGCTTTCCAATGGCTCCTTAACCCCCTGTTTCCGCGGCTTCCCGGGGACTTTTCAGTCCCCGGTTTTCACGATAAAACCGACGTCCCCAATCTCTCCTCCGGCGGGGATTGTCCCGTTATATTCCTTAGAGGTGATATGTACCGTCTGGTCCTGTACGGAATAATCCCCGTTCCAACCGTCTGTCAACACAATCTTCTCCTCAAAGGGAATATCCACCGCCCAATTTGTACATTGCTGGTCTGAAGTATTCTTTACCGTAAGCTCGTACTGGCGTACAGGTTTCCCCTCTTCCTCCCAACTATTTTTCAGGTACATGAAAACTTCGATGTCTCCGCACACCAACGTCTGACCGTCTTTGCTGTCTTCCGGAGAGTTTGAGCCGTCCTGCGCCGTCTCTTTCTGCACCGCCTCATTTTCCGACTGCTCTGCCACGGCTCCTCCCTGCCTTGTCGTCAGCATCTGGTACAGCCATTTCCCTGTTTCGCTTAAATCCTCTTCCGTAAATCCACTGGTCTTGGTGCAGGAACTTAAAAACATCGCCGAACTCTCATCCTTATTGGACAGGTTCCAAGCCACATAGCTGACCCCATACTGATCCATCAAATCCACCCACTGGTTCGCCTGTCCCGTGTCAATGGCTCCGTTCCCGCTTGCATCACAGATTCCGTACTCCGTCACGAAAATCGGCAGCCCTGCGTCAATGGCGCCTGCCATCTTACCCCGCAGATCATCCTTGTGGGTCGCCGCATAGAAATGAAGGGTATACATCAAATTCTCATACTCCGTGATCGGATCTGCCGCCGCCTGGTCCACGAACTGGGACCAGTTGGGTGTCCCTACGATAATGACAGCCTCCTCGTCATTTGCACGAATCACTGGAATGACCTCCTGAGCATAAGACTTAATGTCGCCCCATGCCGTGCCTCCGTTGGGCTCATTACAGATTTCATACAGTACATTGTCTGCATCTGCATATTTCGCAGATATCTCTGCAAAAAAAGCCTTTGCTTCCTCCAGATGGATATTGGGGTTATTGTCCGATAAAATGTGCCAGTCAATAATCACATACATATCCTGCTGTGTGGCGTATTCCACTCCGTCCCGGATCAGCCCTTTTAAATATTCCTTGTCGCCGTCCGTACAGTACCCGCCGGATTCAGCCGTATACATGGCCAGGCGCATTACATTTGCCTTCCATTCATTATGCAGCTGGGCAAAACACTCTGCATTGATATAGTCTGGAAACCACGCCATACCATGCGTACTGATTCCCCTAAGCTGCACCGGTTCCCCGTTGCTGCCGCAGAGTTTGGTTCCTTCTACATGGAGCGCCCCGGTTACGGAGGGAGCCGCAATCTTGTTCTCTACCGGGACTTCCTGCTCTGGTTCCTTCTCTTCCTCCTGAATATCCTTTGCCTTTCCGCTTTCCTTCTCCTCCTGCTTCTTTGGCACACTTTCCTCCTTCTTGGCGCCGCATCCTGCCATGCAGATTGGAATCGCCAAAAGGAACATCACACATAGCACAGCGAGTATTCTTTTTCTTCTCATCTATCACACCTGCTTTCTAAGGTATAGTCTACCGCATCCTTTTTTTCTTGTCAAATGCTATAACAAGAAAGCTGTCCTAATGATTTCTAAAAAAACAGCCGATATATGATATGTAGAAGTACAGGAACTGAACTTTGATTCTGCGCCATTTGTGCAGATGGTCGTTAAGTTCCCCACAAGCATACAAGGAGGCATGATATGAGCAATAGTGAACCAATCACCAGTACACACATGGCGCCGCAAGAACCTGCTTCGGACAAAGCTACGAATTTCGGTCTGCCCCGTACTATCCATCTTGTCCCCATGGACTATATCTGCGGTTTTGAAGTACGACCGGGATTCTACGAAATCAACGGTGCGACAGCCATACCCGGCGGCGTTAATTTCACAGTATATTCCCATGGAGCCACATCGATTGAATTACTGCTTTTTCACAGAGCAGCGGAAGAACCCTTCGCCGTCCTTCCATTCCCGAATCACTACCGAATCGGCAACGTCTACTCCATGATCGTGTTCAAACTGAACATAGAGGACTTTGAGTACGCCTACCGGGTAGACGGACCTTACGAGCCGGAGAAAGGATTGATCTTTAATAAAAATAAATATCTTTTGGATCCATATGCCCGTGCCGTTTCCGGTCAGAGCCAGTGGGGCGACTCTGCTCCCCGTGGACAGCACTACAAGGCTCGGGTGGTAAAAGACGATTTCGACTGGGGAAGTATTGCGCCGCCTCTGCTTCCTACGGAGGATTTGATTATATACGAACTCCACGTCCGGGGATTTACCAAACATGAATCGTCCGGCGTGCTGCACCCTGGGACTTTCGACGGCCTTCTGGAAAAACTCCCTCATCTGTTGGAACTAGGTGTCAACGTCGTAGAATTAATGCCCATCTTTGAATTCGATGAGATGCAGGACTATCGGGAAGTAGACGGTGAAAAGCTCTACAATTACTGGGGCTATAACACTGTCAGCTTCTTTGCGCCCAATACCAGTTATTCCTCCTACCGGGAGCATAACCGGGAAGGCAATGAGCTGAAACATCTAATCCAGGTCTTCAACCAGCACGGAATCGAAGTATACCTGGACGTCGTATTCAATCACACGGCGGAAGGCAACGAACACGGTCCTTTCTTTTCATTTAAAGGATTTGATAACAACATTTATTACTTGCTGACGCCAGAAGGATATTATTATAATTTCAGCGGATGCGGCAACTCTCTTAACTGTAACCATCCCATCGTCCGCCAGATGATTCTGGACTGCCTGCGTTACTGGGTAAACACTTACCGGGTAAACGGATTCCGTTTCGACCTTGCATCTATCCTGGGCCGTAACGAAGATGGCTCGCCAATGAACAAGCCGCCGCTTCTGCAGGCTCTTGCCTTTGACCCAATCCTTGGAGATGTCAAACTTATTGCCGAGGCATGGGATGCTGACGGACTCTACCAGGTGGGTACGTTCCCCTCCTGGAACCGCTGGGCAGAATGGAACGGAAGATACCGCGACGATATGCGAAGATACCTCAAAGGAGACGAAGGCATGGCACAGGCAGCAGCGCTGCGGCTCGTCGGCTCCCACGACATCTACGCAATTGACACCAGAGGAAATGCTTCCGTGAATTTTATCACCTGTCATGACGGGTTTACACTTTATGATTTATACTCCTACAATGAAAAGCACAATGAAAAAAACGGATGGAACAATACCGATGGTTCTAACGACAATCATAGCTGGAACTGCGGGGCCGAAGGCGATACCGATAATCCCGATGTTCTTGCCCTCCGGAAACGGATGATCCGCAATGCTTTCGCAATTCTAATGTGCAGCCGCGGAATCCCCATGTTTCTGGCCGGCGATGAATTCTGTAATACACAGTTCGGCAATAACAATTCCTATTGCCAGGATAATATCACTTCTTGGCTGGACTGGCGATTATTGGAGAAAAATCGGGATATTTTTGAATTCTTCAAGTACATGATACGTTTCCGCAAATCTCATAGGTTACTGCGTACCAATGTAAGCAATGGGGTAAACGGATTCCCGGATGTCAGCTTCCATGGAGTCATCCCCTGGTGTGAGCATTTTGCAGGGTATGACAGATACATTGGCGTGATGTTTACAGGACAGGAGAAAAGCTCTGGTCCCCAGTTCATCTATGTTGCATCCAACGCCTACTGGGAAGAGGTTGAAGTGCTCCTGCCGGAACTTCCAATTTCTATGTGTTGGAAAGTGGTTGTAGATACCTGGGAAGAAAGCCAGAAAGCCTATAATCTATACAGCGATCGGATTACCGTACGTCCCCGGAGTCTGATGGTCGTATTAGGCGAATAAATGAACGTGCATCCATCGGCCGGATGCACCCAAAAACAGGCAGATCGAGAATGATTCCCAATCTGCCTGTTTTCTTTCCCGCAATATACTTACTCTCCAAGTCCGCCTTCTATTGCGGCGACCATCTCTTTTAACGCCTCTTCTTCTCCCTCACCCTCACAGATCAGCTCTATCTCGTCACCCTTCTTGATACAGGCGCCGAGTACGCTAAGCACACTCTTGGCATTGGCAATCGTATTATCATACTCAAATGTAACCTTACACTTAAAATTGCTTGCCGTATTACAGAAGATTCCTGCCGGTCTTAGATGAAGTCCGGTTGGGTTCGTAATCGTAACTCTTTGCTTAACCATTGTCTCCTCCGTTTATTCTTCTTGATCATACTCCGTCTTTTTCTCTAATATAATCTCCACTTCATCACTGTCTACCAGTGTACAGCCATCCGGAAGCTCCACTGTCACAGGAACAAGATAAGTTCCCGGCGACTGATAAATCTTCAAGTCGATGCTTACCCTCTTTGCCACCGTAAATACTTTCAGGATCTCCTCCGGACCTCTGATCTGAATCTCCAAATCCACAGACCCATAACTGAGTTCCAAATCTTCCGCAAGATTATTTACCGTAATAGAACTTGTCGAAACTTCGTAATTCTTTACACCCGGCTGTTCGATTAGAATCGTTACCACTACGCTGCCGGCGTTCTCGTCCACCAGCGTCACCCCTTCCGGAAGGTAAGAAGATATGTCAACCATCCTCTCCGTCCTCTCCGTCAAGTCGGAAATAGCCAGATCCTCTGCCGGTATCTCAATCTCATCCAGCTTATCCAAATCCTCCTCTTCCCCCGTCACACGGACTTCCTTAGGCTCTACCATAACATTGCTCACCTTACAGCCTGTTGCTGCCGTAATCATAGAAGAATCTGGTTTCACCGGAACGCTTCTAATCTGATGCAGGGTAACTCGGACGCTGACCCCATCTTTACCAAGATTATTGGCAAGAAGCGTCTGGTCAATCACATTATTATTCACATCATATAAAATCAGCCTTCCTTCTATATCTGCGTTCTCTGACAACCCAGATACATTTGCCTCTGCGACAACTCTGCTGATACTGTCAATTACAGACTTAGGACCACGCAGCGTCACCTTCTCCGGATTCGGCTTCAAATCTCCAAGTACATAGCCTTCCCGAACCGTTCCGATCGTAGACGGTGTAATTGGGAAATTATTCTTTGCCTCATCTTCAATCTTAACCTGAAGATTTACCGGCGATGTATATACCTTCTCATACTTATATCTTGGTATGGACACCTCAATGGGAATCTGTGTACCCAGACTCAGCTCTTTCATATCGGCAACTGCTATAATGTCCTCCGATCTGATCTTATTCAGAACAGAACGGTTAGCGCTGACCGTCACCATAACCTCCTGCGTATTATCCACAATCTGGTATGTCCTGTTCGTCGTCGTCACAACCTCTTCGTTAATCACGCTCACAGGAATTCCCGTATATGTCTTTTCTGTTACAGGATCATCGATATTAACCACAACAAGCCACATAAAAACTGCGCTAAAAAAGGCTAATACCTTGAGACCCAGATTAGCTGTCAGTCTTCTTCTCATTCTTTCGCCTTCCTTTCCACAGTGCTGTCAGCCTGTTGGCTTCCACTCTTCGATCCTGAATACTGCTCAGTTTTTCTCTCAATTCCTTCTCCGTGATATTTCTGGAAAGCAATCCTCCCTGAGCCACCGATACCGCTCCGGTTTCCTCAGAAACCACAATAATCAAAGCATCGCTCACCTCGCTCATCCCCAATGCCGCGCGGTGTCTAGTTCCAAGAGATTTACTGATTCGCATATTATCCGACAGCGGCAAATAGCATGTAGCCGAGACAATCCTGTCTCCGCGGACAATAATCGCACCATCGTGCAGTGGTGTATTATGTTCAAAAATGTTGATCAAGACCTGGCTTGACACCAGACAATCCATCCGGATTCCGGTACTCTCATACTCCGTAAGACGGATCGCCTGTTCCACAACAATCAACGCACCTGTCTTCACCTTCCCCATGGCATAAGCAGCGTCAATCATGCTCTCACGAGTCTCCTCGCTGAACCGCGCCTTCTCACGCCCTGACTCAAAAGGAACCATAGATGGCAAAAATTGTTTCTCCCCCAGCTTCTCCAATGCCCTGCGCAGTTCCGGCTGGAATACCACAATTGCAATCGTCGCCATAACCGTAACCGAATTCTTAGCAATATAAAGTATGGTATGCATCTTGAAAATGGCGGCGACCAGAATGAATACAGCGAGCACAACAATGCCCTTTAATAACATCCATGCCTTTGTATTTCGTATCCAGACCATAATATGATAGAGCAGAAATGTAAGGATCAACACTTCCACAATATCCGTAATCCGTACCTCCGGAAAATACCAATCGGTAAATGCATATTTCTCTATAAACCTGGTAATCTGCTGTTCCATTCCCTCACCTCCTTTTTTCAATGACATCATTCTATTTTCTTATATTCAAGTCTTTTCTCAGACTTTGAGTAAGAAGCATCTTATCCACTTCTCTCATATCATGCCGCTTGACGGACTGCCCTTTCTTAGGCATTGGCCTCTTTCCATTCTTTCCGACTCCCCCGGACGCAGTCCCTGACTTCTTCCTGACAGTCTCAGTATCTATAATCTCCGTCTCCTGCCGCTCATTGATTCTCTTAACCGTCTTCTCTGGTCTTGCAACCGACAGTTTCGGAATCGCCTTCACATAATAATAGTACTCGTCATCCTCAAATTGCAGCTTCTCACTTCTTGAGTAATCCACGGAGAAATAGAACACCTCCAAAATCAGTCCGATTACAAGCGAAGCAACACTTCCCCCGATTACCATACCATAAGAGGTATGCACTCCAAGGACGATATCCCCTGTTACAACAACCACTAGGTTTGCAATAATCCCCACAATGATTGCAATCTTCCACGCATGATCCGTCGAAGCCCTGCGGATTGAATAAACGATAAAGAAACAGATGACAAATGCAATCAGCATCACCCACATCTCTTTATTCTGAAATACTTTGCTAAGATAATCTGTCCCTTGGGACAACATTCCCTTCACACCAGAACCATCCAGATTCGCAGCCGCCTTCTTCACATATTCCATCATATAATATACCATTGTACCGCAAATAACGGCTACCATACTCCCCGGCGCCGACGCAAGGCCGCAGGCAACCGGCAGTACATAGGGAATATGCAGGAAAAATGCAAGAGGCGTCATCACTACCACCAACGCCATTTTGGGTGCAAGTCTTAGATAAAATATATACATAACCAAAAACAGAACCGCTGTCACAGCAAGTATCCCTAAAGATACCGAATACATATGCAGCAAAATCAACGCAGTTGCCGCCACAACCGTCACTCCAAGCGGAAGAAACGTACAAATCACCGCAAGAGCCACTGCCGCCATCGGCGAGGCAGCCGCCTTCATGAATCCTACGTTCCGGTTAATAAGCATAAATGTGGAAACTGCCAGTATGAACTGGATGACCTTATCATATACTTTTGAATTCCTGGCATATAATTCTTCAAATCGTCCACGTAGTACATATATACTGTCCATCTATCTGTTCTCCTTTTCATACATCCTCAGCAGCCGTGTCAGATTATGGTTATATTTTTTTACCCTCTGCCTGGCATCCTTATGCTTTTCATTATAGATATGCGCTGTAATAATCAGGTACACAATGACCAGAGAAATATAGCCCAGAATAACCGCCCCCACCAGCATCACTATCAAACCATTCGATACATTAGCCATGATGTCTTCCATCTTCACCAGCATGAACATACCGACCGCACAGGCATATCCGACCGTTACCCACAAAAAAGAGCAAATCATATGAAGACCTGTATAATCTCTGCGGTAATACTCACTGATCTTAAAGTCTTCCTTTCCCTCCGTCTGTTCATAGAAGGCGAGACGAGTCATAAGCTCTAATTTTTTCTTATCTAACATAAATCACCTCAAAATGTTATATTATACAACCAAACATCATTTTTAGTATAACAAATATCAGTATCCTTGTCCAATACTTATGGTTAAAAAATAGACTTTTTCGACTCCTTTCTTCTTCAAAACCGACGCTGCCGCATCTATTGTATTCCCTGTCGTGTAAATATCGTCAATCAATAAGACCGTCGGCACAACCCGAAATCCTTTTTTCAGTGCAAATGCATGTTTCAGGTTCTTCCTTCTTTCCTTATGGCTAAGGGTTTTCTGCGGGTCCGTGTAAAACTTGCGGTACAGACTCTTCTCATCCACAGGTATCCCAAGCATTCTCCCAAGCTCTTGGCAAATAACTGCCGCCTGATTATACCCTCTTTGCCTTCTGCGCTTTTTGTGAAGTGGGATTGGAATCATAAGGTCTGGGGTCCAGCTTTTTATTATATTACCATAACAGCGGATTAATTCCTTTGCATAACAGACCCCATAGTCCCTTTGATTATGATATTTGAATTGATAAATAGACGTG
This sequence comes from Lachnospiraceae bacterium, assembly GCA_910574885.1. GTDB lineage: Bacteria > Bacillota > Clostridia > Lachnospirales > Lachnospiraceae > Sporofaciens. The sequence continues at coordinate 42,003 of CAJTDD010000005.1, read as the reverse complement.
CTGACAGGTTCCTTATGGAGCCACAATCCATAGCCCCTATCATACCTGTGTTCCATATGCATACAGTCATAGCAGTACTCCCGCCGCGTATCCTGAACTGGCTTTCCACACTGCATACATCTTGGTTCCCGGACTTTCAGATCATCAATCTTCCTCCTGCATCCAGCGCAAATCCCCTGACTGCTTACCTTGCCGCAGAATGGACATACCTCCGGCCACAACCATTTTACGACACTCCCTCTAAGTGTCTGAAATAATCCTCCATATCTCATTACATTTCCCGGATTCGTTTTGCTAGGCTAGTGTTACGCCTCTGCTCATTCGTATTCTGGATCATCTCCTGGAATACCTGGTCGCTTCCGACCAATGTCACACACCGCCTTGCTCTTGTCACAGCCGTATACAATAGATTCCTGTGATACAACTGTCTCGGTCCTGACAGCAGCGGAATCACTACTGCAGGATATTCACTCCCCTGTGACTTATGTATCGTAATCGCATAGGCAAGCTCCAGCTCATCCAGCAAAGCATATGGATACTTCACCTTGCGCTGCTCGTCGTACTCTACCGTGACCGTCTCCTCATACGTATTAATCTTCCGGATGATTCCCATATCCCCGTTAAAAATCCCCATTCCTTTATCAACGGTCATCCCATACTTCGTGGAAATCTCCCACTCCAACTGGTAATTATTCTTGATCTGCATCACCTTGTCCCCCTCGCGGAACAAGCGGTCTCCGATCTCTTTCTCTGTCTTTCCCTTCTCCGGCGGATTTAAGTATTCCTGAAGAATCCCATTCAGGCGCTCCACACCCAGAAGCCCCTTCCGCATAGGCGTTAATACCTGGATATCATACGGATTTGCATCCACGTACTTAGGAAGCTTTTTCTGAATCAAAGTAATCAACACACTGATAATCACATTGGCATCCTGCCGCTTTAAAAAAAAGAAATCCCGGCTCTTGTTATCAAGCGTCACTTCCTCGCCTCTATTAATCTTATGGGCATTGACGACAATATCACTTTCTCCTGCCTGACGGAAAATTTTTGTCAGCATAACTACAGAAAATCGCTCTGAGTCAATAATGTCTTTCAGTACGCTTCCCGGTCCCACACTGGGAAGCTGGCTGCAGTCCCCAACCAACACCAGCCTGGTGCCAGGTACAATCGCCCGAAGCAGCGCCGACATGAGTGGAAGATCCACCATGGATACCTCATCAATAATGATGACATCCGCCTCCAATGGATTCTCTTCATTTCTCTGAAATCCGCTGACACTGTCTTCCTCTGGATTTCCATTTACCTCCAACAGTCTATGAATCGTCTGTGCCTCGTATCCGGTCGCTTCTGTCATTCGCTTTGCAGCCCGCCCGGTTGGCGCTGCCAGCAGAAAATCCATTCCTTCACTGTCGAAAAAGCGAATCATAGCATTGATCGTCGTTGTCTTTCCGGTTCCGGGACCTCCCGTCAATACCATGACCCCATGCTTTACCGCTTCCACCACGGCAGTTCTCTGCATCTCATCCAAGTACAGTTTCCCATGCTCCTCAATAACAAGAAGTCGATCCCTAAGTTTCCCTTCTTCTATCTTACACTCCACATCCAAATCATGAAGCATCCTTGCCACGTTCATTTCCATATAATAGTATCTGGATGGATAAATCCGCATGGTTTCTTCTTCCTTCTTGAGCACAATCTTCTTCTCGATTGCAAGATCCATCAAATATTTTTCAATATCCGAAAGCTCAATCCCCAACAGCTCGTCCGTCCTTCTAAGAAGCGTCTTTTGCTCCTGAAAAATATGCCCGTCATTCACGCTCTGCAACAATGTATAAAAGATACCGCTGCGGATACGGAAATCCGAATCCGCATGAATACCAACCTTTGCAGCAATCTCATCTGCCGTCTTAAATCCCACTCCCGGCACATGGTCCGCGATCTGGTAAGGGTTCTCCTCTATGACACGGTACACACTCTGCCCGTAATGCTGGTAAATCTTTGCAGCCAGAGTCGTAGATATTCCATATTTCTGGAGGAATATCATTGCCTGGCGCATATCCCGCTTTTCTTCCACCTGCGCCGAAATCTCCCGTGCCTTTCGCTCGCTGATCCCCTTGATTTCCGCCAGCCGTTCCGGCTCCTCCTCGATGATGCGGAACGTATCCTCTTTAAATTTCTTCACAATCTTTCCCGCCAGTGAAGCCCCGACGCCTTTAATAGACCCAGAACCCAGATACCGCTCAATCGATACCAGATCCTCCGGCTCGCAAACCTCAGAAGTCTCCACCTTGAACTGAAGACCATACAGCTTATGGGTTGTATACTCCCCAGTAAGCTTCAAAAGCCCGCCTTCCTCGACATAATGAAACTTCCCCACACAGGTCACTTCTCCGTCGTCGTTATTCAGATTTAATACGGTATATCCATTCTCCTCATTGCGGTACACAATATGTTCCACATATCCCTTTATACTGTCCATTAAAATTCTCTTCGTCCGCTCACCAATTCCACAAACTGTCCTGTCCCGATCGCCACCACCTTCATCGGATCTTCTGCCGTCATGGTATTGATTCCCGTCTTCTCCTCTATCAGTTCTTCCAGTCCCCTAAGCATGGAGCCGCCCCCGGTCAGCATAATTCCACGATCCAAAATATCTGCCGACAGCTCCGGCGGCGTCCGCTCCAACACGTTAATTACTTCTTCTACAATCTGCCCCGTCGGTTCGCGGAGCGCTTCTTCTGTCTCTAAGGAAGTCACGGTCACTGTCTTAGGAAGCCCTGTCACCAGATTGCGCCCTCTCACTTCTAACTCTTCATCTTCAATCAAGGGATAGGTCGTCCCAATCTTAATCTTAATGTCCTCCGCCGTCCGCTCCCCGATTAGAAGGTTATGCTTCTTGCGCATATAGCGGACAATTGCCTCGTCAAAATCATCACCTGCAATCTTGATCGATGAATTCACAACCGTCCCTCCCAGTGAAATCACAGCAATATCCGCTGTTCCTCCCCCGATGTCAACTATCATATTGCCGCAGGGTTTCGAGATATCAATCCCAGCTCCAATCGCCGCTGCCACAGGCTCTTCGATCAGATTCACTTCCCTTGCGCCCGCCGCATAGGTCGCCTCTTCCACAGCCTTGCGCTCCACCTCGGTCACACCGCTTGGCACACAAATACTGATTCTCGGCTTCTTAAAGGTCCGCTTCCCCAGTGCCTTCTGCACAAAGTACTTAATCATCTTCTCTGTCACAGTATAATCTGAAATGACTCCCTGTCTAAGCGGACGGACTGCAACGATATTCCCCGGCGTCCTCCCTAACATTAAACGTGCCTCTTCGCCAATGGCTTTTATCGCATTCGTATCCCTGTCATAGGCAACCACAGAGGGCTCCTTCAATATGACGCCTTTTCCTTTTACGTAGACCAGGACGCTGGCAGTCCCCAAGTCAATTCCGATATCTACTGACATCTTTCTTCCCCTTTCCCTATGCTATCTATATGATTATCATTTGTTGGATTGACTCTTACGCATCTCTATATGATCATCATTCGTTGATTTTATTCATACTGCACCCTTTCGTGCTCGTTTCATTATAATCAACTTTACAGGAAATGGAAACCCCCTTTTTCCTTAAATCTTTGTGAATCTTATGGGATTGTCATATTCCACCCATCGTTCGACAGATTCAGCCCCAGGCTATCTTTGAAGCGCCGCTGCAATATACTTTCCAGTATAAGAAACCGGGTTCTGACTCACTTCCTCCGGGGTTCCCTTCGCAATCACGGTTCCGCCCTTATCGCCGCCTTCTGGTCCGATATCTATGATATAGTCTGCTGTCTTTATCACGTCCAGGTTATGCTCAATCACAATTACCGTATTCCCATCTGACGACAGGCGGCGCAGAATCTCCGTCAGCTTGTGGACGTCTGCAAAATGCAGCCCCGTTGTCGGCTCGTCCAGAATATAAATAGTCTTGCCTGTGCTTCGCTTGCTCAGCTCTGTAGCAAGCTTAATTCTCTGCGCCTCTCCTCCCGACAGCGTCGTAGAGGGCTGTCCCAGACGGATATAAGAAAGCCCCACATCATACAGCGTCTCCATCTTTCGACGGATGCTGGGCACATTTTCAAAGAAATGCAGCGCCTCCTCCACAGTCATATCCAAAACGTCATAGATGCTTTTTCCCTTATATTTTACCTCCAATGTCTCACGGTTATACCTCTTACCGCCACAGACTTCGCACGGCACATATACATCTGGGAGGAAATGCATCTCAATCTTCAGGATTCCGTCACCGCTGCAAGCCTCGCACCGGCCGCCTTTCACATTGAAACTGAATCTTCCTTTTTTATAGCCTCGCGCCTTCGCATCCGCCGTAGACGCAAATAAATCCCGGATCAGGTCGAACACACCCGTATAAGTAGCGGGATTCGATCTTGGAGTCCGTCCGATAGGCGACTGATCGATATTAATTACCTTATCTAACCTGTCGATTCCCTCAATTGCTTCATGCTTACCCGGAATCGTCCGCGCACGGTTCAGTTCCCTTGCAAGCCGCTTATAAAGAATCTCATTCACAAGAGAACTCTTACCTGAACCAGATACACCTGTCACGCAGGTCATGACCCCAAGGGGGAACTCAACATCAATATTCTTTAGATTATTCTCCCGCGCCCCAACCACTTTTAACCACGCAGACGGCTTGGACCGCTCCTGCGGCACTGGGATACGAATCTTACCGCTCAAATATGCGCCGGTAACAGAAGCCTTATTCCGCATGATTTCTTTTGCGTTTCCCTGTGCCACGACTTTACCGCCATGTTCCCCGGCTCCCGGCCCGATATCCACGATATAGTCTGCTTCCAGCATCGTATCCTCATCATGTTCCACCACAATCACCGAATTGCCCAAATCCCTCAAATGCTTCAAGGTCCCCAGAAGTTTATCGTTATCCCTCTGATGAAGTCCGATACTCGGCTCGTCTAGGATATAGGCTACCCCCACCAGCCCGGAACCAATCTGCGTCGCAAGCCGTATCCGCTGTGCCTCTCCTCCTGACAAGCTTCCTGTTGCCCGCGCAAGAGTCAGATAGTCAAGCCCCACGTCCATCAAAAATTGAATCCGCGCTCGAATTTCCTTTAAAATCTGACCTCCTATCAGCATTTGTTGTTTATTCAGCTCAAGCTGATCCAGAAATTCCTGTAAACGCTCAATGGAAAGCCCAGTCAGCTCCGCAATATTCCTGTCTCCTACCGTAACGGCAAGAGCCCCCGGCTTTAATCTCTGACCTTTACACTCATGACAAGGGGTTATACGCATGAACTCTTCATATTCCGCCTTAGAATATTCCGAAGAGGTCTCCTTGTACCGCCGTTCCACATTCCGCAGCAGTCCCTCAAACGCAACGTCATATACGCCTTCCCCCCGCTGTCCCCGGTAATAGACTCTGACTTCCTTTCCGTCCGTGCCGTGGATCAGCACATCATGAATCTTTTTTGGGTAATCCTTAAAAGGCGTATCCAGCGAAAAATGATACTCTCTGCACAAAGCATCCAGGATTGCATAGGAAAAGCTCTTCTTATCGTTGCAAGACTGCCATCCCATCACCGTAATTGCGCCCTCCATAATACTCAGGTTCTTATCTGGAATAATCAGATCTTCGTCAAACTCCATCTTATACCCCAGCCCAAAACATTCCGGGCATGCTCCAAACGGATTATTAAAAGAAAAACTTCGCGGTTCAATCTCTTCAATACTGATCCCGCAGTCCGGGCAGGAAAAGCTCTGGCTAAAGTTAAAAGTCTCTCCATCAATCACGTCCACAGTCAGCAATCCCTCTGCCAACCCCAGGACTGTCTCAATAGAGTCTGTTAGTCTCTTCTCGATTCCTTCCTTAATCATCAGACGATCCACAATAATGTCAATATTATGCTTGATATTCTTGTCCAAGGCAATCTCCTCTGATAGTTCATAAAGATTGCCGTCCACCCGGACACGCACATATCCGTTCTTCTTAGCCCGCTCAAACAGCTTGGCATGGGTTCCCTTTCTGCCCCGTACAACCGGAGCCAACAACTGAATTTTCGTCCTTTCCGGCAGTTCCATAATCTGATCCACCATCTGATCTACCGTCTGCTTCTTGATCTCTTTTCCACACTTAGGACAGTGTGGAATTCCGATCCGGGCATAAAGCAAACGAAAATAGTCATAGATCTCCGTCACCGTGCCTACCGTAGATCTGGGATTACGGTTCGTCGATTTCTGGTCGATTGAGATTGCCGGGGACAAACCTTCAATACTCTCAACATCCGGCTTCTCCATCTGTCCCAAAAACTGTCTGGCATAAGAAGACAATGACTCCATGTATCTTCTCTGCCCCTCTGCGTAAATGGTATCAAAAGCCAGAGAGGATTTCCCCGAACCGCTGAGTCCGGTCAGGACGACCAGTTCATCCCGCGGAATATCCAGATCGATATTTTTCAAATTGTGCTCATTGGCGCCTCTGATTCTGATAAATTGTTTGCTCTCCCTTTTCTTTGCCATTTTTTATCCTTCCTATCATGCATAAATATATCATTTTCCGTATAAATCATGTATCTTAGAGCGTGTTTGAAAACTACTTTCTGCAAGCTGCCGCAACTATAGTTCATTAAATACTTTCTTCAATTCCACCAGTTTATCCCTCAGCTCTGCCGCCGCCTCAAAGTTCAGCTCCGCCGCCGCTTTCTTCATCTGTTTCGTAAGATCCTGAATCAGTTTTTCTAATTCTTTACAGCTCATAGATTCCGGTTCCTTTTCCATCCTAAGCTCTTCTGCCGCAACCTTCTTCGATACGGCAATCAAGTCACGTACACTCTTCTTGATTGTCTGGGGAGTAATCCCATGCTCCTCATTATACTGCATCTGAACCTTGCGCCTTCTCTGCGTTTCTTCAATCGCAATGCGCATAGAATCCGTGATTGTATCTGCATACATAATTACATGCCCGTCTGCATTACGCGCCGCACGCCCGATTGTCTGAATCAGGGATGTCTCTGAACGCAGGAATCCTTCCTTGTCCGCATCCAAGATTGCTACAAGGGTGATTTCAGGTATGTCTAAGCCTTCCCTTAACAGGTTAATCCCCACTAACACATCGAAGACATCCAGACGCATATCCCTGACAATCTCCGTACGCTCTAACGTATCAATATCTGAGTGGAGATAGCGGACACGTATCCCCACCTCCCGCATATAATCCGTAAGATCTTCTGCCATTCGCTTTGTCAGCGTCGTAATCAATACTTTATTCTTTTTACTGATCTCTTTATTCACTTCACCTACCAAATCATCAATCTGGCCTTCCACAGGACGTACCTCAACCTCCGGGTCCAAAAGTCCGGTGGGCCGGATTACCTGCTCCGCCCGCAGCAGTTCATGCTGTTCCTCATATGGTCCCGGAGTGGCTGAGACAAACATCACCTGGTCTATCTTACCTTCAAATTCTTCAAAGTTCAAGGGTCGGTTGTCTTTTGCGGAAGGAAGCCGGAATCCATATTCTACCAGCGTTGATTTCCTTGACTGGTCGCCGTGGTACATTCCTCCGATCTGCGGCACAGTCTTATGGGATTCGTCAATCATCATGATAAAATCATCCGGGAAATAATCAATCAGGGTATGGGGAGGCTGACCTGCCGCAAGTCCGGTCAGATGCCGCGAGTAGTTCTCAATTCCGGAACAGAATCCAGTCTCCCGCATCATCTCTATGTCAAAATTCGTCCTTTCGGCAATCCTCTGTGCCTCTAATAGCTTTCCTTCGCTCTTAAAATATTTGACCTGTACCTCTAATTCGGCCTCGATTTCCTGAATCGCCCTGTCCAGACTCTCCTTCGACACTACATAATGGGACGCGGGGAAAATTGCAACATGGTTCAATTCATTCTTAATCTCCCCAGTCAGGATATCAATCTCTGTGATACGGTCTACTTCGTCTCCAAAAAATTCAATCCGGTATCCAAGACTCTCATAGAGTGCGGGGATGATCTCCAATACGTCTCCCCGGACACGAAAAGTTCCACGCTTAAAATCCATCTCGTTGCGATCATACTGTATCTCGATGAGTTTCCGGATTACTTCGTCTCGGTCTTTCGTCATTCCCGGACGCAGGGAGATTACCATATTCTGGTAATCGATCGGGGAACCAAGGCCGTAGATGCAGGATACGCTGGCTACGATGATTACGTCACGCCGCTCGGATAATGCGGCGGTGGCGGAATGGCGGAGCTTGTCTATCTCATCGTTGATGGATGAGTCCTTAGCGATGTAGGTGTCGGAGGACGGGACGTAGGCTTCCGGCTGGTAGTAATCGTAGTAGGACACAAAATACTCCACCGCGTTTTCGGGGAAGAACTCCTTGAACTCGCCGTATAATTGTGCAGCAAGGGTTTTATTGTGCGCTATTACCAAAGTCGGTTTTTCCAACTGCTGTATCACGTTCGCCATGGTAAAGGTCTTGCCGGAACCCGTAACCCCCAGTAAAGTCTGGCATTGGTTGCCTTCCTTGAAGCCTTTCACCAGGGCTTCGATGGCCTGCGGCTGGTCGCCTGTGGGCTGGTAATCGCTGTGTAGTTTAAAGATACTTTGTGCATTCTGCACAAAAATCACCTCCAGAATCCATAGTAAAAAAGTACGCCTATTGGTCAGAAATTCGTCGAGGCACATCTTCACTTTTCCGTGAAAGACCTCCTTCGACGAATTTTGTTCACTGATTCCATTCTTCCGGACTAGACAATCCCTGCAAAACACCATGGACTCAGCACCCCAAAAAGTAACTCTGATTATAGCACATGCCCTTTTATTTGTACAGAGAAAAACGGAAATTTTAGAACAAACGTTCCGAAACATTAGTTCTTACATGCAGTGATTCAAATCAAAATCCTCTATAACTAAAAATAGAGCATATATACATGATTCGCATACACACTCCGTCATTAGCTTCTATTTTTATTTCATATCCCCCTACTCATACCATCTCCAAAAATATTTCATTCCCTTCTTCACTAATACGCCTAACAATTTTTGAATCACGTTACAATTCTTTATCCATAAAGAACTACCCCTTCCCTTTCTATATTTTGAAAATAGCCATACCATCCCTTCTTTTCCAAAAATTCATCATCCGGAAGACAGACAAAATTAACTACGGCAAAATATTTCATCGCCAGCTTAGTTGCAATCATATCCAGCCCATCATCATATTTTTTTACTTCCTTGCGATTACATCTTGTAAGCAAAGCAATATCCACATCAGAATCCTCCGCAAAATCACCTCTGGCACAGGAGCCATACAAAATCACAGCCTTCAGTTCACGACCCATAAGTCTCTGTGTCAACTCAAATGCTTCCTTTTTAATCTTTGAAATAATCTCATTCGTCAATCTAATCCCATCCATTCTGTCGTATGCCTCCTTCCTCTTATATTAGTATACTACTTATGATACTTTCTAACAATTATCATCACTCATATTTTCTATGATAATTGCTATTAGAAAAATATTACATATTCCTCCTTCTCCTTGGCAGATATTCTTCTATCTCTATCAATGTATCCAGCACATGTTCCCTCAATCCATGGCCATTCTTTTTCTTTGGCATTACATCTTTCATATATGATACCAACTCAGGTATCTCTTCTGGTATGAGATTCTGATTGTCTCCATATACATCTACCGTAATCAACTCCTTTGCATGTCCCATCAGCTTCGATACCGCTTTCGGGTTAAAGTCACTTTTTAGCAGCAATGTACAATAGGTGCTTCTAAGGTCATGCCACCTAATGTCTGGTAATCCTGCGTCCCTTAAAAGTTTCTTATAGTGCCTCCAATGGAAGTCTTTACTCCGTGGCTTTCCCTCCTTAGAGCAGCAAATATAATCCGAATCAAAGAATCTGGATTTTCTTCGGCTTCTATTCCTTTCATAGCGCTTTCTTTCTTCTAAGATTGCCTCAAATACATAATCCGGGATAGGCAATACCCTCTTACTTGATGATGATTTCAACGGCAGCTCCCTTTTCGTCATCGGCTCATGGACAATCGTATTCGGATTCCTGTCCAGTTCCTTTCCCAGTTGACGTTCCACAGACAAAGTACGGTTGATATAGTCAACGTCTGAATATTTTAACCCGTTGATTTCCTGCCTCCGCAATCCCATAAGCACATTAAACAGCACTTGCATGTGGATTGGCGTTCCTTTGCTGGCTTCTAATAAAACCTGCATTTGCTCCATTGTCAACGTTTTCTGCGTATCTATATTTCTGGTATGATAGGAACCGGATTCCACCGCTTTCGGCAGATGGATACCTTCCGCCGGATTAAATGCAATCAGCTTATTGATTACCGCATAACGGAGTGAAACATTCAAGACCGTCTTCACCTGTCTTGCAATATGAACTGAAAAATCTGTACGGTTCTTATATAACCTCTGCACATCTCCCCTGTTTAGTTCTGTCAGCCGCTTTCTCCCAAGGTAAGGGATAATATGTTTCTTTACTATTTGGGAATAAGTTGAATAAGTATTATAACTCCCCACCCTTTGCCTAATATCATATTCCAGCCAATATTCCAGAAACTCCTGAACCTTCACCTGGTTGTTTACCACATAGGTACCATTGCTTAACTCTCCCATGGTACGCTTTCTGGCATTCTCGGCTTCCTTTTTTGTCTGAAAGCCCGACTTTTGCTGAATCTGCTGTGTGCCGTCCTGATATCTCAGGACGACACGGTAAGCATAGTTGTTCCGGTCAGGCAGCTTAAATACAGACTTCACATCCCAGTCTATATAATTCTGAAGCTTTAAATCTAACATATTCTCACGCTCCTTCTGGTAGAAAATTATTATTCAAGAAGCTCCGTATATTTTCTGTCTCATCCATAACTTCACAATAATACTCAAATGTAGTATTCATGCTTGAATGGCCAAGCAATGCAGATACCTTAATCAACGGAACCCCCTGCTCTGTCAGAATGCTCGCATACATATGCCTCAGACTATGGACGGTCAGATGCGGCAATCCACATCTCCGGCAAAGTTTTGTCAATGCCATGTTAAAAGAAGAAGCGGCATGAGGCAGGCCATTTTCGCTACAGGACAAATAACCTTTATCTATGTATGCGTCTCCCAACCTCTCTTTCCTAAAATCATTCTGTGCTTTCCTTATCATGACTTCCTCCATGATCTCCTCCGGAACTCTGAGTGTCCGATGGCTGTTGGGAGTTTTCGGCGGCTTTTCGATTATCTGATATTCCGATATCTTGCCCTGCCCCTTTGGTACAATCGGATTAGACGTAATCTGTCGGGAAATGGTGACAGTATTCCGGGATAAATCAAAATCCCCATATTTCAAACCCGCAATCTCGCCCTTACGGAGTCCCATAAACAACCCTAAGAGTATCTCCAGATACCAATTATTTTCAGAAGCCTTTTCCAGAAAAAGGCGAATTTCTTCTTTATTGAGAACAATCACCGTAGGTTTCTTCCTCTTATATGGCTTTGTGGATGGTACAGGGTTATTTTGGATATAACCCTGTACGACTGCGTCTTTCAACGCAAGATTCAACAATTCCCTGCTCTTATTTCCTGCAGATTCACATGCTTTTGACACTTCCTTTAATAATGCGTCCAGATATTCCACGCTTATGTAGCGCAGTTTAATCCCTTGGTTCATATTGGGCAGAATCAAGTCATATAACACGTAAGACGCCAGCATACGTGTGGTGTTCTCAATGCGTGGTGTATAGATTTCTTCCAGCCAGTAAACTAAATAGTCCTTCAATCCAAAATCTGTCGAAGCCGTCGCATGATAATTGCGGTACGCCCTAGCGTATTCCTCCTCACATTTCCGATAACTCTTTTCCGCTTCTTCGGCTGTTGCAAAACCACCTTTCTTAGAATACTTTGTGCTTCCATCCTCTTGCAGAGTCTTCATACGGTGATACCAGCTTCCTGCTTCATAAAATGCTGTACCCTGCTTCTTTGTAGCCATCCATACACCTCCTACTTAACTGCGTTAATCCACTCGTCAAAGGATTTCTGGGGAACTCGGAAGAGTTTCCCCACTTTTATCACTCGAAACGGCTCCTGTTTCCGGTATACTTCATCCAGAAATTCATAGGTTTTACTCCGTCCTAATGACAATGCTTTTTGAATATCTGCCGCAAGATATACTTTGGTTTCATTCATCACGAATACCTCCTATGTATGCTAATATTTTTCCATTTTAGTCATTTGTTACACTCTACATTTATCGGCTTCTATTTGCTGAATCAATTCCATAATTTCCCTATGACGCTGTAAAAATTCATCATCTCCCGCCTTCAAATCTTGTATTTCATTCTGTATCAATTCCTCCATATCCAGATAATCTTCTCGCTTCATTTCTTCTTCCTTTCCATCTCACTCAGATACTCTTTAAGCCTTGCCTCAAGGATGAATTTTCCGTCTCCAATATAAATTATGGCGTTCATTTTCTGCGCAATCCGATTGACGCTTTACGCACTTAATTTATACTTTGTTTGCGCCTCTTTTACCGTAATCGTTACGCCGTCAATCCCTAAAATTTCATCCATTTGTATGATTCCTGATGTTCGCTCCTTTTCTACAGTCTTTCCTTTCTCTATTGCTCGCAACAGCCTCTCCCGTCATTCTTCCTCGCTAACATGCTTTGCTTTTTTTGTCTCCAGTTTCGCTCCTACTGGTACATAGTCGTCTCCAATTTCCGACTTTTTCGGCGTCTACAATTATGAATTTGCAGACGCCATTCGTCCTGGAACTAAACGTTATTTTCGTCCAGCCCTAGCGCACTTTTTTTGATGTAGATGTATGTCTGGCGATTTAGCTTGCTCCCCGGCAATTTTAATGTACGTTTGCCTTCCGACCTGCTTCTTACCTCGATTAAACCTTCGGTTTCTAAAATATCGAGGACCGCTTTTTTGCTTAGTCCCGGCAAATCAATTCCCCAAAGCTCTATCAAGATTTTTAATTTTTGTAAAAACGTATCCAATCGGACATATACGATTTCAGAATCTTCAAATACATGATTGCCGTAGTCCTTCATCTCCGTTTTTGGCAACGGACTCGTTCCGTTCTCTACGAGTGATATACACACCTCGCGAAGAAGAGCCGGGTAATCTTTCCGGTTAAGTTCGGCTGCATTTTGCTGGATTACCTGCCGCAGTATTTCCCTCCACTCTGCATAAATCTTCTGATATCCATCTTGGCTGATAAATTTCCGTTCAAGCGCATATTGCAAGATAATTTCCGTCTCAGTCATTAACTGTGCATACATTTCGTTGTATCGAGGTAACTGAAATAAATTTTCCTCACGATATATTTCCACACGCTGCCCAATGAAACAAATCATTTTCGCATAATTTTTTGTAGCAAAATACATAAAATCGCAGAGATTTGTATTCAAAATTTTATAATTTTTCTGATAATATGCGAGTTTCTCATTGTTTACTGACTTCTGGTCAATCTGTAATATCAATGTCCGCAACAAAGACGACTGGACGCCCCGAATATGCTCCCCAGTAATGACACCTATCCCCCGCACCGGATAATATCCTGCACCGGGATTCTTTGAAAAATCCATCATGCGTTCAATCCCTTCCCGGTCCCCATATATCCGCAAAGCCTTCTCCAGCTTCGTGTCAAGCAGATTTTGCTTCGCCTTGGTAGACGCAGGCATAAAATCGTCAATAACTAACACAGCGTCCGGGTGTAATCCGATTGCCTTCTCAATCCCCGCTTCCGTTGCATTGAAATTTACCGCAGGCTTCGTAATTTCCTTCCGGTTCAGCGTTTTCGTCATGCACAACGCCAGACTCGTTTTCCGGCTATTGGTTTTCCCGATTACAGATACCACAAATTTTATCGGAAAGCCCGCTTCATCAAACAACGTTGACAAAACACCCATGTGTGCAAAAAGATACAATGGCAACGTTATCCTTTTGTCTTGGCAAATATCCAGCATACCAATCGACTGCCAGAATATTTCCTCTGTTGCAACCTTTTCTGCTGCAAATTCAAATACGTTTTTTGCGTTTCCACTAACATTCGGCACAGCATTTCCTATCGTCCCGCCAGAATATACATACGCCGGGATTCCATTGATTTTTTTCCAGCCATTCACAGCGTAAACGATTCGGACGCTTGGATTGCTCCCGGCAATTACATTGCTGACGTATTCGTCAAAAGCCATCGTTTTTACACCTCTGCGGATGAACGCTATCCCTTGAGAACCCGACTGCACCCATTTGAAACTCGAAACATCGTCGGCGCTGACCGTTTTTTCAAATGTCTTCGTGCCAATGATAATTTGAAAACGATAAAAAATTCGAGACTCCTCGCCATCCGGTAGCTCATAAATTTTCTCAATCTTTTCGATAAGCTGCAAATTGAAATTTTTCCACTCATCAGTCGTTTCGGTTACAATCGTGTTCAACTTTTCCTTCGTTTTTTCTGGTGACTCCGGTTGTGCATTCTGCTCGTTACAGATACTTGAAGCGATAAGTTTGGAGCATTCCGACTCATTCAACGCATAATTCTGATTATTATCTTCGCAGCAAGGAACCGTATTTTCTGAAATATCCTTTTGTATATCCGCAAAAAGTTTTTTCTCCTCCTCACGTTCTTCCTCACTCCCTAAATATGTGAACAACTTCATCTTCATCCCGTCTAATTTCGCATTGCAAAATCCTTGAGCAGGTTCTTCTTCATTCCCAATGCGGGTAAATAACTTCTTTTTTGCCCCTTCTTCTTCCTCATTCCCGCATTCTTGAGCTGTAACCCCTGCTTCGGGTTCCTCATCTCCTTTCACATAGCTGAACAGTTTTTTTGGCATTCCCTCCATTCTCCTACCGCCGATTCCTTGACCGGCGTTTTCTTCTTTTGGCAATTCTCCGCGCGTTATCAAATTTTCACACTCCTTCCAATATTTTGCTGAAATTTAAGCATTTTTCGGATTCCAGCTTACAGCTTTCTACATTACCATCATACCCCACCCAAAGGAATTTGTAGATTGGTCACTATCAAAAATTTTATCAAATGATTTCTTTACTTTTTAGGGGTTTTAGTATATTATATGGTCATAAAGTAAACTATTTGGAGGTCTTTATATGAATAATATCGAACTTGATAATTACCTAAAGTTTTTTTACCTAATCGACACAGAAAAACTCACACAAAATATCCTAAATAAATTATCACCAGAGTTTTGCTCTGAGGATTTATTTTCCTGTATATTTTCCAAAATTGAAGAGGCTTGTTATCCCTATCTGGAATTTGTATATTCGCCGGCCAGTTTCAATCATACTGACCAAGATTCTACATCTCCTTCCCGCATTTCGCTTTTACGGCTTGTTTTAAAAAATCACTGTATTATTCACGGATTTATAAATTCACTAAAAAAATCCGGAACCGCTGATGTATCTAAAATAACAATATCTGGGGCAAATGATATCAAGCTTAAAACAGGCTATTTTAAAACAGAAGGATTTTCCAAGCCTCCTTCTTTATTGCCAGACGGAACAGAACAAAAGATTACTATTGCCCAAAATTATAATGAAAACAAGAAGCGTTTCATCACAGATAATTCCCGATATTCGTATCAGATACTCCAAAACTATTCTTGTGAATCAAATAAAAATGGTTTCTTAATCATTCCTTCCTATCATGGAAACTGGGGGTGCTTTATTTACAATGAACCTTTAGTAAAAACTGTCAATGATAACATCTATGCCTTAAAAGGACCTCTTTCGATAAAGAATAAGACTTTGATTAAGAATTATAATAACCTACTTACTGCGTGTACCAGTTGGTGCAATAATAATCATTTGATATCTACGGATAAACTACTTTTTGAACATGCAATGGAATCTATTTATGGTTTTTCATTCTTCGGATATGCCTCAAAACTACTTAAAAACATGTACGCTGCAACTTTCGATAATACGAAGCTCACTATAAAAGACTTGGAAGGCAGTTTAATGCTAAGTCACATTCAACAAACTGCACAGTTACCTATTACATATAACCGTTCCGTTTTTTTGGAGCATTGCCTTTATTCCGTTATCAATAGCAAATATTTAAAATCACAGGAACATCAAAAGAAAAATAACAGTTTATTTTCACATATATCCAGAAAACCTGTACCAAAGGAATTGTTAATCGTAAGTGGCTTTGACCATATGGAAAAATACCTCCAAAAACTAAAATATGTTGCCATACCATTACTTGAAAACTTGTGGGATGTGATTATTAATAAACTTAATGACCCTAATAAACAAAATGCTGAACATTCTATCAGCATTAAGACTTATTGCGACTATATAGAAAAAAACTACTCCGTAATAAGCCAAGATTATTCCCACTTCTTTGAGAGTGAAAAAATATTATATGACTTTTATGAAGACTCCCTATATACTAATCCTTCTGAAACTTCATATGCACTATATCGAGATTATAACTATACAAATAATTTAAAATCAGAATTTGAGCAAGACTCGTTTACACATCTTTTATTAGATTACTTTAAACCAGAACGTCTCTCCATTCCGCAACCTAGCCTTTATGAATTACTTATAGCTTACTCTGGTACAAATCATAAACCTGCGGACTTGTCCGCTCATACTGAGGAATTGAATTTTCACAAATATCATCGTGAAAATATTCTATCTTTTGCCGAAAACATAAACCCCTTTATTCGCTAAATGCTCAGTACCCTTAGAAGCCAACACCTGCTAAGGGTATTGAAATTTTACTGTTCCTCAAATCAGCGTCTCTTATTTATCTTGTCCCCTTATCCCCTGTGTCCCCTCATTTTTATGACATATCTATATAGAATTTTAACAGATATGGCTAAAAGTTAAGGGGGGATGCAGGGGATTGGGGAATTTTTTTGCATTTGATATGCCAATAATTAACCGAACCATCCCTGCAATATTCGCAGTATATTCATAATTTCTAATTAATCATATTGGATTTAACAGGATAATATACTCTCTTTATTCTACCTCTTGCTAACTACACATCTGTTAATCACTAATATAATATCCCTATCTTCCCTTTATCCCCTCATTCAAAGAGTCTCAATATGAAAATTATTTGTATATATATAATCTAATTATTTAAGGGGATACAGGGGATAAGGGGATTCAAAGTCTTACCAATTATTATTCATCAAACATAGAATATGCTGAATTTACAAATCCCCTTAACCATCAACAAGCGTGTATTAAACAAACTCCAAATATTTTTCAGACTGCCTATCATTCATTCTATACATCTTTACATCAGATTATTTTCAGAACTAATGTTTCTGCTGATTAAAAGAAGTCATTTTTCTTCATCTTAACCTCTTCAAAAAATGCATCTTCATTTCTGAAACATATTACAATATTCTACACACTTACCCCACTCTAATATCCCCAAAGTTTTTTTACATGTGAAAATCATATGTTCTTATTTTCTAACTTATATCCTGCTACGCTACAAGCACAACTCTACCCTTATCCTTATTGTAATAATAGATAGAATCCGACAGCCATTCTTCCGGCTCTACCGCTCCGGAACAGTGATTGATTTCGTATACCATATTCTTTAGATTTTCCTCTGTAATCATCCGGGTTTCCTTCAATAAAATGATTTCATGCACGGAACAGGGAAGGATGTAAAAACTTCCTCCCAGTTCTTTTGCAGATTCCTGCAGTAAATCCTTCCGCAAGATTGCCCGTGCCGCATATCTCCGGCACGGATTTGTGACGACATACGCCATCCCGATTCCTTCCTCTTCCATCCCTTCCATATCATTTTGGAATATCCCTGCGGCCTTTTGGTCTGCCATTTCCTCTAACGCATTTTCTAAGGCTGATTCCATCGTCTCTACTTGAAAAGTTTCTTCTCTCAGATTCTTCTGGGCCGCTTCCCACAAGGTCTTCATGTCCACATCCCACAATTCCATGCAATCCCTGTTTACCGGCAGCGTCGCAACCAGCCCCCTTTCCTCTTTTATAAACACATAGAACACGATTGCCAAATCCAGATATTCCCTATAAGGCATTTGCTTTAAGGCTTCCTGGTTCCAGTTCTTATTGATTACCCGCATATGTACCCTGCACTTTACAGATTCCCAGGTTTTCGGGAGACGGCTCTCTTTGATAAAAGGAATCGTCTCACATGCCCTGATAGTCTCTTTTACGCACTTTTCAAAATCTCCGGTCTGCCTGTACCCCTCATACATATCCTCCAGATAAATCATCGGACGTACCGTTGCCCCGAACCGCCATACAACCACGGCCTCTTTGTCCGTGTCATTCGTCTTTCTTACAAGGTCATAATAAACCTGTCCCCTTCCAAGGAAATGGTTCTGAAGAGCTTCTCTAAATTTCTCTTTAAATTCCGCATAATTCATTTGTTTTTTCTCCATTCTTTTTTACCTTACTATCCATAATTATTTCAATCATCACTAAGACAACGCTTCGCAAATGATTTTGGCAAAGACATGGAATCCGGATACGAATCCATGCCGTTCCCCGATGGCACATGCCTGACACATCAGATTCGTAAATTCCTCATATGTAATCTCTTTTAAATCCACGTCCTTGAACAAGACAGACAGCTCGTCGCTTATCTCATGGTCATTCTTCTCCATCTCTTTTGTTTCCGCAAATATTTTATGATAGATATCTCTAATCAACATCGTTTACTCCTCTACTCTGTAAATACAGCGTTGTTACATTGTCCATCTCAAAACAAAATAAGGTTATGCCGCTTCTTTTGTTTTGGATTTTTTCAACCCATTTAGAGCCTTCATGTAAATCTCCGGCGTCATTTGTTCCAGCTTATGTATCTTGTATCTGGCTAACACATTCTCAATCGAAACCCCTGTACGCTTTAACTCCTGCTCTAAAACGGTTTTCTGCATGTCCGTAATCCAGCTTTCCTCTGGCTTCTGACTGAGATTCTGCCGATTTCCCAATTCCTGTCCGGCTTTCTCCCTGCTTCCCTTCTCCTGGCCGGGCTTCTCCTTATATTCTGCTTTTTGTCCTTCATCTGGCTTACCTCCGGTATTCTGTTGGTTTCCTGTATCTTGTCTGCCTTTCTGCCTCGGCTTTAATTCAAACACCTTGACACCTTTTCCATTCACAATCACAAGGGCGTTAATCTCCCGCTGTTCATTGTAAGAAATAGACTGCACCGAAAACCTGTCACTGGTTGTAAATTTGTTGTCCTTCTTCTGAATCATGGCATTTCCCGCCCCAATCCAGATAAATGGCGCCGTATACAATTCCCTTCCCACACCCCAGTTAAAGCAGGCCCGTTTAAAGGAATCCGAAGCCTGCCCTTTCTCCTTCTCCGAATAACTGGTGGTGCCTACGTCCTGCTTGGCAATCCACTGGCATTTCTCACTGTCCCATATTTCCACAGTACAATATAAGTTCCCATCTATGATTTGATGTGTCCGCTTCCATCCAAAGGGCGTAAACGTCTCATCCAGAATCTTCTGGTCTACACGGGCGTCCTTAAATAAAAGAAGGCTCAAGCCCCTTTCATTGATGGTCGATACCCGGCATTCAATTTCGTCCGCCCTCAATAACCGGACAAAGGCTTTCTCACAGTCTACCTCGCCAACTGTTTCTTCCCGTTCCGGCTCATTCCCAGACTCCTTCTTTCTGAGACTTGACGCTCTCTTTGCTAATTCTTCCTTAATATCTGACATTTCTTACCTCCACTACTGCAGAAACTTCTATCTGCAATTCCTTCCCTATGCCTTGTTGGGCAGAGCCACCCGCCCGCAGGTCATGTATTACGGTGTACCCTTGGGTATCATATTCTGGCATTCAAAAAGGAGAGGCATTTTCATCCTCTCCTTGACACTTTATGACTCTATCATCAATTTGTCTTACAAAACCCCATTCTTTAAGATTTCACAGAAATGTTCTTCACTGACTGCCTCTATCTTCGACTTACGGAAATCTTTTAAATTCTGAGTGACCACATAATCTACCCCTGCCTCTTTTGCGCATTGCATTTGCAGCCCATCTTCTAAATCTTTCCATTCATCACGTCCTAAGACCTCAAGAATCATATCCTTATCTTCCGGGACTACACACATTCCTCCACAGAGCAGACGCAGTAAATCCTTTCTTTTCTCAACCGAAAAATCTTTTCTTAGTATATAGAAAATGTCAGATACAGAATGGGCAGATACATAACCTTCCACTTTCCCAAACAGGCATTGTCCCATGATTTGTTTAGCGTTTGCGGCATTCGGCTCTCGGACCATAATCCAGTCTAATATGACATTCGTATCAATCAATACTTTCATATCTTCTATCTAATGCCTCCATCTTTTCCGCCTTTTCATCTATAATTCTGTCAACGCTTCCAGAAAATTCTTCAAATAATTCCCGTTTTCGTTCTGCAGACAACTCCATCTGTCCACCCACATCTTCTTGGTCTGGAAAGACAACGATTACTTCCGCTGATTTCACGGGAAACCTTCCTTCCAAAATCACCTGTCCATCTCGGTAGATACCCTTGACTGCTAACATACTTTCACCTCTTTTAAGATTTCATCCATTTCTATACGTCCGATTATATACTATTTTCTGCTTCTTGTATATTATCTTTCTTCTGATTCATGTACAAAATATCGACGGTTTTTATAGTCCTGATACTGTTCTGAAATCTTATTCTATGGTTTTTACGCTGCTTTCACCGTAAGTCTCCGGCTACGGACAATCTTCTGGTACTCTGCATATACCTCCGGCTTCTCTGCCTTCAGACGTTTCTCGTCTATCCTCTGGCTGTCTACCGCTTTCCATGATACCCGGTACTTCTCATTCTCCGCTAACTCTGCTTCCCCAAGATACATCTTTAACTCCTGCTCTATCTGCTTCTTCTCCGTCTCCATCTCTGCCATGATGTCCGCTAATTCCTGCCGGCGTTCTAATTTCTCATTGAAACCGTTTAAGGGGATGGTCTTAGCCGAGGATTGCTTGAAATACTCCGCAATCACGCTGTCTGCCAGCTTGGAACCGTCGGGGTCGGGCAACACACGCTTCAACACATGGTTCTCCCAGAAATCCTTCTCAATCCTTACCAAATCGGCAAGCATTTTTTCATCCCTCTGCAAGCGGTAAAACTTGAAGTCTCTCCCATATATCAAGACAGCGATGTACCAAGCCTCTACATTGCAGACAGACATATAGTGGTAGCACTGAATCTGGTAAGATAAGGGAATCTTTCCATCCTTCCACTTATCTGCCATGTAGGGGCTTGCGGTCTTACATTCCAGCCCTGCATTCTCCCCAACTACCATCCGGTCTACATCAGCCAGCATAAAGGGATTGGCTTCATCATAAAACATGGCGTTGACTCTGCGTACCTTTTTTCCCGTCGCCTCTGTGAATCTTCTTGCCACATAATCTTCAAACTCCCGCCCCTGGCGCATTGCCTCATTGTCGATTTCTTCGGTTTCGTCCGTGGTCTTGTCCTGGTACACCTGCAGGGCTGTGCGGTAGGGGTTGAACCCACATACCGCCCCTGCGTCAGAGCCTCCAATCCCCTGTTTCCGGTACTTTAACCATTCCGTTTTCTCCATATTCAATGTGGATACTAATTTCTTCATACAATGTTCTCCTCCTTCATATCCCTGTAATCCCTCCTGAGTTTTGCCAGTTCCTTATCTAAGCAATACTGGATATCTGCGGTATAGGAATCCTCATATCCCAGCCATTCCCGATAAAGGAAGGTCAGGATATTCGGGAACATCACCGCCGCCTCCAAAGTTTCGGTTGATAACCTGCTGCTCATTTCTGCCAGAAGTTCATAAATGCTGATGATACTGTTTATCTGGTAAGCCGCCTCATAGATGGCTTCCTTTTCCCCCTGCAGAACCTCATACCGGAAGACTGTCAACTCCCCGCTAATCTTCTGGCAGAAGGCTTGTTCCAACTGTTTTCTATACATATACCTGCTTTCTCTGCCTTTCCCAATCCTGTTACGCCGCATTAAGCATGTGATGTGAACAAAATGGTATCTGCCCTGTGGTATAAGCCTAAATGTTATCGCTCATGCCTCTCTCTTTATAGCAAAAAACAGAGCATATAGATTTCCGGTTTCTATATGCCCTGACGCTGTTACTATATTTTATTTTCATTGACAGGATTGATTATACTAACTGCATGACTCTCGTTTCAATCTCTTTTAGTTCATCCAGTGATAACATTGGAATGCACTCTGCAATCTCCTCAAGCGTCATTTTCCCTTTTCTTATCAGTCGTTCGGCGGTTTCTCTTGCATTGTTTAATGCAGCTTCATTTCTCATATCTTCAAAAATTTTACACATGACAGCAACTCCTTTCTCGTCCTGTTTGAAATACCTGGCTCTTTTAGCAAGCACTTCATAATTCATATCTTCGGGATTGGTACTTCTAAAATCATGCATTAACTTTCCGATTTCATCATTGCCCCTGTATTTCCCATTCACGTATAAAATATGCGAACCGTCTCCAAATAATACTTTTTCTTCCCCAATCACAACATATCTCTCTACCGGATATAGGGGCTGGTTTCCTTTCATGACGTCATTTTCTGTAATAAAAATCACATAACTGTCGGGAATATCCTCTGTATCATCTCCAGGCTTTAAGATATGTGTATCTAACAGGCTGCTGTTATGCCTTGCCCTTTTTGCGCCTGCCCCTGCGTCTGACCTTTGTATTTCTACATCAAATTCTTGATTGGCACCGTCAACCGCATGGACGTCTAAAACTGCAGAACGTCCTTGCAGGTTCTTCATTAGTTCCTGTGTCCGAACTGATTTAACCGTAATATCTGCCCGTCCTAAAACAATCCGAAGTATCAGTTCTACGCCTTCAAAATTATCTGCCAAACAGACGGTCATAAAATCATCATCCATATACCGAAGTGATTTCAGACGCTCTAAATCCTGTTGATGTATCTGCGCCGCTGTACTCAAAATATCACCTTCTTCCGTTTCTTCCGTTGCTTCTATTATATATCAGATAATCTCTTTTGAAAACTGAATTTTTCTACTTTCCCAACCCTGTTATGCCGCACTCACCATCTGGTATGCCTTGTCTACCACCGGATTCTACGCCGCATTTACCATCTGATATGCTTTGTCTATCATTGGGTTCCCATCTACGGTACGGGAGAACAGGTTCTCCTTATAATTCGCTGTCCTGCGGAGTGGCTCTGCATGGGTCGCAAAATCAGATACCGCATTGACAAAGCGGTAGGCATTCTTCCCCACGCCCTGTAAATCCGGAGCGTCAAAGTAGCGGATTTTCATATCTTCCCGTAACCGCTTCATATTCTTCTCCTGCTGAGGCGTGGAACCGTCCTCAATCGGAAGTAAAATCTCAATATACTCCATGACCTGTTTATCCGTCAGCTTCTTCATGCGGAGTGCTTCAAACTCCTTGCCAAGCTCGTCCATGTAGTTTTCTGCCAGGAACAGGGTATCCTTTGCCTCCTGCATTTTCTCCTTGATATCCCCGGTGTGAATCATAGACCAAGAACGCTTCGCATTTGCCAACGCCAGATTTAAGGTGTTCTGGCATACGACACGAATCGGTGTCAACGCTACTTTGATTGCCCCAGAGCCATCATGGGTATTGGAAAACAACAGATAGGGGCTGATTCTCTCGCCGGATATGATGTACTCATGGGGCATATGGGCAAGCAGCCATACCTTCCTTCCACCCTGCAAACTTCCGGCTGTCTCGTATTTCACGCCCGCCCCTAATAATTCGTCCGTAAACGCAAAGGCTTCGTCATTCTGAATCACCCGGTAACGGTCTGTGACAACGCCAAGCACCTTGCGGTCAGAATCCCGCACATTCGCCTTGTAGCCGTCTACCAGTTCTTCCATAGCTGTGTAAATCGGTTCCTGCAGGACACGCCAGTCCAATCCTGCCAACTGCAATGCGTCCTTAGAAGCAGGGGCTTCTAACACCTTCGTCCCTAACCCGTGCCATGGGGTTTCCCTTACATAAAACATACTCTCAACATTTGCTGCCATAATCGGAATCTCCTTTCTCAATCAACCTTGGTTTCTGTATCCTTCTCCACCTCTTGCCGGTTCTGGCGGTATCTCTGTTCCATTAAATTTGACTGCCGCCAGTTTCCGGCAACTATCAGACAATACTTTTCACTAATCTTCTTCCGCTATAATCTCGACCAGCTTGACGCCACATCCGATAATAAATAAAGCAATCTCAATTCCTTTCATCCTTCTGCCTCCTTTCCCCAACACCGTAGGACAATCCTAACGATTGCTCTGCCAATGTTCTTTACTAAAATGATAATCTCCCAGATATGCCATTCCTCATCTCTGGGCATAACAAATGGCAGGAAGATGATTTCCTCCTGCCACTTCTCTGAATGGTTTCATGATAATAATATACAACTAAATCATGCTATTTTTACTGATACTTCTGAAAACTATCACTAACAGAGAAAAGGTGTCCGATTCGGACACCTCTTTCATCTGAACATATTTCGCTTCTAGGATACGGGAACCTAAAAACATCAAGACTCAATTTCTGCCAAATCCGTATCTCTGTTGTAACCTTTTCCATCAATATGCTTTATACACATCCCCACGGTTATCAATATTTTCTATTGTAATAATCTTTACTCCGTTATCTATACGATACAATACCCTGCAATCACCAACACGCAAACGATATAAATCATGTCCCTTCAATTTTTTGATATCAGTCCCGTCTGGCAGACGGTAAATAGCCCTGTATAATCGGATTCGCTTCGGTCTGTCCTGTTTATCAAGAAATTTTTGGGCAGCTTTCTCAAAAATAATTTTATAAATCGGCATATGTCAGCCCTTCCTTTTTTAAAAGTTCCTCAAAAGACACCGTTGAACCATCATTATTTTTTTTTGCTTCCTCAATCATTTCTAAATCCCATTCATCCGGCTCAATTTCTTCTACAGGCAAACCTTTTATCTTCATTAGCATATTTACTACAAATATCATCTTGCTATCTGGTATTTCCTTTATTAACTGCATAGCCTTTTCTCTTTCACTCATTTACCACAGCCTACCCTTCCCAATCATAGTCCTTCAGATTCTGATACTCTAAAAGATTCAAATCTTCCTAAAATATTTTATTGGCTTTATTATACTATGATTCTCCCTCAAACACAAATATTTCTAAAATATTAAAAAACAGCAGAAGAAGCATTCTCCTGCCGTTCTTTATCGTAACTCTAAGTGATTTGATATTTCATAGATTCCTACTAACCTCTGTAAAATTTCTTCCTGCCAAGGATTCCGCATACGCCTAACGCAATCATCCCCAGTATCATCCAGTATACGATATTCGTCTCGTCTCCTGTTTTCGCACTCTTTTTCGGACTTACGACCTGTTCTTTCTTCTGTGCCGGTGAAATCTCTGCCGGAACATCTGACTGGGACATCTCTTTATCTGACATCACAATCACATAATCGGAGGCATGGGAAAATTCCAAGCTCACATTTCCATCCGGCTGAATCTTTCCGGCATTGATAAATACCATCTTTCCGTCGCTGTCATGGTAATATAGATTGCCGAACTGTCCCGAATGTTGACTTCCTACATTTACAGTCAGTGAAGCCTTAAACCCAAAGTCTCCCTCATGTACTAAGGAAAGTTGTCTGATTGGGTTATCTCCTGCAAGTGCCTGCAATGTCTTACTTGGAATATTCTTGGTATCCAGTATTACTTGAAGATTGATATCCTTCAAATTACTAGCCTTAATATCCTTGCCATTAATCGTCCAAGTATATCCGCCCATATTTAACTGGATATCTACATCCTTTCCTTTTGCGGCTTCCAGTATCTCTTTTGAAATCACAGTTGCGCCATCCATATCTACGCTGACAGAACCACCGGATTCTGTTGATGTAATAATCTTTATGGTGTTATCAATCGTATCTTGCGGAAGGGATACGCCTGGCGCCGGAATTGACGGATTGCCTGGCTGACTCGGATTTTCAGGCTGGCTTGGCGGTGTTGGCTTATCCGGTTCTTCTGAAGCCTTAGTTCCATATCCATAGAATGTCATATTTTTTTCTACCGTAAATGTATCACCCGGCTGATACTCGTTATGAGGCCATAGGACTTTTTCATAACCATCAAATGATTCCCTAAATGTGACTGTCTCTCCTTTCTCTACTACTTGGCAAATGACAGCTTCCAAATCATAGTCGCTGTCCCATCCCGCTTGGCCACTAACAAACATGGGGTCAATCAGGTAGCGCACGATACAATTTTCGTAGACTGCTTCCATAGTAATAGCTTGTCCATGCTTTACAGTTTCATCGTCTTTAATTCCTCTAACGTCCCATTCTTTGAATCTTAATCCCTGATAAAACTCCGGTGTTTCCCACTCTTTTAAAACTTTTATTGCATCTCTGCCCTTTGCACCTTCATTCAAAACCAAAGCCTTCGTTGGTAAGGAACATCCATTTTCGTCATATCCATAACGAATGACAGGAATTGTTGCTTTGCCAGAAAACTTTACTGAAAGATAAATAGTTTTTAACCCAGAAGCAATGTCAAAATTATCGTATCCAGTAACTTCCCATTTTTCAAATTCATATTCCTTCGTAATATTTTCTGGTATATAAGCTTTCGCTTTTTTTAATACAGACGTATATGTTTCTTCTTTTTCAAAAGCTAAGGGCAGTTCCTTCTCACAAAGATTGCCTTTGGTATCAACATAAGTATATTCAACCGTCACACAGTTTTTATCATAAACAGCATATATACTAATCTGATTAGAATTAATAAGACTCTCATCTGTACAGTCATAGGGCAGTTCCATCTCCCACTTCTGGAACACCAATTCTGGATAAGTTTTTTCTGGTGCATTTACATTTTCAACAATTTCTCTTAACTGTCCATATGTTATATCTTCAGGAACTTCCATTTTTTGTGACATATAGAGACGCTTTCCATCCTCCGTTCTATATCTATAGGATGCAGAAATAAGCTTTTTGTCATATTTTGCACGTATAACCATATTTCCTGAATTGCCTATAACCGTTGTATTTTCTGTTATAGGATTCCCGTCATAATCCATCCATCCTGTTTGGATAAATCCCTGATATTTTGAAACCATTTCTGGAAATGTAACACCGATTTCCTTTAATGTCTGACGCCGTTCCACTTTTTCTTTATGGAATTCCTGAATCGTTTCCCAGACACCATTTTCATTAAGTGCAGTAAAACTGATATTTACATCATATGTAGGATTTGTGAATGTTTCACCATTCTTCACATTGACATAATAAGGATAGTTTGCACCATTCGTAAATGCAGTGTCATCCGCGCTATTATATTCCGTATCCGAAATACCTATTCCACCTATATACCACTCGCAAGGGTATGTATCTTCAGTAATTTCAAATACTCCTTGGTAAACACCTGCATTTTCATCATAAGTCAAGGAAACGTTCTCGTAAGGATTCGCAAAATTTGAACCCGCGTAAAATACTACACTACCATACTCGCTTAATGTACCTTTATCAGCTGTCGCACCTATTGTAATATTAACGCTGTCTCCTGCTGAAAGAAATTCTCCATTTTTATCTAATGATACAGATGTAATTGTTGGCTTTATTACAGATGGTACTGTTTTCTTAACCCTATATAAAAATTCTCCTATACCAGCTATATCCAGACTTTCTTCCTTCCCTAATGCACCCTTTTTTATATAAATGCCTTCCAAAGTCCATGGACCATCGGCATGATAAGTTCCCACCTCAGTCCTGTATTCAAATTTTTTCCGATTTTCCGTATTAAGAGAAGAAGAATACAGAGAAAAATCTCTGGGACTTCCCATTGTTCCATTGTCTAACTTAAAACGTGCATAAACAGAATAGCCCTCTTTTATATCTTCTTCCGTTTCCAATGACATCTCTAATACATCTTTTTCGTTAAGAGTCTGTCCATTTTGCTTTAGTTCAAACTTCTTGATATGAATTTCTTCTGATGCCTGCGGTTCTACGGATACCCAATATAGATATTCTCCATTTTCGAAGCAAGAGTATTCTGTATAATTACCTGCTAAATCAGTTACTTCAATAGAAGATACATTTACCTTTTCCGTACTCGTACCTGCGAGGTTATATTCACATACATAACATCCTTTTTCCGCATCATACGAACCTTCCATGAATGTAGAAGAACCTTCTGATGAAATTCGTGCACTTACTCTCAAATCTCCTTCTTCTGTCCCTGTATCATAGGCATACACATAAAGCCGAATGGTTTCATCCGCCTTTACAGTTGTACCCTGCTGCGGAAATTCAACCTTTTCAATGACAGGCTTCGTCGTATCATACTGCTCATTACCTGCCTTTTCTGTTGCTTCTTCTGACTCTTGTGTCACTTTTTCCTCACTTAAATCCTGATTAGTCTCTGTATTATCGCCAGCTTCCGCCTTTTTGTCATCCACCGCTGGTTCTTCCGCATAGATAGAAACAGGATTCGCCATTGTAACCAACATAGCTAACAACAGCGTGAAAGTTAGAATTCCTTTTATTAACTTCCTTTTCATTCGTTATCTACTCCTTCTACTCATAATGATTCTTTTTCACG
Organism: Lachnospiraceae bacterium; assembly: GCA_910574885.1. Lineage (GTDB taxonomy): Bacteria > Bacillota > Clostridia > Lachnospirales > Lachnospiraceae > Sporofaciens. The sequence continues at coordinate 13,335 of CAJTDD010000005.1, read as the reverse complement.
TAACAACTCCCTCCCGTCCTCCCTACCTTTCATCTCCTATAATCCTCACCTCCCTTACCTCTCCCTCAAAAACATCATCCCCTTATTTCTTTACATTCTCTGCCAAACCAACGAGTTGAAGCGCTTTCTCCCAGTCATCCAATACCCGATTTGCCAACACCATTTTCAATAACGTAATCATGTCTTTAAAATTCTCCCTGTTCTCTTTCTGTCCCTCCGACAATGCCTGCTGCATTTGGACATATCCCTCATAAATTCTGGATTCCGTCAAAGACTGGTTCTTCTCCATACTTTCTTTCAGAGCCAGCAAAGAACGCCCCGTATCATCCAACCGTTCTTCCATTCTGGTAAGCACGTTCATGATAGTTTCATACATTTCCTGCTGCTGCCTCATGTTTTCCTCTAATTTCATCCTTACCTCATAAAACTGGTCCTTATAAAATACTTTTTCCCATTTATTCATACAGCATATCTCCAACCTTTGCCAATTTATCTCCTATCGTTCTTATAATATTCCTTCGACTAACTTAGCCGCCTCTATCATAACTAACGGTTCCATGCAGTTCTTCTCTATGTCAGCTTCTTCTAACTTGCCGGTCTTTAGCATGTCGTCATACTGTTTCTTTGCCATCCAGACCTTTTTTTCATAAGATTCTGCATAGTCCAAAAAAAATTCTTCGATATCCTCCGACTGCTCGTTTAATACATCCCTGACCTTCACGGACAGATTAGAAAACGCTTCATTGATTACTTTTTTACTGAATTTTTTCATCTGTTTTTTCTTTTCTGTACCAGAATCTAACTTTAAGATTCTCAAACACTCCGAATCATCCAGCGACATCCTTTTTGCCATTGGATTTTTCACACTTCCCGTAATCGTCCCCTTGATTTTTGAGCGATTCCTTTCTACCCGTTTCAGGTTTGACGTATCCTTGATAATAGCAGACGTCTCCCTTAAAAACTGAATCAGCGTATCACAGTATTCCTCCACCATCTGAATACACTGTTTTTCCAGTTCTTCGGATTTCTTCAATGATTTTTCGGAAAATTCCATCAATAATTCATTCAGCTTTTCAGTAGAATAGACATTCGCCGTATTTCTGTCATACGAACTTTCCCCTCCTACGCTACTGGAATAGCCTGAGCATACATCTTGGATTGCCTCGCCAAAATCGCTAATTCTGTCTATCCCCGTTATCTCGCCGAATTTTTCGATTGCCCCTCCTATTAAACCTCCCAAAAAACTAAAAAGTCCCATATTATTGTTCCTCCAATATTTTTTCCACCCTATGACATCCTTCTACTATATAACCTGCTTCTGCCATCATGCATTCCGACTGTTCAAAATAATTTTCAGCATCCATATTTTCTAGCTGCTTAGCATGTTTCTGTGCATTTTCCCCTGCCTTGTCAATCACATGAAGGGTTTCTTCTTCCACCTCCGTAAATAAATCCGAAAGCATTTCCCTTACCTGCCGGCAGTATTTATCCAACGCTTCCTGAAAAACCTGGCTGGAAAATGTACGCATGGCTTGTTCTTTTTGTGTCCCCGGTATCATTCTGATAATATTTCGCAGTTCCCGGTTGCTTAGCGACACGTTCCGGCAGACCTCATCATCAATAAAACCTTTCACTCCAGATAACAATTTCTTTATCTGCCTGTCAATATATCCTCTACGAATCCCATACTTTTTTAACAATGCCTCCCTGTCGTTAAAAATCTGTTCCAGTTCTTCCGCATAATAGGCTACCTCCTGAGATACTGCCTCCTCGATTCCTGAAGCCTCTCCCCGGATTTCTTCCTTATATGCCTCAAACATTTCGATGACATTGTCTATCTCAGACACAGAAGATTTTTCATCTACAGGCTTTGCAGACGAAACCTTTTTAGAAAGCTGTGATATTGCGCCAATCACAAACTTTGCAACCTTTCCTAATATATCTGGTAAAATCGAAGGTAATTTTAACATTCTGCCATCACCTTCCTAACGCCTTGATTGCCTGTTCCAGTTCATCAGCCCTTTTCTGGGTAATCGTATGGAGCCTATTGATAATACTTTCCAGTTCCCGCTTTTCATTCCTTGTTTCTTCATACTTTTGGGTAAATTCTTTCTGCTTTTTTTGGATTTCTTCTATCCCGCCCTGGCTTGTCTTTATGATTTCTTCCTGTTCCTTTTTAATCTTCCTCATACTGCTCTGAATTTCTTCTTTACAGGTCAGATAAGAATTCGTCACATCCTCTACCAAAAGATTTTTATATCGATCTACGATGTCATGATTTATTTTCCTTTTCAGGCTTTCGATTTGTGTAAAATCACAGAGCATTTGGTAGTTCCCATGAAAATCTCGTACCCTCAGCTTCAGCAATATGGATTCCAAATCATACATCTTATCGCTCTGTTCGTCTTGTGCATAGGTATCATATTCCCTCAAAAGAGTATACAGATACGCTGAAACTGGTATCAAGTTCTTTTCTGCCAACTGTTCGCTTCCAAATGCGCCCTTTCCCTTTAAATGCTTTATCCACTCCTCTCTTTGCGCCTGCCAGTTTTCCAAAGGACGATTCAAGGTATCTAACTGCGTCGCAATCAAGAATACTTTTTCTGGATTATATCTCACATTAGAAAAGACGCTGTATATGGTGTGCATTTCCTGTCCGGTCAGAGCGTCTGATTTGACGCACACCAGTACGGCATTCGCCCTGTCTATATAATCTCTGGTAATGTTGGAACGGTATTCCACGATATCATCAAGCCCCGGCGTATCCACCAGGACTACTCCCTTGGGAAGCTCAAAATCTTTAAGCCCGACCTCAACTTCTTTTACGAAATAATGAACCGGCGATTTTGAGGACGTCCATCTTGTAATCTCCTTTACCAATTCCTCCTGGGTATTACAGGTTACAGTCCGTGGGGCAATGCCCAGCCAATTATTTTTTTCCTCATCTGCATTCAAAGTCCTGTATTCTTCCAAAAAAATATCTGCTTTTCCATCCTCCGCACTTTTCCAAAGGATGTCCCATTCTTCTTTTGTATAAAACAAAACCTTCACATAATTATGATCCGACTTTTTGAATTTGGTCAAAGCGGCTGTCTCTGGCGTGACTTTTGTAGAAGCATATTCATACCCCAACAGGGCGTTAATCAAAGTTGACTTCCCCGCTTTGATTGCGCCCACCAAAGCGATATGAAATTCTGCGTCTGAACACTTTTTCAAAAAAGTATCGAGATTTTTCATCATGCCTGCCGTAATATAGCTGCTTATGCCCTCCACTTGCAGCAGCTTCTTCGTCCTTTCCATGGCCGCTGCATATCTCTGCACCGTCCCATCCCACAAATATGCCGGATTATTGACCGGACTGTCTGCCAGATCTTTAAGTTCCTTTACCCTATTTTCGTAGGTTCTTTGAAGTGCTTCATCTTTAAACTGAAATTTCTCCATTGTTGTTTTCTCCTCCATGGTATTATTTTGTCTTTATATGGAATCATCATAGATTCTTTTCATCACGCCAATCTCTGTCTGCATATCATCCAGTAATTGCCTCGGTCCCAGTACCTTCACCCAGCTTCCCTGAGACAATAGCTCCATAATCGTCCCTCTGCTATACTCTACTACCGCCGTAATCTCTGCCGCTTCCTCATGCTGACACACAACGCTTGCCGTCGGGAATTTATCTAAGATAGCTTCTACCGATGGTCCTGTATAGAGAAAGCGGATTTTCATAGGCTGTCCCATAAACATTTTCTGATTATATACTTTTGCCCTTTCCAGACGCCGCCTTTCTTCAATCTCAATGGGAATCCGCTCTTTTCTCTCATGGATTTCTTCGATTCTATCCATCCGGTAATAAATCACCGCCGAGTTTTCCATATCTCCACGGCAGGCCAATAAGTAAAAATAAAAGCTGGAAAACGTGACTGCTATAGGATAGATCCATCTTTTAACCAACTTTCCATTTAATTTTTTGTATATAATCTCTATGCTCTTCCCTTCCTTTATCCACTCCTCCAACTGCCACACAGTATCATACAAATCAAGGCTGCTTTCCGTATTTACCGGACAATAGTATTCCATCTCATTTTTCCAAAAATCCCGAAACAGTTTTTGGTCTGCATGGCTGCTATATACCGTCAGATTGGCAATCATACTCCTTAATTCGCCCTTCTCAAATACCCTGCTTCCCAATAATATTTTTAGAATGATGAGAAGTTCCTTTGCCTGAATCCCCCCTCCTGCGCTCAAAACATAGGAATGTTTCTTTCTGTCATACAGCAGTTCTACATTCCCTACCAGTTCCCTGTGGTCTGCCAGAAAAGAACGGATGATACTGATATCCCTTGATATGCTCTTTCTTGCCACCTGATATTCTTCTGACAGCTCTGTAACGGAAACCTCATTTCCGGAATAGAGCCTATACAAAATTGCTAAAATCCGGTTCTTCTTTTCCATCTATGCTTTCCCTCTTTTATCATTTCACACTTCCTTCATCCTATTTTCCAAACATATATTTCCAATTCGGTTACTCATGTACACATTATATGATATTTACATTAGTTATGCAAGAGTAATTCATTTGTACATTAGCCATGTATAAATAAGCTATGCAAAAATTTGTTTTTCGGTGATAATTGTTAAAAAGGAGGACGCCCTATGGTTCGTTTACGAGTGCTAGAAATCTTAGAAGAACAAAACCACACCAAATACTGGCTTTACAAGCAGATGAATCTGAGCTACCAGAATTTTAACCGCATGATTACAAACCAGACCAGTTCCATCCGATTTGAAAATCTGGACTTGCTAAGCAACATTCTCCATTGCCCTATCGGGGATTTGTTTGAAAAAATAAATGACCACATAGAATAACCGGTAATTCCATGCTGTCGCTTCCTAAGGGCTGTCACACGAAATCCCAGAATACATGGTTCATTCTATATGAAACCATTCTGCAATTTCCCCTGTGCAGCCCATATCAACAGCTTACTCTTGATGGCTTTCACCAATGCACTCCATAAACAGGAAATAGGCGTATCTGAATCCTCTTGCAAATCCACGCTCTTCTCCCATTTCACATGCCATAAGAACCATATCCCTTATTTTTTCAGATTCCTTCTCTCCAAAATCTTCTTGAACATTTCTCAAAACTTCCTCATGGAATTTTGTTTCTTTCCTGCCGTCTTTATCCGTGAGCATTTTATCAAGATGGTTTAATTCTGCTATCATGTCATTCATATAATTGTACGGAGTCTTATCTACTCCCATTCTCCTTTCCCATACCGAATCCATCATTCTTTTTGTATTTCTATTTCTGCTTGTCCGGATTTTGCATACCTATTCTACCAAAGCAAACAGGACACACCCCTGTCCCTCCGAAAAATTCGGACATAATTATATAATTTTATCTTTCATTCCCCTTCTCCAGCAAGCCCTCTATCCGAAAACTGAAATACCCGTCCCCCACGATGATATGGTCCATCAACGGTATCCCAAGGAGTTTTCCAGCCTTCTCTATCCTTTTCGTCGTCTCCATATCTTCATCACTCGGCACGCACCTTCCCGACGTATGGTTATGCACCATCACAATCCCCGCCGCATTTGCCAGAATCGCATGTTTGAAGATTTCCCTCGGCGCCGCCAGCGCCGCATTCACCGTCCCAATGGACACCACCTCGATTGCCGCCAGCTTTCCTATATTATCCATAGACAACACCAGCAAATACTCCCTGTCTGCCCCTGCCAGAAACTTCCTTGTAAATGCCGCAACTTTCTCCGGCCTGTCAATTTCTTCCATCGCATATGGAAGCTCTCTTTCCTTAACCATTGTTATCCTAACAAACGGCACATAACTCTTATCTTCTGCTTTTTTCTCCATCCTATCTCCCTCTCCTCCAGAGAATTTAATAAACAAAAAAGCCAGAACACTTCCGTTCCAGCTCCCAATAGAATCTCTTCATTTTTCTCCAGCCTGTCTCAAAATCATTTGTTCTATGTTTTCACTGATATAAAATCCTTTCATTTTCATACTGTCCAAAATAGGTTGGACCTCTGTAATCACTCCGCTTGTTTTCGCTTTTAACAGCACTCCGACAGTTCCGGTAACTGTAAGCCCTAAATATTTCGCCGTCTTCTTTGCCGCATTATCATCTATCACAACCAAATCTGCCTTTTCATTCTCCTGTGCAAGAATCATAACCTCTACTTCCCCGTCATGGAGTTTAGCCTTGTACATCTTTTTATCAGAATCGTTCTTTATCTGCTCTAAGTGAATCCAGTCCGCCGATACAATCTGCTGACAAGCAGAATCCTTTTTTACTGTTACTTCTGAATACACCGCCTGCGGAACAACAATTTCCCCATACAATTTTTTTAATATTTCCAGCTTTCCTATATTACAAAGAATAATCAGCGGAGTAGAATTTACAATCACTCTACGCATTTTCCAATTCCTCCAGAAATTCTTTTTCATTGTCAAACTGGAAAATAGAAATATGATTTTTTCCCAGATACCTGATAAACTCCTCTTCTGTCATTTCTGCAATCTGCGCACAATAACCAATAGATACGCCGCTTTGGGAATAATATCCCAATGCTACCGCCCTCTTTGCAAATTGACAGGCTTCTTCCCTGCTCATGCGCGTATCAAATAAAACCGCTTCCGGTATCTCTATCGCCACTTGACACATACCATACCTCCTCCTATCTTCCTTAATTATGAAAACATTCCTTTTTGTATAAAGACATTATACTTGAAAACTACGCTTTTTAACACCCTCTACGAAAAAATTATGAATCAACCATGCCGTCCATTAAATCAACGCCAATGCCCGAAACCTTTTTCTCATCCGAATCAGCCTTGCAGAAACTCCCCGCATGGTAATGTTGCAATGCTCTGCAATCTCCCGATAAGTATATCCTGCCGCCCTCATGCAGACAACCTCCTTCTCCTTTGCCGTCATATGGGACATCAACTGCTGTAACTGCACCCGATGTTCCAAATCCCTCGCAACACAATTCATCTGCTCTGAAACCTGCTCCCTCGAAAGTGCAGGTTCGTAATCTTCCCGGTACGTTCCCATAGGGGCATTTCGTTTCGCACAATTTTGATAAATATATTCGTTTATCATGCAGAACCGCATTTTTCTCCAAGCAATGGATGAAAACGGATACTTTGATAACTCCGGTTTTTCCAGATACTCCTGAACCGCTTCCAGATAGCCAAAGATTACCACGTCGTAAAACTCAGACCGTTCCAAATGGTTCTTCCAGAGAAAACGTTCCACCAGTACATGGTGCTGTTCTGCAAATCTCTTCTGTTCCCCTGTCAATATGCACATATTTTTCATCTGTATTTCCTTCTCCCTTCCCAAACAGTAAAAAGCCGGAACATTTCTGCCCCGGCTCTACCATTTCTCAATCTCACTATCTCTTTCTTCCTTATTACAAAGTGTCCGATTCGGACACCGATACCATGTGCCTTCTCAAAATATCCAACACTGTCCGATATTCTGACGATACATCACACGTTGAGTATGCCTCTTTATAATTTCCAGCACACAATCCAGCATACATCCATATGTAAATTACTCCCCTCCCTGACACCGTATCATAATATCGTGAAGCAGATACAAATCTTCCTCACTTACACAATCCGCCCGGTTCATAATCGCTCTCGCAAGGAACACTGCCCACTCAACATCCGTCCACTCTTCTTTCGAGGTGTCCGATTCGGACACGTTTTGCATTGCGTCCGTTACCGTTTGCGGAATGACCGTCAGGCTTACCCTTTCCCTGCTCCATTCACGCAGTATCTCCTGGTGGCGGTTTAATTTCTTAAACTGCCTTATCTTTCCGCCTCTTACGGCCTGTTCCGCTTCCTTCGTCTCCCTTTTCCTTACCGAATCACCCTCTGGAATTTGTTTCTCATCCGGCGACAGAAAATCCGTATCCTGCTTTTGCACCACCGAAAATCCTTTCTCTTTTCGATTATCCTTCCCTTCCCGTTTCTTCATTGCCCTCTCCGTTACCTCCTTCGCCTTAATACCGCCCTTTTCTGACGCTTGTTTTGCAATCTCCCTCTGTTCATCCAGCGGCAGTTTTGCCGCCTCATATGCGGCAGAAATCCCTATATTTCCCTTCTTAAATTCCTCGTCAATCTCCGAAGCCGCATGGTTGCTGATACATTCCATCCTCGCAATATTTGTACTGCTCTCATTCATCAGTTCCGCCACCACATCCCGCAGCTTTCCGGGTATCTTCAGGCCATCTTCCTTCTTCGCCCGTATCAGCGCCTCCTTGAGCCGCTTCGCCTGTTGGCTTTTCTCCCATCCGGTGAGTTCCCTGTTGTACGCATTTCCCATCAGAAGGGACAGTTCCAGCATTGCAGGAGTCATGTCTTTGTATAGATAGCGCACCTTCTCGTATTCCCGATACCCCCGTTCAAGGTTCTTGATATTCGCAAGGTTCCTCCTGTGCCCACTCACGATACGGAACTCCCCATTCACTCTCGCCAAGACCGTCGGCTGCTGCTGTCCCACCGCAAGAAAGCTGTCTGCAAGTTCTTCTATGTTCTCTTGAGAGTAGAAATTACTCTCCGAAGGCTTCACATCCCTGGGATTCAGCCATATCTCCTTGTACGCATTCACAGCCTCTGACTCGGACTCTTTTTTCTTAATGTCTATCAAATCGTTAATTCCAAATTTCGCCATGCCCCATCATCTCCCTATCCCCGTATAACTGGTTACGAAATGCTTATAATCCTGCGCCGCACCACAGCATGGGCTGTACTCATAGATTGGTTTTTTCACAAAAGAATTTTCTGCCACCTTTGCAGAATACCGAATCCTGCCAAGAACCTTATACTGCCTGTAATGCCTGCTTTCTGCATTGTCCCATTCCTGCCTAAGCCATTCTAGCCCTGCCGATTCCCCGTCCGTGTTCTGATAAATCGTAACCAGCACTCCTTTTAATGTCAAAGACGGATTCAGAGCCTTTGCGTCCTCAATCTGTCCTGCCACAATATCCAGCCCTTCTAACGCATTTTCATCAATCTTCACAGGAACAATAACTTCATCCGTCACCCCAAGAGCATTGACCACATTGATTCCGATATCCGGGGGATTGTCTATGATACAGTAATCATATCTTTCACAAATGCAATCTTCTGTCTGATTGTTGATACCTGCTTTTACAAATCTCCGGTATCTCCCTGTCATGTCTTCTCCGCCCTCTCTTACCAGATTCCAGGCAGCGCCAAACAATGACAGATTCGACGTGATAATATGTATCCCTTCATAATCTGTCGCCTGTATCAATTCCACTGGATTCTGCCAATCACCACGGATTATCTTTGCGGCAGGTGCAGTCTGCTCTGCCTCATACCTGTCAAATGCCTTGCTCAGATTCCCCTGCTTATCGTTATCCCACACTAAGACCCGATTTCCCCTGCGCCACAATTCATAAGCCATATTTACCGAAGTGAAACTTTTCGCAACCCCGCCCTTTAAATTTAGCAGACTGATTGTTTTCATACCATTTCTCACCATCCTTGATTTATTTTGCTTAAATTTTACTTTTAGAAAATCTGCACATTAAAAAACGCTATCAGACTTACTCCGATAGCGTTAAAAACGATTATAAAACTATATACCAAACATTTTTCTTGTACTTTCCACATCTTCCACACTACAGCCAAGACTCTCGGCAATCTGCACATCTGTTAAATCTGGTTGCTTCTTAACCATCTGGAAAATATCTGCCGATAAAGTGATTCCCTCACGTCTTCCCTGCCATATTCCTTCCTGCCTTGCTTCCTCTTGCTTTACTTGCATATCCTCCTCATAGCTATACTCCGCAATCAACATATTCTCCACCTCGCTTCCTTTCCTCTTTAAATAATCTGCCAGAATCCCCTTTTCAATACATTCCTTGATTGCCTTTTTAATGGCGCTTTCTTCCTCCGAATACTTTCTCACCGTGCTGATAAACTGGCTATATTCCTTTAGTATCCCACATTTATCCAGAATCTCATGCGCTTTATCGGAATTAATGTTAATGACCTTGACCTTTAATTCTACGGAATTTTCTCTTGCCGGATTCATAAATGCGTCTGACAACGATAATACCCGTTCTAACGGCTGTTCCTTCTCGCCATTGTAAAATACATAAAACTCTGGGGTTGGTATCTTCACCAATGTCGTCCTGTAGCGTGCCTTGCTGTCTACCAACTGCTCATATGCCCTTCCCACATACATCAAGCAGCGCAAGGGCATGTTTCGATTGACAGTGCTTTGATGTTCTCCGAAAACAAGCACCAGCCCATTCACCTCACAAGAAATGTCATTCTTGAAGTTCTTATATAAGACATCATCAATCTTTACCTTCCGAATGATTGTTTCATCCTTATAGTTTGTATCATGCAATGCATTATATAAACTCAGCAGATTCTTCTTTGCCGTTTCATCCTGGTAAAAGAGGTCAACAAAAAGACTATCTTTATGTTCCCGGTTCTCCTTCTCCATTGTCCTGCACCTGCCTTTCCTTTCTCTTTATACTACCATACTTTATTTGGGGTTTCAATTATCGGTTTCAATATCCTTATGGACATTTCCTTACACCAGCCTTCCTATATTTACGGCTGCTACATTTGAGATAATCATTGGTTGATTTGTAATTGCTGATTACGACTGCAGGTTCTTCACATTCACAGCAGATGAAATCACCGTCACCAATCTCTATCAGATTTTTACAGAACTCGCAGATAGCCATTCTCTTGCCCATCTTTTCTCCCTCCTATCTCTTGTCTGACATTTTCACTCCCTTTGTCCTAAAATCTCCAACAGCCACTATCCTTCCTATTGCTACATGGCATGGATACTGCCTTTATCAGATTTCCTCTGTAATAAACATAGCAAAAATCCAGACTTTTCTACTCTGGTACTTTTACATGTATCATTGGAATCATATCCCATTACAATCCAATACTTTGACTGATTCTGTGTATGATACTATGACATAGGCATTTGGAATCGACTCTCAAAGAATCTAAAGCCACATCAAGAGGGAATATACTCACAATTCCCAAAAACATCTATTATTCAATAACTTATGTTCCAAATCCATCTATCAACATTCTGATAGAAATCCAATCATAATATTTTTAACCTTCATACTAAAAAATTGTGTCCGATTCGGACACCCTAAACCATAGATATCTGTCATTCATCCTTGCACCTTGGTTTTTTCTCCGGTTTTTGATACCGCTTCTCCTTCCGTGTCGCATTGTCCCTTACCACTACTTCATGATACTTTTCCAGCATTTGGTCTTTTCTTTTCAAAGCCCTCTCCATACTGCCGCAGGAATATCCCCATGGAAGCCTTTTCCCTTCATCATCTAACACATAAACATCCGCCCCTTCCTATGTTAAATCATCCAGGTTCCCATTAACGTAAGCATGTTCTTCCACCACAAAAGCCGCCAGAAGCCCGGCCATCCTGTGCATGGCTTTTTCATCTTCATATAACGTCTTGAATGTACCGAGTCCGTACTGGCATTTTTTCCCTTTGTTAAAATACTCAATCCATAAATCCAGATAAATCCCCTCGCTGCCTCCATAATTAAGATTGCTTCTCAACTCAAATTCATAAGTTGTGATTGGAACCGGGTTCCCGTCCGCAAGGCTGTAATCCAGAATCTCCGGCAGCCTGCCCTTGTCTTTTAAAATATCAAGAATCTTATAGAATAATTCTTCCGTTGTCATAGGCTTTTTCATAACCTAGAATCCTCCCTCTCTATCTTTTCTGGCGGCACATAGACAAAAGGCCAGAACATTCTCTGGTTCTTTCTGATGTTTGGGTAACTATGCTATTCTCGTTTTGCTCTATCAAGCCAATTTTGTGACTTATAGCAAATTCAGAGAATATACAGATACCCAAAGTACAGAAAGAACCCATTCTCTGCCCTGGCTCTTTTCCTTATATCATTCTCCTATCTGACATACATCCTGCCGTCGTCAAAAACTCTGTAAGTAATCACGTCTCCGCTCTTTGCTTTTTACCATCTTCTTACCTCCAATGCAAAATAAAAATACAATCATACAGTTACAATCGACATCAAAAACCAAAACAGAATCTCACTGTTACGGTTTTCTGATATCATTAAAATAATATACAGTTGAACTCCTTAACCGTTACAATTCAAATTGTCAATAAATTTTACATATAGAAAGAGAGCCGCAAAAATTTGCGACCCTCCTTTCAATTTTGAATATAGAGTTCATCAATTTTCATTCAAATTAAAGCAATCTTCCACACAGCTCATTCCCTCTTGAGTTTCATCTACACAACCTGTTTCCTCTTGAGTTTCATCTACACAACCTGTTTCCTCTTGAGTTTCGTCCACGCAACCTGTTTCCTCTTGAGTTTCGTCCACGCAACCTGTTTCCTCTTGAGTTTCTAATTCCATTCGGAATTCAACCTCGATTTGATTTTCTTTAAACCATTCATTTAATTTTTTCACAAATACTACATCACGATACTCATGAAAATTATAAATTTGTCCGGTCTCTCTAAGATAACATCGTGTAGAATCAGATTCCGAAGGAATATCTATTTTGTTGATAGCGATATACTCTCCCAATACTTTGTTTTCATTGTATAATTCGCAATCATAAGGAATCCGCAATAATTTCTTGCTTTCCTCAATCTCACCTTCTTCATATGTTTCAAACTCCAATGTTTCCCGATTGAAAAATGTAACGCTATCCACTCCCACTGTGTTACGGATGACATAGAAGTCATTCCAGTTATCGAAGACTTTTTTGTTCATATTATACCTCCTTGTTTTGGTTAATTAGGAGTAACATTCAAACGTCTTCATCTTCTTTAAATTAAATTTCTACCCTTTAAGTTGTTGAAAAGTCACTCTATGTTCGCTTTTAAGTCTACAGCACTTTATTAAAAAAGTCAAATCAATTTGTTATTTGTCTAAAAATTATAAAAATATCTCTCAACACATTGTGCAACGATTATAATCAAACAGAACTCACCAGAATCCATTATCAAATATTAAATTTTAACAGTAGCTAACAACATTCTTTTAATTGCCGATGGTAATCATATAGACCTGTTTGTGTGTACATTTTTTTCATGTAAAAAATCAGAAAGCCCCATAATATAAGGCTTTCCTTGTATATACAATGGTCTGATTACCTGTTGGAATGCCGTCTCCCATATACGGGGGGAGACTGTCCGAAAACTAATAAGTTGATGAATTAATCTAATAGGTAGATGCATTCGCAAATTAAGCGAGTGATTTTCATAAAAATAATGTACCTTGAAAAC